>NOXC01000004.1 GCA_003265435.1 Cellvibrionaceae bacterium AOL6
GACACAACGAAGCAATTTATCTAGGGGAAGCCAATCGCAACATCGTGCAAGCAGCCATTCGCATGCTCGAATTGATCGTCAAGCAGGACAACGCAGAACTCCTCGCACCATTGATGATTGACGAAATTTTAATACGCCTTTTACGCAGCCCATCTGGCGCAGCCATCGCTCAAATTGGGCTGTCCGACTCTCATGCTTTCAAGGTCGCCAAAGCGATTAGTTGGATAAAAGAACACTTTCGCGAAACGATCAAAGTAGAAACGCTCGCAGAACGGGTCAATATGAGCCCATCTTCGTTTCACAGCCATTTTAAAGCGGTCACTAAAATGACGCCGCTGCAATTTCAAAAGACCTTACGCCTCTATGAAGCGCGACACTTGCTACTGACTCGCGCCCAGGATGTCAGCTCTACCTGCCACAGTGTGGGCTACGCCAGTGTGTCTCAATTCAGTCGAGAATACAGCCGCATGTTCGGCACCTCGCCGAGCAAAGATATTGGTAGCTACCGAGAAAATTAGTTGAGCCGTCTGCACAACTTCCTCGATCAACGATTACTAAAGGGCCCTTAAAATGGGGATGCAAAAAATCGAAGCGATACGCGGTAACGTGATATTAAAGCCAAAACATTCAGCCGATACCGCGGTGTAAAGTCGAACCATGGGAAACAAATGCAACACCTAGACCTTCAAGTTATTTCTCAAGCCAGGCAGTGGCTCGAGCAGGGAGAACCAGTTTGGTTGTGCACCGTGCTATCCACCTACGGTTCGTCACCCAGAGAGCCGGGCGCGTTGCTGGTGGCGCGATCAGATGGACACTTCGCAGGCTCTTTGTCTGGGGGCTGTGTTGAAGAGGATTTTCTCGAGCGAGTAAGACAAGGCCAGTTCACACAGCGCGTTGAACGCGTTCGCTACGGTGGTGGCGATGGCCAAAGCCCAGGTCACATCACTCTTCCCTGTGGTGGCGTGCTGGAAGTACTCGTGGAAAAGCTACCCGCTGACACGAAGTCCGAGCGTATGCTTCTTGAATTCGAGGACGCGCTAAAGGGCAAGCACAACCGTCTGCGCATCGTCGCACTTAATGAGGAGGGGGACTCGCACCTAGAGGAAGATGAGGGCATCGGCCCAAGGGTGGAATGTCACCCTCACGCAATTCACCTTCGTGTAGGGCCCGCTGCTCGCCTCATTATCGCGGGCGCCTCAACCGTTTCACAATATTGTGCCGAATTTGCCTCTTCGCTGGGCTTTGAAGTGATTGTCTGTGATCCGCGTGAAGAGGTACTGGAAAACCTGAACTTCCCGACGGCGCGCGTCGAAGTCCTTTTGCCGTCCCGCTTCATCGCCACCGAAGGCCATTGCCATGAGGCTACCGCCATAGTAGCGCTGACGCACGATCCCAAAATTGACGACCTCGCGTTAATCGAAGCCGTCGACACGCCCGCGTTTTACATCGGTGCCATGGGTTCGCATGCCACTTCCGCTTCACGAGCTGAACGTTTACAGCGAGTCGCCGGTTTACAAGCCACTCAGATTGATCGCATTCATATGCCCATTGGTCTAGCGCTAGGGAGTAAAACACCGGCTGAAATTGCACTGGCTGTCGTGGCCGATGTATTGCGGGTGCGTCGAGGCATCGCCCGTGATGCGCTGTAGTGAGCACAGCGTTGCCCTGGTGCTCGCCGCGGGATATTCACATCGCTATGGTGAACTGGATAAACGGCGTGTGGTCTTACCCTCAGGACAGACTCTGGTACGTACCTGTGTTGATCAGATTGCGGGGCAATTTAGTCATTTCTATGTGCTGCTGCGCGAGGACGACGACATCGAAGCCTTAGGCCTGGAACCAAACACTCCCTGTATTCGAACGAAGCTGGCCGCAAAGGGGCAGGGCAGTAGTCTGGCGGACGGATTTCGGTTTTTGCTCCATGCCTGTTTGCCTGACACGATTTTCAGCGCTGCTGTCTTTCTGGCTGACATGCCGAGCATACAATCCACAACGGTTGACGCGCTTCTAAAGAATATAAGCAGCAATTCGATACACAGGCCAGTGTACTTAGACAAACCCGGTCACCCTGTGGTTTTTGGTCGCGATTTTTGGCCCGCGTTAAGTCAACTAGGCGGCGACGTAGCAGGTAAACAGATCCTCGACGCTCACAGAGATGCCGTTAATTTCATAGAGATCAATGACATCGGTGTGATTCAGGATATCGATACACCAGAAGACCTCTCATTGATACATACACACGGACCACAATCCTTATAACACCGAGACAAACGAACGTAGAGCGAGGGATTTCCATGCCCAAGTACAGATTAAGCATCAACGACGAAATAAAAGAACTCGACGTGGACGCCGATACCCCACTCTTGTGGGTGCTTCGCGACGAGCTTCAACTCTTAGGTACAAAGTTTGGTTGCGGTATCGGCCAATGCGGTGCGTGTACGGTTCACTTGAATGGAAACGCGGTTCGGTCTTGCTCGATCCCCGTTATGGCTGTAGGCGAAGCGAAGGTCACCACCATTGAAGGCCTGTCAGTTTCAGGGGAGCATCCTGTTCAACAAGCTTGGCTCGAACACGATCATGATCATGGATACGGTTGGTGGCTTCATCTTGCATGGCGTGTTCTTCCCCAGTCTTGCGTGCTATATACTATACCCCAGTATACAATAGCGTCGGAACCATTCAATGCCCCATACCGTCAAACAACGTGAAAAACTACTCACTCGCGTGCGTCGAATCAAAGGCCAGGCCGAAGGGCTAGAAAAGCTGCTCACCCAGGATGGTGAATGTAGTAAAGTGTTGCAACAAATTGCCGCTGTTCGAGGGGCTATCAACGGGCTGATGGGGGAAGTATTGGAAGGCCACATTCGCGAGCATTTGGGCGCGCATGATGTGACCCCGGAAGAGCGTGATGAAGATGTAGAGCAAGTCGTGAGGGTGCTACGCTCTTATCTGAAATAAAGAAAATAACTAATTAATTCATGTTAAAAACGAATCACCGCACAAGCTTTGCCGCACGCCTCATGCTCATGTTGGCCGTTCTGCAATTTGTATTCGTCGCTTTCGAAGCGGCGGGTGTGATTCACGGTGCAGACGACGATAAACAGCATCACGAAGTCGTCGTAAACATTGACGCAGTTCATGCAATGTCATCTGACCTGAATGCCCCGTCAGACCTCAATGAAGACATATGCGATCACTGCTGCCATTGTCACGGGCACGGTACTCATTTTTCGTTGCATCCGAGCCAGAACTTGGTGTTTATTGCGCCGATGTCTGCGCTTTTATTGTCAAACGAAAAGCATTTTCGATCCACTGACCTCCACTCCATTCATCGCCCTCCGATTGTTTAATCCTGTCAGATTTTGTTTCACCTTTTTCTTGGTTTAACTAACACAGGGTTTTTACCATGTTATCCATTTTTACGAAGCGTTGGCACAGCCATCAGCTTCCCTATTTTTTATCTTTTTTACTGATAGCGTCATCACAGTGCGTTGTATCCACTGCTTCGGCCACGCAAGCGTCGCTGACACTGCCGGACGCGACCCAACGTGCGTTGGCGAACAATCCTGAGCTCGAAGTGTTCGAGAGGCGTTTTGAAGCCCTTGAAGGCTTACGCCGAACCGCAGATCTTCGGCCCGAATATGTGCTTGGTGTCGAGGTCGAGAACGTCGCTGGTAGTGGTGGTTTCTCCGGTGTCGATAGCGCGGAGCTGACACTTTCTCTGTCATCCGTCATTGAGTTGGGCGATAAGCGCAGTTCACGCGTGGCTGTCGCTGACTCTCGATACGCATTGGTGCAAGCCGAGCGGCAGGCTAAATCGCTGGATTTACTGGGACGGGTTACGCAAGGCTTTATCGCTGCCCTGGCGCTTCAAGAAAAGCTTGAAGTCGCAAAAGACGCCGCTCAACTGGCAGAGCAAAGCTATCAACTGGTGACAGACATGGTACAGCGCGGTGCGGCACCTGAAGCTGAGCGCTTGCGAGCAAAGGCCTTGTTCAAACAAGCGAAGATGCAACAAGACGCCCTGGTCGCCGAGTTGGCGAGTCGCAAGTTTGCTCTGGCCTCACTCTGGAAAGCGGATCACGCCGATTTCGATCAAATGAACGGCAACCTTTTCAAATTTGATGAGATTTCCAGTTTTGACACGCTGTATGAGCGAGTGGCTGTCTCCCCAGCCATTCAGGTATTTGCGAGCGAAGAGCGTGTGCGCGATGCAGAAGTTGCGCTAGCACGCAGCCAATCTACCAGTAATGTGCGCTGGAGTTTGGGTATACGCCGTTATGAAGACACGGGGGATTCCGCGTTAACCGCGGGCCTCTCCGTACCCTTATTCACAGGGCGTCGCAATGGTGGCGAAGTACAGTCAGCACTCGCCGAACGGGAGATGGTTCGCTATCAACGCGAGGCGACGTTGCTCGCCATTCGCGCCCGCTTGTTTGAAGCTTGGCAAACCTACCAACACAACGCTGTGGCCGCTCATCAAATGCGGACGGAAGTTCTCCCTGCTCTGGACAAAGCGCTTGAACAAACTCGATTGGCTTATGAGCGAGGTCGCTATAGCTACGTGGATTGGGTGACAGCGCAGCGCGATTTGCTCGATGCACGCATGGCCGCGATTGATGCTGCCAGTACGGCTCTCTTGAACCAGGCGCTGATTGAACAATTGACGGCGCAACCTTTGGCCTCTGAACGTCTCGCCCCTGATCAAGCAGAGCATTCAACCCAGCGCAAACCGAATTCAGGACAATGATATGAACAGACAAATGAAAACTTTAATAAAACGATGGTTGCGGGTTTTGGTGATTCCTTTAATGGGGTTTGCGCTTAACGCCCAAAGTGCCGGTGGAGATGCGCACGGTTACGGCGATCATGAAGAAGAGACACACGAAGAGCAAAAAGGCCCGAACGGTGGCAAGTTGCTACGCGACGGCGATATTGAACTTGAACTGGCCATTTTCGAGCGTGGGGTTCCACCTGAATATCGCGCTTGGATTACCCATGACGGAAAGCCCGTCGACAACGCGCAACTTACCGTCACCCTGAGTCGTTTGGGTGGCCAGCAGGACGTTTTTTCTTTCAACAAGCAAGAGGCGTTTTGGCTTGGCGATGGCGTCGTCACCGAACCCCATTCCTTTGATGTCACCGCGAATTTGCGGCTGGAAGGAAAAAGCCATCAATGGCAGTGGGAATCTCATGAGGGTCGCGTCGAGATTGCTGCTGATATGGCAAAAAAAGTGGGCATCGATACCGAGGTGGCCGGTCCCGGCAGCATCGAACGCCACTTGCAGGTCTATGGCCGCTTGACGACGCCACCCGATCAAAAGACATATCTTCGCGCACGATTTCCCGGCGTGGTGAAGGCTGTTCGCGTGAATGTGGGTGATCGGGTCAGCAAAAGCGACGTGCTAGCGGTGATTGAATCCAACGAAAGTTTGCAAAGCTATGAACTGCGTGCCCCCATGGCCGGTGTTGTTCAGGAGCGATTAGCCAATGTGGGTGAAACTGCCACCGATTCGCCACTATTCACACTGATTAATAACGAAACGCTCTGGGCGGAACTCAAAGTTTTTCCCGGTCAGCGTGGACAGGTTAAGCCTGGCCAGAGTGTGCATATCGAGCATAACACTCACATACACGAAGGCCAGATCACACACATCACTTCCCCGTCAGGAGGGGAGCCCTATGTATTCGCTCGGGTGACGTTAAATAATGAAAACGACGACATGGCACCCGGGGATTTAGTGAATGGCAAAATCGACGTAGAAATTATTAAGGTCCCGCTGGTTATCGACAAGCGAGCTTTGCAAGACTTTCGCGACTGGAAGGTGGCGTTTATCAAGGTGGGAGACTCGTATGAGATTCGCCCTTTGGAGCTGGGGCGCAGCGACGGTCGCTCGATAGAAGTCTTGGATGGTTTGAATGCTGGTGACCACTACGTGGTGGAAAACAGTTACTTAATCAAAGCCGATATTGAAAAATCCGGCGCTTCACACGACCACTAAGGGGAGACCACCATGATTAATGCAATCGTGCGCCTCTCCATCGAGAGGCGCTATCTCGTCATGAGCCTGATGCTGGCGTTGATCGGCATCGGGATCTGGAGTTATCAACACTTACCGATCGATGCCGTGCCGGACATCACCAATGTGCAGGTGCAGATCAATACCGAAGCACCTGGTTATTCACCCTTGGAGGCAGAACAGCGGATTACATTCCCGGTGGAGACTGCGCTTTATGGCTTGCCTGCGCTGGACTATACACGCTCATTATCACGCTATGGGCTCTCGCAAGTTACCGTGGTATTTAAAGAAGGCACGGACATTTACCACGCCCGAAACTTGATCGACGAACGATTATCGACGATCAAAGGTGTGTTACCGCCGGGACTGGAGCCGGAAATGGGACCCATTGCCACGGGCCTAGGCGAAATATTTGTTTATACCGTCGAAGCGGTACCTGGGGCCGCGCAAGAAAATGGCGAGCTCTACGACGCCATGGCGCTGAGGGAGGTTCAGGACTGGATCATTAAGCCCCAACTGGCCCAGGTTCCCGGTGTGGTGGAAATCAATACCATCGGCGGTTACGACAAGCAGTACCACATACTCCCAGATCCTCAGCGCTTGCTGGAAATGGGTGTAACACTCGATGAAGTGGCCAATGCACTTCGCCGCAATAATAACAATCGCGGTGCGGGATACATTGAACGCAACGGGCAACAGTTACTGGTGCGTTCGCCCGGTCAATTGGCAACGGTCACGGAAATTGAAAATGTCGTGGTGGGGCTCCTCGGTAGTGCGCCCATTACTGTTAAGGATGTGGCGGATGTAGCCATCGGCAAGGAATTGCGTACGGGAGCGGCCACACGTGATGGTCATGAAACCGTCATGGGCACGGCCATGATGCTGGTCGGGGAAAATCCACGCATCGTGGCGCAGGACTTGGCGCGAAAGCTGGAAGAAGTTCGAGCATCTTTACCCGACGGAATCGAGGTCGAGACAGTCTACGACAGAACCACGCTGGTGGATAAGACCATCGGCACTGTACAAAAAAACTTGTTGGAAGGCGCTCTACTGGTGATCGTGGTGCTCTTTCTGCTGCTCGGTAATATACGCGCAGCACTTATTACTGCTGCCGTGATTCCACTGTCCATGCTCGCGACCTTAACGGGAATGGTGCGTACCGGGGTCTCCGCCAATTTAATGAGCTTGGGGGCGCTGGATTTTGGCTTGATTGTGGATGGTGCGGTCATCATTGTAGAAAACTGCATCCGACGTTTATCAGAATCCCAACAACAAAATGGCAAACAGCTGGAACTGCGCGAACGCCTGCATCTGGTTTACCTTGCGACCGGTGAAGTGATTCAGCCAAGCCTGTTCGGTGTGGCCATCATCACCGTGGTGTATATCCCGATTTTTACGCTCACGGGTGTGGAAGGCAAAATGTTTCACCCGATGGCGGCCACCGTGGTGATGGCCTTGCTGTCGGCTATGGTGCTGTCGCTTACCTTTGTGCCCGCTGCTGTCGCGCTGTTTATGGGCGGCAAAATCAGTGAGAAGGAAAGCCGCATTATTGTCGTGAGTAAATCCTTTTATCGCCCGGTGCTGGAAGCCGCTTTTAGGTTTCGTGGGTTAGTCGTGTCTGGTGCATCGGCATTGGTCCTGTTCTGCGCATGGCTACTCACAACACTGGGATCGGAATTTATTCCGCAACTGGACGAAGGCGATATAGCGCTCCACGCGCTTCGTATTCCCGGCACCGGGTTAGAGCAATCCGTTGAGATGCAAGAGATTCTCGAACAGCGTTTAAAAGAGTTCCCCGAAGTGGACAAAGTCTACGCCAAAATTGGTACCCCCGAGGTAGCGACCGATCCCATGCCGCCTAGCGTCGCGGATAATTTTGTCATTCTAAAGCCCCGTAATGAATGGCCAGATATGAATCGCCCAAAAGCCGATTTGGTTGCTGCGATGGAAGCGGCCGTCAGGCAGTTACCTGGCAACAACTACGAATTTACTCAGCCCATTCAGATGCGTTTTAACGAGCTGATATCCGGGGTACGTACGGATCTGGGTATAAAAGTGTTTGGCGATGACCTGGATCAACTCGTTGCAACTGCGCACGAAGTTTTGGAGGTACTCGAAGGCATTGAAGGTGCGGCGGATGCACGCGTTGAACAGGTCACAGGCCTACCCATGCTCTCCGTGGTTCCAAAGCGTATGACCTTGGCCCGCTATGGCTTGGACCTTGATGATCTTCAAGATTTAGTGGCGGCCGGTATTGGCGGTGAAGAAGCTGGTTTGATTTATGAAGGTGACCGGCGGTTCAAATTGGTAGTGCGGCTTCCCGAGACCTTGCGTACCGATATCGATAGCCTAGCGTTTCTCCCAATACCCTTGCCCAATGGCGGCTTCGTTCCCTTGAGTGAAGTGGCGGACATGGAATTAAAACCAGCGCCTGCGCAAATCAGTCGTGAAAACGGCAAACGCCGGGTCGTCGTCACTGCCAATGTTCGCGACCGGGATTTGGGTAGTTTTGTCGAAGCGGTAAAGCTTAAAGTCAAAGAGCAGGTGGATCTGCCCAGTGGCTATTGGCTGGATTACGGCGGAACGTTCGAACAGATGGAATCGGCCAGCCAACGTTTGGCCATTGTGGTGCCGGTAACGCTCCTGATCATCATTGGATTACTCGTCATGGCCTTCGGCTCACTAAAAGACTCGCTGATCATCTTTACCGGCGTACCCTTGGCATTGACAGGCGGTGTGTTGGCGCTTTGGTTCAGGGATATGCCGCTGTCAATTTCAGCTGGCGTAGGTTTTATCGCCTTGTCCGGTGTGGCCGTTTTAAACGGCTTGGTGATGGTAGCGTTTATGCGGGATTTGTGGCACGAAACAGGTGATTTGGCGAGGTCGGTCGTTGAAGGAGCGCTGATTCGACTTCGGCCGGTATTGATGACCGCTCTTGTCGCCAGCCTTGGTTTTATGCCGATGGCCCTGAACACCGGTACCGGTGCTGAAGTCCAACGACCGCTTGCTACCGTTGTGATTGGCGGGATAATTTCGTCAACGATACTGACGTTATTAGTACTGCCAATCTTGTATCAGTGGGTACATTGCCGAGACGAAAAAGTAGCTTAGCTCTTGGTCTATTGAGTCGCGGTCCCGGCTTATACCGGGGCCACTTTTCAAATAACTTGAAATCATGACGAGGGAGGCCTCATGCATTCTCATTTACATGATGAAGACAACAGCGCTCGAATCGGTTGGGCATTTTTTCTTAATGTAGGCTTCACGATAGTTGAGTTTATTGGCGGGATATTGACAAACAGTACGGCGATCATGGCGGATGCTATTCACGATCTGGGTGACAGTTTATCGATTGGTCTAGCCTGGGTCCTAGCAAAACTAGGAAACAGGCCTGCATCCCAGAGCTTCTCATACGGATATAAACGTCTCTCGCTATTGGGGTCACTGATCAACGGCATCGTTCTGATTGCCGGTTCTGCTTGGGTGCTCTATCAATATAGCCCTTCTATGGTATGTTTTTCCGTCTAAGCAACGACATTCATCTTGGCAAGATCACCATGCAATTGACCGAAAACGCATGGGAAGGCATCCGAATAGACAATCATCCAAGCCAGGGCGGCCACGATCGGGTTCAAAACATCGTCATCGATGAGCTAAGCATCTCCGGCGTAGGCGGCCACGGACTCGAGACCTTTGGTGTAGACGGCCTTACTGTGGGTGATGTCACCGCTGAATTTACGAGCAGTTGTGGTGTGCTGTTGAACGATACCGTGAATGCCCGGATAAACAGCGTAAATTGCAATGAGTGTGCTTACGTCAATACGGGTTACGCGGCCTTTCGCGTAGCCAATAACAATGGGAACATCGAAGGCGCCTGGCCTGCAGGCAATGTGCACGTAGGAAGTGTTGTCGCGACGGGAGGAGGGCGCGGTATTTTTTCGGTTTCCGGGAGCGGGGGCTCACCATTGATTACATTGAGCTATCAGGCCAACGCAATCACAGCATTCTATTACAGAACGCTTATAACACGGTCCTAGGTGCAGATTCAGGTAGCATTTCGGGTGGCCAAATTCTCATATCCAATGATTACGACAACACCGTATCCGGGCGCTTTTCGACATCTCACAATATTACGCTCTCGAATCTCACTCTCGAAGAGGGCGCGTACATCGTGGAAGCAGATTCGTGGTGCGACTTTAACGGGGAAGGGGATAGAAACAACCGTGCTGTTAATATTACGGGGGGAAATACAAGCATGTGCTACAGCGACTAATCACCTTAACCTACAAGTGTGAAGGACTGTGCGGAGCGGCTAAACGACCTCACCCACTTCCTAGATTTTACGTGCCAAAATGATATCTCTTTGCGGGTCATCGCCAACAGGAAAGATATGCTCGCCAACCTCTTGAAACTCGAACTTCTTATAGAATGCAATCGCACGCGGATTACTCTCCCAGACTCCAAGCCAAGCCGTCTCAGCACCACGTGCCGCAAGCCTCTCAAGACATTCCGACATCAATTTCTGAGCTAAACCTTTGCCATGAAAGTCTTTCCTTACATACAATCTTTGAACTTCGCCAGAAGCGTTCTGCGTGACACAACTCGGAGGCTTTTCCCATCGCAGTTGCGCGTAAGCTACTAATTGACACTCTGATTCAGCAACGAGCGTCACGTAGTCCGGGTTGGATATTTCTCGCTCCTGGATATCTTTTCTGTAGCTGGACTGACAATGCAAATCCATATTTTCTGCTGTGTTTTGCTCAGAAAAGGTATCCCGAAAGGTAGACTCAGCCAGTTCAGCTAATTCTTGAGCATCTGAAACAACGGCTAATCTTATGTTGCACATATCATCGTCCAGTCGGGGTGAGTTTCGCTGAACCCCTCTATTTTTCTTCGTAGGTAGCCGACAAAGTATCCGCCAGCGCTCGGATATCCGCAACAACAAAATCCGGCTTCGCGGCTAAGGGGTAGAGAGCCTTTCCTGGTCGAGAGACAAAGGCTGTCTGTAATCCAGCCGCTTTGGCACCAGCAACATCCCAACCGTGCGCCGCCACCATTAAGACGTACTCTGGCTCTAGACCAAGCTGGTCCACCACCCATTGATAAGCACGTAAATCAGGCTTATAGACCTTAATGTCTTCAATGCTATAGCGTGCTGAGAAAAAGCCACCGATACCTGCATTTTCGAATTGTGTTTTTACGCCAGCATTGGATGAGTTAGTCAAGCTCATCAACGTAAAGCCCTGATGCTTCAATGCCGTCAAGCCGGGTACCACGTCGTTGTGCGGAGGAAGGCTCAGCAAAGGAGGGACGATGGCCTCGCGTGCCTGGGCCTCAGTCAGCGAAATACCATTGTTAGAAGCGACCATCATTAACGACGCCACACCAATTGTGCCGAAGTCTTGGTAATCACCCGTTACTGTCGTTACTAACGAGTTATGGAGCATAGTCGTGAACCACAGCGGCAGGAGTTCATCACGTCCACCCAGCGCCTCGCCAACAGACACACGCATCGATTCCAAATCCAGCAAGGTCTCATTGACATCAAACAAGATCACCTTGGGCTTTGGAAGAGGGCCCACATTTGTCGGATTTGAACTACCTGTACCTGCCTTGGCTAGCGCTCCCAAAGACAATAACGAGAAAACAATAAATTGACCTAAAATTTTAAACACAAGCTATCCAGTAAGTATTTAAAGACAGCGACCACGGTATTCGTGGCCGCCAATATATTACGCTTTTTTCCAATCAAAACGCTTGAAAGGTTCGTCCACCGGCGTATCCGCGAGGTGATTTGTATAGTTACTCATGACTTTTTGAGCAAGCCCAAGGACGACTTCCAGTACGTTTTGTTTACTGTACCCGGCATCGTAAAATCGTAGAACCTGATCTTCGGACGGATTACCACGCGTTCTAACAACTTCTAATGTGAAACGGCGCAATGCCTCAAGTTTATCTGATGGAAGAGGGCTTTCGTTGCGAAGCGCTTCGCTAATTTCGTCACTTACCCCCATTTGCTTTGCGATGGCAGTATGCGCCGGGACGCAATAGTGACAGCCATGCTCGACGTTGATGGTCTGCCACACCACCGTTTTCTCATCCGCATCAAAGCTGGACGCCAGGAACAATTGATGCAGCTTCTGGTAGCCTTCAAGCAGCTCAGGCGAATCCGCCATCACAGCGTGTAAATTCGGCACCATACCAAAATCTTTGATGGACTTTTCCAGTAGTGGTCTGCTGGCTTCAGGTGCGCTTTTCTCATCGTGCAATGCAAAGTCATTCATAAAAATGCTCCTGCGAACGAAAGTAGGGAAGAAATCATCGGATCACACAGCCACCAGGCCGTGCGTTGCCCACTATAAACATATTTGAGCGATCACTCAAGTATGCATAGTGAATGCAGAGTACGTAGAGAATTCAAGTCGGTTTGTAGATATGACACTGGCCAGCCCGTTTTAACGGCCACCGATTTCAGCCAGATGATTCACTAAAATGGTGTGGAAATATAGGAGCCTGCATATTCAGTGTCCCTTTAGGGGGCAACATGGGGACTTCCCGGTAAATCACCCGCTGGGCTTGGCGTAGCCTGCAGCGAATTTGTTTGGCTTTTGAAGGTTGGCATAAATCTAGCTTTATCACACGAACCAGGAGATTTTATACGCTTAATTTCAGAGGAACTGTAAATGGAATCAATGCACCAAATGTATGAATATTACGTTCGATCAAGCCTATTTGAGACCTTTGGCGATCAGGAGCTGGCTCTCCTAAATTCAGAACAGCGCCTGAAAAAGTACCTAGGGCGTGATGTAAATGAAAGCGAAATGCAAGCGCTACAAGAGCTGGTTGTTGAACTGGCTGAAAGGAAGGTAGCGTCCAATTCACCCAAATCCTATGTGCTTTCTGCATCCTATCCCTTAATTTTGACGCACGAGACTTCCGTTGATCTGACGCGGTAGGCCGGTACGTTGAGTTAGGGAAAACTACCAAACGTGTTCTTGCCATTCGGTCGCATTGGGTAGTGGCGCCGGAAGGTAAGTGCAAAAAGCCAGTATTGACACCTCATACTCAACAAACATAAATGCGCATAATATATATTATGTTAAATATATACTGACTCAATATGACTGGCAATCTGTACTCTACGCTACTCTTCTGGAACGACTCGATACCCTCTTTTTAATTCCAAAAAGAAACGCTGCCCCTCAACTGGTATTCGAGGCGCGTACCAACGCTCGGCTAATCGTGTACTCTTCACTCATTTTCGTATAAACGCTTGTAAACCTTACAAGGATTACGACGAACTTATTGGGCACACCATAAGGGAAGCTCACTTAGCGTGCCCATATTAGCGTAGTTTCGTCCAATCCCCTCTTAAATCGCTGGTACAGTCTTTGCAAAATTCGCAATGTTGCGGCTACAAAAATGTGGCCGCCTCCTTTCAGTCACCTTAACAACTAAAAAGGGATTCACGCTTTGTCTACCCAGGCCAGGAACACGGATTTGGAACTCGTCGAAATTGGTTTGATCATGATCGGCCGATTAGAGGCCTCGCACAGGCAAGCTATCGAAACTGCGCGTGAAAGACTGCAGGCGTGGTTGTATAAACTTTTTCCGAGTTTCCATTGGCAGATTCGGTTGTTACAGCGTGACGATGTTCCTTTGAGCATTCGACAAGAACCCTCTGCCTTACTTCGAGACGGCAGTAATTTGCGTGAATCCGAAGGCTGGGATTTTGCGCTTCTATTCACCTCGGCCGACCTGATTTCGCGCTACCAGCCCTTCGCCTTTGCTGCCACATCGAGCGCCCTGGATTTAGCGGTGATTTCCACCAATCGCTTGGATCCGAAAGGCTATGACACGCCAACGTCGGAGCGGCAACGAATTGAAGTACTGACCAATAGGCTTGTAGTGCTGTGTCAAAGATCATTGGGGCATTTAAGCGGCCTGCCTAACTCTAAAGACCCCGGTAATATCATGGGCAGCCCGGTTACGCCAAATTCACTCGAGTGCGCACAAAACCTAGATGCTGACCAAAAATCCGCAATGCAAAATAATTTGAGCCTAGTCGCCGATCCTCGATTGGAAGAAACAAACGTCTCTAGAGATTTCTCAAAATTTCGATTCTATGCGCGCTCCGCATGGATCAATCGCCATGAGGTTCTGGATGCCGTGTTGCATGCGAAACCTTGGCAATTCCCCTTTAGGTTATTAAGGCTTTCAGCCGCGGCTTTATCTACGATGATCGTACTGATGATCACCGCCGAGACGTGGCACCTAGCCGCAACTCAAGATTTGACCAAGCTCGGGAGCATTTTATTTGGAGCTCTGGCCACGACAACCGTTTTTGTCATCGCGAAGCAAAACCTCTTTGTGCACAAGTTGACACTAAACATCACTGAGCAAACTGTCATTTCGAACGTGTCAGCCTTTATTATAGTACTGCTCGGAATGATCACTTCGTTGATCGTGCTGATGAGCATCTGCCTTGCCTTCAGTGCGCTTTTGTACTCTCCCGAATTAGTTGGCCAATGGGCTAATAGCAATGCGGAGTTTATTGATATTTCACATTATTTGAAGACCGCCGCATTGGTAACCACATTGAGTTTACTAATAGGGGCGCTCGGCGCTTCTTTTGAAGCACAGCACTATTTTCGTCACGTGGTGTTTGTGGACGAGGAACTGTAGTGACTGCCCTACTCGAATCTCAAACGGGTGTCTTCACGCTATTCGGCGTGTGCACCATAGCGATTTTGATTGCGGGCATTAAAATCACACGAATTGCGGATGCGCTCGGTAAGCGCACCGGTATTGGCTCTGCGTTGTTCGGAGCAGTCCTACTCGGAGGCACCACCTCTTTGCCTGGCATCATTACTTCAGTTAATACCGCCTGGCAAGGTTTTGCCGACCTCGCCGTCAGTAATGCGATCGGTGGTATTGCCGCGCAAACCACGTTTCTCGTATTTGCAGATCTTATTTACCGAAAGGCGAACCTTGAGCACGCTGCAGCTTCGCTTGAAAATTTGCTACAAAACACGCTGTTAATTGCCCTACTCTCCTTAGCGCTGGTGGGAATGTCTGGCCCCGACTGGAACTTGTGGGGCGTCCATCCGGTTTCGGTGGTGTTGATTGCAGGTTATGGCTTTGGTTTGAAATTGATTAACCATTGCCGCGAACAACCTTTTTGGTTTCCTGAGCGCACGCAACACACCAAAACAGAAAGCGAGCTCCCGGCATTAGAAGGTCCTTTGTCAAATTTGTGGCTAAAGTTTTTCAGCTATGCGGCGGTGATTACCGTTGCCGGTTACGGGATTGGTGAAAGCGGCATTCGAATAGTGGATATGACGGGCGCCTCTCAGACGGTTGTGGGTGCATTGCTCACCTCGGTATCCACATCATTGCCCGAATTAGTCACGGTGTTGTACGCAGTAAGAATGGGTGCGCTAACACTCGCGGTGGGCGATATTATTGGGGGCAACAGCTTTGATGTTCTGTTTTTGGCTTTTTCAGATTTCGCATACCACGACGGTTCTATTTATCATGCCGCAGGACCTCAGGCCTTGTTCTTATTAGGAATCAACTTGTTAATGAGTGCAATATTGCTGCTAGGATTGCTGCGCAGGGAGCACCGAGGCATTGGCAACATTGGGTTCGAAGGCGTATTGGTGTTGCTACTGTACGCACTGGCGGTATGTGTGATCACCGCCCCGGGATCATCGTAGTTTCACCCTTGAATGATGCCGCTATCGCGTTCCACTAGAGCGATTCCAAAAAACGTAACAACTTTGATTTATCCGTATCAGCTAGCGCCTCATATTTCTGTACCGCTGCACTGCTCTCACCTCCGTGCCAGCGGATAGCTTCATCGATGGAACTGGCCCGCCCATCATGAAGGTAGGCATGTTCTGGTGTGCAAAATTCCATAGTATCGGTTCCAAATGCTACGTCACCTTTGTCACCGTCAACCCCGCCAGTCACACAAGCTGAAAGACCCAATCCCCATAAGGGGGTTGTACGCCATTCGCTACCTGACGCATCACCTTCACTTAGCGAATCCGCGAGTCCCGGCCCCATGTCGTGTAACAAAAAATCTGAAAAAGGCCGAATATTTTGTGATCGCAACTCAGCAAAGGGGTGAAACTCGGAAGTACGATAGTTGTCTGTATGGCAATCAGCACAACCTATATCATCGAATAGCTGTTCACCATTGACTACATCAGGGTCGTCGTAATCGCGTTGCGGTCGAACGCCAAGCAAGCTGATGTATTTTACTAGGGACTCAAGGTGCTCGTCTGGAAACCTAGGGCCGCCCTGCCCGCAGTCTTGTTGATCGACCCCGCAGTCAGGTTCTGGGAAAATACTATTTGTTACGCCCATATCGGTATTCAACGCCGATGCAACCTGGTAGCGAACACTCGGCTGCCCTGCTTTCCAACCAAAACGCCCTAATCGAACGTCTCCAGTTTGGGCATCAACAACTCTATGGGCGCGACCAGAGATCCCATCATTATTCTCATCATAAGGATCTTCTTTTGCCAGTATATCCTCTTCGGCTATGGCCTCTATAAGCCCCATCCCGACTAGCCGGGGAGCGATTCTCGCTGAGAACTGGGCCGGTTCATTACCTGAAAAAACAAAGATGGGTTTACTCAGGCCATCGACGAACTGATATTCGTGAATGACAACGTCGCCTTCAGAAGAAAAACCGTTACCCAAGCTCGGCTGTAATACTCCGCCGGCATCGCGTGTCGGGCTACCATCCGCTTCGCCTATTTTAAACACCCATTTGTCGAGGGAAGTCAAGATATCTACATGACCAGCTGCACCGTTCCTTTCATGACAATGCGCGCAACTTTCATTGATATAAGGGCCATCAGAAAGACCAACCAATTCCTCAAATACGCCGTTTTCAGCGTTTTCGTCGTGTTGGCCGCTCACCATTGAAGAATGAACGAGACGGCGCCCAAGCACGAAAGATTGTCCATTTTCATACCCCATATTGGTTGCAAATTGCATAAAGTGATTATCCGGTTCATGCGATTCTTCAGCATGGATGGTCGTCAACCCACCAAGCCATGCTGATTCAGGAATCTTTTTTGAATCTCGTTGCCGGACACCATCAACATATTCGACCCCTTGCTGATACGGACCCGTATCATACGTATCCCACGGCACCAGCCCCTCACCTACGATGTATAAATACGTGGTACCGTAATAATTGTCGCGTCCCCGTGCCAACGTCGCCTCATCGAGGAATTGACTAATTTCAAACTCCAGTTTGTCACCAATCTCTATCGGGCGCCCTTCTCTGCAATTAAAATTCATCGACTTATGGTAATAGACATTATCAGTGGTTTGCATTACGCCATTTCCGCAGTACTCCGCCAGCGTATTTCGACCTAAGTACCACCACCGATTTTCGGCTGCGGTATCATCCAGTTTGCTCTCGGCGCGCACGATCATTTCAATTTTATCTCCCCCCTTTGCCACATAATCATGAATTTCAATTGCAGCGGTGCGGTCTTCCCAATAAAAGGTCAGGAAGTGGTCGTAGGCTGAAAAATGATTTTCTTTCGCGTGCCTGTCTCGGGCTCGATCGGAGAAGCGTGTCACCAATGCCGCTCCGCTATCATAGACATTGTCGGGCTCAAGCTCTGTCGAGTCATCGTAGAGGGGTACGATTACGCTTAACGGTGGGACGTTATCTATGGGCGAGGGTGCTGGCGTAGGTGTAATATCAGGGCTGGGCGACGGTGACGGTTCGGGTGCTGTACTTGGTAAAGGCGTAGGTATTGGGTTCGCAGTCGCTGATGGCGTTGGTTCTGGCGTTATTGAGGGCACGGGTGATGGCGTTGGGCTATCCGTGGCAACGGGTATCGGTATCGCAGAGGCAGTGGGCTCAGGTGTCGGGGAGGGGCTAGCAACTGGAGACGGAGTCTGAGGCGTGTCGCCTATCAGTTTTGCGCGCTCTTCTGATCCACCACAACCCAACAATGGAAGCGAGGTGCAAATACATAAAGCGAGTTGTGTAACGCGAAATGGAAAATCGTTCACTCTGAACATACAGCATCCATACAGAAATTAAGCTTGAAGAAACACGGCAACTTAAAAACTTGGATGATCGACCTGTTAGAGGACCTTGTCTGTTAATTACCTCACATCGTTCGACTCGAGATAGTGAAAAGCGCTGAGAATATGTTCTGAGAAAAGATTAAAACTTTCTATATGAGGTAAATGCCCCACTCCGTCAATTTCAATCAGTTTAGCATTGGGTAAGGTTTGAACTGCCGATTTACCTAACGTATCAAAGCGCCCCATTTCAGCTTCAACGCCCTCACGCTTCCAGTTCTTACCCGGAGCGGTCCGATCTCTTGTGCCAATGATGAGTACCGTTTTAGTGTTTAACTGTGAAAATTCGGTGACAACAGGCTGCGTAAAAATCATATCGTATGTCAATGCGTTTACCCATGCAATGAGGCGCTTGTCTGGGCCATTAATTTGGCCCACCATAAAATCGGTGAGGCTGGCGTAACGCTCATTCCACTGTCCGGCGTAATAATTTTTACGTTGATATTCGATGATTTTCTCTTTGGTCTTGTGTAACTCCATCTCATAGAAAAACCGAACATCCTTGTACTCTGTTAGGTTTGTATAATTCTCCAGTCCAATCGGATTAACAAGAACCAGGCCGGAAGTCCGCTCGGGGTATGCCAATGCAAATCGACTCGCAAGCATCCCCCCCATGGAATGCCCGACCACAATCACGTCATCTAAACCCAAAGCATCCAAGAGTGCCGCAGTATTCCGAGATAATGCAGAAAAAGAAAACTGATAATGCCTAGGCTTGCTTGACTTCCCGAACCCAACTTGGTCAGGCATCAAAACGGCATAACCTTCATTTGCAAGAAATTCCGCTGTTTCACTCCAATAGTCAGCAACAAAGTTCTTCCCATGGAGCAACATCACCGTGGGGTTTCCTTTTTTTGCGTTTAAATACATATAGCTCATTTGAAGTGAAAGCCCCTGCGACTCAAACTCAAATTTTTCTACCTGTTGGCTGTAAGAATAGTTAGAGAGCAGTGCATCAAATCGCTCCACCTTTTCATTTGCAGAAACGACGGGGGAGAGTATAAAGAGCAGCGAGATAGAGAGAAATGGAAGGAATCGACAATATCGGTGCATGGAAGAGCCTTTATCAATTGGCATGAGTTAGGGAGAAGTACGAATAAGCGTGTACTGCGAAAGCAACGATTTTAGCTTGCCCACCTCGAGCGGCTTTGCCAAAACTTCGTAAACGACGCCTTCCACCTCAACCGCTCCGTGACCCGATACAAAAACCACAGCCAAGTCAGAATCCATTTCCTGAGCACGCTGAGCCAGTTCAACTCCAGACTGCCCAGGCAAACTGACATCGGTTAAAAGAATATTAAATTGCTCATCCTCTAAGATTTCCAAAGCCTGTTCCGCACTGATCGCGGATTTAGCTTGATGGCCAAATAGCTCCAGCATCTCGATTAGGGATTCGCGTGAATCGACATCGTCTTCTACAACAAGCAGCTTTAAGTGCGCGCTGCTAGCCCCATCAGCTGGAAAAATTGACTGGAGATTTTGGCTTTTATCATCGAGCACTTCTCTTATTTTCTTTGCGAGGCTGTCGCGAGTGTAAGGCTTACTAATCAGAGGCACTTCGTCGCTAATGGTCTGGTTATTTTTTAGCGCATTGAAGGTATAACCGGAAGTGAATAAGACAGAAATGGAAGGATAAAGCCGCTTCACTTCTTCGGCTAATTGTGGCCCAGAATGGGAGCCGGGCATGATTACGTCGGTAAACAACAAATCCACCTTTTGCTGCATGTCTTTCAGTATGGCGAGTGCATTCACCGCGTTTTCCGCTTCGCTTACGCGGTATCCCAAACTTGCCAAAATCGCTGTGACACTTTCTCGCACGTTATCATTGTCTTCGACAACCAGAATATGTTCAGTTCCGCCCCGCGTGGGTACATGTGTTTCTCGGGATAGGCGCTCGGCTTCAGCTTGAACACGTGGCAAATAGATGCGAAAGCTCGTCCCCTTCCCCTCCTCGCTGTAGATAGAGATGTGTCCTCCACTTTGTTTCACAAAGCCATAGACCATGCTCAGCCCAAGCCCCGTGCCACTGCCTTCAGGTTTGGTCGTAAAAAACGGTTCGAAGACGCGTTTTTTGACATGCTCGGGCATCCCCACACCGGTATCGGTTACCGTTAACATCGTAAATTGCCCAGGTGTCAACCCCTCTACGGCTCGTGTATAAGCTTCATCAAGAACCGTATTATCAAGCTCTATAGATAGCTGCCCTTCTCCGCACATCGCATCACGCGCATTGATTGCCAGGTTTAAGATCACATTTTCCATCAAATTTTGATCTACCGACGTAACCCACAGGTCATCACTGATTTTAATGCTCACATCAACGGCTTCGCCGAGGGTACGCTGAAGCAGCTGATCAATGCCTCGCAGTAGAGCACCGAGATCCGTCGGTGTGGGCTTTAAGGGTTGTTTACGCGCAAAGGAAAGCAAACGCGACGCTAGGTCTGCCCCTTTTGACACCGCTGAAATGGCCGACTCGAGGTAGGTATTCGAGTGAGTGTGCACATCGCCATGCATTCGGAGCAGCTCGAGGTTACCTGAAATAACTTGGAGAATATTATTGAAATCGTGAGCGACACCACCGGTTAGCTTGCCGATGGCTTCCAGCTTTTGAGCCTGTCGCAGGGCGTCTTGCGTTTTCGCAAGCGCTTCAGCTTTATTCTTCTCATCGGTAATATCGCGTCCCACTCCGTAGAGTACCTTATCCGATGGGAATATTTTCCAGGCGACCCAACGATAACTGCCGTCGCTGTGCAAGTTTCGAACCTCGAGATGCTCAACGGGTTGCATCGTCGATAGCTGCTCTAGTGCACGCTGAGTCGCATCCACGTCATCGGAATGGGCAATCTCTTTTAAACTCAAGGCCTTTGCGGAGTCCTCGCTCCACCCTAAAATGCGCTGAAACGCTGGGCTGACACTCACAAAGCTGCCACGCTCCGTGAGCACGGTAAAAATATCTTGTGAAACCCGCCATATACGATCACGCTCCTGTGTGCGTAGCGCCACCCTTCGTTCAAGGTCATTGGTCAGCTTTCTGGCCTTCGCTTCCGCCTCTTCAGCGCGTTTTTTTGCGACGCGCAGTTCTTCTTCATACGATCGCCGACTGCGGGCTTCAATGATAGCCAAATGGATGTGGCAGGCATCTGAGTTGGACTCGTCTTGCTCGAGATACGCATTCACCAGCACGGGTACGCGCTTGCCTTCAATGTCGAGTAGTTCGAAGGCCAACTCTCTGACAAAGCCCTGCATCCGCAACAGCGGGTCCATATGCGTGTCAAAGAAAATTTTGCCCGCGATGGATAACAACTCCTGGAAGCGCATGCCATCGAGGAGCTGCGCTTGGGCATATCCCGTGAGGCGGGCAAACTCTTTGTTCACCGCAAGTAGCGTGCCCCCCGATGACAGAGCGACGAGCCCACAAGGCGCAACATCGAGATAAGCCCCTGAAGGCAAGGTGAGCTTGCGATGCATGCCCTCCGTCATCCGGCGCCGCTCAGATAGGCTTTAATTTCAGCGATGGTTTCCTGCGGCGCACTCAGGTTCGGGCAGTGACCCGTTGCCTTCATTTTGACAAAGGTGCTGTCTTTCAGGTGTTTATGCATATACAAACCAACGGCATCAGGGGCAATCACATCATCCGAACACTGTAATATTAACGACGGCACAGACAGTTCCGGGAGTGCCGCTCGGTGATCTGAAAGAAAGGTGGTTCGTGCGAAATGTGAGGCGATTTTGGGATCGGTACGGCAAAAACTGTTCTCCAATTCAGCAGACAATTCTGGCGCATTCGCGCCGCCCATGATTACAGGAGCCATATTGCTGGACCACCCCAAATAGTTTATGTCGAGGAACTCAAGCATTTCTTCAATGTCCTGCCGTTCAAACCCGCCGACGTAATCTCCCTCATTAATATAACTGGGCGAAGGCCCAACTAAGATCAGTTTAGAAAAGTACTCTGGTGCTTCAATCGCTGCCAAAATGCCGATTAAGGCGCTGACTGAATGCCCCACAAACACGACGTTCCTAAACCCTAAGGCCTGTACAATGTCGATAAGGTCTCTCGCGTAGCCATGGAGGGAGGCGTACTTGTCTGGGTCAAACGCATTCAGGTCTGAGTTGCCCGCACCAACATTGTCATAGAGCACCGTTGTATAGTCGTCCTGAAAGGCCGGCGCCACAAAGCGCCACATATTCTGGTCACACCCAAAACCGTGAGCAAAGACGATCACTTGCTCACCCCGCCCTACTACATTCACGTTATTTCTTTTCAGTACTGCGGTCATTGAAATACCCTTGCTGATGTGTGAATCGGGGGCAGTGTACGCCCCGACAACCCTGTTTTCTTAGAGCGCTTGAATAAGTGTGGTCCTTAGTGGAATTTTCAAGAAAAAAGACTGGACGAGACCCCGCTTATGAATTTGCGATATAGTAGCACCATACACCCGTTCGAAATGCGTTACTATGACTTGTTCTCGTTGAGTATGCGCACCTCACGTTGTGGAAACGGAATTTCAAAGCCATTCTCCCGTATCGCTTCCAATATGATCAAAAGCAAGTCTCCCCCAACACGGTTTTTTCCATCATCAATCCCTTCCATCCAGAACTCAACGAACATATTGATCCCAGAATCACCAAAACTGTCGATTTCACAATCCGGGCGCTCCTCAAACGGAATATGTTCGCCGTTGATCACCTGGGGATGTGCTCCGACAGCCTCTTTGATAATTTCCACCAATTGGCGGATATCACTGTCATAGGCCACAGCGAAATCGACGCGGTAGCGCTGACGGTTGTCTTTATGCGTCCAGTTAATGAACGAGCTGGTAATAAACTTTTCATTTGGAACGACAATGTCTTTCCCATCATAGGTTTCGAGTGTCGTTGAACGCAGGCTCATTTCGGTAACGCGTCCTGTTCGCCCATCTTCCAGCTCAATATAATCATCCACTGAAACGGAGCGATCCAGAAGGATGATCAGGCCGGATATGAAATTTGACGCGATGGCCTGTAAACCAAAGCCCAGGCCCACGCCGATCGCACCACCAAACACCGCCAGCGTGGTCAAGTTGATGCCCATCACCTGTAACAAGAGCAGGAAAATGACGAAAAAGATCAGTATTTCGAACATTTTCGAGAACACTTCCTTTGTGCGCAGGTCCAGACTGGGCTGGTCTCGGATTAGGCGTTTACCCGTTGAGTTGGACACCCGTCCCAGCCAAAACAACAGAGACCCAAAAATCAATGCCCGAGCCACGCCATACATAGACACACGGATATTGCCCAGCGAGATCGACATCGCATCAAGCGCGATCACAATTTCGTCTAATATGCCGGTTAGGTGAAAAAACAGGATGGGCAGGCCGATGAATAAAAAAAGCTTGCGTGCGATGGCATTTCTGATCAGTAAATCCGCAAAGGAGTAGTACAGCAGAAGGCTCGCAATAATGACGGCATACTCGATGACGTCATTTCCCTCCTCATCGATAAACAGGAGGCTGAGAGAGAGTTTAAGCAACAAGATGGCCGTCAGCGGAAACAGGAATTTCCCCAGCTTGAATAACGTCACTCGAATCGGGTGGGTGCTGCCCTCTCCCGGATCCTGAAAAATTTTAAGGTGCTGTTTCAGGTATCTTGCAATGAAGTACGCGGCTACGTAGCAGACCAAAACCGCCCCGAGCTCGCGATAGATTTGAGTGAAAGGCCCTTCCCAAAAACCTCCGGCGTTGAGAGAGTAAAAAAACGACTGAAGCTGTTCCATATTTCCGACCTGTTCGGGAAGTGCGTGTAACTATTGAGAGCCAGAATGACGAGCATCATCGCTGGGTCTCAGGCCCTTTTTAGGCCTTATTGTAAGCGAATTTTCGACAGACACCAGCGAAAGAGGCGCTCAATTACACTGATTCATGAGGGGTATTTACTCAGCCTATTCAGATACTTAGAAGGGAAACATAAAAAATAAATTAGATTGCTTCAGGGACTTGAAAAACGCATCTGACGCCTCCATAAAGCTCAGCACGATCACTTTCATCTGGCGGGAACGCTTTGAAATCACAGGACAGGACATTTTTCAAAGCGTCAATGCACCTAGCATCAAGCCTGGTGTACGCGATTGTGTGCCTGGTGGCCTTTTCCGCTACCAGCAATGCTTCACCCTCGTCCCAAAGCACAGCCACTCGGCTATCGCTCGCAAGCAGTGCCATCTGCAAGAGCAGCGATGCCGATCGCGCTGCGTTGAAAGCGGCCTACTCAGGTACCGACGCAGACCCAGAGCCCGAACCACTCTCAACCACGAGTCACGCTATAGCGCAGCTGATTACCTATGCGCCGTTGGCTGACAAACTCACGCCTCGTGCCCAAACACGAAGCCACTACATTCAACCTCCACTTCGAGCACCACCTCTAGGGTAACGCCTCCAGCTTACTTCTTGGCAGCGCGGCACCGCCCTGCCCCACATGTTTGTTACTGAGAGTTATCCGATGAAAACACTACGAACGCGGGCCCTGACCTATGGCCTGCTCACGGTGCTCGGCCTGCTATGCGCCTTGCCCAACTTATTCCCCTCACGCGCGGCCGAATGGTTACCGGCCTCGTACGTGAACAATACCGTCGCGCTTGGCCTTGATCTTCAGGGCGGCTCCCACTTGCTCCTGACAGCCGATTTTGACGAAATGCTGGCCAACAAACACGAGCAGCTGGCCGGCCAACTTGCAGAACAACTCAGGGAAGCCGGTATTCGCTACGCTCCAGCAGTGATTGCGAGCGACGGCTTGACCATAAACATTCGAGACGACGAGGCTTTGTCCCGTGCAGCCGATATCGCCCTGGCCATGAGAGACGATCAAGGAACACGCTTACTGAGCGTCTCCGAACAGCCTGGCGCACTGCAGATATCGCTCTCGGTGCAGGCGCAGGCCGAACTCAAGAAAGACGCCATCGAGCGAAGCCTCGAGGTACTGCGACGGCGTTTGAATGAATCCGGCCTCGTTGAGCCGAGTATTACGCGTCAGGGTAGCGACGGCATACTCGTACAAATGCCAGGTGTAGAAGACCCCAGTGAGATTCGCACTTTACTGGGCACCACTGCGAAAATGCAGTTCCACTGGGTGGCCGACCGCTCGAGCGCCGCGCGCATGACGCTGACCGACAGCAGTGGAGCACAACGCTATACCCTCGAACGGCATGTCGCGCTCGAAGGCGAACATATTCGCGACGCGCAATTGGCGTTCAGTCAGGATACCCAGGCCCCTGTCGTCAATTTTCAACTTGACGGCGTCGGCGCTCGACTCTTCGGGGATATGACCCAGAACAACGTTGGGCGAGCCCTGGCCATCGTGCTCGACGACACGGTACTGACTGCACCGGTCATCCGCGGCGTTATCGCTGGGGGCAGTGGCGAGATCAGCGGCCATTTTACCGTGCAGGAAGCGCGGGAGCTGGCTTTGCTTCTGCGAGCAGGCGCTCTGCCGGTACCACTGGAAGTGATCGAGGAGCGCACGGTGGGCCCGGATCTTGGCAGTGACGCAATTGAAATGGGACTCAGCAGTGGGCTCATTGGCGCGGGTGTGGTGTTATTGCTTATGTTCGTGCTCTACGGCGCATGGGGCCTGATTCCGAGTCTCAGTCTCGCGATCAATGTCGGCTTAATCTTTGGCTTATTAAGTCTATTGGGCGCCACCCTGACGCTACCCGGCATTGCGGGGATTATTCTGACCATTGGCATGGCGGTCGACGCCAATATTCTGATCAATGAACGGATCAAAGAGGAGACGCGTCAAAAAGCACCGGCAAAACTCGCCTTACGTGCCGGATTTGATCGTGCGTTCAGTACAATTGTCGATTCGAGCGTCACCACACTTATTGCCGTCAGCCTGCTATTTTTGGTCGGGAATGGCCCGGTAAGGGGCTTTGCCGTCACCATCGGTATTGGGTTGTTAACCTCTCTGTTTACGACCGTCGGCATCACGCGGTTACTGATGGAGCTGTGGATTCGCGGGCGTGAACGTGAGCCGTTGCGACTGTCGGGACTTGCAGCGTGGAACAAAAACACGGCCCATGCCTTTCCGTTTTTAAAGGGGCGAGTTCTGGGTCTGGCGCTGTCGGCGCTGTTGTCCCTCGCGGCGATCGGCTTGTATGTAAAACCCGGTCTTGAATACGGCATCGATTTTACGGGCGGGACCTTAATTGAAACCGTCGCGGAAGACGTCTCAGTTGAACAGCTGCGTGGTCATCTCGCGGAAGAAGGTTTTGAGCACATCGCCATCCAGGAATTTGGTGAAGACAACCGCTACCTTTTGCGCGTGATCGATAATACGGGCAAAGGCAGCGACACAGTCGAGGCACTCAAGCAGGCCGTGAGTGGGTTGCAACCTGAGGCCAGCTTCCCCCGTGTGGACATGGTCGGGCCCAAAGTCAGCGATGGGTTTTCCGATGCAACGCTGTTGGCGATTCTACTAGCAGGCGCGGGGATTATGGGGTATCTCTGGTTGAGGTTTGAATCCCATTTCGCACTGGCCGCGACGCTCACCATCGCGTTGGATCTGACCAAGACCATCGGTTTCTTTGCGCTGACAGGCATCGAATTCAACTTGACTGCGGTGGCCGCCTTGCTGGCGTTGATCGGCTATTCGGTGAATGACAAGGTCGTGATTTTTGATCGTATTCGCGAAGCTCTCCGAGGCAACCCCGAGCAGTCGCTTGAGCAAACTTTGAACGAGAGCGTCAATTCCGTGTTGTCGCGTACACTTTATACCTCGGTAACCACCTTCCTTGCCTTGATACCTATGGGGCTGGTCGGAGGCACGGCCGTTTCGAGTTTCGCTTTGCCGATGTTATTTGGCGTCGTCATCGGTACGAGCTCTTCCCTGTTCGTTGCCGTACCGATACTGTATTACCTGAGCAAACGAAGGCAACAAAAAGGGCTACCGCAACTGCGACCCACACAGGAGGCACTTCAAGCCGAGTTGGACCTCTTGCCTTAAACTCTCGCCGGATGGAACACGCCATCCGGCTTTTAGAACTGACTGGATTCACATGAGTATCGATTTTACGTATCAAATGATTTTTGGCGCGGCGCTCCTTGCACTGATCGCCGTCACGGCAAGCGTGTTTACGCGACGCATCGGCGCCCCCATTCTTTTGATCTTTCTCATTCTCGGCATGCTTGCGGGTGAAGACGGCCCCGGCGGTATTTTCTTTGATGACGTCGAATTGGGCTTCCTGTTCGGCAATATCGCGCTGGCAATCATTATTTTTGATGGTGGGCTCGGTACTCGACGCGACACCTTTCGCGTCAGCTTAAAACCTGCGCTCTCCCTGGCCACACTCGGCGTGTTATTGACTGCCGGCATCACCGGCGTGGCAGTGCACTACCTGCTCGACTTCTCTTGGCTCGAAAGTCTGTTGATCGGAGCCATCGTAGGATCAACCGATGCGGCTGCAGTGTTTGGATTACTGAGGAGTGCGGGCTTTGAGTTAAAAGAACGTACCGGCGCAACACTGGAAATTGAATCGGGTTCGAATGACCCCATGGCCATTTTTCTCACGATCACGCTGATCGAACTCATTCAGCTTTCCGGCTCAGACAATCAAGTGGCTGTGATCGCAAGTGAGTTTGCCCGACAGATGGGCCTGGGGCTGGCGATTGGCTATGGAGCGGGCTTTCTTTTAGCGGAGCTGCTAAAACGCCTGCCGCTCATCTCCTCTCTCTACCCCTTGTTGGCGCTAGCGGGCGGCATGAGCGTATTTGGCTTGACCGCACTCTGGGGTGGCAGCGGCTTTTTGGCGATTTTCATCGTCGGTGCCATGCTCGGCAATCAACCCCTGCCCTACAGTAATGACATTCATCGCTTTCACGATGGCATCGCGTGGCTCAGTCAGATTGGGATGTTCCTGATGTTGGGCTTATTAATCACCCCGAGTGAACTTCCACCGGTGATTGTGCCGGCGTTGTTAATCGCGTTCACGCTGATATTTGTTGCCCGTCCGGTCGCCGTCGTCATTGCGCTATTGCCCTTTCACTTTCCGTGGCGGGAGCAAGTGTTTATCGGTTGGTGCGGTTTGCGCGGCGCGGTGCCGATTATCCTCGCGCTGTTCCCCTCCCTTGCTGGGCTCGATCACAACAAAACCTATTTTGAATTAATTTTCTTCGTCGTACTGGTGTCGTTGATTCTCCAGGGTTGGACAATCGCCCCTGTGGCCCGTTGGCTGGGTATTGACATCCCGCCGTCGGTACGAGATGCCGATTTTTTGTATCTACCCATCAAGGACGGACAAGACAAGGATCTATTAGTCTATCCCGTTGTGGCCAACAGTCGCATAGAAGGCAAGTCTATCGCCAGCTTACCTGCCGCGGAGGGTAGCCAGACTATCGGTGTGATACGCAATGGTGTGTTTGTACCCAGCGCCGGTGCGACGGCCTTGCTTGCTGATGATCAAGTGATTATTTTTGGCGGCGATAGCGCCAAGCCCCTTTTTGCAAAAGCCTTCTCCAGTAAAGACAGCGCCCAGCAGAAAAATGCGAATTTTTACGGTGAATTTATCATTCATCCTGAAGCGACACTCGGTGATATCGCCGATGCGTATGGATTTTCTGTTGAGGCAAACCACCGCGACATGCGTATCGATGCCTACTTAAACGAACGATTCCATGGAAAATGTGTGCCGGGGGACCGCGTCGATTTGGGCCCTGTACAACTGATCGTGAGGAGCGTGGATCAGGACGCGGTCATCCGAGAAGTGGGCTTAAAAATTGCCACACACCCCTAATACGTGTTTAGAGGTTTGTTGCCCATTCAGGCAGAAATTGAAGGGCCCAAGCCTCAAGCACCTTATCAAAGCCCGTCAATACCATCAGCGCCAGGGCTAACAATAAAACACCCAGGATTTTCTTACCCTGCTGTACGCTCGACAATAGACCGGGCCGCCATGTGTTCAGCAAATGCCCGGATACCAGGCCCGCGAATAATAACGCTGCTGCCGTCCCAAGACCAAAGGCCAGCATAATCAGGAACGCGGTCACCATATGCTCACCCATCGATGCCAGTGCGATCGCCGCGCCTAACGTTGGCCCCACGCAAGGTAACCAAACGAGCCCTAGCAAGGCACCCACCAAAAATTGGCCTGGTGCTGTATTCGAGTCCACTGAGCTGGTGTTAAAGCGACTCGACAGCAGCGAAAGGCGTAGACTTATCCACGCTTCCAATGGCTTCACCAGCAATACCAATGCAACCACCAATAACAATACAGCAGCCGTGTAGCGCAACACATCAGGGTGCAAGCCCAAGTTCAGCATAATGAAGGACAAGAGCGTGCCCGCCAGCGCAAAAGAGGCGGCAAGGCCTAAAGCAAGAAACCAAGGGCCAGAGCGACCGCTGGTGGCTGCCGACGACATGACTACAGGCACTAAAGGCCAGACACACGGAGACATGACACCAAGTATCCCCGCCAGAAACGCCAACGGTACGCTAGTGAGATCTAAGCTCACAGCGTCTCACTTGCGCTAATGGCGTCCAGAAGTGCTTTTTCTAGTACGTCATAACGGGTTTCAGCGACGCTGAACCATTGGCGTTGTTCGCCAGTGTAGAGGATCAGAGTGGACTGTCGTGGTGCTTTAAAGTGCGTCACCCACTCTTTTTGCTTGTCAAAATCCACCACAAGAATGTACACGTCCGCATCGGGGTGCGCGCTTTCAAATTGCGTAAACAACGCTTGTTGTTTGGCGCACGTTGGGCACCAGGTAGCGAACACATCGACGAGCACCACTTTCCCTTCTGACTGAAGCGATGTAAAGCGATTCGGGTCAAAGGGTTCTTTTTCCAGAGAAAAGGCGGGTAAAGCCAGCGTAAATATTGAAATCAAAAACAGCTTGATCATAGCGTTATTCATAATGTCACCGTGATTTAAGAGAGGTAAATAGACGAGCGCATTCGGCGCGAGATTTAATGAATCTGATTGCGGATCACACTCGCAACGAGGGGGCGTATTTCGCTGGCCATTGCGGAGCGCAAAGCAATACCACGCAGGCCGATGATGGAAACTTGTATTTGCCGAGCAATGGCGGTGCTGTCCCGTGACTCAGGAATACGCCCGGCCGCTTTCTCAGCGTCAACCAAAGTCACCAGTTGGGTTTCCATCTCAGCGAGTAAGGCATCGGCCTTTTCGGCCACCACCCCACCTGCGTCGGAGGTTTCGAACAAGGTCTTGACCACTAAACAGGCACGCGAAGGCCGCACGCTTTCGCCCTCTACCAATAAGCCTGTGATAAACACTTCCAGGGCTTCGGTGAGAGAGTCGTGCGCCTCCACGGCTGCTTGTAATTGAGCAATAAACTCGGAGGCATAAAGCTCCAATGCCTCCATAAACAAGCGGTCCTTATTACCAAAACTGTGGTATAGGCTGCCCGGCCGCAGCGCCAAATGTGACTCTAATTGTTTCAATGACGTCGCCTGGTAGCCGTTTTTCCAGAACAACAGCATCGCTTTATGAAGCGCTTCATCACGATCAAAGCTGAGGGTTCTACCCATATCGGAATTCCTTGGTGTGGTTCATGCAAATTACCGCGTAAACAGGACCATAAAGGCCTAACTGGTACCTCAGTCGCTATGAAGCCGGTAAATCTTACACATATATTTGAGTGCGCACTCAAATATATGACCGCAGAGAATCCCAGTCAAGTGGCTTTCACAGACTGTGTAAGGACACCGTGGTCGCATGACATGTGGAGGAAATATGCAGCGCACCGTCACCACCCTGGCAACGGTACGAGAAAGAGGAGATGCGCTAGCGAATGGGTTCTGCCGGAAAGCGCCTTACAGTCACAAATGCTTCAGCAAGGTTTTCATGGAGCTGCGCGTTCGAGGCCGGTGTCAGTGACACCTTGTACACCCGCGCTGTCTGCTGAGGGTGCACTTCGGCCAGCTTTGTTGTGGAGAGCTGGATGAGAATCTGCTTTCTGTCAGCACTGATTGTGACATCCTTAATCGGCTCTTGCTTGCGGTCCAACTCATCGGAGCCATAGTCCGGCGCGTCTCGGTAGACCCAGGATTCCACCATTACACCGTCCTTCAAGGCCGTGTCCGAAACCGCTTCGGGCAGCGCTTGAGTGAGTTCTAACTCAAAGCCAGCTGAAACCGTACGCGCGGTTTTTATTGCGGGCGCGATGGTTTTTCCGTCCCAAACGATACGCTGCAAGGCCGCAACCTGCCCGCCTTTTGCCTGCCAACCCCGGCCTGTTTGCCCTAGCATTAAACTGCCGTCCTGTAAAAACACAGGCCGCATGACGCCCGATGCCAGGCCTTCTGCGAAGGGCAATACACTCCCCTGCTCAATCTCTCCGGCTCTATGGATGTCGACGCGCAATAAATTGGACTGTGTTTGATCCCCGATAAACATCTGGCCGGCAAAGGGGCCAAATAGACCTGCGGTCGTATCCCAAGCAGGGTTTCCTGGCGAATTCGCCACACGGTTGTGAGGGAAAAGTGCCACGGCTTCGACGCGCCGCGACCATACGGCATCCCATTGAATTTCAGGCGATTCAGGCAGCATGCCAGGTAGATCAACCAGGCTTGAAGGATGACCATAAAACCCATCTTTCTCGAGCACAAATAATTTTGATGTCCCGACGTACTCGCCTTGGTTTTCAGAATACCAAAGCCGCCCTTCGGGATCAGTACCTAAACCCGCAGGGCTGCGTAAACCGTTTGCCCACAGCGTGTAGTCACCTTCTGGTGTCACACGGATAAGCCACCCAGCCAAGCCACCGGCGCTGCCCATGTATTTTCCGCCCGCCTTATAAGTGCTGCCATCGCCACCGTCCGCTAAATTGATACTGAAGTAATACGCTCCGTCACCGCCTTTTACAGGCCCGTGCATATAGGAGTGGTAGTTCCCATGATAGGAATGCGCATCAAACAGAGTGTCATAGTGATCGGCGATGCCATCGCCATTAGTATCGCGAATGCGTGTTAGCTCCGCTTTCTGACCCACGATGAGATCTAGACCTTTTTCATCTTCAACAACCAGGCCCAAGCTATCAAAGGTACCTTCTGCAAATCGCCGCCATGCCCCTTTCTCCAAGCGCCAAATTCCGGCGGTTCGAGTAGCGACAACCAGTGTTTTATCTTTCGTTTCAGCGAGACCGAGTGCCTCGAACAATTGCTCACGACCGTAGTTGTCGAGCGGCGGAAAATAGCTTTCGATTCTGTAACCCGCTGGGAGATCTGCCATTGACGGCTCGACTTGTGCTTTTTGGGCGTGGTAGCCGAAATCACTTTTCGATGCTTTCCACACTGCGTCTGATAATTGAATATGGGTATTGAGTACGGCCTTTTCCGTCCCTTTCGGCAGTACCCACTGTCCATTCTGTATCGTACCGGCACTGACCTTCGCTTTATCGATTAATTTTTGGTTGAGCACAAAACGTTGCTTGTCCGCCAAGCTACCGGCCACGTTGATGCTCATATCTCCATTGGCTGCAATACGGGTAGTGACTTCGAGAATATTATTTCCGACGCGATATTTGAATGTCGGCGCCACCTCGGCTTCTTTGGAATTGCGCGAAAACCCGAGAAACTGAGCGTTCATACCCTCAACACGTTCGAGGTGATCGACTTTACTATTCAATGAGGCTTTAATGGTGTCAACATCCCCGAAGCGCGCTTCTTTAAATGAAAAATCCACTCGTTCACCTGAAGCATTTAAAGGCGCGAGTAGGAATGCTTCCTTACCCAAATCGATCTCTCGACTTTCGTAACCCATTTTCAGGCCTTTGCCACCACGGTTAAGCCACTCCCCGCTCATATCCAGAAAACCACCCTGCCAGACTTGGGTAACGGCCAGGATTCGGGGATCGAAGGTATAATTTAGACCCCAAGGAAAACCCACATGCACGGCACGTCCAGACACCCCAGGCATCGGGCCGCGTTGCAATCGTACTTCCGTATTCACAAGCATCTGTAGACGGTCGTCGAGTGGATCGTAAGCTTGCGTGCTATTCTCCTTGATCAGACGAACAACGGGGCCTTGTTGCTCCGGCGGGTTTAAAGTCGCGAGGTAGTCTCCGATCGCGTCAATCTGGAAATCACTGAGTACTTGCGGCCCGAACGGGGGCATGATGGGAAGATAGGCCTCGCCCTGCTTTGCGCCCGTTTCCGCTACCGCCAGCTGTGCGCTGGGTTCTCTTAGGCTGCGATGTAAATACTGAGCATTAGCCTTGATAATAAATCGGTGCCCTTCCCCACCTTCGACCACTTCGCGGTCACGAGGCTCCTTTGAGAACAAACCAAATAAATTGGGCCCAGAGGTCACACCGCTTGCCTGAGCTGTGGTGAAATGACAGGCGTTGCAATTAACGGCTTCGAAGGTTTCTTTTCCCAAGGCTACTGAGTCTATCAGGTCGTCAAGATTGGAAGCCTCACCCGATGCCTTGGGAATAGCAACCTGAGAAAAATCTGCGGGCTGGGTTTCAAAATTGCGCAAGGCCATTTGCCCATGCGTTACCTTAAAACTGCTCGCACCGAGGGGGCCTTTCCAGGTAATGCTTGCGTCATCGCTCAGCTCGGCATGAATAGAACGAGCCAGCACTGTACGGCCATCAACGAGCACCTCTAAAATCAGTGCGGGTTCCATCATCGCACCCGCCTCGTCAAATCTCGCTGCGCGATAACGCGCACTCAATTTCTGCCACAAGTTCTTTCCCGGAGGTAATATGAAGCCATAGCGGCCCTGAAAAAACAGGCTCGCCTCACTGCCTTCGGGTAATAAATAATCAAACGAGAGTATCGAATCTTCAAGCCAGCGCTGACTGACTAGATGGGATGCGCCATTCGAGACATCAGACACCACCACGTCGGCGCCCGGAGAGACCTCATACACAATACGACCCATCTGAACTTTTACATTTGACGCACTCTGCCACGTGCTATCACTGGTGAAATGCTCTTCAATAATCCCTGCGTGTGCTCCCGGCGCCCCGAGTATCGAGGCATAAAACAACATAGTCAGGAAGAACAAGCGAGATACGGAGGAGTATGAGGAAAGCATTTTTTTCATAGGGAAAAGCCAAAGATAGATTCGGGAGATTGGATCACACAACACCGTTAAGCCTGCGGAAGCAGCGTCGATATATAGCAAGATCGTCTTTGTGGAAGGACACAGCCTATGGACACCGTATTATTCTTAAAATCAGCATGCCGCAGTGCATCTGCGGCGCCCACAGTCAATATTTGAGCCCCTCAAGCACCTGCACTGAGGTCAGAAAGTCTCAATGACTATATAAGATAGGATTATTTAGTGTTGGCCTTGGCCTGTCAATGCCGGAACACCGTTTTGGGGTACATAAGCACCCCAAGCCACATGACGATTACCAGCCCATCACCTCTTCTATGTGCTGGGTCAGAATGGCGGCGTTGGCTTTATGTTGTGCCACACGTGGATGTTGACCGTAGCCGTTAAAAGGAAAGAACACCGTACTGAGGTTCTTGTCTCCGTTTTTTGTCATCTGCGCGACCGCTTCGAGAATATACCCAGGCCACTGTTCGTCCTGCGTGGCATCCATACTTCCCAGCGCACAAACAATATGCGCTTTCGGGTAGTGCGCACGAATCACACTGACAAAATCAATATAGGCCTGAATTCGCTGCGTATCATTGGGAATAGGCTGCAAGCGTTTTTCACGGTCCACCAACCACTTGTCATTTTGGAAAAGGTTGATCACCACTAAATCCGGTGTCCATGAGCTAAAGTCCCATACGGAATCATTGTTACTGCTCGCATCGAGTTGATCGTAATATTCGGGCATGGTAAACGGGAACCAGCTCACCATAATGCCGATGCCACTTTTCGAAATGGTGTGCAGTTCTGCCTCTAGCGCACGTGCTGTCACCGCGCCATAACTCCAATAGTGATTCTTTTCCGATGCGAGGTGGTCTTCTCCGTTATCAGCACCTTCATTCCCCATACCAGAACTGATGGAATCACCAAAAATTTCCATCTTTCGCTTTTTCGTTTTCTGCCTCGGGACAAGGCGCGCGTTATCTTCGAGGGTGAGCCCGTAAAAACGCGACCAACCCTCCTCGCCCTCCGTGCGCTTGTAGATTTCAAGCTCATGTTCACCGGGCTTAAGCTGTGATGCGATCAGATATTCGTGCTTGCCTTTTTTCGCCTCAAGGACATAGGGGTGCAGACGTTCCCCATCAATAAACACGTTATAAAAATTATTGCCCTTCTGATCTTCGAGCGTCAGGCTCAAGACACTTCCGGTGAATCTAGCGCGAATTGAAGTACCCGGCCAGCTTAAGAGCGGCGCATCTGGGCTGCTAAAATCGACGCGCCCGACATATTCAAATCCATCGTCTTTTGCACTGACCCATGTGTCAGCCCATGCAGGCGTGTAAAAGTGGTTCAGAACTAGAAAAGCGCCAAGGCCAATCCAGCGAGTTATCGAATGCTTCATCAGAATGTTGGACGCCAACATGCCCCACCCTTTCAGCTATTGTGATTGTGACCATAGATGTTACTATTTCGACACAACGCTCGGTGCAGAACCCAAAGCCCCGCGCGTGCCACTAATAATAATATCATAGAGGAGCGCCCTCGATGCGTCAGACGAGCGCCTTGAAACACCCACTCCGGTACAGGCTTTCGGTAGCAACGCTGCTGCTTATTGTGCTGTGCCATTTAAGCTTTCGCGTATTCGCAGGTGAAAATGACAACACTTCTTGGGTCGCTACTTGGGCCAGCGCGCAACAGCTTGTAGAGGATCGAAATATGCCCCCCGCGCCTGGCCTTGAGGGGAACACCTTAAAACAAGTGATTCAAGTATCCGCAGGGGGAGAACAGCTGCGACTCAGGCTTTCAAACTTCTTCGGTAACGATGTTTTGCATGTGAAAAATGTCAAACTGTATGACGCCAGCCATCCCGGCACACAAGCCAGCACGCTTCTGTTCGATCAACGCACTGCGGTCAGCATCCCTGCCGGCGAATTTCGATACTCAGATGCGTTATCGCGGCCCTTGGCGCCCATGCAGCGCCTCATCATCGAACTGGACGTAGTGAAAATGCCATCCGCGTTGACGGGGCACCCAGGTTCACGTACCACCTCGTACATCTTGCCTGCGTCCTCGCCCGATCGCGTAATTGAAACAGATCATTGGTATCTGATCTCCGCGATAGAAGTGGCCACAGTGGATAAGAAAGCATTGGCTATCTTGGGGGACTCCATCACCGATGGGCGTGGCTCCGGTACCAATCAACAGAATCGTTGGCCGGATATTCTGGCCGCGCGCGTTCAAGCGCAACCCACACCCTATTCGCATGTCGCGGTCATGAATATGGGTATCGGCGGCAATTGTGTATTGCAATTTTGCCTTGGGGAGTCCGCGCTGGATCGACTGGAACGGGACGTGCTCACACGTGAAAACGTACGCTGGCTGATTGTCTTCGAGGGCATTAATGATATCGGCCAGTCTAGCGACCCCGAGCACACTGCAAAGGCACTAATCGAGGCGTATCAAGCCATAATTCAGCGTGCGCACGCCAAAGGCATCATCGTTTACGGGGCGACGTTGTTACCGTTTAAAGACTCCTTCTATTATAACGACGCTCGTGAACGTGCCCGAGGTATGGTCAATCACTGGATTCGTCAATCGGGCACCTTTGATGCCGTCTTGGATTTTGAGGCGGTACTCGAGGACCCCAAACGCGCAGGTTACCTTCTTCCCGAAGCCGATACCGGTGACCACCTGCACCCCAACGAGCATGGCTATGCCCTTCTTGGTTCCAGTGTGCCGCTATCACTCTTTACCCCTCCCCTGCCCAAACCATAGCCACGGCCTATGGTTTGGACGCCAAAACACCATCAAATGCGCAAATAGCATACAAACCCATATAGTAATAATTATCACTTGCATACATTGTTGACTTGCAATAAAGTCTGCCACCGACTGAACCGGGGCGCAGATTCCGGCTATTTCTATTGCTAACAGGGGAAACAGCAAGTGAACGCATTCAAACTCAATCCAATTGCCGTAGCACTCGCCAGTGTTTCTGGAGTGGTAAGCCTTCAGGCCTTCGCGGAAGAAAAAGCAGGCGCGGCCATCGAAACCGTGTACGTATCCGGTGAAAAAGTCAGCCGAAGCCTCAAGGACACCACAACTTCCGTTTCCGTAATCACCGAAGAAGAGCTGGCCTCGCTTCAGCACCTTACTCTGACGGATGCGGTCTCAAATGTATCGAACGTGGTGGTGTTAACCGGCGCATTGCCCGACATCCGTGGTGTTTCGGGTAACGGTTCAGCCACTGGCTTTAACTCTTTTACTGGCGGAGCAAAAGGCCGAGTCAGCATGCTGGTTGACGGTGTGGCGGAACCCTTTGTCGCCGACCTGACCGGCGACTCGGGCCTTTGGGACATTGAACAGGTAGAAGTCTTTCGCGGGCCACAGTCCACCAACAATGGCCGTAACAGTATTGCCGGCGCGGTATATATAAAAACGGCTGAGCCCAGCTTTGACTGGGAAGGTGCGGTGCGCGTGGGCTATCGCGATATGGATGGCTACCTGGATACCTCTGGTGTGGTCTCCGGCCCACTTGTTGAAGACACCCTCGCCTTTCGCCTGAGCGCACAGCGCCTGGCCGGTAACACCTACTCCAACGGCGTGCCTTATGAAGGCAACGACCCCGATTTTGACTTGAACGAACTGGAAACTCAGCGTGTTCGAGGCAAGCTGGCTTGGACACCAAGCGAAGCCGTGAAGTCCATTCTGACCTATGCAAACAGCAGCGAAGAAGGCAACACTGGCCGTAGTTTTTTATACGGGTGATGACCCGTGGGCATTTAACCCGCTGTTTTACCGTGATTTCGATACGAGCTCAGAGACGCTCAGTCTGGACAATGATTTCACCTTCAGTGACGACGTCAGCGCCGACTTATTAATTGCCTATATGAATTACGACTGGGCCTTTGATTCGTATGAGGCCAACCCCCTCGCGGAACAACAGGTAGACATGGATGAGGACAACCTCACTATCGACGGTAAAATCAATTTTGGCCTTACAAATGACCACTACAGTGCCTATGTCGGCCTCGCCTATTTCGAACGGAATCAAAACTTCAATAGCACGGGTTCAACCGTCTACTACGGTGACGACACCAGCGAATCCAGTGCCCTTTACGGTGAAGTTGACTTCAGCCTCAGCACTCAATTCAATTTGATACTCGGCGGGCGTGTCGAACAGGAAAGTCAAACACGCGACTTTAATATGGTACGGGGTGATAGCCTCATTGCCGATGTACTTGATCGTGACAAAACACTCACGCTGCCGAAAGCCGTTTTGCAATTTGCGCCAAATGAATCCATCACCCTCGCGATCAGTGCTCGTAAAGGCTATAACGCTGGCGGTGGTGCGCTCAATTTCGCCAGCGGAGAGTACTACTACTTCGACGACGAAACGGTCGATACCTACGAGTTCAGTATTCGCGGTGCCGCTTGGGACAACCTGCTGAGCTACTCAGCAAACGTGTTTTACAACGAATACACGGACTACCAGGCACTCAGCTCCTCGCGCTCCATCGTCAACATGCCTGGTGTGCAAACACAGGGGGCGGAATTTGAAGCGATTGCCGACTTGACCGACGCCCTGGAATTGCATGCAGGTATCGGTTTACTGGCGACAGAGATCACAGACCCCGGCCCACTCTACCCTGAAGTCAAAGTCAATGAGCTGAGCTCGGCGCCCGCCTTCACCGGTAATCTCGGTTTGAAATACTGGTTCACTCCTGTGCTTAACGCAGGGCTATTCACGCAATATGTGGGCGAGTATTACGGTGATTTTTCCAATACGGAAGACCGCAAAGCGGGTGATTATCAGCTCACACGTGTGAATATCAATTACCAGACGGAAAGCTGGCAGGTCTCCGCTTTCGTCAACAACCTGTTTGACGAACAAGGCCTGACAACAGTGGAACCGGCTGGCGGTCGCTACCCGGACGGCTATGCTGCCATTGTCGACCCGCGTAACATGGGCGTGTCCGTCACTTATTCTTTCTAGGCTTATTTAAACAACAATAGCCAAGTTCCTAGAACTGAGACAGCTCACACATATGCTTTTCCATATGTGTGTGCTACTCTACTTCCCCAATGATCTCGGTATACCCTTTACCGATGACGGTACCAACACCTGGGGATTGCGCTCGCGTGAATGACCTACCTAATATCGACGCCGAAAGCCTAAAGCTTATCGACGAAACGCGCCTGTTCGCTGCGCCTGTGGCGACACACAAGCCACGAATTTTACTGCTATACGGTTCACTTCGTGAGCGTTCATTCAGCCGCTTAATGGCCGAAGAAGCCGAGCGTGTGCTGCAGTTATTCGGAGCGGAAACACGCTTTTTTCACCCTTCCGGTCTACCACTACCCGACGACGCCGACGCCGAACATGAAAAGGTTCAGGAGCTGCGGGAGCTCGCCCAGTGGAGTGAAGGGATGGTATGGTGCAGCCCGGAACGTCACGGTGCGATGACCGCCGTCATGAAGGCCCAAATCGACTGGATACCGCTCGCGCTTCAAGGCGTGCGCCCTACGCAAGGGAAAACATTGGCATTGATGCAGGTCTGCGGAGGATCTCAATCCTTTAATACGGTAAATCAAATGCGCGTACTGGGCCGTTGGATGCGTATGTTGACGATCCCTAATCAGAGCTCTGTTCCGAAAGCCTGGCTTGAATTTGATGATGAAGGCCGTATGAAGCCCTCTTCATTTTATGACCGCTTAGTCGATGTAATGGAAGAACTCATGAAATTCACCCACCTGGTGCGTGACCGAAGTGATTACCTGGTGGATCGTTATTCTGAGAGAAAAGAGAGTGCAGAAGCGTTCCGCAAGCGGATCGATACCCGGAGCATTTAACGCTCAATGCCTTGTCGCATCCTGACTTTCTTCAATAGCTCGAACAGTGGACATCCACTGATGTACCATCGTCATCGGTGCCTTCGACAAATCCACTATCGGACTTGTCAATTTATTAATTTGTGTGGGCTCAACTCCACTCATATTCAAATTTTTTCTTACGCGTAACAGCACGCCCTCGCAACGCGTTGCCTGGCCGCTGCTTCGCAATGCATAGACATACTCAAACGCACAACGGATGTAGCGGTCACTGCGTCTTTCTGCGTAGGCGAGCATGCCCATTTCTGCGTAATCCAATGCATCGGCATAGCACCGTAGCGCGATATTCCAACGGCCTTGGTTTTGCGCTTTACGGCCCTTCGCCATGCACTCTTTCCACGACTGTAATAAATCAGGCAAACACAGTCGGGTTCGATCACGGCGAGCATGTTTAGACCGCATCGCTCTGCTCCACTTCGAATTCCGCGAAAAGCTGTTTCACCCAGGTTTCAATGCGATCATCGGTGAGGTCGAACTGCTGATCTTCATCAATGGCCAGACCACAGAAAAAGCTCTTATCCGCATTCGCAGCGCGGGACTCGTCAAAGTCATAGCCTTCGGTGGGCCATGCGCCAATAAACCGCGCGCCGCTGTCATGCAGCTTTTCTTTGACCCAGCCCATTGCGTCAACGAAGTAGTAGCCGTAGCCGAGTTGATCACCTAGGCCATAGAGCGCGACGGTTTTACCGGGTAATTTCAATGCTTCGAGATCCGCTTCCACCTCTTCAAAGTCACCTTGGATACCGCCAAAGTCCCAGGTTGGAATGCCAAAAATGATCAGGTCCTGCTCCTCGTACTGCTCGGCTTCAACATCGGTGATATTCACCATTTCGACCGCACAGCCGTGTTGGGCAAAAGCGTCACAGATCTTATCTGCGACCTCTTCGGTGTTACCGGTATCGGTGCCAAAAACGAGAAGGATGTTCGCGTCGCTGAGTGCTTGCATGGTATGCCCTGAAATCTCCGTGAATACATCGTAATCCAAGCTTAGGGATCACAAGATCGGGCATTGTATGCTTAATGATAATGATTATCAACACTCTATGCTAATGCGTCGTCATCACTAGCTTGACGCGTATACACGGACGCTCGCTCTTTTAAGGTGGGGTAGAATAGATGGGTTCTCGACTGACTATCGGCCTGCCCCTCAGACAGCTTTATAGCGAGCTCCGCGGCGTACAGGGCCATATCCTCAATGGGATAACTCATTGTCGTGAGGTGTGGGCGACAGGCCCGGCTGATGTACAAGTCATCAAAGCCGACTACCGACACATCCTCTGGCACACGCAAGCCCGCGTCCTGAAAAGCGTTCATTGCACCCACAGCCATCAGGTCGTTGTAGGCGACAACAGCGGAGAACGTCTCACCACGATCCATCAACTGCCGAGCCGCCTCTTCTCCCCCTCGAAGATTCGCGGTCGACTCGATAATACGCCCAGAAGGCAGCGCAAGATCGTGTTCCCTGAGCACCTGCTGAATCCCCTCCAGCCGACTTTGAGGGTCATTGTTCTGATACACACTGCTGATAACCGCGATATCTCGATGCCCCTTGTCAATCAGATAGCGCGTAATGTGCCGTGCACCACTCACGTTATCCAGCCACACGCATCGGTGTGCCAGCTCAGGGATAAACCGATTAATGAACACCAGCCCCGGTATATCGTCAGCCAGCTTCAACAGAGTTTTTTCATCGGAATACTCACTGTGCAGAATGATCGCGTTGCAACTGTGTTCCTGCAGTGAACGAATGGCTTCCAACTCGCTTTTCGTCTCATAGTGCGAGTTACTCATCAACAACTTGTAGCCGTTGTTATGTGCGGCATTTTCTACACCGGCCGCTAAACACCCGAAGAAGGTCATCGACAACTTGGGCGTGACGACCCCAATCGTGTCGGAAGTTTTGCTTACTAGCGCGCGCGCATTGGTATTCGGGCGATAGCCCAGCTCTTCAATGACTTTTTTAACTCGGGCTCGACAGGCATCACCCACCTGCCCCCCGTCGTGAACAACTCGGGACACAGTGGCGGTACTGACCCCTGCAACTCGCGCCACGTCTTTAATGGTTACCATGACCGATATCGTCTCTTGTAAATTGTTGTGCTCGCCAATAACTGAGTAAGATCAGACCCAGCAGGCTGAAAAACAGTGTTCCGGCCGACAGGAACACTCTCATGCTGAGAAAGGTCGCTTCCGATTGCTGACCATTCACACTGGCGTCAAATCCGATTGCATTGAGTAGGCCCCCATACACAAGCAGGGCCAACACACTGCCAAGGCTCACTACCCAGCTATGTACCGACGCAAATACGCCGGTGTGTGTGGTGTGTGACTTTGCTCTGTCTTCCTGGCTCAAGTCCGCCACCAGCGCAGGCACCGATATTACCATAGCGGTCCATATCGCACTGCAGAACACGGCATCCAATAAAATTAGTACCCCGCTTCCTGGAACGAACAGAAACCATTTGGCCACCCCGCCCACACAGTTCATTAACAGGACAAACTGCAGCACACGTAATTTCCCCAGCCGTACTGAAAGCCGGGTAATCACGGGCACGTACAAAATACTACCCACAGCGAAGGCCGTGGAGAGCAATGCTTTCCAATAAGCTCCCTGCTCCAGATCACCGTCGTAAACGTAATAAACGAGCAAGTTGTAGTCAAACAGGGCGACACAGGCATTGCCGCCCATTTGGCACAGTGTAAACAGGCAAAGGCAACGCATGGCCGGATTTTGCACGACGCACTTCACGCTATGCCGTATCTTCATTCGGTGCCGCACAAGAATATCGTGCCTGCCACGTATCGCCCACCCCGGCAAACTGCCGAGCAAGGCAAAAACGCCCACACCCAACAACCATCCCACGGCTTTCACGCCCTGGGCTAAACCACCAAAAATGGCCGCCTGCGTCAACGGAAACAGCCATTGATAGGTCAGCGCTCCGAGCTTAAGAAAATACGCACTAAAGCCAATGACCCGTGTCCGCTGAGCCGATGAATCGGAAATCTCATACGCCATTGAATGTAACGGCACGGTATAGAACGTCGTACACAGGAAGAAAACGGAAGCCGTTGCAGCCAGGTACAACAACTGCGCATGGGCACTCCAATGTACGGGGACCATCCACATGATCCCGAAAGCCATGCCCGACAGGCAGGAAAACACCAACAAATACGGCTTTCTCGCCCCAAGTTTGGTCACAGTGTTATCGCTGAGGTGACCAACTAAAGGGCCCACACAAGCCGCGATAAACACCGGAAGCGTTAAAATTAAGCTGAGTTTGAAGGGATCAACCCCTAAATGCATCTGATAATACGGAATGGCGAGGGCGTGCATGGCTTGCGCCATGAAGTAGGATGCCAGGTAACCGAAACCGATGGCCAGGCGAGTACCCATGGGAACATGGGCGGCGTGTAGCGTAGAAGAGTTCACGTCGGCTCCGAAGCGAACCGGGTTAAGAACCCGGTTCGCATTTCATTGTTTCAGGCTCGACGCCGTAAAAAAGCGGCTTATTGAACCGGTACTTCAAGCTGCCCGGTCGTCAGTCCGTCAGATCGCGCACTGACGACGAAGCTGCCCTCGCCCTCACCCACCTTTACGAGCGCGGCCGCAATACCGCTTTCGCTTAATTGCACGGCAGGAGAAACCAGTTCAGCATTACCCTCAACAATAAATTCAACAGGCTGCAAGTTAGCGCGGCTGTTATTGTTGTTGTCGTCTTCGAGTGTAGCATAGACGAATACCACATCGTTGACTCCCGCTTTCGGCGCTACGCTGCTGTTATCCAGGCTCACAGTCAGTTTGGAGGCAGCGCCCGGTGTGGTCACCTCGTGCGTCGCCACGACTTTGCCATCGACAAGGGCTTCAGCAACAAGGGTACCGGCTTGGAACGTATCCAACTCAAAACGCACAGGCGCATGGTTGAGTAAGGGATACTGTTCGGTATTCGGGAGGCCTTTTGCGATTTCTTTACCGTTTAAACGCAAGGTCACTTCATCGGCATTGGTAAACACATCAAAGACCAGGGGCGAATCGGCCTTCCAGAAACTGCCGATATGTACCATATAGCCGTCAGCAAGTGGCCCAGCATTTGAGTCGGCATCGCGCTGACTTTGATAGAAGTAGTAGCTGAACTTGGGTAAGCGTTCCAGGCTCATGATACCGGAGGCTTCAAGGTCCTGTGCGTAGCCTCGGTTGTAGTCAAACATGACCCAGTAGCCATCCGCAAACGCCGGAGTCGAGAAGTTATCATTATGCGCTTCCATCAGGTTGGCGGCTTGTTGTTGCAAGCGAACTTCACCATCGCGCAGAAGCTGTCGGCTCGAACGTTCGGCCTGTTTAAGGTCACCCCACGCATCCTGATTCAAACCGGCATTCATCGCGTAGTATTCCCAGTCACCGTATTCCGATACCACGTAGGGCTTAGTCGGCTCCTTGTAGTGATCAAGACGGTGTTGTCGGGCTTGCAAATACAGGTCATAGCCATACTCTTGCCACCCTGCAGAATAGACATTCGCCCCTGGATATTCTTCATGTACTGCCGTATGGAAGCGGTCAATCAGTGTCTCCTCCATCCAGCTCTCATTCAACGAACATTCCCAACCCAGGACCGAGGCATGGTTGCGATCCCGGCGTACAAGGTCGCGGCAGGTGCGCACAACTTGATCCTGGAACGCGGGATCTTCAGACACATATTGCCAGCCCAATATCGCATCGATCAGGACGAGACCTAGCTCATCGGCAGCCTGCATGAAGGCTTTGCTGTGTGGGTAGTGCGACAAACGCACGTAGTCAAAGCCCGCCGCTTTGATTTTCTCAGCATCTCGATATTGTGCTTCATCGGACAAGGCATAACCGACGTACGGATATTCTTGGTGTCGATTGACGCCGCGAAGGAACGTTTTCTCCCCATTGATATAGAGCTGATTGTCAACGAAACGAAACTCTCTTACACCGACTTGTTGCGTTTCTTCATCTACCAGCACGGCATCATCATAGATGCGTGTAACCAGGGTATACAGGTTAGGCGTGTCTGGAGACCATAGCGCAGGTTCATTCAAATTGAAGGATTGCTGCGAAAGCACAACGCCCTCATCGACAGGAAAGGCATCCCGAGTTTTGGCGACAAGCTGCTCGTTGAATAAGAGGGATTGCTCCACTTCTAAACTGTTTTGATTCGCGGTCGCTCGTACATGAGTTTGTATACTCAGCGTCGCGCTGCCGTCGGTGTTCAGCGCGCTACGATAAAAGATGCCGCCAGAAGCCACCTCTGCATTGTGAACCGCATCGGTGATATACGCCGAGTTCTCGACACGCAACCAGACGTTGCGATAGATTCCGCCGTACATGTTGAAATCAAGAATCTCAAGCGGCTTAGGGCCGGTAATGGGGTTGTCTCGGTTATCAAGACGAACCACAAGCTCAAGTGTTTTCACGTCGCTTTGAACAAAGGGTGTCAAATCCACGGTAAAAGGCAGATAGCCACCGAGGTGGGTCAACTGCTTTTCGCCGTTCACCCACACTTCAGCCACATTCATTGCCGCTTCAAAGTCGATAAACACATGCTTCCCGTCCCAGGAAGAATCAACAGAAATCTGCTTTTTGTACCAAGCGTCGCCCTGGAATTGATCGTTCACGATGCGCGGTTCGATTTTCGCCGTGTGGGGCAACTTGACAGGCTCCCAGTCAGACTGCATCAACGCATCGTCAAATCCCAGCGCATTCTCTGAGCGGAAAAACTGCCAGTCAGCGTTGAACTTTACGGGTGCAGTATAAGCAGAGAGATTCGCTTCAGAGGCACTCTCGTCCGAGACTTGTGCGCAGCCCGTTAACAGCGAGACGGCCAGGCACGCACTCGCAATCATTGTTTTAGTCAATTTCATGGTTAAACCTACTGCTATTATTGTTCGACGAAGTCGTTCATGTATTCAAAGATCCCCATCGACGGTAAGGCTTCATTACCATCAAACGCGTCGAAGAAGGTCGCATTTTCCCAGTGGGAGCCTTGGCCCCAGAGCGTAGAACATGAGGTGCTCACCCACGCAGGCTCCCAATAAAAAAGCCCGTTGCCTCCACCGCTGACAATTGCGTCTACCAGTGCCTTGAGGTAGTTCAACTGGCCTTCTGGCGTGGCGGGATAGCCTTCGAGAAGGCTGTCTTCATTCAGCAGGTTGGCCGCCTGATCAGCAGCGTCCATCGTCCAGGGGTAAGCCGTTTCAACCACCACGACTTCTTTCTGGTAATCGGTTTTTAACGAAGCGATCGCTTCAGCGAGACGATCGAGTTTATAAACGGACCATTTGCCGTAGTAACTTAAGCCGATGATTTCAAAATCCGTCACACCGGCGGTCGTGGCTTCATCAAACCACCAAAGTGCGTTTTCAGGCTGTGCAATATGCAGCACTCGGGCAATGCTCACGCCTTTTTCAGCGTTAAAATCGGCTACAGCTTGCAGCCCGTGATTCAGTAATGTTGCATTGCGATCCCAATTAATGGGCCCGGTGTCCATCGTATTTTCAGGTTGAAGAATTTCGTGGTTCGTCTCATTGCCTACCTGAACCATGTCTGGCAACAGCCCTTCGGCATCGAGATTTCGCAAGGTGCCAATGGTGTAGTCATAGAGTGTATCGGCAAGCGCTTCCGTATCGCCGTAAAGGCTCAACCAAGCGGAGGGAATATATTGTTTTTCAGGGTCAGCCCAGGTGTCGGAATAATGAAAGTCGAGCAGGACTTTCATACCGGCATCGCGCGCGCGCTGGATCGTCAGTTTGACGTCTTCGTAATCAGAATATTGTGTCCAGTCTGGATCAAACCAAAGGCGAACACGCGTGTAATTTGCCCCTGCGTCAGAAAAGAGCGTATAAGGATCAACGATCTCACCGCCTTGGCGGTATTGCGCTCCACAGTCCAGCATTTCATTGACATAAGACAGATCCACACCCGAATAAAAGTGCGACACTTTAGGCATCGGGGTCGGCGACGTGGAAGGCATGGGTGTGGGCGTAGGCGTGTTTTGCGCCTTGGTATCATTGCCGCTGCAAGCACTGAACAAAGCAATGACTGCAAATGATGCGGCAGTAATCATGGTGTTGCGAAGAGCATTCGGCACGATCATGGGATGTCCATTTGTTCAAAAAAGGCTCAGGCCGTTTCCGGCGCTGAGCTGAAAAAGAGGGTAGAAACTATGTAACTAAAAGCGGGCGCGTCCTTGCGCCGGGGATCTCATCAATATTTCCAGGTGAGATCGACCAGGTAGGTCTTGCCATAGGTGTCGTAACGCTTAAGCAGATCGGAATTGTTTTCCTGGCTCAAACGAAGTTTTTCGTTGGTCAGGTTGTTGCCCTGCAGGCGAACACTCAATTGATCTGTAAAGGCGTAAGAGATACTGAAGCTGACATTTTGTTCTGGATCAAGACCACTCAGTTCACCGCCCCAGTCGAAACCGGTGGTGTACTCAGAATGGTATTTCCAACCCAGGCGCGCTTCAATTTTATCGCGGCTGTACCAAAGATCGACCACAGCAGTATGATCTGCCATGCCAGCCAGCGCATACGGGTTACCAATCGGTGCATCTTCAGTAATATCGGAATCCGCGTAAGCGTAGTTCGAGTAGATACCAAAGTCATAGGCGATAGGCATAGCCAGGGTCAACTCGAAACCTTGGACATAACCACCCTCTCCATTTTCGGGCGCCCAGATGTCGATGACCATATCGTTCTCTTCATCGACAACGGAAACGTAGTCCATTCCGATGTAGTCTTCGATCTGCTTGTAGTACAGCGCCGCAGCGAACATCGACTCATCATTGAAATACCACTCGTACGCGATATCCAACTGATTTGACGACATGGGCTTGAGTAACGGATTACCCGTACCGCCGTTGCCGCTGCCATTGATGACGTCAAGATAGGCACCTGCACGCAGCTCATCCAAAGGCGGACGCGAAATTGCACGCGCCAGACCTACACGAAGAATGTTGTCTTCGTTGATGTAGTAGTTAAACGTGGCGCTGGGCAGCACTTCAGTCGTATTGTTTTCGATGTAGGCGCCGGAGTAGTCATAGCTTTTGATACGAATATCTTCAACACGGACACCGATGTTCGCGTTGTAGTCGCGACCACCAAGCGAGCCTTCAAAATTGCCTTTAGCGTACGCCGAAGTGGTATTTTCCGTTACGCGCCAGTAGGACCATTCACGCACAGTGCCGTAGCTCTTGAAGTTTTCAGCCAGGCCATCGCCGTAAATAAAATCCGCCAAATTGTAATAGTCAGACGTATTCAGGAAAGGCGTCACATCAAAGTCAGAAATGCTGAACTCGCTCAACATGCCATCTTCAAATTCAGGCATGGTCCACGCTGCACCAGACTCTTCGGCGAGATTGTAGTCCCACCAGGTGACTTCTTTTTCGCGATCGGAGTAACGAACACCAAAGTCCATACTCGCCAACTGCCCTGCTTCAATAACCCAGTTCAGATCAGCCTGCGCAGATTGAATTTTATCTTCCAATTCCGCGTATTCGCCCGCCTGAGAGTCGACCGTCAACTCGGCTTGTGAAGGGGTAAGCAAAGGTGAGCCTTCTGGCGCACTGACGCTCGGCTTATCACGGAAATCAAAACTATAGGTCTGCCACCACAGAGACAACAACACTGGATTCCAGCTATTGTCACGTGTCGCAACGGCGTAGTTGAGATCCGCATCCAAAGTCAGTACGTCACTGAGGATAAATTCACCGGTCAAGCCATGGCTGGTGACGGCATTTTTCTGATCGTACTCGGCGAGGGAGTATTTTGTATTTCCTGTTGTGGAGGTGCCCGCCACAACATAACCATTGTTCGTTTCAATATCAGCGAACGTACCGGCTTGGCTGTTATCCCAGTTACCAATACCTTCATACCAAGTCTGATTCTGTTTTTCATTCAAGTCGAACTCGGTGTAAAAACCATCGTACTTGATGTTGACAGCATCATTCGGCTCATATTCGAGTACCGCCATGGCCGCGCGTCGAGTGGTTTCGAGCTGTTTGATCTCAGTCTGAAAACCCCACGGAAGCCAGCCCTGAGTACCGTTACCATCCAAGTCTCCGCCGCCTTCTGGCAGGTTTTCCTGACCATCAGTGGTGTCGTTGTAACCCCAAACTTGATAAGAGGGATACGCGTTCTTTTGCAGCTGATGCGTCACACCAACAGCAAAACCGAATTGATCGTTTACCTGCTTGATCATCGAGGCGCTGAAGCGATTGCCCAATGAGTCGTAGTCTGGAATATCATCACCGCCGTCATAGTTCACAAGGCCGGCACGCACGGTATAGGTCGGCCCGTTGTAATCCATCGGCGAAACGGTTTCCAGATTAATTGTTCCGGCAATACCGCCTGCAATCAGATCAGCACTTTGTGTTTTATACACTTCAACCGCGGAGATCAGCTCAGAGGGATATTGCTCATAGCGAATACCACGGCCGGGTTCAGCACTGGGTGTTTCTCGTCCATTGACGGTGCCCAGAACCATACGCGGGCCAAGGCCACGAACGGTAGCCTGGCTCTGGTTACCACGGTCACGTGCACCGTTCACACCAGGAAGTCGAACCAGCGCATCCGCAATCGTGACATCGGGAATCGCGTCGATATCTGAAAGATCCAATGCTTCGACAACATGCGTTGAATTGCGCTTAACATCAATGGAGTTTTCGAGTGAACGACGAAGTCCGGTTACCACCAGCTCCTCGGTATCCACACTGACTTCTGCCGCCTCTTGAGCGAATCCGGGAGCGCTAAACAAGCCGAGGGCTGCTGCGATCACGAAATGGCTTGCGCCGGCACGATATAGAATGGGGTTCATAACTTCTCTCCAAGCTTGAACATTATTTTTATGGTCAACGGTGTTACCTGCATCGACCTCATTTATCTCTTTAGTATGCGTGAGCTGTCTCAAGTGTAGACAAAGACTGGTACAGAGCTCGAAACCGCTAGCCTGATCAATCTATCGCCAACACTAGGTAAACTTGTTAGGTACACGTTTACCTATACATGCTGAAACGATATCAATATACTCCAGACAAAACGCAGAGTAAACGTTTACCCTAATGATGTAAAGCGGGAATGTTTTGGCGCAGGACTGCGTTTTAGACGGCTTAGTTAGCTGATCGACTTTTCATATAACAATAATGCTGATGACGGGTTTCGACCTGCATCCCAAAGAGGTAACTCACATGCAATACGTGCGCTCTAGAGGCCTGTGTGCCTTATTTTTCTTCTTTTGCACCCTACTTGCGACAAGCAACCCTACCCTCGCCTTCGTCAAAGGTGCCGATATCAGTTGGCAAACGGAGATGGAAGCAAATGGCTATCGCTTTTTTGATGATGACGGCAGTGAGCCGGGCTTACACACGATTCTGAAAAATCACGGCATGAATGCCGTCCGACTTCGTGTATGGGTAGACCCAGCCAACGGCTGGAACAACCTGAATGACACGATCGACAAAGCTCTGCGGGCACAGAATGCCGGCATGCAAGTGATGATCGATTTTCACTACAGCGACAGCTGGGCCGACCCTGGTAAACAGTACGTGCCTGCGGCCTGGGCTGGGCAAAGCTTTGAAGCCCTGATGTCGACCGTCTGGAATTACACGCGTGACAGCCTGGCCACACTGCAGAACGCAGGCGTACAGCCTACTTGGATTCAAGTGGGCAACGAGACCAATGACGGCATGCTCTGGGAGCACGGCCGCGCCAGCAATAACATGCAGAACTACGCGTGGCTGGTAAACAGTGGCTACGATGCCGCGAAGGAAATTTTCCCCAACGTGCCTGTCATCATTCACTTGGCGAACTGCCACGATAATGCGAATTTCCGCTGGATTTTCGACGGCTTGGTGAACAATGGAGGTAAGTTCGACATTATTGGTGCATCCGCCTATCCGACCAACAGTGGTATGGATTGGGCCAGCGCCAACGAAGCCTGCTTAAGCAATTTAAACGATATGGTGAATCGCTATGACCGCGATGTCATGGTCGTAGAAGTGGGCGCCCCATGGGACGATCCCAACGCGTACGCGATCGTTAAAGACGTGATTGATAAGGTTAAAGCCGTACAAAACGGACGCGGGCTTGGTGTGTTCTATTGGGAGCCCGCCGCGCAGAACTATGCCGGCTACACCTTGAGCGCCTGGAACCCCAATACGGCTCAGCCCACCCAAACGCTCGACGCCTTTATCGATCAGAACGACACCGCCTTCGTCGATGGGCGCTATCGCATTACGTCACGCTTTAGCGGTAAATCACTCGATGTTGAGGGTCGCAGTAGCGCCGACGGTGCCAATATTTTGCAGTGGACTTACGGCGGCGGTACCAATCAACAGTTCGACATCGTTCATTTGGGCAACGGAGAATACCGTATCCTCGCAGCGCACAGCGGTAAATCTCTGGACGTCTACGGCTTTAGCCTCGATAACGGCGGCGATATTCGGCAATGGACCTGGCTCGGTGGCGACAATCAGCGCTGGCGTCTCGTTCAGAATGCAGAGGGGTATTGGAAAATTCAGTCCGTACTCAGCGGCAAGGTATTGGATGTCTTTGGATGGAGCTCAGAAAACGGCGCAAATATCGCGCAGTGGGAAGACCTTGGCGGCCACAACCAACAGTGGAGCCTTGAACGAATTAACTAAGAGTATGACAGGGTGACCCGTGTCACCCTTAAATAGCGGCCCTCTAGTGTGTACACGCCTCTTACCCAAGGGACAGCGCATTCACTTTGAGGGCTTCGTCAGCTCCGCAAAGCGCTCGTCCACCTGAGTTTCATCCAACGTAGTGTCTTCCAGTACTACCGCTTTAAGAGGCCGGCCTGTTTCGTAGGCTTTTTTTGCGATTTTAGCCGCCTTATCGTAGCCCAATAGATCAGTGAGCGCGGTGACCAACACCGGATTTTTTTCCAGATTCTTTTGCAACACCGCTTCGTTAGTCGAGATGCCCGGTAGCACCTTTGTCGCGATCGACCAAGCGCTATTCGCCAGCAAGGTAATCCCGTTAAGGAGTTTGCTCGCGATCAAAGGCAGCATGGTATTCAGTTGAAAATTACCCGACTTTGCCGCCATACTGATCGTCGTGTGATTGCCCAGCACTTCTGTACAGGCCATTAACACCGCCTCTAACATTACGGGGTTCACCTTTCCCGGCATAATGCTGGAGCCAGGTTGTAGCGCGGGTAAGCGAACTTCATTTAAACCACACAGCGGCCCGCTACTCAACCATCGTAAATCTTCAGCCAATTTGCTTAAAGCAACGGCCGTTTGAGACAGCGCGCCACTGAATGCCAACGCACTGTCCTGGCAACTGATGGCCTCGAAGGTATTGGGTTTTTGCCTGAATTCCACACCGGTCAAAATATGAAGTTCAGCCATGACCGCATCAACAAAGCCATTCGGCACATTCACACCGGTACCGACCGCAGTGCCTCCCAGCGCGAGACCCTGTAGCGCTTTAAGATGGTGCAGGATATTCAAATGCGCGTGGTGAACTTGCTGATGCCACGCGCTGAACTCCTGCCCCACAGTGAGTGGCATCGCATCCATTAAATGCGTGCGCCCTGTTTTAGGAATCGAACGAAACGCTTCAACTTTCTGCCCTAAAACCCGCTCCAGTGACTGCAAGCCAGGCAACAGTTGCTGTTGTGCTAAAAGCGTACTGCTGATGTGGATTGCGGACGGAATCACGTCGTTAGAACTTTGCCCGAGGTTGACGTGATCATTGGGATGTATCTTTGTACCACATCGCTGTTCGGCGAGCCTTGCAATCACCTCATTCGCATTCATATTGGTGCTGGTACCCGAACCGGTCTGGATACGATCGACGGGAAAACTTTCGTAGTGCCGTCCATCAGCCACTTCGGCTGCCGCCTCTTGAATGGCTTGCGCAAGCGATTCTGGAAGCCGACCCAACTTGCCGTTTGCGCGAGCGCACGCGGATTTAATCAGTCCAAGCGCTTGAATAAAGCCAGACGGCATGGCTTCGCCACTAAAATGAAAGTTTTCAATCGCCCTTTGCGTTTGAGCGCCATAGAGTGCCTCTTCGGGCACTGTGATTTCGCCGAGCGAATCGCGCTCTGTACGAGTCAGTGGAGAATTCATTTCTCCCCTCCTCGGCGTTTTAACCAGGAAATTAAGCCACCTTCGAGCAATATCTGTTTTTGTGAGACAGACAGCGCATGTCTCAGGTGTACGGCCCGTCCTTCTACAGTCAGCTCTAGTGTTTCCGCATCCGTCATGAGCTGCGACCGGAGATTGGCAACACGAATACGGGAGCCCACCGTCGGAATTTCGAGCTCATCCAGGTACAACGGGATAACGCCAAAATTGATTAAATTCTGCCGATGAATGCGCGCAAAGCTTTTCGCTAAAACCACACGCAAGCCGAGATAACGCGGTGCAATCGCTGCGTGCTCCCGACTCGAGCCCTGTCCGTAGTTTTTCCCGGCGACGATGGCATGACCACCCGCCTCTCGTTGCGCGCGTGCGGCGCTGACATAGTCAGGTGCTAGCGCTTTAAAGCAGAATTGAGAAATCGCGGGAATATTACTTCGAAACGGCAACACTTCCGCGCCGGCTGGCATAATATCGTCAGTGGACACGTCGTCTTCGAATCGCGCAATCGTCAGCACATCGAGCTGCTCCTCCATCTCTGAAAACTGGGGTAACGACGCGATATTCGGGCCTTTCTCCAATTCAATTGAACTCGCGATCGTGTCACGTTCTCGCGGCGCAACCAATAAACGTCGATCTGGCGAATCCGGTTCATGAGCCAAGCGACCAGGGTGCACCTTTCCACATTTACGTGGGTCCATGATATATCCGAACAAAGCCGAAGCCGCTGCGGTTTCCGGGCTACACAGCCACACTCTATCCTCTGGCGTGCCCGATCGACCAGGAAAATTACGTGGCGTTGTTCTAAGACTATTTTTTTCCGTCGCTGGGGCTTGGCCCATGCCGATGCACCCATTACAGCCAGCTTGATGTAGCCGAGCACCGGCATCGATAAGCGCGTCGATGTAGCCGTCTTTCATTAAGCGACGCAAGGTTTGTCGACTGCTGGGGTTAATATCAAGGGAGACGTGCTCGGGTAGGGTCTCTCCGCGAACGATCGTCGCTGCAATCGCAAAATCCCGGTATCCTGGGTTGGCGGATGAGCCAATATACGCTTGATATATGGGCTCCCCCTCCACTTCGCACACTGCAACAACATTGCCTGGGCTCGACGGCTTTGCGATCATCGGTTCAATTTCGCCGAGGTCAATACGCGTCACGTGATGGTATTCACATCCTTCATCCGCCGATAAGGGGCGCCAATCGGTGCCTCTATTTTCACTTTGCAGGTAGCGTCGTGTTTCGTCATCTGAGGGGAAAAGACTGGCCGTCGCGCCAAGTTCCGCACCCATGTTCGCGATCACATGCCGATCCATCGCGCTGAGCGATGCGAGGCCCGGGCCGTGATATTCCATAACACGACCGAGTCCACCTTCTACGCCGTAGTCGCGCAACAGGGTAAGGATAACGTCCTTAGCGCTCACCCATGGCTTAAGCTCCCCGTACAGGTATATCCCCCACACTTCGGGCATCGGAATCTGTACACGTTCGCCCGCCATTGCTAACGCGACATCGGTTCCCCCTGCCCCCATGGCAAACATACCCAAGCAACCCGCCGCGCAGGTATGACTGTCCGATCCAATCAAGGTTTTACCCGGCACGCCAAAATGTTGCATGTGTAGCGGGTGGCTGATGCCATTCCCGGGTCGGCTGTACCACGCACCAAAACGTCGAGCTGCGCTCAGCAAAAAAAGATGATCGTCTGGATTTTTGTAGTCTTCCTGCAACAGGTTATGATCCACGTATTGCACAGAGACGTCGGTAGCCACTCGCTCCAGCCCCATCGCTTCAAGGGTCAACATCACCATGGTTCCGGTCGCGTCCTGACACAAGGTTTGATCGAAGCGGAGATTCAGGGCCTTACCAGGCTCTGGTAACGCACCATCGCCATGTTCGGCAAGAATTTTTTCTGTGAGCGTGAGCGCCATCACTACCTCCAATAGTTCTTGTGAACGGGTTAGCTTGCGCTAAACCAAGTATCGACTCCAGGCGCCATACGGGGCGTGAATCGAGCCGCGTTCCAGTGAGCTTACGATGAGCAATAATCCCAGTATGCTGTTGAACACCATCGACAAGGTACTGGCACCCAAAATGAAGGGCATCAAAAAAACCGCAATACCCAGACAAATATTAAGAAAGCGTACGGGCCTCATCACTTCAGCCAATGCCGTTACGGACACCGTAATAATTAAAGCGCCCAAAATATGGTCTGCATTGGCGATATGACCTTCCGTCCCCAGCGTCAGTCGCGTGCACAATAGCCATATGCCGATGGCCATGCTGACCGCCAGGCCTCGTGTGACCGACACCCCGCCACTCAACATCTCTTTGATTAAAGTCAGCGGCGGACGAAGAAAACTGTCATTCGTTTCGCTGACTTTGTTTTTTTGATCGTCTATGGATTCGACGGTATCCCCGGTAAACACGACTTTGATCCATGGTCGCCCTGCCCGATGTCTACGTCGAAGAAAATCGATCGTTGCGACAATTTCGTCAAAGGAATAAGGAATTTGAATCAACATGGCTGCGGCGGCAATCAGGCACAACGTACACCAGGTACCGAGCAACACCGGCTGAATAATGATGAAGGTGATCGAGATGGCCCCGAGTGGCACAATCATAAAACCGAAGAGCAATACAAGCCACGGCATGGTGCGCCACCTCGCACGCGAACCGATTAAGCCCGTCACAATCTCCAACGCGTAGGTCATAGCCCCCAACCCTGCATCGGGAACAGGCCAGGCCTCGGACACGTCGGAGGTAATTATTTCTTCTGTCCCATTGCGCCCATCATTCGGACTAGCGCCAGCGAAAAAGGGATCCCAAACGGCGTCGATATGCCCGAGTTGGTAGGCCGCCATATATCTGGAAATAATGAAGCCAAATAACGCTAAGACAATAATCGGAATGCGTTGAAACCAGTCAGATGGCGAGAAATCCCATCCGGGTGGAATTTCCGGGCCTGTTTGACTGGCGATCGGTGTGACGCCGGGCTCGGGCCTCACCGCTAGGGCAAACCCGATAACAAAGCAGCCGACGAGTGAATTGTTCAAATACGCCGCAGCACTTTCGGTCCAGAATACCAGCGGCGCTGCCAACAGCCAGACGCCGACACCCGCGCTCGCCCAGCGCGACCAGGTCCATTGTCTTTTTCGTGACAGACAGGCACCGGAAAAAAGAATGAGCAAGACACCGCTCACCATATCGCTCAGAACCATACTTTGCTCGGTGACACCGACAGTCACCGGAGAGGTCATAAGCCAAAGTCCCAAGGCCATGTTGACCCAGTACGCCCAAATCGAGTTCAAATGCTGCGCGCGATAATTCGACTCGTGAGCGACACGCAGTTGCTCTGCATTCAGCGATGCCTCTGGTGCATCCTGCATCCACACAGGTGGGTGAATACCATTGGCGCGGTACCACTCAAGCGGGTTCTTTTTCAAATTAGTAATGAGGGCTTCGAGTTCGTCGAGAAGCCTGTGTTTGGGGCGCCAATCCAAGCGCGATTTAAGCGCACTCAAATTGAGCTCGTAATGATCCGAAGCGAGATCGACCATGAACGGTTTTATAAATGGTCGCTCTCCTTCGTCCAACGCGTCGGGTACTACCGGCTCTGTTTTTTCTTGCACCCAAGCACCCGCTTTTGCGACCGCGCTGGGGACGTTCAGAGTTGTCCACGCTTGCTCACCGTGGATGATAGCGCCTATATGATTCTGTAAGGTTTGATAGCTTGGGCTTTCTTCCTCTCCCGCCAAGAGAATCAGCGCTTGATCCAACGTATCGCGTTTACCGATGATCTCTTTGATTAGAGCGAGCATGTCTTCAGCATGGATAAACGCCTGTCCTGCATCTTTATCGCCCGCGTACACAAACGATTTTACATCCTGCTCGTAGATACGTGCGATCTGCTGAGCTAGCGTCGGCACGGCTGTCTCATCGTCGTAGAGCCCTGCCAACCGAATGATGGCGTAAGGAATGCGCCCCTCATGCTGCCTGATCACTTCCTCTGCACGCAACTTGGATTCAGGATAGGCCCAAGCGGGCTTGAGAGGACTCGATTCTGAAATTCGCTGACCGGGTGATGCCGCTTCGTGAACCAACATCGTGCTCAAATACAGAAATCGCTCGACCTTTAATTGCGCAAGGTTATCTAGCAGCGTCTGGGTGCCCTTTACGTTAACCGCTTCATAAAGTGGTGAGGCCTTGCCGTCAAAATTGAAATAGGCTGCGAGATGAATCACACAAGCCACATGGCCATCACTGAGCGAGCTAAGCTCGCTGATGGCTTTAGTGACCGACAAGCCCTCAGTCAAATCCATTTCAATGTCGCAATCCGTGCCGGGCTGGTCGATCACAATAATACGATAATCATCAGAAAGTGATTCAGCCATTGCCCGACCGACGCGTCCTGCGCCCCCGGTGATCGCAATCACCGGGGTAGAAGCATGTTGTAGCGAAGTCATACGCAAGCTCCTAAAGTATCAGGTCTACCTCTTTTTCCATCAACGCCGCATCAAATTCAGGTCGCTCCGACAACGCATCTTTCGTTAAATTGATGTGCATGCTGCGTTCGACCCAGCTAATATGATCAACCTGATCAGGGCGCACCATATATTTATGCCCGCCAGGAAGGATGCTGCGGCTATCTAACACCCAAGCGGAAATTTTCCAGTTTTCGGTATCAAAAATCGCTTTGTCGACGACACCGAGCTGGCCATCTTTGACATCGACACGATACCCTTTCACTTCCTCAAAGGAACGCAGGTGCCCTTCCGAGGAGGAGATAGAGGGGCTGTCTTCGGCTTCTTCATTCACAAGTGGCGCCGGATGTGGATATGTTCCCCACAGGCCTTCACCCATCCAGTAGAACGCATAGCCGTAATAACGGAAAAAGTTTTGTTCGTACTCTCTGGACACCGGCTGGTGCTCATCCAGTTCCGGACTGTTTTTGATTTGCTCGCGACTTAGCCCAACGTGCACTTCTTCGCGATCGGCATCCACTGCATCAATTGAAATCGGGCTGACCAACACTTTTTTACTCAATGGGTTCCAACGCTGTGTGTCGAGAACCAAATAGCGTACAACCCAATCACGATCATCGAACAAAATGTCGGTGCAGTGGCCAAGGCTGCCTTCTTGAGTTTGAATCCCAAAGTGGGAGAGCGCATTTAGAGTCAGTTTCATCGGTCTATCCTCCTAGGAGTATTTCTCCGATTGAGCGTCAGCGCACTTTTCACACAGCACACTGCGATAAAAAAGGGCCCCCGCAGGGGCCACACCGGGAAGCAATCTCTATGCTTAAGCCAGGAGGGAACGCAACATCCAAGCGTTTTCTTCGTGTTGACCGATGCGCTCCGTTAACAGGTCTGCGGTTTTCACATCGTTCACTTCTTCTGCCGCTTCGGCAACATCGCGGAAACGCTTCGCACACAATTCGTTATCATGCACCAATTGCTTGATCATCTCCTCCGCTGTCGGCGTGCCGGATTCTTCCTTGATTTCCGACAGTTTGCTGAATTGAGCAAAACTGCCCGGCGCTAGGAAGCCGATTGCGCGAATACGCTCAGCCAAGGTGTCCGCAGACTCACCTAGATCTTCGTACTGCTCTTCAGTAAGTTTATGCAGCCCGTAAAAAAGCGGGCCTACGACATTCCAGTGGAAATTTTGAGTTTTCAAAAAGAGTAAGTAGGTATCGGCCAGCGCGCCTGAGAGTGCATCAGCGAGTTTCGCGCGTTCTTTATGCGCGACTCCGGAATCCGTTTTAGATTCAGAAGGTTTAGCTTTGAGTGCGGCTGCAGCTGTCATGTTTGCCTCCAGTCTTGTCCAAGTTAAGTGTTCGATGAATTTCGAACAGTGACAAGGAGACTAACGCAACGAGCCTGCCAGTTTTTATAATTGCGGCGAAATTTCGCTAAGATTCAAGAACGGGCCGCGAACGAGATCAAACGTTCTAATTGTGCATTTAGAAGTGCGATACCGGAAGCGAGCCCAATGTAATTCTTACGGACGTGTTTAGTAATTTTTACCGGCTTCATCAGCGCGCCGAAAGCACGCCACACGGTGTTTAGTGATTAAATTCAGGTTGCGACACTCAGAACGAGAGTGCACATAGTCCTCGCCTTGCATGTCACTGGCTTCACCCTCATGCGAGCTTTCTTGCGGCACGGACGATGAGGTACCGGGTTGACTCTGCTTTTCTCGTTGCAGCTTATCCTGATACTGCTGATTTTTGTGCGCCACATCCGCTTCCGGCGCCGGCACATTCACCGTACTGTGCTCTATAGTTTCAGCACGCTCCTGATACTCCGGCGGCACCGTATCGCCGAAGTGCACTCGCCCCTGATCATCGACCCATTTTTTCACTTCCGCCAACGAAGCTTGGCAGCACAGGAGTATGGCAATGGCGGCCAAACGGGTAATGGATCTCAGATGTGGCATGTATGGCTCCTTTTTGTCTAGCCTGGGGTCGTCCGACCAGAAGTGTCGACTCGAGTTAAAGTATAGCGTGCGGGCGCCGGATAACGAACCGTACCCCTCTCCGTACGCGGCCCGTCAACCGGCTTTGCGAAGCATGCCGTGCTCCTCGAGCGAGAGCAAGCCGGGAAGTGTGAACAGTGTAGCAGCGGCCAACAATCAAAGGTGGAACCGATACCGCTCTCCCGGCAAAGGGAACTTTCTGTGATATATTTAGCCTAATTGACACAAACCAGACTAGCCGGATCCCTATGCAGTTTACCGCTCGCTTCATCACCCTGACACTCGCATTCTTCGCGTTTAAGGTTTCAGCGTTACCCGAACAGACTCCCCTCACCTACGACAGCAAGCAATCTGCGACAGCCGTCGAGGTGGTGTACCGCCTCTATGCTGACCACTACAACAAACAGCGGTTTGATGATGGCCTGTCGCGTGATTTTCTGGAACGTTATCTGGAAATGCTCGACCCAGGCAAAATGTTTCTCTATCAGAAGGATGTTGATCAATACGCCATCCATGCTGATAAATTTGATGACTACTTCAGGGAAGGCAATTTGGATGTCGCTTACGACATCTATAAAACCTACCAGACCCGAGTGGTAAGCCGTTTGGAAAACGTCGTTGCCCTGCTCAACGATGACACCGTTGTGTATACATTCGACGGCGATGATTCCATTCAGCTCGACCGCAAAGACGCCGCATGGCTGACGAGCATCAACGAAGCGGATGAACTCTGGCATCGACGCATTAAATTGAGCCTGCTCAACTTGAAAATGGCAGGCAAGACCGTCGAAGAAGCACGAGAAACTGTTGCGAAACGCTACAAAAATCAGCTAAATCGCGTAAAACAGGAGAAAAGTGCTGACGTATTTGAAATCGTCCTGAACTCACTGACCATTCTATTCGACCCCCACACGAATTACTGGTCTCCCCGCACTTCGGAAAACTTCAACATCAATATGTCCAAATCGCTGGAGGGCATCGGTGCCGTCCTGCAAAGTGAGGACGAATTCACTAAGGTCGTGCGTTTAGTAGCGGGCGGCCCCGCTGCACGTCAGGGGCAACTCAAAGCGGCTGACCGTATCGTTGCTGTCGGCCAGGGTGAAGAAGGCGAACTCGTAGACATCGTTGGCTGGCGTCTCGACGAAGTCGTTCAGTTGATACGAGGCCCACAAAACACGGTAGTTCGCCTCGAAGTGCTACCTGCCGGTGAAATCATCGGCGGCGACACTTCTGTCGTCAAAATCAACCGAGGTAAGGTAAAGCTCGAAGATCAAGAAGCACAGAAAGCGATTCTTGAACTGCCGGGTGAAGACAGACTGTATAAGCTCGGCGTAATCAAGCTGCCTGATTTCTATGTCGATTTTGAAGCGTTTGCGCGGCGAGACCCTAACTATAAAAGCAGTTCACGCGACGTTGCCCGCCTTATCGATGAACTCAAAGAAGAAGGCGTCGACGGCATGATTCTCGACCTGCGTAACAACGGTGGCGGCTCCCTGCCTGAAGCGACGATGCTGACCGACCTCTTCATCGAACGCGGCGTCGTCGTGCAAATCAAGACACCGGACCAGCGCGTAGGCCGTCAAAATCAAGCGATTCGCCCACCGCGCTACACAGGCCCCTTGATCGTTTTAATCAATCGACTCAGTGCCTCGGCTTCTGAGATCTTCGCTGGGGCGATCCAGGACTATGGCCGCGGGCTGGTGATTGGTTCCCGCTCCTTTGGTAAAGGTACCGTCCAGTCGGTAAACAATCTGCGCCTTGGTCAACTCAAGATCACCGAGAGCAAGTTTTACCGGGTATCCGGCGACAGCACGCAACACCGTGGTGTCTTACCCGATATCGCGTTTCCAAGCTCAGTCGACGAGGAGGAAGTCGGTGAATCTGCCTATGAGAATGCCCTCCCCTGGGATCAGATTCGTGCGGTCCCTCACGACAAGTACTATGACTTCAGTTCCGTGTTACCGATCTTGGAGCAACGACATACTGCGCGTGCGGAGAATGACCCGGACTTTCATTATCTGATCCAACAGATTGATTTTATTAAAGAAAGCCAGTCAGACAGAGCCATTTCCCTGAATGAGTCCAAACGTGAAGCGCGCAAGGAATCACTCGAGTTAAAGTCCATGCAGCTTGAAAATGAACGCCTGGTGGCGAAGGGGCTCGAACCCTACAAGGACCTTGAAGACTTCCGTAAACAGGAAGCAGAAGAGGAACAGGAAGAGGCTGAGAATTACGGTACGAGTGAGATTGACGTAGAAGGCGACACCCTGCTCATCGAGTCGGGCAATATCCTTGTCGACTTCATCGACATTCAACGAAACAAACTGCCAGTGGAGCAAGTCGCCAAAGCCAAACCCTGATCTACATCAGGGTTTAGACGTCCAATGAACGCCAGTAGCGCAGCATGGAACTGAGAGTCTTGCTGCTCTGGCTGGCGAGGTCGATGTAGTCATCAAAGCCAACCTCAAAGGCTGCAATATCCCGCTCACTGCAGTTGCTTCCCACGCCCACAATTGGGATGAAAGCGTCCTTGCGTCGCCCGCTCAGCTCCAGATCACGAATGATATTGACGATTCGGCTGGCGTCGCTCGCCGCATCACAGGGCACCACAGCCATCGGGTTATCGGCTTCTTCGAGCACGTCTTTCAGGGCTTCGAGTTCGGCAGAAACCACTTGTTGATTGGGCAACAAGGCACAATCCGGAATCAGACTTTCCGCTGTTTCAGAGCTACCTACGATGACAATGGTGCCATTTCGACACTTCGCCAAGGCTTCATCGTCGCCCTTAGCCGCATAAATGAATTCAAAGGTACTCTCAAGCTCGTACAGGCCCAGGGGCTTCCCGACGAAATAAAAGCCGACCGCTTCACTCAGACCTTTCTCGAACAGTTCAAGCTTTGCCTGCTCTGAAGCCGCAATGATCTTGTTCACGCTCTTGAACTCATCGTGCTCCAGCATGCTTTCTAGAAACTGTTCGCAGGCTTCATCACCCGGGGCATGATAGACCAGCAGGTTTTCTACTGCCGTGCCATTTCGAATCTGACTCTGCAGCGTACTTTTCACCCGCTTGTACTGGGTTTCAGTGGATACCGTGAAGCCCAGCGCGTCGAGTTCCTGCCGCTTAATATCCACGATCGCCGGGTTCGCGCTGACGAGCAAAATCTGCTTGCCGCTAAAACGACCTTTGTGAAAGTCCAGTTGCCCACCGTGGTCCGCCACATCCAGACGTGCATTAAAGCGAATCTGGAACTCTTCCTCCGGTGAGGTCAACACCTCAATATCCCCGTCCATTAACTCCGCCAAACCCCGTGCCAGCGTGAACGCCATTGAACTTGGAGACGCGAGCGGTTTATCGCCAGAAAACAGGGACATGGCCCCTGCTTTGTTCGCCACGCGTCGCACGGCCACATACAACTCCCCTGCACTTTCGTATTCGCGCAGGAACTGCACTTCCAAAATCACCGCGGCGTGCTCGCTGTGTGTCAGCACTTCGTTCAACAAGGTGCGAACGATTTGCGCAAACCGCAACGGGTCCCCCTGCAAACGCATGGGCAAATTGGGCGACAAAGAGGTTTCCAGGTGCACACTATTGCGTTCGGCCAAAGGCACGCACTCAGAGACAAGATACTGAAGCTCATGGCGAATGTTAAAAATTCGCTTATGGACGACAAGCTCGCGCATCAGTACATCTCGGAACACGGAGACCTGCTCGTGCAGCCCCTTGAGTTCAGCCCAGACCGCTGCATCCATACCCGGGCTGCGCTTATCACCCAGGATGGTCTTGAGCTCGCTATCCAAATTTTGCGTGAATTCCTGACCGAGCTTGAGGCTGGCACGACTGGAAATCCGTTCTTGATCGTCAATGATGGCCTTTTTGCCCAAGGCGTAGCCCGCCTCGAGCTTTTCCCAGTAATTGTCGGAAATCAGCCGGCACTGATGCGTGAGGATCAAATAAAACATCAGCATCAACGCGCCGTACACATACCCATTCCAATCCCCCAGCGCCATCGCCGCGGCTGCGGCCGGGACAAGCCCAAAGAACTGATAGTAGGTCAGGAACCGATGGTACGGCGCAAAGGCATGAGCGGTGGTCGAGAAGAACACAATGGTGTAAAGCCACAGCAAGGGCGCTTCGTGCTGCAGCGACAGCACCAGCGTAATACTGGCAAGAATAACCCCCCACCACATCGCGCCAATCAGCGTGACGACAAAATACGCGTTTCTCCAGCGGGCTGGGCCTCGAGGGTACAACTGATCAAAGCGAAACAGATAAAACCCACGCAACACCGTGACTAACATGAGACCTGAAGTCAGGATGACGGTCAGCTCGCGGTTTTCGGTGACGAAACGCCCGCCTACAAGGCAAATAAGGAAGGCGATAAAGTTGAATATCAGACCACGGCGACTGTATTTTGCCATGCGCGCATCGGTTTCACGCATGATGTGGCGGTCTTTTTGGACTTTACTCGTTGGCCTGAAAAAATGACTCATCGGCAGCAGCATCTTGAACAGCTAGGAAAGGCTGTCATTCTAACCGCCAAAAGGAAGAAGCGTCACACCCAATCTTGGTCTGCACCAGGATTGGGTGTGGAAAGGGCTTAAGACAACTGCTGTGTGAGCGCGGGTACGGCGTCGAACAAATCCGCTACCAGCCCATAGTCAGCGATCTGAAAGATTGGTGCGTCTTCATCTTTGTTAATGGCGACGATCACGCGTGAATCCTTCATACCGGCCAGGTGCTGAATTGCGCCTGATATCCCCACTGCGATGTACAGATCGGGGGCGACGATTTTTCCCGTCTGGCCAACCTGCATGTCGTTGGGCACATAACCCGCATCCACCGCTGCGCGCGATGCGCCAACCGCCGCGTCCAACTTGTCGGCAAGGTCATACAGAAGCTGGAAATTTTCACCGTTCTGCAGTCCGCGCCCACCCGAGACCACGACACGCGCCGCGGTGAGTTCAGGCCGATCAGACTTGGCCAGCTCCTCGCCAACAAACTGACTGATGTTCACCGGCGCTGCGGCATCCACTGTGTCGACAGGTGCCGCAGTGTCACTCACGCCGGCCGCATCGAAGGCCGTGGTACGGACTGTCATCACTTTCAAGGACTCTAGCGACTTCACCGTCGCAATGACGTTACCCGCATAGACCGGGCGCTTGAAGGTGTCGGCAGACTCGATCGCCATCACGTCTGACAGAGGCTGTACATCCAACAATGCTGCGACGCGCGGTATAAGGTTCTTACCCGTGGTTGTCGCGGCGGCAAGGACGTATTGATAGTCTTTAGCAAGCGAGGTCACAACCGGCGCCACTTCCTCGGCCAATTGGTGCGCATAGTGGCTGGCATCCGCAGTCAACACCCGCGTAACACCGTCGATAGTGGCGGCGGCAGAGGCCACCTCAGTCACGCCCTCGCCGCACACGAGCACGTGGACTTCATCCGCAAGCGCTCGAGCTGCGGTGACACATTGACTGACGCTGTTTTTCAAACTCTTGCCGTCGTGTTCGGCGATAATCAATACACTCATCTTAAATCACCTTCGCCTCTTCTTTGAGTTTTGCAACGAGCTCTTCCACGCTCGCCACTTTGATGCCGCCTTGACGCTGAGGCGGTGGGCTGACTGACACGACTTCCGTACGCTTGCGCAACTCCACTCCTAGCGCTTCGGCGCTCAAGGTCTCAAGCGGTTTCTTTTTCGCTTTCATAATATTGGGCAGGGAAGCGAACCGGGGTTCGTTTAAGCGCAAATCGGTGGTAATGATGGCTGGCGTGTTCAAACGCAAAGTTTGCAAACCCCCGTCAATTTCACGGGTAACCGCCACATGGCCCTCTTCCACCTCAACCTTCGAGGCAAACGTGCCCTGTGCCAGGCCCAGTAAGGCAGCCAACATTTGTCCGGTCTGATTGTTATCGCCATCAATACTCTGCTTGCCCATGATCACCAAGCCAGGCTGCTCTTTCTCGTACACAGCTTTGAGGCATTTCGCGACATTGATGGGCTCCAGCGCCCCGTCCGATTCGATCAGAATGCCGCGGTCAGCACCCATAGCCATTGCCGCGCGAATTTGCTCTTGAGCCTTGCCGTCGCCAATGCTGACCACCACCACTTCTGATGCCGCTCCCGACTCTTTAAGACGGACGGCCTCCTCGACTGCGATTTCGCAAAAGGGGTTCACAGACATTTTGACATTGCGCAGATCGACGTCGGAGCCATCGTCCAAAGGACGCACCTTGACGTTGTAATCCACAACTCGTTTGATTGGCACTAGAATTTTCATAGGATCTTCGCCTTATTTTCCTCAGCACTACCTGTGCTGCTTGAACATCGTGTATTTCCCGGCCAGCTCACTGGCAGCCCAAGACTATCACTGTTTATACAGTATAGCGGCAGTCGCCGACTCAGAAAGTCGTGCATTGGCTTAATTCCACTTTCAAATTTCGCCATTTAGGCGAGCGTAAATGTCACTAGCTCGACGCATCCTGCCATTGGTATTCGCGATGACGGGCACATATACTCAATTCAGAACGTAAAAAAGGTTGTTCGCTGCCTAAAACGAAAATAGAACGAGGTGGAACCGTGGAACGAGAGTTCATGGAGTACGACGTGATCGTCGTAGGCGCTGGCCCTGCGGGCCTTAGTGCCGCCTATCAGGCCAAACAATTAAACGCAGACTTATCGGTCTGTGTCGTTGAAAAAGGCTCCGAGGTTGGAGCCCACTTGCTTTCCGGTGCGGTATTCGAACCTCGAGCCCTAAATGAGCTGATTCCGAACTGGAAAGAACTCGGCGCACCGTTGCATACCGAGGTCAGTGCTGACCGAATTTACCTGTTAAAAGGCGCGGAAGCCGCCACCCAAGTGCCCGGGTTCGCCGTGCCAAAAACCATGCACAATAAAGGCAACTTTATCATCAGCCTGGGTAATTTGTGCCGCTGGCTTGCCGAACAGTGCGAGAACATTGGCGTGGAAATTTTCCCTGGCTTCGCAGCCGCAGAAATTTTATACAATGAGTCAGGCGCGGTGTATGGCATCGCCACTGGGGATATGGGCATTGGCCGTGATGGCACTAAAAAAGACACATTCATGCCAGGCATGGAATTGCACGCGCCAATCACCTTATTCGCCGAAGGTGCTCGGGGTCATCTCGGGAAACAACTGATCGAGCGTTTCAAGCTCGACAAGGATCGGGACCCGCAACACTACGGTTTGGGCATCAAGGAGATCTGGAAAATTCCTGAAGCCCAACATCAGCCTGGCTTAGTTGTGCATACCGCAGGCTGGCCACTCAGGGAATCAAACAGCCACGGCGGCGGCTTTCTCTACCATCTCGAAGACCGACAAGTCGCCGTGGGCCTGATCACCGATTTGAGCTACAGCAACCCTCATCTGAGCCCCTTTGATGAGTTCCAACGATACAAACACCATCCCCGCATCGCGGAGCATCTGGCGGGTGGCGAGCGCCTGAGCTATGGCGCACGGGCTATCTGTAAAGGCGGCCTGCAATCGCAACCGAAGATGGTGTTTCCTGGTGGCGTGCTGATTGGTGACGACGCAGGTACGTTGAACTTTGCCAAAATCAAAGGCAATCACACGGCGATGAAAAGCGGGATGATTGCCGCGGAGTGCCTGGTCAACGCCTACGCAGCACGCGAAGCCGAGGAACGCTCCCCTATCGAACTGACTCAGTACAGTGAGCAGTATCGTGCAAGCTGGGCCTACGAAGAGCTCCACGCGCAACGCAACTTTGGGCCGGCCCAGCACCGCTGGGGTAATTTCTGGGGTTCAGCCTATGCCTTTTTTGATATCAACATCTGTAACGGCCATGTCCCCTGGACGCTGCGCGACCCGATCGCGGACCACAGCACACTCAAACCGGCAAACGAATGTAAGCCTATTGCCTACCCAAAACCCGATGGTAAGTTGAGCTTCGATAAACTGTCCTCAGTGTATTTATCAAATACCAACCACGAGGAAGATCAGCCCGCGCATCTTACACTCCGAGACGCGACGCTCCCTATCAGAGAAAATTTACCGATATTCGATGAGCCTGCGCAGCGCTACTGCCCGGCTGGAGTTTACGAAGTGGTGACAGAGGGCGATGGCCAGCCTCGTTTTCAGATTAACGCGCAAAATTGCGTGCACTGTAAGACCTGCGACATCAAGGACCCCGCGCAAAATATTGTGTGGGTGACACCCGAAGGCGGCGGCGGGCCAAATTATCCGAATATGTAACACCGTTAGTGCGGAGAGATGTCATCGACAAAGCGCTGAACGGCCTCTGCAATCAAGTCCAGAGGGATAGCATCATCACTTTTGAAATAGGCCGCCTCACTGGTCAAGGTGATGCGATCCAGTAAACGCTGGGTTTGCGTTTCGAATATCAGGAATTGCAGAGTGAGTTCATCCCGGCCTCGCGATTTATCGGGGTGCTGATGTGAGCCTTCCTGCCACTCGTTCCAGGTGTTCAATTGATTATTGACGTCGACGAGTCGGACTACGACCGCCACATTACACTGCCGATAAAAGGCCTCATGTAAGAGCGCAGGTACAGCCTCAGTGGAGGTATCAAAAACGGTGGCGTGAGCGAAAGCCGATGTAAACTCATGAATCACGACCCGATTGAGTTCCAGCGCCGTGCGAGGTGTATCGGGCGCGGCATCGTCCGCTAGAGGAAACAGGGCCAGCTGAACATCGCGCGCGAGCACCCAGTCGCCTTGGCGCACGTAGTCATGCCGGTCATTGAGGCCCGCATTGGCCATCGTTTTATCGTAGACGTCTGTGGTGTGCTGATAGGTACACGCAGACACAAACAGCATTGAAATGAGAGAGATGGAACGCAACAGCATGCTTATTTATCCGCTAGAAAAGGGTGGATCCCCGTCATGATTCTTAAGCGTATTGTGGCTGCTAACGGCGATCCTCGCCACTTTTGTCACATTATCCACGCCTTAGGCGTGTTCTCCAGCTACACGAGTCCCCTATGTCTGAAGCCTATTCTTTTTTAGAGGTTCTGTCCGTTCGCCAAATCGAAGAGCTGGTGTTCGAAAACATCACGCACCGGGAGAATTTTCGAAGCACACTGTTTGGCGGTCAGGTCCTCGCGCAGGCGCTAATGGCCGCAACGCACACTGTGGAAGGACGGAACCCCCACTCTCTGCACGCATACTTTCTACGCGCAGGCAGCAGTGACGCCCCGGTCCGCTATCATGTAGAAAAAACGCGCGACGGGCGCAGCATATCCAGCCGGCGAGTGGTCGCGATGCAATTCGACCGACCTATCTTCTATTGTTCCGCCTCGTATCATATTGAAGAGGCTGGTTTCGAACATCAGGATACCGCGCCCACAGACATACCCGACCCAGAAACACTTCTGCGCGATAGCGAATCCCACGCGGTGGCGGAAACTGCTGACGACGATAACGAAAGCAGCCCCTTTCAGTTGCTGCCCATCCCAGAGAATCTGTTCAGCTCCACCGAGCAGCATGCTCCCGATGCTCTGTTTTGGTTAAAGGCCCGCTCCCCCCTGCCCGAGCAACCCGCGCTGCAAGCGGCCGCTTTGGCGTTTGTCTCCGACCTTGGTCTACTTGCGACCGCCGTGCTCCCGCACCCCGCCAGCCTGTTTGACCCGAGTATTGTCGCCGCGAGCATAGATCACGCTATGTGGTTTCACCACCATGACTATAAAGTCAGTGACTGGATGCTCTGCCGTATTCACAGCCCTTGGGCAGGCAATGCGCGTGGCTTTTCCCAAGCGAGTATTTTCGACCGTGGAGGCAAATTGATCGCGTCGACCGCTCAGGAGGGATTGATCCGTCCTAGCTAAGCCTTGATCCTACGCGGCGGTGAGGCAGGAGCGAGCTATACTCAAACGATATGCTGCCTATCCACCGCGTTGTTTCAAAGGAGTCACCATGACCATCAAAGACGCCATCGCCGCGCTCGAACAACTGAACAGTGCGCTCGAAAATGCCTTTTGGGATGCATCCGACATCCCCTTGAAAGATCAGCTGTTCGCGCTAATCACAGCGGTTCATGCCGAAGCAAATGAATTGGCAAAATTGAGCATCAGTGATCTCGAAATGCCCTACGAAAACATTACCCCGGAATTCAGCCATTGCTGTCGCAGCCTGCGAGAACTCATGCGCGACTTGCACGTGCGTTTCCCTCGCACGCAAACCGCCAATCAACTGAATGACGCCCTCCCCGCTGCCGCAAAATTATTAAAAAACTGTGAGCTTTAGCGCTTACGGGTATCGAGCGGGGCTGCGCGCAAGACGATGAATTTCGCGCTGGCACGAAAAACAAGAGGAATAAAAGCGTACTGTATATGAAATATCGGTTTAAGAACTTATGTAGGAGCAGTGGCAGCCGCTCAGGAATCGACCATACTTAAAACAAGGTTGCTCACCTCCCCCAAGTGAGTAACCCGGCACCATGAAAGTATGGTGCGTGTTGAGGATGAATATCCTTAATGTTTCACTCCTAATGGTCCTGGCCCGACGCATCCCCCCGAGGCGTCGGGCTTTTTTTATTCTCTTCCCTGCCCGGGTGCTGTACCGGGTATCAAATCACCGTGTTCGTCCAAAGGCGGATAGGGTAAGTCGCGTGCATCGCAGTAACTCGCTAAGTCCGGATAAGCCCACTTAAAAAACAACCTGCGATACTCTTCGGCATCCATGCGAGATTGCTCATACAGGCCCTGGCGCATACGCTGCCCCTGCGCTTCCGCAAGGATGATGGCACACGCTACAGAAACGTTAAACGATTCCACCATACCCATCATCGGGATCACAATGTGCGCATCTGCGGCCTCTGCCGCTTCTTCGCTCACCCCAAAGACTTCAGTGCCCATCAGCACAGCAGTGGGGCGGCAGTAATCGAGCTCTCGGTAATCCACCGCCTGGCTACTAAGCGTGGCTGCGACCACCTGCATGCCATCGGTTTGGCACTGTGCAATCGCCGCCATTGTGCTGTCGTGATGCACCGTCTCCACCCATTTATGGGCGCTCGCACTGGTACCGCGATAGCTTCGATAACCCTCTTCAGGTACCACGCAATGTACTTTCGGTACGCCTACCGCATCGCAGGTACGAATCACCGCTGCGAGGTTGCGTTCCTTGACGATGGCGTCCGTAATAACGGTGAGATCAGGTTGGCGTCGACCAAGCACTTTGTTTATTCTGTCGCGGCGAGCAGGTGTCATGCAGAACGGGTCCGGTTTAGTATTTTGCGTTCTATGAGCGGTAAATCAGGGCTGGCATTGTAAGAGATTGTCAGGACGGAGCCTACGCTTATTGTGACAGAAGTGTTTCAGCCTCATTCGTTTTCCACAAAAGCTGTGGATAACTTGGTGGATACTCTCTTGGAAAAGCGGGCAAAGCGGCGTTTTTTCTGGCACCCTCTCAACATGGCTATTTTTTGATCAATATCATTTTTCTTTATATTTCAATAGCTTAATGGATTTTCATAGTGCTGATTGCGTTGTCAATAAAGTTTCAACAAATCGTCACGTTTTTTCTCCGTATGTGTGCATAAAAATGTAAGCATCCCCTAACCCAGCATTCCAGACCGCAACGAAAGTTTTAGAATGCAAGCAGTTAGTGGGGGGAATTTTTAATAATTTTTTAAAATTAAAAATACAGTTGAGCATAGGGAAACTTTCTATTTTGGACATCACATTCAGTACACTCTGTGATCATTTATCCACCGGCGAGATCGCCCACCCCATCATATTGACCGCCAATCGGCGTCAGAGTCGCGCGCTAAAACACAGCCCGCAGCTCAGCCCCCATATAGGGCAAACAACCATTGTTCCCTTGAGTGCCTGGGTTCAACAATTGTGGGAAGAAGCCTTGCTGCAGAGTGTACCGGGATGTGAGCGACGTATTATGGAGACGGCCGAAGTCCGTGTCATATGGGACAGCCTCGTAAAACGTCACCCCGATACGCCCGCTCTCATTGATGCGAAAGACTTGGGTCGACAGCTGCAGCAAGCCCAGGATCTGATTGACCTCTATCTGGTCGGTGAGCAAGAGCTCGCCGAATCCGACCTAGAAGAGACTCGTTATTTACTGGATCAACGAACGCGCTTTATTAACGAGGCCAGTGTGCGTGCGTGCCTGACGCACAATATGGCCTTGTCGCAACTTTGCGAGCCAGAAACACTTAACGCCCTCCAAGAACTCATCACGCAACGCCCTGTCTTCTGTTTTGGCTTCACCGAGCTCGTGCCCTTGCATCAACAATTTTTGAACTGCTGGCACCCAGGCTGGCAAGGACTGAAACACGACGAGACATCACGCTCAGTAAAACTCGTGAGCGCTAAAACACTCGAAGAGAATTACACGGCAGCGGCACAGTGGGCAAAACGCGCACTGGAAGACTACCCCGACACCGCCCGTGTGGCTGTCGTCGTCCCGCAGTTGAGCCGTGATTTAAAACAAGTCAAAGAGACCTTCGCCCATATTCTGGAGCCAAATCAATGGCTGCAGCATGAAGGCAAACTCATTTCTCGCGTTTTTGACAGCTCGGCAGGAGAAACACTCCTCGATCAGCCCATCGTCCAGAGCATTTTCTTGTTACTTGCACTGCGCACGCACCGCATTGACCGCAATAGTGCCGAAGCCCTACTGCTCTCCCCTTTCTGGCGCCAGGGTCACAGCCCTTTACATACCCACGCCCTCACTTTCGTGCGAAAGAGCGCGCGTGACGATATTTCCACGAGTTTTTTGTTGGAGTTGTGCAGTCAAAACGACGTGAAAGACGCAACACTATTGTCACTTCGTCAAGCACTTCGGCGTCTGCCAGCAACGCTCAGTGTTTCAGAGTGGATTGAGCAGTTGATTCCGCTCCTGCATTCCGCCGGGTGGCCTGGCCCTCATGTCATCGATAGTTTTGAATATCAGGTCGTGCAATCGCTTTTCGCGACGCTGGATGCCTTTACGGTATTGGACGATTGCCTCGGTCAGCTCACGCTTCATGAATTTCTGCAGGAATTTAAATTATATGCTGCCAATACGGCCTTTCACGAAGAGGTCAAGGCACCGAGAATTCGTATACTAGGCTTGATGGAGGCGTCGGGCATCGAATGGGATGCCTGTTTTGTTTGCGACCTCAGCGAACATACACTGCCGCAACCCCTGGCACCGCACCCGCTGCTGCCACTCGAGCTGCAAAAAAAACGAGGCTTACCCAAAACCTCACACGAAAAAGAGCTGCGTTACGCTCGAGACATGTTGGCGTCACTGATTCATCACAGCGCCGATTGCACCTTGAGCTACCCCGAACGTGCCGACGATCAAGACCTCCAACCCAGCCCGCTGCTGAGTGAGCTGCTTGCCCACCATCCGCAACAGCGCGAAAACCCGATACCGTCTGACATCGATATCTGGCTCACACGATGTATGCAGGAGACTCGGTTTGCTTCACAAGCCCCAGGTGCTGCACCGGTAATTGAGAGAGGCGAAACGCTGCTCGGGGGCGCGTACCACCTCGATGCATTTTGGACCAACCCCATGCTGGCGTTCTTTCGCTTTCGATTACAGATTGCGACACAGGAACGCGATGCGCTGGGTTTAAGCCCACAACATCGCGGCGCCGTCCTGCATGAGACGCTTGCCGACATTTATTCGGCGTATCCCGATTCGGATCGTCTGCGTAGCTGGAGACAAAGCAGTGACTTCGAACTGCTATTAAATCAGCGTATCACCGAACACTTCAGCGCCTATAAGGCGCGACTGCCTGCGCTCGTCTACGAATTTGAACGACAACGCTGCATTGAGACCCTACGCCAATTTATCGATGAAGATGTTCAGCGTGGTGATGCCTTCAGCGTGTTTGAATTGGAGCAGTCCCACGATATTGAATTGGCTGGCCGCCACTTGAAGGTGAGGGTCGATCGCATTGATCGAATCGGCGAAGCGCTCTTCCTGATTGATTATAAGTCCGGGAATACCAGTGTCAGCGGCTTAGTCAGTACGCCCCTGCAGGATTTTCAATTACCTGTTTACAGTCTCTGTTGCGACCCCCATCGTCTCGCCGGGGTCGCTTATGTCGAACTGAACCACAGTGATCGCTGTTTCAATGGCATCAGTGGTGTGCCCCTGAATATTCCGGGCATACAAGTTGCGCACAAGGTAAGGCAGAGCACGCTTACCGAAGAGTGGCAAAGCACACTGTCACTCTGGCGCCAGCAACTGGAGGCCCACGCGACGGAGCTGTGCGAAGGCCGCGCCGACTACCTGTGCCGACATCAGGCACGCCAAGCCTACCTGAGTGACCTTATGCCCGCAGTACGCCAAGAGGAGGTCCAACCATGACTTCTACTTTAGCTGCAGTACCGAGTGACCACGCGGCACGCGAGGCCGCCACAGACATCCGCCGCTCCTGTATTGTGTCTGCACCAGCGGGCTCGGGGAAAACCGGTCTGCTGACGCTTCGCGTGCTTAAACTCCTCGCGGCCGTTCAGCGCCCTGAAGAAATCCTGTGCATCACCTTTACGCGCAAAGCTGCCCATGAAATGCGTGAACGGATATTTGGCGCCCTACAGCGCGCGGCCGATCACCCCGACATGCAGTGCGATGATCCCTACCAGCAGACCATGCACACTGCTGCACTCGCCGCGCTTCAACATGCAGAGGCGCTTGAGTGGCATTTGCTCGACGCGCCCTATCGCCTCAATATTTCGACGATCGATGGCCTGTGTAAATCGCTCAGTGCTCAGCTCGCATTTTTCAGTGGTGCCGGCTCCGCCGCCGGAATCATCGAAGAACCAGGACAAGCGTATTTGCGTGTGGTGCGCGATTGGCTAAACACCGCACTGGAAAGCGATGAGTCAGCCCCGCTTGCGGCGCTTATCTCCCACCTGGATGGTAATCTTGAACGCTTGGTCGAACTGCTCGCACGCCTCCTAGGCATGCGGGATCAGTGGCTACCCCTGGTCGTTCAATCGGGCATCGAAGACGTGGCAATACGCGCTTATTTTGAAGATACGATCAAGGCCTGGATCATTGACAGTGTGCGCGATGCCGAGGCCACGCTCGGCACCTGGGCACTCGAACTCCTGCCACTGTTACACCTACCCGCCGAACACAGTGCGGGCACAAAAGTTGAAAAAGCGCTTCGTTTACTTTCGCAAATGCCCCACTGGCCGGACGCAGAGCATGACAGCGCACCGGCTTTCTGGCGCGCATTGAGCGCGTTTTGCCTAACCGACAAAGGCGAAATGCGAAAACGGCTCGATACCCGCCTGGGTTTTCCAGCGGAGAAAAGTCTGCCCAAAGAACTGAAAGGCCCAATGAAGGCGTGCAAACAACGCATCATGGCCCTGTTTACGGAACTCGCTCAAAACAAAGAAGCCGTCGAGGTTCTGAAAGACCTAGCGTTTTTACCCAAGCCACATTACGAAGAGACACAATGGCAGGTCTTGAGTGCACTCACACAGCTTCTGCCTGAATTGGCGGCTCGACTGAAACTCAGCTTCCAGGCACTGGGGCAAGCAGACTTTACCGAATACAGTCTAAGCGCGGTGTCCGCACTGCAACGAGAAACGGGCGATGTGGACCTGCAACAACGTCTGGATTATCGCATTCAACACATTCTTGTGGATGAGTTTCAAGATACCTCGCAGATGCAACTTGAACTGTTACAGGCCCTGACGCAGGAATGGCTACCCGATGAGGGCCGCACTCTGTTCCTCGTCGGCGACGGCATGCAGTCCTGTTACGGGTTTCGAAATGCAAACGTGGGTATCTTCTTAAACTGCCGAGCGCATGGCATCGGGCATGTTGCACTCGACGCACTCGACTTAACGGTCAATTTCCGCTCTACCGACACGGTGGTTTCGTGGGTTAACCACGCGTTTGCAAGCAGTTTTCCGTCTCGCAACGAAGCCAATTTAGGCGCAGTAGCCTATATCCCGTCACAGGCCTTTAAGCCAGCAAGTGACACATCGTGGGTAAAATTGTGGGCCGTGTCGTCGCAAGAGGACGCGCCCGAACAGGTCGAAGCACAACACATTGCCGAAGAAATCGCGCAATTACGCACTCGCTTTCACGGCGAAAGCGTCGCCGTGCTCGCGCGCAGCCGTGCTCAGCTCTCGGCGACCATTCAAGCATTGAAGCTGAGGCAGATCCCCTTTCAGGCGCTGGATATTGACGCTCTGGCCAGCCGCCCATTTATTATGGACCTCTGCTCGCTGACACGCCTGCTCTACTCTCCGGAAGATCGGCTTGCGTGGCTAAGCCTGCTTCGCATGCCTTGCTTTGCTTTTACTCATGAAGCACTTTATGAGGTGCTCGGCCCTGAACCCGACAAGCTCAACACGCTGCCTTTAAGCCGACTTCACAGCTCGTTGAACGCATTAGATCCGGCTCTGCAAACACGTGCCCGCTATGCGCTGCCCATCGTTGAAAGCGCGATTCAAAACCGGCAACGCCGGCCCCTATCAGAGAGCGTTCATACCCTTTGGTTGAAACTGGGGCTCGCGGCGACCTTAAGTGGGGAGGCGGACCGCGCGGATGTACAGCGCTTTTTCCGTTTGCTCGCAAGCCACGAAGTGGCCCACAGCATCGAAGATTGGGAGAAATTCACTGCGGCCATCGAAAAGCTCTACGCCACACCGCCCTCAAGCGGCGACACGCCCGTACAAATTATGACCATGCATAAATCCAAGGGGCTGGAGTTTGATAGCGTTTTTCTACCTGCTTTGTCTCGTGGAAAACGGGCGCAGGACAGCGAAGTACTGTACTGGCTGGAACGCCTTGATGACAGCCAAGATCGACATTTTGTGCTCAGCCCGATCAGCGCCAAAAAAGACGCGCAAATGGATGCCTTAACCCAGTTTATCCGCAAGCAAAAAGACAAAAAAAAGCCTCTATGAGGACAACCGTGTGTTCTATGTCGCATGCACACGCGCTAAAAAACGCCTGTATTTAAGCGCAGCCCTGAAGCCTGGCGACGATGAAGGCAGTTGGAGCGCCCCACCCGCCACATCCTTTTTGGGGCAAATTTACGACAGCATTTCGGCGAGTATTCTCCCTGCACCCCACTCGATTGACGTCGCACATCAGGCCTCAGCCTCGGAAAATAGACGGTCGGGGGCCATCAAAGCGCTGGACCCGGCATCCATCCCGCCGCTACCAGCCTTGCTCGAGCAAGACACCCCAACACCCGACAATTCGGAATATGCGCTTTTAGAAGATTGGCTTCAGCGGCAACCACTCGCAAGAGCTCGCGGTACCGCGATGCACCGCATCCTGCAATTACTGGGCGAGCACCCAAAGCAATGGGCGCAACTTGCTCAACCCTGCCCGCCCACTTGGACATTGCTGCTTCAATCGATGAACCTCGCACGCCACACGGCCAGTACATTAGCCAAGGAAATACACACCGTATTAAAGCAACTTCAGGACGACAGCGCCTTCAAGTGGCTTATGCACGCCCACGAAGAGAGTCAGTTTGAGTGGCGGCTTCCCATCTCGGATGCCAACAGCGAAGTGCTGATTGCCGACCGGAGTTTCATCGATGGGGATACACGCTGGATTATTGACTTTAAAAGCTCCGCCCCGTCGCCCGACCAGGATGTAGAACAGTTCGTTCACGCCGAATGTGAACAATACCGTACTCAACTGGCTCGATATGCGCGACGTGTTGCCAAATTCGATCAAGGGAAGACGGCAAGCAGACTGCGCTGCGCGCTGTATTTCCCCTTTCTCGCCCGCTTAGAAACCCTCGAGGACCTGACCATAGCCTATTGATATATCAGCCATTAGAAGAGTAAATGGAATTAGTGCTTTAATGGGCGAGGCATTCAGTTACAATATCGCGCTCATTAAGCAAGAAGTAATCCGCAGCACGGTGAATAACAATGTCTGATGTTCAAGACCTGAACATTATTTCTACCGAGACGCTCATTACCCCAGAAGCCCTTCAGGCCGCGATCCCACTGAGTGAGAAAGCAGCCCGAGTGGTTCGGGAAGGACGCGAAACGGTACGAAATATACTCGATCGCAAGGACCCACGCCTTATGGTAGTGATTGGTCCCTGCTCCATCCACGACCCTGAGGCCGCAATCGATTATGCGCACCGCCTCAAGGCTTTGGCCGATGCCGTTAAAGACAGCCTGTATATCGTGATGCGAGTGTATTTTGAGAAGCCTCGTACGACTGTGGGTTGGAAAGGCCTGATCAACGATCCCCACTTGGATGACTCCTTCAAAATTGAAGAAGGTCTTCATGTGGGCCGTAAATTGATGCACGAGATCGCCGAAATCGGTTTGCCGATCGCGACTGAAGCACTCGACCCGATTTCGCCTCAGTACCTGCAGGATCTGGTGACCTGGTCCGCCATTGGTGCACGCACCACCGAGTCCCAGACACATCGTGAAATGGCGAGCGGTCTGTCCTCTCCGATTGGCTTCAAAAACGGTACCGACGGCAGCATGACGGTGGCCATCAATGCGCTGCAATCTGTGTCCAAGCCCCACCGTTTTCTGGGGATCAATCGCGAAGGTCGAGTGTCCATTGTCCACACACGAGGCAATCCCTACAGCCACGTGGTGTTGCGTGGGGGTGGCGGCAAGCCTAACTACGATGCTGTCAGCGTGGCGTTGTGTGAAAAAGAACTCGAGAGCCATGGCGTTTCTAAAAACATCATGGTCGATTGCAGTCACGCTAACTCAAACAAAAACCACGAGCTTCAGCCCCTGGTGTTTGAGAACGTGGCGAATCAGATCATTGAGGGCAACCAGTCTATTATCGGTGTAATGATTGAGAGCAATATCGGCGCCGGCAATCAGAAAATCGATCCGGACCTGAGCAAACTGCAATACGGTGTTTCCGTCACCGATGCCTGCATTGACTGGGGCACGACCGAACACCTGATGGCCGATGTGGCCGACAAGTTACGGCCAGTTCTGGAAAATCGCCGCTAAACAAAAAGGGCTGCAATCGCAGCCCTTTTCTTTTCTATTTCAGATACTTAAAAAGTATACTTAAAGTCAGTTATATTAGTAGTAAGCCTGGCTTTTATCACTGTGGTCCGTCAGGTCGCGTACGCCCTTGAGGTTTGGAACACGCTCCATCAGCGTTTTCTCTACGCCTTGCTTCAGCGTCATATCCACAGCACTACAGCCTTGGCAGCCACCACCAAATTGCAACACGGCATAGCCATCTTCGGTGAACTCGAGCAAGCTCACGTTGCCACCATGTGCAGCCAGGCCTGGGTTGATTTCATTGTAAAGCACGTAGTTGATATGGTCTTGAATGGTGCTGTCTTCCGTCAGTTTGGGCATTTTAGAATTCGGTGCCTTGATCGTGAGCTGTCCACCCATACGATCCGCCGAATAATCCACCTTGGCCTCATCGAGGTAAGGAATGCTTGGCCCATCAAAATGGGCAATGAACCCATTGAGGGGAAGCTGCACATCTTCTTCCTTCTCTTCTCCCGGTCGACAGTATGCAATGCAGGTCTCGGCTTTAGGCGTACCCGGGTTAGCGACAAACATACGGATTCCAATGCCTTCTACGTCCTGCTTTGATAGCAGGTTTCGCAGATACTCCTGCGCGGATTCAGTAATTTCTACGTTCAACATGCCCTTCTCAATAACCAAGTAATTTACTCAGGTATATTACGCCAAGTCGTTTAAATAAGAAAGCGTCATGCGCGGCGGCCAAGCTATATCGATATATTTTGATATAGCACGGTTAAATGTTATACATTCACAGGACATTCCCTTAAAATGCAGCGCTTTTTGATCGCAGAGACCCCCCATGACGCCAGAACTTTCCAAACGACTCGCCCTGCTCCAATCCGCGTTAAAAGAACGCATCCTGGTGCTGGACGGCGGTATGGGGACCTTGATTCAATCCTACAAACTTGCCGAAGCCGATTATCGCGATGAGTCTCTGGCGGCTCACCCGGTTGACTTAAAAGGCAATAACGACCTGCTCGCCCTGAGCCGCCCCGATGTACTGCGCGAAATCCACGCGGCGTATCTCGAAGCCGGCGCTGACATTATTGAAACCAATACGTTTAACGCGACGCGCTTGTCTCAAAGTGACTACGACCTCGAGGACCTTGTCCCCCGGATCAATCTGGAGAGCGCCAAGCTCGCACGCGAAGTCGCCGACGAATTCAGTACAGATAAGCCCCGCTTCGTTGCCGGCGTACTCGGCCCTACCAGCCGAACAGCATCAATTTCGCCCGATGTGAACGATCCCGGCGCGCGCAATGTCGATTTCGATAGCCTTCGCGTCAACTACATCGAAGCCGCGCGCGCGCTCATCGACGGCGGCGTCGACATTTTGATGATCGAAACCGTGTTTGATACGCTCAATGCCAAAGCGGCGGTTTTCGCACTCAAGGAATTGTTTGACGAGCTGGGTTTTGAACTGCCAATCATGATTTCCGGCACCATCACCGATGCCTCCGGACGCACCCTCTCGGGTCAGACCACCGAAGCGTTTTACAACGCACTTGCCCACGCTAAGCCCCTGTCCATCGGCCTGAACTGCGCACTGGGCGCAGAAGAACTGGCACCTTACGTTCAGGAAATGTCGCGCATTACCGAGTGCTATGTGTCGGCTCACCCGAACGCCGGCTTGCCGAATGAATTCGGAGAGTACGACCAGACGGCCAGCGAAATGGCGGCCATCGTCGAGCGCTTTGCGAAAGATGGCCTACTGAATATCGTCGGCGGCTGCTGTGGTACGACGCCTGAACACATTCGCGCCGTAGCTGAGGTCGTAGCGCGCTACCCGCGCCGCGAACTGCCTGAACGCCCCGCCGCGTGTCGCCTGTCGGGACTCGAGCCGCTGAACATCGACGCGGAATCGCTCTTCGTCAACGTCGGTGAGCGCTGTAATGTGACGGGCTCTGCGCGCTTTAAACGCCTCATTCTCGAAGGCGACTACAGCACGGCGCTTGAAGTCGCCCTGCAACAAGTCGAAGATGGCGCTCAGATCATCGACATTAATATGGATGAAGGCATGCTCGATGCCCATCAGGCCATTGAGCGTTTTCTGCGTCTGCTTGCCGGCGAGCCCGATATCAGCCGACTGCCACTGATGATCGACTCCTCCAAATGGGACGTCATCGAAACCGGCTTGAAATGGGTACAAGGCAAGCCTGTGGTGAACTCCATCAGCCTTAAAGAAGGTGAAGCCGACTTTATCGAGAAGGCAAAACTCTGCCTGCGCTACGGCGCCGCAGTGATCGTCATGGCTTTTGACGAACAGGGCCAGGCCGATACCGCTGCGCGCAAGATTGAAATCTGTGAGCGTTCCTACCGCATTCTGGTCGACACCGTGGGCTTCAACCCGGCCGACATCATTTTCGACCCAAACATCTTCGCAGTCGCGACCGGCATTGAAGAGCACAACAACTACGCCGTCGACTTCATCGAAGCCACGGCGTGGATTCGCCAGAACCTGCCCCATGCCGGTGTGTCTGGCGGTGTCAGTAATGTGTCCTTCTCGTTCCGGGGCAACAACCCGGTGCGCGAGGCAATTCACTCCGTCTTTCTCTACCACGCCATTAAGGCGGGTATGAATATGGGCATCGTCAACGCGGGGCAGCTCGCGATCTATGACGACCTGCCTGCCGAGCTCAAAAATTGCGTTGAAGACGTCATCCTGAATCGCAACGATGGCGCCACCGAAGCCCTGCTCGACATCGCGGAAAAATACCGCGGCGATGGCAGCGCGCAAGGCACACGTAAAGAAGACCTTGCCTGGCGTAGTGAGCCGGTGAAAAAAACGCCTCGAATACGCGCTGGTGAAAGGTATTTTCGCAGTACATCGAAGAAGATACAGAGGAGGTCCGTCAGCAATCCTCACGCCCACTGGATGTGATCGAAGGCCCGCTGATGGACGGCATGAACGTGGTCGGCACCCTGTTTGGCGACGGCAAGATGTTCCTGCCGCAGGTCGTCAAGTCGGCGCGTGTTATGAAGCAGGCCGTGGCCTATCTTCAGCCCTATATCGAAGCGGAGAAAGACGAGGCGAGCAAGCCAAATGGGCGCGTCTTAATGGCCACTGTGAAAGGTGACGTGCACGATATCGGCAAGAACATCGTCGGTGTGGTGTTGGGCTGTAATAACTATGAAGTCATCGACCTCGGCGTGATGGTGGCTCCGGAAAAAATCCTGGAGACCGCGCGTGCAGAGAACGTCGACGTCATCGGCCTGAGCGGCTTGATCACGCCCTCCCTTGACGAAATGGTGCACCTCGCCCGCGAAATGCAACGTGAAGATTTCCACATTCCGTTGCTGATTGGCGGCGCAACCACCTCCAAAGCGCATACGGCAGTGAAAATCGAGCCACAATATCAGAACGGCCCGGCCGTCTATGTCGCGGATGCCTCGCGTGCGGTCGGGGTCGTCAGCGCCCTGCTCTCTGAAGAGCAAAAGTACAAGTTTCATGAAAATACGCGCGAAGAATACGCGAAAATCCGCGAACGCCGCGCCGGACGTTCAACCAAGCGCAGTGTCGTCAGCTATGACGCCGCCACTCAGGCCGCCCTGGAACTGGACTGGAGCGCCTATCAGCCGCCTGTGCCGCAATTTACCGGCACCAAAGTGCTGAACGACTATCCACTCGACACACTGCTGCCCTATATCGACTGGACGCCGTTTTTCATCAGCTGGGATCTCGCCGGAAAATACCCCGCCATCCTCGAAGACAAGGTCGTCGGCGAAGCAGCCACCACTTTGCTCAACGACGCCATGGCGCTGCTGAACAAGATCGTCGACGAAAAGCTATTGCAGGCGAATGGCGTGCTGGGCTTCTGGCCCGCCAACCGTATCGCCGCCGACGATATCGAGGTCTATGACGACGAAGGTACACCGCTGGCAACCCTGCACCACATCCGCCAGCAAATGCAAAAAAATCCGAGCGATCCTGCATTGCGCTCACTGGCCGATTTTATTGCGCCCACTGAGTCCGGCTTAACGGATTATGTTGGCGGCTTTGCGGTTACGGCCGGAATCGGCGCAGAGGCATTGGCCAATCAGTATGAAGCCGCAGGCGACGATTATTCCGCCATCATGGTAAAAGCCCTCGCCGACCGCCTCGCTGAGGCCTTTGCCGAGCACTTACATGAGCGTGTCCGCCGTGAATTCTGGGGTTATGCCGCCGACGAGCAACTCGATAACGACGCGCTGATCCGCGAGAAATACCGCGGTATTCGCCCAGCTCCAGGTTATCCGGCATGCCCGGACCACACAGAGAAGGCAACCCTTTTCAGCCTGCTCGACGCCACGCACAACACCGGAATTGAGCTCACCGAACACTTTGCGATGTTCCCTGCCGCTGCCGTCTCAGGCTGGTACTTTGCCCACCCGGAGTCGCGCTACTTTAATACCGGCAAGATCAGCCGCGATCAGGTCGCATCGCTTGCGAAACGTAAGGGCATGACCAACGCGGAAATGGAGCGCTGGCTGCAGTCCATTCTCGATTACGACATCTAAACGAAGAGGCGCTTGTGGGAGACACACCCGATAACGAAAACACGCGCAACCAGAAACACTGGGTGGCAATCGTGTTGTCCACGCTTGCCGCCGCCTTCGGGGTGCAAAACCGCAATAACCTCGAGCGCGATTTCAGCAGCGACAGCCCCTGGCCCTACATCATCGCAGGTATTGTCTTTACCCTCGTCCTCGTCCTGATACTCGCCGCCATTGTCGCACTCGTCCTCAGCAACATATAGATGCATGCATTGGGGTCTGACCCCATCGTATGCATTGGTGAATTCGGGGTACAAAAAAAGCCGGACGCTTTTGGCGATCCGGCTTTTTTGCGGTTCATCCTGACGTGTGTACAGCCGTATTTGTGCAGGCTCAGAAAGAACGAGAAGCAGTTGGGGAACGGTTATTGGCCGTTAATCCAAAAAATGCAGGTGGTGACAAAGATCAAGATAAGCGCAATTGCGGCTACTGCGTCGGCCAAACTATCTCCTTGCTCAGCCATTTGAATATCATCGTCCATCGTGTACCTCCAATCTCATTTATTTTTGTGTTTTTGACCGTTAGGTGTGCCCCGCTGGATGGCATGCTCAATCAGGGCTGCGATCAACACTCAGTCGTCGCTCGATTTATGCTGCCTAAGTATTATCAGTTTGACAAGTAACCGATATCATATATTGCAAATATATATATAAACGGAAGTTGCTTATAATTCCCTCTTAAGTTTCGCTTCAGACCGGCTTAAGCCCGCGCATAAGGGTGCTTCGACGCAAATGTTATTTTATAACACTCGTCGATTTTCCGCTTTTCCTGTATTCTTGCGCGTCCGCTTTAGGAGCCAGCGGCCTGCGGAGCGGCAACCAGTCACAACTTTAAGGTTTACCCTTTAAATGTACGTTTACGACGAATACGACCACAAGATCATCCAGGAACGCGTTGCGCAATTCAGACGGCAAACCGATCGTTACTTGGATGGCAAGTTGCGAGAAGAAGAGTTTCTGCCACTTCGCCTTCAGAATGGACTTTATGTTCAACGCCTGGCGCCGATGCTGCGTATCGCTGTGCCCTACGGCATGCTGAACGCCACCCAGCTCAGAAAGCTGGCCAGCATCACCCGCGACTACGACAAGGGCTATTGCCACTTTACCACCCGTCAGAACATTCAGTTGAACTGGCCCGCGCTAGAGCAGGTGCCTGACATCCTGGCGGAACTGGCTGAAGTTGAAATGCATGCTGTGCAGACCAGCGGAAACTGCATCCGTAACGTCACAACGGATCAGTTCGCCGGTGTCGCCACCGATGAAGTGGTCGACCCCCGCCCCTACTGTGAAATCATTCGTCAGTGGTCCACCTTTCACCCTGAATTTGCTTTCTTACCGCGCAAGTTCAAAATCGCCGTTTCCGGCACCGAAGAAGATCGTGCGGCTATTTACTTCCACGACATCGGTTTGCAGCTCGTCAAGAACGACCGCGACGAAGTGGGCTTTAAGGTCATCGTCGGTGGCGGCCTCGGACGTACGCCCGTGATCGGCAGTGTCATCCGCGACTTTTTGCCTGAAAAAGACATCCTGACCTACCTCGAGTCCATCCTGCGGGTGTACAACCTGCTTGGTCGCCGAGACAACAAGTACAAAGCGCGTATTAAAATCCTAGTGAAATCCCTCGGCCCGGACGTCTTCGCGGATCACGTCGAGCAAGAATGGGAAAAGATGCGAGACACGCAAAGCCTGCTGACCGATAAAGAGCTGACACGAGCCAAGGGCTATTTCACCAGCCCCGACTACGAAACACTCGACGACGCGGCACTGGCGATTGAACTGAACACCAAAGCCAGCGAAAACAAAGCCTTTGGCCGCTGGCTGGAACGCAACGTCGTAGCGCATCGCCAACCTGGCTACCGCGCCGTCACGCTGTCGCTCAAGCCCGTAGGCGTGCCCCCGGGCGATGTCAGTGACCAGCAGTTGGAGCGTATTGCCGATCTGGCCGAGCAGTTCTCGTTCGGTGAAGTCCGCACGACGCACGAACAAAATATTGTTCTAGGCGATGTTCGCGTCGATACGTTGTATGCGCTGTGGCAAGAACTGAAATCCGCTGGTTTCGCCACACCCAATATCGGCACGCTGACCGACATGATCTGCTGCCCCGGCGGCGACTACTGCTCGCTCGCGAACGCGAAATCCATTCCGATTGCCGAAGACATTCAGCGTGAGTTTGATGATCTCGATTATCTGTACGACCTCGGCGAACTCGACCTGAACATTTCCGGCTGTATGAACGCGTGTGGTCATCACCATATCGGCCACATTGGGATTCTCGGTGTCGACAAGCGCGGAGAAGAGTTCTATCAGGTGCAGCTCGGCGGTAGCCAGCGCTACGACGCCAAACTGGCGCGTGTATTGGGCCCCGCGTTCTCTCGAGAAGAAGTACGCCACGTTGTGCGCGAACTCGTAGAAACTTACGTTGAACGTCGCGTTGAGGGTGAGACCTTCCTCCAGACCTACGAACGCATCGGAATTGAGCCATTTAAGGAGCGCGTGTATGCCCCAGTTAATTAAAACCAACGGCGTCAGCCCCGACACATGGCAACTCCTGGAAGCCGACGCGGCCCCGAATGATGCCGCATTGGTTCGGGACAATACCCTCTTGCCCCTGCAGAGTTATCTCGACCTCGCGAGTGAACTCAAAGAGCGTGCCGTCGGTGTCTGGCTCGCCAGCGACGAGGATGTCTACGCGCTGCAAGCATTGATTGAGCAAGTCCCTGTCGTCGCCTGTCGATTCGCCTCGTTCATGGATGGTCGCGGGTTCTCGCAGGCAAGAATTTTGCGGGAGCACCTGGATTATGAGGGCGAGATACGCGCATGCGGGTACTTCATTCAAGACCAGTTGTTCTACCTGCACCGCTGTGGCTTTGATGCCTTCGTGGTAGAGGACGACGCCGACATAGAATCCATGGTCGAAAGTCTTCGCGACTTCAGCGACAGCTATCAAGCGGCCTGCGATAACCCGGCCCCCCTCTTCCGCCGTCGCGCGTAATCCGCCACTCGCCGCGCGCGTATCGCTTCTCTCGTCTGGGCCGGCTCTCTCGGCCCAGACTCTGAACAGATTCTTGTGCGAGCCCCGTCTGCGCCATTTATACTGGGATTATGGAAACCCATCTGTTCGACACCTTCTTTCTTGTTTTTTGTAGCGCTGCCGCTGCCGCGACGGCTGCTTTGTTCACGCGTCAACCGCTGCTGATCGCCTATATTGGGATGGGTGTGCTGTTTGGACCGCATGCGCTCGGGCTGATTGATCAGGTCGATGCCGTTGCCGAAATGTCCCACATCGGGATTATTTTCCTATTATTTTTACTCGGATTGGACATGCAGCCGAGCGCACTGTTTGCCGTACTTCGCAAAGCAACCAGTATTGCGCTGATCAGCTGTGCCGCGTTTGCACTAACCGGGTATGGCATTGCCGTGCTGTTTGGCTTCTCTCAAACCGAAGCCTTAATTTTTGCGATGGCCAGCATGTTTTCGAGCACGATTATCGGCATCAAATTGTTGCCGACCACCGTTCTGCACCACCGGCATACCGGTGAGATGATGGTGGGTTTGCTGCTCATTCAGGACTTTATCGCCATTTTCTGTTTGCTGGTGCTGCTTTGCGGCTCAAGCAGTCACTTTGAATTCAAGCCCTTATTACTCGCGCTGATCGCCCTGCCCGCGCTGGCCGGCATGGCTCTGGTCACCGTACGCTACGTGCTATTACCACTGCTGATGCGTTTCGACCGCTTCCACGAATATGTGTTTCTGGTCGCGATTGGCTGGTGCTTGAGCCTCGCGTTTATTGCCGAGCACTGCTACCTATCCGCAGAGATTGGTGCTTTTATTGCCGGTATTACTTTAGCAACCAGCCCGATTTCCCAATATATCGCACTGAGCCTCAAGCCCTTGCGTGACTTCTTCTTGATCTTGTTTTTCTTCGCCCTCGGCGCACAACTCAATATCGCTTTACTCGGCGACGTTATACTCGCCGCGCTGGTGTTCGCTGTCGCCATGCTAGTGCTAAAGCCATTGGTGTTTTACGCACTACTGCGCCGACAAAGCGAGCGCCGGGCACTCGCCTGGGACATGGGCTTCCGTCTGGGTCAGATTAGTGAGTTTTCTTTGCTGATCGCCCTGCTTGCAGTACAGCAGGGCTTATTAGGAGAGCGGGCTTCGGTAGTGATACAGACGGCGGCGATCATGACCTTTTTGGTCTCGAGCTACATCGTGATACTCAAGTTTCCCAATCCAATCGCGATTGACCCCAAGTTGCGCCGGGACTGATTCCCAGCTGCGTTCAATGCTCCGCTGGTTGTAGATAGCGCGCGGAGTTTAAGCCATGTAGCGCGTAGAGAGCTTGCTCAGCGTGCGTTCAATAGCACGCTCAACGCCCGCTGCGACGCTGATTCCCATGCGTTCAGCCAAGGTGGTTTTGTGGCTGATACTCACCAGAAACACATCCGCTGACTTGCTCTTTTCAAACAGATATTCATCGGAGGTTTTAATCTCGTCGATCAGCTGTCTCTCCAGCGCACGTCGACCAAACCAGACCTCGCCTGTCGCCACATCACTGACATTCACAATACTTCGGTTTTCAGCGACATAGTCCTTGAATAACTGATGCGTATCCTCAAGCTCCTCGACAAATTTTTCACGACCTTTTTCAGTGTTCTCACCAAACATCGTCAACGTTCGCTTGTGTTCACCCGCCGTGTAGAGCTCATAGTCAATATTGCTCTTTTTCAGTAGACGGTGGAAGTTAGGTATCTGCGCCACCACACCAATCGAACCGAGAATCGCAAACGGCGCCGCCAGAATCTGATTCGCTACGCAGGCCATCATATAGCCCCCAGAAGCGGCTACCTTATCAACACATACAGTAAGAGGCACGCCCGCCTGACGGATACGCGAAAGCTGACTCGCAGCCAAACCGTAGCTATGCACCATGCCGCCACCACTCTCAAGACGCAGAACGACCTCGTCCTCTGGGGTGGCTTCCGTGAGTATCGCTGTAACAACATCGCGCAGCTGATCCACATCGGAGGCTTTGATGTCACCATCGAAATCGGTGACGAAAACACGGCTTTTCGCCGATACCGGAGAAGCCTCGTCTTTTTTCGCTGCTTTCTTGGCGGCCTTTTTCTCAGCTTTCTGCTTTTTTTGCTCGGCTTTTTTGGCTAACTTCCGCTGCTGCTCGTCGAGCACGGCATCACGTAGAGTGTGCTGAAATTCGTCGAATCGGCCGTTGAGTTTTTCAACTTCAATCTGAGGTTGATCGTTTTTTTGTTTACGAGACGCGGCAGAAAAAATAAGCGCAGCGCCGATGGCGACCGCCACGAGTACAGTCAGCGTTTTTGCAATGAATAAGCCGTAGGCGCTGAGAAATTCCAAAGGGGATGCTCCTGAATTCGATCAAAAAAATTAGTGCCAGCGCTTAACAGCCGCGCGAGCAATTTCGTTGACGGGCTGCGCCGTCAAGCCATTGTGGCTCAAAGAGAGTTGGAAGGTCGCCTGATCGGCCATGGGCAGGAACGTGGCGCTACCGTATTGCGCATCAATACCTGGCACATAATCGCTATAGCGGTGCAAAACACCCCAAACATCGATCAGGTCACCGCCACCGTGTAACGCATAAACGGATCGCTCACGTTGGCGTTCGTCTTCCAATGAATAGTAGCGCCCGCTGATCCTATCCAACTTGTAACCGGGTTTGGCTCCGGCTGCAGCTAACGCACCAGTCCATCTGATCACTCGCGCGTCCACTTGCCACTGGTCGCCGCGAATCTCAAACTCTTGAGGAGACTGATTGATGTAGTAATCAATTTCGGCACGATAGTGTTGCTCATCGATTTTGGTGAAGCGCACAGACGCAATCGGCTGTTCTTCGAGCAGCTCATCGTAGCGGCTTAAATCGATTGCAAACACCGCGACAGAAATGGCCAGCAACAGAAACACGATCCCGAGCGTTCCGCGCAGCCAGGCGAAAAACCAACCAAAGCGGGCAAGAAATTTTACCGCAAGAAAAAGTGAGAGGCCTCCCACTAGCAATGACACGACAATTAATGCAGCCAGATACATGGCGCTACCCTAACTCCTCGATCACCTGTTGAATCAGCCGACCTGCTATCGTATGTGTCGGTGGCGTTTTTGGCAATTTTTGATAATGAAACCAGTGCGCTTCCAGGATTTCCTGGTTGTCGACCTGAATATTCCCGCTGCAGTGCTCGGCCTGGAAGCCCAACATGAGCTGCCCTGGAAACGGCCAGGCCTGCGAAAATTGATAACGCACGTTTCGCACCCGTAAGCCGACCTCTTCCCCAACTTCGCGGTGAAAGGCTTCCTCTGCCGTTTCGCCTGGCTCGATAAACCCTGCGATCGCACTGAACATGCCTTCTGGGTGACGTGCATTTCTTGCGAGCAAGAGCTCCTGCCCTCGAACAATCACGCCAATGACGCAGGGTGAGATTCTCGGATAGTAGACGCTGTCGCACGCGTTACAGTGCAAGGCGCGCTCAGTCTCGCTTAATCGCAGCGGCTTGCCACAACGTCCGCAAAACCGGTGCGAACGGAGCCAGCCCTGCAATTGCACCGCGCGGCTTGCCAACATTAATTCTGGAGCCTGCAGACGTGAGTAGCACTCGCGCATCGAAACCCATTCGCCATCCGGCGGGCTCGAATTTAATGCATCCGCATCCACTAACGCGATGTCACCGCCTTCGAATTCCGCAACACAAATCAAGGGCTGGCGGTTGCCGGAGAGCGTCAAGCCATCACTTGGCCAAAGGCAGCCCGCGTTTTCGCCATCAACGGAGAGCAAGATTTCACGATCGCCACGCACGATGACGGCGGAAGTAAACGCTTCAGAAGCAAAAGCGCGTTCACCGATGCGGTACATTATTCGTCTTCGACGCCGTAACCCAGCGCGCGCAAACTCTCTTCGGCCACTTTCAGCACGGTATCATCCATGTCGCCGCGATTATTCGCCGAATCGAAGTAGTACTCGACAGAAATAATCACATCGGCGAAGGTTTCAAGCACTTCGTGAATGGCCGCAGGCGGATCCTGATCCAGCAACACTTCTTCGACGAACGCCACACTGCGTTGCAAAATACGCGCAACGCGATCAAACAGCAGCAGATCCATCGCGCCCCGGATACTGTTCAGGGTTTTGACGATGTTTTTGATGTGACCAATATCGTAGTTGGAGTCAGAGAACGAGTTCAAAGCTCGCTTGGTCAACGACAAGCCGCCTAAAGACTCCTCAATAACAATCTTGATCGCCCCGCTCAACTCGTGGTTCGCAATCTGGGCATCGCGCTCACCTTCGTTGGTGGCCCGCGCTTCGCCATCACCGCTGAGGTCCGCATTGCGCAGGTCGACGATCAAACTTTCGAGATACAAGAGCGTGTTCGCGACATTGGACATGGCCTGCGGCGTAATTTTGCTTTCGTCCGTCCAGGTTTCAACCACACTGACCTGCTCTTTGAGGCTCTTGCCCGCTGCGCCGAGACCCACCACACCGAAAATCTCGGCGATATTGTTCAGTACCGATACAAAGCTATCGAGATCGGCGACGATGGAGGTATCGCTTGTCGCGGCGTTTTCGAGGGTTCGCTTGGCGCTGCTGATTTCCGTTTGCAAAACGTAAGACAACGAACTGATGGTATGACTGCTGGGGCCATACAGCGCCGCGTACTCTTTTTGTAGCGCTTGTTCGGTATAGGGTAATGACAAAGACGGGCATTGTGCCCGCAAGCGTTTGGCGCCCTCTGTACGAGAATCGCTGAGCACCACCAGGTAGAGCATTTCCTTAAGCAAGCCCTTGGGGGGCGCCGCGCTCATCGCCTTATCCGGCACTTGCACCAATTGGCGGAAAACCCGCTCTAAGCGCATGCATAAAAACTTGCGCATTTCGAGCGGCGCCATATGCACCACCATAAAGCTTTCGAAGATCACGTCAGCCAACCACCACAGCACCGCCAAAGGCTGTTCGGAGCCCATCAAGCGATGTACACGTTTGACGGCGCGACGCATGAGGGCGAGCGATTTATCCACCTGCTTCTCACGCAAAAAGCCCGTCAGGCCAATCTGATACATGTGCCGAGCTCGACGGAACTCGGCCTTGAGTTGGGCAGGATCCGTAATATCGAGTTTATCGACAGGCGGTGCCGCCAGCGTGTCTGGAACGGAAATGTGCTGGAACTGACTTTCTGGCAAAGCCGCTTCACCGCGTAATTTACGCAGTGCGTTGATATGAGGTACGAGCAACACAGGCACTTGGTAACGCACCTGCTGCAGGTATTCGAGATACCGCGTGAGAATAAAGAAGGTATTGCTGATCACTTCGAGCTGTTTGTCGAAGGCGCTGCCGCTGGCACCGGGAGGAATCTCATTAGCAACGTGCAACAACTCTTCGGCCAGCATACTCGCGCTTGTGAGTTCGAGCATTTTGAGTATGCCCGCGATTTGCTGCACCCCGTTAATACTGGCCTGCAGTGCGTCGACATCCTCGTGCCCGGAACTGACAAACGACTCCAATTCCCGGGCCGAATTCTCGATTGTGACGATCAGTTCGTCCTGAACCAGATTCAAGGACTGGATATTAATCGAATGTTCCGAACTCACTCTCGCTCTTCCTACGCTTAAGGGATTACTACCCATTGTAACTGCAAAATACCGGACTCGCGCAAAATATCATTAGATTTCTTACGCTTATGCCCTATATTTAACTTGATATCTAGATGTACCTCCATAAAATCCGGGTCGCGCGCCGAAAAGGGCCGAGGAAACCGCAGGATTTCATGCTAAGTACATGATTTTAGGTACGCTTTTCTGATAGTGTAAGCGGCTTGTGTCGATTTTGGCGCATAAATACGGCTGAATGAATACTGATTCACACATTTGGCCATTTAATACCAAAGTTTGAACAATAAACATCCGCTCATAAAATGGATTCCAACCGCGAGGCCACGCTCAGATGACAACAACTGCCCAGGCGCTAGGGAACAATTTCCTAGGCAACTCTCCTGTCTGGTACAAATACGCGATCATTGCCTTTTTGATCATTAACCCGATTGTGTTTGCAATCAGCCCTTTCCTCGCAGGATGGGTACTGATCGGCGAATTCATCTTCACTTTGGCGATGGCGCTAAAATGTTACCCACTGCAGCCCGGTGGCTTATTGGCCATTGAAGCCGTAGCGATCGGCATGACCTCTTCGCACAACGTATACGAAGAGGTGGTACACAACTTTCCGGTCATCCTGCTATTGATGTTCATGGTCGCCGGCATTTACTTCATGAAGGATCTGCTGCTGTTCGTCTTTACCAAGATTCTCCTCGGTATACGCTCCAAAACCCTACTCTCCTTCCTGTTCTGTATTGTTGCGGCGGTGTTGTCGGCGTTCCTCGATGCGCTGACCGTAACCGCTGTGTTGATTGCCGTCGCAGTCGGGTTCTACGCCGTATACCACAAGTTTGCCTCAGGCGCGAAAGCCGACTTTGATCACGATCACACGAACGACGCCGAGATTCATGCCCATCACGCGGAAGATCTCGAAGCGTTCCGAGCCTTCCTGCGCAGCCTGATCATGCACGGTGCTGTGGGAACGGCACTGGGTGGTGTCTGTACGCTAGTGGGTGAGCCTCAGAACCTCCTCATTGCTGAAGTCGCCGGCTGGGACTTCATCACCTTCTTTGAAAAGATGGCGCCGGTGTCCATGCCCACACTCGTCGCGGGCCTGATCACCTGTGTGTTATTGGAGAAGGTCAAAATTCTAGGTTACGGCGCGCAACTGCCAGAACGTGTTCGCGATGTGCTTGTTGCGTATGATCAGAAGCAAAGCCAGAGCCGCACACCCAAGAAAAAAATCGAACTTGTTATGCAGGGCGTCATTGCGATGGTATTGGTAGTCAGCCTTGCGACGCACGTTGCGGAGGTCGGCCTGATCGGTTTGATGATTATCGTACTGTTAACCGCATTCAACGGCATCACTGAAGAGCACCAGATTGGCCACGCATTCGAAGAGGCACTTCCCTTCACCGCGCTGCTGGTCGTTTTCTTCGCCATTGTGGCGGTCATCCACGACCAACACCTCTTCAGCCCGGTAACCGAGTGGGTGCTGGCGTTTGACGATGATGTGGAAGGGCCCATTCTGTTTGTCGCGAATGGCGTGTTGTCGATGATCAGTGACAACGTCTTTGTGGCCACGGTCTATATCAATGAAGTGAAAACCGCCTTAGACAGCGGCGCCATTTCCCGTGCACACTTTGAAGAGCTGGCGATTGCCATCAACACCGGCACCAACTTGCCCAGTGTTGCCACGCCGAATGGCCAGGCTGCGTTCCTGTTCCTGTTGACCTCTGCCCTCGCGCCACTCATTCGATTGAGCTATGGCCGTATGGTATTGATGGCCCTGCCCTACACCTTCGTATTGGGCATCGTTGGCCTGCTGATGGTGATTTACAACATCTAACACGCCGCACTTGGTGTATACGCTGGGGTCTGACCCCAGCGTATACACAAATCACCCAGCCTGTTCTTCCATTGCAAGCCAAAGACAGGCGCCATCAGAAGCTTTATTCAACATGTCGAGCTTGGCTCGATGCCTCGCCTGCTCTTCTTCAGAGGGTAAGATGACTTTCCCGGGCTGACGCCCACTCACCCGACGCACACGCTCACCTTGAGTGTCGTCGCCATCACCAGATTGACTGTCCCCTGCGCCCAAGGCCAGACGCGTCTGACCGCCAGTCATGATCAAGTAGACGTCTGCGAGAATCTCCGCATCGAGCAGTGCCCCGTGCAGGTCTCGCTGCGAGTTATCGATTTCATAGCGCTTACACAGCGCATCAAGATTGTTCTTCTGCCCCGGGTGCTTATTACGAGCCAGCGCGAGGGTATCCAGGATGCTGCAACGCGATTCCAGCTTCGGCAGCTGACGGTTCAGCAGCTTAAATTCGTGATTGATGAACCCGACATCAAACGGTGCGTTGTGAATAACCAGCTGCGCCCCATCCACAAAGTCGATAAAGTCATCCACGATTTGTGAAAATACAGGCTTGTCTGCAAGGAATTCATTTGTAATGCCATGCACCTCGATCGCGCCTTGCTCAACCTCCCGCTCCGGATTGATGTACTGGTGGTAGTGGCGCCCCGTCAGCTTGCGGTTAACCAGCTCAACACAACCAATCTCGATGATGCGGTGGCCCGCACTCGGCTCTAGGCCCGTCGTTTCTGTATCGAGTACGATCTGTCTCATCAAAGCTCCTCAATTCCACGATTCGCAAGCGCGTCGGCCAGCTCATTTTCGCGATGCCCACTGTGACCTTTGACCCAGTGCCACTTAACTTCGTGCTTAGCCTGCAGGGCATCCAGCTCCTGCCAGAGGTCCTTGTTTTTTACCTCTTTTTTGGCCGCGGTGCGCCAACCGTTTTTCTTCCAGCCGGCGATCCACGTGTTTATGCCGTTTTTGACATAGGTCGAATCCGTCGTTAACGCGACCTCACAGGGCTCTTTCAGCGCCTTAAGGGCTTCAATCGCAGCCAGCAATTCCATGCGGTTATTCGTCGTCAGTGCTTCGCCACCGTAGAGACTCCGCTCTTTACCGTTGTAACGTAATAGCGCGCCCCAACCCCCGGGACCAGGATTGCCCTTGCAGGCCCCGTCCGTAAATATTTCTATTTTTTTCAATTAATTAACTCAACAATCTAATGTATTTTATAGCGACTATGCGACTCACTCGCGACCGAGCGAGCGCGCAGAGGTTGAACCGCCTTCGGCACCGACAACGCTCGCTGCAATACCATTGCCTTCCAATCAGGCTTCAACAGATTCATACCCTGCGTCTCTTTGCGTGACACCTGGGCGAATACCGAAGACAGCGGCAAGTTCAGCTTACTCATCGCCGCGCCAATAGGCTGATTGAGGCGCAGGTAGCCTCGGTGGTTCAGTGGCAGACTGTGACACAGGTACCGCGTACCGAGATCATTACAATCCAAAAACGCCAGCCAATCGCGAATTCTGTACAGAAACAGGTTACGTCGACACCAGACGCTATTGCGATGCATGCCACCCCACAATGTCGCCCATAGCCCGCTAGCACTCAAAGGATTAAACGAGATCACGACCACGTGTCCGCCGCTGGCGGTAACTCGTGCCGCCTCTTTCAGCACCTGCTGAGGCACCTCCGCGAACTCAAGCACGTGGTGCAAGACCACGATATCGAGCGACTCGGATTCAAAAGGCAAGGCATCAAATTCACAGCGAGTGCTGACCTGGGCCTGTTTGACTTCGCCGGCGCCGCAGACGCGATAGAGGCTGCGAAACGGCGACGACAGGCCCGGCAAGCGATCCGCAATGCTGCTCAGATACAAAACACGGGCACCCCTGTGCTCGCAAAGCAGCTCTTCAAGGAATGCATTCTCTTCAAGCAAGGTGTAGTGCCCCAGCGCACTGCGGCTGTACCAGCGCCGCAATTGCGGGGCAAGCACACGCATAGGGCGCGCAGGACGACGCCACGAAGCGGCGCCCCGTTCACATTTCTGCTTCAAGGCATGGAGTTTTCTTTTCAAAACCATAAAAATGACAGACCCACGGTCAACGGAAAGAAGTACCCTGCATGGCTCAGACCCACAAACTGAAGTTTACCCCAATACCGGTTTTGAGCTCCAACTACATTTGGACCATCGAAAACCCGGCTCAGAGCGAACTCTATATCGTCGACCCCGGCTCCAGTGCCGAAGCCATCGAATACATCGAAAAACACAGGCTGACGCTGCGCGGCGTGCTGATTACCCACTCTCACAGGGACCACACCGGTGGCATTAACGAATTGATCGAACGCTTTCCTGCCCCCGTGTATGGCCCTGAATGCGCAGCCATTCCTCAGGTGACGCAGGTCCTCGCCGAAGGCGATCAACTGACGCTATGGCCATCGCTCCGCGCAGAGGTCCTGCATTGCCCGGGACACCTGCCCGAACATCTCGTATTCTTCCTGAATGAAGAGTGGTTGCCTCAACCCGCCCTGTTTTGCGGTGACGTCCTGTTTTCCAGCGGCTGCGGCCGGATGTTCAGCGGGCCAGCCACCACCTTTCTGAACAGCCTGGAGCGCCTTGCAGCCTTACCCGAAGACACCCTCGTATTCTGTGCGCACGAATACACGGAAGCCAACCTGCGCTTCGCGGCTCACGTTGAACCCGGTAACCTGCGAATTCGCTCCAAACAACAGAACGTCGAGCAGGACCTTGAAGCCCATGCCTGCAGCTTGCCCACCACGATTGCCAGCGAGCGACAAACCAACCCCTTCCTGCGCTGTGATGAGCCTGCTATCCGACAGCGCATAGCCGAACTGAGTCGACAACCGTGTTGCGACAAAGTCTCGGTTTTTGAACAAATGCGCGCGTTGAAAGACCATTTCTAGGCGCCCGCATTTGCTTTTTCAGGTGTCAGCGCTTAACTTTGAGCGTTAATAGCCACTAAGAATCCTCAGAACCGTGAATTTCAGACTCCTCACTAGCGGCCTTGTAGTCGCGTTATTGAGCAGCTGCGCCCACCAGGCGAGCTCGCCTGACAAGCAAACCGATTCCGCAGCCCCCGAGGCCAACACCCACGCCTTCAGTCAATCCCAATCCCCTACTGATTGGCTGAGCGATCTGTGCCACCCCAGTGATGCCGAGCTCGCCGAACTCGATGACTGGGCGGCCTTCGATCTTTGGAGCCGCTTGCGCATGGGCTACAGCCTTCCGGAAACCGACAACGCCCGTATCGACACGCAAGTGCGCTGGTTCGCAAAGCACCCGGAATACATCGAGCGCGTCAGCTTACGCGGCCAGCTTTACCTGTTTCACATCGTAGAAGAGCTCGAAGCGAGGAATATGCCTACCGAGCTCGCTCTACTGCCCATCGTAGAAAGCGCCTTCGACCCCTTCGCTTACTCTCCCGGACGCGCCTCTGGTATGTGGCAAATCATTCCCGGAACAGGGAAGATGCTGGGCCTCAAACAAACCTGGTGGTACGACGGACGCCGGGATATCACCGCGTCCACCGATGCGGCGCTCGACTACCTTGAAAAGTTACACGCCCGCTTCGACGGGGACTGGTACCTCGCACTCGCCGCGTATAACAGCGGCGCGGGCACCGTCAATCGGGCCATTCGTAAAAATCGCAAGGCCGGCAAACCGACGGACTACTGGTCTCTGCCCCTGCCCAAGGAGACTCGAGGCTACGTTCCGAGACTTCTGGCCCTCTCCAAGCTCTTTTTGGAGCCCGAACAGTACGGCTTGACGCTGCCAAGCGTGGCCAACGAACCGCATTTCGTCGCGGTAGACGTGGGCGCTCAGATTGACCTTGCGCAGGCGGCCGAACTCGCGGGCTTGAGCATGGATGAACTGTATAAATTGAACCCGGGCTTCAACCGCTGGGCCACCGACCCGGAGGGCCCTCACCTCTTGCTGGTGCCTATTGAAAGCGCAGATCGCTTCCTGAGTGGCCTTGAAAGCATTCCACCAGAGGAGCGCGTCACCTGGCAACGTCACACGATTAAGCAAGGCGAAACACTCAGTCACATCGCTCGACAATACAAAGTGTCGGTAAGCACCCTGCAAAGCATCAACAATCTTCACGGCAGCAGCATTCGTGCCGGGCGCACGCTGATGGTGCCTGTCGCGGCCAAGGGCGAGGGTTTCTACAGCCTGAGCGCAGAGCAGCGCCTGACACAAAAGCAAAATGCCGGTCAGCGCAATAATCGGCAGCGTATCGACTATACCGTGCGCTCTGGAGACAGCCTTTGGAGCATCTCCAGGCGTTACGATGTCAGCAGCGGTGCGCTGGCAAAATGGAATGCAATGGCGCCCGGGGACACGCTGCGGGTTGGCCAGAAGCTCGTCATTTGGCAGGACAATGCAAGCTTGACGGCTGGCGAGCGTGACGACAGCATTGTGCGCAAACTGCACTACCGCGTACGACAAGGCGATTCACTGTACCGTATCGCGTCGAGATTCTCGGTCGACGTGAACGACATTAAAAAGTGGAACCAGTTAGAGCAACAGCGCTATCTGCAGCCCGGCCAAAAGCTGGTGCTGTTCGTTGATGTGAAGGACACTTGATAGCCGCGTCACTTCGGGCGCGGCCGACCTGAGAGCATATTCAAACTCAATTGCGCCTGAGTCGCGAAATGTTTGAAACTCTCAAACTGCTCCTCATCCAGCTGGCCGCCATAACCGCCGCGGTCAGCGTAAAATAAGGCCGCATTCCGCTGATTAATTCTGAGAACAAAGAGGAGGCACTCTCTGTCGCGTCCCAGCTTCTTCTGAATGTCACCCTCAAACAGCGCTTTATGGGCCTGTAAAAATGCCTTATCGATCCAATGCGCACTTTCGCCGGCCAGCACGTGGGTGAAAAGGTTTTCAGTGTAGGGGCCAATATCAAATTCGAAACCATCCCGCCAGGGTTCCGTCCCCTCACCCAGCACGTACTTGGCTTCCAGCCGATGCCCTTTGATGAACGCGATCGCTACGCGCTCCAGGCCCACACCGCGATGCATGCCCTCCAAGACCATCTGGATGATCGTATTCACGTCCAGTACTTCATTTGCCGCGCTGCTGAGTTCTCGCAGGATGCTCAGTTGCGTACTGGCATCGGGCTTCAAGATACGTGATCTCGGCTTCGGGCGCGCGATATCCGCAGGCCTCAGAGAGCTCGGGATCATCGGGCAGGCGGCTTCCGCACCGTAACTCACCGCCACCTGAGCGGCCCGATCGGCACTTTGCTTCACCTCTTCCAACGCTTCATCAAGGCTGATACCACGGAATTCTGCGACTTCGCCAAGGACTTTTTTCACCTGCGGGCTATCCCACCCGAACAAGGCCGCACGACTTAAGCGCTCACCCGTAATCACCGCCTGTGCTTTCTGGCTAGGCGTTTTGCCTGGAAACAGCGCCTCCTGCACGGTATCGCCCAGTTTCCAGTGCTGAGCCAGCTCCCGGGTCAACGACTTGAATGAACCGCCAAGGATGGTATCCATTGCTTCGCGCCTTTCACGCGGGTTGCCAGACAGCAACGTCTCATTCTCTGGCGTCAGCTCCTGCGCCATCCAAAAGGACATTTCACCTAAATTGAACAGGAGCCCGGCGATAAACACTTCCTCTGCATCGTTCGCGTCTTTGCTGTGCAGCAGATTCTGCGCTTGCGAAGCCGCGTGAAAGCCCTGGGCAACCAGTGATAAGACCCGCTCTCTGGGTTGGTCTCCCAATAAGCGATCGAGGATGAGCAACGAAATACAGATCGCGCGCATGCCCTTGAGGCCGATCAGCACAATCGCGCGACTGATCGTGTTGATTTTCTGGCTGCTGTAATTGTATTGCACGCTGTTCGCGACGCGCAGCACGTGGGAGGTAAGATTTGGGTCGCGGAGAATCACTTCAGCGAGCTGGCTGGCATTGCTCTCGTCATCGTCGGTAATGCTATTCAATTCCGCGATGACGGAGCCCACCACGGGCATATTTTTATTTCGTAAATCGTTTACCCAACGCTTCAAGTTTGCTTTTGCCACTGAATCAATCCATTACTCGCGCTTCTTGTGCACGGAATTTGCTAACTCGATGCACACCATGCGTTGGAAATTAGCTTGGTGCACACCACAGGTGCAGGACTAAGCCCCGTTGGCAGGCGTCTGCCAGCGAGGCGAAAGGGTTTGGGACGCCCCGGCCTTAAACAGCTGTTTTAAACGGGCGTCACATTTTGCACTCTGCAGGTGCAGTCCATGCGTCACGGGATTGCACCGAAGCATGTGGAACACTTATAGTTTAGACCAGCCAGCATGGTTCATCTGGCATCAAACGCAACAATATTGCAGCTTTTGCTACAAGTCCAATTTAAAAACGGAATCCCTACATGCGCCCAGCCGCTCAGTACTTCGATCGTCGTCGCGTTTTCCCCAAAATTTCTTGCGCTTTTATCCTCACCGGCCTCCTCAGCGCCTGCACCAGCCCACCGGACTCCAGCCCCGATGTCGAATCGGCATCAACGGTTTCGTGGCCGAACTATGAGAGCGCTGCAGCACAGGGCTTCATAGAATTCTGCAGCAGCCAGTATCAGGATGCGCAACAGCGTATTTCGGCACTGGAACAACACGAAGTCAAAGAAGCGATGTTGCTGTCCGAACTCAATCAACTGGAGCGGGTTCTCAATCGCACTCTGGGACGCGCAAGCCTTTACGCGAATGTGCACCCCGACCCGGAATACCGCGAAGCGGCAGACGCCTGTGACCAACAGTTCACAGGGTTGATTTCCGAACTGACCCTATCGCAAAGTATTTTCAGCCAGGTTGCCGACCTCGACTTGGACAACGCCCCCGTCAATGAGCGCCGCTACGCGGCAAACCTACTCAAAGATTTCCGGCGCAGCGGCGTAGATCTCGATGAGCAGGCACAAGCACGAGTAAAGACACTGCAAGATGACATCAATGTACTCGGGCAGGATTTTTACAAAAACATTCGTGAAGACGTCCGCTATGTAGAAGTTGACGCGACGGACGACCTGAGCGGTCTACCACAGGAATTTATCGACGCCCACACGGATGAGGCCAGCGGCAAGGTCAGATTCAGCACGGACTACCCTGACTACCTTCCCGTCATGCAATACGCCAATAACGATGCCCTACGCAAATCGTTGTACGTGGAGTTTCGCAATCGCGGTTATCCGGCAAACGAAGCGGTTTTAAAATCGCTCCTCGAAAAACGCTTCGAACTCGCCCAATTACTGGGATACGACAACTACGCGGCGTACATCACCGAAGTGCAAATGATTGAAACGCCCGAGCGCGCGCAACAGTTCATCGATGCCATGAATGACATGGCCACCCCGACAGCAGACCGGGACTACCAATTGCTGCTTACCGAATTACGCGAACTGGATAGCAGTGCAAACAGCGTCGGTGACTGGCAAAAAACCTATTTGAGTGAACGCCTCAAGAAAAGTCTCTATCAAGTCGACTCACAGGAAGTCCGCACCTATTTTCAGTACGACCGAGTCAAAGAAGGGATTTTCGAGCTGACTGAAAAACTGTTCAATGTTGAGATTCGCCCCTGGGCGGAAGGTCAACCTTGGGACGAGAGTGTCGAAGCCTTCGAAATACTTGAAAATGGCGAAGTCCTCGGCCAGTTCTATCTGGACATGCACCCGAGAGAGGGCAAGTATAAACATGCAGCGGCGTTCACCTTGCAAGACGGCCTCGCCGGGCAGCAGTTGCCCATTAAAGCCCTCGTGTGTAATTTCCCAGCCGGTAACGACCTCATGGAGCACTCGCAAGTTGAAACGTTCCTACATGAATTTGGACACTTGCTGCACGGTATTTTTGGCGGCCATCAAACCTGGATGGCACAGTCTGGCATCAAAACCGAGCGCGACTTTGTTGAAGCGCCGTCTCAGATGCTCGAAGAATGGATTTGGAGTCCCGACGTACTGGCACTGTTTGCCATCAACAGTGATGGTGAAGCCATCCCAGCCGAGCTGATTGAGAAAATGAAGGCCGCGCGCGACTTCGGTATCGGGTTGTTCACACGGCACCAGATGTTCTATGCCGCGCTCAGCTTAAATTATTACAACCGTGACCCGGCTGAACTGGATTTAGATGCGCTCGCCATTGAGCTTCAAAACCACTACTCCAATTTTGCCTACGTTGACGGCACCCATTTCCAATTGAGTTTTGGTCACCTCAACGGGTATTCCGCGGTGTACTACACCTACATGTGGTCGCTAGTGATCGCCAAAGACATGTTCAGCGAATTTGAAAAACAGGGCTTGCTGAATACTGAGTTGGCGGCGCGCTATCGCAGCAAGGTGTTGGAGCCCGGTGGCAGCCGCGACGCCAATGACCTTGTAGAAGACTTCTTGAACCGGCCCTACAACATCGATGCCTTCGCCCGCAGTTTTGGTACGGAGAGCGCGCAATGATGAAATATGTTGGCAAAGCAAGCGCGCGTCTGTTGGCGTTGGGTGTGGTGCTTTTTTTAATCAGTAGCTGCAGTCAGAATGAAGACGACAAGCACGTCGACCCTACTAGCCTCCATGTTTCACTGGGCGCATCGCCACAAACATTGGACCCCCATCTGTTTTCCGGTGTGCCGGCAATGCACGTTATCTCCGCGTTGAGCGAACGTCTGGTCACATTGAACCTTGATACCTTCGAAGTAGAACCCGCGCTTGCCGAGCACTGGGAAGTCAGTGAAGACGGCCTGCGCTATGAATTCAACTTACGAAAAGACGCAAAATGGTCCAATGGCGACCCCGTCACAGCACAAGACATCGTCAACAGTTTCCAGCGTGCCATGCATCCCAATATCGGCTGGCACTTCGCCACCGATTTTTATTTTATTGTCGGCGCTGAGGCCTTTCACTCCGGAGACGAAACCGATCCAAATACGATTGGGGTCCATGCCACGGACAAGCACACCGTGGTCTTTCTTCTGGAGCGCCCCTCCCCGCTTTTCCTCAAACAACTTTCCGCCAGCAACTTTGCCCCCCTGCATAAGGCCAGCATTGAAAAAATCGGCTCCTTCTTCGACCCTGCTACCAATTGGACGCAGGGAGGCAAATACGTCAGTAACGGGCCGTTTATGCTGTCCTCATGGGAGATCAACAAGCTGATCGTGTTGACCAAAAACCCACACTACCGCGATGCGGCGTCGGTAAAATTGGAACGGGTGTTAGTCTATCCGCTGGAGAATGAGCTCGCAGATGAACGCGCATTCCGTTCCGGACAGGTACAGCTGGTGCTCGGTGGCCGCATCCCTTCCGAGAAAGTGGCGGGGTATCGAAAAGAGCGGCCGAATAACATTGTCACGGTCAATAATTACGCCACCTACTTTTATTTGTTGAACGTCGAGCACCCACCTTTGGACGATGTCCGGGTGCGTCAAGCACTGGCCCATGCGATCGACCGCCACGCCATCGTGACCCACATTACAAAAGCTGGCGAAGAAGTGGCCACCACCTTGAACCCTCCCGCCACACCCAATTACCAACAGATTAAAAAGCTCGACTACGACCCCGAACTCGCACGACAACTGCTCGCTGACGCAGGGTACCCAGGTGGTGAAGGCTTCCCGTCGATTCCCATCATCTACAACACCGCAGAAAATCACCGCAAGGTGGCACTGGCCATTCAGCAGATGTGGAAAGACAACCTCGGCATTGGGGTTAGCCTTGAAAACCAAGAGTGGAAAGTCTTTCTCAGTACGCGCAAAAGCCATCAATACGCGATTGCGCGCGCGGGGTCCATCAGCGATCTCGGCGACCCACTGGACTTCCTCGAGAGCTACAAAACCGGCCACGGCATGAATAACACGGGCTGGTCCAACCTGGACTACGACGCACTCGTTGCGGAGGCGGCCAGTACCATTGACGATGAGGCTCGATTGCGCCTACTGACCGAAGCGGAAAACGTACTGTTAGACGAAATGCCGCTGATTCCCATTTATTACTATGCGCAAACCTTTTTAATCGCCGACGAAGTCAAAGGCGTTAAATTCAATGCCTTATCACGCTTCCGCTTCCAAGACATCTACATCGACACCAAACAGGACCAGTAAATGAAAGCCCTTATTGCGCTTTTCGCGCTCACCCTACTCCTCAATGCCTGTGGCAAACAGCAGGAAACCAATGCTGAAAGAGGAACACGGGAACAAATTCTCTACATGGCCAATGGTGAAGAGCCTCGCGAGCTGGACCCCCAATTGAGCACCGGGTCGCCAGAGCATCACCTGCACATGGCCCTCTACGAAGGCTTGGTGTCAAAACACCCTAAAACGCTGGCGGTGCAACCGGCGCTCGCCGAACGCTGGGAAATCAGTGAAGATAAGCTCCGCTACACCTTCCACTTACGCGACACCGCACGCTGGTCGAACGGAGACCCGATCACTGCCGAGCAAGTGGTGTGGTCTTGGCAACGCAGTTTAATGCCCGACTTCACGAGTGAGTGGGCCTATATGAAGTATTTTATTCGCGGTGCCGAGGCGTTTCACAAAGGCGAGACAGAGGACTTCTCCACTGTCGGCGTGCGCGCCCTAGGCGAACACACGCTTGAAGTAGAACTGAACCACCCAACGGATTTTTTCCTGCAATTGCTCGATCACCCCTCTTACTACCCTGTTCACCCTCCCACGATTCTCGCCCACGGTGACATGGATCAACCCGTATCCAACTGGACACGCCCGGAAAACTGGGTCGGCAATGGCCCGTTCCGTTTGGTGAAATGGGCGATTAACGAAGAGATTCGTGTTGAGCGGAATACCGAATACTGGGACAACGACAATATTCGCCTCAACGGTATCGTGTTTTATCCGATCACCGACCAACAGGCGGAAGTTCGCGCCTTTCGTAGTGGACAAATTCATCTGACTTACACACCGCAAATGGCCATTGAAAAGGTCCGCGTTTTTAAGGAAGAAGCCCCGGAACAGATTCGAATTACCCCCACCTACGCCACGTACTACTACGAGTTCAATACCACCAAGCCGCCCTTTGACGACGCCCGCGTGCGCAAAGCGTTTGCACTGGCGATAGACCGAAAAACACTGGTTGATCACGTGACCAAAGCCGGCGAAACACCTGCGTACAGCCTCGTACCGAATGATCCCGAAGGCTTTCAGCCTCAGCAACAATTCAGCTTTGATCCAGAACAGGCGCGCAGCCTGCTTGCCGAAGCCGGTTATCCCAACGGTGAAGGCTTCCCTGAGGCCAGTATTCTCTACAACACTCAGGACAATCATCGCGTGGTCGCCGTCGCCATTCAGCAAATGCTTCGCGAAACCCTCGGTGTGCAGGTCAGCTTGATGAATCAGGAGTGGAAGGTGTACCTGAACAGCAAGCGAAATCTCCAGCACGACATTGCGCGCGCCGGCTGGATCGCCGACTACCTCGACCCATCCAACTTCCTTGAAATTTTGCTCTCCGATTCCGGAAACAACGACACAGGCTGGCAGCACGAAGAGTACGATCGTATCGTCAAATCACTCAAGCGCACCTCGGATGTGGACGAACGCTACGCGCTCTTTGATCAGGCCAATGTGATTCTGTCAGAAGAGATGCCGGTACTGCCCATTTATAACTATGCGGACCTCAACCTGGTTTCTCCAGAGGTTAAGGGGTGGTACGACAATGTCATGCACCATCACCCCTACAATCGTGTGTACCTGGAAGCCGAGGCTGAGTAAGATTTATGTTGAGCTTCATTTTCCGCCGCACACTTGCGGCGATTCCAGTCCTGTTTCTCGTCATTCTGATTACCTTTATCTTAGTGCGGCTCGCCCCGGGCGGCCCCTTCGACGAAGAGCGCAACGTTCCTCCCCAAGTATTGGAAAATTTGAACAAGCGCTACCACTTGGATGACCCAATTCACGTGCAGTTTTTCAGCTATGTGGGCAATCTGCTGCAAGGCGATTTTGGGCCGTCATACAAATACCCGAATCGGACCGTAACAGAAATCATCGCATCGGGCGCACCGGTTACCATTGAGCTTGGCTTTTACGCGCTGCTGTTTGCGATCATTATCGGCAGCGCGGCCGGTGTTTTCGCCTCACTCAAACCGAACAGTTGGCGAGACTACACTCCCATGAGTATTGCGATGATTGGCATCTGTGTGCCCTCCTTTGTGATGGGGCCATTGCTCATACTCTGCTTTGGTATCTGGATAAACTGGCTACCGGTGTCGGGTTGGGGGCAAAACCCCATGGATAAACTTCTACCGGCGATTACGCTCGGCTCCACGTATGCCGCTTATGTCGCGCGGCTCACGCGCGGCGGTATGCTGGAAGTCTTGTCACAGGACTATATTCGAACGGCTCGTGCGAAAGGCTTACCCGAATGGCGAGTGATTTCCCTTCACGCGCTGCGTGGTGGCCTAACTCCGGTCATCGCCTTTCTCGGCCCGGCTGCAGCTGGCCTGCTGTCAGGCTCTTTTGTAGTTGAAAGTATTTTCCAGATTCCCGGCATTGGTCGATTCTTCCTTCAAGCCGCCTTTAACCGCGACTACACCATGATCCTGGGCACCACCATCTTCTTTGCTTTTCTCATTATTATTTTCAATATGCTAACGGACATCATCATGGTCTGGATCAATCCCAAACTGCGTCAGGAGTCGTTTGGAAAATGACAGACTTGAATCAAGAAAAAGGCAGTTCACTTTCGCAAGACGCTTTCCGCCGCCTGTGTAAAAACCGGCTCGCCATGTTCGGGCTCAGTTTTTTGCTGATACTGATTGTGTTGAGTATTCTCACGCCGTGGATCGCACCCTACTCCTATGAAGCCCAGGACTTGTACAAAGGCGCCACACCACCCTCAGCCGAACATTGGCTGGGCACCGATGTACTTGGCCGAGACCAGCTGACACGCATCCTTTACGGAAGCCGTATTTCGTTGATGGTGGGCTTTATCGCAACCACTGTTGCCCTGTGCATTGGCGTACTGTATGGCACGATTGCCGGATACCTGGGCGGTCGTGTTGACAGCATCATGATGCGCTTCGTGGACATTCTCTACGCCCTTCCGTTTTCGATTTTTATTATCTTGCTGACGGTCCTGTTCGGGCGCAGTCTGCTCTTACTGTTTCTCGCGATTGGCGCCGTCGAATGGCTAACCATGGCGAGGATCATCCGGGGCCAGGTGATGAACATCAAAAAGCAGGAGTATGTTGAGGCCGCCGTGTCGTTAGGACTGTCACGCGCGCAAATAATTCGCCGCTACCTGATCCCCAATGCCTTAGGCCCCATCATCGTGTATACAACGCTGACAATACCCAGCGTCATATTACTCGAGTCCTTCCTGAGCTTTCTCGGTCTGGGTATTCAGCCACCCGCAAGCTCCTGGGGATCGCTGATCAGCTATGGCGTAGAAACGATGGAAGAGTACCCCTGGCTGCTTATCTTCCCCGGTTTGATTTTGTCCCTCACCCTTTTTTCTCTCAACTTCCTTGGCGATGGCTTACGTGATGCCCTCGATCCAAAAGCTTCTAAAGATTGATGTCGTATGCTACAGGTAAATGATCTATCCGTTTCGTTCCACTCCCGACTGGGCCAAAACCGCGCCGTTGAGAACGTCACTTTTGAACTCAAAAAAGGGCAAACACTCGGTATCGTCGGCGAATCCGGCTCAGGGAAATCGGTCACGTGTTACAGCATCCTTGGGCTGATCCCCAGCCCTCCCGGCCATATCGATCACGGTGAGGCGTTGTTTGAAGGGCAGGACCTGCTAAAACTTGGCACGGCCGAGCTTCGTGCCATTCGTGGAGCCAAAATCTCCATGATCTTTCAGGACCCGATGACATCGTTGAACCCTTTCATGCGCATCGGAGACCAAATACAGGAATCCATCCGTCTGCACGAAGACATCAGCCGCGAGGAAGCACAAAAGCGTTGTGTTCAAGCGCTGGAAGAAGTCGGGATCACCAATGCTGCGTACCGCATGAAAAGTTACCCGCACGAATTTTCCGGAGGTATGCGTCAACGCGTCATGATCGCAATGGCACTGGCCACGCAACCCGATGTACTGATCGCGGACGAGCCGACGACGGCGCTGGATGTCACAATACAGGCGCAGATTCTCCGGCTCCTGCAGAAAATACAGCGCGAGCGAGAACTCAGCATTATCTTTATCTCCCATGATTTAGCGGTCGTGCGCGACATCGCCAACGATGTACTGGTCATGAAAGATGGTGTGGTGGTGGAACGTGGCGCGCCTGCCGCGCTGTTCGAATCACCGAGCCATCCCTATACCAAGAAATTGATTGATGCCATTCCGCGTGATGCCAAACCTTGGGCACGCGAGCACTCAGACGACGCACCGCTGTTGAGTGTCCGCAAACTGAACACACGCTTTCTCACCCGCCAGGGCCCCTTTTGGAAACGAAGCCATGGCGAGGTTCATGCCGTTAGGGACATCAGCCTGGATATTCAAAAAGGCGAAATTTTGGGGCTTGTGGGCGAATCCGGTTCGGGGAAGTCGACCTTTGGCCGAAGTGTCATGCGTCTTGTTCAAGCGCAAAGTGGTGAGGTCCTCTTTGAAGGCCAAAATTTACTTGCGCTTGAAGGCAATGCGCTAAAAACGGCGCGTCGAGATTTCCAAATGATTTTTCAAGATCCTTATGCGAGTCTCAACCCACGGATGACCGTGTTTGAAACACTCGCCGAGCCCTTGAAATTGCACCGTATTGTATCCAGCGCCGAGTTTACCGGGCGTGTCAACGCCCTCATGGATGAAGTGGGGCTTCCACGTAGCGCTACGCGAAAATATCCGCATGAATTTTCAGGGGGGCAGCGCCAACGCATTGCCATTGCCCGCGCCATCGCGAGTCGCCCCAAATTAATTGTTGCGGACGAACCGGTATCCGCGTTGGATGTGACGATACAGGCGCAAATACTGAAACTGCTGCTTGAGCTCAGCAAGGAGCACAATCTGACGATGCTGTTCATCTCACATGACATGAGTGTGGTGCGTTATCTTTGTGATCGGGTGGCCGTGATGCAGGCAGGTGAACTGGTTGAAGTCGGCGCGACGGAGTCATTATTTCAATCGCCACAGCACGACTACACTCGAAGCCTGCTGGCGGCAATACCCAAAGCCGCGCATTGAGCTGAGCCTGTTAGGCCGACAACGAGTCGCCCTGCTGCACCTGGTTTCGCCCCTGACGCTTGGCAAGGTACAGCGCGCGGTCCGCGCGCTCGAACAGGTCTTCATAGGTCCCTGCCTCAAAGACCTCTTCTGAGGCAACGCCAATGCTGACGGAAACCCACGGTGACAGCTCATGAGGCATCTCAGCACGGCTTATTCGCAGTAACTCGATGCCTTGACGAATTTTTTCAGCGACTTTAGTCGCATAGTGTAAATCGGCATTCACAAGCAGCACCGCAAACTCATCTCCGTTGTAGCGCGCGAGACAATCCCCTTTGCGATTCACTTCCGGTGCATGCTGCAAATACTCACCAATTTGAACCAGGCAACTGTCGGCCTTGCGCTGGCCATAAAAATCATTGTACTGCTTAAACTTGTCTACATTGATAAGCAGCAACGCTACTGGTTCCCGCTGTTCCGCCGCGCGCTGCCATTTTACCTTGGCCAAGGCCTCGAATTTCCGGCGGTTAGTGAGGCCTGTCAGCGCATCCGTCGTTGCAAGTTTCTGCAGGTCGTCGTTGGCTTGGCGCAGGGCCTGCTTCGCCGCGTACAGTTGGTCGTTGTTGTCGGATAATTCCTGATTTTTAACCGTCAAGTCGTGCACTAAACGTGTATTGGTGTGACTTAGCATAAACAGCTTGTCCACACTGCGGGCGAGGAAAGTGCCAGCCGATAACATGGTCAGCATGAATAAGAGAATGTATAAGCCGAGCTCGATAAACCCTTCCTCATGTTTGAAAAAGAGGAACCCGGTGATCGGCAACAAACTACAAAGGGTAAAACTTGCGCCAGCCCAGCGCACTGCCGAATGGGTCACTGTGGTGGCGGCACAGAGGATCACCACCAAAATGATCTGCAACATCTGATGGTTCGGCGAACTTTCCGGATAAATGACGAACACGGACAAGCCCCAAATCGCGCCACTCAGTGCACAGCTCATCACAAACAGGCGGCGCCAGAAGCCACCTGATTGCATTTCGATGCCTGCACGCGAGTAACGCATACATAATGCATAACGCAAGCCGTAGGAACACAGGCACACAACCGTCCAAGCCACGAGCGCCTGTAATTCAACGTAGGGAAGTAAAAAATACGTCAGACTGAGAATAACGGCACAAATGACAAGGATCGCGCTACCTTGGGAACCGAAAATAAGGTCATTGCGCGCCCGACACAGCACGCGCTCATCGACTTCACCGTCCACTTGTTCTTCCGTCAAATGCTCACCCAATGTATTTAAAGCCGCTAAAGACACCCGCACGTCAGTAAGAAGTCACACGAATTCCCTATAGACATGGAGTATAGGTGAAAAATAGGGGTAAAACAGCGTCGTTGTGCCACGCCAGGCCTTTAAAATACTCCCGACCTCCCCCATTTCGTATCATAGAAAGTCGTCGGCAATCGCACTTTTACGTGGGAACGCAGATTGAATTTCGCAGTCAAAGACGTATGATTGACGCAGGCAGTTTAGATGCCACCAGGATATTAACGAGGACCTGACACATGCAAGATCTCTACACTCATACAGGCTCAACCACTAAAGCGGTTGAGGTCAACAAGGTATTGCGCAACACCTATGCGTTGCTGGGTATGACCGTCGCCTTCAGCGCACTCATGGCCGTCGTCGCGATGGCGCTCAACGTGCCTTACATGGGTCTGTGGATGCTCCTGCCCTACTTTGCTTTGCTGTTCGCTGTGGAAAAAACCAAAAACAGCGCGATGGGCATCGTGTCTGTGTTCGCATTGACAGGCTGGATGGGCTTCACGCTGGGTCCCATCCTGAATGCGTACATCGCCGGTATCGGCATTCAGCCAATCGTAACCGCCTTGGGCGGTACGGCGCTGATCTTTTTCGGCCTGTCCGGCTACACCTTGGTCACCCGTAAAGACTTCAGCAAGCTGGGTGGCTTCATCATGACGGGCATCCTGATTGCGTTTGTTGCCGGTCTGGCATCGTACTTCTTCCAGCTCTCCGCCTTGGCGCTTGCTGTGAGCTGTATGTTCCTGTTCCTGTCTTCCATGTTGGTGATGTGGCAGACGAGCGAAATTGTGCATGGCGGTGAAACCAACTACATTTCCGCGACTGTGACGCTGTACGTGTCGTTGTACAACATTTTCACCAGTCTGCTGCACATTTTGGGCGTCATGAACGACGACTAAGCGAACGACGTGGTATTCGTAGGGGCCGGCTCACAGTGTGATCCGGCCCCTTTTCATTCCTGCAGACCAAAAACCTTCCAATGCCGCAACAAAGCACACCAGGGCGCGCGTACCCAGACCAATACAACGAGCAACTTCGTCTGAAGGTCGAGAAAACACGCACCGAGTTTGAACCGTTTTACCCAGGCGAGTTAGAGGTTTTTGCCTCTCCCGAAGCCAATTATCGTATGCGCGCAGAATTTCGTGTTTGGCACGAAGGCGATCGGGCGCATTTCGCGATGTATGCACCTGGTGAGTATAAAAAGCCCATCCTCATCGAGGATTTCAGTATCGGCGCCCAAACCATAAACCGCCTCATGCCGATACTGCTCGAAGAACTCAATCAAAACCCCATATTGAAATTGCGCCTCTACCAGGCCGAGTTTCTGACGACCTTGAGTGGAGAGGCCTTGGTAACCTTGATTTACCACAGGCCGCTTGACGACGAATGGCAACAGCACGCGGTATCTCTGCAGGCAAAACTGGGGATCAGCATTATTGGGCGCAGTCGCAAGCAAAAACTGACGCTGAGTACAGACTACGTCACCGAACGCTTTGCGCTTGAAAGTGGCAGTTATGTGTACCGTCAATATGAGACAGGCTTCACCCAGCCCAATGCCTTCGTGTGCACCCACATGCTGAACTGGGCCTGCCGCGTCGCCAGCACACTGCCACGTGAACGAGACCTGCTTGAACTCTATTGCGGCAACGGCAACTTCACCCTCCCGCTCTCACGTTTTTTCAACAAGGTACTCGCGACCGAGTTATCCAAACTGTCAACGCGCGCCGCGCTCGAAAACATTGAACTGAACGGGGTGGACAACGTCGCTCTGATTCGCCTTTCAGCCGAAGAAGTCAGCGAAGCCATGACGGGCGTACGAAGCTTTCGGCGCCTGAAAGACATCGAGCTCGACCAATACGACTTTTCTACGATCTTCGTCGACCCGCCCCGGGCAGGAATGGACGCGCAGACCTGTGATTTCGCCTCCCGCTTCGACCACATCCTCTACATTTCGTGTAATCCGGAGACGCTGAGGCAGAATCTCGAACAGCTGCACAGCACCCATGAAGTCTGCCAAATGGCACTGTTTGACCAGTTCCCATACAGTGAACACCGGGAATGCGGCGTACTGCTGCGCAAGAGGCAAGGTTCCCATGCCGGCTAATGCGTTGACACGTATTGTTTTACTTGATTCAGGCGCTGGGGCCCTCTCCATCGCAAGCGCCCTGCTGAACACCGGCGCGCAATTGGATATGCACTGCATCCTGGACCAAGCGGGCTTTCCTTATGGAAAGCTGGATGACCAGGCGCTTTTAGAACGCATCTCCATACTGGTCACACATGCGGACCACCACTGGCAACCTGATTTGTACATCGTGGCCTGTAATACCGCCAGCACGCTCGTGCTTGAGGCCTTGCGCTCACGCTTTAAGGGGCCGTTTATCGGCGTCGTGCCCGCGGTCAAACCCGCAGCACAGCAAAGCCAGAGCCGGTGCATTGGCGTCATGGCGACGCCTGCCACCGTTCGCCGCCCCTACCTCCAAAGCTTAATCGATCAGTTCGCAACACACTGTCAGACCGTACGAATTGCCGCCCCGGAGCTCGTCGAACTCGCCGAACAGAAGCTCTCCAGGCGGGACATCGACCCCAGCCCGATAGATCGCACATTGCACCCTGTGCTCGCGGCGCACCCAAGCTTGGATCAATTGGTGCTCGCCTGTACGCACTTCCCGCTTCTGGCGGAGGAGATTCAGGCAAGCCTGCATCGGTCGGGTCATCACCATGTCCGTCTCGTGGACTCGTCTTCCGCGATCGTAAAGCGTGTATTCCAGCTCCTCCCCGAGCTGGAAGCGTCCTGCGCACTTCCGCAAGCCAGTCGCGTTAGCCTTGCTTCAACGGCGCTAGCGGAGCATGTGCGGCACTACGCGGCGTATCTCAAACAGGAATGTGGCGAGATCGAGGTGGAGATCGATCGAAGCTTGATCGATGTGCTCCCTATGCTTCGAGAAAAAAACGAGTAGAGGCGCTAATTATGCGCATCTCGAGCGTGGTTTAACGTAGAAAAGAGCAACGAGAGAGAAAAACGCCCCAAGAAGCCTTGGGGCATTGCGAGATAAGCGCGCAGGATTTAACGGAGCTTGATCGAAGCGCCATCCACGACCATCTGCTGGTACAGCGCTTGTTCATAAGCGGCTTGTTCACGAGCAATCTGCGCGAGGAAACCTTGCTGCTCCTCGGCGCTCAGATCTTCCGGTGCGCCAGGCGCCTTGTCCTGAACGGTGATAGCCCAATAGCCGCCATCGCGAGCAGGCTCAGCAACTTGAACGGCTTCATCTTCAAGCGCTTGCGCAAAGGCCAGGTTGGCCGCTTCCGGGTCAACACTCAGATCATTTCTTGTCACCGCGTCGTACTCAAAAAACACGTAGTCGCTTTCTTCCGCTAACGCTTTAGCCTGACTGGCATCTTGAGCGGCGCTGTTGATCTCTTGAGCGAGTGCTGCGAGCGCTTCCCGTTGCTTCTGCTCGCGTACGCGCGCCTCAACCAGGCCACGCACCTCTTCAAATGGACGCACATAGGCTTCGCGATGTTCTGCCACACGCAGGACTACTGCACGCTCGGGACCAAGCTCTACAGTGTTGCTATTGTGGCCGTTAATCAGCACTTCATCATCAAACGCCGCATTACGTATAGCCGGTAATCCACTGATGCCACTGCCACTGTTGCGGTCAAAAAACGAACTGGTTTCGACCTGCAAGCCCAGTGCGCGAGCTGCTTCTTCGAGCGAGTCTGAAGAAAAGGTCAGCTCGCCCAGAGTCTCTAACTGAACGGCGAAATCTTCACTGGCGCGGGCACGTGCGATCGCCTGTTCAATCTCAGGGCGGCGCTCATCAAGCGTGGGCAGATCAATTGAGCTCACTTCCGTCAATTCGATAAAGTGGATACCGGCGTCCGTCTCGACAGGCGCTGACACTTCGCCTTCTTCGAGCGTGTATACGGCATTTTCAAAGGCTTCTGGGAACATACCCGGAGTCAGAACCCCCAATAAACCGCCCTCATCACTGGTCGCAATATCATCGGAATATTCCGCAGCGAGATCCGCGAAACTGGCGCCATCGGCCAGCTTTTGCTGGATGTCCTCAACAGCGGTCTCTTTACCCGCTTCGAGGAGAATGTGAGAAACCGTGTATTTTTTCTGAGCGTCGAAATTCGCAATCTCAGCCTCGTACTCGGCTACGATGTCTTCTTCAGCAACACTGATGGTGGACGCAAGACCGTCGACACTGAGGTCCAGATACTCAATTTTTACTTTCTCTGGAACCGCGTACTGCTGACTGTTCATCTCGTAGTAAGCGGTCAATTCCTCTTCGCTGAGGGCGATATCAGAACTGACAGCATGCGCGGGAATTTTTACCGCATAAAAGCTGCGCTTTTCATGCGTGAGCGCTACGAGCTGTTCGAACTCGCGCTCCGTCGCAAAGGCACCGGCTTCGAGGCCCGCCACTTGCTGGTTTACGATCAAATCATTCGCTACCTGCGCCTTGTAAGTCGCCGGAGTAAACCCGCTTTGTCGCAGCAGTTCACGATAGGTTTGGGGATTGAATTTGCCGTCGTTAAAGAAAATTTCCTGCTGACGTAGCGTTTCCACAAACTGACGCTCAGAGATCGCCATCCCGGCTTTCTTACCTTCCGTCGCCAAAGCCAAGCTACGTGTCAGGTTATCCAGAACCGGCCCACGCAGGTTCTCTTCACTCAAAAAGGGAGAAGAGGCATCCACACCCTGCTGCTGCAGCAATTGGTTTTTGCGCATGCGAATCCCACGTTCGAGCTCAAGGTTTGTGATCACCTCGCCATTCACTTTTGCGGCCTCACCACCGGTGTTGCCCCAGCCGGAAAACGTCGTGCCAACGCCTGAAATCACCATCGGAATGATGAAGATCATAACGACCACGACTACGAGCGTGCCTTTGAGATTATTTCTGATGCTCTCTAGCATGGAATCCTCGATATTGTTCGATCTTTTTTTAAATCGATTTTTAATTCAGTTTAAACAATAAAGGCGCATGTAAATGCGCCTTTATCTGCGGGCTTATGCCCGGCTTTGGGTAGTTGCCGCTCAGCCAGAGCTAGCCAGACCGAGTGACAAAAACGCAATTAACTCAGTTAACGGCGTCTTTCAGTGCTTTACCCGGCTTGAAGCTAGGAATCTTAGCCGCAGCAATCTCAATAGGCGCACCCGTTTGAGGATTGCGACCTGTGCGTGCTGAACGCTCTTTCACCAAGAAAGTGCCAAAACCAACCAGAGCAACCTGGTCGTCTTCTTTAAGCGCTTTGGTGATGGAGTCAGTCACAGCGTCCAAAGCGCGACCAGCGGCTGCTTTGCTAATGTCTGCTGATGCTGCAATGGCTTCAATTAATTCCGATTTGTTCACGTTGAACCCCTCTTATTATCTTTTGATAACTTTGATTGTATGCCCGCCCCTAAACGGTCATTGCGATGCCATAGTCTATGGCCAGGTTTCCTGCGATCATCCGCTGTAAACGCGCACCAGTGCGCTCGCTTAGGCTGGTATTTGATTGCGAAACGAGTTGCGTTTTATACCAAGCGCGCCTATACGGGTCAAGCTTGAAATGCCCAAAACACCAGAGTTTTTACGGGTTTGAGCACGATTCGACCAATATCGGCACTGTCTTTAGTGTGTGCTGATGCGCTCCCGCGATTGGCTCTCACTCGCCTTCTGTTCCAATGCCTCGTACTCTTCATCAGAGAAGGGTTTCGGCATATATTGCAACGCAAGCTCAAGCACATCGTCTATCCACTGCACCGGGCGAATGTCAAGATCACTCAAAATATTGTCTGGAATATCACGCAGATCCCGTTCATTTTCCTGCGGAATAAGCACGCGCTTGATGCCACCCCTGTGTGCGGCCAGGAGCTTCTCCTTGAGCCCGCCAATCTTCAGCACCTCGCCTCTGAGCGTGATTTCGCCCGTCATGGCGACGTCCGCACGCACAGGGATATGGGTAAACACCGACACCAACGCGGTACACATCGCGATACCGGCACTGGGGCCATCTTTTGGTGTCGCCCCTTCAGGTACATGAATATGGAGATCACGGTTTTCATGAAAATCTGGGGCAATACCCAGAACTTTAGCGCGGGATCTCACCACGGTCATCGCCGCATGAATCGACTCCTGCATGACGTCGCCAAGCGAACCGGTCTTGACCATGCGGCCTTTACCGGAGACGGCAGAGGCTTCAATGGTCAATAACTCGCCACCCACTTGAGTCCATGCCAGGCCCGTGACCTGCCCGATCTGGTTCTCTTTCTCCGCGCGACCAAAGTCAAACTTACGAACACCCAGGAAGTCTTCCAATGCATCCGTCGTCACACTGATGGCCGAGTCAGAGCGTTCTCGCACGTTGCGGGTCACCACCTTGCGAGCGAGCTTCGCAATTTCACGATCCAGGCCTCGAACACCGGCTTCCTTCGTGTAGTAGCGAATCACATCGCGCAGCACGGGCGCGTCGACATCGAGCTCTTCTTTCTTCAAGCCGTTATTTTTAATCTGTTTAGGAATCAGATAACGACTCGCAATATTGACTTTCTCATCTTCGGTATACCCGGGAATCCGAATGACCTCCATCCGGTCAAGCAAGGGACCTGGGATGTTCATGGAGTTAGACGTACACACAAACATCACATCCGAGAGGTCGTAATCCACTTCCAAGTAGTGATCGTTAAAGGTGGAGTTCTGTTCCGGATCGAGTACCTCCAGCAGCGCGCTCGCAGGGTCACCTCGGTGGTCCATCCCCATCTTGTCGATCTCATCGAGCAGAAATAACGGGTTTTTCACCCCGACCTTGCACATTTTCTGTACGAGCTTGCCCGGCATAGAGCCGATGTAAGTGCGTCGATGCCCTCGGATTTCAGCTTCGTCCCGCACGCCACCCAAAGCCATGCGGACAAATTGACGATTCGTAGCGCGTGCAATGGACTCACCAAGCGACGTTTTACCCACACCGGGGGGCCCTACCAAACACAGGATGGGGCCTTTCACTTTCTTCACACGCTTCTGCACCGCGAGGTATTCCATGATGCGTTCTTTCACCTCATCCAGCCCATAATGATCCTTCTCCAGAATCTTTTGGGCGCGATCGAGGTCGTGCATAACACGGCTGCGCTTTTTCCAAGGGACGTTCACCATCCAGTCGATATACGCGCGTACCACGGACGCTTCCGCCGACATCGGGGACATCATTTTTAATTTATTCAGCTCGGCTTGGGCTTTCTCCTCTGCCTCTTTTGGCATACCCGCTTGCTTGATTTTATTTTCAAGCTCGTCGAGCTCGTTGGCTTCAACACCAATTTCACCCAGCTCTTTCTGAATCGCCTTCATCTGCTCATTCAGATAATATTCTCGCTGGCTGCGCTCCATCTGTTTTTTCACGCGGCCACGGATTTTTTTCTCAACACGGTGCAAATCCGCTTCGGCTTCCAGCAACGCGATCAAGTGCTCGAGGCGCTCATGATCGTCGGTAATTTCGAGAAGTTCCTGCTTCTGCTTTAAGTCGAGCGACATTTGCGCTGCAACGGTGTCCGCCAAACGACCCGGCTCATCGATACCGCCAATAGAACTCAATACTTCAGCCGGCACGTTTTTTACTGGTATTGACGTAGTTTTCGAAGCCCGTCAAAAGCGAACGCATTAAGGCATCCGCTTCACGCTCGTCACCAGTGCTAGAAGGAAAAGTTTCAAAATCGGCGACGAAAAAATCATCGTCTTCGCGTATGTTATCAATGCGCGCACGGCGGCGACCTTCCACGAGGACTTTGATCGTACCGTCTGGAAGTTTTAGCAGTTGTAACACTGCCGAGACGGTACCGAAACCATAGAGATCGCCCTGCTCAGGCTCATCCACAGACGCATTTTTTTGCGCGACTAACAGCACCTGCTTGTCTTCCGTCATGGCTTTTTCAAGCGCGCGAATGGACTTTTCTCGCCCAACAAAAAGCGGAATAACCATGTGGGGATAGACCACTACGTCACGCAATGGCAACAGTGGCAAGGTATTGTCTATGACATCGTGTTCGTAATCAGCCATGTGTAAACCTCAAGGTATTGAAGCTGTGGCGACGCGTGCAGCGCTCACCACAGTATCAGGTTTCTGGTAGGACCGCGTGTCAGAGGCACTCGGGCAGGAGGGACACGACCGAAGCTCGGGACACGGCGTGTCCCAATTCAGCTTATTCTTCGGGCAGTGCTTTTTGCTTGTCTACCGTTTCGTAAACGAGCAGAGGCGCGGATTCTCCACGAATCACAGCCTCGTCCACGACGACTTTTGCCACGTTTTCCTGCGAGGGCAATTCGTACATCGTATCGAGCAGAACATTCTCCATGATGGATCGCAGACCCCGAGCGCCCGTTTTACGCTCCATGGACTTCTTAGCAACAGCGGCGAGTGCCTCATCGCGGAAGTCCACTTCGACGCCTTCCATTTCAAACAGCTTTGCGTACTGTTTGACCAGAGAGTTTTTAGGCTCTTTCAGAATGCGTACCAGTGCGGCCTCATCGAGCTCGTCCAAGGTGGCGATGACCGGCAGACGTCCCACAAACTCGGGGATCAACCCGAAGCGGATAAGATCTTCCGGCTCCAGTTCTTTCAGCGTTTCGCCCACATTTTTTGAAGCGTCTTTGCTCTTTACTTCGGCACTGAAGCCGATGCCGCCTTTTTCTGAACGGTCGCGAATGATCTTATCCAGGCCGGCGAAGGCGCCACCACAGATGAACAAGATATTCGAGGTATCCACTTGCAGGAACTCCTGCTGCGGATGCTTGCGACCGCCTTGTGGCGGTACTGAGGCAACGGTGCCTTCAATCAGTTTGAGTAGCGCTTGCTGCACACCCTCACCCGATACGTCGCGGGTAATGGACGGATTGTCGGACTTTCTGGAAATCTTGTCGATTTCATCAATGTACACGATGCCCTGCTGAGCCTTGTCGACATCGTAGTCACATTTCTGCAAAAGCTTCTGAATGATGTTTTCAACGTCTTCACCAACATATCCCGCTTCGGTCAGCGTGGTGGCGTCGGCGACGGTGAAAGGCACATTCAGCATGCGCGCCAGCGTTTGAGCTAGCAATGTTTTACCACTACCGGTGGGGCCAACCAGCAGGATGTTGCTCTTACCGAGCTCGACCTCAGCCTTATTCGCGCCCTTCTCGCCCTGACGCAGGCGCTTGTAATGGTTGTACACCGCCACAGCCAAGACTTTTTTGGCCTGGCCTTGCCCGATGACGTACTCATCGAGCTTTTCGGAAATTTCAGCCGGGGTCGGCAATCGCTCGCCACTGCCCTCGCTGACCGTTTCCTGAATCTCTTCTCGAATGATGTCGTTACACAGATCGACACATTCGTCGCAGATGAAAACTGACGGCCCGGCAATCAATTTGCGGACTTCATGCTGGCTCTTCCCACAGAAAGAACAATAAAGCAGCTTGCCGTTGTCTTCGTTTCCGCCTTTTTGGTCAGACATTGACCTTCTCCACTTTCGATAGCTAACTATTACATGCCCCAGCACATCATCTTGGGGCCCGTGCGCCGCATTTCAACGGCGCACGCCAGTATTCAGCGATGTTGTTCTATTCGGGCATGTTGCGGCTTTCCCGCTTCAGGCCCGATACGACATGACGGATGACCTAAGCCTGAACTCGAGTTTGCAGGACTTCGTCGATCAAACCAAACTCTTTGGACTCCTCCGCGCTCATGAAGTAATCGCGCTCGGTTGCCCGTGCGATGTCTTCAACGCTTCGACCCGTGTTTTTCGCCATCAGTTCATTCAGGCGCTCGCGGATCTTGAGAATCTCCTGAGCGTGGATATGAATATCCGATGCCTGACCTTGAGCACCGCCAGAGGGCTGGTGAATCATTGTACGGCTGTTTGGCAGACAATAGCGCTTGCCCTTGGCACCTGCCGTCAACAAAAACGCGCCCATACTGCAGGCCTGCCCGATACACATTGTACTGACATCAGGCTTGATGAACTGCATGGTATCAAAAATCGACATCCCTGCTGTGACAGAGCCACCAGGAGAGTTGATATACAGGTGGATATCCTTGTCGGGGTTTTCCGCCTCGAGGAACAACAGCTGGGCCACGACGAGGTTCGCCATGTGGTCTTCAACTTGACCAACCAGAAAAATGACGCGCTCTTTCAACAGGCGCGAGTAGATATCGTAGGAGCGCTCTCCGCGAGCCGTCTGCTCGACCACAATGGGAACCAGTGCGTTATTGACGTCTAAATTTCCCTGTGAATTCCAGTCTTTATTCATCATGTAGATTTTTATCACTCCAAGAACATGGGCATCTGTACTACTACGTACGGATTTCTCATTTGTTAGATTAGCCTATGAGACCGCATTTTACCTATTTCACGCAAGTTTTCACGATGCTGTAAACAAAAACGCGGGACACTGTATAGCTCGCATCCACAACGGGCGTTTATTGAACAGATTCGCACCAAAGGATGGCACCAAAAACAAAAAAGCCGGCGAGACGCCGGCTTTTTTCGGAGGAGTAATCGCCTTATTCGGCGTCTTCTTCTTTGCTGAGAGGCTTGATCGCCTCCTGATAGCTGACCGCCTTGTCTTCGACCTTGGCCTTTTCTACCAAAGTGTCGATTACCTGCTCTTCCAACGCTGCGGCCTCAACACTGGCCAGGAGCTGCTCGTTAGAGTAGTAGTAATTCACCACTTCTTCCGGGCTCTCATAGGTTGAAGCAGTCTCTTCGACGATCTCACGCACTTTGTCCTTGTCCGCTCGCAGAGATTCCTGCTTGACGATCTCGGACACGATCAGACCCAGAGCGGTGCGGCGCTCTGCCTGCTCACGGAACATGTCGTCCGGGAGAAGCGCTTTCACATCGATCTTGTCCGCAATGGCGCCATACTGCTGAACAGCCTGGTTGCGCAGAACGTCAATTTCGCTCTTCACCAGTGACTGGGGCAATTCGACTTTGTGTGCGTCGAGCAGCGCGTCCATCACCTGCTCTTTCAGCTTGCTGCGCAGTGCTTTGCGCTTCTCGCGCTCCATGTTGTTACGCACTTCTTCACGGAACTTCTCAAGCCCACCTTCAGTCACGCCGAACTTCTCAAAGAAGGTCTCGTCGACTTCGGGCAACTCTTGTGACTGTACTTCGTGCACAGTGACGTCGAACACAACGTCCGCGCCTTTGAGCTCTTCTGAGTGGTAATCTTCAGGGAAAGTCAGCTCAAGCGTTTTGCTGTCGCCGGCTTTTGCACCGAGCAGGCCATCTTCGAAGCCTGGAATCATGCTTTTTGAGCCCAGTACCAGCCATTGGCCTTCGGCACTGCCACCTTCAAATGCTTCGCCGTCTTTCTTGCCGACGTAGTCGATTTTAACACGCTGACCATCTTCAGCTGCGCCATCGGCTTCAACCCAGCTCGCCTGACTCTTGCGCAACGTCTCGATCATCTCTTCCACGTCCGCGTCAACGATCTCCGCAGTGTACTGCGTAAAGGTCACTTCGCTGAGGTCTGCCAGTTCAACAGTGGGGTACACTTCGAACGTAGCGATGTACTCAACGTCGGCACCTTCATCGAGAGATTTCGGCTCAATAGACGGAGAGCCCGCAGGACGCAGAGACTCTTTCTGAACGGCTTCGTAGAAGCTTTTATTGATTGCGTCGCCCACTACTTCCTGGCGAACACCGGCACCGTAGCGCTGCTTAACTACTTTCAGCGGCACTTTGCCTTTGCGGAAGCCATTGATACGTACGGTTTTTGCCGCTTCCTGAAGTCGCTTTTCTACTTCACTATCAATAACTTCGGAGGGAATTCCTACCGTAATACGGCGTTCCAAGCCAGACGTTGACTCGACAGAAACTTGCATGATTATCCTCGCGAATGTGGACCGGGGGGTCAAATTCTGCATGCACCACTATGTGCATGGTGCGGTCGGAGAGACTTGAACTCTCACGCCTCGCGGCACTGGAACCTAAATCCAGCGCGTCTACCAATTCCGCCACGACCGCAATTAAACTTAATGTTCTACAAGAGGTATTAACTTTAAGTCACTGTTAAATATAGACTTATTATTGAATCAATCAGCCCACCCTCTTGGAAGGCCGGGTATTGTGCCACAAGGCCGTAATCGGTTCAATAAGGAAGGAATTCAAAGTGCTCTAAACAAGGCGGGAATGGTGAGCGTTAGGCCATAAATGCGGCCTAACGCTCACTCAAAGGGGTATCAGGCAATCAGGTGCGCTGAATCACTGTCGCGATACCCTGCCCAAGACCGATACACATGGTTGCCAATCCAAACTCGGCATCCTTACTGCGCATCACATTGAGGAGTGTCCCGGTGATTCGCGCTCCGGAACACCCAAAGGGATGACCAAGTGCAATGGCGCCACCGCGCACATTGACCTTGGCCTCCATATCGTCGAGCAAATCCAGGTCTTTTAACACCGGCAGGGCCTGCGCAGCGAAGGCTTCATTCAGCTCGACATAACCGATATCCGCCATGCTGAGCTTGGCGCGCTCCAGCGCCAGCTTGGACGCGGGCACGGGGCCGTAGCCCATAATACTGGGGTCCACACCCACCACCGCTGTCGACACGATGCGTGCGAGCGGCTCAAGCCCAAGCGACTGTGCGCGCTCTGCGGATAGCACCAACATCGCGGAAGCACCATCTGTTATCTGAGAAGACGTACCCGCCGTCACTGTGCCACCCTTAGGGTTAAACGCGGGCTTCAAGGCCGACAGCTTTTCAAATGTGGTATCCGCGCGGATGGTTTCATCGTGACGCATCAGATAAGGAGCACCCTCGGCGTCGTGCGCTTGCATCGGAATGATTTCCGCATCAAATTCACCCGCTTCGGTGGCCGCAGCCGCCAAAGCATGGGAACGCACACCAAATTTATCCATCTGCTCACGGGTAATCCCATGCAGCAGCGACAGGTATTCCGCTGTCAGGCCCATAGAACCGGCTGCTTTCGCCACACTCAAACCCAGCGCAGGATTGGGGTTGATCGCCCCATTCATGTCGACGTGCCCCATGTGCTCTACCCCACCAATAAGGAACACATCGCCCATACCGCTGCGAATGTTCGCGGTCGCAGTATGCAACGCGGCCATTGAGGAGCCGCATAGACGATTAACCGTCTGCGCTGGCACGGTGTGCGGCAGGTTTGTGCGCAACAACAGGTTACGAGCCACATTGAAGCCCTGCTCATCCCGTTGCATCACACATCCCCAGATCAAGTCTTCGACGCTTGCGGGATCGATTGCGGGGTTGCGCGCCAGCAGCGCATTAATTAACGCCGCGCTCAGCTCTTCTGCGCGCGTGAATCTGTAGCTACCGTTCTTAGAACGGCCCATAGGGGTACGGGCAAAATCGACGATGACCGCATCTCTTGGATCTAGTTTCACAGTGATCTCCCGTTATTATGATTGTGAGTAAAATGGCTGCGCGTTGGCAACGCGCTTCTGAGTCGTGTCCGTCAGCGCGTATAGTGCGCCGAGCTCGGCATGCGTATTCGCCATGGCCGCGTAACTCTGCCAGCCCATGCTATCAATCCAGCGCAGCACACCACCTCGGAACGGCGGGAAGCCCAAACCGTAAACCAGGGCCAGATCCGCTTCCGCGGCACTGCCCACCACACCTTCATCGAGGCAGCGAAGCAATTCGTTCGCCATCGGCAACATCATGCGCGCAATGATCTCCTCGTCGCTGAATTCGCGGCGCTCAGCCACATGCGGCGCGAGCAAGCTGTAGGTGCTGTCATCGACCACCTTCTGTAGCTTGCCTTTTTTGTCGGTTTCATAGCGGTAAAAACCACTGCCGCTTTTTTGACCAAGTCGACCCGCATCGAACAACACGTCCGACGCCGCCGTGAAATCTCTCGACATGCGATCAGGGAAGCCTTCGGCCATCACTTTCTCAGCATGCACACCGGTATCGATGCCAACAACGTCCATCAAGTAGGCCGGACCCATTGGCCAACCCCATCGCTCCATCACCTTATCGACATGCTGAAAATCAGCGCCATCACGCAGCAATTGCGCAAAGCCGGCAAAGTACGGAAACAACACGCGATTCACTAGAAAGCCCGGACAATCGTTCACTACCACCACTTTTTTGCCCAACGACAAACCGTAGGCGACCGTTCTGGCAATGGCTTCATCCGAGCTCTTTTCGCCACGAATCACTTCGACCAGCGGCATGCGGTGAACCGGGTTGAAAAAATGCATCCCACAGAAATTTTCAGGACGCTTGAGGCCCTGGGCAAGACGCGTAATGGAAATCGTCGAGGTGTTCGAGCACAGTACCGCGTCGTCGCGCATGCGTCCTTCAACTTCAGAGAGCACCGCTTCCTTCACCTTGAGGTTCTCAACCACAGCCTCTACGACCACATCGACACCCTCAAAGCCGTCGTAGCTCAAGGTAGGTCGGATACGCCCCATGGTTTTAGCCATTTCGAGGTGAGTAATTTTGCCGCGCTCAACTTGTTTAGCGAGCAGCTTGGAGGCCTCATCCAGCCCTAACTGCAAGCCACTTTCCGCAATGTCTTTCATCAAGATGGGTGTGGATTTGCAGGCCGATTGGTAGGCAATACCGCCACCCATAATACCCGCGCCCAGCACCGCTGCCTGGGAGACAGGTGCTGCCGATTTACTGGCGTGAGATTTGGCAAATTTACCCAGCACCTGGTCGGCAAGGAACAAGCCGACCAACGATTGCGCCACCTCACCCTGAGCGAGGTCAGTGAAGGTGCGCGCCTCAACATTCAATGCATCGTCACGACCAAATTTGGCCGCGTTTTGCATGGCCTGAATGGCGGCCACCGGTGCGGGGTAGTTTCGACCCGCCTGTGCCTTCACAAAAGCCTTCGAACTTTCGAACGAAAGGATGGATTCCATATCGTTATGGCGTAAAGGGGCTTTTTTCTGCTCCCGGCGCGCCTGGTAGTTCATTTCTCCGCTCACTGCGGCACGGAGAACACGCAGCCCGCTTTCAATCAGCTTATCCGCTTCGACCACGCCATCGACGACGCCATCGGCTCGCGCTTTCTCCGCGGGATTTTCTTTCCCTCCAGCAATCCATTCGACAGCCACATCGACACCCGCCAAACGTGGTAGACGAACGGTGCCACCCCAGCCGGGAATGATGCCCAACTTCGTTTCCGGTAACCCCAACTTCGCACCCGGGGCCGCCAGGCGATAATCGCACGCAAGGCAAAACTCCATACCGCCACCCAGCGCATAACCATTGACGGCCACAACAGTGGGGAACGGCAGAGACTCCAAACGTGTAAAGCTCGCATTGTTGCTCGACAGGTGTGCCAGAATCGCGGCTTCACCCTCGGCGAAGACGGAACCGAACTCCTTGATATCCGCGCCGACAACGAAGCTGTCTTTGCCGCTGCTAATGAGCAGGCCACGAACACGGTCATCGCGCTCGAGCACATCAAGCACATCGTTGAGTTCCGACATGGCAGCAAGATTGAATTTATTTACGGACTCACCCTGCAAGTCGAACACAAGGTGACACAAACCTTCATCGAGCGCGGAGAGCTCAAAGGCCTTCCCTTTATACATATGGACCTCTCAAACCTGTCATTTTTTATTAATCGCGCAGTGACACTCAGACCCACCCGAATCGACACGGGCGGCGCAGTAGATCAATAAAGTATGGATGAGAAGATGCTGAAATTACAGGCGAAAGCGATCAATTCACCGGGCAAATTGCGCCAGTATTAAAAATCACTCAGGAAAGGAAACACTGACGACACGGCAGACATGCTCACTGGAGCTATTGCGGAAACTGTGCGCACGCCTAAGCGAAAAATTGAAGCCATCCCCTTCATGCAGCAGATATTCCACGCCCTCCAAAATCAACTCCAGCGTACCGGCAACGACCATGCCGGCGATAATGCCGTCGTGGACCATCCACTCCGAACTGACCCGCGCACCCGGGGAGTAGCTCTGGCTGGCCAAGTAGGCACCGCTTTGCTGCCCCTCAGAGAGCGGCATAATAAAGTAGTCCGTGTCGTTCTTGTGGATATGGACGAAATGCTCGCGCCGATAAATAGACGGGCTCACCTCCAAATCCTCAGAGAAAAACTCCTGCATGGACATGGGAATGGCTGTGAGGATTTTTTCGAGCGAGGCCACCGAAGGGCTGACCCGGCCCTGCTCGATGTTGGACAAGGTCCCGTTGGTTACCTGCGCTCGACGCGCCAGCTCCCGCTGGGACAGACCCATTTTTTCACGCACAAAGCGCAGACGCTCGCCGACCAGACCGGAAAGCATGCCCCCTTGTTGAGGTGCGCCTGAACCCCCGCTCATCAGAAGCCCTCAAACCCCTCGGTCTGAGTAAGATCAACAGGCTTTGCAAACCCCGGAAAGTGGATTGCGGAGGTCGTGGTTTCGATCGCCGTCTCATCAATCAAATGCGTACCGAAGTGATAGTGAGGCTGCAATTCGCCCCGATCTGCGGCGTCGAGATAGTGGTCTCGCTGTGCGCGCACCACCTCATTGCGATGCTGCCACTTCAGCAACTGATCCGCACCATGGCGGCGACTGAGGTATTGCTCAACCGCACCCGGCGCAAACACCGTGGCGGTGGCGTTGTTGCCCCCGAAGCCTTTCGAATTGAGGAAAGCCACTTTAAAGTCGGAGGCGTCGCGTTGTGCATCGGTAATGCGGATATCCAACCGTTCGCTGAACACGTCGCCTGCAACCCCATCAATGGTCTTGATTCCAGGCAGGACGCCGTGGGCGAACACACCCAAAGAACATGCGAGCTGGTCGCCACTGGCCGGACCTAACGAATGCCCGAGGTAGGATTTCACGGCCGCGACAGGCCATGAGTCAATGCCGAAGGCACGTGCTACGTGATCAAAGATCTGGCTTTCGGTGACACGGTTGGCCGGCGTGCTGCTTCCGTGGGCCTGGATAAAGCTATGGCGCCTGACCGCCTCTTCACCCAGTAGCGTATTCGCTAGCCCCACCGCTTTCGCCATAGTGAGGTAGTTCCCGGCACCGGGCGCAGAAATCGATTTTTTAAAGCCATCCGCATTCACGTAGACGCCTGGCACCGCACCATAGATTTCAGCACCAAGTTCCAGCGCAAGATCGTCGGCCATCAGCACGATGTACTGTGCCGACTCTGCAATCGTGAAACCGCAATTCTCTGCAAAAGGTCGGCTCGCCCGGCGATAGTCTGGCGTCGACACGCCATCGAGTTTGCACAGCTCATCGTCGGTTGCCAACGCACTCATGGCGGCAAAACCATCAATCACTTCTGGAATAATGGGGGCTTCGCTACATCCCACCACCGCAACACGACTCCTGCCCCGACGTATATCCTCAACCGCCCAGCGCAGATTGTACAGGAAGGTGGCACAGGCCCCCGTAACCGCTCCCGTGGCGCCCAGGCTGCCGAGCACATAGGCGTTGGTGAAATCAGCGGGCATGCTCGTAAAGCCCATAGATAACTGTTTGGATGTCGCGCGCTTGCCGAGAATGCGCGAGGACAAGAGGCCTCCAAAGCCCGGTCCATCCAATTGACTCATCACACTACTGCTGTACACAGAGACCGCATCGGGATCGACGCGCTCCATGAGCGACTGCCAGGAAAAACCGAGCGAGTTCAAGGCATCTGACGCCCCCATCACAGACATTTGCAGCCCGCGCGGATGGTGAGTCGACTTGTAATACGCGCCCGGATCGAAACCGCTGGGCAATTGACCTGCCGCCTTGACAGCCATGCTGTCCAACACGCTGACGCGCGCCTCCATCGGGCCGCGCACCGTGACGCGAAAACGCCTGCCCTCCTCGTCCAAAGGGGCGATCTCCCAGTGATCAGGTACCTTCGCGGGCATTTGTCGTGCGCTGACCTCGAAATGCACGGCCTCACTCTGAGGTCCTTCACACGCCACATTCAAAGAGGTCGGGACTGCATCGGGATCGATCAGCGCGGGCTCGAGGCGGCGAACCAATGTTCCAGCCAGGATCTCTGACTCGCTGTCAGCCGGTAATCCCATCAACGCCGCAAGGCTGCGTGTCACACCCGCTTGTCTTTCTGAATTCAGACTATCGTAGATCAAACGTTCGTAGCCACGGTGCCCTGAACTCCGGCCCGCTGGGTTGTAGCCGCCAAAGCCGACAATAAGAGGAAGTACTGATTGCATAGGAAGTGTCTTCGCTGAGTAAGTCGTGCATCTAAAATCCATCAATACTGCAATTCTATCGGTTTCAGCCCATGCAAATATTGGCATATCAGACATAAAACTTGCACTTTAAGACATCGAAAACTAGGATGGCGAAAATCCCCAAGCACGCCCTAACGCGCACAGACGCGAAGTTGTCGCGAAAGTGGGCAACCGAGCCAATATGCCTCAGACTTTGGACGTCGTTTTCGTCCTTTATGACAATTTACTCTCCACCAGCCTGAGCTTGCCAATGGAACTCCTGCGCGCAGCAGAAGCCAGCGCACGTGCACGCCAGCGCCACGGGTATCTGCAAGTCCGCATTCGCTGCGCCTCCCTAGATGGCGGCCCCGTCGTCAGCCACAGCGGTATGAACATCAGCCCGGACAGCGCCGCACTCGCAGACGTAAAGCCCACAGACCAGCAACCGCCAACGCAGGCAGCCCACAACCCGGCCGCCACGCTACGAATTCAAGACATACAGCGTGCCGACATTATTTTTCTGCCCGCACTATGGCGAAACCCCTTCCCCATAGTGCGGAAAAATGAGACCATATGCAGTTGGCTGAGCGAAATGTTTTCACGTGAAACCACCCGTATAGCGGGTGTGGGGACAGGATGCTTCTTTCTCGCCGAGGCAGGTCTACTCGACGGACGGGTCGCGACCACGCACTGGCATTTCTTTGATCGATTCGCGGACCGTTACCCCGAAGTCAAACTCAAAACCCAATACTTCATCACCCAAAGCGGCAGGCTTTATTGCACCGGAAGCGTGAACACGCTCGCAGACCTCACCCTGCATTTTATTCGGCAAAGCTTTGGCGCAGAAATTTCGACCGAAGTGGAACGTCACTTCTTCCACGACATACGGCAAAATTACGACAAGCTGGCCCTGCTCGATGACGCACCCGACCTGCATGATGACGAGCTCGTTCTCGACACTCTAAACCTCATCCACGAACGCTATGACGAGGCGTTAGACTTCAATACACTGGCGACCCGTGCCGGCCTCAGTCGTCGCCATTTCGACCGCCGATTCAAAAAAGCGATGGGCTCCACACCCCTACACTACCTTCAAAAAACGCGTATTGAAGCCGCCAGAGACCTTCTCAAAGACAGCAACTTAAGTATTGCCGAAATCATTGAGGCTGTGGGATACAGCGACAGCGCCCACTTCGGCAAGCTCTTCCGCCAACATCACGGAACAGGGCCCAAACAGTATAGGACAACCGTAAGAGCGAAGTTGTTCCATGCGGAACATCGACATTAGCATTGCGACCGGAAAAATTTTGGAGTCACTACCTTAAGAATAAAAAACACTAAAGAAAGAACTCGATATTATCAAAAAAAGCTTGAAATAATTATTACAGAGATCAATATTAAAGACGTGGGCCCACCGAAAAAATTCGAACCGATACACCGGCAAAGACGGAGGTCAGCCTATGAAATCCAATGCGGAAGTTGTCTACCGAGATCTCGACGCTTCTCCCACCCTGAATGACACGATTTACAAGCGACTCGAAAAACTGAATCGTTTCTCAGACCAGATTATTCACAGCCGCGTCGTCCTCGATACACCGCACAAGCACAAACACAAAGGGAAGATTTTTAGAGCATCCATAGAGATCGATGTCAAAGGCGCCCCATTACTGGTGTCCAATGATGATGAATCTATGCACATTGCCGTGCGAGATGCTTTCGAAACGATGGAGCGCAAACTTAAAGAAGACAGCTCCAGAAGGAAACAACTTCGCCATTGACCCTGGCCTTTGCATCTCTTTGAAAAAACGATTTTCTTGATGCAATTCATAGGCTGCCCGAAGTGGGCAGCCTGGCTGAAGCACCCACCGCTCTATTCGGTCCATCCCTATATCACGCTCAAAACCCACTTTTATTTCTTCTTCTGTGTGAACACGCCGTATTATCGTCTAGACTAAGCAGAAAGGCTTTTTATTACTTTTGCACAAAGCCTTGCCGCCTTCACGAAACAGATAACGCCCTGCGTAAAATGAGCACTCCTTCCATACCCGACTGCCCTCATGGCGACACACATTGTCCGATCAATAAGGAGCTGTGCGCCCTTCGGGAAAAAGTCGAGCAGTTGAGCTCACAGGTCAATCGCGATTTTTTAACGGGTCTGTTTAATCGACAGCATATGAATACGGCGCTGGAGCAGGAAATCGAACGCACGCAGCGCAGCCTGCAACCCACCAGCCTCATACTGATCGACGCCGATCACTTTAAGCACGTCAACGACACCTACGGACACGTCATCGGAGACAAGGTCATTGTGCTGTTGGCCGAGCAGATTCGAGCAAGCGTTCGAAAAATAGATATTGCCTGCCGCTATGGCGGAGAAGAATTCGCAGTGATACTCCCGTCAACCGCACCGGCAATGGGCCGACGGGTTGCAGAACGAATACGAGAGAACATTGAACGGAATGCGCTGCATCTGGAGGCCGGAGAGCGTTTGCATTTAACGGCGAGCATCGGTGTTGCCAGCATTCATCATTCCCGTGCCATTAATGCGGAACAATTTCTCGAGCTTGCCGATGAACAGCTGTACAAAGCCAAGCACGAGGGCCGGAACCGCGTCGCGCAAGCCCCATGGAAAACCGACAATAGTACGGTATCCTCTGAGGAAAAAGACGCGCTGTTCGGCCCCACTTCGGGCGACGCCTAGGTTTGCTGTTTCAAGCGCGCAATTTCATCTCTGAGCTGGGCGGCCTTCTCAAACTCTAAGTCTTTGGCGGCTTGCTGCATGGCCTTTTCGAGCGTGTCCATTTTTTGCCATACATCGCCATCCCCTTCCAGCAAAGCCTCGTAGTGCGCTTTTTGATCCTTGACCCGCGACTTGCCTTTACCCTTGGTTTTGACCTTGTACACACCCTCCATGATGTCCGCGACTTTTTTATCGATCCCCTGCGGGACGATATTATTTGCCTCATTAAACGCGAGCTGTTTTTCCCGACGGCGCGCGGTTTCGTCAAGAGCCCGCTGCATGGAACCAGTGATTCTGTCCGCGTATAAAATAGCCCGGCCCTGCACATTTCGGGCGGCACGCCCTATCGTCTGAATGAGCGACCGATCAGAGCGCAAGAACCCCTCCTTGTCGGCATCGAGAATGGCCACCAAGGAGACTTCCGGCATATCCAGCCCCTCCCGCAAGAGGTTAATACCCACCAGCACATCAAACTCACCCAGGCGCAAATCACGAATAATCTCGATTCGCTCAACCGTATCGATATCCGAATGCAAATACCTCACCTTAACTCCGTGGTCCATCAAAAAGTCGGTGAGGTCTTCAGCCATCCGCTTCGTCAGCACTGTGATAAGGACGCGTGTGCCCTGCTCCACCGTGCGATGAATTTCACTTAATACATCATCGACCTGTGTTCCGGCTGGCCGCACTTCCACCTCCGGATCCACCAGACCTGTTGGCCGTACCACTTGCTCCACCAAAGCATCCTGATGATTTTTTTCATAGTCACCGGGTGTTGCCGATACCATAATCATCTGCGGCGCACGCTGCTCCCACTCCTCGAATCGCATGGGCCGATTATCCAACGCGGATGGCAAACGGAACCCATATTCAACGAGGGTTTCCTTACGAGAGCGATCGCCCTTGTACATACCGCCAATTTGCGGAATGGTCACATGCGACTCATCAATCACCAGCAGAGCATTTTTTGGAAGGTAATCAAACAATGTGGGGGGTGGCGCACCCGAGGGCCGACCACTTAGATACCGGCTGTAATTTTCAATACCATTGCAATACCCGAGCTCACGCATCATTTCGATATCATAGCGTGTACGCTGCTCGAGGCGTTGAGCCTCGACGAGCTTGCCGGCATCATTCAGTTGCTTCAGCCTTTCAGCCATCTCTTCCTTGATTTGATCTACGGCAGCAAGAATGCGCTCTCTCGGCGTTACGTAATGTGTTTTGGGATGAATCGTGACCCGGCTCAATTTGCCGAGCATCTCCCCTGTCAAAGGGTCAAATACAGAAATGTTTTCGATTTCATCATCAAACAGTTCGATGCGAATCGCATTTTGCTCTGAATCTGCGGGGAAAACATCAACCACGTCTCCACGTACTCGATAGGTGCCTCGACGAAAATCGATATCATTGCGCTCATACTGCAGCTCAGCAAGTCGGCGCAGTATGGCCCGTTGATCGATCGGCTCCCCGACCACAACATGCAACAGCATTTTCATGTACAGCTCGGGATCACCCAAACCATAAATAGCCGACACCGTCGCCACAATGATCGCGTCCTCGCGTTCGAGCAGCGCTTTAGTTGCACTCAAACGCATCTGCTCCACGTGTTCGTTAATCGATGCGTCTTTTTCGATAAAGGTGTCCGAAGCCGGTACATACGCCTCGGGTTGATAGTAGTCGTAGTACGACACAAAATACTCGACGGAGTTGTTTGGAAAAAACTCTTTAAATTCGCCGTAGAGCTGAGCCGCAAGCGTTTTGTTATGCGCCATCACCAGAGTCGGTCTTTGCACCTGCTCGATGACGTTGGCCACGGTGTAGGTTTTACCGGAGCCGGTCACACCCAGCAGTGTCTGGTAGGCCAACCCACTTTGAATACCTTCAACGAGGGAGGCGATCGCCGAAACCTGGTCACCTGCGGGTTGATATTTTGAGTGTAATTTAAAGGCTTTCATGAGGATGCATGCCGAATTCGATAACACTGATGAATTTTAGTATTGCGAGAAAAGTCCATATCCAAAGTTGCCGCCGTGATATTTTCTACTCGATAGCGATTAGACAGCGAGGGGTCCAACTTAAAACTGCGCAGATTATTGGAGAAATACAAGGTGCCTTCAGGGCTAAGCAATTCCATACAACGCTCCACCAACGCGCGGTGATCGCGCTGCACATCAAAGGCATCGCGCATTTTTTTCGAATTGGAAAAGCTGGGCGGGTCTAACATAATCAAGTCAAAACCCTGTCTGCACGCGGCCAACCACTCTGTCACATCGGCCCGAACCAGCTCATGAGTGCGAAGATTCAAATGGTTTAACGTAAAATTCTGCTCCGCCCACGCCAGATAAGTGTTGGACATATCGACGCTGACACTTTTCTGCGCCCCACCTAACGCCGCGTGCACCGTCGCCGTCGCGGTGTAACAGAATAAGTTCAAAAATCGCTTCCCTTGCGCCTCTTCCGCGATACGCAAACGCAACGGCCTATGGTCGAGAAACATCCCCGTATCCAGGTAGCTGACCAAATTCACTCTGCAGCGTGCCCGTCCTTCCCGAACCACAAAATAATCCGCCTCGCGAGGTGCCTGGAGCCGCTCGTATTGCTGCTGACCTCGATTGCGTTGACGGACCTTAACATGGAGTTGCGCCGCATCGATCTCTAGCGCACTGCATACTGCAGCCTCCACTTCTCGCATTCGCGACCGCGCTTTTTGCGGATCGATCGTCTGGGGAGCCTGGTACTCTTGCACATGTACCTGTTCGCCATACACGTCGATCGCAGCGGCATATTCAGGCAGATCCGCATCATAAAGGCGGTAGCATTCAATGCCCTCACGCTCTCGCCAGGGCTTTAAACGGCGCAGGTTTTTAAGCAGACGGTTTTTCAACATCTGCGCACCCTCGCTGAGCGCTTTTCTTTCCGTTGCTTTCTCTGCAGCCTCTTGTCGGGCGTCTTCTGTCAAAATCGGATATAGCCGTAATTCACAGGGTATGGCCCCATTCATAATTTTATAGCGCCGCTCGTAGCGCAGGCGGGTCTCCCCCAAAAGCGCGGTATTGCTGCTGAGAATACCCAGCCTCCAGCCCGGAAACTGTTCGGTCGCCAGCACTGCCAACTCCCGATATTCAATATCCAAACGATCCGCCTCTCCGAGACGCATGCCGTAAGGGGGATTACATAAGATCAAACCTGAGTCGGAAAGCTGTGGTGGCGTCCAGTCCTGAAATCGGCACTTTTCAACCACGACCTGTTGTTCATTAAAGCCTGCAGCGCGCAGATTACGTTGAGCCTGCTGCCATACTCTGTCATCAGCCTCGCAACCTATCAGGCGCACCCCAGCGTCATTGTGCACTCGGAATGCGGTATCCCGGCGCTCTTTGGCCGCTTCCAAAAGCTTCAGCCATAACGCAGCATCGTGCTGACGCCACTGTAAAAAGCCATTTTCCTTTCTCAGCCGACCGGGCGCGCAATCAAACAACATCATCGCCGCTTCAATCAAAAAGGTAGCCGAACCACAGGTAGGGTCTACCAAAGTACCGCCTTCGTGCATAAGCTCAGGCCAGCCTGCGCGCAATAACAAGGCCGCCGCGAGGTTTTCCTTGATCGGCGCGGCGCCCCCACCTATTCGGTAGGCGCGCTTGTGCAGACTGTCGCCACTCAAATCCAAGGCGATATAGCAGCGCTTCGGACTCAGGCGCACATTGATACGATGATCGGGCTGTTTGAGATCGACATCCGGTCGCTCGGAACTCGACTTCTCCACAAAACAGTCAACGATGGCATCCTTAACCACCATAGCCCCGAATTGACTATGCCGAATCGCAGCGCTTGTACCATGAAAATCCACCCGAAGTGTCTGGCCTGACCTCATGTGATCCATCCAAGGGATTTTACGTGCCAACTCATACAGCGATTCTCGATCATTTACCGGGCCTGAAGCCAATACCAACAGCACCCTGTTAGCCAGACGTGACCACAAGCAGGCAAGGTAGATCTGCTCTTGGGTGGCGCTCGCGAAGACGCCCGTCACGGTTTCCTTTAACTCAGTCAGCCCAAGGGCATGCAGCTCCTCTTTCAGGAGGCTTTCGATCCCGGCGGGGCAGGTAATGAATAAGGGATATTGCATAGTTTCGGGCTCGTGCGTCTTGGCTGGCTTAGACATTTTTAAAGGGGTATCAGGCATTAGTAAACACTATTCGGCCGGGTAATCGTAGGCGTAATCGACTCTCACTACGGGATATGCGAGAAGGTGATTAAAGGACTGTCACATAGAAGAAATAAATCATTCACACTCATCAGCACTCCTGAGACACTGGAGATTCGCCCTGTCGGCAATGCCTGAAACAGAGCTGGCATATCGTCCTTCAGGGACCATTGCATGTCCACGAAAGCAGAGAGGTAACGCATTCATGAAGCGCCAAAAACGTAACCGCAGTGATATCGCGATTTCCCGAGGCTACCAAGCAGGTTTCAGCGGCCAGTCTCGAGACAAATGCCCCTTCGACACCGGCGAGCCTCGACACCATTGGCTATCGGGCTGGCGAGAAGGACGTGAAGATCGCTGGAACGGCTACAACGTGGCGGCATCGGTTCAGAAAATGAGCGCCATGCAACACGCATCGCATTAGATTCTCGAAGCCGGGCGTGTCGAAACGCACGCTCGGCTCTCTCCGCAAATTCCCTGCCCCACTCGTTTTTACCAAAGATCGTAGCTATTCAAGCCTCGCCACACATCTTCTATCAGAGCAGGACCGTGGTATATAAAACCGGAATACACTTGCAGTAAATCCGCTCCGGCTTGCATGCGCTCCACCGCGTCCGTTGCAGATCGAATCCCACCCACGCCGATAATCGGTAGTGCTCCTTGCAGCTCTTGGCGCAAACAGGCAACGACCTCGTTGGCCTTGTCGCGCAACGGCGCGCCACTTAAGCCACCGGTCTCATCCGCATGACGATGGCCCTTTACAAGACTGCGATCAAGTGTCGTATTAGTGGCAACAACCGCATCCATGTCGTGCTCGACCAGCGTTTCGGCCATCTGCTTGATGGCATCGAAGTCATTATCAGGCGCGATTTTCACTGCAATGGGTACTCGGCGAGCGTGAATATCACTCAAGCGCGCCCTTTCATCACGTATCCCTGCAAGCAGGCCCGCTAACACATCACCATGCTGCAGGTTACGCAGACCTGGTGTATTCGGCGATGAGATATTCACGGTGAGGTAATCCGCATAGCGATACACCGCTTGCATACAGCTCACATAATCCGAGAGCGCGTCTTCCTCAGGCGTGACCTTATTTTTACCGATATTGATACCCAGCACACCGGTGTAGCGTCGTTGCTTCAATCGAGGCACCATGGCCTCGACCCCCTCATTATTGAAGCCCATACGGTTAATAATGGCTTCGTGTTCTTTCAGACGAAACAAGCGCGGCCGCGGGTTGCCACTCTGCGCGAGGGGTGTGACGGTGCCTATTTCTACACTGCCAAAACCAAGGGCGCCCAACGCATTGAAGCACTCCCCATTTTTATCCAGCCCCGCCGCCAAACCTAAAGGGTTTGGAAAGGTCAGCCCCATCACCTGTTTCGGTCCGGAAGGCACTTTGGCTTTCAGCATGCCTATCAGCTTGATTCGCTCCAGCGCGGCGAGCATGTCGAGCGATAATTCATGCGAGGTTTCCGGGTCGAGACTGAAAAGGGCACGGCGCAACATCGAATACATGAGATCTGAGAGCTCCTGAGAATCGGATTTTGGGCGCAGGATAGCGGAATCTAGGGGCTGAGTCGACGCATCTCCAGCATCTTATTGTGCTCATCGACCCACAATTCGAAGACACCATTGACGCCTTGACGCGTCACGAACCCCCTGAGATGCTGTGCAGGAAAGCGAACGCGCAAACCTTCACGGGTTCGCGCGAGCACACTTTGCGCGCGGCCACCATAGAGACGCGCCAATTCGTCTGGCGCGATATGTAAATCGACAATGTATCGGCGCACGTAGCAGGTTTCCGACTGTACCCAAAGTAAGGGCCGCCGTTACTGGAAGGCGGTCACCTGCACTAAATCGTATAGCTCCCGCAGCGCTACTGCAAACATGGCGTAATCGGTACCGGAACTGGATTCTACCCGCTTGACCATCGCCATCCAACGCGCCACCATCGGCTCGTTTTCACTAAGCCAGGCCGATATCGTCTGAGGAATGGCCGCATCCGGATGATGATTCAATAACAGTATGGACAGCTTCCGAGCCTGCGATTCCAGATCATCAATGTACGATTCACGGGCGTTGGCCTGCCAGTAGTTGTCGACTTTTATCGCCGAAAGCTGTGTCGCGAACCAGTTCAAATTGAGCTCGTGCATCAAACTCAGAAACATTTGCGTGCATTCCGCGATGCTGGCGCCGCTTTGATTGGAAATTTCGACAATACCGACGCCGGAAAACAGATTCTCTGGCATCGCCATCAAATCAAGCCACTCACCATCAATGCCCTGAGCCTCTAGCGCAGCAGCGCGTTGCTGCCATTCCTCGCGCTGTTGATCTGGCAGTAATTCGCCTGTCTGCTTTTGCACCTCAGCCAACCGGGGACGGAAATTCTCGACTTCGCCGGCAACATCGAGCCCGCCTCTTCTGTTTTTAAGAAACCATCGTGTACCGCGCCGTACCCGACGAATCATCGTGGCGAGCAATTCATATTGCGTCTTCGCCGGCATACGGTCGTCGTGCGACGCAATATAGCGATGAAAATCTTCGAAGCGGAACACGTCGCGTGACGTCACATAGGCTTTCACAACCTCATCGGCGTGACTGCCGGTGGTTTCAACTAAGCGATGATAGGCCGTAATACCCAGATTATTGACAAAATCATTCGCTAATTGCGTGGCGATAATTTCACGCTTGAGCTTGTGTGACTTGATCGCATCGGCGTAGCGTTCATGCAAGGCTTCAGGAAATACATCCATTACCGCCTCGGCACAATAAGGGTCGGCCGCAATGTTTGAGCCCGCCAATAACTCCTTAAGTTGAACTTTTGCATAGGAGATCAACACACACAATTCTGGCCGTGCGAGCGCCTGCCCCCGGCCAACACGATCTGCAACTTGCGCATCCGTGGGCAAAAACTCGAGGCCCCGATCTAATCTGCCGAGCTCTTCGAGATAATCCATAAATCGGCGGTACTCATTAATGCGCGTGTGTACACTGAATTCAGCAATACTCAACGATTGCGTTTGCCGATAATTATTGTCCAACACCAATCGACTCACATCGTCGGTCATGCTCGCGAGTAAAGCGTTGCGCTGCTTACTGGTTAAATTCCCCTGCGCGACCTGCTCATCAATAAGAATTTTGATGTTGACTTCATGGTCGGAACAATCCACACCTGCGGCGTTATCAATAAAGTCAGTATTGCAGGCTCCACCGCGCAGACAGTATTCGATACGCCCTTTTTGCGTCATCCCGAGATTACCGCCCTCGCCAAATACACGACAGCGCAGTTGCTCTCCATTTACACGCAAAGCGTCATTCGCCTTGTCGCCGACCTCGCTATGCGATTCGCCGCTCGATTTAACATAGGTACCAATCCCGCCATTCCATATCAGGTCCACTTCCGAGCATAACAGGCGTGAAATTAATGCGGTTGGCGTCAGTCTCGTGTCAGTGCATCCGAGCAGGGCTTGCACCTCCGGACTCAACGATATGTATTTATCGGTTCGCGAGTACACGCCACCGCCACGGGATATGAGCGCTTTATTGTATTCTGACCAACCCGATGCCGTGCTCTCGAATAGGCGCTTTCGTTCCGCGTAGGCGGCAGCGGGCTCCGGATCAGGATCGATGAAAATATGCAGGTGGTTGAACGCGGCCACTAATTTCATCGATTCAGACAACAACATGCCATTGCCGAATACGTCGCCGCCCATGTCGCCGATACCGATGGCCGTAAAGGCATCGGTCTGCGTATTTAGTCCTAACTCACGGAAGTGCCTCTGAACGCTTACCCACGCCCCTTTAGCCGTAATGCCCATGCCCTTGTGGTCGTAGCCCTGACTGCCTCCTGACGCAAAAGCGTCGCCCAGCCAGTGGCCCTTCTCTTCCGAAATGCCATTGGCAATATCGGAAAACGTCGCCGTACCCTTGTCCGCGGCGACCACCAGGTAGGGGTCATCGCCATCCAGACAGACAACATTTTCAGGCTTGGTAATATCTCCTTCAACCAGGTTATCCGTAATATCGAGCAAGCCGCGAATGAAGAGCTTGTAGCAGGCAATGCCTTCCTCCATAAACGCCGCTCTATCCATTCCAGAATGCAGGCGCTTTGCAACAAATCCGCCTTTCGCACCACTGGGTACTATCACCGCATTTTTCACCTGCTGGGCTTTCACCAGGCCTAGCACCTCTGTGCGATAGTCTTCAATCCTGTCGGACCAGCGAAGCCCCCCCGCGCGCCACTTTAGACGTGCGCAGGTGCACACCCTCCACTCTTGATGCGTAAACAAAAAACTCGAAATGCGGCTTGGGCTCCGGGATATCGGCTAATTTTAAGGGGCTGATTTTCAACGACAGATAGGCAGGATAGTCACCGTCTGCATTACGCTGATAGAAATTGGTTCGCAGTGTCGCCGCAAACAAATCCAAGTAACGCCGCAGGACTTTATCCTGATTGAGTACTTGTACAGATTCGAGGTCTTCCTCCACCGATTTCGCGATAAGCTCCGCCTTGTGGAGGCGCTCATCTGCGGTGTCCTGCGCATCCGGCGAAAACAGCGTATTAAAAATATCGACCAATTTTCGCGTGGTTGCCGGATACGTGACAAGGGTGTCGGCACAATAATCTAACGAAAGCGGAAACAAGGTCTGCTTCATATAATTCGCGTAGGCGCGCAACAAGTTCACTTCCCGCCACGATAACTCGGCCGCCAAAACAAGCTGGTTAAAGGCATCACTGTCAATGTCTCGAACCCAGGCGCGCTCAAACGCTTGCTCAAAATTAGCTTTGAGCTTGTTCAAACCCAGGACTTCTCCCGAGCGGGCACGCAAATGAAAGTCATGCACCCAAAAACCCCGGCCATCGCGATGCCGGAGATAAAATGGCTGCTCGCCCAGCACCCGTAAACCCAGGTTTTCCAGAATGGGAATCACATCCGAGAGCTCGAGCATCGAGCCGAGGTGCGACACCCGAAACTTGAGCTCATCAGGCTGACTGTTCGCAGGCCGATAGAGCTGCATGGTAATGTCGTCTTCGCTGTGCAATGATTCCAATACCGCCACATCACGCGCCGCGGTACGCGCATCAAATTGCTCCTGAAAGCTTTGCGCGATCCCGTCGCAGAAGTTTTTGTACAGCTCACCCGCTCGTTTTTCACCATATTGCTCTTCAAGCGCACGCCGGAAGTGTTCTTTCCAACCGTAAGTGAGCTCGATCACTTCCGCTTCCAGCGCAGCGACATCCACTTCTTTCGCAGGCTCAGTGTTCAGCGTAAACACGATGTGCGCGCGCGCGTGCTTCGATTCCGAAAAGAACGTAGACACATCGGCGTCATGAGCACCGATGGCTGCACCCAACAGAGACTGTATTTTCAGTCGCAGGTCCGTGGTATAGAGTTCACGCGGCACGTAAACCAAAAAGGAAAAAAACTGCCCAAACGCATCCGGGCGTGCAATCAGCTTAACAATATCCCGCTCATTTAATTCCACAATGGTACGAAAACATTCAAACAGCTCGTCGCTCCCCGACTGGAACAACTCCGACTTGGGGTGCAGATCGATGTAGCGTAACAATCGTTTTCCGTCGTGCGAGCGCGGGCTCAGGCCGCTACGATCAAGCACATGCTGAACCTTGCTACGTAGGATTGGAATATCGAAAGGCGAGGCAGCAGATACGGAATAGGTATAGAAGCCTAAAAAGCGCCGTTCACCGACGACCCGACCTTCGGCGTTCAGTTTTTTATCACTATGTAGTCGGGATACACGTTACGGTGTACCGTCGAGCGTGTTTTCGACTTCGAAAACCCAATGACATCGCCGCAACCATAAAATGCCCGCGCACCTTCGGCGAAGGACGCCGCCGACAGGCACAATGACTCACACTCGACGACTTTGAAGATCCCCATACGCTCGGCGACATTCTCTTTCAGCGTTCGCCCCTCAAGATCCCCTGAGGTATCGAGCGCGGTGTCAAAATCTAGCTCACGATAGCCCAGAAAAGTGAAGTGACTCGCTTTCAGCCATTCGAGAAAAGCGCTCTCTTCGTTCAGCGAATGGGAGCCCAGCTCACGCTCTGCCTGTGCGAGCCGCTCCAGCATACCGTGGTAGTCGCTGACCACCTGATGAACATGCTCAATGGCCTCACGCACGCGCTGGACAAGCGCCTCTCTTTCAGCCGCGTCGCTGATCGCGGTGATTTCAAAGTACGCAAAGGTCTCCAGCGCTTTGGATTCGGGCGACTGCGCACGCACGCTCGTCAGCTCACCCTTTTTTCGGTTTACATCGAGGATGGTGCTCTTCGAGATATGAATCGCATACTCCCCCTCTTCGAGGACCATACGAACAGAATCAACGAGGAAGGGCTGGTCACTGACGCAGAAAAGCACCACGCTGCGACCACACACCCAGCCATGCTCATCCAGGCTGGGATTGAACACATCAACAAGCACTTCGTCTTGCTGACGCTTCTGAATAAAGTCGTGAAAGGAAGACAAGGCATTGGCCAGATCCTTGACGGGACGTCCCTGCCAATCGGCAACCGGGAAATGTGAGAGCACAGCATCGCGAAAACCCGGCAGTAGCGTGTCGTCGAGCGCTTCAGTGTTCAAATCCTGCACAAGACGTGCTGGATCATTGATGTGTTTCGATGAAATTTCCACCCTCTCTCCTGTAGATATCTGTGGTTACGGGGTCCACCCGATGCCAAATCGACCTCACTGAGCCTCAAGCCCCTACGGAAGCCTTGATATGTGTACAATCACCCTCACATAAGCATAGCTTAAATACAGGGGAACCCTGGCGCGTATTCCCTGTCTATACTGCGCCGGTTCGAGGCGGGTCATTCGGGGACAACGACCGCTCTCGCGGCCCGGACTATTGAGAACACGACACGATAAAATCTACACCGATCAACAAGCCAAGGGATAACGACTACTCATGTCTTCTGCAGCATCTTTGCAACAGCTCAAACTATGGCTAGAAAACAAGATCATTGGCCAACAAGCCCTGGTAAACCGACTGATGCTGGCCATTGTGGCCGATGGTCATCTGCTCGTTGAAGGCGCACCGGGCCTCGCCAAAACTCGAGCCATTAAGAGCCTCTCCGAAGGCATCGAGGGCGACTTCCATCGCATTCAATTTACCCCCGACCTCCTCCCCTCCGATGTCACCGGTACCGATATTTATCGCCCCCAAACCGCGACGTTTGAGTTTCAGGCCGGGCCGATCTTTCACAACCTCGTCCTTGCAGATGAAATCAACCGTGCTCCTGCAAAAGTGCAATCCGCTCTGCTCGAGGCCATGGCCGAACGGCAAGTGAGTGTCGGCAGAGCCACATATGCGCTGCCTGAGTTGTTCCTGGTGATGGCGACCCAGAACCCGATTGAACAGGAAGGGACCTACCCCCTACCTGAGGCGCAATTGGACCGCTTTCTCATGCATGTAAAGGTCGGCTTTCCCGATTTTGACAGTGAGCGCGCCATTCTGCGCTTGAGTCGCAACGAAGCCAGCCACAAAGAAACCGCTGCCCTGCCCGACGTCGTCAGCCAAAGCGCTATCTTCGAGGCGCGCAAAGCAGCACTGGATCTGCACATGGCTCCGGCTGTTGAGGACTACATCGTGGCCTTCACCGAAGCAACACGCCGGCCAGCGCCTTTAGGGGGAGAGTTTGAACATTGGATCGAGTTTGGTGTCAGTCCTCGTGCAACTATCGCACTCGACCGTTGTGCTCGCGCCAATGCGCTTTTGAAAGGCCAGGATTACGTTAGCCCGGATGATGTTATCGAAGTGATTCATGACGTGTTTCGCCATCGCATATTACTGAGCTTCGAAGCCGAAGCCGCGGGCATTACCACCGACAAAGTCATCGATGAGCTGATCCGAACCCTCCCTGTTGCTGTGTAAAACGCAATGACCAACACTCAGCTCCAAGACGCACGCATCTACGCGCAACTCGAGCGCCTCGTCGGCATCGCAGCGCTCGTGCGCGACTATCGACTGAATACTCGACAGCGCAGCGCCGCCTCACAAGCGGGACCTCAGCGTTCACGCGCCCGTGGGCGCGGCATGGAGTTCGCTGAGGTGCGACACTATCAACCCGGCGACGATGTGCGCAATATCGATTGGCGGGTCACCGCGCGCACACTTGAAACCTATACGAAGCTGTTTCAGGAAGAACGGGAACGCCCAGTGCTCGTGCTGCTCGACCAGCGAGCGCCCATGTTTTTTGGCTCTAAAACCCGCTTTAAATCCGTGCTCGCCGCCGAACTCGCCGCCGCAATAGCCTGGTGCACCATTCAAAATAACGACAAACTCGGCGCGATGGTGTTTTCCAGCTCCGAGCAAAGCGATGCACGGCCCAAGCGCGGCAAGCACGCCGCGCTCCACTTTGTGCAAGACATCATGCGCTTCAACCACTCTCTCCACGCGTCGCTGCAACCAGACTATCAACAAGGCTTGCCTGAGATGCTGATGGAGTTGGTGCGCGTGGCACGACCGGGCAGCCAGATTTTCATTATCAGTGATTTTCACGACCTCGACGCCCGCAGTGATCGCCCTATGAGCTTGCTTGCGCGTCACAGCGAACTGCATTGCGTGCATATTTACGATGAGCTGGAAAGGCAACTGCCCGAACGGGCGACGCTGACGCTGCAAGACGAAGACGGCCGCTTTAATATCAACACCCGCCAAGCAAAAACCCAGCGACGTTACCAACAAGATTGGGAGGGCTTACTCGGCGATATTGCAGCACGCATCCAAAAACACCGAGGGGTGTTTTCGAGTGTGTCGACTTCGCGCTCACTAGAACAGGTGCTGCCGGAGTTATTTGCTGTCGGACGCTTACGTTCAAGAGGAGGCGAGCTTTGACAAACGCCTCAGCACCTGCGGAATTCTTGAACCAGCTTCACGATATTGCCACACCCGCCCCTACCGGCATTTGGCCGCTTGCACCGGGCTACTATCTCCTTGCCGGGCTGGCTGTGCTGTTTGCTCTCTGTGTTGCCGCCGTGCTTTATCGGCGCTGGCAACGTCGCTATCAACGCCTCGCCCTGAACGCACTTCAACAGGCCGTTGAGCGTGCTTCGCCACAGGATTCAGCGACACTGTATGCCGACCTCAATCGTGTGTTAAAACGTTATCTGTTCACGGTTTCAGCACCCTCCAGGTCTTACATTGCGTCGCTCTCTGGCGAGCGCTGGTATGCCTACCTCCTTGAATCCGCGACGCCCGCCGAAAAGCAAAAATATGAGGCGCTGACGTACTGCTGGGCAAAAGAAAGTCTGGGTGCCGCCGCGCAGGTAGACCACCTCAACGACTTCATCGAGTTTGCACAGAGCTGGGTTCGCCACACAAAGATCAGGGAGGAACGGAAGTGAGTTTCGTATGGCCCTGGGTATTTCTGCTCACGCCACTCCCGTTGGTATTGCGGTATATTCTGCCGCGCGCGCGCGCGCATTCAGCCGCATTGCGCACACCCTTTTCCCGACGTGCCCGCGCCGCCGCTGAGCAAAAGGCCTCGCACACACATGCCTTTCGTGTAGTCCCTTGGGTGTTACTGGTTAGTGCTTGGTTGAGCCTCATCGTTGCAGCGGCGCGTCCGCAAATACTGGGCGATACCGTTTCACTCTCTGCCAGCGGCCGTGACTTAATGCTTGCCGTAGACATTTCTGGCAGCATGAGCACCGCCGATATGGTGGTCGAAAACCAACAGATCGCACGTATCGTGATCGTCAAATACCTGCTTGGCGAATTCTTGCAAAAGCGTGAAGGCGATCGCGTTGGCTTGATCCTGTTCGGCACCCAAGCGTATTTGCAAGCGCCTCTGACCTTTGATCTGGCAACCGTCGACCAGCTTTTGCAAGAAGCGCAGTTACGTATGGCAGGGGAGAAAACAGCCATCGGCGACGCCATCGGTCTCGCGGTGAAACGACTGAAAGATCGGCCCAGTGATCAGCGTGTCTTAATCCTCCTAACCGACGGCGAAAATACGGCTGGGAATGTCGATCCACGCCAAGCGGCCGACCTTGCCGCGCAAGCGGGGGTGAAGATTTACACCATTGGCATGGGCGCCAATTCGATGGAGGTCAGTGCCGGCATGTTTGGCACATTCACCCGCAGCGTGAACCCCTCCGCGGAGCTGGATGAAGAGAGCTTACGCTACATTGCGGAGACGACTGGAGGCCAGTATTACCGAGCGCATGACCCTAAAGAGTTGCAAGACGTCTACACGCAACTCGATCAGCAAGAAGCCATAGAACACGACGACGAACAGCTACGGCCAACGCGCGATGTCTTTTACTACCCGCTCGCACTCAGCCTTGCCCTGCTGTTTGCTCTGCTCGCGCTCAGCACACGCTTGCCCCTGCAGCACTCGGGAGACGCCTAGTGGAACTCTTCGGACAATTTCATTTCCTTCGCCCACTATGGCTTGTACTTATCCCGGCCGTCATCGTGTTGTGTCTGTTGCTGCGCCAGTACGCTAAAAACACAGGGGATTGGCAGCGTTTTATCGACCCCGCGTTTTTAGATGTGCTGCTCGAGTCAGCCCAATACCGTCACAGCCGCGTGCCATTATATTTACTCGCAGTCACCCTGGTCGGCCTGAGCCTCGCACTCGCAGGCCCCACTTGGGAAAAGCGTCCACAGGCCTTAAAAGCGAATGAGAACGCGCTGGTCATCTTGTGGGATCTCAGCCCCTCAATGAAGGCCGAAGACATCGCGCCATCCCGTGTGGAACGCGCGCGACTGAAACTCATGGATCTTTTAAGTGCCCGCCGCGACGGCTACACAGGGCTCGTGGTGTACGCGGGCGATGCCCATGTCGTGACGCCTCTGACGGACGATACGCGCACCATTAAATCGCTGCTCCCCTCACTGCATCCGGATTTAATGCCTGTCCAAGGAGCCAATATCGAGCGAGCATTGAGCCTGGCATATGAACTTTTTGATAGCGCCAGAGCAACGGGTGGCGACATTCTTATACTCACCGACGGTATCGCAGAAGGCGCCCTGCCCGCGCTCAAATCTTTGGCGCGAGCAGAGTACCCGGTGACCGTTTGGGGGATCGGCACTTTCGAAGGTGCGCCCATACCTACCGACGGTGGACATTTCGAGCGCGACCGTCGTGGAGATATCGTCATCGCCAAACTGGACGAAGGCGGTCTCGCCGAAGCCGCCATCGCCATGAAAGGCCGCTACGTCAGCTTCACACAGGGCGACAGCGATATTCGACAGTTGCAAACGCTGTTTACCGACGCCGCCAAAGACACCGAATCCAAAAAAGATGAACGTTTTGATCAGTGGTACGACAGCGGACCGTGGTTGCTGTTCCCGGCGTTGTTTTTGGTAGCGATTCTCTTTCGTCGAGGTTGGTTACTCGCACTGCTATGTACTGGAGGGCTCTTGCAGCCACCTCCCGTGGTAGCCTTAAGTTTCGACTCGCTGTTCAAAAATGACAATCAACGTGGCGAATCCCATTTTGATGCAGGTGAATACGAACAGGCAGCTGAATTATTCGAAGACCCGGCCTGGCAGGCTGCGGCAGCGTACAAGGCTGGCCGCTATGCAGAAGCCGAAACCTTCTACCGCACAGACGATTCTGCAGAGGGCCGCTATAACCTCGGAAACAGCCTAGCCGCACAGGGTAAACTCGACGAGGCGATCGCAGCCTACGATGCCGCTTTGGAAGCCCGTCCTGATTTTGAAGAAGCTGAAGACAACAAAGCCTTAGTCGAAGCACTCAAGCAAGCGCAAGAGCAACAGCAAGAGCAGGAGAATCAAAGCGGGTCGTCGGACAACAACGCACAGCAGGGAAATGAGGCGCAACAGCAGAGCCCAAACCAAGACGATCAGAGCAGCGGCACGGAATCTGAATCCGATAGCTCCGAGGGCGACAGCCCCGCGTCAGAAGAATCGGGGGCAAGTGAAGGGAGTGCATCGTCGTCCAGCGACGGCGAACAGTCCGAGCAAGCTCAGTCACCTCAAAACACCGCAGCAAACGACAAAAATGCAGAACAAGCGCAACAGGAAGCATTACAGCGCTACTATGGTGATGAGAAAGCGCAAGCTGAAAACCAGAGCGAGCAGGACGCCCTCTCCCCCGAACCAGAGGACTCACGCGAAGGTCGACAGGCCCAAGCCCAGAATTTAACCGAGTCTCAAGCTGACGATAATCGCGCGCTGGAACCGGGTCAGCAGAGCCAAGCCGCGCTGCTCGAAGGCCGACAGTCAGAAGCCGATCAAGCTTTAGAGCAATGGCTGCGTAAAGTACCCGATGATCCCGGCGGACTGCTGCGGAACAAGTTCGAGCTGCAACACCGTCAACGACGAATGGAAAGGCCCGCCGAAGCCTGGCGAGTACCACCAGATGAAGAACAGCGTTGGTAAGCCCAAGCGCATTTGAAAAAAGGTTTACACATGGCCCCCAAGATACGATTTTTCACATCCCTACTCTGCGTGCTGATGCTGTCCGCGCTGGTGCACGCGCAGACGCAAAACTTCATGGTCGATGTTGAACGCCAAACCATGCAATTAGGGGAGACCTTAACCGTCACCTTTCAATACCGCGGCCACGCCGGCGGTGAAACGCCCGACTTCAGCAGCCTCAAGCAGCAGTTCTCGATCATCGGTTTTTATCCCAGCGCGCAGTCTTACAATATCAACGGCCAGACAATCGCCATTCATCAATGGCAACTGCAACTGGAGCCCAAACAGCAAGGCACCCTGCTTATCCCACCGATCACCTACAAAGGTGAGACCACCGAAGCGGTCGCCGTCGAAGTGGACGCACCGGGCAAAGCACCCGATCAGTTGGCCGATGTCATGCTCGAAACCATCGTGGATAAATCGTCGGCCTATGTGCAAGAACAGGTCATTGTCACCTATCGACTCTACTACTCCGTAAACGTCGATCAGCTCGACATGGGTGACCTCGATATCGATGACACGATTATTAAGACCCTGCCGAACAAACGGTATCGACGCCGCATCGACGGCGTACAATACAATGTGTTGGAACTTTCCCGAGCCTTGATCCCACAGCGCAGCGGTACCTTGTTGATCCCCTCGATTACCTGGCAGGCGCGGATTCCCAAGTCTCGATATCGCTCGTTGCTCGACCCAACCGGGCACTACGAAATCAAGAAGTTGCGCAGCCAGGAAAAAATTCTGCGTATCAAGTCGATTCCCGACACCTTCCCCGCCTCGGCAGCCTGGCTCCCCGCTCGCTCGGTGACACTTTCAGAAACCTGGAGTCACGCGCCGTCCGCTTTACGTATAGGCGAGCCCGTCACACGCGAGGTAACGCTTGAAGCATCCGGCGTTGAAGCGGCGCAAATCCCTTCGCTCATGGAGGAATGGCAAGGTAGCAACTTGAAAAGCTACCTGGAGCCCCCCTCCTTAAATGAAACACAAGACGCCTTTGGCCTGCGAGGAAAACGCACGGAGAGTGCTGCGTTAGTCTCGACAACAACGGACTCTGTCACTCTGCCTGCCGTTCGAATCCCTTGGTGGAATACCGAAACAGACGTGCTTGAATGGGCCGAACTCCCAGAAAAAACCTTGACCGCAAGCGGCCCCGCACCGAGTCAAGGCAATGCCATCGCGCCCATCAATACAGACGCTACCGACCTCACTGAAAGCGACGTCACCGAAGCGCGTCCGGCCCTCGCTCAAGAGCGATCCTATTGGCCCTATGCACTGATTGCGTTGCTGGTCGCAAGCAATGCCGTCACGCTTGTGTTGCTGTGGCGTAGGCCCCGTAGGGCACCCCTAGATACATCAATGAGCGCGCACGCGAACCCACGTCGATCTCAACGCATTGACGAGCTGCTAAAACAAGCCGCTCAGGAAAAGGATGCCGGTACGCTACAAAACGCGCTGGTTGAGTTGAGCTCAGAAGTGCTCGGCAAGCGCTCCACGAGTGCCCTAATCGACCACATCGCGACTCAAGATGCTCAGTTGGCGAGCGCGCTGACCGGATTTCAATCTGCTTTGTTTGGCGCATCAAATGACGCCGAAGCCCCCTCGCCGGAGGTTAAAGACTTGGCGAACCGCATCTTGGCATGGTACCAGCAACGGCCCGATGAAACGCACCAAAAAGAAGCGCTCGCCCCCTTTTTCGGGAGTTAATGCAATACAGAACCTTTGGGCAAAGCGCTCACCACCACCTGTCGGAAGACGGCTGGCAGCGCTCTATGCCGTCGCCACCGCACTCTATCTGCATTACAAAAACATTACGCTTGTTCACAAAGTCTCACAATCTGTCGTTGAAACTTGTGGCATAATCTTCGCTGGATTCATTAAGTAGTAATGATGAGTGTTGACGGATCACCCACACGCCCTATATCCACGAGGTGCCCAGCTTAGACACGCACCCTCCCCACAGTGAGGATAAGTACCCACGAATGGAAGCTTTTAAGTTTATGAAAACACTGACACGAGACGGTCGCACTACCGCGATCATTGGCTTACTTTTCGCCGCGCTCGCTTTACCGGTGCAAGGTGATGCGAAACATCCTGCAAAATGCCTGGAACTGGTCATGCCCGAGGCCTCCATCGATGGCGCCTTCGTCATTAAAATCCAGCCGCAGCGCGAGTTGGACCTCGGCCAAACGCATATCGAATTGTGGCGTAGCTTCAACGGTGGCAAGTTTGAGTTGGTGAGCGCCCATCCTCATATCCATGCTGTCTCGCAAATGCTGCAACGACAAGGTCAATACGCCTATCAGGCCCGTCTTATCACCACGCTACCGGATAACAGTGTCCGCAGCGAGTTGTCTGACACCGCCTACATTGACGTAAGTTTACGCTACCCCTCTCTGGCCCAAAAGTAGACACGACCGGGAAGGCTTTGATTACCTCTCAAAGCCTCAAACCGCGCTCTACTGCGTGTATTGACGACAATTGGGTCTCGTCAGCTTGTAGCGGGCTTGCTAGAATTTGAAGCGCATTCCATTGTCAGGCTTCACATGCGTCGTCTTCGGTTGTTTCTGTTTTATTTTTTCTGTTTCCTGCTCGCGATTATCGGCATATTCCTGTTCCTATCGCTGAGTCTAAAACCCACGGTGCCCTCCCCTCGCTTTCCAAGCTCAAATGATTTCGTTCTGAGTAGCCAGCTTGCGAAAGATAGCCTCGGGAAGATCCAGCGCGCTGCACCGGACTTTACTTTGGAAATGAACACACAACAGCTGAGCAGCCTGCTATCTCTCGGGCAAGCGCAGTTCGCTCCGTTACGAATGGCGACGACCCTGCATCAGGATCGTGCAGACCTGGCGCTGTCATACCCTTTATTAGGAGGGAAGATTTGGGCAAATATTTACGTCAGCGTCCCGGCGGGCACCGCATTGCAGATTGAACAGCTTAAGCTGGGCGCAATGCCGATACCCGATGCGTTGGCCATGCGCGTCTTGAGTCATGCCACCGAAACTTATCTCCACCTGCCACTCGCATCGCTGAATGCTTACTTGGATCAATTGCAGATCACCCAGAGCCATATGACCCTGGAGGCTCGGAAGCCGACGCTGCTACAGGGCCGCCTGTCTCAAACGCTGTCCACATTTATGCGTCTGGGAGGCGAAGACAGTGCCCTGGTGGCGAGCGAAATTGATGCCTGGGTTCGTTACTACGAACAGCTTAGCCACCGCCCTGAAGCTCACAGCGCCAATCACAGCTTGGCCTACTACCTCAACCCGATGCTGAACCGACTGGCCAGCCCACAAAACAACGACGAAAACGCGCTGTCTGCTTTGCTTGGCTTGGCACTGCTCGCAGACGAGGGCCACCTCGAACACTTCATTCCTGCTCGCCAGGCTCCGATTCCAGACATTCCCATCACGCTGGACACACGTCGGGATCTGGCGAAGCACTTCATCCTTTCCGCTGCGCTCGAAGCCCTCGCCACAAGTGGCATCAGTGCCGGCCTGGGACAGGCCAAAGAAGTACTCGATTCCGCTCGCGGCGGCAGTGGTTTCAGCTTTCGTGACCTCGCTGCGGATCGCGCTGGGACGCGCTTTGCAGGCTATGTTCAAGCCCTATCGGAAGGCAAAACACAGAAGCCCGCTACTGAGCTGAAAGAAAACGACTTCTTCCCCGAAACAAAAGACCTTGCTGAAGGTTTAAGCAAGCAAAAGTTCACCGCACAGTATCAAACGACTGAGTCGGCAGACTATCAGGCGATTATCGCTAAAATTGACGAGAGAATTGCGAGAACACGGCTGTTCTCAATGCCGTAACGCGGTGTGGATGACGTGAATTCAGTGAACTGTACTGGAGCCGGGTTCTTCAAACTCGGGGTCGGCCTCGGCATCCTCTGATTCCGCTGACTCCTCGCTTGCCGCTTCGAGTCCCGCTTCAATCATGGCTTTGGCAACGGAGAACTTACTGTTGTTCAGAAAGTAGAGCGCCTCTTCCGAAAAGGAAATGGACACAAGCGGCTCGCCGTCTTCGTCTGCTCTACGAAGCACGATTTCACCGTCTACCAGCTCAACTATTTCATACAGGGTGGACATCAGGACAACGGGCCTTTCTTAAAACCAAGGCTCATTGTAGCAGTATTGCAAAGATATTAATATTCGCTTTGGAGCTCAATAATTTCCGCAATATCCTGCTGCATGGCGGCCAATAACGGGGTTAACTCCGCCGTGCTCCAGTCTGACCAGTGCCTCGGTTGCGCCGCCGCGCTGGTCGCGATCAGCAAAGATTCCGCCTCTGCATTGCGCGCATCCTCGGCCCACTGAGCCGCACCGACATCCATTCCTGCTTCCAGCGCTACGAGCTTGTCTATCCATGCCTCGGTTTCGGCTTGCCTTTGCAACACCGCATGATCGAACTGCTTCGACTGGCAATAGACGGTCAAACTGGTACTGGCGGACTGATCCCCATTCGAGAGGGAACGGAGCAGACGTCGAGCTGACTCAATCATCAGCTCTATCGCAGAAAAATGGCAGCTGTGACGCTTCAGGCCCGTCTCTTGACCCGCGAGACTCAACAGCGCAGCGGCCATGCGCAGCCTTTGTTGAATCATCGCAGCGTCACGTGGCTTCATTTTTTCGCCTTTTTACTCTTCGGGCTGCCCTGCTCGACCCACTTACCCTTTTCGTAAGTAGCCTTCCAGCCGCTTGGCTTGCCGTCAATTTCACTTTGCACGTAATGCTCTTTGCTCTTGCGCGAAAAGCGGATGATCGCGTCGTTCCCATCCTCATCTTCGACCGGTGCTTTCAGCAAAAACGCGTATTTTGGATCGAGCTCTTCCGCATGAGGCAGAATTTCTTTCACCTTGGGCGCTCGTGTTTCACGGTTCTTCGGAAAGCCCTTTGCCGCAAGGAACATCCCCGCCGCGCCGTCGCGCAACACATAGTGATCATCGACCTTTTCACATTGCAATTCCGGCATGGAAATCGGGTCCATTTTAGGGGGCGCCGCCTCACCGTTTTTCAACAGTTTACGCGTGTTCTTACAACTTTCGTTGGTGCAGCCAAAATATTTACCAAAGCGACCACTCTTGAGCTGCATGTCATTGCCGCATTTGTCGCACTCAATCAGTGGGCCGTCATAGCCCTTGATGCGGAACTGGCCCTGCTCCACTTCATACCCCTCACAATCGGGGTTATTGCCGCAAATATGAATTTTGCGGCTTTCATCAAGCAGGTAACTGTCCATCGCGCTGTTACAAATGGGACAGCGCCTTTTCATACGAAGCTGGTTGGTCTCCGCCTCTTCATCGTCGGCATCCACCGCTTCGTCGCCGGAGACCAGATTCATTGTGTTTTTGCAGCGCTCTTTCGGCGGCAAGGCATAACCGGAGCAGCCGAGAAACACGCCCGTTGCGCCTGTACGGATTTGCATGTGACGGCCGCAGTTTCCGCACTCGATATCGGTGCTAACGGGCTCATTGCGTCGCATGCCCGCATCACTCTCTCTGGCTTTATCCAGCGTTTCAGAGAATGCGGCGTAGAACTCGTTCAACAAGTCGAGCCAATTACGCTGTCCGTCCGCAACATGGTCCAGACGCTCTTCCATGCCCGCCGTAAACCCGTAATCCATCAAGTCGCTGAAACTCTCAACGAGACGTTCGGTGACGATGTCACCCATCTTGTCTGCATGAAAGCGCTTGTTCTCGAGGTGTACATAACCTCGATCTTGAATAGTCGAGATGATCGACGCATAGGTGGATGGCCGACCGATGCCGCGCTTTTCCAACTCCTTGACCAAGCTCGCTTCGGTGTAGCGTGCGGGAGGTTTGGTGAAATGCTGCTTGGGCAGTAACTCATTCAAGTCGAGCGCATCACCCACTTTGACGTCGGGTAAGATGCCCTCTTCGTCTTTTTTAGGCGGCTGAGGCATCACACGTGTGTAACCGTCGAAGCGAAGCACTCGGCCCTTCGCGCGCAGCTCAAAATTCCCGGCTTCGACGACAACAGAGGTACTGGTGTACTCTGCATCGACCATCTGACACGCGACAAACTGGTTCCAGATAAGCTGATACAGACGCTCTGCATCGCGCTCCATTCCGCTCAGTTGCGTCCCTTTGACGCCGACATCGGAAGGGCGGATGGCCTCGTGCGCCTCTTGCGCATTGGCGTTTGCACTGGAGTAGATACGCGGACTGTCCGGCAGATATTTACTGCCAAACTGTTCGTCAATAAAGCCACGACAGCTTTCCACCGCCTCTTTGCTCAGGTTCACGCTGTCAGTACGCATGTAGGTGATGTAGCCCGCCTCATAGAGGCGTTGCGCCAACATCATGGTTTTTTTGACGCCGAACCCCAGCCGTGTGGACGCGGCCTGCTGCAGAGTCGAGGTGATAAAAGGAGCGCCCGGTTTGGATCGGGTGGGTTTGTCATCGCGCTTGGCAACCTGATAGCTGCTCTGCTTCAGCGCATCCACCGCCTGCATCGCAGACGCTTCGTTCAAAGGTTTGAATTGGGTCTCACCCTGCTTTTTAACTTCACACTGAAGCTGCTTGCCCTCGCGGGTATCGAGCAAGGCGTGAACGGTCCAGAACTCTTCCGGGATGAACGCGCGAATTTCGCGCTCCCGTTCGGTCACAAGGCGTACAGCGACGGACTGAACGCGGCCCGCCGACAATCCTCGGGCAATTTTTTCCCACAGCAGTGGCGACACCATATAGCCCACCACCCTGTCCAGGAACCGTCTGGCCTGCTGGGCATTGACGCGGTTCTGGTCGACTTGGCCGGGGGATTTAAAGGCTTCTTGAATCGCGCTTTTAGTGATCTCATTGAACACGACGCGACGATACTGATCGGGATTACCGCCGATGGCTTCACGCAGGTGCCAGGCAATGGCCTCTCCCTCACGATCCAAATCCGTTGCGAGGTAGATGGTGTCAGCGTCAGCGGCGAGCTTTTTCAGTTCAGCGACGACCTTCTCCTTACCGGGCAAGATCTCGTAGTGCGCTTTCCAGCCATTTTCAGGGTCGATGCCCATGCGCTTGATCAGCTGTTCACGGGCTTTCGCTGCTTTGTGACGCGCTTTTTCTTCAGGAGAAAGCTTGCGCGTAATCGCGGCCTGACGAGCGCGCTCCTTGGGGTCAACACTGCCGTTGCCGGAGCCACTTGTGGGCAGGTCACGAATATGACCGACACTGGATTTTACGATGAAATCCTTGCCAAGGTATTTGTTGATCGTTTTGGCCTTGGCCGGTGATTCCACAATAACTAAGGACTTTCCCATAAAAAACCATTCAGATTGGGGCTTGTCGCCCGATTCAACATCCTGTGTGCTGCTCGTCCACACGGGTTACGCAACGTGACACTTGCCGGAGGAGTCGTCTTCGCCCCCGCGAATATCGACCGACAAGAGAACGATCAAGCCAGTCTCAATACCGGCCAGAACGATTGGGGTGCACATATATAAGTGCAAAGAACGACGAGGTCAAGTGAACCCCGTAGACCGCAACCGCGATCACAGTGGCAAAAACAGCATTTGCGCGACACGGCTCAGTCCTATATAAACACAGTCTGAATGAATACAATATTGCTCACTCCCGGCCTATGTCCAACGTTTCGATCATTTTGAGCTGTGTCGCTGTCGCGGTGTTCGCGCTGATATGGGTCAGTGTGATCAACACACGACAAACCCGCAAGCGGCTCATTAATCAGCGCCTGATGCAGCTTAAACGACGCGTCAGCGAGCTCGAAGAGCTTGCCGTGGCGCTGGAAAGTCTGTTGGGATCGACCCGTATCGCCACATTGATTCTCGACGAGGTCGCGGACACGCTACGAGGCATGATTCAAATTGCGCCCAACAGCCAGACTATGGAGCTAACGCTGAGCAACACGCTGCAACATCAGCAGGAAATCAGCTCAGCCAGTTATCAGCCGCAATTAAACCGATTGCAGGAAACCGACGCGCAAATTGCCCGGGCCCAGTACCTGCTGGGCGAAGCAGGTCGCGTCGTCCGTAAACGACAATCGGCTGGCGCCCTGGAGGTGTCAGAGATGAATCACTTCATTGAAGAACTGGCTTGGGCGCATCTGATGGTCGGTGTGGTCAGCCTGACCGCTCAGGGTCACAAAGCCATGTTGGCCGGCAACGTCTTGCGTGCCTTTGCGTTTTATAAAAAAGCACAACAAAGTGCCGCCTCGTCTACCATTGCAGACGAGCGTCGACATCAGTTCATCAAAGAATTGGGTGAAATACTGGCCAACAAAAGAAAATCTATCAGCCTCTCGCTGATGCCCGAATCCGGCTATAACCCTGATACTGTTCCCCAACGAAAGCAAACCAAGCGGCCGGCTGCGGACAGACGGGTCGGGGAAGACGAGCAGGTGCAGGTGCCAGTCGCCAGTCAGGATCCGACGTGAGCCCTTTGCCAGGCACGTAACCAGGCCTTCAGCGCGTCCAGTGAAGCCGTGGGGTCCTCCCCCTTATAGCGTTCATTCCATGCAGCGAACACCCCAAAGCGGCCACTGCCCACCGCATAGATTCCGTCTGGTGCTTCATCCAACAGGGTTGTCACCCGATCCGGCAAGACCAGATTTGCGTCCATTTCAGCGCTGGACCAATCCCAGAACCCATGTGCATGTGCGCCGTGACTGAAGCCCTTCTTGACCAGCATCCACTCTGCTAACGCGGCCTCTGAATCTTCGTCCACTGGCAAGAGGTAATTCGCCAGCGCGCGCCCGTCTTTGTCTCGCACCTCGCCGATAAACACCTTCAAACCAAAGCTCAGAGCTTGCTGCCGAACCTTGGCGATGCGCGTCTGGGCGTTGTTCGGTCGCATCAACATGACCGGGCCGACAATCATGGCGAGCGCTAGCGCGACAAAAACGAAAGGTAATACAGCATCCATCTGACGCGTTTCCTATTGGTCTATAGGGCCCGCAGGCCTATAATCGAGGGAAGAAGTGATGCCGCTATCGTAGGGGACAGCCGGCACGATAACAATACAAAAGCACAACGCACAAAGACCAGGAAGGGAACACACATGGGCGCTTATAAACACATCCTCGTCGGCCTCGATCTCAGCGAAGAAAGCGGCTTGGTATTGAAAAAAGCGGCAGCATTGGCCGCAATCCACGATGCCCACATCAGTGTGGCGCATATTGTCGAGCCTCTGGCCTTTGCTTATGGTGGCGACGTGCCTTTGGATATGAGTGAGGCTCAGGCCATCGTCGAAGATCAGGCAAATATGCGCCTGGACAAGATTCTGGAAGAGCACGGGGTCAGCGCCTGCGACCGTATCGTGACCGTCGGCCAAACGACGGCTGAGCTGCACCGCATCGCCAAAGAAAGTGAAATCGACTTGATTGTCGTCGGAAGCCATGGTCGTCACGGACTTGCCTTATTGTTCGGCTCCACCGCAAACGGCGTGCTCCACGGCGCATGCTGCGACGTACTCGCCGTTCGAGTCTGATTCATGTGGAGGCACATACTGCGTGCCTCCTGGGCTTAACCCGCAGCCCCCTCTTTCATCGCCTCGAGCTCCTCCCAGCGACTGTATAGCGTTTCAAGCTCCGCCTCGCAGTCGGCAAGCGCCTTCAGCACGGCCTGCACGCGGTCGGAATCCTGACTGTAAAAATCCGGTGCACCCACCTGTTGATGAAAATCTTCAACCTTGGCTTCTTGCTTCTCAATTAGTGTGGGCAAACGATCGAGTTCACGCTGAAGTTTGTAACTGAGCTTCTGCACTGCGGCTTTTGGTGATGTTGTAGAAGCTTTAGGCTCCGGCGTTGCAGACGTTTGCGCTGCCCCGGACGGGCCGGTTTCACCGCTAATGGCTTCCCAGTTTCCGCCCTGCCTGAGCCAGTCTTGATAACCGCCGACAAACTCAGCGACCTTGCCCTGCCCTTCGAACACCAGACTTGAACCGACGACATTGTCGAGAAATTCCCGATCATGGCTCACCAATAAGACCGTTCCCTGGTACTGAAGAAGCAGGTCTTCAAGCAATGACAGCGTTTCCGTATCGAGGTCGTTGGTCGGCTCATCGAGCACTAAGACATTGCTGGGTTGCGAAAACAGTCGCGCCAGCATCACTCGACTGAGTTCCCCACCGGAGAGCGCCTTAAGGGGAGTTCGGGCACGTGCCGGGCTGAACATAAAGTCCTGCAGGTAACTCAAGATATGTTTGTCTTTGCCGTTAATCGTCACACTCTGACGACCGGCACCGACGTTGTCTATGATATCGGCTTCGAGGTCGACCTGATCGCGCATCTGATCGAAATACGCGACATCGAGTTGCGTTCCTCGCTTAATACTGCCGCTCGTGGGCTCAAGTTCACCGATCAGGATTTTAAGAAAGGTACTCTTCCCTGCCCCGTTGGGGCCGATCAGCCCAATCTTGTCGCCGCGCAACACAAGGCCGCTGAATCGATCCACAATGGCGCGATCACCGTAGCTGAAACTGATGCCATCACACTCCGCCACCAATTTGCCAGATCGTGCACCGCTGTTGATTTCTATGTCACCGAGTTGGCGTGTTTCGCGGCGCTGGGCGCGCTGCTCGCGCATTGCTTTTAACGCTCGAACACGTCCTTCGTTCCGCGTCCGTCGAGCCTTGATGCCTTCGCGAATCCAGGCTTCTTCGCGTGCGAGTTGCTTGTCGAATTCCGCATTGTGCTTTTCTTCGGCATCGAGTTGCTGCTGTTTGAACACCAAAAAATCGCTGTAGTTGCCCTGCCACACCACGAGATGGCCTCGATCCAACTCGGCGATCGAACGGGACACCTTACGCAGGAAAGCACGGTCGTGCGTGATCGTCAGTACCGCACCAGGAAACTGCGCGATCGCGTCTTCAAGCCACTGAATCAGACCGATATCGAGATGGTTGGTCGGTTCGTCCAGCAAGAGGATGTCAGGTTGGGCAACCAAGGCCCGCGCGAGCGCCGCTTTGCGTCGCCATCCCCCGGATAAGGCCGCCATCTTTTGACCCCGATCCAGGCCAAACTCCTCCAGCATACGCTGCAGACGATGGTGGAAGTTCCAGCCATCCACCGCATCGATGCGCGATTGCAACACGGCAAGCTCCGCCAAGGAGGCTTCGTCCGCCTTCGCCGATAGCGCCTCAAATGCCGCCAGATCCTCCAGGAGTGCTGAGGCGCCCTCTGCCACATAGTCACGCACGGGGGTTTGAGACGCTTCGGGCATGGCCTGCCCCAGCATGGCAATGCGCAAATCGGGATGGCGGTATATCGTTCCCGCATCCACTTCCTGCAAGCCAAGCACGGTGCGCATCAGTGTGGATTTACCTTCACCATTGCGACCAATCAGGCCTATTCGGTCGCCTCGCTCAATCTGAAAGTGAATATGATCGAAGAGAATCTGTTCTCCGAAGGCAAGTTGGACGTCATCAAATCGTAGTAAGGGCATACCGGTATCCGTGCAGTGAGGCGCGCATGATACACCATTGAGGAACACAGGCGTCCCTCAGAATGGCACCAAAAACGACAGGAAAGCGATAAAAATCAGAGATTTATTACATTTTTATAGTGGCTAGCATGAAGTTTTTGAACCACAATAAGTGTCAAATAGCTCAGCTTTGTGTCATCGCACAGACGTGCCCGCAAAGTAGACGCTCCCATACACCCAAGCAGGATGCCTAATTAGAGACGTTTTACGCCTGAATTACGCACTATGAAGACGATGTCTTATTTCGGTCGCGGTGTGCTCGCCACCCTGACCCTGATTGTGAGCAATGTGCTCGCCGACGAGCCCACAATAAACGAGAAGAGTCAGATCCTCAGTGAGCAACGCTATCACTACGAGCTGGCGAAATCCGCCCTCAAGAAAAAAGACCGTGCGGCCTTCGAAGAATACTACGCCGCGCTGGGAGACTACCCACTCAAGATCTATCTTGATTACGCCCAGGCGTCGGACCACCTGTATCCACTCAAAAAACCCGAAGTTGAAGCCTTCATACTCAAGCACCGCGGAAGCTATTTAGGTGAGCGCCTGCATCGCCAGTATTTGCATACGCTGGCCAAGCGAGAAAGCTGGTCCGACTTGATTTACTGGTACACTGATGAGCTTGCCAATACGTCTCTGCGCTGTCAGTGGCTACAAGCGCGCCTGGAGACAGGCGACACCACGGCCCTGAATGACGTTGCGGATGTGTGGGTAAGCCCGAAATCCCTACCAAAACAATGCGACCCCTTATTTGCATTGTGGCAACAAAGCGACCTATTTACTCAGGACGTGATCTGGACCCGTTATGTCGGCGCAATGAAGCACCGTCAGCGCGGCCTTGCGCGTTACGTGGGCACGCTACTGGACGAAGACTACGCTGACTACCGTGACATGATGAGTGCACTGGACCAGCGCCCTCATGAAATCACGCGCCACAGCCGCTATGAGCGGCATACACCTGAGATGCAAGAAGTGATCGCATTCGGGATACAAAAATATGCGCGTCACGCGCCTCAAAAAGCGTGGAATCACTGGGAACGCTATGAAGCCACGCGTATATTCGATGAGCAGCTTGTTGTTGAAACCAAGCTCGAGCTGATCAAGCGCCTGCTTCGCGCGGATCACATCGATGATGTCCAGCAAATCCTGGCGGCATCGCCGTCCGTGCGCGATGCTGGCACCATCGAACAGCTAATTCGAGAACTCCTGCGTCAACAGCGCTGGCAGGATGTGCAAACCGCCATCGCCCTGCTGCCAACAGAAGATCAGCAATCTGACCGCTGGCAGTACTGGGCTGCACGCACCGCGGACGAGTTGCGCAACGACGGTACAGCCGCCGACCTCGCCCCTTACCGAAGCCTCGCCGGCAAACGCAGCTTTTACGGCTTTTTGTCTGCCGATTTGCTCTCCCAGCCCTATACCCTGCAAGAAGAACACGTCGAATTTGACGCTGAACTCTTAGCCACTCTGGCTCGCAAGCCGGCGCTGGCCCGAGCACACGAACTCTGGCTAACCGGCCATATGAGTGAAGCCTATGCTGAATGGTTCTACGGCTTGAATCGATTGTCTGCGACGGAGCTTGCCGCTGCGGGTGTGCTTGCCAGCGAATGGGGCTGGCACGACCGAGCCATTCACGCGATGATCGCCGGACAACACTGGAATCATCTTGATGTGCGCTTCCCGCTCGCCTACAAGGAGCACATTTTCAGCGCAGCGGAGAAAACAGCCCTCGACCCAAGCTTCATTTTCGCGATTGCACGGCAGGAAAGCGCGATGTCCGAGGCCGCCCGCTCCTCAGCAGGCGCTCGCGGCCTTATGCAACTGATGCCGGCAACCGCCAAACAGACGGCCCAAAAAGCCGGCATTCCCCATCGTACAGATGACCTCTATCACGCCGAACACAATATTACGTTAGGCAGCCACTATCTGAATGAGCTGCTCGCGAAATATCAGGGGAATCGTATTCTAGCTGCGGCCGCCTACAACGCGGGGCCACATCGCGTAAGTCGCTGGGTTAGCGCAGATAGCAGCCTGCCCTTTGACGTTTGGATTGAAACGATCCCGTTCAGAGAGACACGCGGCTATGTGCAGAACGTACTGACCTTTTCGGTCATCTACAGCTTCAGGATGGGGCAACCCTCAGCCCTGATCCGCCCCGATGAGGCCAATCGAAAACTCTAGCGGTAGCGGCTAGATCTTCTGCAGGGTCTGAATCCATACCGACAGGCCCTGCTCATCGAAGGGCCAGTACAATTTACTCCTCGTCGGAACGTGTTCGAGCACGGGAATGCGGGTTTTGTATTGCACCAGCAAGGACTTGTCTCGGTAGATATCGACCTTCGCCACATGAAAACTGGGCCAAAGCGGGTGCGCTTGGAGCAGAACCAATGCGTCGTCACAAAGTCCGCAATCCTGGCTACCATAGAGGGTGAGTTCCATACTGTGCTCTCGAATACTGGGTGGCTATTCGCATTGAGTGACGGTGCTGTCACTCAGACAAGTGTGTGGGCAGCATACCAGCCGGCCACCACAAGCGACAGGCCGAATAAAATGAACAAAAATCGTCCGACTCGCGACTGATCACTCTGAGCGCGATAGCTCGCGCCGTCTTCTTCCGGCTCGTGTAAACGCTCGGCGTTGCGCGCAATGTGATTGGGGACGGGCGTGGCGTAAGGCCCGGGGTCTGCATCCATACTGGCTTCTGATTCCTCTATACGACGGCGGCGGTCGGGATGTCGAGCGACCACAGTGGGTACGTTTTTTTCCACTGCTTCATCGCCATTTTGGTCAGCTGTATCTTCGGTACGCGCTTCCGTCACGCCCATGCTGCTGGCGTCGACGAAACGACTGTCATTGGAGCTTGCGACTTCGAGAATATAGTGACTGCCAGCAAAGCTGATATGGTCACCAACAAAGACCTCAGCCTGTGCGATTCTTCGATGATTCACCAAGGTTCCGTTTGAGGACCCCAAGTCAAGTAGAAAGACTCGACCGCGCTCCAAACGAAACTCTGCGTGGTTTCGGGACAGGCGCGGGCGTCTGATCACAATATCACATTCGCTGGCCCGACCGACACTGGCCTTGTCTCGAATTTCGTAGCGTATGCTGCGATCATCGCGCGCGACCAAACGGTATCGGAGTTCGGTTAAACTCGAATCCGGGGCCTCTGAGCGCTCCCCCGCTTTGACATCGGCACCCGGCAGAGGCCGCGAAAGGTTGAGCGGGCTATACGCCAAGGGTTGGATATTCGCGAGCGCTTCAGGGTCCTGCAGCTCAGAGAACAGGGTTTTCGGATCGATAATTTCAAAGTCATGGCGCGCAATCCGCAAGCGATCACCCGCGAATAGACGTTGCCCTGAATTGCCCAGCACATCATTTACCCAAACACTCTGCGGCACCAGTATAAATAATACTAGGCTGTCTTCGTTGACGTGAATTTCGGCCAATACTTGGTCTGCACCGAGGTCAATATCAACATCACTGCCACCGAATCGGTACACAGGCTTGACCAACCAAAGTGAGGGCTTGTCAGATTGATTGTGTTTTAACTGCAGCATAATGGGTAACGCACGCTTAATCCCGGTGTCATAACCATGTGTGGGTGCGAAGAGAAGACTTCAACCGACATACGGGGCTCGAATTGACGACCAAAGACAACGACTCTGGTCTCGAACAGGCCCTAGTGTAGTAACAAATTCATTACGCGCCCACCCTGAATGTCAGCTATTATCGAGACATGGTGCGCAATTCCGTTCGCCGTGCTTTGCAAGCTATTACGATTGAGGCATTATCTCGCTCTATGTTTGGAATTCGACACTCGGCCACCACGGATGTGGGGCTGCAACGCGACAACAATGAGGATGCGTTTTTCGCCTCCGCCAAAAAAGGACTCTGGGTGGTCGCTGACGGCATGGGCGGTCATGCTGCAGGAGAGGTCGCGAGTGCCATCGTCATCAAAACCATTGAGCGGGAAGTCAGTGCTGGTCGCAGCCTGAGTGAAGCCATTCAGAAAAGCCACCACGATATTCTCAACGCCGCCAATGCCGGCATCGGTGGTCGCGGCATGGGCTCCACTGTTGTGGCAATGAAATCCAGTGGCGACAGCTACGAGGTGTGCTGGGTGGGCGACTCCCGCGCTTACCTGTTCTGCCCTAGTCTCGAAGCGGAAACCGACTACGAACTCCGCCAGCTCACCACCGATCACTCCTACGTGCAAATGCTGTATCAAAGCGGTGCCATCAGCAAGGATGAACTTAGCACGCACCCTGAGAAAAACATCATCACGCAATGCCTCGGTTCGATCGAACTCTCTGAAGTCAACGTCGACCGTATGAGCGGCGATTGGGTAGCCGGAAGCCAGATGTTGCTGTGCTCAGATGGCTTGAGTGACGTGGTCAATGAAAACGTCATACACCGAATCCTCTCGCTGAAATGCAGCCCAGAGCAAAAAACCCGCTACCTGATTAAAGCGGCTCTGGAAAACGGGGGTAAAGACAATATCACCGTGGCGTTAGTCGAAGCACCGAACTCGGCACCGTCCTGGGTGAGTCAAATCCGCCGTGGTTTTGGCTGGCCATCCTGAGTCCGAAAACGCCTTCGCCTTCTTTTCGACACGCCCTTGTGTTATAAAGCCTCGCCAGAACGCAGGCTCGGCCCTGCCAAATCCTATGCCGGTTTAGAGACCGGATTCAGGGCCCTAAACCCCGCATTTGACCAGCCACGGAACGTTCATGCGCAACCGCTTTCTTCTTGCCCTTAAATCGCTCGTTGCGTTTGGCTTTATTGCCGGCTTGCTCTGGTGGGCAGACGCTCACATCGAATGGGCCGACATGTGGTCCGCGTGGCAGAGGCTGAGCGTAAGCGCCCTGCTCGGCGCGACCGCCATGGTACTGTTCAGTCACGGCATGCGCGTCATCAGAGTCCATTTTGCGTACGCTCAACAATATCAACTGGGTCGCCTCGACGTTGCGGGCGTCAGCCTGGTCCACAATACCATCAGCTTTCTGCTACCGATGCGACTGGGCGAAGCGGCACTCCCGATATTGAGCCGCACTCGTTTGAATGTCGGGATTTCCTACTCCAGTGCCACCCTGCTGATGCTACGCGTCTTCGATGCCCATTGGCTGCTGGTGCTACTGCTCATTTTTGCGTCACAAAGTTATCTCGGCCAATCTGCCGCGCTGATCAGCTGGGCACTGGTGTTGAGCATGCCGCTAGTTCTGTGGGCTTTGCGCCGCTGGTTAATGCAAAGCGCCCGCTTTTCAACGATAAAGGCATTGGTGCGACGCCCTCGAACACTTATAATTCTGTATGTGCAAACCGGCATGATTTGGGGCGTCAAACTTGCCGCGCTCGCGTACCTCGCCAGCGTGCTCGGGCTTCTGCCGTTGGATCATGCTTGGATCGCCACCATCATCGCCGATGCGAGTGCGCTTTCACCGGTCACCGGCTTTGCCAATGCCGGCACCTTTGAAGCGGCATTCTCTCTGCCATTGCTGCCGTTGAACTACGACGCCAGTTCGCTGGTCGAAACGGCGTTGAATGTACATATTTTTATTCTGGTAACCAATATCGCCGCCGGCCTGGTTGGCGCGATAATGTTGCTGGTGAAACCCAAGCAACCCGACAACCAAGGTACGCTCTGAACATGTCACTCCCTAGCCTGACCATCGTCGTTCCCATGTACAACGAAGAGGACAACGTCGAACCCCTATTCGAAGCCATCCAATCCGCATTGTCGGACTACGAGGGAGAGTGGAAAGTCATCGTCGTAAACGATGGCAGCCGCGACGACACCGGCGTGCGCCTCAATGACTGCGTCGACCGCTACGGCGATCATTTTCGTCATATCGAATTACAGCGTAACTTTGGACAAACCGCCGCTATGCAAGCCGGCATCGATGCCGCCGACACCGATCTGATCGCGACTATGGATGGCGATTTGCAAAATGACCCGGCGGATATTCCGCGATTGGTGCGCGAACTATTAACCCGAGACCTAGACCTGCTTCAAGGCTGGAGAAAGAATCGCCAGGACCACCTCGTTTCGCGCAAAGTGCCCTCACGCTTCGCCAATAAGCTGATCCAGCGTGTCAGTGGTGTCAAACTCGACGACTACGGCTGTAGCCTCAAAGTCTATCGCGCCGATGTGCTCAAGCAAATCCGACTGTACGGTGAAATGCACCGATTTATCCCGGTTTGGATGGCCACCGTATCGCCGCCTCACCGCATCGGCCAAACGGTTGTTAACCACCGCGCCCGCATGAGTGGCGAGTCAAAATACGGCATCAGCCGCACCTTCCGCGTGTTGATTGATCTGCTATCGGTCTTCTTCTTCCTGAAATTCCGAGCGCGCCCCGGTCACTTCTTTGGCTCTATTGGGCTTTGGGTTGGTGCCATTGGCGGCCTGATGCTGAGCTACCTCGCCATCATCAAGTTTATTTTCGGTCAGGACATTGGCGACCGCCCCATGCTGTTGATCGCCAGCCTGTTAATCATTGCGTCGTTACAGTTTCTGACCACGGGCGTGCTGTCCGAAATTCTCAGCCGGATTTTCTTCCAAACGACCAACGTTCGCAGTTATAAAATTCGCAAGGAGCTGGTCTGCGATCTGCCCGACACGCCGAGCAGCAAAGAAAAGGCCGAAGCCCCACAGGAGTGAGCAACGCTTTGAATACCGTAACGGGAACCGTACAGCGGGTGATTTATTCACCCGCTTTTTTATTTTTCAGCGCCGCCGTTTGTTTTTGGCTTGGCCTGGGCTGGGTGCCACTTTTCGACCTCGACGAAGGCGCCTTCACTGAAGCCACCAGAGAGATGCTGGAAAGCGGAATCTACTCCGCGACCTATCTTGACGGGGAGCCGCGCTACGACAAACCCATCTTTTTTTACTGGATTCAAGCGCTCACGATCAGCCTCTTCGGATACAACGAGTGGGCTTTTCGCTTACCTTCTGTGATCGCTGCAAGCTTGTGGGCCTGGGCATTGCACAGCTTTGTTCGAGGGCAGTTCAACCTGCACCGCGCGCACATCGCCACCTTGTTTATGATCACCTGTTTGTGGGTGGCCCTCATCGCGCGCTCGGCCATCGCCGATGCCCTATTGAACTTATTTCTCAGCCTGACGCTATTTGATATTTGGCGACGCATTCAAACGGGCGAAGCAAAGTACGCGTACCGCTTGTATCTGTGGATGGCCCTGGGCACCTTAACGAAAGGCCCCGTTGCTGTAGTCGTGCCTTTGGCCGTGTCTTTACTTTACCTGCTTTCACGGCGGGAGCTCCTCGCGCACTATCGCACCTATTTTAACCCTATTGGCTGGATAATTTATTTTGGCGTTGTCTCGCCGTGGGTCATTGCCGTGAGCCTTGAACAAGGCAGCGGCTTTTTCGAAGGGTTTATTCTCGAACATAACCTGCAGCGTTTTTCTGACACACGTGAAAACCACGGTGGCTCAAAGTTCTATTACTTCGCAGCACTGCCTCTGATTCTCCTGCCTCTGTCTGGGCTACTGGGTCCGCTTGTTAGCCGCAGCAAACAGCTTATCGCAACGCCGCTGGATCGTTTTTTGCTGATCTGGTTCGCCGTCATTTTCGTGATATTTTCCTTTTCTAAAACCCAGCTGCCTCACTACATTTTGAACGCGTGCGTCCCGTTGTTCATCTTGCTCGCAACACGGGTGAAGCTCCGCTCGCGACACCGTTGGACGACGTTTTTTGGGCTCGGCTTTGCGACCCTGTTGCTGCTGGTACCGGAAATACTGACTCTTGCCAGCGAACAGAGCAAAGGCTACGACGGTGCGATGATCTCGCGCTACCAGGAAGCATTGCCGGACAATTACAGAATGTGGGCTGCGGGACTTTGGTTGATCGCGCTGGCCCTTGTGATCGTACCCGCCGTGAGAACCTGGCAACGCTTAATCCTCATGGGACTGTGTATTAACGCCTTCGTGTTTACCGTCTTTGTGCGCACGGCCTGGAATGTGCAACAAGCGCCGATTCACCACATGATTCACTATTTACAGCAAGAACATCCGAATCAAGATGTCATGCAGTATCGCATGCACATGCCCACGTTCAGTGTTTACCGGCAACGTATCACACCACTAAGGGCACCCGGCGCGGGCGAGTTGGCATTGGTACGCGTCGATCGCGTAGAAAAACTGGAAAAAGAAGTACAGCCCTTGCAGGTGGAAACACTGCACCGCTCTGGAGGTCTGCTTCTGGTTCGCGTAGCCGCGCCTGAAGAAATTGAGAGGCCCGAAGAATGAAGGCCTATTTCTCAGATTGGTATGCTCAGTCCAAAAACGAGCAGATTCCCAGCAGCAGAGACACCTACCTCGCATTGGGTGCGACCACCCTGGCCTTGCTCATCAGCACGGCAGTACTGTATCTGTGGCAGGGACACCACGTGGGGTTCCATACACTGAATGAATTTGGTCGACGAATGCCTGACTGGATTCTGCAGTGGATGACGACCTTCGGCGACGGCATCTTTGTCGCAAGCTTGATGCTCCTCCTCGCCTACCGTCGAGCACCCTTGCTTTTAACGGTGCTCATAGGCAGCGTGATCGCGGGCCTGCTTTCGCATTATCTCAAACGCTTTTTCGGCGCTGACCGCCCCCCTGCGGCACTCGAAGAAGGCGCCTTCAGGCTTGTCGGTAAAGCCTATCAAACGCGCAGCTTTCCCAGCGGACACACCATCACCGCCTTTTTGATGGCCAGTGTGTGTTATTGCTTTTTCGTTCAACCTTGGCAACGCGTACTCGTTGTCACATTAGCCGTACTGGCAGGATTGAGCCGTGTGTGGCTCGGCGTACACTGGCCTCTCGATGTGATAGCGGGCGCGGCAATTGGTCTAGGTAGCGGCTTAGTTGCGGTGATGCTGGCTCAGCGATGGGCGGCGAAAACGCATGCCGGTGTGACTATTTTTACTTTGCTCCTCCTGAGCATAACCGCGATCGTGGCCTTAGTAGAACCAAACGATTATGCGCAGGCTCAAGTGCTGATTTCGCTCGTCGCGTTGGTGGCGCTTTGGCAGACTGTGAAGTTTCATGTCCTCACCCCTCTGCAGCTACGCGCGTCAACCACGACGCTGTTTTCGCGAATGGCACCACAGAATTGGTTTTATCTTCTCCTTGCGGCAATAACGCTGTATCGCCTGCTTGTTATTCTGCAGGGCCATGTCTCGCTGTTCTATGACGAAGCGTATTATTATCACTGGTCGCTTGCACCAGATTTCGGGTACTACTCGAAACCCCCCATGGTCGCCTGGGTGATTGCCGTCACAACCAGCATACTGGGCGACACCGTTCTCGGTATCAAATGCGGTGCCGCACTCCTTTACAGCGCCACGGCATGGGTGCTCTATCGCGCGGCCACGATGCTTTCCGGGCAACTGGCGGGCGTCTTCTCAGGCTTGATTTTCCTCTGTGCACCCGTGGTCGGATTTAACAGTATTTTTATCACGACAGACGCGCCCCTGTTGTTCTTCTGGGCTTTGAGCCTGTGGACATTTCTGATTGCCACCCACACGAACAGGCTGTCCATTTGGCTGCTGTGCGGCTTGGCAACGGGTTTCGGCATGCTGAGTAAATATACGATGGCGTTATTGCCTGCATCGCTATTCCTGTTTTTGCTCCTCGACCCCCGCGCACGACCGCTTCTTCGCCAACCAGGCCCTTGGCTAGCCGCGGTGTTGGCGGGCTTGCTGTTCGCGTTGAATCTCTATTGGAACAGTCAAAACCAGTGGATCGCCTTCAGCCACACACAGGAAATTTCCCAACAGGCAGGCTTTACCCTTCACCCTGTAGCCCTGCTGGAGTTTCTCGCTGCACAAATTTTTGTTTTTGGTCCCGTTTGGGCTTGGCTGCTATTTAAAGAAAAACGCCAGCGCCGCTTAGCCGAAGGCAATCAAAACGCGCGCTACCCGATGGCCTATCGCATCCTCACCTTTGCAGCCTTAGGCATACTCATCGTGATCTGCTTGCAGGCACTCACCTCCCGAGCATTCCCAAACTGGGCTGCACCGTGGATTGTAGGTGCGTCGATGCTTCTGGGTATCAGCCTGTCGCAACGCGTAAACGGCATGGTCTGGCTGCGGCGCGGCATGATCGTTCAAATCTTGCTGCTCTCGGCTTTTTACCACTGGCCTCGCTTACTCGAAGCCGTTCAGGTGACACCTCAGCGCAGCAATAACCCTTACCAACGTCTGGCGGGTTGGGATCAGGTGGCGGAGCAACTGAACCCTCACCTGCGTGCAAACCCGGATGCTCGACTCGCGAGCGATTCACGCGACCTGCTCGCGTATTTAGGCTTCCATGCCCGCCCTGGAGAACTCGAGTTCGCTCGATGGAACCCCAACCGAGAGAATGTGCGCGATCATTACGATTTGAAAATGAACTTTGCGGATGTGGCAAACCCGGAGCACGATTTTATTTTCGTGAGTAAATCCGCGCTGGCCCCGTCGGTACTTGCACGCTTCGAGCACGTTCAGTTTCTCGACGATATCACTGTCGACGTTTTCTCAGATATGCAACGCCAGATCTATGTCTACAAGGTTTCAGGTTTCCTCGGTTATGAATAAAGCACTCCCGCTTCGGCTTACGATCGCCTTCGCCGCCTGCTTATGTTGTGTCGTGGTATTTTTGATCTACCCGGAATTAGACCGTTGGGTGAGCGATCGGTTTTACAACCAAGGATTCTTCCTCGCCGACAACACCTTTGTTCGTGGTATGTATTTGCTGTTTGCCAAGATCCACGCGCTGTATTTGCTCGTATTTATCGGCTTAATCACCTATTTCTGGCGCACAAAGCAACATTTGAAGCGTCGCGCATCGGTCTTTTTACTCTGCGCGCTGCTGCTGGGCCCCGGCATAATGGTGAATCTCGTATTGAAAGACAACAGCGTGGGTCGCCCTCGCCCTGTGCATAGTGAGCCCTACGGTGGAAAAGAAACCTTCACCCCGGTATTTCACTACAGCGGCGCCTGTGAAAAAAATTGTTCTTTCGTCAGCGGCCATGCCGCGATCGGATTTTTCACCATGGCATTGTTTTGGGTGACCCTGCGGCGACGCTGGCTGCTCGCAGGCCTTGCCATGGGCGCCCTGGTTGGAGGAGGCCGAATCCTGCAAGGGGGGCATTACTTCAGCGACGTCATCTTCGCGGGCTGGGTTGTTTACTTCACCTGCGAAGGCTTATCATATTTCTTTAAACCGGCTGTAAAGCAGTCAATCAGTGCCGCTAATCTTGAGATGGAGCCCCATGAATAGATCACTTCTTGCCCTTACCGTATCTGCGCTTAGTTTTCACGCTGTTGCAGAAGAAACCCAAAAATACAGCACTACCGCAGAGCTGGGTGTGATATCCACTACCGGTAATACCGAAACGTCATCGCTGAAGGGTCGTATCGAACACAAACAAGACCTGACTAAATTCCGCAATCACTTCATTGCCGATGCGCTTTATAAAGAAGATCAGATTGAAGCCGAAATTGATGGCGAGACCTACACACAAAATGTAAAAACCGCTGAAAAATATTTCCTTTCTGCGCAATCGGACTACAAACTGGACTCAGAACACAAAGGGCTTTTTGTATTTGGGTCCTACGAAGAAGACAAGTTCAGCGGTTATGAATATCAATCTACCCTGGCTGTCGGTTATTCAGACCGCCTCTTCGATTATGACCGCAGCTTCCTTGATTACAGCGTCGGTCCCGGTGTGTCGTTCACCAAAACCGAAGATACGGTCAACGACGACGGCGAGTTTGTGCCAGGCGAAGAATCGACCAATGCCGTAATTCGTGCCGCCATCAATTTTGAATATCAGTTCAGCGAGAATGCCAAATTCACGCAATCTCTTGCTTCGGACATCTCCACCAACCAAAGCGAGAATACCAAGACAAAATCCATCACCGCGCTGACAGCGAACATCAACAGCGACTTCGCGTTGAAAGCCTCGTTCACTGTTGACCAAAACTCACACGTACCCGACGACAAAAAACACGCAGATACGCAAACCGCGATCACGCTCGTGTACACCATGTAAAACATCGGAAACGCGGGCTCAGGCCCGCTCTTCCTGCCTGCACAAAAGGAGATGTGTATGTCGGCCGCTCGACTCACTGTATTGCTGATAGGGTTTGCCCTTTGCGCCTCTCCTGCCTCAAGCGCTGCCACCACACCGAGCTGGCTGGAAGTCGTCAGACAGACGCCCTACTCTCACACTAAAGGCCTCTATGACAACCTTGCAGCAATTCGACGCTGGGTATTAATGAGTACAGGCTACTGTGATACCCCTGATCGACATCTCCTATTTAATACGCGCGGCCGCTACCTCGGCTGGATGAGCAATGCTGATAGCAGCGCAGACACTCAGGAAAAGCTGAACGCCCTTCGTCAACGCCTATACGACACTGAGCGGGTGAGCACCTGGGTGGCTGGGGGCGCAGACAGTACAGGCTACCCCTTCGCCTTGAGCTGCAATCAACCCCATGTGGATATTGAACAGGCCATTGCGCGCGTGCTAGGAGAAGAGGACAAGCTCTGGGGCACTTGGGATGGCATGCGCATTGGCAGCCCGGAGGCGCCTGTACCGCTGGCTGAAGTGGTCAATTACGTCTTTGACCACAAAACACGACAACTCAATTTCGAAGCCTCAAGAGCCGTCAAGGAAGTGTTTTTTGGTCAGATTATTATCGAAAGCGGGGCTCGAAAATTCAGTGCATCGAACGCGAAAGCCCTCGGCCTGCTGCAATTGCGACCTGAGGTCCTGAAAAACTGCGATCTCGCACCTGAGTTTCACTTACACCGTATGGCACAAATTGATTGCGCTGTACGCCTGTACATCATAAATGACCGAAACCTGCGCCCGGCGTTCGATCAGCGCTTTGAGCACTTGAGCGAAGACAAACGCGAACGGCTCTATGCCCTCTTACTCGTGCAAACCTTTCACGGCGGTATCGGCCGAATGCTGTCGTTGCTCGGTGAGGATACCGAAGGCAAAGCCTCGCGCTTTTACGCTGAACATGAGAGTATGTTCAGCGCTGAAGATATAGCCTTGGGTATGATTTTTCATAACATGGGCAGAAACCAGTTTGGCTTGGCTTCACTCTATTATCTGGTAGATGTGCATTTGGCGGCCGAAGCGCTTTGTCACAATAGTCCGGTACTCTGTGCCCCAGCGATTCAATAACGACTGACCGACAGGGATAGAACAATGTCAAATATCATGCATAAAATTGGACATGAAATAAAAGCCATCATTCCTCCGACAATCTTCTTTTTCTTTGCCTTCCAACTTATCGCCTTCACGCAATCTCTGATGCTCGAGCAGTATGGGATCAAATTCAGTGCGTTTCTCAACGCAACGATCGGCGCGCTCGTCGTCGCCAAAGTGGTGCTGATTGCCGACCTGTTTCCATTCGTGAACAAATTTCCCCACAAGCCACTGATATATAACGTGGTCTGGAAAACGATCATTTACTTTATTGCGTCGCTGTTAGTGCGCTACATCGAACAACTCTTCCATTTCTGGGGGGCGCACCCTTCTCTTGGCGCTGCCACAACGGCCATGTTTGGCGAAATCATCTGGCCTCACTTCTGGGCGGTGCAACTGTGGCTGATCGTACTGTTTCTCGCGTTCTGTACCTTGAGGGAGCTAGTTCGGGCCCTCGGCAAACAGAAAATTAAGGCGCTGTTTTTTGGGCCGATTGAAGAAGTGGCCGAGCACTGAGCTCGCGCCACTTATTGATCGCCTTTACACAGTCAGGATCTGGTGGAATGGCCCCCGAATCTCGTAAGTGATACCAAAGCCATTCCCGCCACCAAACAGCGCAGACCCGCGCTGGGAGCTGAAATAGAGCCGATCACCATCGGGGTTAAAGGCAGGGCCGGTAATCTCTGAATCATCTTGCCCAACCACTTGCAGCAAGGGTGCCACCTCACCATTCGCGTCGATCACACAAATCTGCATGTCACCGCCGTCTTCTGCCACCAACAAATCCCCGCCCGAGGACGCGGTGATATTATCGACGCCGGTCAAAATGGGGTTCGAAGCGGTGGACGCGTCATAGACAATCTCGATGGTTTCCAGCACGGGATCATAGCGCCAAACCCGGTTGTCACCCTTGGTGGTAAAATAGATCGCGCCGTTTGTATACCATATCCCTTCGCCACCACGGAACGCCGTACTGGCGGGCACTTGTTCGCGCGTGGGCGTTTCAAAGAGGCTCGGGTTCGGTTCGGGGACATCGTGCCAAGTCACAGCACCAGCTTCATCGACTTCGGCAACCTGTAAGTGACCGCTGTCGAGGTTCAATTGCCCCTGTGCATTAACGCCATCAGGCAGATAACGATAGAAACGCCCATCCGATTCGTCTTCGGTTAGAAAGAGTTGACCGAGCGTGGGATCGACCGCGGCGGCTTCGTGCTTAAAATACCCCAAGGCCGGGCGCACAATCGCCTCTTTCTCGCCATAGGGGTCACACTCGAACACCCGTCCAAAATCGATCTCCTCGCAGGACAACCAAGTACCCCAAGGCGTTGCACCACCCGCACAATTGGTATTGGTGCCACCGAGAATACGATACGCATCGATAATCTGCCCACTGGAAGAAAACCGAACTGCTGACGCACCTCCGCCGAGAAAGCTTAAAGTCTCGCTATTGGAAACATATATCCAACCACCATCATCCGTCGGGTAAGTTGCGCCTCCATCGGGATAACTGTGCCAGCGGTACGAGGTGCGGCTCCAGAAGCTACGACGCAATCGCATGCCTGCAGACGCGATAACTCGAGAACTAAAACCCGCGGGTAAGCGAATGCCATTGCTATCAGGGCTTTCGAGTACACCGATACTTGCCACGGACTGCGCCGTGAGTGGACGACTGATTGAAAGGAGATTCGGTCCCAGCGCCAGCGCTGCGAGCCCCACGCCACCTTGTTTCAATGCTTTACGTCGCGAAATATTGCTATCGTTCATCTCATTCTCCCTTTATTGATTATACAAAGCCTCTGTTCGATACCACACACATGAGCCTAATTTTTCTGTATGACAACGACGTGGGCATTTGATGACAACAGACCGGCGGCACAACCAAAGAAGTACGCACCCAGGGCAAAAAGAAGAACTCGAAAAACCCCCTCCTAATGGTCTACGCTACACATGTGGTCAGCAAAGGAATAAAGAACATGCTTCACGATTACCCCGCTTTCGTGCCAGACAACGAATTTATCTCGATGCACGCCAGCCAGAGCGAGGACCAGCTATCTGCAGCCATGCTTGCCAATTTGAAGCAGGTGTTTCGGATGACAACCAAGCATTATGCGGAACTGGATCAGCTCGTGGCCGCGACCCTGGATGCCGGCATTCAGATTTTCGACCTAGAAACCGGTATTGTTAGCCGCATAGAAGGTGATCAATATACCGTGTTAGATGTGGTCAGCCCGCTCGAGGTCATCGAGCGCGGAAGCGTGTTTGAACTCGAAGGCACCTATTGCAACGAAGTTTTCTGCAGTGGGCGCGTACTCGGCTTCCCTGTCGTAGGAAACCTTCCCTATATGCAAGATCACCCCGTCTACCAGAACCTCAAGCTCGAGGCCTACCTCTCTGCCCCGATTTGGATCGATGGTGTCATCTACGGCACCTTGAACTTTTCTTCGCGTCAACCTCGTCACCACGGCTTTTCAGAGCATGAGCGCGATCTGATTACACTCATGGCCGAGGCCATCGCCAACTTTGTTCTGATTCGAGACCGCGAAAACAAACTGCAGGAAGCCAACAAAAACCTTAAAAAGTTTGTGGGCTTTGTGGCTCATGATCTGCGCAACCCCATCGGCGGCATTTCATCGTTCGCGGCACTGGCCAGCGCCCCCAAGGTGGCCGAAGAGCGCCGCAACCTCGCTCTGAAGCGCATCAGTACCTTGTCCAATACCGCGCTTGAGCTCGTGCATTCAGTCCTCGAACTTTCCGCTCTGGGAGCAGGAAAGATTACCCCAAGTATGGACACCCTAAGGCTGAGAGATTGCATCGCCGAAGCCATCAGCGCAACGGAGGAACTCGCGAGCTCTAAATCTATGACCATCGCCTATACAGAGTTTGAGTCGGATACGGTGATGGCTGACCCAACGCTGTTAAAACAAGTGTTGATAAACCTCTTGATGAACGCCATCAAATATTCACCCAAAGAATCACGCATCCAGGTCACCCATAGCGTCGAGCAAAATGCCATTTCGACCAGCATCAAAAATTCTACCCAACATGCAACGGCCGATGAGACGATAGCGGACAGATATAAGTCGGTTGGTTTCGGGCTCGATATCGCGAGTGAGATCCTCAGTGCTCACGCGAGTGAACTCATGATTGAGGAAAGCGAGCTTCAATATTGCGCCTCATTCCAGCTTCCTGCCGCTGTAAATCGTTCGAATACATAACGACGAGCGCATATTATTCGCGCGCACAAAAAAGCCCGCAAACTGCGGGCTTTTTTGGGTATAGGACTTGGTCGGAGCGGCGGGATTTGAACCCACGACCACCACACCCCCAGTGTGGTGCGCTACCAGGCTGCGCTACGCTCCGATGATCTCAAAAAGAGATGCGCCATATTACTGATTGAAGACACAAATGCAAGTAAATGACTGAAATTATTTAGCTTTTCAGAACCTCTAACACGTCTTCAAGATCGGCAATCATCTTGGTCAGAAGCTGCTTGTCGCTCGCCTCTTCCCCGCCTTCTGCGTCGCTTTGCATCTGCAAACGCGCACCACCAATGGTGTAGCCCTGATCGTAGAGCAAGGCGCGAATTTGGCGGATAGTCAACACATCGTCGCGCTGATAATAGCGGCGATTTCCGCGTCGCTTAACAGGTTTAAGCTGCGGGAACTCTTGCTCCCAATAGCGAAGCACATGGGGTTTTACTGAGCAGAGTTCACTGACCTCACCGATCGTGAAGTAGCGCTTGCCAGGAATCGGCGGCAACTCGTCGTTATGACTGGGTTCCAGCATAAGCTTCTACTCGTACCTTCAGTTTTTGTCCCGGGCGGAATGTCACCACCCTGCGGGCTGTAATGGGGATTTCCTCTCCGGTCTTTGGATTGCGACCGGGGCGCTCTTTCTTTTCGCGCAGCTCAAAGTTGCCAAACCCAGAGAGTTTGACCTGCTCGTTGTCTTCCAACGAATCACGTATCTCGTTGAAAAACAGCTCGACCAATTCTTTGGCTTCACGCTTGTTAAACCCAAGCTCTTCGTAGAGTCGCTCGGCCAGATCGGCCTTAGTGAGCGACTCGGTAACCTGGTTATCGGAGAGTGGCATCGAAGTCCTCTTTTAACCTGACAATCACTGATTCTACAGCGGCATTGACCTCATCTTCGTTAAGAGTGCGTGATGAATGCTGAAACGTCAAGTGGAAGGCAATGCTTTTTCGTTGAGAATCAATACCTTCCCCGATATATATATCAAAAACCTTTAACTGCTTCAGGTTTTCACCTGCCGCAGTCTTAATCGCGTCCTGCATCGCCGCTGCCGGTGTATCCATTGCGACGAGGAAAGCGAGGTCTCGCTCGACTTCCGGATGACGCGAAATGGCAGTGTATGCAGGTACCTCTGCTTTGAGCACCGCGGCGAGCTCAAGTTCAAAAACAAAGGCCGCTTTTTTAATGCCCAACGCTTTTGCCAACTGCGGATGCACAGCACCTATCAAGCCAATTTCCGTGCCATCGAGCAACACCTTAGCGCTTTGACCGGGGTGCAAGTAGGCGGCATCCGTTTGCGCTTCGAAGCGAAGCTCGCCAGCAGAGTCGGCTAGCAGCGCTTCCAGGTCGCCCTTGATATCGTAGAAATCGACACTGCGCTTTTCCATCTGCCAGTGTTTGTCGTCGGCGTCGCCGTAGATCAACCCTGCGAAGGTATCGCGCTGCTTCAGTTCCGGGCCTCTGCAGTCAAACCGCAAACCGCGTTCAAAAATCCGCACACGGCTGTGCTGACGCTTGATGTTCCCTGAGAGCGTGCTGAGCAGGCCAGGGACCAGGCTGGTGCGCATCACACTCATGTCACTACTGAGTGGATTGAGCAGTGACACCGCTGCGGCATCACCAAAACAGTTCTGATGCAGCTTGGGGTCGACGAAACTGTAGTTAATGACCTCGCGATACCCACGCGCAATCAAGGTGTTGTACAAACCAGTCAGTCCTCGCTCGGATTCCGACTCATTCGGCAGAAATTGCGGAATCTGTGGCGTACTTGTCGGCAGGCGGTTGTACCCGTAGATACGCGCCAATTCTTCGAGCAGATCGGCCTCAATGCGGATATCAAATCGATAGCTCGGCACCTGAAATTGCCAGCCTTCCGAGTCTTCTTCGCTGAGAACTAGTCCGAGGCGCGTCAGAATATCCACCACATCACTGTCGGGAATCGCGAAGCCCAGTCGCTTTTCAATCTGCGCTTTTCGCAATCGTACCGGTGCTACGTCGGGCAGGTGTGCCGCGTTGGTTTGCTCTATCACCGGACCCGCGCTTCCGCCAGCCAACTCAAGGATCAACGAGGTGGCTCGCTCCATCGCCAGTGCAGCCAGCTCAAAATCCACCCCGCGCTCAAAACGGTGCGAGGAATCGGTATGCAAACCGTAATGACGCGCTTTTCCGGCAATGGCGATCGGGTCAAAGAACGCAGATTCAAGGAAGATCGCACTGGTCGCCCCAGAGACAGCCGATTCCGCTCCCCCCATGACACCCGCAATGGCCAGCGCGCCTTGCTCATCGGCAATGACCAAGGTCTCACTATTCAATTCCGCTTTCTGGTCATTCAGGAGTTCGAGCGTTTCGCCTTGCTTTGCCCAGCGGACTTGAATACCGCCACTCAACTTCGCCAGGTCGAACGCGTGCATCGGCTGGCCAAGTTCAAGCAACACATAATTGGTGACGTCCACGATGACATCAATGGGGCGAACATCGCTGCGACGCAGCTTCTCCTGCAGCCACAACGGTGAAGGCCGACTCACGTCGACGCCCTCGATAACGCGACCCAGATAACGAGGACAGCCCTCGGGTGCGTCCACTTTTACGGGGAAAGTCGATTCTGACGTCGCTGCGACGGCCTGTACATCCGGCTCGGTGACATCAACGCGATTGAGTACGCCGACTTCACGTGCGAGGCCGCGCAAACTCAGACAGTCACTGCGGTTTGGCGTGAGGTCAACTTCAATTACTTGATCGTCCAGTTGCAGGTACTCACGCAAATCAGAGCCAACCGGCGCATCGAGCGGCAACTCCCACAGGCCATCATCATCGTCCCCGGCCTGCAGTTCGGTCTGGGCGCACAGCATGCCAAATGACTCGACGCCGCGCAGTTTGGCTTTCTTGATTTTGAAGTCACCCGGCAGCTTAGCGCCGACGGTAGCAAACGGGACCTTGATGCCGGCACGCGCATTTGGCGCGCCGCAGACGACCTGAAAGGTTTCGCCATCGGCACCCGCAACGGTGCATACGCGCAATTTGTCTGCATCGGGATGCTGTTCTGCAGCGAGGATTTCCCCGACGATCACGCCGCTAAAGGCGCCCGCGACCGCTTCGATGCCATCCACTTCGAGCCCCGCCATGGTCAATTGTTCGGCGAGCGCTTTCGTATCGACTTGAGGCTGCACCCATTCCCGCAACCAGGATTCACTGAATTTCATGTCTACTTCACTGTTTGAATTTGTTGGTAAGGGCCAGGCTTAAAACTGCGCGAGAAAGTCTAGGTCGTTCTCGAAAAACAGGCGCAAATCGTTCACGCCATAACGCATCATCGCCAGGCGCTCGACGCCCATGCCGAAGGCGAAACCCGAATAGGCTTCGGCATCGATGCCACAGCTGGCGAACACATTCGGGTGCACCATGCCGCAGCCCCCGACTTCGATCCAGCCGCTTTCTTTACAGATACGACAACCGGCACCGCGACAGCTCGTGCACTGAATGTCCATTTCCGCAGACGGTTCGGTGAAGGGGAAGTAGGAAGGACGGAAGCGCACGGCCACGTCCGTTTCAAAAAAGGCTTTGAGGAATTGATCCATGGTGCCTTTCAGGTCCGCAAAACTGATGTTTTCGTCGACGACCAGCCCTTCTACCTGATGAAACATCGGCGTGTGCGTCAGGTCGGAATCGCTGCGATAAACGCGGCCAGGGCAGATGACGCGAATGGGCGGCTTCTGGGTTTCCATCGTGCGCACTTGCACCGGTGAGGTATGAGTGCGCAGTACATGGGTCGCATCGACGTAAAAGGTGTCATGCATCGCACGCGCCGGGTGATGCGAGGGAATATTCAGCGCTTCAAAATTGTGAAAATCGTCTTCGATTTCCGGCCCCTCTTCCACACGATAGCCCGCGGAGCTGAAGATGGCCTCGATTCGATTGAGCGTGCGTGTCACAGGGTGCTGACCACCCACCGACGCCTTGCGTCCATCGAGGGTCACATCAATGCGCTCGGCCTCGAGTTTGGCTTCAATCGCCGCGCGTTCCAGCGTGTCTTTACGCAGTTGAATCTGCTCGGCCACCTGAGACTTGGCCAGGTTGATTTTCTCCCCCGCCGCAGGTCGCTCTTCGGGCGACAGCTTGCCAAGGGTTTTCAGCAACGCCGTCAGGCTGCCTTTTTTGCCGAGGTAGGCAACGCGCACCTGATCAAGCTCTGCGAGCTCGTTGGCCTGTTGAACTTGCGCCAGCGCCGCCTCTGTCAGCGCATCCAGATTTTCCATTGAACGCCCATTTGCTAAGTGTAAGTATAAAGATGAGATTTTGGCTTAAACCGCTTGTTTTTTCTACGGTTTTTTCCGAATTCTGCCCCCAACGGGCAAAAAAAAGGGGAAGCGCCGAAGCCCTTCCCCTTTTTCAGCAAGTAGCCTCTCTGCTTACGCAGCGATGGCTTCTTTCGCCTTGCCAACAATCGCTGCAAACGCAGCTTTGTCGTGCACCGCGATATCGGCCAGGACGCGACGGTCCAGAGCGATACCTGCCTTTTTCAGGCCAGCGATCAGGCGGCTGTAGCTGATGCCTTCGCTACGCGCTTGTGCATTAATACGCGTGATCCACAGAGCGCGGAAGTTACGCTTTTTAACGCGACGGTCGCGATAAGCATATTGACCTGCTTTGATGACAGCTTGCTTGGCTACGCGAAATACGCGTGAACGTGCTCCGTAGTAACCTTTGGCAGCCTTAAGAACTTTCTTGTGTCGACGGCGTGCAACGACGCCTCGTTTTACTCGAGCCATGGTATATCCTCGTTAATCTGGTTACCGGAAATTAAATTTCACGCAGCATACGCTTTACTGCAGGTACATCGCGCTCGTTAACGAGGCTGGTACCACGCAGCTGACGCTTACGCTTGGTGGTCATCTTAGTGAGGATATGGCTTTTGTAAGCGGACTTGCGCTTAAGGCCATTTGCTGTCTTTTTGAAGCGCTTGGCGGCGCCACTGTGTACTTTAGCTTTTGCCATGATATTAACTCCAACGTGTCATCATGTTGAGAATTGAGTCCCCTCAGGCAGCTAAAAGCCCGGCGACCCACGAAAGCGAGCGAACCCGCTTCTGCCCTGTTTGACGGAGGCCGAAACCTTCGCCCGTGCAGCCGGGCAGAGACTGCATGTCTGTTACATCACGCGAATAGCGTGTTACTTCTTCTTGCGCGGTGCCAGCACCATAATGAGCTGACGACCTTCCATTTTTGGATACTGTTCCACGGTGGCGAGCTCTTCGAGATCATTCTCGATGCGCTTCATCATTTCCATGCCCAGCTCCTGGTGCGCCATTTCACGGCCGCGATAGCGCAGCGAGACTTTGGCCTTGTCACCGTGTTCGATAAACCGGGTAATCGCACGCAGTTTGATCTGGTAATCCCCTTCTTCAGTACCGGGGCGAAACTTCATTTCCTTGATCTGTTGCTGCTTCTGCTTCTTGCGAGCGGCGGCTTTTGCCTTCTTCTGTTCGAAGAGGTGCTTGCCGTAGTCCATGATTTTGCAGACCACAGGGTCTGCGTCTGCAGCCATCGCTACCAGATCCATGCTCTGTGAACGGGCTGCCTGCAGCGCTTCATCCAATGGGACGATGCCCATTTGCGAGCCATCGGCGCCGATCAAGCGTACTTCATTGGCACGAATCTGATCGTTGATGGCTGGTTTTTTTGAGTTTCCTTTAGCGTTACTGCGATTGTTAATTGTGTTTATCTCCGAAATTAATCTTTTCTTACCGAATAACCCAAAAAAGCCGCACAGGCGGCTTTTTCTGAAGCAGAAGGGGGATGTTTACTCTGATGGCGCGTCGCTGTCGGCGCGCCCTCTTTCGGCAATCGCCTGTTCCAGCAACGCCTCAACGGCGCTGAGATCAATACTACCCAGATCCTCACCGCCACGTTTTCGTACGGAAACGGTACCCGATTCGACCTCTTTATCCCCTACTACCAGCAGGAATGGGACCTTCTGTAAGGTGTGCTCGCGGATTTTAAAGCCGATCTTCTCATTTCTCAAGTCGGAAACCACCCGAAAGCCCTGTTTTTGCAACCTTTTTTCGGTTTTTTCAACATAATCGCGCTGTGCATCCGTAATATTGAGCAACACGGCCTGTGTCGGCGCCAACCAGGCTGGGAAGGCCCCTTCGTAGTGTTCGATCAAAATACCGATGAAGCGTTCGAAGGAACCGAGTATCGCGCGATGCAGCATCACCGGGGTTTTGCGCGAGCCGTCTTCCGCCACATATTGCGCGCCGAGACGCTCTGGCATGGAGAAATCGACCTGAACGGTACCGCATTGCCATACCCGACCGAGGCAATCGCGCAGGGAGAATTCGATTTTAGGACCGTAGAATGCCCCCTCGCCCGGCAACTCCAGCCAATCCAGACCTTTCGCATTCAGCGCATCGGCCAGCGCCTTTTCAGACTTATCCCAGACTTCATCGGAACCCACGCGTTGTTCGGGGCGCGTGCTCAGGCGCACCAATACGTCGGTGAAGCCGAAATCACGATAGACCTCGTACAGAAGATCGGTGAATTGTGATACCTCTTCCTGAATAGCGGACTCTTCACAGAAGATATGCGCATCATCCTGCACGAAACCGCGTACACGCATCAGGCCCTGCAGGGTGCCCGACGCTTCATTGCGGTGACACGAGCCAAACTCTGCCAGGCGCAGAGGCAGATCACGGTAGCTCTTTAAGCCCTGATTGAAGACTTGCACGTGACAGGGGCAGTTCATCGGCTTCACGGCGTAGTCGCGCGCTTCGCTCTCTACGGTGAACATGCCCTCGCGGAACTTGTCCCAGTGCCCCGAGCGCTCCCACAGGCTGCGATCAACGATCTGCGGGGTTTTGATTTCCTGATAGCCATTCACGCGCAGCACATCGCGCATGTACGACTCGATCGCAGTGTAGATGGACCAACCCGCTGGATGCCAGAACACCATGCCGGGCGCTTCTTCCTGGATGTGGAAGAGATCGAGCTTCTTGCCTATCTTGCGGTGATCCCGCTTGGCCGCTTCTTCGAGAAATTTCAGGTGCTGCTTGAGCTGCTTCTTATCAGCCCATGCGGTTCCATAAATGCGTTGCAGCATCTTGTTGTCAGAGTCACCACGCCAGTAAGCGCCCGAAACACGCAGCAGTTTGAAATACTGGCAGAAGCGCATATTGGGCACATGGGGCCCACGGCACATGTCGATGTACTCTTCATGATGATAAAGCCCGGGACTGTCCGTGCGCGGAATATCGCGCTCCAAAATCTCAAGTTTGTAGGGCTCGCCGCGTCCTGTGAACACCTCGACCGCTTCCTGCCAGGTGACCTTCTTTTTGACCACATCGTACTGGGTTTTGGCGAGTTCCAGCATGCGGGTCTCGAGTGCCGCGACATCTTCGTCCGTCAGCATGTGCTCGAGCTCGATGTCGTAATAAAAGCCGTTCTCAATGGTAGGACCGATGGCCATCTTCGCTTCGGGCCACATTTGCTTCAGCGCGTGCCCCAACAAATGGGCACAGGAGTGGCGAATGATTTCGAGGCCATCTTCATCTTTTGGGGTGAAGATCGTCAGTTCGGCGTCATCCTCGATCTTGTCGTGCGCGTCCACGCGCACACCGTTGACGCGACCGCCCAGCGTAGACTTAGCCAAACCGGGGCCAATGTCTGCGGCGACCTCATAAACAGAAACAGGATGATCAAATTGGCGTTGTGAGCCATCGGGAAGGGTAATGACAGGCATGGTCTTTCCTATATTCCAGTGGTGACCCCTACGAAAGGCCACATGAGCGACCGCCCCACAAGGTGGAGCAAATGAAGCCCGCGAGTATACCGTGTGAATCGACAATGTCGAATCGGACTTGGCCGTCGGGCGCCCTGTCGTCAAAAGCATGAGACAGGCGTCATCGTCTTGCCATTGACTGACGGCCAAATGCCCTTATGATGCTTGGCTTTCATCACCAAATCCGTCAACAGGCCAAGCAGAACGCAGGCCTCAGGCTCTAACGCCGCAGAACGGACACCTTATCTAGTCAGTACGGGAATATAAAAACCAGTGAAGCTTCATCCGGGAACGATCAGCGCCTTCATTTTCTCTTTATTGCTCTGTTTCAGCGCAGTCGCGTCGGCACAGTCTTCATTCAACCCCAGCCCAGAACAGATTGAGCAGTTTAAGCGCATGTCTTCCTCCCAGCAGGAAGCGGTCGCCCGTGCTATGGGCGTGGATATTGGCCAGATTCGTGCGGCCGTCGATGCCGCTCAACAGTCGAGCGGCGCCAGCCTGCCTCAAGAAGCCGTAAGCGGCCCTCGTTCTGCGACCCCTGCACCGACGACACAGTCACTCGATGAAAATGGTATGCCGTTGACGGACATATCTCTTGATGAGGGGAAGGATGCTAAAGAAGAGACATCCGAGCTCAAGCGCTTTGGCTATGACCTATTCCGTTTCGGTGCGGATTCTTTTACTCCGGCCTCGGACATTCCGATTCCCGCAGACTATGTGCTCGGTCCTGGCGACACGTTGGTCATCCAGCTTTACGGTAAAGAAAGCGAAACCCACACATTGACAATTAATAGGGACGGTACCGTACAGTTCCCCGATATTGGTCCTGTTACCCTCGCCGGGCTGCGCTTCCAAGCCGTCGTCGACAAGATTGAAGAAGTGGTGAGCGAGCAGATGATCGGTATTCGCAGCTCAGTGACCATGGGCCAGCTGCGCACCATCCGCGTGTTTGTTCTCGGTGAAGTCAACGTACCGGGCAGTTATGTCGTCGGCTCACTGTCGACCATGACCAATGCCATTTTTGCCAGTGGCGGCATTTCAGAAATCGGCTCGTTGCGAAACATTCAATTGAAACGCAACGGCGAAACCATCACCACACTCGACCTGTATGACCTTCTCTTGCGGGGCGACACCCGACACGATGTGCGACTGTTGCCAGGTGATGTGATTTTCATCCCCCCCGTCGGTCGCACCGCAGCCGCCAGCGGCGCCGTTAAACGTCCTGCAATCTACGAGCTACGCGATGAGCGCAATGCTGCCGAGCTACTGAAACTGGCCGGCGGATTGAAAGCGACTGCCTATCTGCCCGCATCGAAAATCGAGCGTATCTCAGCCACAGGCGAACGCACCCTCGTCGACATCAGCCTCGAAGGCAACAATGCGGCACAAGTGGTACTGCGTGATGCGGACATCTTGCATGTGGGCGATACGCTCGAAAGCATCACAGACACTATTAGCGTCACCGGTCATGTGAAACGCGAAGATACGCATCCCTGGCGCGCAGGTTTGCGCTTTACGGACATTATTCCCACGGCTGACGCCTTGCTGAGCCTGCCTGACCTGGATCTCGCACTGATTGTTCGAGAAGTCCCGAACAGTCGTGAAATCGATGTCATTTCCTTCTCACCGCTCGCCGCTTTCGCGGGCCCCGGCACCGCTACGGACCCCCTGCTTCAGCCTCGTGATGAGTTGATGCTGTTCGGGTATGAAGAAGACCGAACGCTTTTAGTGTTGCCACTCGTTGAGCGTTTGCGGCTGCAGGCAGACTACGATCAACACCAGCAGATCGTTCGAGTCGATGGCAGCGTACGCTTCCCCGGGGAATACCCGCTCGCACAAAGTATGAGCGCGAAAGACTTGGTTCTACTGGCTGGCGGCTTTACGGAAAGCGCACTGGGCCGCGATGCAGAGATCACCCGCTACGATGTGAATGCACAGCGAGAGCGTGTGGTTCTGCACATTAAGGTGGATCTCGCCTCCGAAGACCCGGTACTGCAGGAAGGCGACTCCTTGCGAGTGCAACAGATTCCACTCTGGAAAGAGAAGGAAACTGTGGTATTGGAGGGTGAATTCCTCCACCCTGGCACCTATGCCATCCTGCCTGGAGAGACATTGATCGATGTTATTCAGCGCGCTGGCGGACTGACGGCCCAAGCCTATCCGCTGGGCGCCATCTTTACGCGGCAGGAGCTACGCGAAGCGGAAGCCCGCGCCCTGCTCGACCTCAAAGAGGAAGTACAAGCGGACATCGCCGCGAGTCGCCTTGAAGCGTCGGACACGCGTCAGGACGTCGATGAAGAACAGGCCCAAATGATTCTCGAAAGTATCGAGTCCACCGAGGCCCTGGGGCGCATGGTAATCGACCTACCCGGCATTATCGCTAAGCCCGGAGATCTCGATTTCGAGCTGGTGGACGGCGACAAAATTACCATCCCACGCTACAAGCCCTCTGTTACGGTGGTGGGCGAGGTGCAGTACCCTACTTCGCACTTTTTTGACGGCGGCTTGAGCGTGGACGACTACCTCCGTCGCTCCGGTGGCCTGAAGCGCAATGCCGATAAAAAACGCATCTACGTGGTGAAAGCCAACGGCAGTGTGATTCAGCCGAAAGGCAACGGTTGGTTTGGTGGCCGCAATGACAAGCTCAGCCCGGGCGACACCATTGTGGTGCCACTCGACACCAAACGCGTCGACAAACTGACCCTCTGGGCCAGCGTGACACGCATCATGTACGAAGCCGCATTGGGCGTAGCCGCACTGCGCTCACTCTAGGAAATTTTCTGTTGCACATGCGAGAGAGCGTGTTTACAATACGCGCCCTCTCGCACAGAGAGCTTGATAGGACCGTAGCTCAGTTGGTTAGAGCACCACCTTGACATGGTGGGGGTCAGCGGTTCGAGTCCGCTCGGTCCTACCAATAACTCAGAACGTTTTTAGTTTAAAAACAATGAGTTATTTGCGACTTCTAGTGTTGACATGCTGTAACCGCAACATTAAGATACGCGCACTTTTGGGATACGTCCCGACTACTCCGCCTTAGCTCAGTTGGTAGAGCAAATGACTGTTAATCATTGGGTCGCTGGTTCGAGCCCAGCAGGCGGAGCCAAATTGAAAAACCGTTGTCGCAAGACAGCGGTTTTTTTTCGCCCAATGATTGGTGCTAGTCGCACCCGCCAATCATTGGCGCCTTCAACTGAAGCCGCCTAGTTCGAGCCCAGCAGGCGGAGCCAAATTGAAAAACCGTTGTCGCAAGACAGCGGTTTTTTTTTCGCCTCTTTAAAATGGGGTCAGATCACATTTTAATAAATCTGTTCTGACCCCAATTTAGGCTTTATATGCGTACCAAGCGCTTATTAGCGCCGCTTGATAGAACAAGATTGGTTCGTGAAACCCGCCCGCGGCGATGATCGACTCCACTTCGGGTGCAGGCAATATTGCGACATCCGTCTTCCATGCGGCCTTGGCACGTAGCAATGCGGCTTCAGGTACCTCGGCTGCAGAAAGCATGTTCATCCAGACCTGAGTAAGCGAATCAAATTTTGGATCGGCTGTATCTGCAGACAGGTCGGCACTGACTAAGACGCCGGCTTCGAGTAAATTACAGGCGATGGCTTGAAAAAATGCAGAGCGCTCTTCTTTATTGAGCAAAAATTGCGACACCATGAAACACGTCGCGGCGTGGTGTTGATGGCCACTATTGCTCAATGAATCCAGAAAACCTAGATGAAACGTGCATCGAGAAAAATAGCCTTCTTTTTCTGATTTCTCTCGACAAATTTGCATCATCCCCGGTGAAGGTTCGACCACAGTGAATCGCCATTCCGGGTAACACTTAGCAAAGTAACTCAGCTCATCACCCGTGCCTGCGCCAACACAGAGTACGCGAGCATCTCTCGGCAGGTTCGAAAAAACGGACTCCGCCAAAAAGTACAGTGCCTGCCGAATCCATTGTGTTTTTTCGTTGCGCTTGTCGTAGTCAAGTGCCTGCTGATCGAATATCTCTTTAATTCTCTGTTGCCGCATTACTATTTGCTCCTTCCTAACTACAACCCTAGTCCTCGAATACGAGCGATCGGTGAGCAGCAATTCCCGCCATGGTTCCCGAGGCCATTGCAAACGTGCCATTTTGCATGGGATTGGACAGGTCACCCGCTACAAATACGCCCTTTTTTGAGCTCTCTTTTAACTCATTCACTTTAACGATTCGCCCAAAAGGCGAGTCAACCATCTCCAGCTCGAAACTTTTGAGAAAGCCTAGATTGGCCGATACATGAGGCGTTATATACAAACCGTCTATTCTCACTGTGCGCCCATCTTCAAGTTCAACGGAGCTCAGGCCTTCTCCATCACCATTAACTTGAACCACTGACGATACCTCTATCGACACACCCCGCGACGTTAGACACTCCTGTATTTCCTGATCCGGCACAAATTGCCCTTGCGTGAAAAGTGTCGTCGCCCCCCAATCCGGCAGCAGTGCGGCTTGATGAAAGGACATTTCACTACTTGCCAGTACACCGAGCTCACGGCCTCTCAATTCATACCCATGACAATACGGGCAATGCAGAACGCTCTTTCCCCAGTGCGGCTCTAAGCCTGGAATATTCGGTAAAATATCGGTAATTCCCGCAGCGATAATCAGACGTTTAGACGCGAACGTTTTACGCGCTTCAGTGGCTACATTGAACGCCCCCGCGACCCCGTCGATATTGCTCACGGTATCATCAATCAACTCAAAGCTGGGATAGCGTTGTAATTGCGCCAGCGCCCTCGATCGAATTTCTGAAGGGGACATGCCATCCAAACATGCTATCCCGTGCGAAGCCTTAGCAAACCGATTTCGAGGGCGGTTATGATCGATCATCAGCACCCTCCTCTGAGCCCTCACCAATGGCATCGCCGCAGATAAACCCGCAAAACTGCCTCCAATGATAACCACATCCTGCACTGTCATGACGTATCTCCTCCGGCATTATGTAACTTATACTGTTACATATAAGAGGCCGCATGACAACAAATGTAACTTTATAAGTTTCGTGTTAAGGTGCCGCGTTATTCAGCAGGAGGAAATATGCGTAAAGACAGTCGACTCTCGAGGGTGCTCCATATCTTGGTTCACCTCAGCTCATCCGACGAGCCTGTCACTTCAGAAACCCTCGCGGCCATGCTGAGAACAAACGCCGTCGTGGTCAGACGAACGATGGCACTACTTAGAGAAAAAGGCTTCGTTCAGTCCGCCAAAGGCCACAAAGGCGGATGGACTGCATTGAAACCGCTGAGTCAAATCACCCTACTCGATATCCACCAAGCGTTGGGTGAAAGCTCCGTATTCACAATCGGCCTGACGGACGAACACAATAACTGCCGCATTGAGCATGCGGTAAATCACGCACTGCAAGAAACGATGGAAGAAGCTCAAAGCCTGCTGCTAAAGCGGTTCTCCGAGATCACACTAGACAGCTTTGCGGTACTCTAAAATTGGGGTCAGATGAACAATGCAATATTGTCATCTGACCCCAATTTTAATCACCCACACCTTCGAATTAGATCGAGTTATTAAAACCTCAGCATCTATTCTTATTTATTATTTTCCAACCGGAATTGCCAACTGGTTGACAGACCAACCTTACCAATATCCTTAATGTGCATGGCTGCCACGGGCATAGCCGAGCCAAGATTCCAGCCGCCTAGAAGCTCACCAAACCACACGGATATGTTTATGAAGCCCCTATTCTTTTTCAAATTAGCTATTTTAAGCGTAATTCCCCTGTTGGCTTCATGCGGGGGTGGGAGTGAGGGTGACCAAATATTGGGTCCCGAGCCAAGCCCCTCAGCGGCGCCCGAACCCACCCCAAACCCGAGTACTGCGCCATCGCCAGGACCGTCTAGTGTTCCCCTCCCATCACCAACTACGACGCCAAGCCCCATTCCGAGCGATGCGCCCACGCCTGAGCCCATTTTCTCCGCAACGCCGGTACCTGTGCCCAGCACCACCCCGACACTCGCGCCCTCGCCCACCCCAACACCCGAACCCAGCCCGACACCGAGCGACAGCGCTTGTCGTCTGAATGATGAGCTGCAAATCGTTTCTGCAAGTGATGATGGTAGCCACGATGGCAACGAGCCTGTCGGGGCGATTGATAACGACCTCACGCCAGAATCTCGCTGGTCCTCCGAAGGCGTTGGAAAAACACTCACTCTAACACTCGCCGAGCTTGGCTCTATTAGTGAAATTCGGACATCTTGGTATCAGTATGACCAACGAACGGCCTACTACGAATTAGAAGGCTCCGAGGACGGACAAAACTGGACAACACTGCTTACGAATGGACAAAGCGACTCACAACAATGGCAGGTCGATAGCATCAATGAGGTTGACGCTCGATTTATTCGGATTATAGGAAACGGAAATTCATCGAACGCTTGGAATAGTCTTATTGAAGTCGACGTCATCGGATGTGTTCTTGGTGAATCCGTCCCCACCCCGAGTCCGCTACCGTCGCCAACACCCGTGCCGACGCCAGATCCTACGCCAACCCCTATGCCTGAGCCGACTCCCACACCGACGCCACAACCGACGCCAACCCCAACGCCCGAGCCGACTCCCACGCCGACGCCACAACCGACGGCAACCCCAATGCCCGAGCCGACTCCCACGCCGACGCCACAACCAACGGCAACCCCAACGCCCGAGCCGACTCCCACGCCGACGCCACAACCGACGGCAACCCCAACGCCCGAGCCGACTCCCACGCCGACGCCACAACCGACGCCAACCCCAACGCCTGAGCCTACGCCGACGCCTGAGCCAACCCCTGATGACCCGGTCACAGGCGATACGCTCCAAGCGACACCAGATTCACTCAATGAAGTGCTTGCGTCGGCATCGGGTGGAGACGAGATCATCGTTACCGGCACTGGAGAAATCTCACTCAAAAACATCCACTTCGACACTCCCGTACTCATTCGAGCTGCAAGCGTAGGCAGCACCATGCTCACTAATGCCACCATAGACAATAGCAGCAATATCAATTTGCAGGGCTTCGTCTTTGGCCCGAATGACGAGAGTACCTATCTGAAAATCGTCAACTCAACCCATATTAAAATTTTGAGGAATGTGTTCGATCACTATAACGTCACAGAAAATCAGACGGCAATCGTGCTCACTCAGGCGAGTGACACGATCACTATCGCGTACAACGCATTCAGAGATAAGAACCTGGCCCAGGTGAACGGCACTAAAGTGACGGGCAGTTATATCAAAACCCAATTCGACGACCCGCTCATGACGAAAAACCTGCATATTCACCACAACCACTTCAAGAATATTGCACCTTACCTTGTGGACGGCGTACCCGCAGGGGATTCAGATCGAGAAGCGATCGCGATGGGAATTGCCGATTCGCAAGACGTGGAAACCCACAACATCATTGAATACAACCTGTTTGAGAATTGTGACGGCGAGAACGAAATTATCACGGTGAAAACATCGAATAATATTTTCCGCCACAACACCTTCTTAAATTCCATGGGCTCACTGTCCTTTCGTCTCGGGTCAAATAATGAGGCGTATGGAAATTACTTCTACGGTAGCGGAGCGGGCGACAACGTCACCGACGATAACTACGAAACGGGAGGCATTCGGGTATACGGCGCTGGGCACCGGATCTACGAGAACTATATGGAAAACCTCACCGGAACAAGTTGGCGCAGACCCATTCTCATTGACTCTGGCGACACTTCAGATAGCAGCGGCAACGACAGTCATGAAACATCGACGCAGGTAGATGTGGTGTCCAATGTGATCGTGAACAGCTTCGGTGGGATTTATATTGGCGGCGACCGCTACACGAACATGCCCAAGGAAATTTTGATAGAAGGCAATACCGTCATCGCGAATACAGGCGTCGCGTTTTCCAATCGCGCGGATCAAAGCTCGAACATGTGGCTGGAGAATCGTGCGTACGTCACTGGTGACGCCGTCCTGTCGGATGGCGGTGCACTGAGTACAAATGAGGTGGAAGCGCTGAACACTGTGCCGCAGCTGCCAACACCTCGCCCTTTAACTGAAGCGGATGTCGGTCCCTTTGCTGATTAGCAAGACTTTACCGTTTCTTTTTTAGGGTGCGTAAAAAGGTAGAAAGGGGGTCAGATCACAATTTAAAAATGTGTATCTGACCCCATTTATTTAGAAGTTGAGGGAGCCTGTCAGGCGGAGTGTTTGGGGCTCAAAGACGTGGTAGTGAATGTCGTCTGTGGCGCTGCCTGGGGCTTCGTTGGCGAGTCGGGAAGCGTAGTAGTAGTCGATGTCGTGATCGCTGCTGTCGAGCAAATTGAGCACTTCAAGGTCTACGCCCCAGCGTGTGGTGTGGTAGCCGAGCATGGCGTTGATAATGGTGCTGCTGTCGGAGTAAATCGTATTGTCTTCGTCCAATGGGCGATCGGAGAAATAGCGCGCGCGCAGGCTACCCTGCCAACCACTTTGCCACTTCGCGCTGACGCCGGCCTGCAATACATGCTCGATGCTGCCGGGAATGGCCTGCCCCTCATAGTCCCCACCGGCCCACTCTGAATTGGTCCATGCATACTCGGCGTCGAGCGTGAAAACATCGTTAATAAAGTAATAGGCCGTCAACTCAAGACCGTAGCGCTCGGACGCATCGCTCGCTTCGGTCGTGCCCGCATCCCCGACAAACAATAACTCGCTGTCGAGCGACAGATACCACAGCGCCACGGAGGTATTGAGTTTTTGACCGGGGAAGCCGCGCAAGCCGAGTTCGTAGCCTTCCGAACGTACCAGAGGGGTCACCGGGTCCACCGCGTCGCCCGAGGCAGGATCGAGTGTGGTGGTCACGCCACGTGCGTCGTTGGAGTGGAAGCTCTGCCCCCACGAGGCGTAGCCTTCCCATTCATCCGAAAAGGCTTTCACGATATTCGCACGCACCGACGTCAGCCCTTCATCTCCGTTACCGGCATTTGCATTCATGTCAACGCCATTGCGGTTCTCGTCCACTCGCGCCGCGACATCAAAGGTGTAGTAGTCATAGCGAAGAACCAAGGTACTGCGCAATGTTTCCGACCAATGCTGTTCGTTCTGCCAAAACAGAGCGATGCTGCCCTCTTCTACACTGTCACTGCGCGTTACGCCGAGGCGCTGTCGATCTTGGGTGCTATAGAGACCCACTTCCGCAATATCATCGTAGCGGAAAGTACTTCCCAGTGTGTTCTCTGTCGCGATCCCCATGAACTCGACCGGGCGCGTCCACTCATAGTGACCACCGTAGATCCAGCGCTCATCGACTTGCTCGAATTGATCGCCGTTCGTTTCGTCATCTAAGAAATAGGTGAAATTCGACCAAAGCTGCATGTCGTAACGTATTGCGTACACGTTCGCTTCATGCTCGGCATTTTCGACACTGAGATTCAGACTGTAACGGCTCGAGTTACCTCCTACGGTGGTATCGATCGAACCGTATTCGTCGATCAGACCACTGGTCACCGCCCGGCGTGGAATCTGATCCGCACTGTTCCAGCTGTTGTCGTAGGCCATCAAGCCCAAGCCCCATTCGGTATCGCCTACTCGGTGACGCAATTTATACAGGGCATTGATCTTGTCGAGATCTTCATCGATGTCCGACCACGGCCCCTGATAGCGATTCACTTCCAGTGCGCCGATGTGCGAGGTCTCACCGCTTTGAGTGCCCGCCAGCGCAACAAGGCGACCGTAGTCGTCTTCACCGAGTGTGAGCGATACCTGGTTGTGCTCTGGCCGCCATGCGGTACGTAAATCCGCGCGACCCGCCGCGCTGAAGTCGCCTGACTGGGCTCGGTAAGCGCCCTTGTCATAACGAATTTGCTCAATCGCTTCTGGAATCACGAAATTCAAGTCCGTGTAGCCCTGACCATGGCCATGGCTGCGCATATTGACCGGCATATTGTCGACATAGGTGGCGAAGTCGGTGCCGTGATCTAAATTGAAGCCCCGCAAGAAGTATTGGTTCGCTTTACCGGTTCCGCTGTGCTGCGTCACGATCATGCCTGGAATGAGCTCGAGCACCTCGCCGGTGCGCAGACGCGGACGAATCTGAATCTCCTGCTGCCCCACCACGCCTTCAGAAGCCGAAACAGCATCACCAATAAGGTTTATACTCCGCCCCTGGACATGTATGATTTCTTCCGCCTGAGCGAAGACAGCAGTACCGGCAACGAAAAGGGCCAGTATACGGGGTGCAAAAGTCGGCATAGTGCTTACATCATCCTATGTGAATTCGAAAAACACACAGGCTAACAATTGACATCAATACCGAGAATAGATCGGTTTTCGGCAAACACCTTTGGAATGCCCAAGCTCATGGACAACTTGTTTTCTCACAAAACACGCAGCCCTATTGCCGCCTCTCTGGGTGACCGGGAGCTCAAAGTGCTGGAAACGCTCTGGCAGAGCGCGCCGCGCAGTGCTGTGGAGATTCATGAAGCCATGTACAGCGATGGCATCAGCCTCAATACCGTTCAAAGCACACTCGAACGCCTGCACCGCAAAGGCCTGTTAGACAGAAGTAAATCGGGCAGGAAATTTCTCTACGCCCCGGTTTTTGACAAGGCAGAGTTAATCAGCGGCCTGCTCAGTGACATGGCCAACGAACTTGCCGCCGGGGACATGCGCTCCATGGTCTCAGGCTTCTTGCGCTTCCTGAACAAAGGTAAGGGCTTGTCGTTCAGCCACCATGAGCTTGCCTGGCTCGAAGACAAGCTATCCAGCTCGCCGGACTCTCCAACCCCGAAAGGCGCCGATGAGCAACTTTAAAATGTTCGCGGAAGTCGGGCTTGGCTTCGGCCTCACCTTTCTCCTGTGCTCATGGTTGTGCGTGTGGGTGTACCGAGGTTTGTTGGCTAGAAAACAGTCACTTACCAGCTCGCCGGCCTTCGACGACCGCACATTATTCTTACTCGTCAGTTTCGCCCCTGCCACGGCATTGGCGGTCATGTTAGCCGCGTACCTGCCGGGCCTACGGGACTGGCTCATTCCCGAACACTGTCATGACCTCAGCTGCTCAAGCCACAGCCCGCATTGGCTCAGCGCGCCAGTTGGGCACATCGCCTTTGTCGTGCTCTTTGCGGGAATCGTGCTAACCATCCTCGCCCTGATCAGCGAGTGGGTATTTCGCCATCAACGCGTGCGTGCCCTCTCCCGCCTGTCGGCGCAACCTTGGAAAAACAATATCTATTTGCTTGATTCACCGTTGCTCTTTGCCGCGTGCGCTGGGGTGTTTCGCTCACGCGTGTTCATCACGCGCGCGCTGCAACAGGTGCTCGACGACCAGCAACTCAAGGTTGTGTTGGCACACGAACAAGCTCACGCTCGACGACTCGACAACGCCAGAAAAATGCTCTTCCACGCATTTACCTGTCTCTGGCCTGGCGGCGTAAAAAAGGACGTTCGTACACAGTTTTCTCTGGCCTGCGAACATGCCTGCGATCGCAGCGCGGCTCGGGAGCTGGGGCCGAGTGCGGTCACCGAGACTCTGATCCGTTTACAGGCTCATGAACGGCCGCCCCTTAATGAAAACGAAGCCTTAAACCTCGAGATCCCCACCCGCATAGCCTTGCTCGAGAACGCCTCGCCTCAAACGCGAAGCGTCTTTTGGTTTCTGGGCTGGATCGCCTTGCTGACCATGCTCACCCCACTGCTCAGCGCGTTCTTTCACTTTAGTGTTGAGAGCGCAGCACGTTTACCCCATCTTTTTTAGTCGTTACGGTTTACTCTTGACGTGCACTGAACTCAAGAAATCGCACAAGCACTTCGCGCTTGGTATCGTCCTCTAGCCCCAGTGCTGGCATTTCTGTGCCCGGCGCAAATGCTTGAGGTGACGCAAGAAACGCTGAGAGTGATACTGCGGACCAGCTCTCTCTATTCCTCGCGAGCAAGGCGTCGGTGTAGCGATACTCCGCCACCGATGCGATTGGCCGCCCTAATACATTGTCCAGTGGTGCTGCGCGATATTTACCCTCACCGGTGAGTGAATGACACTCGACACAGAGGTTCAGCGTAGCGTGAAGTGAAGCCGCCTCTGCCGAGTCGAGCGCTGCTTCGAGAACAAATCGTTGTACTAGGGCCTCGGCTCGGGATTGGGGTGCAGGCTCTACCGTAAGGACGTAATACTGATCGGTCCACAAATAGAGTTTACCGTTCGTATGCAGCGCCATATCCCTGATGCGGTGAGGGTCGAGCGGGATACGTTCGTCATAGTAGACGCGCTCAGAGTCGTAGCGCAGGCGACGCAGACTGGTGTCCTTTAAGGTACTGACTAAGAGGTCGCCGTCCCAGTCGGGGTGGAAGCCGTGCAAAAACACCATACCGCCAGGCGCAATGGAAGGCACCCAGGCCATTAAAGGTTTACTGAAACGCGACACTCGGCCAAGCTCACTCGCGAGCGGTAGGGCCGTGCCCGAATACCGCACGCCAAAGCTCTCCAAAGGCCAGCCATAATTCGCGCCGTGCTCGATGAGATTTAATTCATCGCCCCCCTTCGGGCCGTGTTCGTGTATAAGGACATGCCCCTCAGCATCGACGGCTATGCCTTGAGGGTTACGCAAGCCTTTCGCAACATGACTGAGCGCGCCGCTACGTAAATCCACCTGTAACAATTTTCCATAGTCGGCGTCGTCGCGCTGCGCAAGGTCCATCCACTGCGCCGAACGCGTGCCATCAAAATGGTAGTCTCCGCTCGTCCAGAGTAAAGCGTCCGGCGTGACTAAGGCGAGACGCCCTCCCGCCATGTGTCCCTCTACCGCATAGAACTGGTTTTTTAAGGGAAGGCAGGGCTCGGTACGTGCCAGTACAGACCATTGTTGATCCGCTTCGATGGCATTCCCATTAGCGTCCAGCGTCAAGCTTGATAGCGTGTTCGTCACGCAGTAAGTGTGCGGGTGGTACTCCGTGTATGATACGAATAAGCGCCAACTCTCTCCGCTTGGCACGGCGAGCATATCGTTGTAGCGCAAGCCTTCAAAGAGCAAGAGTAGATGCTCGTAGCCCGCCTCTTCCGCGAGCGTATGATAGGCTTCCCTGCGGCGATCTGGCCCCTGAATGGAAAGTGCCTCCATGTTTTCCGGATCGGTCACTCGATAAAACTCGGCGCCATTGGTCAGCAACAACATGTCGTCACCCACTTGCGCGAGCACGCCACCAACACCGCCTCGTTTGTAAACCGGCGCACTGTTTTGACCACCGAGTCGAGCGGCCGAGACGCTTAAGTCCAACAGAACCGATTCTACTCGCTTACCCTCAGTGACGGCTTTCGCAATGGCGGGCGCCTCCTTCCCTTGCCACTGCCTGTAATGTTCACTCAACCAGTGGAGCGGCCCCTTTTGCTCGGCCCACATGCGGCCAAATACCACCCCTGCGACCAAGGTCGCGCTAAGCAGCAGCAAGACGAATACGGTGAGCGCGATGCGCTCAGGCGAGCGAAGAAGACGAAAAGCGCGGTGTTGAGGCATAGGAACGCCCTGTGAAAAGTAGGCTAAACAACCCGAGCCGTCGCCACGAAGAACTGTGGTGACGGCAGATGCGCTATCGTAGCAGGTCCGTATCGTTTCGCCATATCCTCATTAGGACACCAATACAAAGGCAAAGAGGTTTAATGTGTCATACCAAGGTCACATAACACCCGTACACTGGCTGAGCAATGTTTATCAGAGTGCGCAATGAGTTCCAACGCCGACCACTCGCCGCTGCGGCACATCATAAATAAGAGTTCTGTTACCCCGGTATTTCAGGCCATCGTAGACTGCGCCTCTGCGAAAATTCTCGGTTTTGAAGCTCTGACACGAGGCCCCGCGGGCTCACCTTTGTTTTCACCAGAGCACCTTTTCCAGCAAGCCAAAGCGGAACAATGCCTTCCAGAGCTCGAGATCCTTTGCCGTCAGCAATCGCTTCTTGCTCACGCTCGCCAGCAATTACCCGGCTTGGTGTTTATCAATGTCAGTCCCATCGCACTGCTAAGTCCAGGCTACCCTAGAGGCGTCACCTCCAAACTGCTGGAAGAATTAGGCATCCCCTGCTCGCGCGTCGTGATAGAACTTTCGGAAAAATACCCATTTCCCAATCTCAGCCAAATTCTGGACAGTTTGAATGCGTATCGGGAACTGGGTTTTAAAATTGCAATGGATGACTTGGGTTCCGGTTATTCAGACCTGAAAATGTGGGCTGAACTTAAACCCGACTTTGTCAAAATTGATCGCTTTTTTATTCATGAGGTAGACCGCTCTGCCACCAAACGCGAGTTCGTACAAGGTATCTGCCGCCTCGCGGAAGGGCTTGGCTCGGGCGTGATTGCAGAAGGCATAGAGAACGAGGAGCAACTCGATACGATTCGCCAACTCGGCATCCGCTACTGCCAGGGCTATTTTTTCAATAAGCCAGAACACGCACCCAATAGCGCCTTGATTGCTGAGAAGCTCGCGTCACTGTCGAACATCACGTCCGGTACGCATTACGACAAAAGTGCGTATTCTCTCTGTTCTCATGTCGAGCCCGTCGCCCCCTCGTCGTCACTATTACAGGTGTGGGAGCGCTTCACGCTCACTCAGGCTTATTCATCCCTGCCTGTTGTTGACAGGGAAAATGTCGTTGGCATTGTGCACAAATCGCATATTTTGGAGCTGTTTTCTGGGCAGTACGGTCGTGCACTCTATGCGAAAAAGCCCGTGTCAGAAATCTCTCGCAACAACGCCATTGTCGTCGATAAGAATACCCGTCTCGAGGAAATTTCGGAGTTAATCACCAATGAAGACGACATGTACATTCGGCAACATTTTATTATCACGGACAACGACCATTACATTGGCATGGGTGTAACACGGGACCTGCTTCGAAAAATCACGGAAATAAAACTACAGTCTGCTCGCTATGCCAATCCACTCACGCTATTGCCTGGCAACGTTCCCATCATTGAAAAAATTGCTGAACTGTTGAGTCAAGGCACCCAATTTTATATCGCTTACTTCGACATCAACCATTTCAAACCCTATAACGATGTATATGGATATCGAAAAGGGGATCAGATTATTCAGAGTCTGGGACAAATTCTGACAGAGCGCTGCCATCAACAGCACCATTTTGTTGGGCATATCGGCGGTGATGATTTTGTCGTTATTTTTATCGACAGTGATTTCAAGGAGGATTGCGCGTGGGTTTTAAGCGCATTCGAACGCTCTCTCGACGCGTTTTACTCCGAAGAAGATACGCAAAACGGCTATATTGAAGCAACCGACCGCTACGGCACGCTCAAACAATTCGAGCTGCTTTCACTCTCCGTAGGGGTTGTCGAATCTCATGCAAACATACGCAACGCGGAGGAGTATGGAAAACTCTCAACGGATGCGAAAATGAATGCAAAAAAAATGGGCCGAAATCAAGTGTATTTCGAATCGTGGAAGCCCGGAAATAAAGGTGAGCCGCATACCGCGACGCAACCACCAGGCGAACGTCATTCCGCCCTGAGCTGAATCACAATCCGATTCTGTCTGAGCACCCTTTCGTTCCATTCCCCGGCTCGAGTAATATCTGCCTCCGGCTCTGGCGCATCGCCATCACTGCGCAAGCTCATGCGCAATTCGATTTCACCCGAGACCAACGAATCTGCCGTTTGCTCTAGCTGTATATAGTCGAGACTGAGGTAATCTGCGGCCTGCCGATCCAACGCAACATCGTTCAAATACAAACAGTCCTGCAACGGCGTCAATGTATCTGCGAGTTCAAGTGCTTCCGGTTTCGAACGATCCAAACACACATTCGCGAAAGCGACCTCGAGCTCCACTACCCCTCGAAACCCGATTTTCTGAAGACGCAATAGCAGTTCTCCCAAGCGGTCCACACGCACTTTGGCGAAAGGCTCCTCATCGTAGCCAAAACCAAAATCTTCGTTGGCTAACCAATTGAGAGTGGATATCCAGCCTGCGGCGCTACCCTGACCCTCGCGCTGTTCCCGCTGAGCCACATCCAAGTCCTCGGTGAGTGCCGTGAGCATTTCCTGATTTTGAATCGCGCCATCCACCAGAAACTGATCATTCTTCCCAAGCTCTTCAATGGTTTGGCGAGTTTTGTACATTTCCAAGCCCATTAGAGCCATACCGAGGAGGATCAGGCACAACAGCGCGCTGGAAAGCCACGGCGAAGCGCTGCCGTCTTCAGCGTCCGGCAACTCTGGTTCTGGGGTAGTCTCTTTTTCGACCGCAGGTTTCGCCTTCTTGTTGAGCTCACTGCGCACGTTGCGCAAAATAAATCGCGTATTTTCGGAGATCTGCTGCCGGACATCGGAAATGTGAATCTCGAACAGGCGGGCAATTTGAGAATGTAGCTCATCGACGCCAGGACGCTCTGACTGAGGCGCTGAGCGCGTGCTGGACGCCTTCACATGCGCGCTATCCTTAGCCCCCTCGACATCCGACTTTTGTCCCATGTCCGAGACCGGCGCGATTTTCAACTTCTCCATCAAGCGATGAAGATTGGAGGGCTGAATGATTTCTTTCGAGAGAATATCGAGCGCGCCGAGGGCTCTCGCCTGCCCAAGATACACATCGCCCTTCTCCGAGGTGTACATAATGACGGGAATCATCGCTGTGGCGGGGTTGGCTTTAATAATTTTTAATGCTTCGAGCCCGTCCATACCTTCCATATGGTGGTCCAGGAAGATCACCGCTGGCTGTTTATAGCTCAAATAGCCAAGCGCTTCTTCGGCAGAAAACGCGAGGTCCACCTCTAGATCATAGGGTTTCAAAAGTAGCCTTAGGCGGGCCTGTGCGGTTTTAGAATCGTCTACTATCAGAGCTCGTGACATGTTCGTGTATCAATCCGTGAGTCAGAGGTATAAAGGCGCACTCCAGCGTGCTGCGAAGCATCATGACTTCACACATTAAGGCTGTTGAGATGAGTTACGTGCCGCAGTCCAACGCGATGGGCCACTTTGGTAAATGTAGCATTTTGCTTTACCAATGATCTAAGCTGGAACAATGCATCTGTGACCTGGTTCACCAAGCACGACGAGCAGAAGCGATGCCAGACGGCATCGCTTCTATCAGTATAGGCTTAAGTGAATCAGCGAGTACTAAGCCGCAAACTGGGCCCCCAATTCACGCGCTGACAAAAACGCCTGCATGAGCTGCAAGGTCTCCTCGGGCTTTTGTATATGAAAGAGATGGTCACAGCCGGCGACGGTTTGGAAATGACCACAGGCCAAGGAGTCGGCCAAGGCCTTAGCCCGCTCCGGTTTCACATAAGGATCGTGCTCTCCCGTGAACACCAGTGTCGGTGTTTGGATGCATCCCAACTCCCCGGGGTGATAGGTCATTAAGCGTATTGTATTAAAAACGAAATGCCAGAAATTATCCTCGCGATAATGTCTCGCTTTACGCGTAGCCGCTCGGCGGATGGCAGGCTGTCGTAAAATGGATGGATGACTCTCGCTGAGCAAGGCGATAAAACCTTCTGCAAAGGCTTCGGTATCATAGGCGCAATCGCGCATGAGTTGTAACATCACCGGCCACTCACTCAGAGGGATGTCACTCATTGATCCCGCCAACACCATCCGGTGCAACACTTCTTGCCATCGCCGCGCATATTCAAGCGCAATACCGGTCGCATACGAGCAGGCCACAAGATGAAATGGCCTGCCGATAAAGCGAGTGTGAACCTCGCTCAGGCACTCGGCGAGAAACGAAACAGGATAGCGCGGGTGCAACGGTGCGCTATTACCTGAGCCTGGTAGTTCTATCGCCCAGTAGTCATAAGATGCGGAAAAACCCTGATTAAATGCAGAGACCGATTCGATCTCTTGCAGGGACCCCATAAGAAAAACCAAACTCTCCGCTCCACTTTTAGGTAGGTGGAGAAAGCGCGCACTGTGGCCGCAGACAGTGAAATCAACTATATTCTTCATTTGAGAAATGCTCCATGTCATGGTGATGTTATGCCGCAAAACGGCACGAACCACTATAGCTTGCCCACTACCGATACTTTGCAGCAGCTCGACCGCTATGACGAAGAGTTCGCCGCTCAGATTGCGTTTGCGCTGCGCTGGATTTATTCGCTGTTAGGCTGGAACGGTGCCACGTTGGAAAAAGCGATTCCCGGAGTTAAAGCGTCGGTATGGCAACGTTATGCGCAACCCGCTTACCCCAAGTCTCGCTCGCTTCACGTCGTTGCGGCTTTGAGTTGGGTCTCCCGAGTCAGCATGTCTGCGATTTTGTATGGCGACCGTATCGCGCGCTATTGGCCTGGCGTCTCACGCGATTTAATCGAAGTCTTCTTGTATTCCGGCTTGATGGGCAAACTAGAATTTCACTACTTTGTCGAACGACTATTGCGTGACAGGCCTGAGCTGGCGCAGTTTAGAAGATTAAGCGAAGCACATTTTGCCGAGCGAGAACCCGCCCACGACAACGAATACAAAGCCCCGGAGCCATTGGATATCGAAGCGTTTGGGCGAGACTACTACCTTTCAGTTGCGCAAATGCTCACACATTTTCGTACCGCGAATGGCTTCTCCGTGGCCGACATGGCGATCGCGTTGAACATCAGCGACTCACGCTACCAGAAGCTTGAGGACGTGGAGCAGCCCCCCAAAGCCATCAGTCTGCATCTCGCGGCTCGCCTCAAGCTCGCGTTCAAGATTCCCAATACCGTCGAATTTCTATCACACATGCGCGCGTACCCAGGCTTCAGCCGGGCTCGTGCTCTGCAGCAGGACAGGGAGTTATTACTATTGGCCCTCTGTGAAGGCCTGCCCGAGCCGCAATCTGCAAAGCTGGCCAAGTTGGCACGTGAAATCGTGAAACTACCTGAATAAAGCGACCGGTGCGCGAAATATTTGAATATCACGCACCATATGACCTGCTCCACCGCGCCGTTTCTTTAGACAATAGAGCTTCCTATCTGGATTTACGTGGATCGCACTCTGTATGGAAACGGAAATGGCTAGATCTCGTCCCGATGCACTTCAGAACCTGCTGCAATCAGGCCTTCTAAGAATAAGTGAACACGGACTGTGTTATCGCAACCCGACTGGACTGTGGGTACCCATCAGCTGGACAGAGGCCGCTGCTGCCTCGCAAATAGCCGCCATCTACGCGGGTAGCCATTCAGGCCCCTCCGAGCACCGAGCACACGCATGAACATAGGTGAACGCGTACAGACTTGTCGACTGGACAAGGGCTGGAGCCTGAGCGATCTTGCGGACCGAGCCGGTGTTAAGGTGAAGGAGTTGCGCGATCTCGAGCAATATGGCCAGACAAACATCATTGTCCTGCGTCAAATCGCCAATGCGCTCGATTGCAGTCTGGTATGGCTGGTTGATGGCATTGAGCCCGGAGAAGCGCCAGTCGACAGACACAGCGAGCAGGCCTGTGGGCGATTGAGCGACATGATTAAACTCTTGGGCGCAAGCCAGCTGTCCCCACCCGAGCTCCGAGAGCTGCAGAAGTACTTCGAATCGCAGGCCTCTGGTCTGAACTACCAAATGGAAGGCAAAAAAAGCAGCCCTGAGGCTGCTTTTTTCGAGCTTGACCGCGTTTACCAGCCGGTCGCTTCTTTCAGTGCATTACCAATATCCGCCAAGCTGCGAACCGTCTTAACACCTGCGGATTCCAGTGCAGCAAATTTCTCATCTGCTGTACCTTTACCACCGGAGATGATCGCACCAGCGTGGCCCATGCGCTTGCCCGGAGGCGCAGTCACACCCGCGATGTAAGATACCACTGGCTTAGTGACGTTGTCTTTGATGAAGGCCGCGGCTTCTTCTTCTGCGGTACCACCAATTTCACCGATCATCACAATCGCTTCGGTCTGCTCGTCTTCCTGGAACAACTTCAGAATGTCGATGAAGTTAGAACCTGGAATCGGGTCACCACCGATGCCGACACAGGTAGACTGACCGAAACCGAAGTCAGTGGTTTGCTTCACGGCTTCGTAAGTCAGAGTACCGGAACGTGAAACGATGCCGACTTTACCTGGCTTGTGAATGTGACCGGGCATGATGCCGATTTTACATTCACCCGGAGTAATCACACCTGGGCAGTTGGGGCCAATCAGACGCACACCGAGTTCATCGCATTTCACTTTCGCATCGAGCATGTCGAGTGTAGGAATGCCTTCGGTGATGCACACGACCAGCTTCACGCCGCTGTGAGCCGCTTCAAGGATGGAATCCTTACAGAAAGGCGCAGGAACATAGATAACAGACGCTTCCGCACCGGTCTCTTCTACCGCTTCTTTCATGGTGTTGAACACAGGCAGACCGAGGTGAGTTTGACCGCCCTTACCTGGGGTCACACCACCGACCATTTTTGTTCCGTATTCGATCGCTTGCTCTGAATGGAACGTACCTTGTGAACCAGTGAAACCCTGGCACAGTACTTTAGTGTCTTTGTTGATTAATACGCTCATTATCAGTTCCCCGCTGCTTCGACCACTTTCTGCGCCGCATCCGTCAAGCTGGTCGCCGCAATAATATTCATGCCGCTGTCTGCCAGCACCTTCGCACCCAGTTCAGCGTTGTTGCCTTCGAGACGAACAACGACGGGAACTTTAACGCCGACTTCCTGAACTGCGCCGATAACGCCTTCTGCGATCAGGTCACAGCGAACGATACCACCGAAGATATTAATCAGTACCGCAGCGACGTTCTCGTCAGACAGGATAATTTTGAACGCTTCGATGACGCGCTCTTTGGTCGCGCCGCCACCCACGTCGAGGAAGTTGGCTGGCTGGCCACCGTGCAGTTTCACGATGTCCATGGTGCCCATCGCAAGACCCGCACCATTCACCATACAACCGATGTTGCCTTCCAGTGCTACGTAGTTCAGCTCCCACTTCGCGGCATGGGCTTCACGCTCGTCTTCCTGAGAAGGATCGTGCATGGCCTTCAGCTCGGGGTGACGGTACATGGCGTTGCCGTCGATGTTAATTTTGGCATCGAGGCAGTGCAGGTCGCCGGCTTCGGTGATCACCAGAGGGTTGATCTCGAGCAGGGCCAGATCCTTTTCAACAAACATTTTCGCCAGCCCCAGGAAGATGTGAACGAACTGCTTCACTTGCTTGCCTTCCAGACCCAGTTTAAACGCGAGCTCACGGCCCTGATAAGGCTGTGCGCCGGCCAGAGGATCGATTACGGCCTTCAGAATTTTTTCGGGCGTTTCTTCCGCCACTTTTTCGATTTCCACACCGCCTTCGGTAGACGCCATGAACACAACGCGACGCGTTGCACGGTCGACAACCGCACCGAGGTACAGTTCCTGACCGATGTCAGTGCACTCTTCCACCAGAATACGATTCACCGGCTGGCCAGCTTCGTCAGTCTGATAGGTCACCAGGTTGCGACCCAACCAATGCTTGGCGAACTCTTCGATTTCGGCCTTGGTTTTAGCCAATTTCACACCGCCCGCTTTACCGCGACCACCCGCATGAACCTGAGCTTTTACTACCCAGATATCACCACCGAGTTCCGCAGCCGCCGCAACAGCTTCCTGTGGCGTTTCAGCAACCACACCTTTTGATACGGGCAACCCGTATTCTGCAAACAATTGCTTGCCTTGATACTCGTGTAAGTTCATTTGTTTATACCATTTCGAATGAAATTCCGAATCGATTTACATCGACTGTCCGAGACGTCTATCAATATGTTCCCTCACATTGAAAGCGGGCCTTCAATCAGCGCACCGAACTCATTGTTTCAAGGCCTATATAATTTGGATTCATCCTGAACCCAGCGACTCTACTGGCCGCTTATTAGAACTCCGCCCCAGGAAAACCCGAGGCGGAACTCAAATGATTGCCACAACAGACAGAGGCCAGGCCCCTGCCCGATGCGATTATCGTTTCTTGCGATTGGGCATGTGAATCGCGTGACCGTGTACGGCCAACGCGGCTTCTTTCACCGCTTCAGAGAAAGTCGGATGACCGAATACAGTCAGGCCGATATCTTCCGCAGTGGAGCCGAACTCCATCGCGATCGCAACCTGTTGAACCAGATCGGCCGCTGCAGGACCCACGATGTGACAACCCAGAACACGGTCGGTTTTCTCGTCCGCAATCATTTTGACCATACCCTCAGCTTCGTCCGCCGCAACAGCGCGACCGATCGCCAGGAATGGGAAGGTACCGACATTGTAGCTTTCGCCATCGGCCTTCAATTGCTCTTCGGTTTTACCGACAGACGCAATTTCAGGATGGGTGTAGATCACGTTCGGGATAATGTCGTAGTTCATGACGGTTTTTTCACCGGCGATACGCTCGGCCACCATCACGCCCTCTTCCGAACCTTTGTGCGCGAGCATGGGGCCGCGTACCACGTCACCGATAGCCCATACGCCAGGTGCGCTGGTGGAGCAGAGGTCGTTCACGTAAATGGAACCACGCTCGTCCAGCTTGACGCCGCTGTCATCCGCGAGCAGACCATCCGTGTAAGGACGACGCCCTACACACACGATCAGTTTGTCGAAGGTCTCTTTCGCTTCTTTACCGTCTTGGTCGGTGTAGGTCACGATGACTTCTTTTTTGCCATTGTTCTCGACCACTTCCGAACCGGTCACACGACAGCTCAGACGAATGTCCAGACCCTGTTTGGTCAGAATTTTTTTGGCTTCTTTCGCAATGGTCTGATCCATGATCGCCAGGAAACTGTCGAGCGCTTCCAGACACACTACTTTTGAACCCAGACGGCTCCATACACTGCCGAGCTCAAGACCAATTACGCCCGCGCCGATCACGCCGAGACGCTCTGGCACTTCAGTAAATTCAAGCGCGCCGGTGGAATCCACGATCACTTCCCCATCGACAGGCGCAGGAGGAATGTTGACCGGGATAGAACCGGAGGCGAGGATCACGTTGTCAGCGTCCAAGACTTTCTTGTTGCCGTCGTTGTCGGTCAGCTCCACTTTATGGTTGGCAAGCAGCTTGCCCGTACCGTAGAGGGAATCGACTTTGTTGGCTTTGAACAGGCCGGTGATACCGCCGCTCATTTGCTTCACAACGCGATTTTTGCGCTCAATCATAGAAGGCACATCAATGCTGATGTCGCCCGTGCCAATGCCGTGCCCTTCAAAGGCGTGCTTGGCATCGTGGTATTTATGAGAGCTGTCGAGCAGCGCCTTCGACGGGATACAGCCCACATTCAGGCAAGTACCGCCGTTAACACCATTCCCTTTGTCGTCGCGCCACTTTTCGATACACGCTGTTTTCAAACCCAGTTGCGCCGCGCGGATTGCTGCGACATAACCTGCAGGACCAGAACCGATGACAATAACGTCGTATTTATCGGACATAAAATAACCCAAAACGTTTAAATTTTCCTAATGTATTTGTTTGGTACTGCGTGGATTAAATTTCCAACAGGATGCGCGCTGGATCTTCCAACAGGTCCTTAATCGCCACCAGGAACTGTACTGCTTCCTTACCGTCAATGATGCGGTGATCGTATGACAGCGCGAGGTACATCATGGGCAGCACTTTGACTTCTCCGTTCACGGCCATAGGACGCTCTTGGATTTTGTGCATGCCAAGGATGGCGGACTGAGGTGGATTCAAAATCGGCGTAGACAGCAAGGAACCAAATACACCACCGTTTGTGATGGTGAAGGTACCGCCAGTCATTTCTTCAATACCGAGTTTGCCGTCGCGGGCACGCAGACCAAAGTCACGGATTCCGGCTTCAACATCGGCAAGTCCCATGTGCTCGGCATTGCGCAGTACAGGCACGACCAGGCCTTTTTCTGTAGACACCGCCACACCGATATCCTGATAGCCGTGGTACACAATGTCTTTGCCGTCGATGGACGCATTCACAGCAGGGAAACGACGTAAGGCTTCCACAGCGGCTTTCACAAAGAAGCCCATGAAGCCCAGGCGCGTACCGTTGTGCACTTTTTCAAACTGGTCTTTGTAGCGCTTGCGAAGTTCCATGACGGGAGCCATGTTGACTTCGTTGAAGGTCGTCAGCATCGCCGTAGTCTGAGTCGCATCCAACAGACGCTCCGCAATACGTGCGCGCAAACGCGTCATTGGAACACGTTTTTCGATACGCTCGCCCGCTGGAATGTCGATGGCGGTACTGCCAGCGCTGCTGGCTTTTTTCTCAGCAGGTGCAGGCGCGGGCGCCGGAGCGGGTTTCGCTTCGGCTTTATAGTTGCTGACGTCTTCTTTTGTGATTCGACCGCCTTTGCCTGTGCCTTTCACTTTAGAAAGATCAATGCCTTTTTCGGCAGCGAGTTTACGGGCAGCGGGCGCTGCTACCGGGTCTTCGCCGTCGGCACTTGAGCTTTCGGACGGTGCCGCAGCAGCGGGTTCACTTGCCGCAGGCGCCGCGGCCGCTTCGCCTTCCGCAATTTCTCCGAGTACCTCGTTGCTCTCAACCACGTCGCCCTCTTCCTTCAAAATTTTAGAGAGCGTGCCGTCGGCCGAGGCAACCACCTCGAGAACAACTTTGTCAGTTTCAACTTCAACAATCAGTTCATCGCGGCTCACCGCCTCGCCAACTTGTTTGTGCCAGGCAACGATGGTTCCGTCTTGTACCGATTCAGGAAAGGTAGGCGCTTTGATTTCTGTGGTCATTTCTATGCTTGTCCGTAGTTTGGGCTCAATTAATCACTCGTAGTGTGTTAAACGCTGACATCCAGCGCGGCATCGATGAACTTTTTCTGTTCTTCAAGGTGTGTCGACATGTAGCCCGCCGCAGGCGCAGAAGACGCCGCTCGGCCTGCGTATCGCAGGTATGCACTGCCGTTTACACGCTCTACAACACGACGCATCCGGTGTTGGCTGGAATACCAGGCGCCCTGATTCATAGGCTCCTCTTGTACCCAGACGACATCACTCACCTGAGAGAAACGCTCAAGTGCTTTGCGCAGATCTTCTTCCGGGAAAGGATACAACTGCTCGATGCGAATAATCGCCACGTCGTCTTGACCGCGCTCTTCTCTCGCCTCGTACAGGTGGTAGTAAACCTTGCCACTGCACAACAACACGCGCTTCGCCTTTTTGGGCTCAATCGCTTCGTCGCCAATGACCGGATAGAAGTGACCCTCGGCAAGATCTTCCAGAGAGGAGGTCGCCAGTTTATGACGCAGAATCCATTTTGGACTCATAACAATCAACGGACGACGCATCGGGCGAATGGCCTGACGACGCAACATATGGAAAACCTGAGCCGGAGTGGTCGGGTTGCAGACTTGAATATTGTGTTCGGCACACAGTTGCAGGAATCGCTCAAGGCGTGCGGAGGAATGCTCCGGCCCCTGCCCTTCGTAGCCGTGCGGCAGCAACAGTGTCAGGCCGCAGAGGCGCCCCCACTTGTGCTCACCACTCGTGATAAATTGATCAATCACCACCTGAGCGCCGTTGGCAAAGTCACCGAACTGCGCTTCCCAAATGACCAAGCCATTGGGTGCGGTAGTGGCATATCCGTACTCGAATGCCAGCACTGCTTCTTCTGAAAGCAGTGAATCGTAAATGTCAAAACTGGGCTGGTTCTCAGCCAGGTTTGCAAGAGGAACGTACGGCTCCCCATCTTTCTGGTTGTGCACTACCGCATGACGGTGGGAGAAGGTTCCTCGCCCGACATCCTGACCGGTAAGACGTACCTGAAAACCCTGTTCCAGCATGGTGCCGTATGCCAGAGTTTCAGCCATCCCCCAATTGATAGGAAGTGCACCGCCCGCCATTTTGCGGCGGTCGTCGTAAATTTTGGACACCTGACGTTGAACCTGCACACCGTCTGGTATCTTGCTGATGCGTTCAGCCAGATTTTGCAGCGCGGGCAACGCATAAGTCGTATCTGCAGGTGTGTGCCAGTCGTGACCGATGTACGGTGACCAGTCCACAAAGAGACTCTTGTCCGGCTCGCTGACCAAGCCACGCGCCACCGCTTCACCACGGTCGAGCATGTCTCGATAGCCTTTTGCCAGATCGTCCGCTTCCTGCTGACTAAGCACGCCCTCTGAAACAAGCCGCTCGGCATAAAGTGTACGCGCTGTTTTGTGCGCGCGAATCGCTTTATACATCATCGGCTGAGTCGACGAAGGCTCATCGGTTTCGTTATGGCCTCGGCGGCGATAGCAAACCAAATCGATGACAACGTCTTTTTTGAATTCGTGACGATAATCCGCCGCCAGATTCGCAATAAAGACGACTGCTTCTGGGTCGTCGCCGTTCACGTGGAAAATCGGCGCCTCAATCACTTTCGCCACATCGGTACAGTAGTCCGTTGAGCGCGCGTCATCCTGGCGGCTGGTCGTGAAGCCCACCTGGTTGTTGATGACTATGTGAATGGTCCCGCCGGTCTTGTAAGCCCGAGTCTGAGACATTTGGAATGTCTCCATCACCACGCCCTGGCCGGCAAATGCCGCGTCGCCGTGAATTACCACCGGTACCACTTTGTCACCGCGTGTATCTTCTCGACGATCCTGTCGAGCACGCACAGAACCTTCGACTACCGGCGACACGATCTCGAGGTGACTGGGGTTAAAGGCGAGCGCGAGGTGCATTTCGCCACCTGGCGTCATCACGTTAGAGGAGAAGCCCTGGTGGTACTTCACGTCACCGGACGTGTCCACCAAGCGCTTGCCTTCAAACTCTTCGAACAAATCGGCCGGGTTCTTACCCAAGACGTTAACAAGGGTATTCAGGCGGCCTCGGTGGGCCATGCCGATCACCATTTCTTTCGCGCCGTAGCCACCAGTGCGACGGATGGTCGCATCCATCAATGGAATGAAGCTCTCTCCGCCTTCGAGACCAAAGCGTTTGGTGCCAGGGTATTTACTGTCGAGATGACGCTCAAGACCTTCTGCGGCAGTCAGTCGCTTAAGAATACTCAGCTTGCCATCCGCATCGAAACTCGGCTGCGTGCGACTGCTTTCTAAACGCTGAATCAACCAGCGGCGCTCTTCATAGTTGGTGATGTGCATCACCTCTGAGCCAATGTTGCCGCAATAGGTTTTTTCCAGGTCCGCAATGATGTCCTTCAGCAGACCTTCCTGGTAACCGAAACCGAGATCACCGGTCTGAAACACGGAGTCGAGATCGGCGACGTTGAGGCCGTGGAAATTGAGGTCGAGATCAGGCGCATCCTGACGGCGGCTCAAGCCCAAGGGGTCGAGGGTTGCCTTCTGGTGGCCGCTGAGTCGATAGGCATTGACCAGCTGAACCACTTCCACCTGTTTGCGCTCATGCGACAGCGAAGCACTGCCTTCACCAGGTCTCACACTGAGACGAGTGTGATTACGACCAAGCTCTTCGAAATAGCTGACAATTTCAGAGTGAGGCACATCAGAACCCAGCGCACCGTCGACTCGAGGGAGTTTGTCGAAGGTTTCGCGCCAAGTTTCAGGAACGGAATTCGGGTCTCTCAGATAGGATTCGTACAGTTCTTCCACATACGGGGCATTGCCGCCTGAGAGGTGCGACGTGCTCCACAGCAACTCCATGACACTTTCTTGCATTTTTTTCACCGTTTACACGGGCCTTTATTTACTACTACGAGTGTATTTGACTTCGAACAACCTTTTGAGCTGAGCGAAGTATAAAGTATAAACCACGCTGGGTGCCTGTGATTCGTGGCCGTGTACGCCAGTAGATTCACTTTGGCAAACGGCGCGATTCACGCCGCCAGACAGGATAGTATCAACTTCCACTTTGGCCTGACAGTACAGTACGATCTATCAGACCAATCATAAGAGTCAAGACTGGTACTGGGTCGGGGTCGACATGCCTGGGATCAACCCCGCCCTGAACCGCGTACCTTAGGTACCGCGGGACAACAACATATTGCGTATGCTGCCGATAGCCTTCGTAGGATTCAAGCCTTTAGGGCATACATCTACACAGTTTTGAATACCATGGCATCGGAAAACGCTGTATGGGTCGTCCAGCTTGGCCAAACGATCGTCTGTTGCTGTATCGCGGCTATCCGCGAGGAAGCGGTAGGCCTGCAAGAGACCGGCAGGACCGATGAACTTGTCAGGGTTCCACCAAAACGAGGGGCAGCTGGTTGAACAACACGCGCACAAAATACACTCATATAGCCCATCAAGTTCCGCACGCTCTTCTGGAGACTGGCGACGCTCAATAGCGGGTGCAGGTGTGTTGTTCTGCAGAAAGGGTTCAATTTTACGGTACTGCTCGTAAAACTGAGACATGTCGATCACAAGGTCGCGAATCACCGGCAAGCCAGGTAAGGGACGCAACACCAATTTGTTGTTTTTGACACACTCAGATAAAGGCGTGATACAAGCCAGCCCGTTTTTGCCGGAAATGTTCATGCCATCGGAACCGCACACACCTTCACGGCATGAGCGGCGGTATGCCAGGCTCGGGTCTTGCTCTTTGAGCAGTTCAAGCACGTCGAGCACCATCAGATCTTTGCCCTGGGTATCCACCTCGTAGCTGACCATTTTAGGCTCTTTGTCCGTGTCCGGGTTGTAACGGTATATCTCTACTTTCAACATGATTCGGTACTCTCAGTTCGGTACGCTCAAGTCAAACAGACGGCTTATTAAGCCGTCACAATCAATAAGTACGAACTTTTGGTTCGAACTTGTCTACGGTCTTAGGTGCGAAATTCACATCTCGCTTGCCAACGGCTTTGGTCTCCGGGAAGTACATGGAGTGACACAGCCAATTTTCATCATCGCGCTCTTGGAAATCCTCGCGCGCATGGGCACCACGGGATTCTTTACGTGCTTCTGCCGCGATGGCGGTCGCTTCGGCCACCTCAAACAGGTTCTGCACTTCCAGCGCTTCAATACGCGCCGTGTTATACGACATGGACTTGTCTTTCAAAGCCAGGTTTTCAACGCGGCCACGCAGATCCGCGAGCTTCTGAATGCCTTCCTGCATGAATTCGCCTTTGCGGAACACACCGAAGTGGTTCTGCATGATGCTCTGCAGATCTTTGCGAACCTGCGCGGCAGATTCGCCCTGCTCCCGCTCGTTCAGCGAGCTCAGGCGTGACATAGAAGCTTCGAAGTCGGACTCGGTGGGGTCACGCATTTCGATCCCTTCACGCAAGGCCTTCTCAATGAACAGACCGGAGGCGCGGCCAAAGACCACGAGATCGAGCAGTGAGTTACCGCCGAGGCGGTTCGCGCCGTGCACGGATACACAAGCGACTTCACCACAAGCGTAGAAACCATCGATCACCTGATCTGTTCCCTGACCGTCTTGACTCAGAGCCTGGCCATGCACGTTGGTTGGAATACCGCCCATCATATAGTGACAGGTTGGCACAACGGGAATCGGTGCTTTAATGGGGTCGACGTGCGCAAAGGTGCGCGACAGCTCAAGAATACCGGGTAAACGGGCGTTAAGTGTGTCCGCACCCAGGTGATCCAGCTTCAGCAGCACGTGATCACCATTCTCGCCGCAGCCGCGGCCGCCGAGAATCTCCAGAACCATCGAACGCGCAACCACGTCACGACCGGCAAGGTCTTTCGCGTTTGGAGCGTAACGCTCCATAAAGCGCTCGCCATCTTTGTTGATCAGGTAGCCGCCCTCGCCGCGACAACCCTCTGTCACGAGCACGCCCGCACCGTGAATACCGGTCGGGTGGAATTGCCACATTTCGATATCTTGCACAGGGAAGCCGGCACGCAGCGCCATACCTATACCATCACCGGTGTTGATATGCGCATTCGTGGTAGAAGCGTAAATTCGGCCTGCACCACCCGTGGCGAATACGGTCGCCTTGGATTTTACGAATACGGTTTCACCGTCTTCCATGTTGATCGCGATCACGCCGCACACGGCGCCATCCTGATTCTTCACGATATCGACCGCAAACCACTCGTTCAGAAAAACAGTGTCGTTTTTCACATTGCCCTGATACAACGCATGCAGCAAGGCATGGCCGGTACGGTCCGCTGCCGCACAGGTACGTGCCGCCTGGCCGCCGCGACCAAAATCTTTAGACTGACCACCGAAAGGCCGCTGATAAATCCGCCCTTCTTCCGTACGAGAAAAAGGCAACCCCATGTGCTCAAGTTCAAATACCGCTTCAGGACCGACAGAGCACATATACTCAATCGCGTCCTGGTCGCCGATGTAGTCCGACCCCTTAACGGTGTCGTACATGTGCCAACGCCAGTCATCGTTAGGGTCCGAACTGGCAATCGCACAGGTAATACCGCCCTGGGCGGATACAGTGTGCGAACGGGTTGGGAAAACTTTGGTAATTACCGCTGTTTTGAATCCGGATTGTGCCAACTGCAGCGCTGCGCGCATGCCGGCACCGCCACCGCCGATCACGATGCCGTCAAAGGTGATTGTACGCATATTCGCCATTATTTTAGTTCCCCCACAAGATATCGACGCCCCACACCAGGAACACAATGTTCACCACGGCGTACAGGGATAAAACCAACAAACGGATTACCAGGGCAGAGCCGCCCATCATTCGCTCCGTTACGTAGTCAGTCAGAACGACCCAGAGGCCGATCCAGCCGTGTGCAACGATTGAAACAAGCGTCAGCAGGCTGAACACCCGCATCCATAACTGTGAGAAGAGACCGCTCCACTGCTCGTAGGTCAATCCGGGGTTGGCGACGAGGTAAGCCACCAGGAAAATCAGATAGGCGGCGAGAATAATGGCTGTAAATCGCTGAATAAGAAAATCGGAAACGCCGTTGCGCCCGAGACTGGTTGCTGCTGTTACCATACCCAAACCCCCGCTAAAACGATAAGTACAACTGAAAGCGCCATGGCGCCGCGAGCACTGGCCTTGCCGCCGGCAAGTGTTTCCCAGTGTCCCATATCCATCACCATATGCCGCAAACCGGCAACGAGGTGATACGCCAACGCACTGAGGATGCCCCAGATAACGAGCTTGGCCAAAATGGAATCAAGGAGAGATTGAATAAACAGAAAGCCCTGTTCGGATTCGAGACTTGTGTCTAGCATCCAAAGCAGTACCAGCACCGCTCCCAATAGAATCACACCGGTTACACGGTGCGTAATGGAAGCAATGGCGGTGATGGGGAACTTAACTGTAGAAAGGTCGAGATTTACAGGTCTTTTATCCACGACTGTGCCACACCCTTTTGTCGGTTATAAGTAGGATATTGTCAGCATCACTCTGTGACGGGCTTTTTGGGCCGGCCGAGAGCAGTTAAGCGCGTTTTTACGTTCGAGGTATAGAGGGAGATCAAATCCCGTACTGCAATTGCCTATGATGACATTTTTTTCAGCACATGTAGACCGTTGTATCGGTCTTGATTCTGGCAGCCCCCAAATGGCGCGCCCGAATTATATTTATGCACCTCGCAAATTACAAATATTCATAAGAAACGCACAAAATAGCGCAAGAAGCTGACCACTTTGGTGCAAAATGCAGGGCCATGCACAGCAGCGATGCACCAATTCAACTCAAAACTGTATACGCTATAACCAGTTAAGCAGATTTTTTATGCTTTACCGCTTTTCAGGTTCAAAACCATCCAAATTTTTCACTATAATCGCTGCACCTGAATTTGCACTTCGTGGCTCAGCGCCAGGATTGACATTACCAATCCATACGATTAGCTTGACCAGGATTTGTCCTGTTTTCGGCCAAAAGCCGAAGACATACGCTGGAGCGCGTGATCAACCCGTGCTCGCAGAATATTACTGATAGGAGTCCATAATGACCGATAAGAAAGCAACCTTGAAAATTGACGGGCTGGATGAAGCCGTTGATCTGCCGATGTACTCAGGCACCATGGGACCCGATGTCCTCGATGTTCGTGGCCTCACCGGCAAAGGTTATTTTACTTATGACCCAGGTTTTGTCTCCACGGCGGCGTGCGAGTCAAAAATCACCTATATCGACGGAGCGAAGGGCCAACTCCTTCACCGCGGATATCCTATCGACCAGCTTGCCACCGAGTCTGACTTCCTCGAAACCTGCTACCTGCTGCTGCACGGGGAGCTCCCGTCAGAAAATGAATACGAAGAATTCGTCGACATTATTACTAACCACACGATGGTGCATGAGTCGATTACCCGCTTCTTCCGCGGCTTCCATCATGACTCACACCCCATGGCCATGATGTGTGGCATAGTCGGTGCCCTTTCCGCCTTCTACCACGACTCGCTCGACATCACAGACCCTCGTCACCGCCTCATTTCCGCTCACCGCCTGATTGCTAAAATGCCTACCCTCGCCGCCATGTGCTACAAGCACAGCCAGGGCCAGCCATTTATGTACCCAGACAACAAGCTCGGGTACGCAGAAAACTTCCTGCATATGATGTTTGGTACGCCTTGCGACGACCCGAAAGTGAACCCCGTACTGGCGCGCGCGATGGACCGTATCTTCCTCCTGCACGCAGACCATGAGCAAAATGCCTCAACTTCAACAGTTCGACTGGCAGGCTCTTCCGGTGCGAATCCGTTTGCCTGTATCGCAGCCGGCATTGCGACCCTGTGGGGCCCTGCTCACGGTGGCGCGAACGAAGCCGTATTGAAGATGCTCGAAGAAATTGGTGATGTGTCCAACATTGACGAGTTCATCGACAAAGCGAAAGACAAAAATGATCCATTCCGCCTGATGGGCTTTGGTCACCGTGTCTACAAGAACTTTGACCCTCGCGCGAAGGTGATGAAAGAAACTTGTGATGAAGTGTTGTCGGAACTTGGCCTTGAGGACGACCCTCTGTTGAAGATCGCGAAGCGTCTTGAGCAAATCGCCCTGGAAGACGAGTACTTCGTTCAGAAGAAACTGTATCCAAACGTCGACTTCTACTCTGGCATCATTATGAAAGCCATCGGCATTCCTACCGACATGTTTACCGTGATTTTCGCGACAGGTCGTACCGTCGGTTGGATCGCGCACTGGCACGAGATGCTCGGTGAAGCAATGAAGATTGGTCGCCCTCGTCAGCTGTACACCGGTGCCACGCCACGCGATTACACCCCGCGTAATGGCCGTAAAGCTGCCGACAAATCGGACTTCTAAACCCTATCAGCGGCCCCGCTCGCGGGCCGCTGCTCCTCCCTTTAGCCGTTGTACTTACGGCAAACGCTCCGACAACATCTTCTCATTGACACGCCGCCACTGTGGCAGACTGTCTGTGCTCTTGGCATTCAGTTTTTCGCCCCGCGCTCGCGCGAGCCAGATGTGTTCTGCATTAAAACTATAGACGGGCACTAAATCACTCCGCTCGGAAGCAGGCAGTATGGCTTTGTTGATGTTATCCAGAATCAGTGGCTCGGCCTCGGGGCTCGAATAATAGGCAAGCACCATATGAGCCTGATCATAGGTCAGAGATTTTACATAGGTGATACGGAGCTTTGCGGTATCAAAGCCCGCATAGGCCAGCGAAAAATACTTAGCGATTGAGAAATCTTCGCAGTCGCCGCCGTTACTCGCCAGAGTTTCGATCGGCGTCGCCCAATAATCTTCCTGCCCCCAATGAAGTTCATCCGAAACCCAGGCCACTTGATTAAAAAAGGCGTTCGCCGCCTCCAACTGTTCGAGCTCCGTCAACTTATCACGCTGCTGCTCTCGCACAAGACGCTGCCACTCTAATACACGGGCCACGGCGGACGAACCAAAACCTTGCTCAACGAGCGTAAGCGTTTCTTCGGAAATATGGAACCGTGGCGCGGATACGACGTACACAGTCAGGCAAGCCAATAAAACCAAACCTGAGCCAACATGATATAAGACAGAGGTCCAGCCTTTTTTCACGCTGGGCTCACTCACCACTGGCGGCGCAATCCAATCACCCGGTTCAGACAGCAATGATCTCACTAGCACGCCTGTACACCAAGGGAATACAAGCAGTATAGGCACTCTCCCCTCACGTCGAAAGTTCAAAGGGCCCCACCGATAAAAATAAACTTGAAATCATTTCAAATGTTCCCATATACGACGCGGGAACGTCACTGCCCACCCAGGAGCTGCTGATCGGTTTAGCCGACTTCTGCGTCACGTACTGACATTCGCCGGTTTCGGTAAAGCACTAATCAGCGCTCCAAATCAGATAACAAAGGTCGTAAAGAGGCCTGCCAATCGGAGTGTAAGATGATCAGTGTTAAACACCTTTCGAAACGCTATGGTGATTTTGTCGCTGTTGATAATGTGAGCTTCAGCATAGGCCAGGGAGAAGTCGTTGGCTTGCTAGGGCACAACGGCGCAGGCAAAACCACCATCATGAAAATGCTAACCGGCTTTCTGGAGCCAAGTTCGGGTGAAGTCGAGCTCTATGGGCACGCACTTAGCACCCATGCCGCTCTCGCTCAAGCCGACATTGGCTACCTTCCTGAAAACCTCCCTGTCTACCCCGAGCTCAGTATCATCGACTATTTGAATTACTGCGCGAACATGCATGGTTATTCCGGGAAGTTGCGAGAACAGCGCGTCCTCGATGCTTTAGACAAAACCAGGCTGACCCATCGTGCGCAGGATATTATTCATACCTTATCGCGAGGGTATAAGCAGCGAGTAGGTGTCGCTCAAGCGCTCCTGCACTCGCCCAAATTGCTGATACTTGATGAGCCGACGAACGGGCTGGACCCTGAACAGACACAGCACATGAGGGAACTGATTCGTGCTCTGTCTAAAGAATCGACCATTATCCTGTCCACTCATATTCTGCAGGAAGTCGAAGCGAGTTGTGACCGCGTACTGATCATGGACACTGGCAAGCTCGTGCTCGACAAAAAATTAACCGACGTGACCCAAGTACAAGGCCTGCGGGTTCGCACCGATGCCCCCGAATCCGTATTGCACGAATCCCTCCCTGATGGCAGCGGCATCACTCTGCACCCTAGTGCCGACACAATGCGAGATATGGACATTACGCTGCCCTCGTCAAGCGAGACCGAGCCTGCGGCCATTTCTCTCTCTACAGCCATTTCGCGTTCCGGTCACACACTGGCCTATTTGGAGCGCAAACACTCCAACTTGGAAAGCATTTTTAATGCCGTTCATCAAACCCGAGGTGAACAACAATGAACTTTCTAAATAGCACAAAAGCAATTTCCAAAAAAGAAATACAACTGTTTTTCTCTTCACCCACGGCGTATTTATTCCTGGGTGTGTTTTCTCTGGCCAATTTATTTATCGTATTTTGGGTCGAAAGTTTTTTCTCTCGAAATATTGCCGACGTCCGCCCACTATTCGAGTGGATGCCTGTTGTACTGATCTTCCTCAGTGCCGCGCTCACCATGAAGATGTGGAGCGAAGAACGAAGAACGGGAACATTGGAACACGTTCTCACCCTGCCTGTTCCCCCATGGGCTTTTGTTCTCGGTAAGTTCTTCGCCTGTATGGTGCTGCTCACGCTAGCTTTACTGCTCACACTACCCATCCCCATAAGTGTATCGCTGTTAGGAAATTTGGACTGGGGACCCGTTATTTGCGCTTACTTAGCAGCCTTATTTCTCGGCGCAACGTACTTGGCAATCGGCCTATTCGTGTCCTCCAGAAGCGACAATCAGATTGTCAGCCTGATCATGTCGGTTTTAATAGGCGGAGTTTTTTTTCTGCTTGGTGCGCCTATTATCACGGAGCTGACACCCACCCAGACCGGTGAACTGCTACGGCAGCTCAGCACGTCCGCACGCTTCGAATCCATAGCCCGCGGCGTGCTCGATCTTCGTGATATCTATTTTTATGTCTCCCTTGCGCTTATTTTTCTCGTTGCAAACCGTTATGCATTGGAAAAAGTGCGATGGATCGGCAACAAACCAACTCACCACCAACGTCGCTGGCAAATCGCGACGATGCTACTAATTCTAAACCTTGTCGCAGCAAATCTCTGGCTGTCGCCAATCAACGCGCTGCGCATCGACACCACGCAAGGTCAGCAATATTCTCTAAGCCAAACCACTAAGAACTACTTAGCTCAATTGCAAGAACCGCTAAAAATTACGGGGTACTTCTCAAGCCAGACCCATCCTCTGCTCGCTCCTCTCGTGCCTCAGCTAAAAAATATTATGCTCGAGTATGAAGCGCTGGGTAAAGGTCGTGTGCGTACAGAGTTTCTAGACCCCGCTAAAGATCAAAGCATCGAAGAGGAAGTCGGGACCCGCTTCGGCATCCGGCCTACGCCTTTTCGCGTGGCAGATCGCTACCAAGCCGCAGTAGTAAACTCATACTTTAACATCGTCATCGAATACGGTGATGAATTTGAAGTGTTGAACTTTCAAGATCTCATCGCCACGCGCCAAGACCAGAGCGACTTCGAAGTCGCACTTAAAAACCCCGAGTATGACTTAACAGGCGCGATTCGCCACGTATTGCATGCTTACCAAAGTGAAGGTGATGTGTTTGATTCGATTGATCAGCCCATTCAATTCACGGCATATATTTCAGGGCCGCAGGTGCTGCCCAAACCGCTTGCCGACTTTAAACAAACGCTTGAGAGCACACTTTCAAAGTATACTGAAACGTCTTCAGGAAAATTCAAGTACGAGTTCATTGACCCTCGCACTGCAGGCGACCAAACACCCCAACTCATCGCGGATCGCTATGGGTTCCAACCAATGGCAACCAGCCTGTTCGACACGACCAGTTTCTATTTCCATTTTCTACTCAGCAATGGAAAGACTGAACTGCCAATGCCGATACCTGAACAACTGGAAGCGGCTGCGTTGGAACGCCAAATAGAAGACTCGCTAAAACGATTCGCTCGCGGACTGACACGCACCGTGGGTCTTGTCGCGCCGCCCTCCACTCATGCTCAGCCTGGCTTCTCCAATGCCACGCCGCAATTTAATACGCTCGAGCAATATCTGGCGGAATCCATGAACGTCGTGCGCGTAGATCTCAGCGAGGGTAATGTCCCTCATAACATCGATTTTCTGGCGCTACTGGCTCCGGAAGCTTTAGATGAGAAAGCGGTTTTTTGCATTGGATCAATATTTGATGCGGGGTGGCGCTGTGTTGCTGGCAAGCTCGCCCGTGAATGCTCGCTTTTCACCTCAAGGTCTGAATGCGAGCACTCAGAAGAGCGGCCTGGAAGATTGGCTCAAACACCATGGCATCGAAATACCAACATCGCTGGTCCTCGACGAGACAAATACCGCATTCCCCGTGCCTGTTACACGACAGGTGGGTATGTTCCAAGTTCAGGAAATGCAGCTGGTCGATTACCCCTGGTTTGTTGATGTACGGGGCCAGGGATTTAACGAAGATAACCCGAGCGTGAGTGCGCTTCCCTCTCTCACTCTGCCCTGGGTATCTCAAGTACGCTACGCGCCAACTGAAGATTCGGCGTTAAACTCCGAACTACTGTTACAGAGCTCCTCTCAAAGCTGGACGAATAATTCGTTGGTAATCCAGCCTCCGGCACCGAGAGTGGATCAACCTACTGACGCACCCTACCCACTCGCGCTTTCGTTTTCAGGGGTATTCCACTCCTATTTCGAGGGTAAGAATTCTCCGCTCACGGAGCAAGCAGCACAGGAGGAAAGCGAGTCCGACGAGGCAAATTCAAGCAACGATGAGAATGATGCACTCGTGCGTTACCATGACGTCATTCAACGTTCTACTGAAGCAGCCAAGCTAATCGTTATCGGCACTAACAGTCTGGCGGAAGACCAGGTCACGAATGTGCTGAGCAATGTGCAAGGCCACGAGCTCGCCACGCCGTTCGAATTTATCACCAACCTTATTGATTGGAGCCTCGAAGACGAAGGCATGCTCAGCATACGTACATCGAGCCCCTTTAATAGAACTCTGCCGTCAATGACCGACGCACAGCGGCGATTCTGGGAATATTTAAACTATGGTCTGGCTGCTGCCTTCCTACTCGTCATACTTTTGTGTCATGCACTGTGGCACATGCGAAAACACCAATACCAAAAATCCTTGCTTCACCTTCAATCAGTGGGAGGGCACTAAATCATGAGAGGGTTAAATCTAAAACTCGGTTTTCTACTGGTTGTGCAAATACTGATTGCCGCCGTGTTGCTCGGGATGCAAGCCCATGACAGACAGCATGAGGACAGGCCCTTACTGCCCGTCTCATTCTCCGAGGTGGATGAGATACGTATCCTGGAGCAAGGAAAAGCCCCGGTCGTACTGAAGAAAGAAGACAACTGGGTATTGCCCGAGCAGCAGAACCTACCTGTCGATGCAGGGCGCATTCAAGAATTAGAGAATGCGCTATCGTCGGTACGTTTAGGCTGGCCTGTGGCGCAATCAAGCAGTTCGGCCACGCGATTCAAGGTCTCTGAAAATGCATTTAATCGCAAAGTCGAACTCCTTGATGACGGTAAACCTCAGCTCACGTTCTATCTCGGAACCAGCCCGGGCTATAGGAAGCAACACCTTCGTTTGGTATCTGAAAACGAGATTTTCGCCGCTCAATTGGCACTGCATGTTTTTAACAGCAACGATCAATCCTGGCTGGATAAAAGCGTGCTTGCGTTAAATGGCGATATGCAAAAAGCTAGAGTGGGCAACTTGAATTTTTCATTGGAAGAAAACGAGTGGCGTGCACAGGAAGAAGCAAAGGCCTTCGACGCCGACAGCGAAAAACTGCAGACTTGGCTAAATCGGTTCAAAACGCTGCGGGTTCAAGCTCTCGCTGATGAGGATGCGCTAAAGTCGCTGGATCTGAACGCGCCTTCCCTCCAAGTCTCTATAACAAGCAATGAGCAAACCACGACCTACGATTTCTTCAAATCTGAAGACGATCATTTTATTCGCAAGGATGGAGGTCATGTTTTCCGTTTGGCGGCGCACACCTACACCACTCTCACTGAGGTTGACCGCGCGCAGTTTGAAGCCGACCTTAGCGAAGGTGCGCAAGAAGAACAGGATATATCAAGTGAGGACACTACCTCGTCTCAGGATTAAATCTCATGCACAATCAGGGCAGCGAAAGCTGCCCTTTTTATTTCAACTTATCGGCCAAGACACCTACGGAAAGCGCATACTTGAACGAAGGGTTATAGCGCATCAGTACACAAAAATTTTCATATACAAGATACCCGTGGCCATGCTCGGGGTGGGTAACAATCAAAGAAGCTGGCAGCGCCACATCAGGCAAATCTTTGCCGGTCATTCGACGTACGCCAGCGTCATTCCACTCGGGCAATATTCTCCACCCCTCCAGATGCTTGCTGTAACGCTGGCATGCTTTAGGTGTCGCCGCTCTGTTTTGTGTATCGGATTCCAGGCGGGCCTGTTCGCCAGCAGGCAGTAAGACTTTTCTCGCCCAGGTGTAGTCGTCATTCCATCCATAGTGGCTCAGGTAGTTCGCAACAGACGCATAGAGATCCGGGCCATGATTCCAGATATCAATGCGACCATCTTTATCGAAATCCACTGCAAATTCTAGGTAGGTGCTCGGCATGAATTGCGGCACACCCAAAGCACCCGCCCAAGAACTTTTGAGCTGGTCGTGTGTGGCATAGCCTTCGTTCAGCATCGTCAATGCAGCAAAAATTTCCTTTCGAAAACGCTCACTGCGTCTTGGATCGTAGGCAAGGGTCGACAACACCTCAAATAGAGAGTGTGTCAGCGCGAAGCCACCGTAGTTGGTCTCTACGCCAATAACGGCAACAACAAAACGCGCAGGCACCCCATAGTGCTGCTCCGATACCTGGGCGACGGCATCGCCGTAGGCGGACATATACAGCTTGCCCTGCTCGACTCGCCAGGTACCTACACGTTTATCGATATAATCCTGATACGTCTCTTTAAACTCTGCCTGAGCGCGGTCTGAAGCCACGACCTGTTCTTTATACTTGGCTTCGGAAAGCGCACGATCGACGATTTCAGGTCTAATCCCCTTGTCGATGGCTTCCTGTCTGAGCGCTTCAAGCCATTGAGCGAAGTCTTCTTCAGACTGCGCCTGAGCAACCGCTTGCCCCGTCAGCCCCAAGCACACCACGATGAAAAGAAAGCGTAAAGATTGCTTCGTAAACCGCAACATCACATCCACACTACCGTCCTGTATTTCGACAACGCCGTGGGGCGATCTATCTGGATGATAGGATCGCCACCGGCCTGAATAATTCGACCTTATACTAGCGAGAAAGTGCCCTTCCAGCCAGTGTTGAAGCTGCAAAGGCACCCCTTACCGCGCGCCGAGGCGCGCGCAGCTTCGTCTGCCTACTGCTCCAGGCTGAAGGCCTTCACAACCGGCGTTCTTGCGGCACGCAAGGCGGGGAAAAAGCCACCCACTACACCAATGATCACCGCAATCACCATCGCGGATACCATCGAATCGGCCGTAATTTTGAAAGCGAAAACGATCTGCGTGAAATTCCCGCCCAGCGTTGCGCCTGTCATCCCGTCAAAGAACAAGTAGGCCACGACAATCCCCGTCACTCCACCAATCAGCGCCAATACCATAGATTCCGCCATCGTCCCCCAAAACGCGGAACTGCCGCCGAAGCCCAGAGCGCGCAATGTAGCAATTTCACGTGTGCGCTGTGACACCGAGGTGTACATGGTATTTAACGCCCCCGATAACGCACCCAGCGCCATGATAATCGCAAGGGGCCAACCGATATAAAAAATCAGATTGAACACACCTTCGGATTGATCGCTGAAATACCGCTTTTCGGTAAACACATCCATATTGAGCTGAGGGTTTTCGTCGACGTACTCCTGTATGGGCTTGATGTCACCCGGTGTTTCCAATTCAAAGCGCACGACCTGGAAGCTGTTGCCTCGATTAAACTGCGTTTGCACCGTACGCACATCCGTCCAGATTTCGCTTTCATACACGCCACCGTTTGCAGAAAACACACCGACCACTTCCCACTCAGCCTTACCCAATCTTACCAAGTCACCTAGCGCAAAACCGGTAAACTTATCCGCCACTGCGGCACCCACAACCAATTCGTTTTTACCCGGAACAAACATACGCCCTTCCACAATATCCACGGTGGGGCGCAGCTTCAGGCCATCGAGCTCCATACCCCGCAATGAAATATTCGCCGACGTACCCGACGATTTTTTCGTCCCGTCGACCACCACGTACAACTCTGCAGAAGTCACAGGCCCCGCGTCGTCGTGTTTTATCCCCGGCGCATCGCGTAGTAAACGTACTTGATCGCCACTCAAGCCACTGTTGAGTTCCGCCTGCGAACCGGCACGCAACACCAAGCCAAGTGCCTCAGATCCGCTGTTGTTGACCGTATTTCGAAAGCCGTCAGCCATCGCGAGAAAAGCGAGTAGTACCGCAACCACAATGGCTACCGCAACGACAACGGTTACCGCCATCCATCCGCGCTGTGGCAAGCTCAGGAGACTCATCGACACCACTGTTTTAGTTTGCTTCATCCTATCTTACCCCTTGCCCAAGGCCGTGATGGTATTCAAGGTCAGCGCACGGTAAGCCGGGAAGACGCCCGTCAACAGGCCCAGTAATACCATGTAGGTCAGTGCGGTGGCCCAAGTGCCGCTATCTATCGCCAGATTTGGAAAAATGCGCGCTATCTGTGGGCTGTTTGACATTCCTTCGACCATGAATTGCGCCACCAACATACCCAATACACCGCCGATAACAGCGAGCAATAGCGACTCAAACAACACCATACGAAACACCCTCGGCGCAGGAAAGCCCAGCGTTTTAAGCACGGCAATTTCCTTGGCGCGCTCTCGTACAGACAGCACCATGGAATTGCCAACGATCAACAGAATCGTAAAAAATGCGGCCATCACCACACTCTGAATGATCAGGCTGATGTTTCCAAATTGCTCAATGAAGGCGCGATTGAACGCCGCCTCCGTGGTGGTTTCCGTTTCAGCGCTGGAGTTCGCAAACTCCGCATCGATCGCTCGCGAGACCACTTCGTTCTTTTCAGGGTCTCCTGTAGTCAAGGTCAACCAACCGACCCACTCGCCACCGTATGACTGCGTTTCAAAAAAATACGTATGGTGCATCAACATGTAATTAGTATCCGCTCGCCCATTGCTCGCGGAGAAAATACCTTCAACCACCATTTCCCAGGTCGAGCCGCCTTCCTTGTGCGAAAAAATATTGGAGGAAATGGGAATACGATCACCCAGCGACCAGCCATAGGTCAAAGCCAACGCCTCTCCGATAATCACACCTTGTCGATTTTTGAACCAGGCTTCACGTTGCGAATCGGGCAAGATCATTTCGGGATACACGTCGAGGTAACTTTCTGGATCGACAATCAGCATCACCACCATATTGCGCGGCTCCTGAAAGTAGCCTCCGAACCAGTTCGCCCAGGTGACTTTTTGTACCCCTTCGATAGCTCGTATCTTGTTCACGTAAGCGACAGGCATCGTTTGCGTAAAACTGATTTTGTTGACGACCACCAGCCTGTCGTCGGCACTTAATTCAACACCTGCATCGAAAGCATTACGGATAGAACCCAAGGCACCCAATAACAGGAATGCGATAAAAATCGCAAAGCAGTTCAAAATCATGCGCAGCCGATTGCGCGTGAGGTTTTTCCGTATCAGATAGAAGTCGTTCATGCCGCCACATCCCTTTCGACAAATTCCCCTTTGTCGAGATGGAGAGAAGTACTGGCGTAGGAGGCTGCGACAGGATCGTGGGTCACCATGATGATCGTTTTATTGAACTCACGGTTCAGCTGCTGCAGGTTTTCCAGAATTTCTGTCGCGGTCGCTCGATCGAGGTCCCCGGTCGGTTCATCACACAGCAACACGTCAGGATCGGAGACAATCGCGCGAGCGATCGCGACGCGTTGCTGTTGACCGCCAGACAGCTCAGACGGTCTATGCTTGGCTCGCTCACTCAAACCGACCAGTGCCAGCGCGGCTTCGACATTTTCTTTGCGCTTTTTGGCGCTGAGTTTTTTTAACAGCAGAGGCAGCTCGACGTTTTTCGCCGCGGTGAGCATTGGCATCAGATTGTAAAACTGGAAGATAAAACCAATGTGCGCTGCGCGCCATTTCGCAAGTTTGCCTTCGCCCAGGCTTTGAATTTCCTGCCCATCGAACAGAATCTTTCCCTGAGTGGGCTTATCCACACCGCCCAACATGTTCAACAGTGTCGTCTTGCCCGACCCCGAGGGCCCCATGATCGAAATAAAGTCCCCTCGTTTGATCGTCATATTCAGCCCGTCAAAAATTTCTACCGGCTCCCTACCCTTGACGAATAACTTATGTATATCTTTCAGTTCATACAGATTGTCCGACATTGCTAACTCCATGAAGCAGTTTGGGTTTATTCGTGAAAGGCCACCTTGACCCCCATGTCGGGCAAAATACGAGCGTCTTTCTCGAGGATTTCGACACGCACGCGGACCGTCGCTTTCGATCGGTCTGCTGCGGGAATAACGGCGATGACTTGGGCATGAATGGTCCACTGAGGGTAGGCATCTAACTGTGCGCTGACCTTTTGACCGGCATACACCCTACCGATATAGGCCTCGTTCACGTCCACTTCAATTTCAAGTGAGTCCATATCCACCAGCGTACAAATACCGGTTCGTGTAAAACCGCCCCCTGCCGAAGTCGGGGCGACGATTTCGCCCGCTTGAGCATTTTTGACGGTAACGACCCCGGCAAACGGCGCACGGATGGTGTAGTCCTCGAGTAACTCTTTTTGCCGCTTGGCTCGCAAACGACTGACGTCGAGTTCCGCCTCTAGGGACAGAATGTCGGTCTGTAACTTATCGACGTCGGCTTGCGCACGAGTCACTTGTGCCTCGCTCGCAAAGCTGCTGGCATCCAAGGATTTCACTCGCGCCAACACGCGTTGTGCTTCCTTCATTTCAGTGCGAAGACTGGCAAGGCGTTGGATTTGAGATTGCACCTGCGCTTCGGCCAATTGCCAATCGACTTCGGGGAGCGTGTGGTCCAATGTCGCCAGTACCTGGCCTTTTTGAACAAGCATGCCCTCTTCCACGTCGACGCTGACCAGGCGCCCCATCACCTCGGCGGAGACGGTCGCCACCTGGCGCGCCGTGACGTAGCCTGATGCGTTGAGAATCGTGGATGCCGACGTTTTGGCCGGCGCCGTTTCCACTAGGTTAGGTGCAGTTGTGGCCTCAACACGCACCGGCTCGGTGGAGGAATGCTCAGCCCCGGTACGCTCAGGATAGAAAAGGAGGAACGCGACCACACACAGGCTGGCCACCAACGCCAAAACGAGTAGCAGCATAAGCCCGTTCCAGCCAGATGCTTGCGAGGACGACGGCGCGGAGTCAGGCTCCTTGAGTGAAAGTTGACGTAATAAGGCGCTTTTATCTTGTTCAGACACTGTGTTCCCTGCCCCAAAGCCATAACACACTGCTATGGCGGTATGTCTTGTTGTGAAGAATATCGCGCAGTGAGCCTGCGTCGCTTATTGTCTAGTGCGTTTCTGTTGCCAAGAGCCGAAGTAAGCCAAGTCGACGAGTGTACGAATCCCATTTACTCGGCTCGGCCTGTGCATCCACCGTGCGGGTCCTGCTCAGTGAATGCGCACAGCGATGTGCCATAGAGCCCATGCTACCGCGTTGCGCCGCGCTTCGCACCTGACAAATGTCACTTCGGCCCCCAGATGCTTCCACGTGGGACATCTGATACTATTCGACGCCTTGACGGACGCAGGCGTTAGCCCTGCTAAACGCGACGACACGGCCGTAAATACGACTGCCGACTACCGCGCCTCAGCATCATTAAGCGACACCAAATTAGGGAAACTCATGCCTACAACTCACCGCGTCATGACGGTAAACAATGACCTGCCCATTCGTACCGGCGCCCCAGTTCACAGTGGCAAAGTCCGCTCAGTCTACTGGCTAACCAAAGAGGACAGCGCGCGGCTGATCCAAGCACAGGACTATGATGTGGCGCCGGATGCCGAGCTGGCCGTGATGGTCATCAGCGACCGCATTTCCGCGTTTGACTGCATCTGGCATGGGGAAAACGGCTTGCACGGTGTGCCCGGCAAAGGGGCTGCCCTGAACACCATCTCCAATCATTGGTTCGAGTTGTTCCGGCAACACGGTCTCGCCGACAGCCACATACTCGACGTTCCCCATCCCCTCGTCTGGATTGTGCAGAAGGCCCGCCCTGTGCGTATTGAAGCCATTTGCCGACAATATATCACCGGCTCTATGTGGCGAGCCTACTCGAGAGGCGAACGCGCATTCTGCGGGCAAACATTGCCCGAAGGTCTGAGCAAGGATCAAAAGCTCGATGAGCTGCTCATCACACCGTCAACCAAGGGGATTCTCAAGGGGATTCCGGGCGTGCCCGAAGCCGATGATGTCAACATCAGCCGCAGCGACATTGAGCGTCACTATCAAGCCTTCCAGTTCCGCGCCCGCGAAGACATCGACCTCTACGAACGCTTACTAAAGGAAGGCTTTGGCGTAATCAGCGATGCGCTTGCCAAACTCGATCAGATCTTCGTCGACACCAAGTTTGAATTTGGCTACGTAACGGATGCCGGTGGTAATGAAAAACTCATTTACATGGATGAGGTCGGCACGCCAGATTCGTCGCGAATCTGGGACGGGGAAAGCTATCGGGCAGGCAAGGTCATCGAGAAATCGAAAGAAGCCTTCCGCCAGGTCTTGCTCAATCACTTTTCAGAGCCGGATATTCTGCTGAACAAAGACCGCATGCCCGAGCGCGAAGCGCTGGCTCAAAACGAAGCGCTGCCCGAGTCGGTCATCATGGACGTATCACGCACCTATCAGGGGATTGCGGAAACCATCACCGGCCGCCCTCTGAGCATCCCGGCAGACCCCAAGCAAGAGATCGTCGAAGCCCTGTCATCGCGCTATGGGCTGATCCTCTAACCCGGCTCGGAATTGGAGGCCATGCGCATGCTATGCGCAGCGCAAAAGGCCTCCAACGTGCGCTCTGCTTCGATAGGCACACTCACCGTCATGTGTACCTGCTCACCGTAACGAATGCCCTCTACTGCCCCATCATGCTGTGACAGCCAATGCCGCAAGGGCTGCTCTCCCGCGAAGTGACACCATAATTCCCGCTTAATACGAGGCTGGACCAGATCGTAACGACAGCCATCCAGCGCCTGTGAGACCGCACCACCGTAGGCGCGAATCAAGCCTCCGGCTCCGAGCTTGGTCCCACCAAAATAGCGCACCACGACGACCATTACATCACCAAAGCCCTTGTTTTGAATCGCTGAAAGCATAGGCCTTCCCGCCGTGCCAGACGGTTCTCCGTCATCACTCATACCCACGGCCTCAGGGGCAGTAGGCAAGCCGAGCGAAAACGCCCAGCAATGGTGTCTCGCATCGGGGAACTGAGCACGCCAGGTTTCGAGCACGGCCTGTGCCTGGCTGCGCGTCTCCAAGGGGTGTACCCGTGCCAGAAACCGGCTGCGTTTAATCTCCAGGTCGTATTCAAAGCGCTCGGCGGGGCGTCGATAAGAGTGTGTACTACCGGTCAAAACGAAGGCTCTCTGATATAAATCAATGTCCCTGCATGCTACCAGGGGATAGAATGTACACGACGTGGGGGCGCATTCCCCTCATGGCTCGGCGAGATGCGTTCACTGTTCGGTAAAACGCCCAGTGTAGCATGCGTGTCTCAGGGATCGCGTAGTGGACTTGGGGGAAAGCATGCTGAAGCTGCACATCTTGGCCAGTAAAAACGTACTGGCAGCTGTGGTTGTAGTGTTTCTCATTGTGCTCGAAGAAGTCGTCGGCCTGCCTGGCCTGGGGTTGAGCAAAGCGCAGGAAATCGCCGCCATCATCGTCGTGATCGCCGCGATACTGTGGGTCTCCGAATGGGTCCCTCTTTACGTGGTCAGCTTTTTGATTCTGTCATTGGAGCTCATTTGGCTCGGCCCAGAATTAAACGCTTCCGGCCAGAGCGTTGCTTCCAGCGTGTTTTTCAGCGCGTTTTTTTCGGACATTATCCTCCTGTTCATGGGAGGCTTCGTACTCTCTTCGTTGATGCAAAAATACGGTCTGGACTTGCGCTTCGCGCAATCCATCCTCGATCGCACTCACGGTAATGCACAGGCAACCCTGCTCGGCATCATATTCGCCTGTGCGTTTTTGAGCATGTGGATCAGCAACACGGCAACCACCGCCATGATGCTCACCATTGTGTTCCCCCTGTTAAAAAAAATGCCCGTCGAACACCCTTTCCGCATCGCGCTGGTCTTGAGCATTCCCTTCGCCTGTAACATCGGTGGCATCGCAACCCCTATCGGTACGCCACCCAATGCCATCGCACTGAGCTACCTGAACAAAGCCGGGATCAGTATCAGCTTTGCCAAATGGATGCTTTTGACCCTGCCCTTTGTCCTCGCGCTACTGGCGATATTGTGGCTTTTGTTGCTGCGGCTCTACCCCGCAAAAGGCATCGTGTTAAGCATTGAAAGTCGCGAGACTGGGCGTTTTGGTCCGAATCATCTGGCCGCGCTAAGCATTTTTGCTCTCACGGCGCTGGGCTGGCTTTTCAGCACCCAACTCGGTGTGACCACCGGGACCGTCGCCCTCTTCCCCCTGGTAGTGTGCTTCTGGTTTGGATTGCTCGATACCAGTGATTTTCGCAAATTGCCCTGGGATATTCTGTATATCATCTCCGGTGGATTGGCACTTGGTGTGGCTCTCAGCGCCACAGGCCTCGGAGAAGTACTCGTCGCGCAATTGCCAGAGAATGCTCGACTGCTTTTTATCCTTGGCGTACTCACTGCGGCCGTCATGTCCACTGTGATGAGCAATACCGCCACCGCAGGGCTGATCATCCCGCTGGTTATTGCGCTCGATACGGAAAACAGCTTCCTGATCACACTGGTACTTGCACTGGCGATGAGTTGCAGCCTGGCCATGGCGCTTCCTGTCACGACCCCGCCGAACGCCATTGCCTTCAGCTCACGTGCTTTGACGAGCCGCGACATGATTCTTGCCGGAGGCATTATGACGGTCATTGGGCTGCTCGTTGTATTGGTCGCAGGGCCGCTATACTGGGGCCTCTTTACCCGCACAGGAGCGTAAACCAAGGCTATGGAAATTCATCTGCAGAAATGCCAACACTGCGGCTCGAGAAGTTTGCGAAACATTCTCGTACGGGACGAAGTGCAAAAGGTACTCGTGCAATGCCGCGATTGCGAACGACTGGTTGCGCGCTATGTACTCAACTCTGGTGGGTATTTTCATGCGGGCAAGGGCTTCGAGAGCTTCCTGCGCTCCATCGAGCGTGATGGTGGGCTGACCAGCCCGAGAGATGTCGATGAGCTTTTCCACGACGTGGAGGCGGAAGCCGAACGAGAATTCAATACCAGTCTCGAGGTTCTGAAACAGCGCTACGACGATGACCTGCCCTGAGCGTCCAACCCACGCGCCATTTGTCAATGTGACAAAAAAAAGGCAAAATTCCTCCCAAAGGAACACAGGCTGAATCGCCGAAGCGCGGATATTGATTTCATACAATGAGTAAAACGCAAAAGCTGGTCCCCACACTGACGGTGGACAACGTCATTTTCGGCTACGCACATGGAGAGCTGTTTCTGCTTCTGGTGAAGCATGGCATCGGTAAAAGTAAAGGCAGTTGGGGCTTGCCGGGAGACTGGCTGCGATCAGACGAAAGCCTCGAAGAAGCCGCCGCGCGGATTCTCTATACCCGCACCTCGCTGGATCATATTGAACTGCAGCAAATGCATACATTCTCGGCCGTTGATCGCTATCCGGGAAAACGCATAGTCACCACCGCATTTTATACCCTGATCAAAAAAGACATTCAGCCGATCAGCCCGAGCGAAGATGAGCTCGAAGCGGCTTGGTTTCCCATAGCCGACGTGCCCAAGCTGATTTTCGATCATACTGAAATCGTCAACACCGGGCTGGCCAAGTTGCAAAACCAAGCGCGACACGAGCCCATTGGGCTAAGTTTGCTTCCCAAAAAATTTACCTTTCTGCAACTTCAGGAGTTGTATGAGGCGGTGCTGCAGCAACGTTTCGACAAGCCTAACTTTCGACGAAAAATGCGCAGCCACAAATTTCTGGTGGATTGCAATGAGCAGGTTAAAGCAGGCTCCCATCGTTCCGCAGCATTGTATCGATTTGATGTGCGCGCCTACAAAGCGCTGATCAAACAGGGCTTCAGTTTTACGCTCTAATTTTGAGTCCAAGTACAGCCGGGCCACACGTTAGCGCCCGGCACGACACACTCTCGCAAATTATTTGGCTACGTAGCTGAAATAATCGAAATCCGCAGGGCAGTTTTCGCCCGACGTATCTTGCGCACACATGCCAACGAAGGCACCAGTGAAGCTTGCACCCTCGCCCTTCCCAGCTTCATCAGAGACAATACTGTAGTCGAGATGCACTGGAAGCTGCATCCACTGTTGGCCATCCAGAGACCAGGCAAAGCGCAATGCTGCGCCCTCAACGTCCGCACGCAAGTACACGGCGCCCTGCTCCGGTAGCGCAAAACGCGGGTCGAAGTATTCGATATCGGTATGCCCCTCGCGCAGCGGATAGTTCAACACCCAATCAGCACGCCCTTCGCAGCTCATGATATCGATAAATCGACGCCCTTGTTCATCGACTGAAATATACAGGTAATGGAACTTGTGCGTATTGTAATAGCACACGAGACCCGCCATTTGTTGGAAGGTCTCCGGAGAAAATTCCAGACAAGTTTCCGCTGTAAAATTGAAGTCCACTTGCCTGCGTGCAACCAAAGCCTGCTCAAACCAGGAACCAATTGATTCCTTGCCTCTCAGTCGTAAAAACCCGGGCCGCTCAGTCAAGCTCATAAAGCGTTCCGGTTCAGGCGTGCGCAGCCACTGAAATGCTTCAGGCAATTCAGCCGAGTCAAAGTCATGACGAGAGTCTGCTTCGGGCCATGGGTGCTCCGGTAAATCTGGCGCGGGCACATGAAGCTGAGGCAAACCATCGCCCTCGGCGCCAACAAGCCGACACCACCCATCTTCAGTCCAATGCGCTTTCTGCAAACTGGTTTCTCTTCCCAGAGGGCAGCGTCGTGGCCCACGCAGGGGGCGCCCGCTCAGGTGAACCAGGTAGGTTTCACCTTGTGGTGTATCGAAAATATCACCGTGCCCACAGCGTTGCAGCGGTAAATCTTGATGGTCTTTTGCCGTAAGCAAGTACCCTTGCGGATCAAGCTCATAGGGCCCACCTAACGAACGAGAGCGCGCCATCGTCATCGCGTGTGTATAGCCGGTTCCACCCTCTGCGGTGAGTAGGTAATACCAACCGTTTCGCTTATAGAGGTGTGGCGCTTCTGTTAGACCAAGCGCGGACCCTTTAAAAATATTTTTCTTTTCGCCCACCAGTTTTTGCTCGGCGACCGAGTATTCCTGTAAATAAATCCCTGCGAATGGGTGCCGCTTGTGGCGATGATCCCAAATCATGTTCACAAACCACTTGCGGCCATCATCGTCGTGAAACAGCGAAGGGTCGAAGCCACTGCTGTTCATGTAGACAGGCTCGCTCCACTCCCCATCGATTTCCGAACAGGTCGTCAGATAATTGTGAGCATCTTTGTAGTTGCCGTCGAAGCGTTTCACATCGGTATAAATGAGATAAAACTGCCCATCCGAATAACTCAGGCAGGGAGCCCAAATCCCACAGGAATCCGGGTTGCCTCGCATATCCAGAAGACTCTTCCTATTCAAGGGCCGGCTTACCAGGCGCCAGTGCTTCAAATCTTTAGAATGGTGAATCTGCACGCCTGGATACCACTCGAAGGTAGAGGTAGCACAGTAAAAATCGTCACCAACCCGAACGATGGACGGGTCGGGGTTAAACCCGGGCAAAATCGGATTGGTAATGGTCTTACTCATAGAGGCATCTCTCTTACTGACAAATCAAATTAACGACATTAACTGAGCGCCGGGCGCGACTCTGCCCACCGACGATTCAAACGATAAAAATGCAAACACAACAGCACAAGCACACCGGCAATCACCGTGCACAGGCTGTAAATAATCAAAATACCCGACAGCGCCCTTTCAGACTGCGTCTCATTGGGGACGTATTCGAACCACCCCAACATCCAACCCGCTAAAGCACCACCAAGCGCAATTCCGATTTTTAACGCGAATAAATGACCTGATACGGCCATGCCCATCGCCGCGTGCCCCTGCTTTTCCCGACCATAGTCAACCGTGTCCGGCACCGCAGAAAACAGCATGGGGATCAAAATCATATGGAAAAAATTCGCAACGAGCGCAATAACCAAGGCAAGGTAAACGGCATTCTGAGGCACGAAAAACAGGGCTAAATTTCCTGCAATAATTCCGATCGCGGCAATCTTCATTAATTGCACTTTACACATGAAGCGGATTGCCGCGTTTGCCGAAAGTGCGCCCGCCACACCCGCTAATAAACCGCCTCCAACGAACGTGCCCACCATATCTGGCGAGTTGAGAAAATACTTCACATAAAACGGGGAGACGGCCCCTTTCATTGCGACGCTGACGAGTAGAAGTAAGGTAATCAGTGCAACCAAGGCCCACTGTTCATTCTTAAGAATGTACCCGAGGTCCTGAAGGAGATTTTTGCGGCTTTCACTCCCTGAAAGGTCGACGCGCTCTTTCGTCGATAGGAAGCACCCGAGAAACATAAACAACGCGAGCGTCGCCATAATGCCCATAGCCACGCTGTAGCCTACGGCCTGAGATTGCTCACCAAAAATAGAGACGAGTTTAGGCATCGCGGTCGTCACGATCGCACCACCCAACATGGCCAACACAAAACGCCAGGATTGCACCGAGGCACGTTCTTGCGTGTCCGCCGTCATCACACCGCCAAGCGCGGAATAGGGAATGTTAATGGCGGTGTAAAACGTCATTAACAAGGCGTAAGTCACGTACGCATAGATGAGCTTTCCGCCACTACTGAGATCCGGTGTCGTGAATGCCAACACCGCCATGATGGCATAGGGCGGAGCCATCCATAACAGGTACGGGCGATAGCGCCCCCAACGAGTATTCGTGCGATCTGCAAGCCCACCCATCACGGGGTCTGTCACCGCGTCGAATACACGCACTACCAGCATCAGGGTCCCTGCGGCCGCCGCGGTAATGCCAAAAACATCCGTATAAAAGATCAACATGTAGTTGATCACGATCTGAAACACGATATTACTCGCGGCATCGCCCAAGCCGAAGCCGAGTTTCTCTCTCAGAGTCAATTTATTCATGATCAGGTAAGCCTTCTGTGTCTATCCCGGGTATCCGGTTCATTATTGTTGTGTTCACTTTGAAGCCGTGCTCCGCGACGGCTTCCACTGATCATTCTAGCGGCCCTTTGGGGCGACATGGAAATTAAGATGAAGCACATGACTAAATAAAACGGTAATGCACAATGCTGAAAAAATGGAGCTCAACCGGAGTTGAGCTCCAAGCTACACAGCGCTTCAGTCCTATCATTGCGTGTCGACCACACGTGCCGACCAATGCCAGGTAGCCGCACTATAGCAAATGTATTGTCATATCGACAACAGCATAAAAAGAGATCACAGATGTCACTGTGACAATAGTTCACAAAGTCGATATCAAAAGGTCCGATACGGGAAGATTAGTAACACGGCCACAGGCCGAAACACGCACTGCCTCGGCACACGAGAGACGGCCTTTACGTGCCCAACCAATGCATTGAATGAGAAACGGGAGGTGCTACGCGCCAGACGGACAGTTCGTACTGGCGGCCGCTACAAGCTAGATGCGATCCAAGCGGGCCATCAACTCGACGTGAGGCGTTTGCGGAAACTGGTCAAGCGGCTGAATTTCCTGCACTTGGTAGCCCGCTTCGACAAAGGCTTGAAGATCCCGGCAAAACGTCGCAAGGTCGCAGGAAATGTAAAACACATGCTTGAATCGCGCTTTTTTGTCGAAGAGCCCCGCCTTTTGCTTCAAGCCCTCTCGCGGCGGGTCCAGCAATAAGATGTCCGCATCGCGTTCCGCGCGAATTAAGCGAGCAAATGCCTCCGCGTCGAACAGATCCACACACAGCGTCCGCACACGCGGGTCTGGTAAAGCCTTCATCAAGGCCACCAGCGCCGCATCCACCCCTTCCACAGCTGCGACATCACTCACACCACTGTCGAGCAGTACTTCGGTGAAATTGCCACTGCCGCAAAACAGCTCCAAGGCCTTTTGACGTTCTGGTAACGACGCCAGGTGCTCGGCCAGCCAACGTTTCATACGGGCATTCTGCGAGGCGTTCGCCTGCCGAAAAGGCAAGCGCTCGTTTACCGACACCTCTCCGTCTGGCAGCAGGTCGTCCACGTCCAGAGTCACCCACGGCTGGCGTCGCTGTGGACGCCACTGAGGGTTCGGTAATTGCGCTCGCAAACGCGCCAAGTGCGCCTGGTTGGAGAGATTTAAAATTGAACACGCTTTAATATCGATGAGCTGCTGACTGTTGGCCGCGACATAACCCAAACGCTGGCCATCGCTCTTAAACTGCGCACGATTGCGATAGGCAAACTCATCATCGGAGGGCCAGATATTCCGCAGTGTCGAACCCAGCTCAAAGCGCTCAAGCGACTGCGCGATACGCTGCTGTTTCGCATCAAGCTGCGCCGGATAGGCCACGAATTGCCAGGGACAACCGCCACACTCTTTGTGAGAATGGCCATGATGGGGGCAAGGCGCGGGGCGACGGTGCGGCGACCACACGGTTAACTCAACGACCCGTGCAAACATCACGCGACCCTTGCTGCCGACAACCCGAAAACGCCCCTCTTCGCCCGGCCACACACCTGGTACAAACGCCGTACGCCCGCTCGGGTGCGCAACCACGCCCTGGCCGGCACTGGTCACATCGCGGACCACGCCTTCAAATTCACCTTCAGGTTTCACTGCTTATACTCCGGAGCCGGTGCACGTGCCGAGGCCTAGACTTCAAACGAAAAACCCTGGCTACAGAGCTGCTCATAGATTGCGGCGTCAAAGCGATACAGGCTTGCCGCTCGGTGGGCCACACCCTGCTGTTTTTCGTTACAGGGGACGAGCAAATTCATTTTCATCATTTTGCGGCGGAAGTTCGGCTTATCGATGGCCGTTTCCAAGATGGCCTCGTAGAGCTGCTGGAGCTGCAACAAGGTGAACTTTTCCGGCAACAGGTTAAAGCCAACAGGCTCGTGCCGCACCTTGTACTTCAAGCGCTGGATACCTTCACGCAGTACTTCTTCATGATCGTAGATCAGATCTGGCAAGTCTTTGACCGAAAACCACTGCGCCTCATCGGCTGTAAATCCGGCCTTAAGACTGCGGTAGTGTTCCGCACTGACCAACGCATAGTAGGCAATCGTGATGACCCGCTCGGTAGGAAACCGATCAACCTTGCCGAAGGTCTTCAACTGCTCCAGATACACATTTTCGATACCGGTGAGGTCCCGCAAAAGGCGAATGGCGGCATCGCGCAGGTTTTCGTCGCGATAAATCCAGCCCCCCGGCAACCCCCACTGCCCCTGGCGTATGCCCTCGCCATGGCGAACCAAAAGCACGCGTAAGCTGTCGCGTTCAAGACCGAAGATGACGTTATCAATCGTCACCGTTTCGATCACATCGCGTGGGGAGTTCAAAGGTTCCACATGGCTGTAACTGGACTGTTCGTTGGACATGGTCGTGCTTACTCAATCAAATCAAGTGAAAAAATATATACGTTTTGGCACGCATTTACCAAATTCACTGCACTCTGTCGTGCATCTCATGAGCAATTGGCACTGGAACACACGAATTGATGTAGTCAATTTGACTATCTAGTGTTATGCTGCGCGCAAGTCACTGAGGTGACCCTGCCCAAATAGCCTCACGGCCGTGACGGCAGCGAAATTTGCGTGATCCAGGTGCCATCAACCCATCACGACATCGACTTCTTAACCATAACAATGAGCAGGATTCAAAATGGCATATTTTGAAGGCATCGAAAAAATCCAATATGAAGGCCGAGATAGCACATCGCCGCTCGCCTTCCGACACTACGACGAAAACAAAGTCGTCCTCGGCAAAACGCTGAAAGAACATCTGCGCTTCGCGGTGTGCTACTGGCACAACTTCTGTTGGGAAGGCAAAGACGTCTTCGGCATGGGTGAAGGCACCTTTTATCGCCCGTGGCACCGCGCCGACGCGGACCCGATGACCCTGGCCCGTGAAAAAATGGACGTTGCGTTCGAGTTTTTCACCAAGCTGGGCGCGCCCTTCTGGTGCTGGCACGACTATGACATCGCTCCCGAAGGCAAGACCATCGCCGAGAGTCGCGATAATTTCGCGGCGATGATTGATTTAGCCGAACAAAAGCAGGAAGAGACGGGCATGAAGCTCCTTTGGGGTACCGCCAACGCCTTTTCCAACCCACGATACATGTGCGGTGCCGCCACGAACCCGAACCCCGAAGTCTTCGCCTACGCGGCGTCGCAGGTACAAAACGCGATGGACGCGACGCATCGTCTCGGCGGTGACAACTACGTACTGTGGGGCGGTCGTGAGGGGTATCAAACCCTGCTGAACACCGATATCGGTCAGGAATCCGAGCAGTTCGGACGCTTTTTGCAAATGGTGGTCGAACATAAACACAAAATCGGATTCAAAGGGACGATTCTGATCGAACCCAAGCCTCAAGAGCCAACCAAGCACCAGTACGACTACGACAGCGCCACGGTCTATGGCTTCTTGCAGCGTTTCGGCCTGGAGAAAGAAATCAAGGTCAACATCGAAGTCAACCACGCCACTCTTGCCGGACACAGTTTTGAACACGAAATGGCGGTAGCGGGCTCACTCGGCATCCTCGGCTCCATCGACGCAAACCGCGGCGACTATCAGAACGGTTGGGATACAGACCAGTTCCCGAATAGCGTGGAAGAAATGACTCTCGGTATTTACGAGATCATCAAATACGGCGGCCTCGGGAATGGCGGCTTCAACTTTGACACCAAGGTGCGTCGTGAGTCCGTGGACCCCGCAGACCTGTTCCACGGGCATGTCGGTGCCATGGATGTGATCGCGCTGGCCTTTGAAAAAGCGGCTGAACTGCACGAGACGCAAGCGCTGAAGCAGATCGTCGATCAACGCTACGCCGGCTGGAAAGAAGGCATCGGTGCCGACATTCTTGCAGGCAAGTACACGCTGGCCGACCTGTCCGCCTGGGCCGTCGACAACGGTATCGATCCGCGCCCCGTCTCTGGCCAGCAGGAGTTGCTCGAAAACATCGTCAACCGCGTGATCTACAAGTAAGCTCCCCCACCCGGTGGCGGTTCAGCCGCCGGGTTCTCCCCCACGTGTCGAACTGCTAAGCTGTAGCCCCTCTCACTGACAGGCCAAGGCTGGTTTTGCGCGTACTTTTACTTCTTTTCTGTTTCTTCAGCCTGCCGGGATTCGCGCAACGCTATGAGCTGCTTGACACGGCGGCGTTTGACTCCCGCGTGTTTACGCAGGGCTTTCTATGGCGAGCACCGCACTTCCTGATCTCCAGTGGCGGCTATGGTCGTTCGTTTATTGCCAAAATGACCGAAGATAACGAGCTGCTCATGCCCACTACCCTGCCCCGTTCAATTTTTGCCGAAGGTATGACCGAGCTGAACGGACGCGTTTACCTGCTGAGTTGGCGCGAACAACAGGCTTTTGTACTCGATGCCGAGACCTTTAAGCCCGTGCAACGCTTTCGCTACGACGGTGAAGGCTGGGGGCTCACCGACGACGGTACCCAGCTGATCATGAGCGATGGCACGCACCGACTCCGTTTTTACGACCCACAGAACTTTTCACTGTTGAAGACGGTAGAGGTACGGCATAACGGGCGACCGCTCAAACACATTAACGAATTGGAATACGCTCAAGGCAGTGTCTGGGCGAACATCTGGCAAAGTGATCTGATATACCGCATTGCTCCCGAAAGTGGTGAAGTGCTGGATGTGTGGGACCTCTCCGACTTGCGCACAGCACTCGGCCCGCTCCACCGCGAAGCCGTGCTAAATGGGATCGCTTGGGTAGAACAGCAAAACGCCTTCTGGGTGACCGGAAAGCTCTGGCCAAAACGCTTTCTCGTGCGTTTCCACTCTCAGCCGCTCGACGCGGCCGCTGCGAGTGTGCCGTAACACGACCTACGCTAAGAGACGGACTGGCGGCCACAGGTTACAATCCGTACACTACGCGCCGTTCACGCCCCAGCCACATGACAGACGTGCAAAATCATGCCAACCGAACTTCTTAGCCCTGCAGGCACCCTGAACAGTATGCGCCACGCCTTCGCTTACGGTGCGGATGCCGTCTATGCCGGCCAACCTCGCTACAGCCTTCGCGTACGCAATAACGAATTCAACAAGCTGGAAAACATCGCTGCCGCCATAGAAGAAGCCCATGGGCTGGGCAAAAAGTTTTATCTCACCAGCAATGTCTCACCGCACAACGATAAAGTGCGGAGCTATATTCGCGACCTCGAACCCGTCATCGAGATGCGCCCCGATGCGCTTATCATGGCCGACCCTGGCTTAATTATGCTGGTACGCGAGCGCTGGCCAGAACAGGAAGTGCACCTGAGCGTACAAGCCAATGCGGTGAACTACGCCAGCGTACGTTTCTGGGCCAACAACGGGGTGCGCCGCGTGATCCTTTCTCGGGAGCTGTCCATTGATGAAATTGCCGAAATCCGCCAGCAATGCCCCGATGTCGAGTTGGAAGTGTTCGTCCACGGCGCGCTGTGCATCGCCTACTCGGGCCGCTGCCTGCTCAGCGGCTATATGACCCACCGCGACCCGAATCAGGGAGCCTGCACCAACTCCTGTCGCTGGGAGTACAACGTGCATGATGCGGAGGAAGATGCGACAGGCGATTTAATCGCCACTTCCAAAGCAGAGCAATGGCAACCCGAGGACGAAGTAAAGCCGGTGCTCCTTCAGGAAAAGAATCGCCCCGGCGAATACATGCCCGCCTACGAAGACGAACACGGCACCTACATCATGAATTCAAAAGACCTGCGCGCCGTGCAACATGTTCAACGCCTGGTCGAAATCGGGGTCAGCTCGCTGAAAATCGAAGGCCGCACCAAATCTCACTACTACGTGGCGCGCACCGCGCAGATTTATCGTGCAGCGATTGATGCGGCGGAACGAGGCGAAGCATTTGATAAGCGCTGGATGGTCGAACTCGATCATCTTGCCAACCGCGGCTACACCGAGGGCTTCTATCGCCGACATGTCCCGAATGAGTACCAGAACTACACTCAGGGCGTCTCTATGAATGCCAATCAGCAATTCGTGGGAGAGGTCTTCGCCATTGATGCCGAGCGGCGTACCATCACAATTGACGTTAAAAACCGTTTTGAGCGCGGCGATCAAATGCAGCTCATTACGCCGGAAGGCAACGTCCCATTCACACTCAACACACTGATCGATCGACACGGTGAGCACGTGGAAGAGGCACCCGGCTCTGGGCACCGCATGCGTATCCCATTCGATTGCATCCCCCGTAGCGACCTGCTCAACGACAACAGCCTTCGCTTCGGGTTGCTGATGCGCTACCTCCCAGAGCACGCGGCGTCGTAGCGCGATGAAGCAAATTAAGCGCGCACGTCACCGTGCTTCTCGTGTAATCTGAAGCTTGAAAGTATGCGCTATACTGCGCGAACGGAATCGGCCCCCAAGCCTATAAACACGCGAGAAGCCTTGAACCATGAGCGCCCAGCCATTCAGCACACACTGTAGTCACTCTCAGCACGCACATTGTTCAGACTGCCGCCTCGCTGGAATTTGCCTGCCAATCAGCCTCGAAATCAGCGACATTGACCGCCTGAACGAAATCATCAGCCGCGGCCGCCCCCTGCAAAAACGTGATTACCTTTATCGTTCTGGCGACCCATTTCATTCTGTCTTTGCCCTGCGATCTGGCGCCATTAAAACTGTGAAGGTCACGGAAGACGGACTCGAGCAAGTCACCGGGTTCCATCTGCCGGGCGAGATTATTGGCATCGACGGTCTTGCGACGAACACACATAACAATAGTGCTGTCGCGCTGGACACCTCGGCGATTTGCGAAATACCGTTCCACCGACTAGAAGAACTCAGCGTACGCGTCCCCAGTCTGCAGCGTCGCTTCTTTCAGATTATGAGCAAAGAAATCGCGGAGGATCAGGCGCTGATCACATTGATCAGTAAAAACAGCGCCGAAGAGCGCATCGCTGCACTTCTACTTAGCCTTTCCGCACGTAACCACAACCGCGGCCTCTCTGCCGACAACTTCACCCTGCCCATGTCGCGTGCGGATATTGGAAACTACCTCGGCCTGACCATAGAAACCGTCAGCAGAATATTTACCCGACTCCACAAAAACGGCATTATTCTGCTCGATAAGAAACAGGTCACCATACTGGATGCCGCACGCCTGAAAACAACGAGCCAGGCACCCTAGCCCGGCAAGCCCCCGCGAGAGACGACACAATGACAGACCCGGTAAGCACTACCATTGCCTTAATTGATGAAGCCAACGCAAAGGACCCAAACCAGGAGCCCGATGCCAGCGGCACCCTGGTAGCCAAAGAGCGTTTGTATTCAGAACGAATGAGCGAATGGCTCGAACGATTCGAGCCCGAAGCCTCCGACGCCCTTAAAATCGCTGCACGCGCGCAACATATTGAGCGCTGGACATCCCCCCGCAGTGACTACCCCGAAGGCCGCTCCGGCTACAAGAAATGGCGCGCAAATCTTGGCCTCTATCACGCGCAACGCACCGGTGAGCTTATGGAACAAGCCGGCTGTGATGACGCCCTCATCGACCGTGTGAAATACCTACTGCAGAAACGCAGCCTGAAACGCGATACCGAGACCCAGTGCCTTGAGGATGTGATTTGTCTCGTCTTTCTTGACTATTACATCGACGACTTCGCCACCAAACACGACGAGCCAAAGCTGATCGACATCATCCAGAAAACCTGGGCAAAGATGTCGGAGAAAGGGCACGCCGCCGCGCTCAATGATGTGCAATATGAACCTGGCGTATTGGCACTCATTCAAAAAGCCCTCTCTGCATGACAACCGAACAAGGGCACCCGCACGTGCCCTATTACTTTTTGAAATAAAAATACTTTATTCAGAACATATTGTTTGGGAAGGCACAGAATCCCTTCTTTAGGTGTTGACACACGCCACTAGCAGGATTTAAATAGAACTGCTATCGGAAAAAAGTTCTAAAAATATAAAAACTCAAGGCGGAAACGTTCTATGAAACTGTTGACTGCGCTATCCGGGATCCTGTTTATCTTTTGCTCGCCGTTCGCGCTGGCCTGTACCGACGAAGCCTGCAAGCGCGAAGCTGCAGAAGCCAAAAACAATGTGACATACCCAGGTTATCTCACCTGGAAATATTGCGACACACTCAAGCTCGATTTTATGACTGTGGACGTACAAAGTCTGGAGGACTACAGCTCCAAGCATTTCAGTACGCAGTATAAAGGGCCGATCAAGAACATCATCCAGATGATCGATCAGCGCAAAGAGTGGCTCGCAGAGTGTGATACGTATTTGAGCGCCACACGTGACGAGCGAATTTTCTACGACAAGGCCACCACCGACAAAGTCTTTGCAGAGATGGATATCGTCACTAAAGAGCTCAACGACATCGTGGGCGGCGTAACCTACTCCTCGTCCACCGGTGACGAAACTCAAGCCATTGTCGAAGAGAAATTCGATGCCTTGTTCCGTGTCGTCGATAATCACAAAAACCTGATGCATCTGAAGGGCAAATACGTCTATCAGTAAGACCGCCCCCTCAGTGAATGCGCCGCGACAGACGCGGCGCTCTTCCTTTTTTCCCCTTCCCTGATAGCATACGCCTCCCCACTCACTAGACGAGAGTGATCACAGGAGGCTTCACATTCCCAGCTCAAGCCAAGATTGGCGTCTCTGCCTCGCCCCCATGATGGAGTGGTCAGATCGACATTGCCGTTATTTCTGGCGCCTCATGTCGCGTCATGCCCGCGTCTATACCGAAATGGTCGTGACCGGCGCCCTGCTTCACGGCGACAGAGCACGCTTTCTGAGGTTCAGTGAGGCTGAGCACCCCATCGCACTACAGTTAGGTGGCAGCGACCCAGCCGAACTCGCAGACTGCGCTAAAATCGCCGAAGATTGGGGGTACGATGAGGTGAACCTGAACTGTGGCTGCCCCTCAGACCGTGTTCAACGCGGAAAGATCGGCGCCGTGCTGATGCGTGAACCGGCTTTAGTGGCCGATTGCATCGACGCCATGCAGCGCGCCTGCACCATCCCGGTCACCGTTAAGCAGCGCATCGGCGTCGATGAGCTGGACGATTACGAACACATGCGTTATTTCGTCGAGACCGTGGCGCAAACGGGCTGCAAGGTCTTTATTGTTCACGCACGCAAGGCGTGGCTCAAAGGCTTGAGCCCAAAAGAGAACCGGGAAATTCCCCCTTTGCGCTACGAGTGGGTAGAGGCACTGAAACAGGAATTCCCCCACCTCACGATCGTGATTAACGGCGGCATCACCGACCTCGAACAGGCGCAAACCCTGCTCACCCATCTCGATGGCGTCATGGTTGGCCGCGAGGCCTACAGCAACCCCTATATGCTCGCCTCCGTTGACCAGAGCTTATTCGGTGAAGACACACCTGTTCGCAGCCGAGACGAAATTTTAAACGCCTTTGTTGACTACTGCCGCGACGAAATCGCGCAAGGCCAACGCCTGCATCATATGAGCCGCCACGTACTCGGGCTGTTTCACGGGCAGGCAGGTGGTCGCCTATTTCGACGCTATTTAAGCGAACATGGCGTAAAATCAACAGCCCGTGCAGAAACCCTGCTTGAAGCGGCTGCACAACGCAGGTTATAGTCACTTAAACCTTATGGCCGCAAGCTATTAGTAATACTTTTTGCTATAATTGCACGCTGAACACGCCGGAGAATACCGGTATACTGACCGCCCTTTAACGTACCTGGGGAGCTATATGAGTAACAAACTGGAACAACTTAAGCAATTTTCGGACGTTGTCGCTGACACCGGAGACATCGAAGCCATCAAGCGATATAAGCCGCTTGACGCGACAACCAACCCCTCCCTGCTCTTCAAAGCCGCTCAGCTCGAACAGTACGCCCCCCTCGTTCAAAACGCGCTGAACAGCAGTGACTCCATCGAAGACGCAGCCGACAAACTCGCCGTTGCCATCGGCACCGAAATCCTGACCGTCGTACCTGGCCGCATTTCCACCGAAGTCGACGCACGTTTGTCTTTCGACACGAACGCCAGCATCGAAAAAGCGAAGAAGCTGATCGGTCTTTACGAAGCTGCCGGTATTGGCAAAGAGCGCGTGCTGATTAAACTCGCTTCCACGTGGGAAGGCATCCGCGCTGCGGAAGTACTGCAAAAAGAAGGTATCGACTGCAACCTGACCCTGCTGTTCTCTTTCAGCCAGGCTTCAGCGTGTGCGGATGCAGGTGCCTTTCTGATCTCACCTTTTGTCGGCCGTATTCTGGATTGGTACAAAGCCAACACCGACAAAAAAGAGTACGCACCACACGAAGATCCGGGCGTAGTGTCCGTAACGCGCATCTACAACTACTACAAGCAGCACGGTTACAACACCGTTGTAATGGGCGCGAGCTTCCGCAACACCGGTGAACTGGAAGCATTGGCCGGCTGTGACCGCCTGACCATCAGCCCACAATTGCTGGGTGAACTGGAAGCTGATAGCGGCAAGCTGGAACGTGTACTGACGCCTGAAAACACCGGCGAAGCTATTGCGAAAGCGATCGAAACCGAAGCGCAATTCCGCTTTTCTAACAACGAAGACGCCATGGCCACGGAAAAACTCTCCGAAGGCATCCGCAACTTCGTTAAAGATCAGGTCAACCTCGAGAACTACCTCAAGTCGCAAAAGGCATAATGCATGCTTGATGCAATCAAGGCACTCTTCCAGCCTGCAGAGGCGGAGTCTGTCGACAGCGAGGCGCAATTGCGCCTCGCCTGTGCGGCACTCATGATCGAAGTCGCCACTATTGATCGCGACTTCAGCGATGAAGAACAACTCGCCCTCGCTGAGCAACTGCGCAATCACTTCAGCCTAAGCGAGGACGAAACCCGAGAGCTCTGCGAACTCGCCAAGCAGGAACGGCACGATGCCACGTCCCTGCATCAGTTCACGCGTGCGGTCAATGAGCACTGCGACCACAGTGAAAAATATCGACTCCTCGAGTCCATGTGGCACATTGCCTATGCTGACGGCGAACTCGATAAATACGAAGAGCACATCATTCGACGCGCCGCTGATTTGATGCACCTCGCACACAGCGACTTCATTAAGGCAAAATTATCCGCAAAATCCCCGCAATAGCTGGGATTCCCGCTAAACTTATTTGTGGTAGGACGCGTGCTTGGCTCGAAATACCAAGTTCGCCACCGAATCTCGCAGCACAGTAGGCTCATTTCCAATCAGCCTCGCCACACATAAGGATCACCGTCAGTAATGTCGTTTAATCTCTCTCGCGTCTTTTCCAAAAGCAGCTCTGGCGAGCAGTGGCCCTTCCACGACTCCAGCCATATTCCAATGATGCTGGCACGAGAAGCCTACTATCGCTACCTGTTCCCCGGCGACAGAGATACCCGACTGACAGTGCCGCAAAAGCTCGTGGTCGATGTCACTTTACAATCACTGCAAAAAAAGAGGTCCGCAACAAAGCCGTTCCCCGTTTGCCGCATGTAATCCCAAAATTGCTGCAGAGTCTACGCGACCCAGACAGTTCGGCCAGGGACTACGTTGATATCATTAACAAAGACCCCGTGATGGCCACTGCCGTGCTGCGACTTGCTAACAGTGTGTATTTCAATCCAATTGGCCGGCGCATCCACGAGCTTGATCAAGCGGTCGTCAAGCTGGGCATAGAGGGTTTACGTTCAGTGCTTTCGGCTGCTGTGATGCAACCCATCATTCAAAAAGACAGCGCGTATTTTTCCCACTCCGGTCAGCGTATCTGGCAGCACTCTTTGTGCACCGCGGTAGCCTGTGAGCAAATTGCCGAACACCGCCGCGTCGACAAATTTAAAGTCTACGTACTCGGCCTCGTGCACGACGTTGGAAAAATCACGCTGTTCAGTGAATTAAGTAAGCAGTACAAACTCAATGGCGAGACAGAAAGTCCAGGCTATCAAGCATTCGTGCCGCCACTGAAACGCCTCTCTTGTGCACTGAGTTATTGGATCGCCAAAGACTGGGATTTACCGAAAGAATTGTGTCAGGCGCTTGCTGAGCAAGTCAGCATTGAAAATGACCAGCCGCTTTCCGAGTTTGGTCACATCTTGGCGCAGGCGAACTTAATTACGGAAATCTACTCCGCCATTTACCCAAGTAAGCCCCGCAAAGCCGAAGCCGTACTGGAAGAGCTCGACTTACCGCGCAACCTCTTCCAAACCTTCAGGCAACTGACCACCGAGCTATAACAACTCGAAGCTTTGCCCCGGCTGCACGCAGCGAAATCCGTGTTGCTCAAACGTCGCCTGCTCTGCCGCACTGTGATAATGATACAACCACAGTTGTGCTTGCAGCGCGGGAGAATACTCCCGCTTTAAATCCTCGACCCCCGTATGTGAAGGGTTTCCAATCAAACTGCAATCATGGAATAGTAAGGCCTTTGAACCCGCCCAAGCCTCCAAGACTTCTGGGATCGGGCGTGTGTCTCCGCTGTAAAAGCAGCGCCCGGGCAACGCCAGGCTGAATGCCGAATTCAGTCCGTGGTGGCGAGCTGGCGTGACGGCAAACACTTCCCCTTCAAACTCAAAGCGCTCACTGACCGGGATGAGCTGAAACGCCTCCCAGAAATTCACACCGCCCTCAGCGAGAGCACCTGGGTAGGTGCCCACGCGTTGATGTAACAGCGGGATGATATCAGCAGGCACGAACACCTTGGGCCGGTGTTGCGGCTGATGGAACCAGCTGCGGATAAACAACTTTTCAAAATCGGCAATATGATCGAGATGGCAGTGCGTAATAAACACCGCATCCGGCAAGCGCTGAAAGCGAGCGAAAAACGCATCCAATACTCCGGGGCCTGCATCGATCAATAAGGTCGCACCATGCGGCCACTCAAAGGCGGCGCTCGCGTGCCCCAAGGCCTGCTGACTGGCATCCCCGACGCCTAAAAACGTGAGCTTCACCGGGCTAAGACTCTAGCCAACAAACGCGCGCGCGTTGCGGAACAGCCGCATCCAGCCGCCGTCTTCCGACCACTCCTGTGGCGCCCACGAGTTGCTGACCGCTCTGAACACACGCTCAGGGTGCGGCATCATAATGGTGACTCGACCGTCAGCGGAGCTCAAACTGGTAATCCCATCCGGTGAGCCGTTGGGGTTTGCAGGGTAACGCTCCGCCACACTCAAATCGTTATTCAAATAGCGCATCGCTACCGTATTGCTTGCCTTCACACTTTGCAGATGTGTCGCATCAGCGAATTCGGCTCGCCCCTCTCCGTGCGCCACAGCAACAGGCAAGTGCGACCCCGCCATACCAGCCAACAATACGGAAGGCGATTCCTCAATTCGTACCAGACTGAAGCGTGCTTCAAACTGTTCAGACAGGTTGCGTACGAAATGCGGCCAATGCTCTGCACCGGGAATCAAGGTTTTCAGATTGCTCATCATTTGACAGCCATTACACACACCTAAGGCAAAACTGTCACTGCGCTGGAAAAACGCTTCAAACTGATCGCGAGCCTGGGTATTGAACAGAATACTCTTCGCCCACCCTTCACCTGCACCGAGCACGTCACCGTAAGAGAAGCCTCCACACGCCGCGAGCCCTTTAAATTCTGAAAGCTGCACGCGACCGGCGATGACATCGCTCATGTGTACATCAATGGTATCGAAACCGGCTCGATCAAACGCCGCGGCCATTTCGACCTGTCCATTTACGCCCTGCTCTCTCAAAATCGCAATTTTTGGCCGAATGCCGGTGGCAATGTACGGGGCCGCAATATCGGCATTGACGTCGTAGCTCAAGCGCACGCTCAAACCGGGGTCATTATGGCGAAGCAGATCAAACTCCTGCTGCGCACAAGCCGGGTTATCGCGCAGTGATTGCATTTCAAAACTCGTGCGCGACCACAGCTCTTGCAGTTGCGCTCGACTCTGACTGTAGAGCGTTTCGCTGCCACGGCGAATATCGATGATGTCGTCCTGCGACGGCTGTCCTAACTCGTGGAGCACTTCACTCAGGCCGGCATCGGCAAAACGCTGCTTGACGCGAGCGAGGTGCTCACGTGCTACTTGCAATACCGCACCCAGTTCTTCGTTCAGCAAGGCCGCGAAGGCATCTGCGCCGATTTCGCTGAGATCGATTTCCAGGCCGCAACGCCCTGCAAAGGCCATTTCGACCAGAGTTGTAAACAAACCCCCATCGGAGCGGTCATGGTAGGCCAGCAGTAAGCCGTCGTTCAGCAAGCTCTGAATCACAGAAAAGAACTGTCGAAACTGTTGCGCGTCATCCAGATCCGGAGCTGCGCCACCAAAGGCGTTGTGCACCTGCGCAGCAATAGAAGCACCGAGACGCTGCTTGCCTGCACCCAAGTCCACCAACAGCACATGGCTGTCTTCATTTTTGAGTTCTGGCGTCACCGCTTTGCGAACATCCGACACAGGGCTGAAGGCAGAGATCACCAGTGACAGCGGTGCCGTCACCGCTTTGTCATTGCCCTGCTCGTCCGTCCATGCGGTACGCATCGACATTGAATCCTTGCCCACGGGGATGGTCAAACCCAACTCGGGGCAAAGCGCCATACCCACGGCTTCTACCGTGCGGAATAGCTTTTCATCTTCCCCAGGATGACCTGCAGCACACATCCAGTTCGCGGAAAGTTTGATATCAGACAATTTCGCAATGGGCGCACACGCGATATTCGTCAGCGCCTCGCCTATCGCCATACGACCGGAGGCCGGTCCATCTAGCAGAGCAAGCGGCGTACGCTCACCCATACTCATCGCCTCTCCGGCATAGGTGTCATAGGCCACGGTCGTGAGCGCACAATCGGCCACAGGCACCTGCCAGGGCCCGACCATCTGGTCGCGCGCCACCATGCCCGTGACGGATCGATCACCAATGGTGATCAAAAACTGCTTGCTTGCCACTGCGGGATGTTGGATGACCTTCTCAAGCGCGGAAGCCAGCGAGATTTCGCTGTAATCAAACTCGGGCACGTCGAGCTCGAGCTTTTCAGCTTCCCGATGCATGCGCGGCGGCTTACCGAACAACACGCTCATGGGCAGGTCAACCGGGCACGCATCGAAATGGCGATCGTTCAATTTGAGCACCTGCTCATCCAGCGCCTCTCCGACAACTGCATAAGGACAGCGCTCGCGTTCGCAGATCGCTTCAAACTCCGCAAGATTTTCCGGTGCCACCGCCATCACATAGCGCTCCTGGCTTTCGTTACACCAGATTTCCAGAGGAGACATCCCGGGCTCATCATTCGGGACGTTACGCAATTCAAACGCCGCGCCACACCCGCCGTCTTTGGCCAACTCTGGGAAAGCATTAGACAGGCCACCCGCACCCACATCGTGAATAAAGGCAATGGGGTTCGCTTCCCCTCGCGCCCAGCAACGATCGATCACTTCCTGACAACGACGTTCCATCTCCGGGTTCTGACGCTGCACCGAGGCGAAGTCCAGCGCTTCTGAAGAACTACCGGAATCCATTGACGAGGCCGCGCCGCCACCGAGCCCAATCAGCATGGCAGGGCCACCCAGCACGATCAGTTTGTGCCCGGGCGGAAAAGGATCTTGGTCGATGTGTTCGGTTTTGATATTCCCGTAACCGCCAGCAAGCATAATGGGCTTGTGGTAACCGCGACGCTCTCCTGCCACATCCTGTTCGAAGGTGCGGAAGTAGCCGCAAATATTTGGACGCCCGAACTCGTTGTTAAAGGCGGCGCCGCCAATGGGACCTTCCAGCATAATATCCAGCGCCGTGACGATGCGTCCCGGCTTGCCGTAATCCTGCTCCCATGCCTGTTGGTATCCGGGAATTTGCAGGTTGGACACCGTAAACCCGGACAGGCCTACTTTGGGCTTGGAACCCTTCCCGACCGCACCTTCATCGCGAATCTCCCCTCCGGCACCCGTGCCCGCACCAGGGAACGGCGCAATCGCCGTCGGGTGATTATGGGTTTCCACCTTCATTAACAGGTGGACCGCTTCTGAATGGTACTCATAACGGTTGGTTTTTGGGTCTGGGTAAAAGCGGCCGGCCACCGGGCCGCGAACCACTGAGGCGTTGTCGGCATAGGCAGAGAGCACATCTTCACCGCCGAGTGCATAGGTATTCTTAATCATCTTAAACAGGGACAGCGATTGCGCTTCGCCATCCACCGTCCAACTGGCATTGAAGATCTTGTGCCGACAGTGCTCAGAATTCGCCTGAGCGAACATCATCAGCTCCACATCGCTGGGGTTACGTCCAAGCTCTGTAAAACTGTCCACCAGATAGTCGATCTCATCCTCGGCAAGCGCGAGACCGAGCTGGACATTGGCCTGCTCGAGCGCTGAGCGCCCGGAACTCAGGATATCCACACTGGAGAAGGGTTTGGGGCTACTCTCAGCGAACAGTCCTTCCAGCTCAGCATCGTCAAAGGTCACCGCTTCGACCATGCGATCCATCACGACGGCGGCGACCGCTCTGACGTCTGCATTGCCACTGAAGGTGTAACGGACGCCGCGTTCAATACGCAACACCGAGGTCAGTCCCGCATTATGGGCGATGTCGGTGGCTTTCGAAGACCACGGCGAGATCGTGCCGAAGCGGGGAATGACCGTAAATTGGCGCCCTTCTATTGCCGAGGGGGACGATTTCGGCCCATATTCGAGTAATTTTCCAAGAATGTCGCGCTGCTCTACAGTCAAATCGCCGTCATATGCAATAAAATGCAGAAACTCTGCCTGTATATCCTCAACGGGAAGGTTCGCTTCCTTTAATCGTTGCTTGAGTTTTTGGATACGGAATTCAGATAGAGCCGAAGCGCCACGGAGTATCAGCATGGAAGGCCTTATTCAATCGATTGGAAAAGGCGGAATTGTACGCGAGCTCGCGTCTGCTTTCATCCGTTCAACTGGACCGTTTATGCAAATAAATATGCCAGTTTTCGGTTTGAAGAGGCGTTTCGCGCCGCGCTGGTCTAGAATTTGTGTAGCAAGTCACAATTTTGTCGTGTAGAATCGCGCAAATTTTGAGCAAAGCCAAGGATTTATGACCAAAGCACACGCCATTCAATTTGGTAAAACACTGCTGAGAGCCGCGAAACTCGCGAGCTTTGCGACAGTGTGTGTGGTGCTGACAGGCCTCCTTGAGCAGAGCCGGGAACCGACTGCCCTCGAGCGGATTCAAGCCAAGGGCGAGATTCGGATGATCTCCCGCAACGGTCCCACCACCTATTATGAGGGTGCTGAAGGCTACACCGGCTTTGAATACGCGATTGCCAACGCGTTCGCCCGCCACCTCGGTGTCAAGCTGCGGATCGTCGAAGAAGAAGACCTCGGCATGATGATCAACGCCGTTGGCAGTGAAATCGGTGATTTTGCCGCAGCGGGTCTGAGTATCACCGAGCAACGCCTGCACAAGGTGCAATTCTCCCCTGCCTATTTTGAAGTCACGCAAAAATTGATTTACCGCGCTGGAGATGTTCAGCCCAAGAGTGTTGAAGACCTGTACGGCAAACGCCTGGTCGTGATTGGCAACAGCTCTCACTCTGAAAACCTGATTCGTCTGAAACGCGACTACCCCGGCCTTGAGTGGGAAGAGCGTTACGACCTCGAGATGATGGACCTGCTTGAAATGGTCCACAACGGTGAGGTCGACCACACCATCGTCGACTCCAACGCCTACGAAATCAACAACACACTGTTTCCTAAAGCGCGCGAAGCCTTCGACATCAGTGGTACCGAGCAAGTAGCCTGGGCCTTCCCCAAGATGAAGGACGAATCCTTGATGCGGGAAGTGAAAGCCTTCTTCGCGCGTGAACAGACCCAACGCCTGATCGCCGACGCAAAAGAAGAGTTCTATGGGCACGTCGGCAAGCTAGACTATGCAGGCTCCATTGTCTTCACCGGTCGACTCGACAGTCGTCTACCCAAGTGGCGCGACATGCTGGAAGCAGCCGCCGTTGAAAGCAATCTGGACTGGCAGCTGCTGGCCGCGTTGAGCTATCAGGAGTCGCATTGGAACCCCCGCGCTGTGTCTTACACCGGTGTAAAAGGCTTCATGATGCTGACTCTGCCAACGGCAAAAGAAATGGGCGTTAAGAACCGACTGAATGCCGAACAGAGTATTTTCGGAGGGGCACGCTACTTCCGCAGCATCTACGACCGTATTCCTGAACGCATCAGCGAACCCGATCGAACCTGGCTGGCGCTCGCCGCCTACAACATCGGTCTCGGCCACGTTGAAGACGCCCGCATACTCACGGAGCATCACGGCGGTGACCCGGACAAATGGCAAGACGTGCGGGAAAACCTGCTCCTGCTCTCAAAACGCAAATACTACAAGTTCACGCGTCACGGCTACGCAAGAGGCTGGGAGGCGGTAAGCTACGTGCAAAACATCCGCAACTTCTACTCCATCATTGCCTGGAACGAGAAAAATCGCGCACAGCGCGTGGCGCAAACCTATGTTGAACCGGACTACGCGGAATTCAGCCCTGTCGTGGCCGAAGCCGTAAAAACCATCGCCGCCCCCACCATCGAGCTCTAATTACATCGGCCAGGCCGATGCACATAAGAAGCCCTATTCCTGATCCGCTTGAGGCAGAGATTTTTTCAAGGCGGAGCGCCATTCTCGACGCGACTTGAAGAAACTCGAAATTTGATGACTGCAGGCCTCGGCGAGCACGCCCTCACAAATCTCGATGTCGTGGTTGAAGCAGCCTTCGTCCAGCAACGCAGTATGCGATTTCAACATCCCTGCTTTTGGCTCCGGCGCTCCGAAAACGACCCGGCTGACGCGAGCATGAATGATCGCACCGAGACACATCGCACAGGGTTCAATGGTGACGTACAAGGTGGTGCCGGGAAGTCGGTAATTTTTTTCTGCTGCGGCAGCGTGTCGAAGTGCCAGGATTTCCGCATGAGCACTTGGGTCGCAGTGGGTAATCGGTGCGTTGGCGGCCTCAGCCAATATCTCGCCATCGCGCACGAGGACCGCACCCACCGGCACCTCTCCCTGCTCAGCGGCTTGCTGTGCCAGCTCCAGCGCACGACGCATATAAGCCGCATCCTGCGGTTGTGACTCATCGATCACCAAGGCTATCGGCCTCCACCGCGTCGTCCTCATCGCTCTGGAATTCGAAGCGTCTTACCGTACAGCCCTCGACATCCACGGTTTCCAGAAACATCCCCAGCGGCCTGACCCAGAGACTGTAATCACCGTAGAGACAGCGATAAACCACGAGTTGTTCGCCCGTCTCACTGTGTGTGGCAACCTCATATACGCGGTATCGATTGCCCTTATAATGTTGATAGATTCCCTTGCGCAACGCGCGCGGGGGTTTCGCCGGCGATGGTCGATCTGTTGCGTTCTCAGTTGCGTTCATTGCATCGCATCATTTACCGGATGGTGAGAAGTCTCTACTATACACCACCCTAAATTCTCATCCTTCACAGCGTCCATGTTGCAAATACACTTAATAGTCGGCTCGGTAATGGGCACCGCTACGGAGCTCGCGAATACTCTGTCTCAGCACTTAGAGACGGCGGGCTTCACCTGTGTGCCCAATCATGAATACGCACAGGGAGACCTCGAGCGTCACCAAGACGCCGTCACACTGATCTGCACGTCTAATACGGGCATGGGTGATTTACCCGCGAACATTGCTGCGCTCGAACAAGAGCTGCACAACGCGCCTCCACCGATCTACGGGCGCCACTATGCCATTATCAATCTGGGAGATTCAAGCTATCCCAGCTTTGCGGAATCCGGGAAGCGCCTCGACGAATTATTCCAGGATCTCGGTGCGCGCCCTGTGGCCGATATGCTGATCATCGACGCCCTTGAAGACAGCGATCCCAGCGTGCCCGCAAACGAATGGCTGGATAAAGTTTTCATACCGGCACTAACACACTTGAACAACGCAGACGCTTAACCCGACAGCAATGAGTGAACAGATAGGCTTATTTTACGGCAGTTCCACCTGCTATACCGAAATGGCAGCGGAAAAAATCCGCGACACGCTCGGTGCCGAACGTGTGCGCATGTTTAATATTGCAGACGATGAGGTTCTGCAAGACATCGAGCACTTTTCGTTTCTGATTTTTGGCATTCCCACTTGGGATTACGGCGAATTACAGGAGGACTGGGAAGCGTGCTGGGACGAGCTTGACCAAATCGATTTTAATGGCAAAAAAGTCGCCTTTTTCGGGCTGGGCGATCAAATTGGGTACCCACAGTGGTTTCTCGATGCAATGGGCTACCTGCACGATAAAGTGATCAATCTCGGCGCCACCCCCGTCGCGTATTGGCCCAACGAGGGCTATGAATACGACGAGTCTAAAGCCCTGACCCAGGACGGCACACACTTCGTCGGGCTCGCGCTGGATGAAGAAAACGAATTCGACAAAAGCGAAGCCCGCATCACGCAATGGTGTGCACAAGTGCTCGACGCATTCGGTTTACCTGCACACGATGGATGAGACACCCTCATCCACTCAAACGGCCAGTTTGCAATGGGATGAGCATGGCCAACCTCAATCCGAGCACTTCGGTGACCTGTATTTTTCCAGGGAAAACGGCTTGGAAGAAAGCGAGTTCGTGTTTCTCAAACACAATGCCCTGGCGGATCGCTTTGCCTCACTGCAACCGGGTGCACATTTTACAATTGTCGAAACGGGCTTTGGCACCGGTCTGAATTTTCTGAATTGCTGGCGCTTGTGGGCTTCGCTTGCGCCAGACGATGCGACCTTGAATTTTGTCTCCATCGAGAAATACCCGCTTCAGCATCAGGCCATGTCGCGTGCGCTCGCGCTTTGGCCAGAACATGAACAACGTTGCGCTCGTTTGCTCGAACAGTATCCACCACAACCCTGGACGGGTACTCAGCGCCTTCATTTTCAAGATGCGGGACCACAGGTCACGCTCACACTGCACTTCATGGATATCCATGACGCCTTTGCACAAATGGCGGCAAGTATTCAAAGCGACAGCGCCCCATACCCAATACTCAGCCAGGGCTTCAGCTCCAAAACCGTTTGGGTGGACGCCTGGTTTCTCGACGGTTTTGCACCGGCTTGCAACCCCGATATGTGGTGTGACGCGCTATTTCTTGCGATGCGGGATCTCAGCCACTCCGCAAGCACCTTTGCCACCTTCACGGCCGCAGGCGCGGTGCGCCGGGGGCTGATCTCGGCCGGCTTCGAGTGTAAAAAAGTTCCAGGGTATGGGCGCAAACGCGAAATGCTCTGCGGCACTAAAGCCCCTGAGGCCGCGATAGCCACGCCGACAGCAACCCGAGCGCCGACGCACAATACCTGGCTGCTGAGTGACGCGCCTCCCATGCCCCGTGAAAGCGAAACCATCGTGGTCGGTGCGGGTATTGCGGGTGCGCATGTCGCGCACGCGCTGGCGTGCGCGGGCCAAAAGGTTACCGTGGTGGACCGCAGCGGAATCGCGGCGGGCGCTTCCGGCAACGCACAAGGCGCGGTGTACACTAAATTGAGTGATGCACCCGATGCGCTTTCCCGCTTCAATCTATCCGCGCAATGGTTCGCAGAGGGTTTTTATCGTGACACGGGGCTCTATACCCGGTGCGGCGCACAGTGCGGTGTGTTCCATTTAGCTCGCAACGACGCAGAAGCGGCACGCTACCAGCGTCTGGCACTTAGATTCCAAGAGGACGCACAGGGCTTCATTCAGTGGCTCTCTGCTGCACAGGCCAGTGAGAGGGCGGGTATCGTGCTCAATCAACCCGGCCTGTGGCTGCCTCGGTCCGGCTGGCTCGATCCTCGACGCCTGTGTCAGGCACTGCTCGACCACCCGAACATTCGCTTCCTGAGGGCCGATGTCGAGCAGCTTCGATATGACGAAGCGCGCTGGCATCTCGACAGTGACAGCGCGACATTGAGCGCGGAGCGTGTTGTGCTGTGCAGCGCGCACAGCACCGCGCATTTTGCACAATGCCGGGCCTTCGATACACAGTCGGTGCGGGGCCAAGTCACTCACCTGCCCGCCCTGCCTGCACTGCAAAGTCTCAATACCGTCGTGTGTGGCCAGGGCTATCTGGCCCCGGCACATCCGTGGGAGGCGCACCCGTTTCACTGCGTCGGTGCGAGTTTCAACCTGAACGACGACAATCCCGACCTGACGATTGCCGACCATCAACATAACCTCGATGCCCTTGGCAGCGTGCATCCGAGGGTGAACGACGCGCTGCCCGACGCCAGTGTGTCACTCAGTGGACGTGTTGGCTTTCGCTGCACCACGCGCGACTACTTCCCCATTGTCGGCCCTGTACCCAATATGGAAGCCTTTATCCACCGCTACCAGGGCCTTCGCCACAATGCGAACCTGAACCTGGCCAACGCGGCGCCAGTCCACCCTGGGCTATATGTTGCCACCGGTCTGGGTTCACGCGGGCTGGCCTATGCCCCACTGATCGCCTCCTTGTTAACGGATCTTGTCCTCGGCCGCCCTTTGAGCACAGGCACCTCGCTGTATCGGCATCTACACCCCGCTCGTTTTCTGATTCGCAAGCTGATTCGCCAGCAGCTCTGAAGCGCTTCCGCTACACTGAGAGGAAAGAGCAATAACAGAGAGGAGCGCATCATGTTGTTGAGTATTGGCCGCAAACGTTACGAACCCACATCGGAACGAGATTCCATCCACAACTACTACGAGCAGATGGTTATCGACCAGGTCCTCCGTGCGAGCAATCGCGCGGCCGGCGACAGCGACTTTCTGGCTGACGTGGCCTGTGTTGCGCTCAATCGTCTACCGCCACGGTATGTTCGCCACGACGTCGACATGAGCTTCTTTCTCACTCCCGCCGAGATGGAAGACATGGTTGAGCGAGTTGTCCACGCCGTCAATGCCGCGCTGGACTATGTTCAAAGCCGAGAACAGTCGACAGACGACTAACGTTTAAACAGCGCGCAGTGCAGCGCTCTGCGCTATGCTTGATGTATGCGTATTCTCATTCTGTTCACGGCAAGCCTCCTACTGATATTCAGGCCCGGTGCGTTAATCGCCGAAGCGCCTTCTCAGGCTCAGCCCGCTTATGAGCAGAAGCCGCTGCGATTCGCGCTCGTCGGCAAGGCAGACCACCCCTACTTCACCCAGGCGCACCTAGGTTGCCGCAAAGCCGAGAATGAACTGGATGCCGTAGACTGTATTTACCGCGCCCCCGGTTATGCTGACGTTCAAGCCCAAAATGCCTTATTGGAAGAACTTATTCAGTCCGGTATCGATGGCATCGCGGTATCGGTACTGCAACCCCGCTTCCTGGCCGAACACGCCTTCAGCCTGGCGAAGAAGTACGAAATTCCCGTGGTCACCTACGACTCCGGTCTGGACGGCGCAACCGCCAGACGCTACCCCGGTTTGGTCGACGCCTATGTCGGCACAGATAACGTCGAGTACGGCCGTGCTTTCGCACGCTACCTGAAATCTCGATGGCCCGACGGCGCTACGATTTGCCTGCTATCCGGCAGGCCAGATTCGGCTAACTTGATGGAGCGCATGCAGGGATTTCGCGCAGAGCTTTCAGGCGACAATAAAACCCGTGCCCCGGGCAGAAGATTAAAGGGTCAAAACGGCTGGCAGGAGCATTCCCGCTGCCCTCTGTATAACTACGAGGACACGGACGTCGCGCTGCATCAGCTGGAGTTTATGCTGAGTCGGGAACTGGAAAATGTGGACGTGCTCGTGTCGCTGGGAAGCTGGGCACAACTCTACCCACAACGCTATCGAGAAATCGTGCAACCCTATCAACACGCACGGATACAGAGAGGTGTCGCCATTCTCTTCGCTGACACTTTACACTCGCAAATCGAGTTGCAACGGGAAGGGCTTGCGGACGCCAATATTGGTCAGTCGCCTTTTGAAATGGGGCGGCTCGCGATGCGTGCGCTGTACCAGTTGAATCAGGGGCTGGAAGTCGACCCCATTCAATACACCCCGGTTCATCTTTGCAGTGTTGAAAGCCTGGCAGACTGCCTCCCAGGCACACCCTAATCTGTATGAGTGTCAACAGGCCCTAGATTCTATCGGAGTCATCATCGTCTTCGAGATCATCGATGAGTGAGGAAATCGCATCATCGAGTTCCTCTTCAGCCAGATCGAGCCCCTGCGCTTTCAGCATGGCCGTCGCCATATCCTCTTCTTCCTCTTGAGGCTCTTCCGCATCCGTGTCTTCTTCAGCGTCAGTGCCCTCTTCCATGGCGAGTGCCATGGCATCGAGGTCATCAATGTCATCGTCGTTGTCGGGTGCTTCCGCTGGCTCTTCATCGGCTTCATCCGGTTCGAGTACGGGAACATCTTCCTGCAGCGCCGCTAGCGAAGCATCAATTTCGTCGTCGTCCTCCTCTGGCATATCCGGATCGAGGTCTTCCATTGGTGGCTCTTCTTCCTCATCGCCCTCATCATTGGCCTCTGGCTCGGGCTCAGGCTCTGCTGCCGCTGCTGGCTCCTCCGCTGGCGCCGGCGCAGCCGCCTCAGTGCTCGCCTCTTCCACTTCCTCAAGCACATCCGCCTTAGGCCCTTTGAGGATCTTGCGAACCAAGAAAAACCCGCCCACTAATAAGAGCAGGTTCCCCACGCCCAGGGCGGTGTAGAGTATCCAGGGTGCAATGCCTTCAGCGGCAGGCTCAGCTTCGGGTTCAGGCACGGGCTCTGGGCTGGGTGTGGCTTCAGGGGTCGGTTCGGGCGTCGGCTCCGGGGTCGGCTCAACAAACGGTTCTTCGGCCTCCACCATGCCCCCTTCCGTACTGAAGCGAAAATTCACCGGCTTCAGCTCGTACTGAAAAGCGTCACCATTTACGTACATGCCTTTCACCTGCACACGCGCTTCGTACTCGCCCTCGAGCGTGGGCCGCAGTTCAGCCTGCCAGTTATCCAGCTCCGTCAAATTTAAAGGGCGGATCATACTGCGCGCATCGGGTGTGGTGATCGTGGCGACCACTTGCGTGCGCTCAAAGTCCACGTTTTCAATGAAGCTATTCACCGTCAATTGATACACGAGGTTGCCTTCAACAAAGGCCTGGCGCACCTCCGCAGAAAACGCCTCCCTCAAACTGATCTGCTGCTTGAACGCGCGAGTAAAGGTCTTGCCATCTACATGGATGCTGACCTGATACACACCCTCTTTGTCCATGGCCGGTAAAGCCATCTGGTAGCGCCCCTGGCCTGGCGCGCTCTGCGGCATGGCCTCACTCCACAGGGTAACCAGGGCATCGAAGCTCTTGCCCCCTTCGAGCTTGGCCTCGACATCCATCAAGCTCAAAAATTCCGGGTTCGTAATCGTGCGGCCGTCTTCTTGCAACAGCGCATCCAAGTCCAGCTCGGCACCGATCAACACGTTGTTCGGCAAGGGCCTTACGCGTAAATTCAGATTACTGACCACGGTGATACGGCTGCCGCTGTCTATCTCACCATCAATGCCCCAGGCACCCTCCAGCGGCTGCTTGACGGTAATCAGGTCATAGCGCGGCGTGTGATGCCAGCGCAGCTCACTGTGTTGTGTATTGGCATCCCACTCGAGCTGATCAGGAGTTTGCAGTACGAGACCGGTGGCGCCTTCGGGCCGGAAGATCAATGCGGTGAATTCTTCAACGCTGCTGTCGATAACGAAATGATTGTCTGCGAGGGCCACCTGCTCCGCCGGGACGGCAGCATCGAATGCCTTGAGGAAGATTTTCATCAGATCGTCAGCGCTCTTAGCTGTTTCGGCGACACCGTCGGTGGCCACGCTAAGGCGATTCATCAGGTCTTTGTCGGCATTGTCGCTGAGCGCAATCGTATGGATGACATAGCCCGCCTGCTTTAAGCGTGGCAGTACCTCATCGACAATGCGCCGCCACTCCGCTTTGTTGGCACGCGGGTCTTTGTCGACATCGACCATGCCGTCGGTAAGCAAAATGATGTGTTTCTTCGTGGCGGGGTCAACGTAATTGAGGTCATACGCCGCTTTATCCAGCGCCTCACCAATATTGGTAAACAGGCCGACGGAGTTGATATTGGCCGCTTCCGAGCGCGCAGTGGTGCGCCAGGCGTCATCCACATCACGATGCGGAATCAACATATTGACCCATTTGCCAAAGGTCCAGACACCCGCCTTGCTGTCCTCCGGCAGCAACTCGACAAGCAGCTCTACCGCAGGTTGACGAAGGTTACTGGGGTCATTGCGTTTCATACTGCCTGAAACATCAATCACCAGCCGTACATCGACGGGGTCTGATTGAGCATGCAGTGCAACCCATGGCATGAGCACCATGAGCAGCACGACGCCACGTAAAACATTCAACATAAGCGTGATCCGGCACCGAGCATCGCTCGGCCACATAACTGGCATTTATAATCAGTAGTTATAGCAGCTAAGCGCAATGGTTGCAGACGGGATTTAGTGTGCGGGTTCCTCAACTGCCCGACCGCGTGCACGCCAGTAAGCAATCGCATAAAAAAGAATCAACCCCACAGTCCCCACCAGCAGGGCGAGCACCAGGGCCAAGCCGGCTCGCCAGAATTCAGTCGGCCCGTGAATCAAGGCGTCTCCCGCCGACACGATCCACGCGGGGGAAAGCACATCGTGGGTCTTATCCGTTGTCCATGGCACCAGCAACACAACCCCCAGTACCATACGCAGGAAGTTACGCAATGGCGCCCACGCTATCTTGCGAGTCAGATACCAGAACAGCCCCCAAAACACGACCGCAGCGGCGAGATAAGCCACCCAGGCGTAAAAATATTCACTCTCAGTCATATTGCTTTTCCATTTTTATCAACCCACCGCACAATGCGGGACTCCAGGTATTCGTCACTGGCATCGTCCACACTGCGCGCCGATTTTGCTGACACCCCGAGTGTGTGCACGAGCGAACGATCACCACTGATCAAATAATGCCAGTAAGGCAACGCTCGATGCTGATCCAGCCTGCGGTAGGCACAGGTATCCGGTAACCATGACAGACTGCCTACGACCTCCGGCTTTAAGGGCACGCAGTCTGCCTCGTTGAGTGCTCTGTTTTCATAATCCGAACAACGACACTGCTCGACCGAAAGATAGCCGCAAGCAACATCGGTCACCGCGATTGCGCCGGTATCGACATCTTCGAGTTTGTGCAGGCAACACAGCCCACAGCCATCGCACAGTGCCTCCCACTCTTGCTCATCGAGCGCCTCCAATGCATAGCGTTCCCAAAAGCGCTCGCGCACTACCGCGGCTCGGGCTCTGCGCCGGGCTGCGGCGGCAACTGGAGATAAAAGCCCTGAGCGTCGATTGCGTCAAGCACTTCTCCCGCATTCGCGCGGGCGAGTTTGCGCTCTCGATCGAGCGGAAGCGTCATCGCTAGCTCGGGCGCGCCAAAATGTTGTTTTACGGGTTCGGGTAAGGTCGCGGTATCCGTGCCTTTAAGCACATACAGATACAGCCCTTCTTTCCGCGTACTGCGATAGATTTCTACTAGCGTCATGACGGTTTTAATACGCTCATCAGTTTGGGAGTCAGCACCTCTCGGCGCCATCCATCAAAATAGTGTTCTACATCATCCCACTGCGCTTTCTGTGCGAGGCGCCACAGTGATTCGCAATCTTTCTTTCGCAATAATATTTCGCTGGCGATACCCAGCGATTCTGCCAGGGGTTCGACTTCGGCACGCAAGGCCTGCACCTCTTCACGCTCCTGTTTGCTCAATGCCACAGGCAAGGTCGGTGGCAGCGCCTCTTCGGGCAGCGCCACCTGCTCCTGAATCAATGCGATTAACTCTCGCCCATGCTTGCGCATAATGCGTTCCGGCATGCCTTCGATCGCCCGTAATTGCGCCATATGGGACGGGCACCGCAGCGCAATTTCAAACAGGGTCTTTTCTTTCATGATTCGGTTGCGCGGCACATCAAGCTGCTGTGCCATATGCTCCCGCCAACGCGCTACAACCATCAATACGGCCAATTTCCGGGCGTTTAACTTCCAGGCGGCTTTGACACGTAAATAGCTGTTATTGAGATCCTGCAGGGCTTTGTAGTTGCGGTACATCTGGCGGGCTTCTTCGAGCACCCAGTCAAACTGGTTTTTCGCCTCAAGCTGGGTTTGGAAGCGCTGTGCCAAGGGTAGCAAATATTCCACATCCAGCGCCGCGTAAAAGCGCTGGGGCTGGCTGAGAGGCCGCTGTAACCAATCTGATCGTGTTTCAGCCTTCGGCAGCGTCACGTCGAGGACTTCAGCGACCATTGCGCCATAGCCCATGGAGCTCGGCATGCCCAGGAAGGCGGCGGCAATCTGGGTATCAAACAGACGCTGCGGCACCGTACCGATTTCAAGCTGTAACACTTCCAGGTCTTCCGAGCAGCTATGGATCGCAAAGGTGTGCTCTTCACTTTCAAACAACTCGATCAGGGGGTACCAGTCATCGATGCGAAGCGGATCGACGAGACTGGTTTGCTGGCCATCGTTAAATTGCAACAGACCGGCTTTGGGGTAGTACGTGGAGGAGCGGATAAATTCAGTATCACAGGCCAACAAAGGCGTGTTTGCCCAGCGGGCGCAGGCCGCTTCCAGCCCCGCGTTGCTGTCCACCCACTCGATATCATGTTGGATTAAATCTTCACTCATTGTGCTATCCGTTTGCGCAGCGCCACTCTCTGCCCAGAAGTTGCGCAGACCTGACTGATGCTTTTCATCACAGTTCCCGACGGCTGCTCAACGCATGCGCCAAGGTGCCACCATCAATGTATTCCAACTCGCCACCAAGGGGCACCCCGTGGGCTATACGGCTGACTTTGAGCCCTTTCGCTTTGACCTTCTCGGCAATGTAGTGTGCGGTCGCCTCGCCTTCCATACTCGGGTTTGTCGCAATCACCACCTCCTGTAACGCGTCGGAGCGAAGCAGTACTTCGAGCTGATCCATGCCCAGCTCTGATGGCCCGATACCGTCGATGGGAGACAGCCGCCCATGCAGCACAAAGTAGCGCCCGGAATAGGTCCCCGCGGCTTCAATGGCAATGACGTCAGCCGGGCTTTCCACCACACACACCATCGCGGCATCCCGTCTCGGGTTCGCGCAAATCGAGCACAGTGCCTCTTCACTGAGGGTTCGACACTGGGGGCAGCGACCCACATGCTCGACCGCATTGTTCAATGCCGTGGCGAGGCGGGCCGCCCCTTCGCGGTTGTGCTCAAGTAATTGAAGCGCCATGCGTTGCGCCGATTTCGGGCCCACGCCGGGGAGCACACGCAGAGACTGAATAAGCTGATCTATAAGTGGTGAAAACATTAAGCCGCCTTAAAAGGGCATTTTAAAACCCGGTGGCATGGCCATGCCGCCGGTGAGGCTGCTCATCTTGTCGCGGTTATGTTCTTCGACTTTACGCACGGCATCGTTCACCGCCGCCGCTAACAAGTCTTCCAACATGCTCACTTCTTCGGACAGCAGCGAAGGGTCGATCTGTACCGACTGCACGTCATGACGCCCACTCATGACCACTCGGACCAAGCCAGCGCCCGACTCGCCTTCAATTCGCGCATTGCCCAACTCTTCCTGCATGTTCTGCATTTTTTCCTGAAGCTGTTGGGCCTGCTTCATCATGTCACCCAATCCGATCATGTCTACCTCACGTTACGATTCTATAAATTCGAGACTGCTCTCATCCAAACGTGCATCAAACTCACGCTGCATTGCCAATACAATGGGGTCTGCACGCAGCGATGCCAAGGCGCTCTGGCGACGGGCCTCGCGCAGGCGATCTCGTGTCTGTGCAGGCGTTTCACCAAGCGCAGCGGTATCCGCAACCCGAATGTCGACCTTTAAGTCCTTGTTGAAGTAAGCGCTCAGCGCATCGGCGAGATGGCTGCTGTGCTCTCGATTCAACAGCCCCGCGGACGACGCATCTTGAACAAAATACACGGTCGACGACTCCACCCGCTCACAGGCCAGGTGCGACGCAGTCATTTTTACGACACCACTGATCGGTAGCTGCACATACACTTCGTACCATCGGCTCGGTTGAAAGTCTGCCCACAGGATGGCGTCCTGTGTCGCAGCGGAATCGGCTGCAGGCTTTGCCTCTACTGGCAGCGGCACCGCACTCGAAGGAGCCTGTTCTGCAGCGGCAGGCGTCACAGCGTCCGCTTGAGTATCTGGCTCAGCGGGAGCCGAGAGCGAGGCCATCGCCCGAGAGAGTTGAGACGCTGCGGCAGGATCAGCAGGAGGCGCGGTCGCTGGCTCAGAGACTTCTAGCTCGCGTGTACTGCCCATCGCGTTGACATCGTCCTGTGCCATAGGCGTTACGTCTGCCTCTGGCGCCGTTTCCGGGCCGCGCGCTGGTTCAAGTTCCGGCTCAGAGGGCTCTGCTGTCTCGACGTTCGGCAGGGGCTCACTGACGTGCTGCGCAGTGGTCTGCGCTGCGTGCTCTGGCGGGTTTAGCGTCGCAGGTTGCGACAACGGGCGAGGCTCAGGCGCCTCGCTCACGTCAGGCTTTTTTACGGTCTCGGGCGCCTCCCCTGAGGCTGGCAGCGCTTGAGTGGGCACGTCCGCCACACCTTGAGGCTTGAACGCGAGCATGCGCAGCAACACCATTTCGAACGCGGTACGAGGCACCTGACTCAAATTCAGGTCTCGCTGCCCCATCAAGGCAACCTGGTAGTACAACTGCACGTCCTCTGGCGCCATGCGCGTCGCGAAGTCGAGAATACGACTGCGGTCACCGTAACTGTTATCCAGGGCCTCGGGCAGCGCCTGGGCAATGGCAATACGGTGAAACATGGTTTGCAGGTCAGCCAATGCACTGCTGTAGTCCGGCGCCTGCTCTGCAAACACCGACACCGCCTGCAGCAGGCTCGCGCCATCGCCAACGATCAATGCGTCAACGATGTTTTGAATAAAACCGTGATCGATGGTCCCCAACATCGCCGACACATCGGCTTCGGCCAATTTACCGTTCCCGAAGGCAATGGCCTGATCCGTCAGGCTTAAAGCGTCACGCATACTGCCATCGGCCGCGCGCGCGAGTTGCCACAGCGCGGTTTCCTCCAGCGGCACCATTTCTTCGTTGAGCACGTGCTTGAGATGCTCAACAATCTTTTCAGGGCTCATGTTCTTCAGGTTGAACTGAAGACAGCGTGACAAAATGGTCGCGGGAAGCTTTTGAGGATCGGTGGTCGCCAGCAGAAATTTGACGTGCTCGGGTGGCTCTTCCAGCGTTTTCAACAGCGCGTTGAAACTGGAGTTGGAGAGCATGTGGACTTCGTCAATCAGGTAAATTTTGAAGCGGCCGGTGGTGGGCGCGTACTGCACATTGTCCAGCAGCTCTCGCGTGTCTTCGACTTTGGTGCGTGAAGCGGCATCGACCTCGATCAAATCAACGAAGCGCCCTTCATTGATTTCCACACAGGCAGAACACGCCCCACAAGGCGTGGAGCCCACACCGGTCTCACAGTTCAGGCACTTGGCGAGGATACGCGCGACGGTTGTTTTACCCACACCGCGGGTGCCGGTAAAGAGGTAAGCGTGATGAAGGCGATTGTGATCTAGGGCATTGATCAACGCTTTGAGCACGTGCTCTTGGCCGACCATTTCACTAAATGCACGCGGGCGCCACTTTCGCGCTAATACCTGATAACTCATTGGGTCTGCGAGCCTTATGTGTTTCGGTTAAGTAAAACCCGCGATTATACGCCATTCGGCTGCTCGGAACATCGCTTTGTCGCACGGCCTCTCAGGCCCCTTGCCGGCACGACATTCATTCCCCATTGCCTCTTTCGTGGGGCCACCGTAGACTCGTAAAGACCTCTGGCACACGCTGAAGCCTGTCCGGCCTTCGCGGCGCCACCCACTCTGCATGGAAGTTGAAGAGATGAAGTTGTTCCCACTCCGCTTTGCCCTGCCCTTGCTGCTCACATCCACCTTCTGCTGTGCTGACAATGACTGGCTTGCCATCACCCTAGACAACGACGTGATGGTCGGTGACGACAGTGGCTACACCAACGGGTTTGTTGTGTCGGTGTTTGACGCGGGAACCGAAGCCCACCAGCCCAAGCCCGGCTGGATGCTATTCCCTTTGCGCTGGTCTCTCGATGAGGATGCCGCAGCCAAAAACCTGAACGGCTACGCCATCGGCCAACTTATGGTGACGCCAACAAGCACCAAAAATAACGTCGAGATTGACGACGAAGTGCCCTACAGCGGCCTACTGTTCGCGACGAACGTGCACCTCAGAGGCAACCCCGATTACACAGACCTGATATCCACCACCCTGGGTGTTGTGGGCCCCGCCGCGGGCGTCGAGCAAATGCAAACCTTTTTCCACGGCCTGTTCGACAACGACCTACCCAAGGGCTGGCAAAACCAGTTGCACAATGAGCTGGTCTTTCAGTTCGCGCGCAGCCGCTTATGGCGCATGTGGGCGAATGAGCACGACAGCGTGGACTTTCTCGGCTCAACCGGCGCGAAGCTCGGCACCATCTCGTCCGACATTAACGGCGCCCTGATGTTTCGCTATGGTCGCGGCCTGGCTTCGACCTACGCACTCCCCATGCTGGCAAGTTCTCGCACCACCAACCCCATCGCCGTGGACAAAGGCTGGTTCCTTTTCGCAGGCGTAAACACCGCGTATACCTTCAATCAAATATTTTTAGACGGCAATACCTTTCAGGACAGCCCCTCCGCAGAGTATGACCCCCTTCAGATTGGCGGCTCCATTGGCGTGACCTACTCACTGCGCAGCGTATCGGGCACCTTCGCAATTACGGATCTGAATTTTCTCGCGGGGGACGATTATGGACGGAACGATGAGAGCCTGACCCGCTATGGCTCCGTGACACTGGCTTGGCGGATATAGTCTTCGGAAGGAAGTTTGGGCGCTCCCATCAAGGCGCCCTTCTGTGTGCGATCGTTAATGCTGTGAAGCGTGTTGCTCAGGAGGAAGCACTTCCATCAACTTATTTGGCTGATCGTCACGCTTCTCTAACGTGAATGCGTCATACAACTCACCCGTTGCGGTATACGCTTTATACTGCAAACGCGCGTCATCTATTTCAATGATCTGATACAGCTGCGTATTTTCAGCCACTCGCTTGGCATAACTTCCCTTTGTGATCTCGTACATCTTCGGCCCGCTGACAGATACAACGTAAACCGTACCAATGTCTGGGTCGTAAGCTTGCTGGTAACCGGAAGGCACGTTCTCCGTATCCACGCGATCACTCACATCTCCGGTGCGCGCGTAAGTATGGTCATGACCACTGAGCACGAGGTCAACACGGTATTTATCCAGCACCGGCTTCCATAGCGCGCGTAATTCAGTGTTGTCCCGGTCTGATGCGGGCGAGAAAATGGGATGGTGGAAGGTCAAAATGGTCCAGCGATTTGGATTGTCTCGCAGTACCTTCTTCAACCACGCAACCTGTGCCTCACGCTCTTTATTTGAATCCAGTGAAATAATACGCACGCCTTGATAGTCAACGTAATAGACCGTTTCCTCCAGACCCTTAGGCGGGTTCTGGATAGGGAATGCAAACTGATGACGCCAATGATCACTCACCTGCGGGGTGCCTCGGTCGCGGCGCCGGTCATCGAGCGGAGGATCGTCGTATTCGCTCCCTAGTAATTCTGCTGCACTAAAGCCCGTCAAGGCTTCAACGCCCTCGCCGACGTGAATGATTTCCTCATCATCATTAATTTTCAGGGAAGCCGTTTCGCCTTTCGAAGTACGGGCAGAAACAGTAAATACGGTCTCCCCTTGTTCGTCTAACGCTTCGACGACATCCACATCCACCGACAGGGTCTTGCCCGATTTACTCTTCCAATATCGCTGGGCCGCAGGCCCTTGGTTCGCTCTATAATATTCATGGTTGCCCGGTGTGGCGATGACAGGGATCGTGCCATTGACCCAAGCCGGAGCGCCATGCCATTCACCCCACTCTGCGTCCCATGCATCCTCATTTATCAAATCGCCTGCGTGCAGCGTAAAAGCCGCCCTGGGCGCGTCTCTAAATGCCTCACGGAAAACGCGCGACCAATGTGTTCTCACTTCGTTTTGCGCATCGCCGAAATAAATAAAACTGAAAGGGCGAGGACGATCACTGGCCGTACGGAAATGAAAGAATTCACTCCAATTCACACCATCACCTACTCGGTACGTATATAACGTGTCCGGTAGCAAGCCTGTGAACGTCGTCGAATGATAGTGTGCCTCGTTGATATCACTTTTGAAAAAGGACGTCTCTGCGCTCACTTGCGCTGGCTCTAGCGCCCGCCCATTCGCGTTCGCAATCGCGATTTCGGCGATACCGGTGGTCACATCCGTGCTGGTCCGCCAAGTGACCGACTGTGTGGTGGCGGGATCACCCGTCCATGACAGAACAACGCGGTCAGGAATCGGTGTGGGTGCGTGTATTTTTTCCTGCGCATAGGGGACTGGATGACGATGGTCAGCGTTCTGGTTGTGCGCAAATACGGATGGAGACACAGCGAGCACACCTGTAAGAATGACACGTAGAAGGTTCATAAGGAAAACACCTCATTAATAAACAAAAAAGGAGCGAGCCCATTAGGCTCTACTCCTTTCACAGAGGGTGTGGCCTGCGAGGCCCTACCCATCACGTTATAGATCAAAAGTCGTAACGCAAGCCGATGCTGTATTTACGACCCGAGTAGCTCGCATCTTCAACAAATTGCGGATAACCCTGATACGAAATCTGCGGTGAGTCGGTCAAATTCACACCCGTCGCAGAAAGCACGAGATGTTCGGTAAAGCGGTAGTGTAACTCCGCATCCCAGCGCTCCTCGGCCGCATAAAATTCATCGCTTTCAATATCACTGCCCAAGCCCTCAATATAGTCGTCTCGATAGCGATAATCGATGCGCGCGTTGAACCCACCCCAGTTGTATTCCAGCATCGCGGTGTAAATCTCCTCAGAGAACCCCTCTAAAGAAAGGTCATCGCGATCTGTTCGGTTAGGGTAGTCCGCATCACTATCAGAAAAAGTCGCGCTGACCGCCACACCAAACCCGCTCCACATACCTGGCAGAAAATGCATGCCCTGTCGCGCAATGAGCTCAATACCTTGGTTGGTTGCATCGGTTCCATTGACTGGACGTTCGTATTCAAGATCACCTTCGTCGTCTTCGATGGGAATACCATTTTCATCCAAATCGTTGAAGTCATAGGTGAGCGTATACGTAAAGTCTGAAATCTTTTTATAGAAATAGCCAATAGAGTAAAGGTCACCATGGTCGGTGTAATACTCCAGCTGTATATCGAAGTTATCAGATGTAGCCGGCTCCAGGAAAGGGTTTCCGTCTTCAATATTCCCTTCATCATCAACCCAGCGACCACGCGAGAGTTCTTCCAAAGGCGGGCGTGCATAACTCATATTGTAGCTTTCGCGTAGAATCAGATTCTCTGACAACGCATGGCGAAGGTGCACACCGGGAAGCCAGAAGGTATAGCGCTCACCATTTTCAATGGGCGTGACCTGAGGCTCGTCATTCAGATAGCTGACGATTTTATTCGTGTTTTCCCACTCGTACTGCTCGAGACGCACCCCGGCAATTAGGGTGTGGATACCTGTTTCGTAGGTACCCATAACATAGGCCGCACCGATACGCTCTTCAGCCTCGTAGTCTTCTACGTTACTTCCTTCAAGAGAATCGTCGTCGACATACTCAAACAGCTCGGGGTTCGAATTCAGAAGATCGAGTCCCGCTTGTGTTTGAACATTGAAATACTTGGGCTTCAACAACAAGATTTCGTCGGTGGACTCAAGCACATCCGCATAAGGGAATGCATCGTCCATTTCGTAGAGATCAACGTGATAATCCTGCTCCGGCGTGCTCTGACGGTATTTCGCACCTGTTTTGAGCGTAAAGGCACCGTAGTCACCCGAGAAGTAGCGTTCCCAGTCGACTTTCGCGCTGAACGCCTGCTCGGATTTCGTGCCGCTCACCACCTCAAGCTCGCCTTCGGTCATCTGACTGAGATCTGTCGAGTCAACGCCGTTGACAACGTTCACTTCAACCATGCCATCGGGGTCTATGACGTTATACTCAAAAATGAACCAAGGATCTTCCGGCTCCATCAACATATTGAGCTCGGTATCGTTATGGATGGTGCGCTCATTGCTGCTGTACGAGACGTCGAATGTGAGCGTGCTACTCTCTAGCTCATGAGTGCCACCAAAACTGATGGAGTAAAGTTCGTTTTCAATATCTTCAAGCGTACCGATCCATCCTCTAGAGGCTTCACTGTCTTCTGTGCCGCGACCGTAAGTCGGTGTTAAAGCCGCGTAGGTCTTGTCACCATCAGCGTCGTTGCCAAAAGCCGTGTCAATATCGATATCTGTTTCGTATTTATTGCCGCCGCGCTCGTAGTAGGAAATCAAGGGGCGCACATAGAGCTCGAGGCTGTCAGACGCACGATAATCGATCGAACCACTCAATGTGGACGTTTTCGTTTCCCGTGTGTCGTGCTCAAAATGCGTCGACTCCATGAACCATACAGGCTCATTGTACTGATCAAGATCCAACTCTGGATTGGTTTCAGGGTCAACTTGTACCCAGTCCTGATCCGCATTAATGGAGAAACGATCTGTGTCGTAATGGCTTAAAGAGAAGCTGACACCCAAATTATTCTCACCGGAGCCCACACTGAATAAATCTGAAAACTGAGCCTTAACCGCATTGCCCCAGTTTGACGATTCGTCATTGTAGGTACCATCCAGCTCAATACTGCCTTCTCGACCTGTGCGCTCAAAAGCGCTACGAGAGACCAGGTTGACAATACCCCCGATAGCATCACCATCTCGATCAGGGGTCGGCGCCTTGATTACCTCAATGGTGGTAACACCATCCGCAGCAAGCGAGCGTGCATCAAATGCGTTGGTGCCTCCAGAAGAAGGAATACGCATTCCATCAATTTGAACGGAGTTAAATTGCCCCGAAACGCCCCGAATATTAATGCTGCTTGGTGAGCCGTCCTGATCTTCGTCCACGCTGATACCGGGAAGACGTTGCATCGCTTGACCAATGTTCCCGTCAATCATCTCACCGAACAACTCTTCGGGAATAAAGTTGACGATCCCTGCCGCGGTCTTCTGCTGGTTAATTGCTCGCGTACGGCCTGTTTCAGATCCCACAACATGCACCGTTTCGATTTCACTCAGGCCTGGCAGGTTCACATTGAATTCAGTGGCCTCATCTGCGTCGACGTTGACGGTATTCTTCACCGCCGATAGTCCAACGTAGCGCACTTCAACGGTATAGGCTCCAACGGGAACATCGTTGAGCACGTAACGGCCTGAGGCATCCGTCACACGACGTATTGTGGTGCCAGATAGGGTCACCACGGCCCCCTCGAGCGAACGTCCCGTCGCGGCATCCACGACCTGACCACGTATCGCTCCTACTGCGGACTGCGCCATACTGTGGCCAGCCAAGCACACCAGGCACAGCATCACCACTAGGTGTGTTATCAACGAAGCGCTGCCCCCACACCGGCTTACCGGCTTGGACTGTGCAGTATTAATATTTTTAAAATCAGACATTGAATCCCCCAAAGACCCATAAGTTGCATGCTCCGGACTCATCCGTAGCTGGAAAGGAGGATATGCGCGCCGAATGTCACTCAAGTGACGTTCCAATGACAAAATGATGACCGCTCAACTTATTTCCGCTAGCGGGAAAAGCAGAAACCGTGCGCTTGAGAGATAAAGAGAGAAAGGAGACTGGAGGGGACCCAATCCAGCCACACCCCGGCACACATTCGAACTGCTACCGTTGCTTCCTTCCGGACCTGGCGGGGTTCACAGCCTTATGTTGCGAGGGGACCAAATTGGGCCACCATAACGTGCACCATCGCCCTGTGCGACGATGGGTTGCGCATTATGCTCAGGTTGCCGTGACATTTCAAGCACCCAACAGCGAAGGCAAGCCCAGTGCAAGTATGACGCTCACTAACAGGCCAAACAGCGCTTTGACGGCATCGCTTGCGACAATACGTGACGTTTCGGATAGCGGGGGTCGATAAAAGTGCAGAGAGATCGCCACCTGCCGCCCTGCCAGCAACCCGAGGAACACCCAGGTAGTGCTCATCGGCATGGAGCTCCACTCTTTAAACACCAGTAAGATACACGCAAATAGCAAATCAATGATGGTCGCGGCTCGGACATCGGCTGTGCCGGTTTTGTTGCTAACGATGCGCTGTATGGCCCCGCCCATCTTAAAGAAGATAGCCCCCTGCAACAGCACCAAGAGCAGCAACGCCAGCACCAAGGTCAACAGATCCAGTTCCCGCGGCAAATAGGCAAAGATATTGGCAAGATCCTGAATCAGCCACTGGCTCCACAGGAATGCCGTACTCAACCACTGTAACACGACCCAGTACCATTGCACGGCCGCGCCGCGTGTACGATCAAAATAGGCGGTGGTGGACTGAATGACTAAGCGATACAACACGATCGCCACCATGAACGCAACGAGATAACCAATCACGGACTTGAGCAGCATCGCGCCAATATTATTGGGGTTGAACACAGCGAGCACGAGAAAGGTCGTGCTGACGGGAACGCCGTAACGCGTCAACAGCAAGATCGCTACAGGCGGCACAAGGTGAAACCACTGTATCCCACCTTGCGGTAGGGGAAATTTATCCAGCCTGCCAAATGCCGGGTCGCCTTGATTTACATACCAACCAAGCATTACGACAAGAACCATCACACTGGAGGCGAATAACCAGAGTAACCACCAGGGGCGTCTGGCGTTTGAGGCAATGAAGGTACCTAAAGTTTGAATGGCGTCATTCGCGACGATCGCGTAGCCCGCCATCGCAAAGCCGACGAGCATGAGAATTTCTGTTGCAGACAACTAACGTCTCCCGAGCCTGGACTTACGCAACATTACTACATGAAGCGCATCCAGATTAGCCCGTGAGAATGACAGCGCTGTGACGAAAGGTGGCTTAGGCGACCACCTGCGCTCGGCCCCGCTGTTTCGCGATGTACAGTTTTGCATCCGCGCGGTCGATGGCTGCCACCCAATCGCTCTCACTCTCAGGCACCGCACTGTGAATGCCGACACTGACCGTCACTCTGGATGAGGCCCCCGACCTCGCATGCTCAATGTCTTCATTTCGCAATTGCGCCTGCACTTGCGCCATCAAGGTCTGTGCCGCATCTAACGAGCAGCCCGGCAGAACGACAATGAACTCTTCCCCACCGTAACGACCAACAAAACCAAAGTCCTCTGGCACCATTGCGCGCAGTACTTCCGCAATGCGTGTCAGGCAACGATCACCTTCAATGTGACCGTAATGGTCGTTGTAGGCTTTGAAAAAATCCACATCGAGCATCGCAATCGACACCCACTTTTTGTTGCGGTAGAAGTGTGCCCAATTTTCATTCAGGTACAGCTCTAACGCGCTGCGGTTTTGAAGTTGCGTCAGCGTATCCATGCGGGCCAGCAGTTCGAGACGCTCGTTGTTATTTGCCAGTGTCTGCTGGAAGAAGATGTTGGTACGCAACATCTTTGAAAAGCGACGCCCGCCACTGTGCACCATGATCCAGAATATAATCACAAGCGGAAGTAAAAGCAGATAGGCGCGATCAGTCTGTACGCTGGAGACATAAATCAATGTCAGCAGAATCGGAGAATAAAAACACGCTAGCGCGGGGAAAAAACTGGAATGTGACCCGACCGCGCCCGCAATCAACCCCGTCATTATAGTGAACAACGCCACCTGATAGACACTGGGCCACTGAGCATCAAACTGCGCACCAAAAATCGCCCAATTAATGCCGGCTACTAAGGTGCCGACACAGTACAGCAATGCCCACTTGATTGGAGTGTCGAGGATGGAAGGCTTGCGGTGATACAGTAAAACAGACAGGCTTCGAGCCAGCGTGATCAGCGTCATACTGACCAGCCACGGCACAATAAAGCCGGAAGGCAGCACGGGCTCGTAGGCCACGGCGACAATGATCGCCACCACATAGCTCAGCAGAAAAGCCGGTGGTGACAGTCGATGCAGTATGCGCATCTGTTCGTGAGTAACGGTGTTCACTCTGTTTTCTCGTCCCGCCAGGGAATAAACGGCGCCAGTTTTTTGAATACTAAACCAAAACCAGCAATTTATACGCCAAAAACTGGAAAACTCGGTAAAAACCGCTCAGTGCTTGCGTGATTTCGCTCGGCCGCCTTGATTACGTGCACCACTGCGTGCGCCTTTGCCCTTGTTGTCGCCTTTCGACGGCCGGTTTTCGAAGGGGTTGTCGCTCGTGCGAAACTCTATGCGTACCGGCGTTCCGTGCAGGTCCAGCGCCCGGCGGAAGGTTTTCTCCAGATAACGGACATAATGCCCCGGTACGCTTGCCGTTTGATTACCGTGAATCACAATGATCGGCGGGTTGTGCCCACCCGCGTGCGCATAACGCAGCTTAATTCTTCGCCCGCGCACCAAAGGCGGTTGGTGCTCGGACACGGCATCCTCAAGAATACGCGTCAAGAAACTGGTGGACAGCTTTTCCGTTGCGGAGCGGTGCGCGCGTCGAATGGACTGATACAGATTGCCCACGCCCGTGCCATGCAGAGCCGAGATGTAGTGGATGTCGGCATAATCGACGAAGCGCAGGCGCCGCTGCAATTCGTTCTTGATGTACTGCTTGTGCTCGCTTTCCAGACCGTCCCATTTGTTCAACGCGATGACCAGCGCCTTGCCGGAGTCAATCACATGCCCCAATAGATGCAGGTCCTGATCGACGATGCCTTCGCGTGCATCCATAACCAGAATCACCACATTCGCATCTTCAATGGCCTGTAAGGTTTTGACGATGGAGAATTTCTCAACGGAAAGCTTGATGTTTTTTCGGCGACGCACACCCGCGGTATCAATCAGCGTGTAGTCTTCTCCATCCCGCTCATACTGGATGTAAATACTATCTCGCGTGGTGCCCGGCATGTCATACACAATGACCCGCTCCTCGCCCAACATACGGTTCACCAACGTGGATTTACCCACGTTAGGCCGACCGACCACCGCCATTTTCAGGCCTTTGGTTGCTTTAGCAGGGTTATCGTTTTCCTCTTCCTCCGCTGAAGGTTCGCCTGGAAGGGCCGCGACGACCGCGGCTGAAAGCGCTTTGATTCCCCGGCCTTGTGCGGCCGCCACGGGCAGCACCTCGCTGAAGCCCAACTCAAAGAACGGCGCCAGGGCCACATCCTCGTTCAGTCCATCCACTTTATTCGCGACGATCAGAACCGGTTTACTCTGCCGGCGCAAATCGTCGGCCAGTTCGGCGTCTGCCGGCGTCAAACCATCTCGCACATCCACGAGAAACAGCACCAGGTCGGCTTCATCTATGGCCTGGCGACTCTGTTGCGCCATCTCGAGGTCTATGCCCTCTTCCTCGCCACTGATCCCTCCCGTATCAATCGCCAGATAGCGGTGCTCTCCGAGGACCACCTCGCCGTATTTACGATCGCGTGTGAGGCCGGCGTGATTTGCCACCAACGCATCACGCGAACGCGTTAGACGATTAAACAGCGTGGATTTTCCGACGTTGGGTCGACCGACCAGCGCAAGGGTTGGAAGCATGACAAAAGCCTATTTGGAGGGGTAGAACGAAACCGAAACAGGCCCGCTAGCGGGCCTTCTCGTTCACAGTGTAAGCACTGAGCTTGCCGTCGTCACTTAATACCCACACTTCATCACCCATGCTCAGTGGCGCCGGACGGAAGCCGTTGCCGGAAGGCTTGAAACGGTGCAGGTAGCGGCCGTCTTCTTGCGACAGCACGTGCATGTGACCATCTTCATCGATAGACGCAACATAATCGCCGAATACTACAGGTGCGCCGAGGTTGCGTCGGTGCATCTGGTCGTTCGTCCAGAGAATGGCGCCGTTGCCGGCGTTGAACGCAACCACATGCGACTCCTCATTCACCGCGAAGAGGACACCGGAGGCCAGCGTCAGATTCTCGAAGGTGGAGAGATCCTGCTTCCAGATGATTTGCCCTTTCGCCTTGGAGAACGCCGCAAGCGCGCCGTGGTAACTGGCCGAGTAGATCAGCCCGCCATCGATGAGCGGCGACGCATCCACATCGACCATTTTCTCGAGCTCTGTGCGGCCCTTGGGCTGGCTCACGCGCACACTCCACATCAACGCGCCATCCGCAACGTTTAGACTCACGACTTGACCATTGCCGAATGCCGCCAGCAGCTGGTTGCGAGAAATGACCGGGCTGGCCGTGCCTCGCAGCGTCAGCGCAGGCACGGTGTGGTCGTAGCGCCACAGGGCCTCACCGGTTTCTGCAGCAAAGCCAAAAAGGCGGCCATCGATGGTTTGTGCGGCGACCACATCGTCATTTGCTGCCGGGACGCTCACGACCTCGCTAGAGACCTCACCGAGCCAGAGCAACTCACCATCTTCGGCGCTGAGCGCCAGTACTTCACCGTCATAGGTGCCGAGATACAAACGGCCCTCGGCGTAGGACAGCGCACCGGAGATGTCTTTTTTGATGTCTTTCTTCCAGAGGCGCTTGCGCGTTTCACGCTCATAGGCGACCACATTGCCATCGACATCGGCGAGAAAAAGGGCCGAGTCGGACATCGCTGGCGCCAGTTTGGCGTAGCGCTTATCCTGCCCTTTTCCGGCATCGAGCTGCCACTGTTTTTTGACCGACAGTGTTTTTTCGAAGTCCACTAGAGGCGCGGCTTTAAGCGCTTCTTTTTTCTCGTCTTTTGACGCACAGGAGGCCAGCGCAAGCACCAGCACAACGGCGGCAAATCGAACAAAATTCATAGTTTATTCCTGTGCTGCTTCGGCAGTCTCTTCTGTGACGACGGCCAGAGCGGGCTTCACCGAATCCAGCTTGAACTGAACCAGGCCACGGTGATTAAACTGTTGTGCCGGGATCGCTGCCAGCGCCTCTTCATAGGCCGTGGTGGCTGCGGCATTATCCCCTTGAGCAGCGAAGATATCGCCACGAATTTCGTGATACAGCGGCGCCACCGTGTCGTCGTCAGCTTGCGCAACCAGTGCCAGTGCGGCATCAAACTTTTCCTGAGCCAGGAAGACACGCGCCAAGCGCGCTTTCGCGATCGCTTTCACAGGCTCGGAAGCCGGAGCATCCACCACCGCTTGCAAGCGGCTGGCCGCCTCTTCCAACGCGCCGTCTTTGACCAATATGCCCGCAACGGCCATTGAGCTCAGATCGTCATAAAGGGTTCCGCTGAATTCCGACGCGATCTCATCGGCAATCGCAAGTACCTGCGCCTGTGTCTCGCCCCCGAGTTCTGGACCGGCTTCTTCAAGCAGCACCATCATGGCCTGATAGCGTTCAGAAGCCGCTTGCGCCTTCTCACTCTTGAAATCACCCCAATAGTTCCAGCCCGAATAGGCCAGAATGGCCAACGCGATGGGTGCCACAACGGACAACCAGTTTTCTCGCCACCAGCGCTTGATCGTTTCGATTTGTTCTTCTTCTGTCAGATGGTCTGCCACGTTGTCACTCCTGAACCAAAATAGTATTGAGATCGCTCACGGCTACGGTCTGTTGCTCACGCTCTTCGCGCAGATATTTCACCGTAACCTGATCGTTATTCACTTCATCTTCGCCGAGTACCAGCGCAATATGCGCCCCACTTCGATCGGCTTTTTTCATTTGCGCACGGAAGCCGCCGCCACCGCAGTGCAACTGCACGCGCGTCTCAGGGCGCATGTCTCGAACCTGCTCCGCCAAACGCATCGCCGCCGGCCCCACATCCCCAACCGCGACTATGTAGACATCCAATTGCTGAAAAATCTCCTCAGGCAAACAATTGAGTTCGCGCAGCAGAAGAATCAGGCGTTCAACCCCCATCCCAAAACCGATGGCGGGCGTGGGTCGGCCACCTAACTGTTGCACAAGGGCATCATAGCGACCGCCCCCACAGATGGTGCCTTGAGAGCCCAACTTATCGGTCACCCACTCAAAGACCGTTTTGCTGTAGTAGTCGAGGCCGCGAACCAATCGCGGGTTGACTTCATAGGCAACGCCGCAGCCGTCAAGCAATCCACAGAGCGCGTCAAAATGCGCGCGCGACTCGTCGTCGAGGTAGTCGGTCAACATCGGTGCATCACGCAGCAAGGCCTGTGTCTGCTCGACCTTGCTATCGAATACGCGTAACGGGTTGGTGTGCAGGCGACGCTGACTGTCTTCGTCAAGCTGATCCTGGCGCGCTTCCAGATACTCGATCAACGCGGCACGATGCGCCGCTCGGGATTCGCTTGTTCCGAGACTGTTGATCTGCAAGGTCACGGCATCCGCGATGCCCAGTTCGCGCCAAAGACGCGCGGTCATCAACAGTAACTCTGCGTCGATATCGGGGCCAGCTAAGCCGAAGGCCTCAACACCGAACTGGTGAAACTGACGCAAGCGCCCTTTCTGCGGCTTTTCATGCCGAAACATCGGGCCCCAGTACCACAGTTTTTGCGTCAAGGTGCCGCGATCAAACAGCATTTGATGCTGCTCACAGGCTCGCACACAGCTCGCCGTCCCCTCGGGCCTCAGCGTCAGCATGTCGCCGTTGCGGTCCTCAAAGGTGTACATTTCCTTTTCGACGATGTCCGTCGCCTCGCCGATACCCCGTTTGAACAGTTCTGTCTGTTCCAGCAGCGGGAACCGGATTTCCTGGTAGCCGTAGCGCTGCAACAGCTCAGTGATCACCGCCTCAAGGTACTGCCAAGCAGGACTCTCGTCTGGCAGGACGTCTTTCATGCCGGTAATGGCCTGGATCTTTTTCAAAACTCTACTCGTGTTTATCGTATCGGCACCTTAAGTGTGCCAATCAGTTTCGTGGTGCGCTGAATCGGGACAAATCCGAATTCGAGCGCAATGGGACGTCGACCGGCTCCCCGTCCACCTGGACGGCCGCCGCGCGCGCATTCCCCAAGAATATTTCGAAGGGGGCTTCACCAAAAAGGCGCAGATTATCCCCTTTGTTTTTGAGATCCGCAAACACCTTTTCCCCTGCCGCGTTTTTGACTTCCACCCAGCATTCGTCCGTAAACGCGATTTCCAACAGCACCTCGGTGCCGGTGGGCGCCACGATCGTGTCTTCCGGCACCTCGGCGGGTACCTCAGTCGCTTCGCCAAGCGCCTCACCTGGCAGAGAGGCGGATTCGCTCTCCACCTCAAGCTCAGCGGACAGTGCGAGGGCTTCATCACTCGGGGGCTCGGTGAGCAGGTTCGATTCTTCCGCTGCGCTGCCCTCTTCTAACAAGGTAGCGGTCTCCGGCGCAGCCGTGTCTCGCTCATCAATGAGAGGGACTTCATCCACTTCATCCACCACCTCAAGCACTTCGGGCGCGGGTTGTTCACGAGTGGTGGACACCTCGGCTTGCTCAGTCGTCGTCGAAGAAACGGGGGCATCGCCGGGGCGCGTATCACCACTCAACCACCAGGCCCAAATCAGCCAGACCAGTATTAACAGCGCAATGAATATCGGGAACGCCAGCCAGCGTTTCGACGAGGGCGTCGGGCTGACCGTAGCAGACTCGACACCCGCTGCTGCCTCTGACTCTAGCGTCTTTTGCTGACGCACCTGCATAATGGCTTGGTATTGCGCAACAAGCGCATCGCCATTCGCGCCGACCGCGCGCGCAAAATTGCGGATATAGCCCGCGACAAACACTTGCGCGTCGAAGGCATCAAACCGATCATCTTCAAGCAGGCGCAACTTGGCTTCCGCTATACGCGTGCGTTGATAGACGTCGTCATAACTCATGCCCGCGTCTTCTCGGCTGCGCTTTAGTTCGGCACCGGGACTCGTCAAAGAAGACGTCGTGTTCTGCTCAATCGGATCGTTCATCATGCCTTACTTCATTGCGTCAAACGCTTGTATTCGAGATATTCTTGAGAGTATGGGTGCAGATTTTTCAGCGCCAGCGCGTAACTGGCCTCTTTGTCTTTGTTGCCAAAAATGCGTTCGATGCGAATCCCCAACCAAAGACTGCGCGCACTCTGCGGGGCATTGGCGGAATAGATGTCCAGATAACGTTTCGCTTCCGCGTAGTCCCGCTCCTGAAAGCTGAGATCGGCCATTTCAAGGGCCGCACCCGCGTTGCGTTTGCTGATATTCAGAGAATGTCGGAAGGCCCCTTTCGCGCGCTCAACATCGTCCATACGCAAGGCACACAGGGGATA
>NOXC01000005.1 GCA_003265435.1 Cellvibrionaceae bacterium AOL6
GACTAGGGTTCGAGGACTTTGAGTTCGATGCGGCGGAATTCGGTGGGTGCGCTTTCGGCTTGAATGGCGATGTAGCCGGAACCGATCAGTGCTGGCTGGGATGCGATGCCCAACGACTCAGCGACTTGCTCCTCGTACACCAGAGGACCATAGCGCATCACTTCCTCACCGTTGATTCGATGAATCATCAGGTCGGCGCCATGCACTTCCACTTCAGCCACCACCCATTGGTCCCCCTCATAGCTCGCTGAAGCGGAGTTAATGCAGTGCTCCGTGCGTAGCTGGCCATCCATCATGACATGGGTGCCCGGGGTGCACAGGTTACCGGTGCTGCGAGTTTCGCCTTCAGCGGCGCCGAGGAGTTGCACTTCGATGCTGGTGGGGAAGTCCTGCTCCAGCGCCATGGTCTCGGGCGCCTGACTGTGTAACATCAGCCCGTTATTTGCTCTCGCCCACGCAGGTGCTTGTGCGACTTGTTCACCCACGAAGCGGTATTCAGCGCGCACGATGTAATGGCTATAGGGTTGAGCGTAAAACAGGTGGCCAAATTCTCCGCCGAAATCCCCGTAGTGATCGTAGCTGACGGTCAACACGCCATCTCGAACACCAAAGGTATCTAGGTAGTTTTCGCCGAGCGGTTGCCCTTTGAATTTAGGTGTCCAACCCGCGAGGCTCTCTCCATCAAACAGGCTGATCCAGCGCTCATCGTGCTGGTGAGCCTCGTTGCTGTTTTGTGCACTACAACCCGTTAACCATGAAAATACCATCGCCGCTGACACGACCATCCCGGCCTTGCGCACGCGTTCGAGATGTTTCACCATTCTCCCCGTCCTCCTCGTTATTGTCATTTGCACTCTTTGCGAGCATTGTAGCCGAAATATATATGACAAATACCGCTCGGCCAAGCCCGACTGCCAAGCTTCGCCGGGTTGATCTCGTATGACGGGAATGGAAAACAGATGGACGCTTGCCGTGAAAGTGCCATAATGCTGCGCTATAACTTACACTCAGCCACCACCCCGGGATGCCTGTGTCACACCAAAGTCAGTCAAGTTCACAGAGCCAGGGCACCATCCGCCAAGACGCTTTATCCTACCCGTTTGATACTCAGGTTCGCCTCGATGAAGTGTATACGCGAGACGGCCAGGTAAGAGAACATTGGCAGTATGTGCTCGACAGTCTGCAGTCCTTAGGCAACCAGGCCTTTGCTGAGCGCCAGGAAAAAGCCCTGCGCATCCTGCGGGACGACGGCGCGACCTACAATATTTACAGTGAACAGAACTCACCCAGCCGCACTTGGGGGCTGGACCTCGTCCCCGCTCTGATCAGTAGCGAAGAGTGGGCCAGCATCGAAGCCGGCCTGCTGGAACGCGCCGAACTGTTTAACCTCATTCTCAAAGATTTATATGGTCCCCGCGAACTCATCCGCAAAGGGGTGATTCCACCGGAGGCCCTCTTTGCTCACCGCGGTTTTTTAAGGGCCTGTCAAAATCTGAGCCTGCCCGGTGAACACGACTTGATCCTGCACGCCGTGGATATGATGCGCGACGATCAGGGCAACATGTGTGTCATGACCGACAGAACACAAAGCCCGAGCGGAGCCGGATATGCGCTCGAAAATCGCACGGTCATGAGCCGCGTTCTGCCGAGCCTGTTTCGAGATAGCCAGGTGCATCGACTCGCGGCGTTTTTCCAGAAGTTGCGAGCCAAGCTGAACAGCCTTGCGCCCAATCTGGAGAAACAACCTCGCGTGGTTGTACTCACCCCTGGCGCGCACAACGAAACCTATTTTGAACACGCCTACATCGCGAACTATCTGGGACTGGATCTGGTTCAGAGTGGTGACCTCGTCGTGCGCAATGGCTACGTGTGGATGAAGTCCCTCGATGGCCTGACGCGGGTTGACGTGATCTTACGTCGAGTTGACGACTGGTATTGTGACCCTGTTGAACTGCGCAGCGACTCGCAGCTCGGTGTCGCCAATTTACTGGAAGTGGTGCGTGCAGGACACGTCATCATTGCCAACCCACTCGGCTCTGGTGTGCTTGAGAACCCGGTTTTCCTGAAGTACCTGCCTCAAATGGCAAAGGCCTTGCTGGGTCGTGAATTGCGTTTGCAATCCGTGAACACCTACTGGGGCGGAGACCCGAAAGACGCCGAATACATTCAAAACAACCTCGATCAATTGGTGATCAAACCGATATTTCGCGGGAACGGGACGCGCAGTGTCATTACCTCCGAGCTGACCGCCAACCAGCGCAAAGACATGCTGACGCTGATGCGGGAAAGACCCTTGGAGTTTGTTGCGCAACCGATGCTGCAAGCAAGTCACCTGCCGAGTTTCGTCAACGGCGAACTGAAACCCAGGCCCGCCCTGCTTCGTACCTTCGCTGTCGCGAGCGACACCTCCTACATGTTGATGCCCGGTGGCCTGACGCGCGTCGCAGTGGAGTCGAGCAGTTTTATTATTTCAAACCAGACCGGCTCGCTGAGTAAAGACACCTGGGTGATCGCCTCTGAACCTGAGCGCAAACTCGACCTTGATGAGATGCATGAAACCCTGCTCAGCTCACGAGACCAGGAGCTGATCAGCCTGCCCAGCCGCGTGGTGGAGAATTTGTTCTGGATGGGACGCTACGCCGAGCGCGCCGAAGCGTCCCTGCGCATACTCCGTACCGTGTTTATGCTGCTCAACGGAGAGGAAAGCATCTCCGATACCTGTCGTCGCATTCTGTTATCTGCGGTCACCGAAGTCAGTTCTACTCACCCCGGCTTCGTCGATGCGCCTGACAGTCTCATTGCATCACCCGACGAAGAATTGTTACTCGTGGTTCGCGATGCCGATCGACTCGGCAGCGTACGCTCCAACCTCAATGCGATGCTGTTCTGCTCGGATGAAAGCAAGGAGCTGCTCTCTTCCGATACTTTGCGTGTCATTAACGACATTCGCGATGCCTTAAACGAACTCGACACCGCCCTCCAAGGCGGCCTGGCCTCGGCGCCAGAAGAAGCACTCGATCCCCTTGTGACCGCCCTCATGGCACTCTCCGGACTCAGCCACGAGAGCATGGTGCACGGCGTCGGTTGGCGCTTTATGGAAATGGGCCGGCGACTCGAACGCGGCACGCAAACCGCCAACATCATCCGTGAGTTACTTGTGCCGGAGGTGAACCCGAGTGACCAGCAGGTGTTGATCGAAGCCATGCTGCTTACAATGGAAACATTGATCAGCTACCGACGTCGCTACCGCGCGCGCATGGGTGTGCAGAGCAGCCTCGACTTGGTCATGATGGACACCTCGAATCCGCGCTCGCTGCTCTATCAGATCGACAAGCTTGCCGAACATATTCAGCACCTGCCCAAGGCCCCGGACAACCGCCACGAACTGGCTACCGAGGAGCGCGCTATTCTGGAAGCACAGACCTCGATTCGCTTGTCATTGCTGACGGAGCTCAGCAACGTGCGCGACGAAGGTCAGCGAAAAATGCTGCTTGCCTGTCTCGACCGGCTGAGCGAACTATTAGGCACCATGAGTAACCTGATCACAGACAAATACTTCGATCATCGTGAGACCTCGCACCAGCTCGTCAGGAGCACTTGGGACACCGCACAATGAAGTACCGAATCAAACACATTACCGAATACCTCTACGCGAACCGAGTGAGCCATTGCTACAACGTCGCGCATATGAACCCGCGCAATACGCTGCGGCAAAAGTGCCTGAGTGCGCGGGTCAGTGTGTCTCCTGCAACCAGCCATGCCAGCAAGCGCGAGGACTACTTCGGCAACACTGCGTACCATTTCGAAATTCAGCGACCGCATAAAAAATTAATCATCACCGCGGAATCCGAAGTCAATACCGATCCACAGCACTCCAAGCTCAAGCTCGATTTCGGCTTATCCTGCGCTCAAGCGCGCGAACTGCTCCGCACATCCACACAAGCGGATGTGCTCTTGTCTCGAGAGTTCCTGCTGGACTCGTCCATGGTGAAAGCGCTGCCTGCGCTGCGCGACTACGCGGGCCCCTCTTTCCAGGAAGACCGACCACTGCTGTCCTGCGTGCAGGATTTAACGCATCGGATTTTCACGGATTTCAAATACTGCCCCGAATCCACCACCGTAGCGACGCCGGTTCTGGAGGTACTCGAGAAACGCAAAGGCGTCTGTCAAGATTTCGCGCACTTGGAGATCGGCTGCCTCAGAGCGATGGGCTTCCCAGCCAAATACGTCAGCGGCTATATTGAGACTCTGCCACCACCAGGGCAAGAGAAGCTGGTCGGTACGGACGCAAGCCATGCATGGATTTCCGTGTACTCTCCCACCGAAGGCTGGTTTGAATTCGATCCCACCAACGATTGCCTTGCCGGTGAGCAACACATTATTACCGCGTGGGGCCGTGACTATTTTGATGTCACGCCACTGCGCGGCGTGATTTTTGGTGGTGGGGAAAACCCTGTACTGAACATTTCGGTCGACGTAGCGCGTATTTAACGCGCTCGGCCCGCATACACTTTATCTCGAGAACTCCATGTTACTTCAGCACATTGGCCGGGCGTTCAAGCGGAACGTCGTACCCGGTTTAATATTGCAATGTTTCGCGCTATCCATAGCACTCTGCTACTTCCTCTGGCCCGAATCACACGGCGTCTTTTTATTTTTCTCCGAGCTGAAAGCCACTCATGGATGGCGCTATGCGTTTATCGCCACCGCCTTATTTGGTGGCTTTCTGCCGTGCGTGTATTTAATTGCAAGCGGGCAAATACAGGATAAATGGCTCCAAGCGCTGCTGTTCTATACTCTCTTCTGGGCTATCAAGGGTGTAGAGGTCGATCTGTTCTACCAGGTTCAGTCGTATTGGTTTGGGCATGAGGCGACTCTGCGCACAATCATCACGAAAACAGCGGTCGATCAGTTTCTCTACTCTGCGCTCTGGGCCGCGCCCAGCATCGTTTTAGTCTATCTATGGCGGGATTGCGGCTTCAATGTGCGACGATGGTGGCGGGAAGCACGCAAGCCCGATCTCTGGCGTATCACCGTGCCCACCGTTATCTTTTCTAACTGGATAGTCTGGATTCCGGCCGTTTCGATTATTTATAGCATGCCCTCTGAGTTGCAGCTTCCGTTGTTTAACATCGTTCTGTGCTTTTTTGTGCTGCTACTTGCTACGCTAAGCCGGAAAGAGGAACGCGGGAACGACACAGACTTGGACGAGGTCCCAGCAGTAGAGCCCGTGCGCGAATAGCAAACGCGTCACAACAGTTCGAGGCAAGATCATCGAACTGTTTTACTCATCCCCCTCTATGTCGCCATCATTGTCCTGATTTTTTGCACCGTCCCCTCGTGAGGGCTCCACTTTTTGCGTATTCGGACTGTCTTCGTTCGCAGCCTTGTTTCGGGCAGCGTCGAGCAGTTCCACCTTCGCGCTCGGCGCGCTGCCGTCGTGGTTTTCGCCAAAGTACAGGGTTTGATGTGGGAAGGGAATCTCGATGTTGTATTTATCAAAGGCCATTTTGATACGGCGGTTAAACTCGCGCCCGACCGTCCATTGTTGTATCGGTTTCGTTTTGATACGCGCTTTCACCACCACGGCACTGTCATCAAATTTATCCAGCCCCATAATCTCCAGGGGCTCGAGAATCAATTGATTGAATTCTTCATCCGCTCTGACGTCTTCATCGATTTCTTTGAGCACCGACATCACCTTATCGACATCTTCCCGGTAAGCAACGCCAATATCGAAAATATAGTAGCTGAATTCCTTCGTCCAATTCTCCACGATCGAGATCTCACTGAACGGAACCGTATACACGATGCCCGCCAAATCCCGCAACTGCACTTTGCGTATCGTAATTTTTTCCACCAGCCCGATCTTGCCTCCCACGGAGGCCACATCACCTACCTGCATCAAGTCTTCGATGATAATGATCATGCCGGTAATTACGTCCTTCACAAGCGTTTGCGCACCGAAGCCAATTGCGAAGCCCACGACGCCGGCACCGGCTAACAAGGGCATGATATTGATCCCAATTTCGGACAGCAGCGTCAAGCCGAATAGAATTGCGATGGTGGCGTAAATGAAGTTCAATATAATGGGCTTGAGCGTATCGGCTCGTGCGGTGGATCGAAAGGCCTGCTTTCGGAACAGCAATTCAATTGCGATGTGAGATATTTCGATCAAGGTAAACGCAATTGCGCCAATAAAGGTAATTTGCAGCAATTTATCGAACAGGTGCCTGAGGTTGCCGTCCTCAACGAACACGTCCGCGTCGGCATCCCAATAGGCGCGCAATGCCGCATAGAATAGAAGGAGCGTTGCCGCGGCAAGCACCACTGCAAAAAATTTTCGATAGTAGCGAATTCGTCCTCGAGCTTCAGCTCGCGTCAGCCGACTGATTGCCGAGGCTATGCGTGACAACAGTAAATACAGCAGGCCGAATGCCAGGCCGTAACAGAGCAACATCACCCCCAGGATGATGACACTGCCCAGTATCATGCCAGACACACTGTCGAGCAGCCCCCATTGCTTGAGCTGTTCGGTAAAAGCATCGATGCCAAGGTCGGTAATGTCACCCACTGCGGATAATTCTTCGAGCTCTAGGTGCAAAGGGTTGTCTGAGCCGTTTTCGCTTTCCGAGCTATCGTCATCGGCGCGTTTTTCATCATCTGACGCTTCGGCCTCAGAATCTTGAGCTTGCGCTTCGCGCTGAGCAGCGGAGGACTGAGCGGCTGCAGCTATGGGCACAACGCTGCCATAGGCATCAAGGGATGACGCCAGCATCAGCAACATCAGCACTGCAATCCCGGGAATGACATTTCGGCGGATATCTTTATTCATAGAGGGCAACGAAGGGGGCCGTGAAGGCCCCTTTTCAATCAATGAGCGTTAGCAGTTGTTGTCCGTTACGTCATCACAGGCTTCCTGCGCGGCGTTCTTGGTTTTCTCTGCTGCGTCGCTCATTGCATCTTTAGCGTCACGCATGGCATCGCCAGTTGCGTCTTTAGCGTCGCTCATCGCATCACTGGTATCATCGCGCATTTCTTGAGTTTGCTCGTCAATATCCTCGCCGAGCTGCTCGATTTCACCGTCATTGCTATCACAAGCGCTCAACGCGCCAGCTAGAAGCCCCAGGGCCAAAAGTGTTTTTAAACGAGTCATAAGTCACTCCTTGTTGGGTATGAAAATAAACACACGTAATTAACAACAGCCAAAAGCATGCCAACACAACAAAACGAAGCGCAATGGCCCGAAACGCGCGGAATGCAGAACAGCGCAACGCGGTCGTGTTGAAATCGTAGGTCGGATTGATGTCGAAATAGGATGGTAAGCTGAATTTATTACAAGCAGGCGTGTAGGCTTTTCAGAGAAACAGGCTTCAGCAGATGTGCATCAAACACAGGGCGATCTTCCTCGGGCAATTCTGCACCACTGACGGCGATGAGCTTGGACTGACGCTCGGTTCCCGCTTGCCCCTGGCGGATCTCACTCGCGAGCGCTACGCCATCGCCATCAGGCAAATTCAAATCCAGGAAAATGATGAGCGGCGTGTGCTTCCGTAAAAAGGCTCTCGCTTCCGCGACGCTGCCCGCAACATGCACGTCGTGGCCGCGCATTCGCACAAATTCCGCCATCACTTCCGCCGCGTCAAGTGCGTCGTCGACCACCAGGACACTTTCCTCGCCGCTCGACTCAAAACGCGCATCCGGCACCTCATCAGCAGCAGACTCCTTCATCACGGCGCGCAACACATGCTGCAGGCATTTAAATAAGGCCGTGCGGTCCACCGGCTTTGCAAGAAAATGGGTAAACCCGGCCGCAAGATAATCCTCCTTGCTGCCTTTCATATTGGCGGCGGTCAGGGCCACTACCGGTTTATCAAAGCCTGACGCGCGCAAGGATTGGATGGCCTCCACGCCACCCATCACGGGCATGTGGATATCCATAAATACTGCATCAAAGCGATTGCCGTCCTGCGCCAGGATATTCAACGCTTCAAGTCCGTTTTGTGCGAACTGTATGCTCACCCCACAGGATTCCACAAAGTGCCCAATCAAGCGCCGGATGTCTCTTAGGTCATCAACAATTAAAACGTGTCCGGAAAGGGAGGGAATCGATTCGTGCTGACCGCTTTCAAGGCCAGGGCTCAAGATCCAGCTTTCCTGCTCAACACCTTCCAGACTGCCGATGGGGAGCGTCACGGTAAACGCACTGCCAACATTTACGATGCTGCTTACCGAGATGTCGCCCCCCAACCTATGGACGATCTCACGACTGATGGTCAGACCCAAGCCAGTGCCGACACGCCGGTGCCCCGCCTGATAAAACGGGTCAAAGATCGTATCGAGTTCACTTTTGGGTATGCCAACACCAGAATCTGTCACCGTAAACTGCAGCGCAAACGCGTTCTCCGTTGCGTCACAGGGCACGAGTGTGATCTTGAGGCTGACCTTACCCTCGTCCGTAAACTTGACCGCATTCATAAGCAAGTTGAGTAACACCTGTCGCAATCGAGTGGCGTCGCTTTCAATCAAGGTAGGCAAGGTTTCCGGTGCGTCTATACTAAAATGTAAGCTCTTATCACGCGCGGCCAGTTCAACGAGCAGGTATATGTCCGTCAGAAAAGGAAACAACGAAATGGGGCGAATGTCGAATTCGAGTTTGTCTGCCTCGATTTTAGACAGGTCAAGAATATCGTTTAACAGACTGAGAAGATGCTTGCTGTTTCGGTGCACCACGTGAGCATAATCCAGTATGCGCGGCTGCGTTTCCAATTCTTTTTCAAGCAGCTCGGTGTAGCCAATAATGGCCGCAAGCGGTGAACGTAGCTCATGGCTCAGATGCGCGAGAAAGTTACTCTTGGCTCGGTTCGCCTCCTCCGCCTTAATGCGTTCCACCCGCTCCCGCTCGGTATCACGTCGGGCAAGCGCGTAACGAATCGCAGTAGAGAGCCGATTCGCCTCCAACTCGCCCTTAAACACGTAGTCTACTGCCCCGGCTTCCAGCGCCATCGCATCCAGCTCTTTATCACGCGAGCCGGTCAGAAAAATGATCGGCGCTTCGAAACCGAGCTCGTGCGCCTCGCGCAGCAGAGAAATACCGTTCGTCGCGCCGAGGTTGTAATCAAGCAAGCACAAATCGCATTCATTTCTTTCGAGCGCCTGGCGTCCCAACTCTGCGGACGCCGCGCGCTCGATACTGACATTCAGTGTATCGATTTCCTCGATCACATCGCTGACGAGAATGAAATCGTCTTCGTCATCCTCGATCACCAATACACGGATGGCAGTCTGAATCACCTAGTCCTCCGTATCATCATCCAGCTTGCGATCTGGCAGAACAACAAACTCTAGCCAATAATTACCCAGCGCGCGCATCAAGTTGATCAGATCATCAAAGCGTACAGGCTTGGTGATGTAGGATGCAGCTCCGAGATCATAACCGCGCAGCATGTCCTCTTCGGCTTTAGAGGTGGTCAAAATCACGACGGGGATACGCCGCGTCTCAGGGTTTTCCTTGATTTTACTGAGCGCGGTACGGCCATCCATACGCGGCATATTCAAATCCAATAAGATCAAATTTGGAAACGGGTACTTCTCTTTATCTGCGAATTTACCCTCGCGATTCAGGTACGCAATCAGCTCGATACCATCGCAGACAAACTGTACTTCGTTCAATACCCGACTTTCGTCGAGCGCGTCTTTCACTAGAAGGCGGTCGTCTTCGTCGTCGTCCGCCATCAAAATCACAAGTGATCGTTTACTCACTGACATGCGGAATATCCTCTTGGGTAATAGCATGCTGATAGGGCAACTCGATGATAAATCGAGCCCCGTCGTTGTATTCGGTGTCAAGCCGGATGTTTCCCGCATGACGTTCGATTATACGACGGCAGATGGCCAATCCGATTCCTGAGCCTTCATATTCGTCTCGAGCATGAAGTCGTTGAAACATTGTAAAAATCTGCTGAGCAAACTCTTCGGCAATACCAATACCGTTATCGGCGAACAAGATCGCAGTATGTAACTGCTCGCTGTCTTCATCATAAATGTCCCACGCTGAGATCGAGATTTCAGGGCTTCGATCAGGGTGTCTGAATTTGATACTGTTTGTAATCAGGTTCTGGAAGACATGACTGAGCTGACTCGCATCCCCATCCACTGTGGGCAACGGTGAGCAGAGCACCCGGGTGCCCGTTTCGGCGATGAGCTCATCCAGCGTATCGAGCACGTCGTCCACCACATCCTGAAGTGGCACCGGTTTGAAGGTATTCCCTCGTGTTGAAACGCGTGAAAATGCCAATAGATCATCAATCAAAACCGACATACGTTCTGCCGATCTCAAGCAGCGGTTTAAATAGTCCAGACCTTTGCCTTCTAATTTGTCCGCGTACATGCGCTCGAGCCTGTCACCGAAGGCGCGAATTTTTCGAAGCGGCTCCTGCAAATCGTGTGATGCGGCAAAGGCGAAATTTTGCAACTCCCGATTGCTGCGCTGCAATTCGTTAGAATAATGTTCGAGCTGCTCTGTACGCTCATTGACCTTTGCCTCGAGGTTGGCGTTGAGCGTTTCGATACCGAGCACGAACTGCTCCGCTCGATCCCGTAAAACGTGCAGCGCATAAATCGCCAGGAGCATCAGTAACACACTGATCAGGGTAAGTAGAATCATGGCGATTTGAATCAGACGCTTGGTTTCCTCGGCCTCCTGAGTGCGCTGCAGTAAGAGGTCCGTCTCTGCATCCTCCATAACCGCGATCAATTTTGCGATGCGCTCTAGAATCTGATCGTCCGACTGCTTGCGCAAAGTACCAATGGAGGTCTTGCCCCGTTTATTGTTTTCGGTGATCACCGCGAGTTCAAAGAAGTCCAGCGCCTTCTCGACCTCCTGGCGCAGCTGCGTGAACTGAAGCTGTTGCTTGGGGATTTCTGTCTCGGACACATCAAGCACGCGAAGCGTAGAACGCACCGCCTCGATAGCACGATAAAACGCATTGACATGCTCCGGCTGTTTGTTCAACAGGTAGACCTGTTTTTCCTTGTAGGCTTCCAGCACTTCCACATTGAGACTTCGCAGCGAAGCAATAATAGAAAGAGTGTTCTGTACACTTTTGTGGTTATTCGACAGGGTGCTCACGGCACTGAAGCCGAAAATACCCGTCATAAGTAAGCAAATGAGAAGCAGCGCCCCGACAACGGCAAAAACACGCAAATAGCGTGACGTTTTGGTATCGATTTCCATTAGCCCGGCTCTTCGCAGTCAGACTCACTCTGAGATCGCAACCGGTCCAACCCGCCACCTGCCTGCTGACAGGCGTTCAGTACTTTATCTAGGCAGTGTTTGATTCGCTCCACATCCCCACCTTGATCAAGCAGCATTTTCGCAAGCTCAGCGTTCATGGAGATCACATTTAAAGGGTTGCGAATATCGTGGATCTGTTTTGACACATCCGGGTTCATTACCTTCGGTTCCCTATCTTGGGTTATTTGGCCGCCTCGGCTTCGTACGCATTGAGGCGGTTATAGAGTGTTTTCAAGCTGATGCCAAGCATTTCAGCGGCTTTGCGTTTATCACCCTCAGTCTGACTTAAGGTGCCTTCAATCAGTTCTTTTTCAACGTCTTCAATAGTACGACCGACCATGATGCCACTGCCTGCTTTTTCGATATTGGCAAAGGGGGATGAAAAGTCCTCTGGGATCGCCAGCACGTCGGCATCCACGGCCGTGAGGATATAGGCACGATGAATGAGATGGCGCAACTCCCTGACATTGCCAGGCCACGGATACCGTTGCAGGCGGGATAAATCGGTTTCCGATATATTGAGTTCTGTCGCCCGGCCGTATTGTTTACACAGGGCATCCAGAAAGCTCTGTGCCAGCGCAGGGATATCCATCAGGCGCTCTCGCAGCGCCGGGATTCGGATTGGAAATACTGCAAGGCGGAAGTAGAGATCCTCTCGCAGTACGGCCGCATCGGCCAGTTCCTTGTCCGCTCGGTTCGTCGCCGCAACAATGCGACAATCAATCGCGATATTCTGTCTACCGCCGACGCGCTTAATTTCCATCGTTTCAAGCGCCCGAAGTAAATTGGTCTGCTGATCCAGCGGCATCTCTGTCACTTCATCCAGAAACAGCGTGCCGCCCTGCGCTTGTTCGAAGACACCGATTTTGCGGTCCACCGCACCCGTAAACGCGCCCTTTTCGTGGCCAAACAGTTCACTGCCAACGAGCTCCGTCGGGATTGCGCCACAATTGATGGCCACAAAGGGCCCCGGCCGCGAGGATGCGCGATGAATCGCCTTGGCTACCACTTCCTTACCCACACCGCTCTCGCCCATTAACATCACGTTCGCTTCCGTAGGCGCGACCCTGCCAATGTGCTCATATACCTTTTGCATAATGGGACTGTCGCCCACCAGGCTGCCAAAATGCTTGGTTCCCGAGTCACTTTCTGGTACCCCGTCACCGTCAAGTACGCGCTGTAATTGAGCGAGGTCCAGAGGTTTAATCAAATAATCTACCTGAGGGCCGTACAGGGACTTCAGCATACCTTTCACCGCAGGGTGCCCCGTCACGACAGTCACATGGGGGCGCGGCTCGCCCTGCAATTCGGGTAGCAACTGAAGACCGCTGCCGTCTTCGAGCATCAGGTCGAGAAAAACGTGACTAAAGCGTCGCCCGACGAGGCACTCGGATGCCGCTTTCAGCGAGCTCGCACAGGTCACACGATAGCCCAAGCCCTCCAAAAGGCCTGAAGCGGCTTCAAGAAAGTCCTGATCATCATCTACAACTAATATTTCTGCCAACACGCCCATTCTCCCTTTACCTCCCTTGATGCAATACTCTACCCCGTCTGACGACTTACGTAGTGCCGCAAGAAATGGATCACTGACCAGTGAAATAGGGTTAGATGGTGGCATTTAAAGGGGTATCCACTTAAAAAGGAAAATGAAGTCCCGCCAGCCCCATTCTTAATATCTGCTGCGCCTGCCTTTGAGTCGCCTCAGGTAATCGCACGACGCTGCCAAGTATCATGCCTACAGTGAAACAGAGTCCGGCTCGCAGCGCGAGTCTGCGTCTGAAATCCGGCTGCGATTGCAACGCCGCCTTGCGTCGGGCCACCGCTAACGCGATGCCGGCCGCCTGGTGGTAGTGGGCACGCAAGGCACGCTCTTCCCGTCGTCTGAACTGCCACAGTATCATCGAAGTGCCTCCTTCATGGCCGCCAACGTAGCCCGACTGTATTTCAAGCGAAATCGCCCCTCAAGGAGTTGAATACGCGTCACACACAAGCCGACCAGAACCAAGTGTAATAACAAGCCCGCACTCAGAGCTGACCAAACCGTATGAAACACGCCATAAGCACCCCAACAGACTAATGCGACAAAAAACAGCCAGGTCAGCAACAGCAAGGGTCCGAGCAGCAGCACGTTAAACAGCAGCGCAGGAATCGCCACACCAGCGTGCTTCAATTCCGAGAAAAACAGCCTGAGAAAGCTCTGCGCAAAGATCAGTATCTCCCTGAGACTTTGCTGCAATTGTTCACCCTCTTCAAGCGCATCCGAAAACAGCTTCGCAAGCGGGTCCTCGGACCCCACTCCCGAGCCGTTCTGCGCAACCTCTTCCTCTGAGGACGAGGCGCCCTGGGGCGCCCCTTGTCTATCGCCTTGACGGTTCACAACACTTACTTCTTAAGTACACGGGACAGAACAAGACCCGCCGCGAATGCGATCCCCATTGTGGTATAGGGGCGGGTTTTCACCCATGTGTCTACACTTTGACCGTAGACCTCAGCGCGCTCACGACCTTCATGCATCTTTTTACGCGCAGCCTCCGAAGAGTTTGCACTGAAGGCACTGACCGCTTCTTTGACATTCGCTGTCGCGCCCTGAATGTGCTCATAAGCCTCACTAAGCGATTCATTCGGATTGCGCGGTTTTGCTGCTGAATTTTTACTGCTTGCTTGAGTAGCCATTTTCTCACCTCTTGGTTTCAGTTTGGTTAGTGGTTATCGAGTGGCCTACATTCGTTTGCGCCCAAAGATCAGGGACAGCACAAACAGAACCAGGAAGACGACAAACAAGATCTGAGCAATGCTGGTTGCTGCACCGGCAATGCCACCAAAGCCAAAAACAGCCGCAATCAATGCGACCAGGAAAAACACTACGGAATAATAAAGCATGATGTACTCCTTACATTGCGTTTAAGCAGGAACAGGCTTTCCTGCGGACATAATTATTTAATCAACAACCATGCCAAACGAATAAAAAAGCAAAGAAAAGGAAAAATTACGGCAAAAGTGAGGATGCCTGTCAATTTTAACCACTATTCATATTAAGAGGTCGCTGTATATTTCTATTCGAGTTTAAAAAATAACGCCATCGAACGTTTAATAGGATACCAAGCGGATACGCCATGAAGAGATTGCAATATCGCATGTAATTTTTCCAACGCGAATAAAAAGCAAAAAAAAGGCGAGCTTACGCTCGCCAACCGGGGTAAGACCTGGGGACCAGGTCAGGGAGGGGCTTAGGACTGGATATCAAGTCGGTTATTGATATCCTTCACGTCGTCTCGTTTGGCAACTATTTTTTCAACAAGTTCCTTTTCTTCTTTAGATTTCACCTTGCCTGTCAAGGTCACCTCTGACTGGTACGTATCTACGTCAATATTCACACCTGAGACATTCGGAGACGCAAGAAGTTCGCTTTTGATCGAAGCGGACAAGCCCACATCTTCGACATATTGCTCAAAATCTCTTTCCTCCGAATTGTCACGGCTCACAGCACGCTGCTCTACCGTGAGATTGTTGGTGACTTCCGCAATACCGGAGATACCCAGCGCGAGATTTTCCGCCAATTCTCGCTTCGTCTCTGAATCCACGGTGCCGTTAAGCGTGGCATGGTTACCCTTCACTTCGGTATCGATTTTAAAGGGGTTGAGATATTCATTCATCGCGAGCGCCGTTTCCAGCTTACCCAGTACCCAGCCGTTTTCGAAGGCCGCTTGAGTATTGTCCCAGTGGCGCTTAGAACCTTCCTGGATTTTTTGCCAATTCTCGCCGACCTTTTCGTCGACACTCTCTGCATGTTCGCCTGCCAGGACATTGGGGCTGAATGCAAGCGTTCCCGCGATGGCGGCGCTCAATACACAACGGTTAATCGTCTTGAAGTTCATAACATGCTCCTTAACTTTCATGATCGAATTTCTGTTGCTTTAGGCCTCGAACCCTTCTCGAGGACCTTACTGGGGTAAATGCAAGGGCCTTGCCAAACTTAAAATTCGGATTGGAATGCATAAAAACAAGAACTTGTACGCCAGTATGCGCACCTAGCACGCGCGTTAACCCGCACTGGCACCTTTTCTTCACGTAAAAAGCACAAGAATTTGTAGAAACTACCAATTTACACGCCAATAAATTGAGAAAAATTCATGTTCTGAACGTAGATCTTCTACACTTATACGACAGGTGACGGGATGTCACCAGATGGCACATTACCTGCTTTTAGCTTTGAGCAAATTAGCGGCAAGGCATGGGCTCGGTCGCCATCGGCGTTGTCGAAACGCATATCCAACTTTATTGCAGTGTTCCCAAGAGGACTTACGGATGGATACCAACACGCTTGAACACCAACCTCCCATCGCGGACGAAACCACCGCGGATTCCGAACGCCCCCATATCCTCATCGTGGATGATCGTCCGGATACCTTAGAGGTGCTGACAGAACTTCTCGAGTCACGCTACATAATCTCAACCATACTGGACGGCGAGCACGCCGTAAGTATCGCTGAAACCGTTCGCTTCGACCTGATACTGTTAGACGTGGAGCTACCCGATTTAAACGGTTACGACGTCTGCCAAAAGATTAAATCCAGCGCTCTGAACAAAAACACCCCTGTCATGTTCGTGAGCGGCTGTGCGGACACAGAGCACGAAATAAAAGGCCTGGTCTACGGTGCGGTCGATTACATTACAAAACCTTTCAGCGTGACCTCGCTTATTTATAAGATCGAAAACCATGTCCGCATCGCGGGCTATCAACGCCAACTGGAAACACTCCAAGGTCTCGATCCGCTAACGGGCATCGCAAACCGCCGTGCGTTTGAACAGCGGCTGCACAGCGAAATGCAGCGAACCCAGCGCAACGATTCTCCGCTGTGCCTCATCATGCTCGACGTCGACTACTTTAAAAGCTTTAACGATTTTTACGGTCATGTGGATGGCGATGCCTGCCTGAAGAAGCTCGCAGGCATTATGATGAATTGCCGAGGACGATCCAGCGATATTGTCGCGCGATATGGAGGGGAGGAATTTGCCATTTTACTGCCCCTGACAGACCGCAGAGGTGGCATCCGTTATGCCAAGCGCCTGTACGATATGGTGAAAAGCCAAGCCATTCCTCACGAGGATAACCCTACGGGCCATGTCACTGTTAGCATGGGCTTGGTGACCTACTCAGGGAAGGACCTGCTCTCACCACACGAACTTGTAGAAGCAGCCGACGCTGGTCTCTACCGAGCAAAAAAACTCGGCCGGGCCCGTCTGTGCGTTGCGTCACTTACCCAAGCATTCCATTAACGCGAGGCCTCATGCTCGAGGCCTCCTCTTCTTGAAACAACTCCCTGTTAGCAACTCTCCAGTATCAGTCGCCACTGTCGCTGGTGACGCGTGTGCATGCTGACAATTTTGATGCACACGAGCAATGGAACCGCCAACAACATTCCTACCGCGCCCCACAGCCAGCCTGCCACGAGAAGGCTAAGAATTACCAGCAAAGGATTAATGCGTAAACGACTGCCCACCGCCGACGGCGTGACAAACTGACTTTCAACTAGATTGATACAGTAGAACAGCAGTACCGGGAGGCCCATTTCAGCACGTGTATCAAATTGCACCATCGCGACTGAAGCGAGGATGACACCAAATAATATCGGACCAACATAAGGCGCGAAATTTAATATCCCGGCGAGCACCCCCCACAGCAATGCGTCCTCGACACCCACAGCATAAAGCATCAATGTGGTAGCTGCGCCCAAACCGACGTTGATCACGGACACCACAAAAATATAGTACGACACGTCCTTTTTAATCGCATCGGCGATGCTCACGATCGTGCGCTTTCTTGCGAAATGGCTCTGTGTCGCCACAAGCGCCTGTAGGCTTCCTCGTCCGTAAAGCAGAAAAAATAGGACAGTACGATGGTGGTGATCAACTGGGCGGCAAATACCGGTGTTGTCTCTGCTGCAATCTGCATCGCGGAAGACATGGCGTTCGACATCAATTCGCCGCTAATCGAGGCCCCCTCCTCACCACGATCTTTCTGACCAGACAAGTCACTCAGTGTATTCGCAACTTCATCTAACTGGGAGGTCACTTTCTCCGTCGCGACAGGCAATTTGTTGACCCACTTAGAGGCCGGCTCGGCTAATAACATAAAGACAATCACTGCCACGGCCAGATAGGCCGAAACGACAAAAACCGAGGCCACTGCCCGATTAATGCCCAGAGCGGTCATGCGTTTGACCGCACTGTTTGCCAACATGGCGATAAACGCCGCCACCATGATGGGTAGAACCAGTGTTTTAGCGAAATACAATGTATAAAGCCCAGCAAGCAGCGCCAAAAGGGTCACAGAATGGCTCAAGTTCCTTAGATATCGGGGTTCTGCTCCCCCCGCTGTGTTAGCGTCACTCAAGTGATTTTCCTCCGAGGTTTCGTCAGTCAAGGCATAAGGCATGTTTGACCGAGCATAATTAAACCAATCAAATGTCGTACCAAAAAATTCAAAAGCCAGCGAACGTTATCTTAATCGTCTACGTGTTGCTATCGGGGAGAATTCAAAGCGGTAGTATTTATGGAAAAGGAGAGGGCACACCTCGCCAAGAGAGTGAAAATTTTTCAAAGCGTCCCCCTTCTTGCACTTCAACTCTGCGACAAGCCCACGGATAACGCAGATACGCTGCATGGCACACATTTCGCTTTCACCTATTTAGATTCGTGTTGCTGGTACCGGCAAACCCGCCCAGTCGCTTCACAGGAGAACGTGCTATGAAAAATCGATCACTGTTATTTGGCGCAACGATTGCGCTTTGCTTTGCGTTGCTCGCCGTCGTCTCTCTAAGATTGGCTGCGGCCACTCTGGCGGCGTGGGTGGTCGTGTCCTGCGCACTCGTCCTGCTGGCCTATGGTTTTAATTACGCGCAGATATTCAGGAAGGACAGCGACGGCTCCATCCCTCTCGCATTGAGGTGGTTGTTCGTCCCCTATCTCGTCGGTGTTACCCTGTATAACAGAATCAAAACGGCTGGCGACACCGTACCGCCTATGCAGAAAATCACCGAACAGCTCTACGTCGGTTCACGTCTGATTCCAAACGACCTAGACGGTTTGGGTGAGGCAAACATCGGCGCAGTGCTGGATGTCACGGCGGAATTCGACGGCCTCGGCTCGTTCGCCTACGAGGGTGAGGTGAATTACCTCAATATCCCGATCCTCGACCATGCCATCCCCACTCGCGCCCAACTCGCCCGTGCCCTTCGCTGGATACGCCAGCAACATGAACAGAACAGAACGGTGCTGGTTCACTGCGCCCTTGGTCGCGGGCGTTCTGTATTGGTTGTCGCAGCGTATTTGATCGCGACGGGTGAAGCGAACGGCCCCGAAGACGCCATCACCATGGTCAACACGATTCGTGAAACCGCACGATTGAACCGCAGACAACGACGCAGGTTGCGCGCCTGGCATAAACTGGGCCTGCTCCGCGCACACGCTCGTGCGGTGATCATTGCGAACCCCGTAGCAGGGGGAGGCAAATGGCAGAAAGCGAAAGCCGATATTCTCGAGATTCTGTCACCCCACTTCGACCTCGACGTGCACGAGACCGATGAAAACTCGGATGTTGGCGCCTGGGTACGTGAGGCCGTCAAGGAGCGGGTAGACATCGTCATCGCCAGCGGCGGTGATGGCACTGTCACCGACGTTGCCAACGCGCTCGTCGGCAGCAAAACACCGCTGGGCATTATTCCCATGGGCACCGCCAATGCCTTAAGCCACGTGCTGTTCGGCATTCAATCCAAAGTCCTGCCCGTCGACACCGCTTGTCAGGCCATCATCGAACGTCAGTTCGTACGCGTTGACACAGCCGTTGCCAATGGTCAAAGATTGCTTCTTGCCGCGGGTATCGGCATTGAGGCCGACATGATTTCTGAAGCTGATCGATCTGAAAAAAATAAAGACGGGCAACTCGCCTACATTCGCAGCTTTTTCTCGGCAGTCAAACAAAGCCGTATTCACCGCTTTACCTTACGCATAGACGATGACGCGCCCTTTGGAGTCGAGACCCCCAGCCTCGTGATCGCCAATGCCGCGCCCGTCACCAGTGTGTTGGCACGAGGACACGGTGAACCCCGCATCAACGATGGTCAGCTCGACATCACGTGGATTCGCGAAGAGGCATTTCGGGACCAGGCGCTGGCTTCAGTGAGTGCACTCGCCCTGGATGCACTGCTCGGACAATCGCCATCAGAGGAGGTGGAGTACCGCCTTGCGCGTAAAATCGTTATTGACGCCGACGAGCCTGAACTGCTTTACTCCATTGACGGAGAGGTGACACAGGGCTTCCCTCTTACCATCAGCATTGAGCCCCAATCACTCACCCTATGCGCACCGAGTCTCAGCCAGAGTCAACATCACAAGCACGCCGCTTAAGCGCAGGCTTGGGTTGGGCGCTCGCAGGCCTTCTGTGCTCCTGCGCTGCGCTCGCCGAGGACACCGATGCCGCGAGCTGTGCACCGCCCCACCCCTCGCCGGAACGCAGCAGTGACAGACGCATAGACCGGCCGCTTTTCGAGCGTTACGAGGGCTATAAAATCGGTTCCATCGCGATCGAAAGTCGTGACATCTTCAACGAGAGCAACCCTCGCGAAAACAATTGGCTGTATCGTGCCGCAAACCGCATTCAGGTCAATACGCGTGAACCGGTGATTCGCAGCCAACTGCTGTTCGAAGAGGGTGACACCCTCGACCTCGACAAAGTCGAAGAAAGCATTCGTATTCTCTATGGCCGCGAATACCTCCTCAATGTGAAGATCGAGATCGCTCAAGTCTGCGATCAGTCCGTCGACCTCCTCGTGATCGCCCGAGACGCCTGGGTGATTGAACCCCGAATCAACTACGGTCTTGAGGGCGGCGAGACCACAAGCGGAATCGGCCTGCGTGACGGCAACTTTTTCGGCAGCGGTAATGCCCTGGAGTTGATTTACCAGTCAACACCAGAGCGCAGCAAAATTATCTATCGATTCACTTCAGAGAACTTTCTTAACCGCCGCTTGAATGCGGAGTTTTATCATGCGGATTTGTCCGATGGCTCCAATCGCACCATCGCGATTGAAAAACCGTTCTTTTCCATCGATTCCGAACGCGCTTATGGCGTCAGTACCGAACTTGAACACATCAAAGAAACAACCCGCGTGCGCTCTGAAGAGGTCAATCGATATGATCACAAAACGCAACACGACACGATCTATATTGGGCAAGCCTTGCAGCACAATCGCACGCTCGCGCGCCGCTTGGTGATGGGCCTGGAACGCGAACATCATCAGTTTGCGCCCGTGGAGAGCACAGTCGATTTACCGTCGCCAATGGAGCAGCAGTTTTTGTATTTCGGCTACCAACAAGATACCAATAAATATCGCGAATTCCGCAACCTCGATCAGATCAAGCGCGCGGAGGATATCGCGATCGGTACGCAATTTGAGGCGCGATACGGGATCGGCACCTGGGAAAACGCGGAGCAACTGAACAAAGTCGAAGCCGAACTGTCGACGGTATTAAGCCTGAGTGATAAACACCTGTATCGTCTTGGCGCAGAGCTCGAATGGAACCAGTACGCAGACACGCGCGAAACCCGAGGCAGTAGCGTTAGCTTGGCCGCATCCTACTATCACTTCATCACCTCACACCATCGTTGGTATTTTGCCGCGCAATACGATATGGGGTGGTCACTGGACGAATATGAAGAATTTGAGCTCGGCGAGGCAAATAATCTGCGCGGCTATCCGATCTCCTTCCAACGCGGAGACCAGCGCTACACGCTCAATATTGAGCGCCGTTACTATTCGGATATTCATTGGTTTAATTTGATTCGCGTCGGCGCGGCCGTCTTCGTCGACGCTGGCCGCGCCTGGAGCGATCTGTACCCGGACAACCCGGTGTTGGCGAGCGCGGGGCTAGGTTTACGCTTTCAAGCGAGTAAAACCGGTAACCCTATGGTCCTGCACGTCAACATTGCCAAGCCGCTTATCGATACCGAGGGCATCGATGATGCCCTGTTGTCCATTACCATGCAGGATCGCTTCTAAGCGGACGCGCAGGGCACAACGAAAAGCTTGCCGACACTCGCCTTCACTACCCGCACTGGCGTGCCTACCGGGAGTGCGCCAGCTTCAGCGTCCTGGCTGTACACCTTCCAGGTGATGCCGGAATACGCATACTCAATGGCCTCGCCGGGGGCGAGCGGTGCGGGAAGGGTAAACTCAAGCCCTGTAATCAGGTTCGGCTGTGAATCGCGGCTCTGCTGCTGGCCCTGCAGGCGACGCAGAGGCTTCCACAACGCCACAGCGGACACGGCCGTGGTCAAGGCCACACTCAGCATCACGCTCAACCACTCCCCTGGAATCATACCCAAGCTCAACAGCAGTGCGGTGATGAAGCAGCCGCACGCCAGAAAGAGCAGAAAGAGCGTGCTAAAACCAAATACCGCCATCTCGAGAATAATCAGGACGATACCGGCCACCACCAACAGTGTGGGGAAGGACATCAATTCGACATTCATTGCCACACCTACTTGGTCGCTTCAACAATCGCCATGGCCTGAGCCACCATTGAGCGCGCGTCTGTGCCACTGTCTGGCAGCAGCACAACCGAGCTTTCTTTGGCTATCGCACGCTTCGCTTCGATCGCTTTCGTCGCCAGCTCAAGCTGCACTGCGCTCTGGCCCTCAATGGTTTTGGCGACTTCACCCACCTGACGGAGTGCTTCGGCTTGCGCTTCCGCCACCGCGATGATCGCACGCGCTTCACCTTCTGCACGAAGAATAGCCTCGGCCTTATCCGCTTCTGCATTCAGAACAAGCGCGGCTTTTTCACCCTCTGCGCGGTTAATCGCCGCTTGCCTGTCCCCTTCGGATTCAAGAATTTTTGCGCGTCGCTCACGCTCGGCACGCATCTGCGATTCCATCGCGGACATCACCGACTGCGGGGGCACAATGTCCTTAATCTCATAACGCAGCACCTGCACACCCCAGGGTTCTGATGCCTGATTAATGGAGTTGACGATGTTGGCGTTGAGCTGATCCCGCTCTTCAAAGGTCTTATCCAGCTCGAGTTTACCGATTTCCGAACGCATCGTCGTTTGTGCGAGCTGAATGACAGCAAAGGTATAGTCTTCGACACCGTAGGAGGCTTTCCATGGATCAAGTACTTTGAAGTACAACACCCCATCCACAGTCAGTGAAATATTGTCTTTGGTGATCGCGCCCTGACTGGGTACATCTTGAGCCTGCTCTTTCAGAGAGCGGTCGTGGGCGACGTTATCGAAGAAGGGGATAATAAAGTTGATACCGGCCTCAAGTGTGCGATTGTACTTACCAAAGCGCTCGATCACCCAAGCTCGATTTTGCGGGACAAATTTGATGCTTAATTTCGCGAGAACCAGTACAAATATGAGTAAAAAACCCTGTACTGACAGAACTTGCCCAAGAATGGTATCCATAGCCTTCCCTTCATCTTTTTCGGTTATTGTCGTAACCCGGCCAGGTCACTCTAGGCCGGGACTACGAATTGTAAGGCAAGGCGTTTGACAGTGCTATGACGTAAGCGCGGATTTCCGCCGGACGCGCGCGACGATAAAGAGTGCTAGCGCCGCGAGGGTCGAAGGCCAGCCCCACGAGCCACCGCCGCTGTTACCGCCGCTATCCGGATTGGATGGTTGAGCCGGCAACAAGGTGTTTGGCACGGGCTCTGCGCCGCCAAGGGTATCGGTAGCGGGGTCCACTACGGTTACGCTGCTGATAAGGACGAAATTGTCGCCATTTGGCTTCACGTCACTGCTGTAATCGTCATCGCTGTAGTTTCGTAAAGGTAAGTCAGTCAGGGCACCCGTAAAATTAAACTTAGGCAGTGCAGCGATGGCATCGACTACATCCATATCATCCAGCATCACTTCACCAAACACCGTGAAGCCTCCATTTTGAATGTCAAGATTTTCGCTATTGTTCCCCAGGTTTATAAACCACTGGTTCGTCGCACTATTGACATTGCCTGATCGTTTCGCCATTGCAATGGTCCCGCGCAAATTGGAATAGAACGGCTCATTCTCAACGGCTGCGCCTGCGGTGACTTCCGTCAACGGCAGCTCGCCATCATAATTGAAGCCCCCACCCTGAATAATAAATTCCGTCACACCTCGGTGGACAATAGTGTTGTCGTAAGCTTCGGCATCCACATAGCTCAGAAAGTTATTGACCGTCTCTGGCGTCAGTTCGTCATAGAGATTTACATCAAAGGTACCTAGCGAGGTACTGAATCGAACCGTTGTGGCTGAGGCAATGGAAGCGGATAGAAAAAGGAGGAACCCCAAAAAGGCAGGCATTCGGGTGCGCATAAAAAATCCTTGCTGTAAATGGAACGCGCTTCGACCATCGAAGCGGCAAGGCTATTCTTAACGAGCACCCGTCATCATGGAAGAGTGTTTAACAAAGTTTTACAAAGCCCTCAAAGCTTGAACTTTTTAATTTCCTCTTCAAGCGAACTGGCAAGACGCGAGGTTTCTTCCGTGCTCTGGTGCGTGCTTGTTGAGACCTGGGCCGCATTTTCCGCGCTGTCTGAGATCGAAACAATGCGCTTTTCCGCATCCTGCCCAGCATTCAGCTGCTCGCTGGCCGCCACCGAAATCTGCTGACTCATGCTCGCAATTTCTGACAGGTAGGCTTTTACATTATTCAATGCTTCCGTCACGTTGCGCGAATTCACGACCGCTTTTTCACTGGTTTCGATACTCGAGGCCACACTGTTTTTGGCTTCATTTTTTGCGGCTTGAAGGCTGTTGATCATCTGCTGAATTTCTTCAGTGCTCATCTGAGTGCGACTGGCAAGTTGCCGAACCTCATCGGCCACCACGGCAAAGCCGCGCCCTTGCTCACCCGCACGCGCCGCTTCGATGGCCGCATTCAGCGCGAGCAAGTTCGTTTGCTCGGCAATACTGGTAATCACTGCCAAGACGGAGGCAATACTGTTTACCTGATCATCCAGCTGCTCAATGCTTTTGCCAACGCTGTCGATCTGTTGCTCAAGCAACACAATCGTCTCACTCGCCTCAGCGGTATAGGTCATGGCCGTCGCGCCATTCTGATCGGCTTCGGCCACGCGCTCAGCCGTGCGATGCGCATGATTGGCGACCTCTTGTGCCGAGGCCGTCAGCTCCACAATACCTGCTGACATCATGCTGGATTCACTGCTCAAGAGACGGGTCACCCCATCCAGTTCCACCGCACGATGATCCGCTTCATCCGTTTGCTTTTTCAGGTCGTCTGCAACCTGATGAATACTCGACAGCACTTTACGTAATTCACGCTGCATATAGGCCATTGCACCCACGACACTGTTTTTGTCACAGTGACTGTCGTCCAGTTCGATGCTGAGGTCACCGCGCGAAATCCGCTGCACAATGGCCACCACATCGGATATTTCTCCCCCCAACGAGCGCGCGAGTTTCAATCCAAACAAGCCCACACTCAACGAGATAATTATGGCGATGAGAATCGATAAGCCCAGCAGCCAGATCGCCGTCGCCCAATATCGGTCATCCGCTTCCTTGTAGCTCACCCCGGTGCCGACGTACCACCCCCAAATGGGCGTCTTTTGTACCACCGAAGTCAGATCCACCACCTCACCGTCACGCTCTGAATTCCACTCGTAGCTGATAATGCGGCCCGTAGTATCGCCCACCAAACGGCGCACCATCGCGCCGATGCTTTTCCCCTGCGCATCCTTAAAGTCGTTAAAGCTGGTGCCATGCAGTTGTGGGTCGAGTGGCGTCGCAACAAAATCCATATTGTTATCGACCACATACACGTACTCGGAACTGTGGTATTTATTTTCGCGGAGAATACGTGTGGCCATCTCCTTGGCCTTGGCTTCTTCAATTTGCCCAGCTGCCGCCGCGCGTTCAAGCTGATCCACGACGTTCACCGTGCTGCGCATCAACTGAGTAATGCGCGCAAGATTATCCTGACGGCTGGTTTTATGCAGGACCTCCAAACCGAGATACGCCACAAGCATCACGGCCAGGCCACTCAGCACGATAAAAAATAGAATACGGGTTTTAAGTGAAAACGTCATTTTTCCCCTCCGCGAAATGCGGATCGTAAATTGTCATTGAAAGCCGCCCCGCCCCATGACGCTGGCGCGGGGGTTAATGCACGTTTCCATCGTGTTCAGCAAGCCAGAGGTCGGCCTGCGGGAAGCCAGAAAGGCTCCAATCCTCTCCCATATGGGAAATCAGAAGCTGCGCCTCGAGTTCCGCATCCACCTCACGAAGTACATCGAGGACCTCCTCATGCAATTCCCAGGCTTGGATATCGGCAGAAACCAGAAAAACAGTCAGTGCGGTATTTGGCACATCAATCATTAAAGCAAAATCAGTGCCGTAGTGCGCCTGCAGCGCAGTGAGAAGCGCCGTGTGACACGGCTCCCAGTCGGCGTGTACCGACTCAGTGAAGCGTAACAAGCCCACGAAGTTTTTTTCACTCCGTCCCCCGGTCCTTAAAGGCTGTTTAAGTCTCCCTTGAGTCTAGTTCATCGATGGGACATTGGCACTAATTCACGCGCCAGAACAGCGCAAGTTGCAGCAGGAAAGGGAGGGCCGACGCCCGGAGCGGAGCCTGCCTTTAGCAGGCTCAATCGTTCAGCAAGAGGATAAATGGGGCCTTTCGCCCCATTTTTGCGGCAGCTTAAGAGCCCATGCCATCTTCAAACGATTCCGTCGCCACGGGAAAGACCAGATGGTCACGCGTGTACTGAATCGCGTTGCGGGACGTTGCATCGAGATCGCGATAAGCGCTCTCCGCTTCCGTGACCAGGGGCGCGCTGTCCACTCCCATGATGTCACAGTAGCGCTCGCCATAGCCGATTTCGATCAACAGCTCGACGAAGCGCATCAGGTTCATGTCACCGGTCGACAGATCCGTAAACTGCATCGCGCGTGTTTTCCAATCGCCCTGCATTTTGCGTAAAGGGCGGCCTTCAAGCACGACAAAGTTCTTCACCGCAGCGGCATACACGCGATCTGCGACAGCGCGAAAACGCTGGAACATGTCCTCACCTTCCCAGCAATGCGAGGGATCCGCCGTGACGCCCAAGACCTTATCGCCATCACACGCGTCAACAAGGCCGACAAAGTCGTCAACACACATGGCCGCGGAATTCGGGTGGATCTCATGGCACAGGTATAAGCCCAACTCGTTCGCACGGGCTCTCAGTGGCGCTGTTTTGCTGACGAAACGCTCCTTGGCTTCCGCTTCGAGGTCATAGCCTGGCCCCTGAAAGAAGCCAAAGGGGTAACCCGTTGCAAGCTCAAAGCCGCAGGACACGCCCCAAAACATGGGAATAATGCGAATATTAAGCTCGGCACACAGGTCCATAAACGCAAAGATGTAGTCTTCCAGCCAGGCTTCGATCTTCTCGGGGCTCATCTGCCAGACATGCTCAGGCAGGAAAGGCCGAATCGTTTTACTGCCGGTCCACGCGGTGGTGTGGGCCCAAAAAGGACAATGACAGGAAAAGCCATCCATTTTCAGCTCGTGCTTGTCAAACAGGGCGCGAATCTCCGCCGGCTTCATCAGCCCGCCATCGGCCGTCTGCAGGTGGTAGTTCGAAGGCTCCGCGCCGTCGGCTCCTGCCGCGCGGGCAAAGGCCAGAAATTCATCGAGGGATTTCGCGCCATGCTGGGCGCCTTCGATACTGGTGTGAAAGAGATTCTTTGCCATAGTCCATTCCTTAAGTCGTGCTTTGTGATTATTAGGATATGCCCGGCGCAAGACAGTATTCAGTCACCGAGCGCATTACAAGTCAGGGCCCCACTACACTAATGTTCACGAAGACCAAAAGCAACGTCCTACCGCCTGCAATGCGAATCTCGCGCATGTGTGTTTTGACGCAGTTGCTAACCCTCCCCAAAGCGAAACCCAGGACAAAATAACAATCATTAACATTTCTAAACCATTGATATATAAAGATTTTTTTGACTCAACTCAAAAAATGAGTATACTTCGCTCAACTGGCTGAGCTTTCAAACGAGCTCTTGGAGGCGCATATGCAATCGAGTAAAAAAGTCATTGAAGTGCTCAATGACACTCTGACGACTGAACTCACATCCATTAATCGCTACTTCCTGCACGCCAGGATGTACCGCAATTGGGGCTTTGAAAGGCTCAATGAAGTGGCCTACAAAAAGTCCATTAAGGATATGAAGCAGGCTGACGATCTGATCGAGCGCATACTGTTGCTCGAAGGCCTGCCCAACCTGCAGAAACTCAATCCGCTGCACATCGGCGAAAATACCGAAGAAATGCTGAAACTGGACCTCAAGTTCCAGCACCAGCAAATCACGGAGCTCAAAGACGCCATCGTCATCTGCGAGAACGAAAAAGACTTCGTTAGCCGAGGCCTGTTAACGGACATCCTCGAGTACGAAGAAGGCATCGTTGATTGGCTCGAAACGCAGCAGTACCAGATCGACGAGATGGGCCTGCCGAACTACCTGCAAGCACAAATTGAAGACGGAGACTGATCATGAAAGGCAACACGAAAATCATTGCGGAACTGAACCGCCTGCTCTCCTTCGAACTCGCGGCGATGGACCAGTATTTTATCCACTCGGAGATGTATGCCGACTGGGGATTGAGCAAACTGTACGAGCGCATCGCTCACGAGTTTGACGACGAGAAGACTCACGCCAAAAAACTCATTGAGCGCATCCTGTTCCTCGAGGGGCGCCCGGATATGATTACTCGTCACGCGATTCATATTGGCGCCGATGTACCCGAGATGCTGAAGAGCGACCTCGATGTCGAATACGCGGTGGCACAGGCATTAAAGGACGTCATCACTCTGTGTGAATCGGAGAAGGACTACGTGACTCGCGAGATGTTGGTCGTACTGCTCGATGACACGGAAACCGATCACGCCTACTGGCTCGAGCAACAGCTCGGTCTCATCAAACACATCGGCCTCGAAAATTACCTGCAAAGCCAGATGTGATCCCCTGCCGACGCCCTGTGCGTCGGCACATCTCTGTACCCTGCACAAATTTCACGTATCATAGCCGGCCACTCGAGCGCCCCTAGCTGCAGGAGCACATTTTCGGTATGTCATTACGCCCACCGCCGCGTCGCCATCTCTGGCTTTGGTTTGTCTGGCTAACCTTGTTTTACGCGACTTGGACTTTCCTGATCACCCGCGACCAGGCTTGGCTCACGGCATTGGCCCATTGGCCCATTGCCGTCGCGATGGCGATTGGCAGCTACGCCGCCGGCTCCACCCCTATGGGCGGAGGCACGGTGGGATTTCCCGTGCTCGTCTTGTTCTTCGACCAACCCGCAAGCCTCGGTCGCGACTTTAGTTTCGCGGTGCAGTCCATCGGTATGGTCAGCGCGAGTATTTTCATTTTTGCGCGACGCCAACCGCTCGCTTGGAGCCTATTGCAGGGCGCCGCGCTCGGCACGCTAATCGGCATCCCGCTGGGCGTGCTTTACCTCGCGCCTCTAATCCCGGACCTGTGGATCAAGCTCACATTTGCCGTCATATGGGGCAGCTTTGGCATTCTCCATTTGTATCGACTGAATGAAATTGCCGGCCACCATGGCATGACGGAATTCGATGAGCGCTGGGATCTCAAGGTCGGATTCAGCCTCGGCCTCGCCGCCAGTCTGCTCGCGGTCTCGGTGACGGGCGTTGGTATCGATATGGTGATCTACGCCGCATTGGTTTTGCTCTGCCGCGCGGATCTGAAAATTGCCATTCCCACCTCTGTGGTCATCATGGCATTCGCTTCCGCCTACGGCGTGTTGATCAAATTTCTGAGCGCAAGCTGGCAGCCCGGCGTCTACGAAAATTGGCTCGCTGCCGCCCCCATCGTCGCCCTAGGCGCACCGCTCGGTGTCTTCATCGTTGAGAAAATCGGACGCAAACCCACCCTGCTCATCGTCGCCACCCTGTGCGTCGGCCAACTGATCTGGACTTGCGTCGAAGAGTTTCATTCCATGGGGTGGTGGGGTGTCCTGATTGCACTGCTCTGCGTAGCGGCTTGCTTGATCGGTTTCGAAAAACTACGCCGCTGGGGGAGTATTCTGGTGCGCGAAGCCCAACAAAATTCGCCAAAATGATTGGCACTGAACCCGAGGCCTGACGCGTGGTAAAGGTTTGGTGGGGCTTCACCCGCAGGGATGCGGGTGGGGAGCCTACACGGACGTACTTGCCGCGTCCCCGCCAAAGCTTTACCGCGTGGCAGGCCCCCTCGACTGACTCTTTCTAAACAATTGCACCGGTCTCAATCGATTCCTAAATAGCTTTATTTAGTTGTGGCTGGGGCTACGGATTGGGCAGCCGTATTCGAGGGGGCCTGCTCCACCGTATTGTCCTGCCTGGGACGCGTGAATACATCCCTGTAGGCTCTCCATTCGCCTCCCTGCGAATGAGAGCCCAGTCAGAACAATACGGTGCATCAGGCCTTGGGAGGGGGAGTATCCCTTTTGCTGAGCACTATTTACTTGAGTGCTGAAGTTCGTTTTCTTCGAGTTTGGATATGAGGGGTCAGAGCACTTCGTGGTCTGACCCCGCGAGCGATGAGATGTGTTTTCTTCGGTTTTAGAATTGAGGGATCAGAGCACTTTGTGATCTGACCCCTCGCACGATGGGATGCGTTTTTGCTGGTTCGGTTTCACGCCTTTCGATAAGTATCGTGCCTCTGAAGATTCGCATTGGATCCGAGGCCTGACGCGCGGTAAAGCTTTGGCGGGGCTTCACCCGCAGGGATGCGGGTGGGGAGCCTACACGGATGTACTTGCCGCGTCCCCGCCAAAGCTTTACCGCGTGGCAGGGCCCCTCGATCACCCCGTTTTAAATCAACTCTAAAATCTCCACAGTTTTTATGAAGTTTAAAACAAAAATGAGAGAGTACTTATAGCGCCAAGGGCAGAGTGCTTGGCGACCCGCCCCTCTACCGCAAAATGCCTTACTCCGGGTTCACCTCTAGGCTCAGGTAGTTCGCATAACGCTCCTTCGTTGCATCGGGCGATGGGCCGTCTTTTTCTAATTCCAGTTCCAAAAGATAAAACCCGGCTTGCGGCCAAGTCCACGATGCTTGACCCGACTTATTCGTCGCCACTTCGATAATTTCGCGATCGTTGCGCCAACGGGTTCCGCCACGCGTCAGTTTTAACGTGACCCCCTCTTCCACCGGCTCACCATCAAAATACACCGTCACTTGCGCAGACTCGCCCGCGAACAACTCATTCGGGTGGCCCTCAAAGAGCACATCCAGACCACTGCGGGGTGATGCCGCGCCGCCAATATCCGACACCGCGTTGCGTGTGACGATACTTTCAACCCGGTTTACCAGCTTCATACCACGAATGCCGGTCGTGCCCTCGGGCAACCAAGTCTGCACATCACTGACCGGGCCGAACTCGCGATGAAGCTCCCCTTCAGCGTCCGTGTAAAAAGTAAAGTAAATAGGATTTTGTTCCACCGCGAAACGATAACTGCCATCTTGGCTCAAAGCCGTCGCCGACACACTCTTGCGACCGAGATTCACAATGGCCGCCGAGCGATCCACACTCCCGTCAGGGGCATAAACCGCAAAGCGTGTTGAAGCCATCAATTCAGAAATATATTTAGCGCGTGGCGAGCTTAAATCCCGCTTTTCACTCTGCCCCGTACTGAGCAGGGTAAGCGGAATACCGCCATAACTATAGTCGGGATGAAACACATCGTTCGAAATACTGAAATCGACGGCTACAGGAGTGGGCGTATCTCCGGACACAATGGTGTCACTCGGAATAATCCAGCGGCCATGTGCCATCGCCATGGTACTGAGCAAAGACAGTGACGCGAACGCGAGCCACTTAAAAGGAAAATGATTTCTAAAGACTGTCATTCAGCTGACTCCATTTGTATCGTAATAAATCCTAATTCATTTTCTGCAGGGACCTTTACCTCACCTTGTGCGGTAGCCCCCACCTCAACGCGTTGATAACTTCGGCCACCCTCTTCACGCGCGGCCTCAAAATTTAAGAGGAAAGCCCCCTCGAGAGAATCCGGTACTTGCCAGCTCAGCTGGTACACGCCGGGTTTACGGGTCGCTCCCGTGACACCGTCTACGTAATCCGGTGACTCACGGCCAAGCTTGCGCCACCACTGACGCATGTCCTTCAACCATTTTTTCCCATCGCCCTCAGGCCCTGGTTTTAATTCAGTTTGATACCAAACTGCAATACTTTCGACAGGCTCTCGTTCGAGTGACTCCGCCCAAATGGCCACATAAGGTCGAAAATAGGGGCTGGCTTCAATGTCCGGAATTTCAATTTCGATCTGCACAATGCGATCAGAAAACGCATTCAAAGAGCAACACATCGCCGCCAAAAAAATACACCACACGCGCATCAACTTCTCCCTACCGCTGGAACACATAGAAAATAAATCAGAACCGGAATAAGTAATCCGACAAGCATGGCAATGTTGCCATCTCGTCGATACTTTTTGCCTTGGTACAAAATAATTAAGCCTGCAAATGCGAACAGCATCATCACGACCGCGCTGACATCAATCAGCCAGAACCATACGGTGCCGCTGTGGCGCCCCTTATGTAAATCATTCAGGATGCCGAGCAGCGAGCCGCGCTCCATCTCGACTTCGATGAGCTGGTCTTCGGCAAGCACAAAAATCGATGCGAAACCGGCCGGTACTCGGTACTCAAAGATCACTTCACGCATCTCGGCATCCAGATCAATGCTGCCCGGCTCGGGAAGGCGATAGCGCGCCGACAAATCCCGGCTCATACGGGTCAGATCCGGCGCCCAGTCATCGGCCCCCAGGCCCCACTCCTCAATCAGCGCGTCCGTCAAAGGCTCACTATGCATCGAATCGGTATTGCCCTTCGTGTCGTACCACTTGTGGTTCAGCGTGATGCCAGTGATGCAGAAAAAGATCAATAACACCATCAACAACGTAGAGAGATACACATGCAGCCATCGAGCAACTTTGAATACCCGCTGACGCGCCTTTTTGGATTTGAGCATGGACAGGAAACCGCAAGACCGACTCCGACGATCACCCAGCGAAATGCACTGATGCGACCAAACGGACAATTTTGATAATGATTTTCATTATAAACGATCTAAAGGCGTTTCAAAGCGCGCCGGCTTATGTAAAATCGTCAACTTACTGTGGAAAATATGCAGCCCAATGAATAAAACCTCTAAAGCGCCCTACCCCCTCACGGACACCCGTGAGCCAAATGCTGACGCTGTTCGTGTCGATTTGCGCAGCGGCCAACCGGCAATGTCCGGTCGCCTGAATTTTCAGCAGCAAGGCTCGGACATGCACTTGCATAGCTCCGAGGGAGTCGAGCTGGATGATCTCAACCTCACCTTGGAGCGCCCGGCGAGACTGACGCTCGGGCTCCTACTGCATGGCCGTCTCGACTTTTCGCTCGGCGACCGCCGCTATCGCATCGAGGCAAAGGAAGATGCTCCGCGTTGTTTCGCCATCAACCTGCACAGCCCCACGCAGTGGCAAAAGTTTTTCACCAAGGGCAACCATGTCGCGAAGGTCACTCTGTGCCTAGAGCCCGCGTGGCTCGCGCATCGCCATGCCAACACCGACCAGCGCCTTGCGCGATTGTGCCAACACCACGCGTCCGTCCACAGCTGGGCGGCCTCCGTCGATAGCCAGCGTATCGCCAGACAACTCCTGCAAAACAGCCAGCAACACGTCCCAGTGCCCCAGCTCGAAATGGAAAGTGACTGCTTACGATTTGCCGCCACCACACTCGATGATTACCAGAAGGCACACGCCGAGACCTTACCCGGCCAGCAGCACGTGCCCTTGCGCCCGCCATCCGCAGAAGCGCTGGCCTTGCGACACAGACTGGAAGAAATTATTGCATCGCGCGATGCGCAGAACGCGCCGCTGCTCGACGAGCTTGCAATGGAATTCGGGCGCAGCGTGAGCACACTGCAACGCAGCTTCAAACGGCACTTTGGGATGACGCTCGTCGACTACCTACGTACGCGACGACTCGAAATTGCGCGCGACCAACTTCGCCATGAAGCCATCTCCATTGGCGAGGTCGCGTGGCGTGCAGGCTACCGCCACCCTTCCAATTTTTGTACCGCTTTTCGCAAGCAATTCGGCCACTCCCCGGGCGAATTCGGCAGCGACCTTCAGTGATAGACCGCGCGAGCGGCCGCAAAAGGCATTGAGCCCGCTAAGGGCAGCGAGCAGGCCTCATTCTCGCGGGCCTTGCTTAACAGATCCGCAAGGTCACGACGTGCCACCCCCTGCAAGACCTTTACTGCACGGCTCGCCGCTTGCAGCAACAAGCGCGTTTTCACCTCGCTGCCTTCCGCACGGTACATATTCAACATAAATTCCAGCGGCCGCAGCAATTGTGAGGAATCAAACTGCGTGTTGTTTTCGACCTGCAGGCGCAGCACGGCAATTTCATAGGCCGCACCCAGATAAATGTCTGCTGCATCCCAGCGACATTGAACATATGCCGCTACACCTCGTTGCATCATCATGGTCCAATATCGATATGCGTCATCTTCGTTCGCGCGAACTTTTACCGCATGCGCGGGACAGAGGTGTCGGTGGGTTAAGCTCATGATCAACCTGCTATGGGCAATTGGGTAGAGAGACGCAGCGAAAAGTGCGTCAAGTTGTGGGTCTCAAGTCGGCTGTAGGCTGCACGCAACGCATCGAACCAGCCCGACCCGGCACGGCACAAAGCCAACTCGTTGAGCACGCGGAAGTGCTCGCCAAAGCGCTGCTCGAGCGCGAATTGCTGACGCTTTTTCATCGGCATCAGCATCTGAGGGTCGTTGTCGTGAAGGGGCTGTAAAAACTCGAGTAAGGACCACCAGTGCATGGCTTCCGTCACCCGCGCATGCTCGCTCACCATCACGAGCGGCCTGTTGCCCACTTTGCGGACCAGACTCTGCCAGGCGTCGGCGTCGTAGTCCCAACACAGGAGCTCCAGGTTGTCGGTTTCCGGGAGGAGGCTCTGGCCAAGTTTTACGGCCTCTGCGCTGTCGAGGCTCAACCACTGACAACGGGGCCAATCGAGGCGCGCGCTGACGCGATGAAATCGGGTACTCAGCGCGCTGCCAAATTCGATCACACAGGCGTCGGCCTGGCGAGTCAATATTTCTAACAGTCTGTCGTCAATCCACTTGCAGCACAGCAGCGATCGCTGGTCGGCGCCCATCTTTCGGTGCATGCTTTGTATTTGACGGTCGTTCAGTCCCAACTTGGGGAGCAGGGCCTCGGCAGCAAGGTCGACGAACTCCATGGTTCGCAATTTTCGGCTGGCCAACGCTCGCAGCAACAAAGGTTCGAGCAAGGGACCGTTGGGGGATAAGGCTTCCATTTCACCTCCAAAAAAAGCCCACCGAACCGGTGGGCATCAACGAGACGAACGTAAATGTGAGCAGCCTGATGGTGACTCACGAAGCAGATGATATTGATTCTCATTTACTAATGCAATAGAGAATATCAATTATTTTTATGATTTCCGTGCCAAGTCTCGGGGATGCCCAAGTACGGACGCGCCTGTTATATTGTCGACATGACAGACCACCCCGACGACGACACCTACATCGAGCAGCACAAGGAAAGGCTGAACTACATGCCTTGGCTGTATTGGCGACTCAAACCCAAGCACCTCGAATGGGCCCAGCCCTGGCAGATACGCTGGCAGCAAAAGCTCATGCAGCTCGAAACGGTCATCATCGAAGACAATTGCTTTATCAGCCCTCAGGCCAAACTGTTTGCCGAACCCGGTCGCCCTATCTCGATTGGGACGGGCAGCTTCATTGGCGCCGATGCCGTACTGCACGGCCCCATCACGATCGGCAAGCACGTTGGCATCAACCACCACTGCACGATGGATGGCGGACGCGCCGGCATCCACATTGGCGATCATTGCCGTATCGCGGCACATACTCGTCTGTTCGCGTTCAACCATGGCTTAGATGCCACCTCACTCATTCAAGACCAAGCGGTCACCTCCCAGGGTATTCACTTGGGGCGGGATGTGTGGCTGGGTGCGGGCTGCGGCATTGTCGATGGCGTTACCCTTGGCGACGGAGCGGTGGTAGGAATGAATGCGACGGTCACACGTGATGTTCGCCCCTATGAAATGGTCGCGGGCTCACCTGCGCGCTCGATAGGCCAACGCCAAGGAGTCCCCTGCTTTGACCCTCACTGATGTTTTCGTCTTACTTGTCGTCGCCACGGCCGCCTACGCACTATGGCGCCACGCGGAAGTCAGCTCGGCAGCTCGAGCCGCGGTACAACGGTATGTGGATCAACATCAAATGATCCTGCTCGACCAAAGTGTTTATTTACACCGCCTGATTCCGCGCTTTAGTGGTGACGGCCTCAAAATCGAACGGCACTACCGCTTCGAATTTTCCACCACGGCAAACAGTCGCTATCGCGGGCATGTGATCTTTATCGGCAAGGCCCTCAAGCAGATCGAACTGGAACCGCATCGATTTCAATAATATCAGGATTCAGGAATGACCCCGCCCGCCTCCGTTTCCCAGCGCCTTGCCTATAGCCTCGTTCTAGGCGTTTGGCTGTGTCAGTTGATGCTGCCGACGTGGGCCTCTGCTGAAACCCAACCTGACTGGCTTGAACCCACCAACCCGTGGCTGCACTACGCCATTCCCGAGTCTGAACGCGACAGTTTTTTTCAGCTGTACGATCAGCAGATACGCGTGCCCGAATCGGGCCCAATCGAGCAGGTCTATGGTTTCGTCGTGGATGTGCTGTCTGAAGAAGGTGCGCGGGATTACCGGCGGATCGTGCTCGAATACCAGTCTGACTTCGAAACCCTGGAAATGCTCAACCTCGAGCTACTGCGCAACACCGAGCGTCGAGACATGCTGACATTAGCCGAATTTTCGCACGACTCGCAAGACGCGCCCTCTCCGCACGAGAGCACCGTAAGTCAGCTCATTATCGACATACCCGAACTCCAATCTGGCGATCGACTTTATTACCGCTATCGGCTGACCGGCACCAACCCGCAATGGGCCCCATGGTTCAGCTACACCACCCACACCCGCTGGGGCGTCGCCGTTGGTCACCACCGATTTCGACTTTTTTGGGCGCGCGAGGAACCGATATTTCGCCACGAAATAGGCCCCCCCACGCCCTTCGAGCGTATCGAAAAGGGCGCGGAGCGTCACTTTAAGCTCGACGAATACGACCTCCCGGCATTTGAAAGCTATGACGACGCCCCTGACTGGGTGGCGCAACGCAGCCAGGTCCACTTCAGTAATATGCCGGACTGGGCGGCGCTGCAGGACTGGCTTGCGCCTCGAGCGTCCCTGGCCGCACAAGCAAACCCCGAGCAGCAGCAGTTCGCTAAACGCATCGCCGCGCGGCACACAAGTCAGAAGCAACGCATCATGGCCGGGCTGCAAGACCTGCACGCGCGCTTCGACACGCAGAGCGCCCCGCTCTTTGATTCTTCACACGCCGTACGAAACAGCGAAACGATATGGGCTGCCGATTGGCTGTCCCCTTTTGAGTACACAGCCGTCCTGCATGGCCTGTTCCGATCATTGGGCATTCAGTCCGACATTGCGCTCGTAAATCGACAGCGGCAACACACTCTGACGCAATACGGCCCTTCACCCACCGCCGTCGACCATGCCCTGCTGAAGCTTCAGCTTAACGACGAGGTATTCTGGCTCGATCCACAACACGCTCTGCGCGGTGAAGCGGAACGTTTCGAAGACCTTGAGTTTGCCGATGCCGGCATCGCGCTGATGCTCGAGGGCAGCAGCGACATGGTTGATATTCAGGCGCCGCCCGGTGCGTTGAGGCAGATCGTGGAGGAACACTACCTGATTCGTAAAGCCGTGCGCGCAAACACCGAGATGCGTGTAACGACACGGCATTCCGAACACAGCGCTGCGCAACTTCGGACCCGCCTAGCAGAAGCCAGCCTGCAAACGCTTCAGCAAGACTATCTGTCGTTTTATTCAGACTTTTACCCCGGCATTCGCTCCGCACGCAGTCTGGATGTCACACGCGAAGACGACGGTGATATTGAGATCACGGAATACTACGAGGTCGAAGACCTCTGGACAGCAGTGGACACAGAAGGCCGGTTTGAAACCGACTTCTATTTCACCAGCCTACTCAGTTATTTACAGAACCCAGGCGCAGAAGAGCGCAACGTGCCTCTGAGCATTCCTCACCCCATCGACATCACACACATTATTACGCTCGAATTCGAAGCGGAAGGCTGGCAGTTTGACGATGACGATGCCCTCATTGAGACCCCGTGGTTTCGCATGGAAGTCGAGCACCGGTTCGACCCTGAGCAGCGCGTGCTGACACTTTCGACACACTACCAGAGCCTGCAAGACGCCGTGCCTGTGGATGGGCTCGCGCGCTACCGCGAAGCCCACCAAGACGCCGTGAGCTGGCTGAGTTATGGCCTGTATAAAAACCAACCGGAAGCGTTTGCTGCCCTCACAACAACAAGCGACGCGGACCCCATTGACGAAGAGTTACATCAATTGATGATCGTCCTCGCGGTGCTGGCCGTGCTCACCCTTGTCAGCTTTATCCTATGGGCTTTCGAACCCCCCGCGCACAATGCAGAACAGTTCTTTTATCACGTATCTCCCAAGCGTTTTCTTCTGCTTAATTTAATAACACTCAACCTATACTCCCTCTACTGGTTTTTTCGAAACTGGAAGCACCTACGCCACCGGCGAGCCGATAAACTTATGCCGTTCTGGCGGGCCGTATTCAGCGTATTCTGGTTCATTCCTTTCGGCTATGCGCTGAGAAAAGAACAGCGCCTCGAAGCCCAGAAAGTCATTCTGCCGTTGAGCATCGTCTGGGGCTTGGGGCTGCTGTATATCGCGTTATCCTGTATCGCGAACGCCGAATTTAACGTGAAACTGACGACCTTGTCCTTGCTGATACCGTTTGTCGTTTTGCCCTACCTCAGTACGATTAGACGAGCTTTTCCCGAAGGCGCCGAGGTAACGCACGGTCACATTTTCCGTTGGCGCAACGCCTTCTTCGCGCCGTTAAGCCTGTTCTACTTAGCCTACATGCTGAACAACTTTTTGCTCATCACCCCCCCGGCTTTTGTCGTCAAAGGTTCATCCTTGCCCACAATGCAAAAACAGTTTTTGGAAGCGCAGGTTCTACCCACGCTGGTCGAGTCCAGTGCAGCGCCTCACAACATTGAACAATTCTACAGCGCAGCGTATTTTGATTGGCGTTTGGACGGGAATGGATTTACAAACAGCCAGCTTTTTACCTACTGGATGGAAGGAGAAGAACTGTACACCGACAGCATGGCGTTCACCGACATCCACAGCCTGGAGCTGCAGTTTGATGGGGATAGATCGTCGTACTACATCGAGGCGCAGGCGGACAGCGGTGAAACCCTGGTGTTATACGCTCCCGATGACAAGCCTCATGCGAACGCATTTTTCCGAGCAATGAAACAGCAATGGCGGAGTCCCGCACCGGAGCGTGTGGACTCGAGCTCGCATTAATCAACCAAAATAGTCGGGCTCGTTGCCCGGCTTCCACTTGATGTTACAGCCCATCGAAGGAATTTGAGCCGCAGGGACGGCCTTGCCGGACAGAAGCAGGTCGAGCGCCGCAGCCAACTCGGCGCCATCCGCAGGATGGGCAGACGAATCGTAGTTCCCCGACGAGATCCGGTGCGGACGTGTGTCATCGAACTGGCCGCGGTAGGCGAGCTTGCGCTCGGCATCAAACACATACAGATCCGGCGTACACGCCGCGCTGTAGGCTTTGGCCACACTTTGGTCTTCATCAAACAAATAGGGGAAGCTATAACCGCGCCGTGCTTTTTCTTCTTTCATCAGCGGCAAACTGTCTGCTGGATAGGCGGTCGCGTCATTGCTGTTAATCGCAACAAAGGCCGCACCCAGCTCCTGATAGCGACGTGCAAGGCTGGCCAGTGCGGGCGCAATATGAATCACATACGGGCAATGGTTACAAATAAACAGGACCACCAACACCGGCGCGTCATCGAAATCGCTCAGCGTGAACATCCGACCGTCCGTTGATGGCAGGTTGAAATCCGGTGCATTACTGCCCAACGACAGCATGGTCGATTCTGTGAGTGCCATGTTCCTCTCCGCAAATACCCGTTTTTAACGTATCCTACTGGACGCTGCCGGCAAACGGAAGCCTGTGCCCCGCGCAGTGTGAAAGACACCATTAAGGAGCGACAAACATGAAATATTCCCTTTTGATCGTATTGGCTGCCGGTCTTGCCGTCGGCGCCTGCTCAGAGAAAGAACCCGAATCCAGCACTGAAAAAGCCAAAGCCGCCCTTCAGGACGGCAGTGAAGCGGTACAGCAATCGGCCAGTGACCTCGCCGATGCGGCCAAAGAAGGCTACGAAGAGCTTAAAGAAGACAGTGCTGAAGCCTACGAAGAAGCCAAACAAAAAACCGTCGAAGTCTACGAAGACGCCAAGGCCGACAGCGAACAGGCGATGAAGGACGCAAAAGCCACCATGGAAGACAGCGCTGAAAAAACCAAGGACAGCTACAACGAAGCGCTGGAGAAGCTGAAAACCGACTGATCGCGGGCTTTAAGCACCGCTGGCACTCCGGGAAATTCACCCGGAGTGCCTTAATTTAACGGACAAAAGTGGTTAAACTCCCGCTTTTTGATTTGCCTGAGAGAGAAGACTATGGGTCGCGCCTATCAGAACCGAAAAGAGTCCATGGCCAAAACATCGGACCAGAACTCCAAACTCTACAGTAAATACAGCCGAGAGATTTACACCTGCGCCAAATCGGGCAGCAGCGACCCGGACAGTAACCTGGCTCTACGCAGCCTGTTGGACCGAGCCAAAAAAGAGCAGGTGCCTGCGCATGTGATCAAGAAAGCGCTGGAGAAAGCCCAGGGTACTGGCGGCGAAGATTTTGCCGTTGCGCGCTACGAAGGTTTTGGCCCCGGGAACTGCATGGTGATTGTCGACTGCCTTACGGATAACCCCAATCGTACTTATGGGGACGTGCGCACGTGCTTTAACAAGGCCAAAGCCAAAATCGGCAGCCAGGGCACGGTCATGCACATGTTCGACCACTGTGCGATTTTTGCCTTCCCCGGTGATGACGAAGAAGCCGCACTCGAGGCACTGATGATGGCAGACGTGGACGTCACCGACATCGAATGCGAAGACGGAAAGATCACCGTATTCGCACCTCAAACCGAATACAACAAGGCGAAAACTGCACTCAGCGAGGCCTTTGATGGCGTTGAGTTCGACGTGGATGAAATTCAATTTGTGCCACAAACCACCACGGATCTGAGCGAGGAAGATGCCGCCACCCTCGAGAAGATGATCGACATGCTCGAGGACCTCGAAGACGTGCAGAACGTCTATCACAACGCTCAGTACGGAGCCTGATCGCGATGCAGGAAGTCATCGAGGAGCTGAAATCCCGCGCCGAAAGCACCGCCTTCCCGCTCAGCTTGCCGGAGCTGGAGGACGTCGTCGAGGCCCAGGAAGCCATGCTCATTGATATTCCTGCTGAAATGCGCGAATACCTGCTGCAATGCAGTGATGTCATTTACGGATCGTTGGAGCCCGTCACCTTGGCGGATCCGATGTCGCACACCTTTCTGCCTGAAGTGGCTGCAGAAGCGTGGGCAGAAGGCCTGCCGCGTGAACTCCTACCCTTGTGCCAGCACGAGGGCGGCTACTACGCCGTGTCAGACGATGGCACGGTATGGACCTGGTCTCCCAGTGAAGACGAGCCCGAAGAGTGCGCGGATGGCGTTTGGGCCTGGGTCAGGGATGTGTGGCTGGCCCAGTAGTTGCCGGGCTATAACCAGCGTGGCACAGTGCTGCAGTAGCGCTGATACGACTCAGGCGCTTTCTGCGCCCAATCTCGCTCTTCGATACGCACTTGACGCGCAATCGTCCACCAACTCAAACCCAGACAGATAAGCGAAAACACACTGGGTAACGCCAAGAGAAAGCCCAATTGCGCCGTCATGGCACCCAAAAAAATAGGATTGCGCGAGCGAGCAAAGGGGCCACGGGTCACCAAGCTACGCTGGCCGGCATCGACGCCCGATCGCCATTCCTGCCCAAGGTACATACTCGACATGGCCGCTCCGGCAAACCCGGCTATCAACAAAACGTCACCCAACCAGAGCACCCACGCAGGTGTCGCCACCACCCCCAGTACTGTGTCAACGGTGTCAGCAAAGAAAAGGCGTGCAACACAGGCTCCCCATATCGCTACGCGAAACACGCGGAAGATCATGTGGTTCCACCAGTGGCATGTGCCACGCTGCCCCGCATGAATAAAGCGCCCACCATAGCGGCGCGCTCGAGCGAGAATAAACACAGTATAAAACAGTGCCACCACGCTGAAAAACGCGGCCAAAAAGTACTGATTAAAGGTGTAGGCACTCATTTTTTGCTTCTCTAAATAAGGATATGACTAATCGGCTAACACTCGCCGCCAGTGAAATAGAGTGCCACTGAAACACAGAATGCTCAACGCCACACTGCTGCTGAACATCAGCACGGCGGCCTGAACAGGAGGCAGCGGCAGGGATACGGCGATACCGCCAAGCACCCCTCCCAGTGAAAAGCGCATCGTCTGCTCAAAGGCCGTTGCGCTGCCGTAATACCGATCCAAGAGGTTCAAATACATGGCCTGCCCGGCGGGCCCGATGGTGGAGTAGCTCCCCACACTGAACATGAGTAGCAGGATAAACAGCCAAACCGGTAGCACCACCAGCCATGACAAGGCCAGGAAAAGAGCCGCAAAAAATGCCGAAACGAAAAGCCCCCGAATATACAGGCGCTCCTTGCGCACGCGCCCCAGCAACTGTTTGCCAAGCCGATTCCCCACTAACATGGCGATCACCACCGCACCAAAGGCCAGCGGAAATTGCGCACTGCTCAGCCCGTAGTGCTCCATCAACAATGAGGGCGCCACGATGACGAACGTTAACATCACCCCCGAACCCAAGGCATTGGCCAGCGCCTGGAAGGTGGGTACCGGCCATCCCTCAATGCGATAACCGATCACATAGGCGTATTGGCGCAGTGCGGCTACCGGTGAGAGCTTGCCCGTGCGGCGACTGTGGGTCTCGGGGACCTTTAAGCCAATGAACACAAACATCAGCGTACCCACGCCCCCGCACATCAAAAAAATGGCTGGCCAAGGCGCGAACGCAAGTATCGTCGAGCCAATGATCGGCGCAACAACAGGCATGATCATGATGACAAAGATCGCGAGCGCGATGCGCTCTGCAAGCCGTTCAGGCTCCGTCGTATCTTTGAGCATGGCCATCCCGCTGACCATCATTAAGCCGCCCGCCGCCCCCTGCAGAAAGCGAAAGGCAAGCGCGGCCTCAAGCACTTGAAACGCGACGATCGCAAAACTGCTGAGCAGGTACAGGCACAGGCCGGACAGGGCGACCACGCGTCGACCTTTCTGATCGGACCATGCGCCACCCACTAGCTGCCCCAAACCCAGGCCCACCAGAAAATAACTCAGGGTGAGACTGGCCTGCTCCGAGCTGACATTCAAGCTCTTTGCAAACTCCGATACGGCGGGCAAATAGCTGTCCATCCCCAGAGGCGATAACGACGCCAGGGAGGCAAAGACGACAGTCAATTGGGATGACCCGAGCTGGGCCTGATCGAATTTTTTGCTGAAGGCGCTGTGCCAAGGCATGAACGAGTCCTGTGATTCTTAGCGCAGACTCAAGGGCGGTCTCCGCTTCAGGGGGACCGCGAGCTTAACACAATAAATGTAGACATTACTGCGGCGACGCTAAAATCAGAACCGCCCCATCGGCGTCGAGCAAGCTCAGCGTGTCGTCGCTTATCGAAAACCGGGCGACTTGATCCAACAGGCCCAGAAAGCGCTTTTCCAGGAGCATGCGGCTCTCGTCACAGGCCATCATTGTCGACATAAGCTGCCCGAACGCCAAGCTGTCGTCTTTCTCTGTGGCGCCACCCGAGTACTGGTTGCAGCCTGAAAAGCCACTCACACGTAGCGGAGACCCATCAAAGCGCAGCGTCACAACCCGTTCGGATTCCTCCAACACCTCCCCGTTGAGGCGAGTGACCTGCCAGAGTCCGCCCAGAGCATTGCGCGGCGTCGGCGCGAGCTCTGGAGCCGACCGGTTCACGCCGACCATCAGTAATCGCACGGGCTGAGGCTCAACGCCCTCCGACGACTCGGCAAAGGGATCCACGTGGGTGTCCGTAATAAAGCGCAGCGCGTCACCGACAAAAATTTTGGCGCGCAAGGCATAGCGCGCACGGGGTTCGATACTCTCGGTCGGGTACGTCAACTCAAAGGCATAGGGTGGTGGCGAATCGAGAGACTGCCTGTGCTCGGTAATCAATGATGAGGGAGCGTCCGCGCGTGAGACATCCTCCAGTGTCACCAACAGCTCGGCACCGGGAGGCAGCAATATTTTTTCACGATAAAACGCCTCACCAGTAATACGGCCCTGTTCAGGCGCAGAGTCGGTTCCGCATGCAGACAGTCCGAGCAAGGTCACGAGTGCGAGTAATACCCTACGCATCGGCTTGCTCCTCCTGAAATTGAAAGGCTTCGGTGCGGCGAGACAGGTATTTTTCCGTCTCCTTGTGCCGCAGAGTGTAGCGAATACTGCGATCCAAAACCTGCGCACTGATCTCCGCCTTGTCGATCACATCATAAATGCCTAACTCAACAGCGGGCTTGTACATACTATCTTCCAGGTAGCCTGAGGTCAGAATGTAGGCCGGTTGATTCGCTTTCTGTGAAACCTGCTGGATCAGCTCGAAAGCCGTCCCCTGATCAAGCTTGTAATCAATAAAGCAAATATCGACATCCCCTTTCTCAAGCAAGGGCTTCGCTTCGTCAAAACCGTTTGCAGTATGAATGGTGTACTCCGTACCAATCGTAATATCACCTTCCAGGCGGGATTTGAGCAGGAAGACATCATCGGGATCATCGTCCACAATCAATACCTGCACTGCCGCTTTACCTGACCAGAACGCGGTGCCAATCGTCTGCCTCAATTGCAGATAGCTGTCATACAACTGCCCTTTCAGGGATTTGATTTCACTGATGTCTGTCAACGACACCACACAGCCTTGCGGGTAGTCCGCGCCATCCACATAGGTTGTCAGGTTGACGACGAGACTGCCGCCGTCCACGAGATTGACCTCGCGCTCAATGGTACTTCCCGAGTCCATCACCTTGGCGATATCGTCGAGAAAACTGCCGTAGATTAATGAGTGGGAGATATGATGGAAAGGTCGCCCCACATCGGTCGGCAACAAGTTGACGTAGCGCGTTGCCGCAGGAGAATACTTCCTGATCACCATGGCATCGTCCAGTACGATGACACCGGTATCCATCGACTTCAAAATATTGTCGATATCGGTGTGCGCACGAGTCAGCTCATCGATTTTCTCTTGGTATTCACTGTTTACCGTGTATAGCTCTTCGTTGACTGACTGCAACTCTTCGTTTGTACTTTGCAGTTCTTCATTCGCGGCCAACAGTTCTTCGTTCGAAGATTGCAGTTCTTCATTCGTGGTTTCGAGCTCTTCGACCGTCACCTGCAAATGTTCGTGCTTTTTCTGAAGCTGCTGCTCCAGGTCTCGAATGCGCTGCTGGCTTTGATCGCTGATATCAAAATTGACGGCATCTTCATCTGCCGGCTTTTCAGGACTGCCGACATCGGCAAAAATCAAAGCGATCAGGCAACCGGCACCCGGCTTTCCCGCGATGTAACGAGCACGTAAGGTAATCGTTCGAATAGCACCATCTGCCTGCTTAAACTGAACATTCTCGTACAACACATTTTCTTCGGAACTGATCGCCCGATTGACCGCCGTTGAGACGGCTATATCCAGTTCAGGCAAAATAAAATCGCCCACCTTGGCAGAAAAACGCCCTGGCTTTAATTTACGCGTGTAATTATCCACTTCGCCGTAAACATGCTGTACTTCCAAATCTTGATTTAAAACGATGCACGCCGGCACATAGTCATTCACCAACTGCTCCAACACCGTCAGGTTGTTGGTTCCTCCCTGAGAACGCTGGTAATTACGAATCAGCTGATCCAGCGGCAATGGTGCGCTGCGCTGTGCTTTCTCAGCGCCGACACTCGGCAACGCATCATTGATAATACGCGCGTTGACGGACTTCCTATAAATCCGATTTTTTTCATCCACTATATCAAAGTACGATCCCAGATCGCCCAAGGTCTCGGAGGAGCCAAGAAACAAAAAGCCATTTTTCAATAACGAAAAATGCAGCATCGACAGAATTCGACGCTGAGCTTTTGGCTGGAAATAAATCAGCAGATTACGGCACAGCGTTAATTGTGTATTCGAGAACGGGGGATCATTTGTCAGATTGTGCGTCGCAAAAATCACCATCCCCCGAATATCGGGGTTAATTTTCAGATAGTCGTCTGTTTTGGTGAAATACTTATCCAGCCGCTCGGCGTTGATGTCCTCCACCGCATTCAAGGCATACACGCCGGCACTGGCCTCAGCGATCGCGTCGGGGTCGACATCGGTAGCGAAAATTTTGACCGAACGATTTTCTCCCCGCTTCTCGAGCGCCTCTTTGAATAGAATTGCGGCCGAATAGGCTTCTTCCCCGGTGGAGCAGCCTGCGACCCACACCCTGACCGGCTCGCCGATCGGCGTTGTTTTCAATATTTCTGGAATCACCTTCGCTTCAATGATGGCAAACGCATCCTCGTCGCGAAAAAACCGGGTGACACCGATCAGCATATCCTTGCCGAGCGCCTGCAACTCACGAGGATTTCTCAGCAGCAGGGAATAGTAGTCCTGCAAGGATTGCACGCCATTGATCGTGATCCGCCTTTCAATGCGTCGTATCACGGTGGTCGACTTGTATTGTGCAAAATCGATCGCCACACTCTCTTTCAACAATGAAAAAATTTCATGAAGTGCGACATCATTGTCTTCGAGGCTCTTGAGTATTGCCGTGCCGGAGCCGCTCACCAACGGATGAGAGACGAAGCGGATAATATTCTCTGGGATTTCGTCCACCGGTAGTACATAGTCCGCGACACCCGTTTTAACGGCGTTATAAGGCATTCCATCAAACTTGGCATCATCGGGATTCTGCACAACCACGAGTCCACCCACTTCTTTGATGGCGCGGACGCCTCGGCTTCCATCGCTGCCCGTACCGGATAGAATTACACCAATCGCACGATGGTGCTGATCCTCAGCCAGCGAACGGAAGAATATATCAATGGGAAAACTGGTGCCGTTGTCATTCATCCGATCAACGAGAATGAGCCTGCCCTCAGCGATCATCATATGTTTTTTAGGCGGCAACAATACCACCTGATTCCGCTCCATCAGCATACCGTCTTCAGCCACTTTTACCGGCATCACGGTATAGCGTGACAATAACTCATCCATAAGGGATTTAAAGTCCGGTGAGAGATGTTGCAACACGATAAAGCCCAGACCGCTGTCACTTGGCATATGCTTAAGGAAGCTTTCTAACGCTTCGAGCCCCCCCGCCGAGGTACCAATGGCCACATAATAATCGGGCAAATGTGGATCGGCGCTTCCGACCTCTTTTTCATTCATTGTTTTGTATTCCTGGTTCGCTAGCCGTTTTTTTATCTTTCAACAAACGGCGAAGGTCCTGCAAAGGCAGTGGTTTATTCAAGTAAAACCCCTGAAATCTCGAACATCCCCACTCTTTCAACATTTCCAATACCGCTTGGCTTTCCACCCCTTCGGCGACACAGGTTTTATTCAGAGATTCAGCCAGTGCCAGCACGGCTTTGGTAATCGAACGATCTTCAGGGTCATCCAACAGGTCGAGGATGAAACTTTTGTCAATTTTTATTTCGTCTATCGGGAATTTTTTCAAGTAAGTCAGCGAGGAGTATCCCGTACCAAAATCGTCCAGTGCGATATTGACATCCTCCTCCTGCATGGCCGCCAAAAACTCCCTGACATTTTTGCTGTCAGAAAGCAGGCTGGACTCAGTTAATTCAATTTTCAGAGAGCTACCCGAGAGCTGTTGATCTCTAAGTGCGCCATGCACGCCCACAATCATATACGGATCACGAATCAGCCTGGGCGTAAAGTTAACAGAGACAAAAGCGCGCTCAGACAGCAAACCTTCAGACACCAAGGTTTTGAGGTCTCCCAGTGCCTGATGCAGGATCCAGCGCGTAACGGGCACAATGATCCCGGTCTCTTCGAGGATCTCGATAAAGATATCGGGCCCAATGACGCCTTTGCTAGGATGCCGCCAGCGCAGCAAGGCCTCCAAGCCGTCAATTTCTCCGGTTTGTAAGTTTTGCTGCATCTGATAATACAACTCAAACTCAGAGCGGTTCAAAGCACCGTGCAGGCTGTTCCCCAACTCAAGGCGATCTCGAGAACGTACTTCTAACTCGGGAGAATAATACTGGTAATTATTGCGCCCCTCATTTTTTGCACGATATAACGCGATATCAGCTTGTTTTAGCAGGTTCCGAGCGTCCGCGTGCTGAGTATGGGTCGCAAACGCGATGCCGATACTCGTTGTGACAAACATTTCCTGATGCTGGATATTTGCCGGCATCTCTAACCGTTTAAGAATTTTTTCGGCAATACCCGCGGCCACACTGGCATCGTATAGACCCTCGACCAGCACGAGAAATTCATCCCCTCCCACGCGCGCAACGGTATCTTCATCCCGCACACAATTTTTCAGACGTTTGGCCACCTCAATCAGTAGCTCATCCCCAGCATCATGCCCAAGTGTGTCATTGACGTTCTTAAACCCGTCCAGATCCAGGCACAACAGCGCCACCGCGCCGTGGCGCTCTACCCGCTCAAGCGCATGCCCTAAGCGATCCATAAATACGGAACGATTTGCCAGCCCCGTCAAGGAGTCTCGCTCAGCCATTTTCCTGAGCTTGCTTTCCGCTTCGTGCTGATAGGTCCTATCCGTCAGCGTACCAATAAAACCACTGACCAAACCATTGGGCTCAAACATTGGTCGAGCGAGAAACTCAGCGACCACTTCATCGCCGCCGTTGGTTTCGAGTTCGGCCATGTAACTGAACTGACGCCCACTGGAAATACTGCGATGCATATCCGACAACTGACTTTCCGCATCGCCACCAAATAACATCGTAATCCATCCGAGACCCATCGTATCTGCAAAGGATTTCCCGGTGATTTCGCACCACCGGTTATTTACATATTGCGCTTCCCACTGTTTGTCTGCCTGAACGATACCAATGGGCGCCAAATCCGCCACAACTTTGAATTTTTGGGCTTGCTCTTCGATTTCCGCTCTTGCGACATCTTGCTCAGACAAATCCTTCAAGAATACAAGATAGTGCTCTACCCCATTTTCACGGACTGGAATGACCGCCGGCTCTAGCATCACCGACTCACCGTCCGTCCGTAAACCCATCATCACTAATTGAGAATTGTGACCACGTGCCACAGAGGCGGATGAAAAAAGACGTGACTGATGCTCTCTTTCAAATCGCTCAGGTATCAAGTCTTTAAGAGGTCGTCCGTAAGCGTTTTCAGTATGGATACGAAATATTTTCTCGGCAGCAGCGTTCATGCGCACGATACGCTGCTCGGCGTCGACCCGAATAATGCCGGTAGGGCACAACACCTCTATTTCGCCTAGCGTGTCATGCCAATCGGATTCCAGTTTGGACAACACAAGGTTGTCTGACGATACCGTTCGATTTTCATTGAGCAAGCGAAGAATGGCAACGGCACTCGAGAGCATCGGCCAGTACCGTCGCACAAGCCCCAAATTATATGCGCGAGCGCTGTTAGCGAGAACAAGAGCCCCGTACACCTTACGTGCATCACGCAATGGGATCGCAATCATTTTCTGAATTGGTCGGGGGCCGGACTCCAGGCGAACAGTGCAATGCAAGAGTTGGTTCGCTTCATAGACCCGAGCGTTTCGAGTCGCGAACACCTGACGTAAGATGGAGAGACCGGTGATCAACGGCTGGTGTGATTGTTGGTCGAGAGGGACGAGATTCCCTTCCAAGCTCAACGCTTTCACGGTGAAGGATTCATCGGGACGAAAAGCGGTTTCTGCGGAGAGATCTTCGGCAACGAAACAAATTGGCGCACGCGCGAGCTTGCCCATGCTGATCGCCAAGGCTCTGTACACATCGTCAGGTTGGCGATAGGTGTATACCTGATCACGCAGGTTGTCCACAGCGCGACGAAGCTCGTCGTCCTGTCGGCGGTCACCATCGTCGCCTAGTAGTTCTTCCATCAACACTCAGAATCGCCCTTCTGCGCTCTTTCGCAGACGTCCTTTCCATGCGCCGCCCCGCAGGTGTGCGGATTGTCACTTCTCCTAAGCCTAGCATATTCAACCCGCCGCGTAACGCTGTCTGCGACAGATGAACACCTGCTTGGAAGCCCGACAGCTCTAGGTATACATTGAGCGCCAAGCGAGGTCTGACCAGGCAGCCTACTCCCCGGCAGACTTCGCTTTCAAAACCGCATCTCGCAACGTGGTCACCCAAATTTCGTTCTGGTTTTCAGAGAGATAATCGAGAAATGCAGCATGCGTTTCAGAGGGCGTGGCGAGGTAGTCAGCCCCCACCCCGTGGAAACAGAAAGTCACCAGGCCACCGTACGCTTTACCCGCTTCGACAGAAGCAATCAGACTCTCCAGCGACGGGTTGGAAGTGTTCCAGTTCGAGTCGAGCCGATAGTAATCGAGGTCGGCGGTGATGCGATTGTCACCCGCGGCAGACCCTGAACGCGCCGCAATAAAATACGGCGAGATAGCATCCACCACACTCTCGCCTCCGGCCAGCTCATCACCGCAGGTGTAGGCGAAGGTGCGCACGGTCTCGCCATCAATCGCGTGCAATAAGGTGTTCGTAACTTGAATCTCCTCAACGTATTGCTGAACACTGTAGCGGTCGAGATCATGGTGGGGCTGCACCCAGTCGCGACCCGGCAGGCCTTTGCGGCAAGGGTGATACAAGGTGTGGTTGCCCAGCTCATGCCCCGCTTCGGCGGCAGCGCGCCATCGAGCCATATTGTTAATTAGGTCGCCACGGGCGCCACTCAGGTAAAAAGTGGCGGGCAGGCCGCGTTCATCCAGTTGAGGTAATGCGACATCAAGGTGACTGGCTAGAGTATCGTCATAGGTGAGCACCACGGCCACCTTTTTCCCACCCGGCCACAACGTATCCGCCATGGAGTGAGCACACAGAGCCAGGGCCAATACAGCCAGAGACGTACGCAACATAGACTTACCTTTTTATTATTGAATTCATCGGGACGATGCGTCCATTAAAGGCCTATTCTGCCAGTTGTGGCCTGAGACGACCAGTCGAGAGGCCCTGACTCACCCACTAACGAAAGTCGGCGGCCAACTCTGGAAGTTCCGCCACGACGGGTTTGTCGTGCTCGGCCAGAAACTGCAGCAGGCGCCCAGGGCTTGTACTCAGAACGCGCGATGAAGGGAAGCCGATTTTTTCGGCCTTCGCAATACAGGTATCGACCTCGCCGAGGCTGAACGCCGAATGGGCATCGCTTGCGAACACTACCTTCCAGTCGAGCCGATCCACTAACTCCATCAGTTTGAGACAGTTCGGTTCGCTGCCAGCGCGAGAATGCATGAACGAGCTGTTGTTGATCTCGATCGCGACATTGTGGTCACGCGCCGCGCGCACCACTTCTTCATAGTCCAGCGGAAAATTGGGGTTGCCCGGATGTCCGAGGATTTGAATACAGCCCGAGCTGATGGCCGCGATGGCTGCCCGCGTATGCGTTGCGCAGTCGCTGGGAGGAATCACCGGTTCGTGAAAACTGGCGATCGCAATATCAAGGAAGGGCTTTAAATTTTCCGGAATGTCGGTGCCGCTGCAGTCGGGCAGAATATTGGCTTCGACCCCACGTAACATGGCGATGCCATCGACCATGCGCGGCAGCACCTTCATATTGCCGAAGTGCCACCAGTGCGGACCATCCGGCATGGTCGGCGCATGATCCGTAATGGCAAACAGATCGATGCCCTTCTGCTTCGCCGCCGCCCAGTAGTCATGCACGGTGCTGTAGGCGTGGGTACTGGCCACCGTGTGGGCGTGGGTATCGCAACGAATCTGCATAGGGACCTCTCTTATCTGGGAAAACACAACCCTGATGCGCGCAGTATACCCCAGTCGCATGACAATGCAGTGGCACCGACTTATTCAATCTCCTCGAGGCGAGACACCAATCGATGTGCGATCGCTTCTGCACGCGATTCAGTGCCGGTGTGGGATACCGCCACGACAAGCTCATGCTCGGGCATCCACAGCAGAACCGCCGACATCTCTCGCGTGCCGCCACTGTGCCCCAACCAGGTGGTATTGTCTGTTGGCGTGTAGGCCATTACCCCCAGACCGTACCAGGTGTGCTCATCGAACATCGGGTAGAGTTGCGCATACTGCGCCAACACGATCTCCGTCGGGAGACGCTCTCCACGCAGAGTATCGAGCCAATAGGCCGCCATGGCCTCAGCCGAACCGACAACGCTGCCCGCGGCGTAGGGCCAATGCGGCGCGAAGGGGAAAAACGCACGTTGACTGGGATCCGCCAGTGCATAAATCACATCCGAGCTGTTACCCGACGTCGCGACACGCAGCGTGCTGTGCGCGAAGAGACGGCGCTCCACACTTGCCGCGTAAGGCTCTTGATCAATGCGCTCGATGAGCAAGCCCAATAGAAGATAATTCGTATTCGAATAGCGCCACTGTGTTCCCGGGCAAAATAACAGCGGGTGCGCCAAGGCAATGTCGAGATTGGCCTCGGGCCCCTCATCCTCCTGCTGGCTGCGGTATTGGAGGTCCTCGTTGTAACTGAACAGTCCACTCGTGTGCGTAAGCAGGTGGCGCACGGTCATCTTGTCTGCTTCGGGTAACTCGGGGAACCACCGATCCAGTGTGTTATCGAGATCAAGCGCGCCCTCCTGCGCCATTTGCAAAATGACCTGTGCGGTCATCAACTTGCCAATGCTGGCCCAATAAAACGGCGCTGGATCTAACTCAGAAGACGCCCCAAGACTCGCCTGCCAGCGCCAGTCCGGATGAATCAGCGCGGCGGTCACGGCTTCCGCTCCCGCCAGATCGCGCGCCTCGGCCAAGGCTGCTTGCAGGTGCGCCTGAATCGCGTCAGGCGCTTCTAAGGCTAACCAATCCCGATCCGTCGCCGGCATAGAAAGCGCGCTCGGTTCAGGCTGCCACGTTGGCGGCCCGACATAGCTCTGTCCGGGCTCACATTGCGCCTCCTGATGCACGTTCCCACCACAGGCGCTGATACCACTTGCGACAAGCAACACCAGGCCCGTCACCTTCGCTTTCCATAACCTCATATTTCCGTCCTCGGAACACTCAATGGCTGCCCGTGAGACACAGGGAAACGCAGTTTGGTTCCTCACGCGCGCGCATCGCCTTCGAAACTGCCCTACCTGACGTTTACCTTAAATCTCGGCAAAGCCGGTTCCAGCTCTACGCTGCGCGACAGACCGGGGTGACCCGCCGTGCATTTACAGCGATAATGACCGCCTATTTGGACGAGAGAGCACCATGCTGATCAACTGGTACCCGGGCCACATGAACAAGGCCCGCAAACAAGTCAAAGACATCATGCCTAGCGTGGACCTGGTGATCGAAGTCTGCGACGCCCGCCTCCCTTTTTCGAGTGCGAACCCCATGCTCGAAAAATTGCGGGGCACCAAGCCCTTTTTAAAAGTGCTGAGCAAGTCCGATCTGGCCGACCCAGAAGTGACCGAGCTTTGGCTGGCAGAAATCAAACAGGCGGCACAGGCCGATGCCCTCGCGATCACCACCGAACAGCCCTCTATTGCGCGCAGCATTCCGCGTCGCGTACGCGACTGGTTTCCCGACCGGGACACTCGCGTCAAACCTCTGAAGGCACTGATACTCGGTATCCCCAATGTCGGCAAATCCACCTTGATCAACACCCTGGCCGGAAAAAAAATTGCCAATGTCGGGAACGAGCCGGCCGTCACCAAAGGCCAGCAAAAAATTCGAATCAGTGACGACTTCACCTTGATCGACTCACCCGGCATGACCTGGCCCGGCTCCAAAAATGAAACCGTGAATTATCGCCTGGCCACCAGCGGGGCGATACGCGATACCGCGATGGAGTACGACGACGTCGCGCTGTTTGCAATGGAATTCATGCTCGAGCGCTACCCGGAAAATTTAAAAAAACAGTATCAATTTAAAAACTTGCCCGAGGCCCCACTCGACGCACTCGAGCACATTGCGCGCCGACGAGGGTGCATGCAACGCGGTGGTGCTGATTTTCAAAGGGTGGGGGAATTATTTGTCAGGGAACTGAGGGCCGGCAAGATTGGTCGCATCAGTCTCGAGCGGCCCGGCAAAGATTGCGAGCTCGAGAAAGTTTCCTGAGCCTCGCCGCTCGATATTTCCTTCTGCTCAAAAGCAAAAAACGGGGGCAGGCCCCCGTTTTTGTTGCTTCAGTAGTGCGGTCATCCCGATCGCTAAAAGTCTACAGTGGATCCCATCGCAGGTGGCATGAAGTGTTGCAGCATGTCGTCACGTGCAATGCTGTTAAACAAGATATCGTGCATCACACTGCCCGCAGGTTGCTTGCGTCCAACTCGGACCACCGGCGCCGATTCGATTTCCGCATCCACGAACAAGAAGGGGTGTGCTTCCTCCCCGTCGATATCGGCCATATCGTGCAGGTACTCGGGCACGCTGAACTCCAATACCGCGGCACCGCCTAGTGTTGAACTGACAACAGCTACCTCGTCGATGGGGTCGACATGCTGATCATGATGGTATTGCTTGGCGATAATGGCGGACAGACCGCTTCCGCTGGCACTGCCATCCGCTGAAACCAGGAACGCCACCAGTGCGAAGCCCCCCTTGTCGTCACCCCCTTCGCCAATCCAAAGCCCCTCGGCACTGGGTGCACCCGCTTCAACTTCGCTCATGCTATTTACGGCTTCATCGAGCGTTGATGCGAGTTCAGGCTCCCATTGACCATCTGGACCCGTGTTAAAGCCCTTGTAGTAAGCGTTGCCGCACATCATGCCCATATCGAGAAGGTGCTCGTCATCACACCAGAAACGATAGGTGTCCGACTCATATTCAATGCGCGTCAGGTATAGCTCTGCACCCGAGCTGAACATCGCCCCGTCCATCAGGCCCTTGGCAAAGTCGTAATCCACTATGCCAGCCATATCCAGGCCACCGACCGCAAAGCTTTGCATGTCAACCAGATACGTCACTACATCCGTCGCTACACCATCGATGGTCAAGCGCACTTCCGCCGTTTCACCACCGGTGCCGAAACCATCCACAATCATGCGATCATCTGCCATCACCATGCCCGCGTCCGTCAGGAAGACCTCACCCTCGAGCATGTCACTGACATCGGCCCAGCCTTCCGGTTGACCTTGGTAATCCCATTCGAAAATGCTTTCCAGAGAGCCGATCTGCAACACACCGTACTCGTAAAAGCCCTCATCCGACTCGGCATCGAACCAGGCGAGACCCGTTTCGATCTCGGCCTGTTCATTCACGTCCACAGGCACATCTGCGGTAAGCGTGCCCGCCGCATCACACACGGTGCTTTGGTCATCGCTGAACTGTGTTTCGGTGAAGGTGCTGGTCCAAATGCCGGTGTTCGAGTCAAAGCTGGCCGCCGTGGTTTGATAGCCGGGATTATCCGTGAACAGCGCGAAGTCACCGGACGCTTCCATCAGACCAACCAGAGCCAGATCATCCATCACTTCAACAAAGATCTGGTTGCCTTTCATGCTGACTTCCGCGAGCACGTCCATCGCACCGAGCGGCTCACAGGTGCCGGTATCCCAGTTCATTTCCTCACTGCCTTCAGCGTGATCAACAGCCACCAGATACACCCCGCTCATATCGGGCACATCAAAATCGCATGCGTCACCAATGCCATTGGCATCGGCATCAGCCTGATCTTCGTTCGGGACGATCATGCAGTTGTCGACAGGGTCGAAAATGCCATCTTGGTCCATATCCGTCAGCTCGACGGGTTCATGCCCCCCACCACAATCAAAACCGCAATCATCCACGTAGCCTTCCCAGATATTGAAGAAGACGTCGACACCGAAGTCCTGCACGTCGATGTCCAGCGGCGCTAACGCACCGCTTTCATCGCGCAGTTGGACGAAGTAGAAGCTGCCGTCTCGCGTCAGGTTCAGTGTGGTGCCGCTGATCATTTGCTGAGTGAAATGATCCCACGTTTCCAGTACCACACCTTCGCTGGCACCTGCAGGCACACTGAGGACGATCTCACTCTGGCTCACATTCACCTCGAGTACCGCATCCCCTTCACCGATGTCATTCAGGCCAAACTCCGGAGACTGGTGCAAGCTGGCCGAGCCGTTGCCGACACCGAACCCGAACAGTGGCGTGGGGCAATCGAAGCAATCACCGGGGCCACCGCTAGGTCCGCCGCCGAAGTAGGTTTCGAACTCGAGCATACCCTCACCCGGGCCATCAAAGTGCGAGAAGGTGCGGAAGTCTTCCTCGCCCAAGCGGCCGAAGAATTCCGACCAGCCCATCATCTCGTCGACGTCATAGCTGTAATTGCCATCGTTGTCGGCGTCTATCACCATCGGGCCGTTGTCGGTGAAGGTCTCAAGGTAAGAGACACCGCCTTCTCCACCAGTGAACAAGTAGGTCCAAAGCCCCCCGGCATAACTCACACTCAAATCCACCACGCCGTCACCATTCAAGTCGTGGTCGCCCGCCAAGCTCACACGCGGTGGAGGCAGGAACCAGGCGACGCGCATGCCATCAGTGCGGACAAAGCGAAGATCAAAGTCTACGGGCTGACCCAGGTTGTGGTTAATGAACATATAGCCCGGTGCACCGACCACAAAATCACTGTCGGCATCGCCTTCGCGATATTCATTGACGCCAGAGGTCAGTGTGAACTTGCCCCAGACCTGCATGGTGCCATCGGCCTCAGGGAAGGCATCAATCCCGACCTCCATGATGGGCTCGCCAAACTCACTGTCCATGATCACGTAGTATCCGGGGAAGTCGAGCGGAATCGCATCCACCTGGCCTTCAGGTCCGAAAATCGCGAGCGGCATGGGCAGCTCGCTGTGCATCATCAGGAATCGATTTTCCGCATCCACCTGCATGAAATCGGTGCTGACCAGCGCATGACCGCCATCGGCACAGAAGTTCGAGAATGGATCGGTTGAGATCGAGCCACACGTCGGCGGTGCGACATCGCCATCAGGGCCGGCATTCGCCAGATCCACATTGATCGCGACCACCGCGTTTGCGGAAATCTGGCCTTCCGTCAGGATACGTCGGCCACCATCGGCATGTGCCTCAGTCACCCCTGCACCCAATGCCAAGGTCGCCTTCGTTTCACCTTCGATCACGTCGAGCGCCGCCACAGTAAACAGACGGTTTTCGTCCGTACAGGTGCTGACGAAGGGTTGCAGGTTCCCGGTGCCGGTGGGCTCGAGACACACTTCTGAACCCACTGCCAGATCCAACTCGTTATCGACATAGAAGCCGCCATCACCACCGGTCGTCGTGACTCCCTCAATGCTGAAGGCACTCATGCCGATGAAGTCACCTGCGGCGTTCTGCATGAACGCCTTCACGCTGAAGTTACAGCTGCGACCACCAATCCAGGGCGCATGTACCCAGAACTCTGGAGGCAGCGCACGGCCATTGTGATCGTAACCGGGTGCATAGAAGTACAGGTTTTCTTCAGGGAAGTAAGGCTGACCAGGCTCTGAACCAGGGCAGTAAATGCTCAGCTCATAGTCGATGGCCCCAGCAATCGGTGCGCCCGCGATAATGAACTCACGTGTCACATCCAGACTGCTCAAGCCTGCGAGGTCTTCCTCTTCGCCCGTACCCACTGTGATACCCAGTTCCGACAGAACCGGTGGCGCGGAAGGCATGCGCAAAGTTGCGGTGCCCACTGTGCTGGGACGGGTTGGGCACGCGCTCGTACCACACATCAGAATGTTGCCATTCAAATCCGTTGGTGCTCGGAATTGCACCTCGTACGCGATATCGAAGAAGCTGTCGATAGTGGCCAAGGTGGCATCCGGCACATTCAAGGTAAATGCAACACTGCCTCCATTTTGCCAGCGACTCTGAACTTCCACGCCACCTTCGACATCACGTGCAGTACAACTGAAGTCGGTGAAACCATTTTCGTCTTCTTTGGGCGGCGTACAGGTGTAAATCACTTGCTCGCCACTCGCATCACCAAAGAGCTCACTGGTCAACAGTACGGATTTGATCTCGCCGGGGTACAGGTTGAAGGTTTCAACCAAAACACTTTGTTGTACGCCCCCTTCACCATCGGTCTCGGCATACGGCACGAAACTCAGACCTTCATGGAAACCTGGGTTACCACCACCACCGGCCGCGGTGCCCGGAATGTTGGGGTCACTGTCGTTGGGGTCAAACAGCGCGGGTACACCATCGTAATCGAGGTCGAAGACAGAGCCGACCACGGTATCCAAATCACTCGAGAAGCTCAGCGGAGGATGGTTGGTTGGGCAATCTGACTGCTCTTCGATAAAGCACACCACTTCACGCGGGTCCATACCCAAAGCCGTTGGCTCTTGCCCGATTACATCCGCAAAACGAATCCACTCGAAAGCGATTTCGAAATTCGCTTCAGGATCATCACTGGGGCGCTCGCGCAGCACGCGACCGAGATACACCGGTGACTCGCCGCTTTCAAAATTATCATCAAAGATCGCGACGATATTGTTGTGCTTAAGCTGCGTGACCGCGGCGGCCGCATTTTCAGGTGCGGGTTCCATCACCCAGCTCAGATTTTGCTTATTGAAACTCAGTTTCACAAAGCGGATACCGTCACGTCCGGCGTCGAGTCGAACGGGGATGGAGCTGTAATCAGCTGGCATTCCAAACACGGTGTCGAAGTCATCAACACTGGTAATGTTTTCTTCGAAATGACGCCCTGCGTAGCGAATGACAATACCGTCCGTGGCTGTTGCCAGTGCGTCATATAGCGCCTCATTACCACCGAAAGACACCTCCTCTGGCTCAAGCAGATTTGGCCCTGCATAGTTGCTGGGATAATCCAGCACCAGCCAATCACCATAGAGCATGTTTTGCCAGAAGAAGCCGGCTCCAACGTCACCGCCATGGTCGTCGAAGGCGTCTTCAGGCACATCGATGCGACCCAGAGAATTGATGGTGGCAAAACCGATGTCCGTGAAGGCCTGAGGCGATCCATTATGGTCGGTGAACACATCGAGGAAGCGCATTTCGAGAATCCAGAATCGGCCATCCGCATCGCGCATCACGTAGAGGCGCTCGTATTCGAAGGTCGAAGGATCGGCATCGAAGTTCACTTCAGCACTCAGCCCGGAATCATCCGCAATCAAGTCTTCAATCAAGCCACGAACGTCCGTACCAATAATGCTGTACATGCCGTAAAGAGGCTCGAGCCCGCCTTCGGCACTCAGACCCACCTGCAGCTCGCCTGCGACATAGGCGCCGAACAAGGGTGCGAAGCCCACACCGTCAGTACCTTCCAAAGCAAAGCCCGTATCGGTGGAAACGAAGTGGAAGTCGATGCTGCCCAGACCTGCGTCTTCTTCACTTTGCGCGAGATAAATCGGCGCACCGGGTTCTTCGAAATTACTGATATCGAGCCCTTCAAGCGAAATGCTGCCATCGAATTCCTGGCGCGCTTGATCACTCATCATGCCAAGACCGGGCACGGGGATAAACTTCTGATCAGGACCGATGAACAGAGGGTACTGTGCGTCGCAGAGATGCACTTCCGGCTGATAACCATCTACCCAGAAAAACAGCTCTGGTAGCTCGTTTTGATAGCCGTTGATATTAAAGCGAATGACGTAGTCACGGCCCCATTCTTCGGGTGCGCTCTGCGCATCCAGACCTTCAATCGTGTAAGTGCGACGAACGGGCCCATCACCGGCCACCAGTTCACTGCTCACTGTCACATCAATCGCATCCCCTTTGGTGAAGGCACCGGTGAAGGGGTTGTAATCCACGGCGAAGACACTGACGTTCAACGGATTCGCGCCCGCAGCAGGGTCACCACCATCAAAACGCTCTACGGTACACACTGCGTCAACTTGAGCACTGCGCGCACTCAGGCCACCTTCGAACTCATCGAGGTTCTGCTCTTTAAATTCAGGCAACTCGGGCAAACCGTCAATTCCCGCGCGAATTAAAGGACGAACCTCGCGGAAGAATTCACCGTTATCAATCAAGGTAATATTGAGCAACTGAGAAACGAGATTCGCAACGGTAATGTCGTCGCTCGCCATCATAAATTTCAGGTTGTCGAAATTCGGAATGTAACGAACACTGTCGCCCTGATCGGTGCCGATGGTAAAGGGCTCAAAATACCCCAGCGTCGGATCAATCAGGAATTTGCTGCGCATGACAAAGTCCATCAAGAACAGTGCGGAACGCACATTAATGGCACTTTCCGAATGCAGCGTGCGATTGAACAGCGTAGAAGGTACTGCCGTTGTTAAGCCTCGCGCGACGCGATCGCGCGCCAGTTCATAGGCGGGTGCTGCGGGCGTCGTTGCCGTACCTAAAATCAAATCCTGATACAGTTCGGCCTGCTCGGGATAAATCGCGAGCAGTGTTTGCGATACATCAAAACTCTGGCCCGCAGTAAAGCTTGCCTGTTGAATCGCCGCTTGCACAGCATCTGGCGCGAACTGACCGTAAAAACTGATACGCCCAGTGAGTATCTCGGCGGTTTCCGTTGGTGAGTCGCCTAAGGTGAGACTCAATGCACGAACAATTTCCGAACTGTCGATGATATCCGCGCCGCCAGCGAGCGCATTAACACGATCATTGAAAATGGGGAAACCTTCCGGGGTGACATTCACGGATTCGCGCGCCCAAGAAAAGTTACTTGCCAATACAGAAGCCAGACGCTTAATTTGGATTGTCGACTCGCGTTTTTCGACAAGTGTCTCAATCACCGCGGTCGATACCACATTGGTATCGGTAAGACGGCGATGCAACTCATGATACAAACGCAGTCGATCAATCAAGTCAAAGTCTTCTGCAGTCGGGGCGCCTGAAGGATCGGAGATGCGCGCAAAGGCCGCATCCACAGCCAACTGAAACTCATCCACGCTTTGTTCGCCGATCAAGCTGGCAAGCACATCGCTGAGTGCGGGCACTGTTGTTTCGCCGTCGAGCGTGCCGTCGCCTACTTTGAATAAGCGAATATCACGCTGACCAAAGCCTTTGGCGCCCGGCACATCCGCCGCGTCAATGTGGGGTGGAATGGGCAGGCGCACTGCCACCACGGCCGCATCGCCGGCTTCGTTTTCCTCGACAACCACAGCAAGCCCCATCGACATGAAGAAGCGGCGCAAGCTCGACGCCAGTACTCGGCGCTGCTCAGCTTGTTGCGCCGCGAGTGCTTCTTCGACGCTTTGCCCTTCCGTCACGACAAGGAGTTCATCAAGCGTACCGTTTTCCTGTGCGCTCTCGACGGCGTCGTCAAGGGTGTCCGATAGGGTATCGTTCAGCGTGGCTTCGAGGCTCGCAAGCAGGCCCTGCTCATCGGAATCAAGCGATGACTCGAGAGTGCTGTCTTCATCCGCGGTATTCTCGTCCGCGTTGATGACGTCATCTTCCAGCGCAAGAATGGCTGCGTCCTCGTCTTGGGCTGTGCCATCCAATACGCTCTGCAGTTCGTCAATTTTGCTGGCTTCGACATTCAAAGAAATATCACGTTCCTGCTGATCGATGACGTCATCGATAGTTTGACCTTCTGGGATCTCGATGATGCTGTCTGCCGCTTCAGCCACGACTCGAGTAATTTCCGTCGCCACCGACGCAATCACTGTTTCCGTTAACTGATCCACGACGGCATCTTGTACGCCCAACGCACGCAGCGTATTAATCGACGCTTTAATTTCATCGACGATGGACTTCACCACACGGTGCACGATCGGATCAACGGCCACCGGCACTGGCTCACCGCTCTCATCGACATTCGATGGGTCTGCAATCGACTGAATCGCCAGAGCTTGACGTTGACCGTCTTGCTCTTTGACGACCAAGGCGCGAACCTGGAGCCGCCCTAAGCTACGGAAGGCCGCAATAATCTCATCATCGGTCGACGTGTCGTCCGCCAAACCATTCAAGATTAGATAATCGAGGACATCTGCTGCGGTAATTTGATACTCACCATTTTCGTCTGTGCGTACTGTCGCGATGGGTTCTTCGAAATCCACATCGCTCAACAAGAAAATGGATACCAGCGCAGACGCGGGCACCATGTCGTCGCGCGTGATCGTTTCACCTGCGCGAACCTTGCTGAAGCTGACATGGGTTTTATCAAAGCGATACGCACCCTGCTTATACGCGCCCGCATCATATTGCTTGCGCACGCTAAGCTTGTTACTCCCTGTATTCGTTGAGGGGAACGTGGCCACCGAACCTGATAGCGTGACTTTGCTAGGTGCAGGCGTTGGCGCTGGCGTCGGTTCGGGTGTGGGTTCGGGAGTGGGCTCCGGCGTCGGCTCAGGAGTGGGTTCTGGTGTCGGCTCCGGAGTGGGGTCCGGTGTCGGCTCCGGAGTGGGGTCCGGTGTCGGCGTCGGTGCGGGTGTTGGGGCAGGCGCGGGAGCAGGCGACGGCGACCCACCACCTCCTCCTCCGCCTCCACAAGCGCTCAACGTTAAACAGATAGACACAAAAAACACATGGCCATAACGCCAGAGTCTTTGCGCGAATTTTGGTACTGCAGACGGTTCATTCATGGCTGGATTCCATACTCCTTCACACGAGACAGAACGCACGCGGTCTTGCCGCGCGCACGGATACGACGGTGAGTATAGAAGTGGAATTAGCTGAACCGCGTTCAGTAATAAAAGGCGGAAAATAAGAACGAGGCGAAATAAAAATAAAAAAATGGATTAAATTCAGCCCACTACGCGCGCTCTACGAATGGAGGCCAAAATGAGATCACGTAATTCGCGACAGTGTTAGACGCATTATTTATTAAAGACGCTGCGTTACGTCGAATTGATATGGAACTCTAGGTTCATAGAGCAAAGCCATAGACTCGACGCTGAATTTATAATGTTTAGCTATTGTTTTTTTGAACAAACACACGTTTTATTTGACAGACTTTTGACTCTGACTGAAATATTGAGCACACAAACCCGACAACCGACAAAATGCAGTCCGAAAAGCGACGCTATTTATTCGCTTTCGTCGCCTACGTTATCAGGCTGACGCGTGGCATTGCCCTCCTCTGCGGCTCCAACCAAGAGGCAACAGCACTCCTTGGCTAGCGGCGAGATTGTCATAGTCTAGGCACTCGGCTTGTGGCATAGTGAATGCATTAAGGCCCGCAAGAGGCTTCTTTTACCAACGATCTAAGGAGTAGATGAATGAAACGACACGGCAAGACGATAGCCATCCCCCTCACCCTCGCCCTTTTCACCGCGACGGGCAGTGTTCACGCCATCGACCTCGATAGCGCTATGGACAGTGCTGACAGTTTGACTGAAAGTTTTAGTCAACACAGCGCTGACGCAGAAAACCTTTTCGACACCCTGTCTTCCAATCTTGATATTTCCCGCTCACAAGCAACCGGGGGCACAGCCGCGCTGATGGCGCTCGCACAAGACAAGCTGCCTTCCGACTCGGCTTCGATGCTATCCAGCTTGATCCCAGGCACAGGTGGCGATTTGACCTCTCAGCTTCTGGGTAATATCAGCAGTATGGAAGGCGTGCAGAGCGCGTTCAGTAAACTCGGCATGGACCCGGGCATGATCAGCCAGTTCACTCCGGTTTTAATGGGGTATTTGAAAGAAAATGGCGGGGAGCAATTACTCCCCGCATTGAAAAAAATCTGGAGCTGACCCCAGACTAATGCTGTAAAGCCCGTCGTGACGTATCAGTCGCGCCGAGGCTTCAAGGGGCGATACTGTTGCCCCTTTCCTTTACTCTTGCTCTCTACCGAACTTCCGCTGCGTGCCACTGAAGGCTTTGTTGCTTTACGACCTTTTGCTGCAGACGCGTGTTTCTTCCGCTTGGTCTTGCTAGCGGCCTTGCCGGATTTTTTAAGCTTTTTGGGGCCCTTGTATTGCGCCTCCAGGCCTTCGAGCGCTTGCACCCCCATACGGAAATTCAAATAACGCTCAATACCCGCAGCGCGATTCCATTCATTTGCATCAACCAGCGTTACGGCTCGCCCTTGAACACCAGCCCGCCCCGTGCGTCCCGTACGATGCACGTAGTCTTCACCTTTAAACGGCACGTTAAAGTTCACAACCAAGTCCGTGCCTTCCACATCCATGCCTCGCGCAGCCACATCCGTCGCAATCAAGGCGCGGATTTTCCCATCGCGAAAACGCGCGAGCACTTGCTTGCGATCACTTTGCGCAATCTCTCCGTGCAAATATTCTGAGCGGACACCTTTCGCCCGCAGGCGGTTGCTTACCTGCTGCGCCTGCAAGCGTGTGTTACAAAATACAAAAGCCTTGGCTTCGTCTTCCATCCCCAACACGAGTGCTTCCGTCAACGCCAATTTATGGGTTTCGTCATCAGCGAGCATTTTCAGGTGTTCAATACTCTCATTGATTTGCCGGAAGTGGTCGATTTCAAGATGCAACGGATCACGCAGCCCGGATCGCACTCGACTGAATCCGCGATGGTTAAAGGTTGCCGAAAATAAGAGGCTCTGCTTTTCACTTCGACAGCGCTGCATGATGGCATAGAGCTCTTCCGCAAAGCCCATGTCGAGCATGCGATCCGCCTCGTCCAACACAAGAAATTCGAGGTCGTTGAGGTCGGTGCTGTTTTTCTCCAAATGCTCAACAAGCCTTCCTGGCGTTGCGATCAAGCACTCCGGGTTACGACGCAGTGACGCAACTTGATGCTTAAACGCTTCGCCCCCAATGACGCACGCCGACTTAACGGGTGTAAAACGTGCGAGCTGTTCAAACATGCTTTGTATTTGCAGGGCGAGCTCTCGCGTCGGCACTAACACCAGCGCGCGTGCACCACAGTTTGGATCGGGCCTGGCGAGAATAGCCGACAGAACAGGCAACAAAAACGCGGCCGTTTTACCGCTGCCAGTTTTTGCGGAAACAACCACATCTTTACCTTCTGCAACGGCGGGGATCACCTCGGCCTGAACGGGCGTCGGAGATTCGAAACCCAAATCGGCTAAAGCACGGAGCAAAGGCGCCGGCAGGTTTAATGCATCAAAGCTCATTCTTCCACCGCATCAAAATGGGACGCGTACGCGGTGAGAAACGCCTGCTCCTGAAAACCTTTTAAGCCCGTTTCCGAAAAAGGAATAGGCAGTGGGTTTCGTGCCAGACGCGCTTTGATATCCGTTGCGAGCAATACTTCCACCGGCAATTCGCAGAGTTCTATGGCCGACTCGAGTTTAAAGCTCACTGCACCACCTGCGAATTTACCTTTGGTAGGTCTCGCCTTAATGGCCACGCGATCAATTTTGTAATCTTGCATTAACTTATTAAACGCAAAATGGAATTGTCGGATATCTTCCTGCACCGCCTCTTTCGGCAAGCTCAACTTTCTTACCCGACATTCAGGTAAATCAAATAGCTGCTTGTCTTTATTCAACAAGCAGATAACAGCATCATTGGCTGCTAACTCAACGCCACAAATTCTCATGTATTTCTCTTAATGATCACGGTAGGGTATGGCTCGACGGCAAACGCACGCAGCCACTACAAGCTGCCCAGATAGGAAGACAATTCTTCAGCGCTGAGCGATTCGATTTTTCCGAGGGATTGCTCGGCGACTTGCGCAAAACGTTCTGCGTATTTTTGACGCAGTTCTTTACGCAATTTTCCGGCAATAAAACGACCTCTGTCGAGATCAGAATTTAATGGGACGCGAGGCACGCGCACGGACTTCCCATCTTCATCCAGCGCCACCATGGTGAAAAAGCAGCTGTTTGTGTGCCGACTCTCACCCGTTTTGATGTTTTCCGCCTCGACGCGAATGCCAATTTCCATAGACGTATTGCCGACATAGTTCACGCGAGCACGGAAGGTCACCACTTCCCCAACATGAATGGGCTGTCTGAACACCACTTGGTCGACACTTAACGTCACAGCATAATGGCCGCTGTAACGACTGGCACAGGCATAGGCCACCTGATCGAGCAGTTTCAGCAATGCGCCGCCATGCACCTTGCCGGAAAAGTTTGCCATCTCCGGAGTCATCAGCATGGTCATGATGACCGGTTCATTCAGTTCGACTTTGCTGTTCATTGTAGTAGGGCCCGCGTTCGTCTCTGTTGAGATTATCGCAAACGGGCCCTGCTATGGAAAGGTTCGTGTGCAGCCTACCAGCGACGGCCGAGCATCAGACCACCCCAGACGACGTTACGACTGGCTGCACCTTCCTTGATTTCAGCGCTGTGCCCCCGCACCCCGTAACTCGCGTAGTAACCGTTGGCAAAGCTGTGTGTGTAGCCTGCCCAGGCTTCCAGAATGAAATGATTAAGTTCACCGCTGTCGTAGGTCACCACAGAGTCGCGAAATTGCCCCTGTAAAAACACGTTGTACGCACGGGCTTTTACCGCCACCCCACCCCAGAAAAACCGCTCTCCCGCCACATGTTGGGCGCGCGAGGACATTTCCGCATAGCTGGCCAATTCGGGACTGAACTGATACCAACTCGAGTTTAGTTTGCCGGCGCGAAAACTGAGTGCCCAACTCGCTTCGGTGAGATAACCCACTGACACGGCTTGTGTTTGCCGCCATTCAAAGCGATCGCTAGGCGCACTCATCAAACGCAGTCTCGAGAGCGCATAGCGCGCTGTCGGCTCACCGCCATTGGAGATCTGATTACTCCAACCGGCAGGCTCGTCATTGCCGATCCAGCGATGAAACTCCTCCTGTACCTGCCCCACGAGCTCGGTGCCCAAGAGGCCGTAACTGATTTGAGACCGCCAGACATGCCGTCCGCCTTTACCGACACGTTCTTGTGAAGCAGAAACATAAATCAGGCTCGCATAGGGTCGATCATCGGGGTTAGGCTCGGCAATGGTGATGTCCTCAGGCGTGAACCCGTACAAGCCACCCTCATAACCACTGCGTGTGTAAATGCCCTCATCAATCCCCAGGCGTCCATCCAACCACAGTAGCGGCGCATGCAGCCAACCCGGGTCCAGAGCCCCTTCGGAATAACTGAAGGTCAAGCCGTAGGTGTAGTCCTGATCACGCCCTCCAGGGACGAAAAAATCATTTTCATAGGATAGGGACCATCGGCTCATGCCGGGTGGACGCAGGCTATCCGAAGCCCCGAGCCCCGCTTCTGGGCCAAACACACTTTGATCCGACTCTTCCGCAAAAGCCACGACAACGTTCAGCGCCAGCGCCGCCGCTACGGCCGGCACTACCCAGAGTAAAACACGCTCTCCAAGCGCTCGAAAATTCATGCAACCCCCTTTGCCACAAGCCTATCCACGAGGCCTGTGCGATTCTGTAAAGCGATGCATCGACACCGCTACACTTTGTTACAAATATGACCAGTCGTCTTACTTTTACACAAAAAATATATGACCAGTCGTCTTACTTTTAGACCAAAGAAAGCCCGCCTCAGGCGCGCTCCCGAACCCCCAAACAACGATTCAACATCGTCAGAAATGCGTCCAGAGGCGCGCGATTCTTCGCAGCTTTGGCCCTCAGCAACGCCCCTTCCCACGCGTTGAATATGAACTCCGCGGCCATATCGGCATCCATCTCCGAGCTCACCGCACCGCTCACCTGCCCTTCGGCAATGACATCGGCGATCAGCTTAGAGTTTCGACTCAAGATCTGGTCGAGCCGTTGCCGAATCGGGTCTGAGGCATCGGACATCTCTTGGCAGAGATTTCCTAGAAAACACCCCACCTTGAACTGATCTTCGCAGGCACAACTGATGCCGTTGCGAAAATAGTCTTTGATGCGCTCGAGAGGACAGCGCCCGCTGTCTTTGAGGACACGTTGAGACAAGTCCCGGAATTCACCGGCGGCGTAATCAATCGCGTCGAGCGCAAACTGCTCCTTGCTCGCGAAATAGTTGTAGAAAGACCCTTTCGGGACCCCAGCTGCATCCACAATGTCTTTGACACTGGTGCCGTTGTAGCCTTTTGCCTTCATGACTTCCATACCTGCCAGCAAAATGACTTCTTTCTTATTCTCGCGCTTGTTCATGTGAGTATAGTATGACCGGTCGTCTTGTTTTTCAATGGAGGACTTCGAACAAGTTAGCATAAGCTCATACCCTCGCGCTATAAACCACGCCATCATGAACGTATACATGGGGGTCAGACCCCAGTGCATACGCTGGGGTCTGACCCCCATGTATACGTTCTTAGCGCTGGGTCTCTGGACTTTTGTTGGGCGCGCGCGTAGTCTCGCCGACCGATTCCCGAACACTCAGGATTGCGCATGTGGTTCAAAAATTTGCGGCTGTATCGACTGAATGCCGCACTTGACGACAGTCAGCTCGAAGAACGGCTCAGCGAGAAGGCCTTTCAGCCCTGCGGCAAGCTGGATCCCCTGAAATACGGCTGGGTTCCTCCTCTGGGCCGCAAAGCGACCTTGCTCAGCCACACCGCGAATGGCGCGACCTTATTCTGCGCAAAACGTCAGGAAAAGCAGATTCCGGCGGCGGCACTGAAGGAAGCCCTGGAAAACAAACTGTTTGAAATTCAAGAAGAAGAGGGCCGCCCTGTCGGGCGCAAAGAACGCCAGGCCATCAAAGACGAACTGATTTTTACGATGCTGCCGCAAGCGCTTCCCCGCTCCAGTACAGAAGTGGGCTACGTCCACCATGCCGACCGCATGGTGCTGGTGAATGTCTCGGCCGCAAAAAAAGCGGAGGAGTTCCTCAGCCTGCTCCGCGAGAGCCTCGGTAGCTTGAAAGCCATACCCATGAGCACGCACAACCCCATCGCCCCAGTACTGACCGAGTGGCTGCGCAACGGCAGTGCGCCCACACCCTTCACCCTCGGTGAACAGTGCGAGCTCCGAGCCAGTAAAGACGAGCGCGTTATTCGATTCCGCAAACAGGATCTCAGCGCTGACGAAGTTCGACAGCACCTGGATACCGGCATGCACGTACGCCAACTCGAACTGAATTGGCGGGACACTTTGAGCTTCGTGCTCGATGACGAAATGGCGATCAAATCGATGAAATTCGGCGACGAGCTGCTGGAGAAAGCAGGCGAAGCCGATACCGATTCCGCCGCCGACGCCTTCGACAACGAGTTCACCATCATGAGCGCCGAGCTCTCCGCATTCGTAAAAGACTTACTCGAAGCCTTTGGCGGCGAATCCGAACTTGCTTAAGGCACAGACACAATAAATGGGGTCAGATCCCATTTATTGTGGGTGAAAAATGGGATCTGACCCTATTTTTTGCCTAGAATCGAGGATGGCGTAAAACGGCGGAGTTGCGTATGGTAGAGAGAGTTTATCTGCCAGCGAGATCCCATGCCTAGCCTGCAACGTTGCCTTCAATTCGTCGAACGCTCCGGAAACCGGTTGCCTGCTCCCACTTTACTTTTTATCTACCTGAGCCTTGCCGTTCTGATACTGTCGGCCGTGTGTCAGGCCTTCGGTGTCAGCGCGACGCATCCCGTATCCGGTCACATTCTTGAGGCCAAAAGCCTGCTGTCGCGCGAAGGCCTGCATTACATCCTGTTGAACACCGTCGACAACTTCGTGAACTTTGCGCCGGTGGGCAGCGTGTTGATCGCGATCCTGGGCATTGGTATTGCCGAACAATCGGGCTTGATCGGAACGGTATTGCGCCGCACCGTGTTAAAGGCACCAAGAAAACTCTGCACGTTCATCGTTGTCACTGCCAGCGTCCTGTCCAGCATCGCCGTCGATACCGGCTATGTCATTCTCATCCCACTTGCGGGGCTCGTCTTTAAAGCCCTCGGCCGCCCTCCTCTGGCGGGCATCGTTGCGGCCTTTGCGGGGGTATCGGGCGGCTATAGCGCGAACCTGATGATCGGGCCATTGGACGCCATTCTTGCGGGCTTATCGACCGAGGCCGCGCAACTGGTGGAGCCCGGCTATCAAGTGGATGCGACCGCGAACTACTACTTTATCGTTGTTTCGACACTGTTAATTGGCTTGATCGGCACGGCGGTCACGGAATGGGTTGTCCTGCGCTTCCTCCCAGAGCAAGACAGTGAAAATGAAGGTGAGACACTGCGCACCTACCCCAACGAGCAGCGCGGCTTAATGGCGGTCGGCGTATTCAGCCTGGCCTTCTTTGCGCTGCTTCTGACGGCCCTCTTACCCGAACACGGCGTACTGAGAGACACGGAGTCGGGCAGCATCCTTCGCTCCCCGTTTATTCAAGGCATCGTCGTACTCATTGCGCTTTACGCAGCCTTGTGTGGCTGGATTTTCGGTTACTTCACCGGTGCAGATAAATCCATGCCCGTCACCGCAATGGAAAACACCATGGGCACGATGAGCGGCTATCTTGTTCTGATGTTTTTTGCCGCACAGTTCGTGAATTATTTTTCGTGGACGCAGCTCGGCGGCATTATGGCGATTCAAGGCGCGGATGCACTCGCCTCACTTTCTCTCCCTAAGGGCGTGTTACTTATTTGCTTTATATTCCTGGCCGCGATCATCAATATCTTTATCGGTAGCGCGTCTGCAAAGTGGGCATTGATCGCGCCTATTTTTGTGCCGATGTTTTTGCTGCTCGGGATTACACCGGAAGCCACGCAAATGGCGTATCGAATCGGTGACAGCACCACGAATATCATTACACCACTGATGCCCTACTTCGGCGTGGTGGTTGCCTTTGCACAGCAGTATCGCAAGGACATCGGTATCGGCACATTGATTTCACTCATGCTGCCGTACTCACTGTGTTTCCTGTTTGGCTGGACTTTGTTGCTTGCCGTGTGGATTGCATTCGGTTGGCCGCTGGGCCCTGGCAGTGAGCTTTTCATTCACCCTTAATCTGTTCAGAGTGTAAAAGCATGGCCAGAACCGAATTGACAGCGCTGCAAAAGAAAGTGGTCGAGTTTGGAGAAAAACGGAATTGGAGACAATTTCACAGCCCCAAGAATATCGCGTCGGCGCTGTCAGTGGAGGCCGCTGAATTACTCGAAATATTTCAATGGATGAGCGAGCAGGAAAGCCGTCAGCTTAATAAAGAAGAAAAGCAAAACGCCGCCTTCGAGCTGGCCGACATTTTCATGTACACACTCTTGATGAGCGAAGCGTTAGAGATCGATTTGTTGCAATCGACTGTAGAGAAAATCGAGCTGAATGAACAGCGCTTCCCCATTAATGAGGCTGCAATCAAACCGCACTCACACAACAACGTTTAAGGACAACATGAGTTCTACCTCATACCTTTAAACGTCAGAGCGCAACGGTAAACTCAGAGTTCGCGCAGTTGGTACTTCTCTTGAACCTCAGCAAAAATGCTGGCAAGCAATGCCTGGTAATCTGCGGCGGCTTCACTGGCTTCTTGAGTATTCTTGGATTTAAGCGCGTCAATCAAACGTTCGTGTAAACGCAAGACGGGCGACTTATCCTCAACAAACCCCATCGCCAGATACTTCGCTCTTCGGAACTGCTCGAACAAACGATCCGCGGTAGATTTAAGGTGCTGATTACCCGTCAAAGACATCATCGCAAGCAGTAATTTATCTTCAGCTTCGACCCATTGCATCTTATCGTCACTGGTTGCAGCTTCACGCAAAGTGTTTAAACAGGCATCCAGTTTCAGAAAGTTTGCATCTCGAACCGGGGCACATACAGATTTAATCGCTGCGTTCTGCAAGCAATGAATCAGTTCACCCAGCTCCAGAATATCTCGAGGGTTCAATGGCGTGACACGCATGCCACGGCGAGGAATGAGTTGGATAAGGTTATCCGCCTCAAGTCGAATTAACGCCTCCCTGACGGGCGTTCGACTGATGCCGAGATTCTCTGCGAGCTCTGGCTCCAATATTTGAAAACCAGAAGGAAAAACATTTGTTGTAATATTGTGTTTGATTTTCCTATACGCGTACTCGACACGGGACAGACCCGTCTCGTCCTTATGAAACGGGAGGTCTTTTGCTACTGTGTTCATAATTGTCTGTGCTTTTTTTATGTGCGGAATTCATCAATAAACGCCGCGGGTTTACCTGTGAGTGATTACAAGTGTAACACTATCACCCTTCTTGCCAAGTAAAATTGCGCTCTACTGGCGCATTCAAGCTACTCCATCTAATGACAACGTTTTCTAATGTTTTTTTTGCATAAACAATGAATTTCGCAGCGTTTCCCACCCACCTTTTCCGCAACAATTTGACACTAAGACCGTCAAAACGAACCAAAGCGGTGCATGCAGAACTTAAGAAAGTTTACTAATTATTCTACCTTACGCGCCAACAGAAACTTTTTTGTTGACCACGACTGACGAGACCAAACAAACCAAACAGTCGTTTTTTTTACAAAATCAACTAAAAACGCTATCTTTAGCGGATGAAGCCGCAGAAGTCCAAACAGAAGCAGAGTCAGGAACTCTCGCAACAAATCCAGGAATTCCTTCAGTCAGGGGGAAGTGTTCAACACGTCCCTTCCGGACTAAGCGGCAACATCAACAACGCCAATATTTTTCGAAGCAGTGGTCAGCTCGAACCCAAGAGTAGCCGAACCCCCTTAACTGAGGTGGTGAAAACGCTCGAAGAAAGAAAGATGCGTAAAAAAGAGAAACCGAGAAAAACACACAGCGCACCGGGCAAACGCTTGATCGTCGATGATTTCGGAGAACCTGTGCGCTGGGTCTGGGAAGACTAAAGCCGCCAAGGGCCTGTTGCCCCTAGAGAACAAACAATTCGCCGCGCATAAAAGCAGACATAAAAAAAGGGGCCTAACGGCCCCTTTCTGTTACTGCTCTTGCAACTTTTATTATCTGTCTGCGACCGCTTGATTACGATCACCGTAGTGCACGGCAACCAGGTAATCCATGGGTACCACCTTACCGTTTGCTGTGCCGGGCAGGAAGCGGCTGTACTTCAGGGTACGCTTCACAATATCGGCATCTCGCTCATGGGCACGGCTTGCTTCAAGCGTTTTGATATTTGATGGCTTGCCAGACTCCGTCACCGTGGTGCTTACTCGAGCCATGTCTCCAGCGCCAAGGAATTCCTGACCCTGAATCCAACTGTTGCTTGAGTAACGCTCATACCAGTCTGATACATCCAGACGCTCTTGAGGCGCAACATAATCACGACCGTACTGCGCCTGCATGGTGCCGAGGTTTGGCAGCAGTGATACATGCACCTGATCATTCACAGGCGAGAAGGCCACGCGGAATGACATACGTACAGGCACTGCTTTACCTTCAACTTCTGCAACGGTAAATGGCAGCGACTTCAAGGCGCTTTCGGTTTCAACCAGCAATGCACGGGCATTGCTATCGAGGTAGCACGCGGCGCGCTCCGCTTTACCGCTCACTGAAATATCCGCGCGGCAGTAAAGGACTTCCGCATCAGCGCTCAAGCTCTGCGGAGTAATCTCCTGCAACAGCTCCTGACCAGAGAAACCAAAGCCCGCGCTCTTAAACGCTGCTTCTGCGTTCGCTGCAAATGGCGCTGCAATCATAAGCGCCGCAATGGACAAAGTTTTGATTGGGTTCTTCATTGTGAACCTCCTTTATAGGTATGTGATCAATCAGGGAACGGTCACTCGAACTCGGCGACACCCGTCCCTTTTTACGGCGGATCAGCGTCGAGCACATCGAACACTTTTCACACCATTGGGAATAAGACTAACACAAGGCCTAACATGTATCTGTGAATTAATTATTACAGAACTGTAATATAAGGGAGGTTTTTCGTCTTTTTTAAGGCTAAATCAACGTTTTTTTCGATAATAAGAAAATAAAACGCAGCGCTTTTCCGATAAAGAAGGCAATCGCCTGAAAATTGAAGAGATGTGGCCCCTTATCTATAACAAAATAGAATAAGGGACAAAAAACTGAACGCTACAGTACCCCGTGTCCAGCCGCAATCACCCACGCCACACCGGTCAGTGCCAACAGAATCAACAACAGCACCAGCAATAGACGTAGCGGACGAAACGGCTTGCGTACCACTTGGTGCTGAGGAAGCTGGAGATAGCGATCCACTTTGGCCTGATCTTCAGGATAGAGTTGCGGCATAACCCGGCTTCCTTATTGATTAACGCATTGATCAGAAAGTCTACAACTCCTCATCTGGAATTTCGAGCGCTTCCGCTCCTGCGAGAATCCGCTGCGCCAAGCTCTCAGTCAACGGCATCATCTTCTGGAAATAAAACTTTGCAGCCCGGCGCTTGCCGCGATGCAGGGGCACCTCGGCCTCACCTCGTTCGGCTTCCACTCGCGCGACTTTCATCCACATGTAGCCCAGTGAGACATAACCCACCATATCCAGGTAGTCTACCGCTGCGGCACCCACAAAGTCGTCGTGGTCGGAAGCAACGATCGCTTCCGTGCAGCGTTCGAGCTGCACTATCGCCGCCTTCATCGCGCTCACTGCATAGCCCAGATCCTCTGGCGTATCGCTCAATGCTGCCCGAATCTCATCGAGGTACTCGGCTATCAAGGCCCCCTGACAGGCACGCGTCTTACGGCCCGCAAGGTCCATCGCCTGAATCCCATTCGTGCCTTCGTAGATCTGCGTAATGCGCGCGTCGCGCACATGCTGCTCCTGCCCCCACTCGCGAATATAACCGTGCCCACCCAGGACCTGCTGCCCCAGCACACACGCATCAAAGGCGCGATCAGTCAGAAAGGCTTTCACCACCGGTGTCAGCAGGGCCACGCGGCGCTCTGCCTCTTCCCGCTGCTCTGCTGTGCTGCCGTAGCGAGCTCGATCCAGCCATTGTGCGACATACAAATAAAACGCACGCCCACCTTCGACCAAGGTCTTCATTTCGAGCAACATGCGACGCACATCGGCGTGGACGACAATGGGGTCAGCACTGGCATCTTTGTTACGTGCACCACCCGCAGCGCGCCCTTGCACTCTTTCCAGCGCATAGTCGCGCGCGCCTTGGTAAGACGCTTCCGCCACACCAATGCCCTGAATACCGACCACGAGCCGTTCGTAGTTCATCATCGTGAACATACAGGCCAGGCCTTTGTGCGGCTCACCCACAAGCCAGCCCGTAGCGCCATCAAAATTCATAACACAGGTCGCCGACCCGTGAATCCCCATTTTATGCTCAATAGAACCGCAACTCAGCGTGTTGCGCTCGCCTTTTTCACCTTGCTCGTCGGGCAAAAACTTCGGTACAAGGAAGAGTGAAATACCGCGTGAACCAGCGGGCGCATCGGGTAATTTCGCCAGTACCAGATGCACGATATTTTCCGCCATATCGTGCTCGCCCCAGGTGATGAAAATCTTGCTGCCGGTAATGCGATAGCGGCCATCGGCATCCGGCTCGGCCCGAGTGCGCATCAAGCCCAGGTCGGTGCCCGCATGCGCTTCAGTGAGGTCCATCGCACCGGACCACTCACCACTGTACATTTTGGGTAGGTATCGCGACTTCAGTTCGTCACTGCCGTGCGCTTGAATGGCGAGGCAGGCGCCTACGGTCAGCATGGGTGCGAGGCCGAATGCCATATTCGCGCCCTGAATCATTTCTTCTACGGCCGACACCAGGGTCTTGGGCAAGCCCATACCACCGTATGCCTCCGGCCCCCCCAGTCCGACCCAACCGCCTTCGGCGAAGGTTTGATAGGCCTCGCGAAAACCCGGCGGGCTGAACACATCACCGTCTTCAAAACGTGCCCCTTGCGCATCACCAGAAGCGTCAAGTGGCGCCAAGAGCTGATCACACACTCGCGCCGCTTCACCTAAAATGGCATCGCAGGTATCTTCATCCACATCGTCGAAGCCCTCCAGCTCCTGACAAAAAGGCATCAACGGAAACACATCCCGCAGCAGGTACTGTATGTCTTCTAACGGCGCTTTGTAGTCAGGCACGGCTTTTCTCCTCGTTTTTCTTATATTCAAACACCCGTTTAACTTCCAGCCTATAGCAAAAGCCGCCATTTTCAAGCGTAGATGGGTGCAGCACTAAGGCCTAGGCTAAGGCGTATCGGGATGTCTTGCTAGAAGTATAGGACTAAACGAGCTGATCGAGCCGCTGACCAGAGCGGCTGCTGATAAACTGCGATGATGCGAAGCGCTTTTGCAATTGATCGGACGAGGGTAGGAGGGTATTTGACGCCTCTGACGTTGACTCAGGCGCTGCGCTTTTGACGGCCTCGTCGCCGTCATCCGCCTCGGTCGACTCTGACAGCGTGTCGCCTTCGGTGCGCTCCGCCTGCTCAGTGCGCAATGCTTGGCGGGCTTCCGCTTCTCGTGCAGAGGCCTCGGCCGCCACGCGCCGGTCTTGGGCTGACGGTTCGGCAGGCGCCAATGCCGCCCGCCGCACAATCTGCATTTTCAAGATCGTTTCTTGCGGGCTTGCGGCCTTGCTGACATCGATACGGACTTCACCGCCGACCGCGTAGTTCACCCCATCTGGCCCGCGCTCAAACTGATAACTGGGGGCACCCGCATACTGGCCACCGACGGCCGCGTGCGCCTGCTCGTGTGCGCGCACTTCGCGATCGCGAGCCGCAAGTGAACGTATTTCAGCTTGCATGACCGCTTCTTCCCGTGCCTGCTGGCGCTCGACCCGAGCAGAGGCATCTGTGGCGTCTACTGGACGGGCGATGCTGTTTTCAGACGCGCGATTGCCCGACACACTCTCTTTGGGTGCACGTACCGCGCTTATAGCCGCGATATTGTCAGGCGAGGATTCAACCGACGGCGAACTGACCGCTCGAGAGCTCAGCGATGGGTATGGGAGGGAGGTACTGATGTCCACGACCGGGACTCAGGCCAGGGTATCGAGTAAAGAGCCCAGTGTTTTGTCGGCCGTCGAGACCACTTTCGCGGACGCATTGAAAAGCAATTCCTGCCGGCGAAGCTCGACGAGGGGTTCTGAAATATCCCCTCTGGGTTCTGTCGCCGCGCTTTGCTCAATAGGCGCGAACTCCGTGGCCTGATTCAGCTCTGTCGCGGGACGCGTGGCATCGTCACCGACGTTCGCACGGGTGATTTCATTGGCGGCTCGCACCAGCTCACGCTGGCTGCTCTGCATACCACGAACACCTTCATTGAGTACTGAATTCACCATCACACCTATATATGCATCAACAACGGATGAGCGACTGACATCCCAATTCTAATCGAAAACTGACTATTTTTCACCCAGAGGTGTTAGCAAACGCCAAGGACTTTAAGACCGTATTGTCATAGATTATGTGGAATCAGACGAAATCGCTTATATCGACATCGAGTTCACCGGCATAGGGCTGCTGCCCCAAATACGCCGCAGGCAGGTGCGCTTTCAAAGTGGCAAGATTCTCTTCGAAGGCCCCCATGTCCGGGTCGCATTGATTGGCGATCCAGCCAAAGAGCTGCTGACCGTCGCGCAGGATGGCTTCGGCGGTCAAAAGAGCATGATTAAGGCACCCAAGGCGCATGCCGACCACGAGAATCACGGGGTAACCCAAAGCCCCGGCCAGGTCGGCAACGGTTTCAGCTTTACCGTCGTGTACCGCAAGCGGCGCTCGCCAACCTCCAGCACCTTCAATCAACGTTAAGGACGCCGGTACATCCAAGCCCGGCCTCATGGCCTCAGCGATCTGCTTGACCCATAACGCACGCCCTTCCTGCGCGGCAGCGATGTGCGGAGACAGGGCGGCTTGTAACAAAACCGGGTTGACCTCCTCATAGGGGCGCAATTCAGTGGACGCTGCCATCAGGGCGAGCGCGTCCTCATTCCCCTCACCGAGCGAACTTTGCACGATGCCGCCCGCCGCCACGGGTTTTAGCCCAACGCAGGACAGGCCGGCCGCCGCCGCCCGTCGCAGCAGCGCTGTGGTCACATAGGTTTTGCCAATTTCGGTGTCCGTTCCGGTCACAAAAAAGCAGGCCATCAGCGGGACCCCGGCTTATGCAATTCAACGTAATACACCTGATAGCTCGCGGGCAGCATACCCGACTCGTTGCGCTCATCCTCATAGGCACGGGCGACTGCGCTCATCACGCCTTTACCCGTAAGACCTCGGTTGCTGCCCGCATTCACGTTGTGCGCGCCAATGCCCTTGAGGTCGCGCATCAAGCTGCGCACATCGGCGTACTGAAGTACCTGTGGGTGTTGCGAATACTCCGCCAGCGTCAGACCGCTGTCCGTTGCACACTGCAATAACCACTGCGGAGGCTGAAACTGATTCACATGCACATATTGGGGATCAGCGCTTTGCCAGGCGCGGCTCAGCTCATGAAGCGTGTCAGGCCCAAGCGACGAAAACAGAAAACGTCCGCCAGGTTTCAAACAGCGTTGAATTTCACTGAACAGGCGTCGCTCATCACTGCACCACTGTATCGCCAGAGAGGACACAAACACGTCGACACTGTCATCGGCAAAAGGCAGAGATTCCATATCCGCATTGACCCACGAATATTCAGGGTAATGTGCCCGCGCACGCTCAAGCATCGGCAACGCCAGATCCAAGCCGATCACATCCAGTGCCGAGGGCAGCGCCTCGAGACAGAAGCCAGTGCCACAACCCAAGTCCACTAGGGTACCTTCAATCGGGCCCAGCGCGACCATCAGTTCGACGGCAACATGTTTTTGCAGCCCGGCATAATCTTCATAATGTTTGGACGCACGAGCAAAGCTTTGTGCGACGCGCTGTTTGTCGAGGCGGTAGCGAGTACTCACATTTTGCGCGGGCGAAGTCCCCTGCAACAACGCCAGTAGGGCTTTCGCAAGCCACTCCGTATGCGTCAGGTGCGCGACATGGGCAGCTTGGTCGAGCACGAGCACCTCGGTATTCGCTGTTGGATGCCGCTGCAATTCGTCCGCAACTTCAACCGGCACCAACGCGTCTTCTCGACCGTAAATCAAGGTGACGGGGCAAGTCAGCTCATCCAATGTCTCACGCAAATCCAGCTCAGCAAGCACGCGTAATAGGCCGAGATGGGAAGCGGTGGAATCCGCTGTCAATGCCGCATCGCGCGCGAGTTGGCGGCTGAGCTGCTTGCGGACAGGCCCTGCCAAACCCTGCACTTGCAAGCCAATAAACCGGCGCAGCGTGCGCTCGGCATCGGCTTCATACTGCGCATAGAAAGACTCAAAGGTGTCGACCGGCATGGCGCAGGGCCACGCATCGCGCTGTACAAAACTGGGGCCTGCCGCAATGCTGAGTACTGCCGCCACAGAGTGCGGATATCGCTGCGCGAGCGCGAGCGCCAACATGCCTCCTAGCGACCATCCCACCAGCACCGCCCGCTCCGGTAAGCCCTGAGCGAGGCGCTCAAGCAAGGCGTCCACATTCCCATCCTCAAGCCCCTCTAATTCGAGATAGTCCACACAGTGACACTCGACATCAGGAAGACAATTGAGCAATGGCGCCCAGGTGCGCGCATCCGCACCCCAGCCGGGTAAGAACACACAGGGCAGCGTCATCGCACGCCTCCCCCAGCAAGCCCCTGCGCGTGCATGCCTTCGGCCAATGCCGTGACCAGCGCCCGTACCGTCGCTTCGTCATGGGCGGCCGTCAACGTAATGCGCAAGCGTGCCGTGCCCTCCGCCACCGTGGGGGGACGAATGGCCGTGACCCAAAAACCGCGCTCCCTGAGGAAATCGGACAGGGCGAGCGCATCGGCATCGGCCCCCACCGGCACGGGTTGGATCGCCGTATGAGACGGCATCAGAGGGAGGGACTCCCGCTCACACTCGGTGCGAAACAGCGAGATCAGGCGCTGTAAGGACGCGCGCTCGGCATCGGCTTGCACCACACATTCCAGCGCTTCCCGTGTCGCGGCCGCCAGCGCCGGGGGCATCGCGGTGGTGTAGATATAAGGTCGGGCGAATTGAATTAAGCTCTCGATCAGCGTCTCACTGCCCGCGACGAACGCGCCAAAACTGCCCACGGCCTTGCCCAGCGTAGCCATGTACACCGGAACATCCTCTTGACCCAGATTCAGCGCAGCCACGCTGCCACGCCCTTGCGGGCCCAGACAACCAAAGCCATGCGCATCATCGACCATTAACCACGCCTGCTGAGCCTGCGCCAGTTGCGCGAGCTCCATCATCGGCGCGAGGTCACCGTCCATACTGAATACGCCGTCGGTCACCAACAGCCGAGCGCCACTCGCCCCCTGTAATAACTGCTCTGCGTGAGCAACGTCATTATGGCGATAGCGCTTGAGGTTTGCGCGCGACAGCAAGGCACCGTCCAATAATGAAGCGTGGTTCAGTTTGTCCTGCACAACCGTATCGCCACGTCCAACCAAGGCTTGGATCACCCCCATATTGGCCATGAACCCTGTCGAAAATAAGAGTGCGCGAGGGCGTCCGGTCAGTGTGGCGAGCGTGGCTTCGAGCTCATGATGCGCCTCGCTGTGACCACAGACCAGATGAGATGCACCGCTGCCCAGCGAGCCTGCGCTTGAAGCCAGCGCCTGTGCAAGTGCTGGGCACCCCGCCAGACCGAGGTAATCATTGCTGCAAAAGTTGTGTAACAGACGCCCGTCAACACGCAACTGCGGCCCCTGCGCGCCCTCCACCAGGGAGCGCTGGCGATAGCGATGCTGATCTCGCCGCTGCTGCAAGCGCTGCAGCAGCCGATCCGCAATAGGAAATCGAGAAGACATGGACGGTTCTACTGAATGGTCAGGCACGACGAACACCCGTCGCGCCGACAAGAGGGGCGGTCAAGAATCAGTTGGCCGCTTCGTAAAATTGCTGGGCGGCAAGCTGGTCGGCCACGGTGGGCTCCGACAGTGCCTCTTCCTCGGTCACCTGATATTTTTCAGGCTCAATGCCCAGTCGAGCAAACAGCTGCATGTCGCGACTCTCTTCCGGGTTAGCCGTCGTCAACAGCTTTTCGCCGTAGAAGATGGAGTTCGCGCCGGCAAAAAAGGCCAAGCTCTGGGTCTGGTCATTCATCGTTTCGCGCCCGGCAGACAGTCGCACGTGTGACTTGGGCATCATGATACGCGCCACTGCGATGGTGCGAATGAAGTCGAATGGGTCTAGCTCTTCTTGCTCGGCGAGCGGTGTCCCTTCAACGCGCACCAGCTGATTAATCGGCACGGACTCCGGGTGTATATCCATCGTCGCGAGTTGCAGTAGCAGACCGATGCGGTCGTCTTCCTGTTCGCCCATGCCGACGATACCGCCACAGCAGACATTCATACCGGCTGCACGCACATTCTCCAGTGTTTTAAGGCGGTCTTCGTAGGTGCGCGTGGTAATGATTTCGCCGTAAAACTCAGGGGACGTATCCAGATTGTGGTTGTAGTAGTCCAGGCCGGCTTCCGCTAATTGCTGCGCCTGCTGCTCATCGAGCATCCCCAGGGTCATGCAGGTTTCCATCCCCAGCGCTTTCACTTCTTTCACCATGCCCAGCACGGTATCCATGTCTTTTGCTCGCGGCGAGCGCCAGGCTGCGCCCATGCAAAATCGAGTTGCTCCGGCTTCGCGTGCCTCTCGCGCTTCGTTGACCACGGCTTCGATGGCCATCAACCGTTCTTTCTCCAGCCCCGTGTCGTATCGGGCACTCTGTGGGCAGTAGGCACAATCTTCAGGACACGCGCCCGTTTTGATCGAGCACAGCGTACTCACCTGTACCTCATTCGGATTGAAGTGCTGGCGATGTACCGTCTGCGCCTGAAACAAAAGATCGTTAAAAGGCAGTGCGAAGAGGGCCTCAACTTCTGACCGGGTCCAGTTGTGGCGAACTACGCCCATTGGTGATGGCATGCAAACGTCCTCAAAGGGTGAAAGCCTGGCGGAAAAAGCGCACAATAAGCAGTGCGACTTTTACTGTCAACCCGAAACGGATCTTCAGGTTTACTGCATGCGACACGCTTGGCTTTCAGCCCTCAGCCACACCCTCTTGCCTCACCACTGCCCCCTGTGTGAAAACGCCACCGAGTCCGGCCTGTGTGCCGCCTGCGCAGCCAGCCTGGTGCCCCTTCGCGATGCCTGTGAGCAGTGTGCAGAGCCACTCGCCACCACCGAAATCGCAGGCACTTTACTCTGCGCCCACTGCCTCGACGCGCCCCCCTGTTTCGACAGCACCTATTGCCACTACCGCTACGACACGAATCTGGCTTTTCTGATTCAGCGCTTCAAAGACAAGGGTCAGCTCGGTGTGGGGCGATGGTTGTGTCGGGCTATGGCCGAGCAACTCCAGGTCAGAGCCTTGGGCGTAGAGGCCATGCTTCCCGTTCCCGATCACTGGCGAAGTCGATGTCAACGCGGCTTTAATCAGGCGGAGTTCATTGCGAAAAGCCTACAGCAACGCCTGAACCTGCCGCTCTGGGCAGGGGTTCGCAAGCGACGCCAAGGGAGCAAACAAAAAACCTTAAGTCGCGCACTTCGCCGGGCAGAAATTCAGGGCCAGTTCGTCCTGACACAGCGACCACCCCGTTCCGTCGCCATCGTCGACGATGTTGTCACCACCGGCGCGACTGCTTCCACCTTGGCTGAACTGCTGCGGGAGGCTGGCTGCGAGCACATTGAGGTGTGGGCCCTGGCGAGAACGCCACACCCCAAACATGTGTCGGCATTTTTTACACAAAATTCAGAAGGATATAGCGTTCAAGAGTAAGCGCCGCATGACATCCAATCCCCTGGTTTGATGTTTAGCATTGCCCCTTCTAAACAGCTGTTCGTTCAACTCAAAACGATATGAAAGCCAACTTGCAAGTCGAACGAGTTCGGCTTGTGGTGCCACGTTCGTCGCAGACTTTAACACCCTGCGCAGCACCGACATTGCTCGGGCCGCTAAGCAACTGTTTTTCGGCGAGAAAATCTTTTCGGCATAGCTTTGGCTAAATCCCCTATCCGCGTTCGAAACACCTTGATAAATAGATAGAGAAAACAGGAGAGCGCCATGAGTAAAATTCACTGGGGTCCGCTGCTTACGGCCGCCGCAGCAGGCTTGGCACTCAGCGCCTTGCCCAGCAATTCCGCCATCGGCAGCACGCTTGCAGGGCCAGAGCTCACTTCAGGGCCGGGCCTGAGCGAGTTCAGTCACGGTTTGTTGGTGCTATTTGTGGTGCTGGCGCTGGTCATCCTGACACGCTTGCACACGCGAGATCACGGCAGCCCGGAGCAGAATACCGCTCCGGACTGACGACACAATGCGCTTATTCCGATCCTATACGGCGCAGCGCATCAATCCGCACGTCCAGAGGTGGATGCGTGGCAAACAGGGCCGCCATGCCCTTATTGAAGCCGGAGGAGATACCGAAGGCTTTGAAGGTATCCGGCATCTGATTCGGCACGTGCGCACGCATTTCGTCTTGCAGGCGTTGCAGCGCTGAGATCATCGAATCGCGATCGGCAAATCGTGCTCCGGCGTAGTCCGCCCGGAATTCGCGCCGACGGGAGAACCAGGCCACGATCATATTCGCCAGGAAGGCAAGAATGAGTTCCGACACTAAGGTCGCAATGAAATAACCGGGGCCGTGACCGCGTTCATTCTTCAATACCACGCGATCAAAGAGATGGCCAATGATGCGCGCGAAGAACATGACGAAAGTATTGACCACGCCTTGAATCAGACTCATTGTCACCATATCACCGTTGGCGACGTGACCGATCTCGTGCGCCATAACCGCACGTACTTCGTTCTTATTGAAGCGGGCGAGCATGCCCGCGCTGACGGCGACAAGCGCATTGTTTTTGTTCCAGCCGGTGGCAAACGCGTTGGATTGTTCCGCAGGAAAGATGCCCACTTCAGGCATACCAATGCCTGCTTTCTGCGCGAGTTCGCGCACCGTCTCAAGCAACCAGCGTTCATCCGCGGTACGCGGGGTATCAATGATGTGGACTCGCGCACTGCGCTTTGCCATCCACTTGGAGATAAACAAAGACACAAAGGCGCCGCTGAAGCCAAACACCGCACAGAAAATCAACAGGCCCGTCAAATTGAGGCCAGTGCCGCTTTGGTCCAGATAAGAGCCCACCCCCAGCAAGTTCAGGGTGACGCTGGCAACCGCCAGGACCGCCATATTCGTTAAAAGAAACAAGCCAATTCGCAGCACACCTACCTCCAGTTTACGTTCGTCGACCTCCTCTCTCATTGGAGGAGATTCGAATGCCTATATGGGTGGGCAAGCCCCCCTTTTCAATGTGGCACGATGAATTTCGTTATCCGCGCCCGTTCACACGGCCACACCTCCGTACCGCGCACGCACAGCGACCTTGTCGGCCTTTTTTAACCCTTCTACGACAAGCCAAAAACTGTGCTCGATCTGTCGCTGAACTTCCTCCAAGGGAATTGAGCCGTCCAGCGTCAGCGTATTCCAATGCTTCTTGTTCATATGATAACCGGGGCGTATTGCAGGAAATACATCGCGCAACGCAAGCGCCTGATCCGGGTCACACTTCAAATTCATTTCTGCGACGGCGTTGCGACCCGGAATGTACAACGCAAACATACGCCCCCGAATTTTGAACACCGCCACGCGCTCGTCAAACGGATACGTGGGCTCGGCTTCTGGAAAGGCCATCAGACTTTTCCAAACTTGCTGCTCGTAACCGCTCTCGCCAGGATTGGTCATTTCATGCTCCATTCGCGCAGTACCCGCAGGTGCGAACTCACGGTTTCTGGGGTGCGAACTTACGTCATTGCCGATGTTCGAACGCCGCCAAAATTGATTCGACTACACTGCGAACCGCTCAGTTGAATGCCATACTGACTGAGTCTTGTTCGCCAATTGCACAGAGTGCCTCTGTGCAAGTATCTCAATTCCAAACCCAATACTAAACATAATTTCAGATTAGAAGGGCGCGATATGACTAAAGGTAATCCTCGTCAATTCCTCACCAAGGGGCTGGCCGTTCTCACGCTTTCCACCTTGTTCACCGCATGCGGGCAATCGCCCTCCACAGAAATGCCCAATGGCGATGCCGCCCTTTCAGACAGCGAGTCATTTGATATCACGCAGTGGCCCACACTCGACAAAGCGCCCACCTATGACGCCGACGTCGAAGCCCGCGTCGACGACCTGCTCGCACAAATGACGCTCGAACAGAAAGTGGGGCAGATGACGCAAGCGGAAATCACCTGGGTAACACCAGAAGAAGTGAAGCAATACCACCTAGGCTCCGTGTTAAACGGCGGTGGCACCTTCCTGCATGGAAAACGCCACGCCACCGTCGAGGAGTGGGTCGCCTATATGGACGCGATCTACGATGCCTCCATGGATACTAGCGACGGCGGCCTACCCATTCCTGTGACCTATGGCATTGATGCGGTACACGGCAATAACAAATTTGGTGCTGCGACGATCTTCCCACACAACATCGGTCTCGGCGCCGCGCGTAACCCCGAGCTGATGAAGCAAATCGGGCAGATCACAGCGCTTGAAGTACTCGTCACAGGCATCGACTGGACCTTCGCGCCGACGCTGGCCATCGTCCGAGACGATCGCTGGGGACGAACGTATGAAAGCTACTCAGAAGACCCGAGCATTGTCGCGGAATACGCGCGTGCGATGGTCGAGGGTATACAAGGCAAAGCGGGTACCAATGAGTTTCTCGATGACCACCACGTCTATGCGACCGCCAAGCACTGGGTCGGTGACGGCGGCACCGACAAAGGCATCGATCAGGGCGACAACCTGATGAGCGAAGCCGATCTTGTACGCCTGCAGGCCGCAGGCTACTTCCCCGCTATTGAAGCCGGCATTCAGTCCATCATGGCCAGTCACAACGGCTGGCACGGTAAAAAGCTGCACGGTCACAAATATCTGCTGACCGACGTACTCAAAAATCAACTTGGCTTCGATGGCTTCATCATCGGCGACTGGAACGCCCACGGGAATGTCGCAGGGTGCACCAACGACAGCTGTGCACAGGCGGTCAATGCCGGGCTCGATATGTTCATGGTGGTCGAAGATTATAAAGCGTTTATCGACAACACCATCGCCGACGTCAAGTCTGGAGTCATTCCCGAGAGCCGTATCGATGACGCAGTGCGCCGCATCCTTCGTGTAAAAATTCGCTCGGGTTTGTTTGAAAAAGGTCGCCCCTCGTCACGCCCTTATGCGGGCCGCAGCGACTTGATGGGCGCACCCGCTCATCGCGAGGTGGCCGCACAAGCCGTGCGTGAATCGCTTGTCCTGCTGAAAAACAACAACCAGTTGCTGCCGCTCTCACGCCAGCAAAACATCTTGGTGGCCGGCGACGGTGCCGATAACATGGCCAAACAAGCCGGCGGCTGGACCATTAGCTGGCAGAGCACTGAAGTGACCAAAGAAGACTTGCCCGGCGCAACCACCATCCTCGATGGAATTCGCAATACCGTGGAGTCGAGCGGTGGTCGTGTGCAATACAGTGAGGACGGCTCCTTCGAACAGACCCCAGATGTGGCGATTGTCGTCTTTGGAGAAAACCCCTACGCCGAATGGCAAGGCGACATCAAAACCCTGGCCTATCAACCCTTCTCAGGGAAGGACGCGCAGCTCCTTGAAAGCCTTAAAGCGCAAGGCATTCCTGTAGTCAGCGTGTTCTTGTCTGGTCGGCCGCTGTGGGTTAATCGAGAGCTGAATGCCTCTGATGCCTTTGTCGCCGCCTGGCTGCCCGGATCAGAAGGTGCCGCGGTGGCAGACGTACTGTTTCGAGATAGCAACGGTGCGGTTCAGCACGACATGACGGGAAAACTGAGCTTTTCTTGGCCTCGTCTGGCGTCTCAAACCGTGCTGAATATTGGAGATGCCGACTATGATCCCTTGTTTGCCTACGGCTACGGCCTGAGTTACAGCGATAACGTCACCGTCGACACACTCGACACTGACAATGACTTCGAAGTGAAGGCCGATCTCGACGCACCTTACGCCATTCTCGAAGGGACCTTGAGCGCACCTTGGCAGCTCCAAGTACGCCACAATGACCAGCAATCGTTCCTCGACAGTGATCGTGCGGATATTGGTGGTGTAGCGATCATGGAAGCCGACAAGAAAGTACAGGGTGATGCGCGTGAGTTCCGCTGGCACGGCGAAGCACCGGCGACCGTCGCGGTCAGCTCGCCCTGGTACCGACTCGACCTGAGCCCCTATGTACATTCAGGCGGGCAACTGCGCTTTGACGTGCGCACCCTCGCCGACCCCAGCGCCCCCGTCACCCTCGACATGGGTTGCGGTCAGGGTCTATGCGGCAACGTGGATATCCGCAGTGCCCTGCCCAGTGCCAAATCAGGCGAATGGCGAACCATCACCGTGGACCTGATGTGCTTCGCCCGCGAAGGTGCCGAGTTTGAACGCGCCTCCCTGCCCTTCGCGGTGACTAGCGCCAATGGCAGCACCTTGCGCTTTGCCAATATTGCTTACCTCAGCGCCTCACAAGAGCCAGCAACCTTCAATTGTACCGACTAGGTCGCTTTCCCGAGCCTGCCTTCAAGCGTGCAGACTCGGGCCTTAATCAAGAAATCGGTACCGTATTACGGCCATAATTGTTCGGTAAGCCAATTTCCTGTCGGATAGTGTCAATCACATCCGCGTGACTACGGCCATTAAATCGATGGTAGCGCCCGTGCTGCCATCGTCCAAAATGCCCCCCAACCATCATCGCAATATCCGTGTGCTGATGACGATCCCCATTTCCAAGACCGGACCCAAACAGGACCGCGGTGCCATCGAGCAAGGTACCACCGCCGTGAGGTGTGTGTTTCATCTGGTACATAAATTCTGCACACAGTTCCGCATGAAACGCATCGATTCGCACCCACTGATCATATCGGCCACTGCGGTTGTGAGAAATACTGTTGTGAAAATGCGTATTGATGCCAATATCACGGTATTCACATCCTGCCGCCTCTCCACCTGCGCAGTATGTAACGGCGTGTGTCAGCCCACATGAGAATGCTTGCACTGTTATTTGTGCAGCAATTTTTGCATGGTCTCTAATAGCATTATTTCGACTACCATTTTGAGGGTTGGGAATATCCGCTTCCTCCATTGGTCGAGTACATTGGCCTCCTTCGGAAGGGTTATTATTGGCGAGCGCTTCAATCTGCAACTCTAAATCCCTCAAGCTATTAAAATATTCTTCGAGTCGTTGTGCATCCGATGCGCCTACCCGATTTATGAGGCGCTGCCGGTCTTCCTTTACATCGTCTAACACGCTGAGCTTTAACGCCGAGCGCCGATCAATGTTGCTCGTGGGGTCTTCATTAATACCAGCGTAAAGACGAGCAAACTCACTACGTAACTCAGACTTCAATGGCAGTAATCTACCCGACCTATCCCAGTTCAGCGCGTTTTTCAGCGGATTAAAATACACATTGTTATTGGGTCGATCCAACTCCGAATTACCCGCTAATTGCAAGCTATGCACCTTGGTACGTGGTAGCGCATCCGCTATTTCTTGATCGAGAGACGGCACGTGCATTTGATCGCGATCTGACGGCAAAGCGCGACCGGTGAGCCAACTACTAATTGCAATCATATGCGGGTTACCACGACTGCCGCCCGGATCACACTCGTTCGTAAGACCACGATACAAGCTTATATCGTTTTTTAGACCCCGCTCTTGAAACGCCGCTAACGCACTGCCGCTTAGATCAAACTCCCTTTTTGTGCCCGATTCGGGATACCATTTTTCCTCGATGATCCCATTCGGAACATACATCGCGAAAAACCTAGGAAAAGTGCCCGGCGCATCAGCAAATGCACTTTCGCTCTTAAACATCACTTCCAAAAGAGGCAAGCCAACCATTGTTCCGACGCCACAGGTAGTACTGCGCAAAAAAGATCTACGACTGATTTTCATATCCCTGGCCTCTATTCGAAAATGGTTCCGCTGACAGTGCTAATATCACTCTGCAGCATAGCTTTAATGAAGTCGCGAGCACCAACAGGGCCACCAACACTTTCTACAACGTTTTCTATAGCGCAGTTATCCTCCCTACTGTGTTTGTCTACTCGGCGACCCAACGAATGGATAAGAAACTTGGTAGCAAAACAAGTCTCGAAGTCCCCTCGGTCGGCGATGACGGCGGCCATCTCATAGGCGTCGGCAAACATTTCTCCGTACAACACACCACCAGTATTTAAGGGGTCACCATCGGGGTCCTGCGCTACGCGCTCGCCCGCGACTCCGAACTCAGTAAATACCCAGCCGACTGGATCAATCACCGCATGACAACCCGCGCACGGCTGGGCTGGATCGGCTCTTTCCGCGATTTTTTCTTTCTCTGTTTTATCTGCTGCAGCCTGGTCATTCACGGCATTCTCAATTTCCGGATCGTCTGGCGGTTCCGGGGCTCCACAACTGAAAGCTTCGAGAGGAACTACCCCACGTTTTACAACGGAGGTTTTCGTTCCGTCATACGCTTTCGCCAGTACGGACCCGTGCGTCATCAAGCCTCTTCGGTGCGCCTCACGAGGGAAATACGTAAGCTTAAATTCACTTTCTCCTGCCTCCGATTCCACACCGTAATGTTCAGCTAATCGCGAATTCAAAAAACTGTAATCCGCGGTATAAAGTTCATTCACTGGTAGGTTATTTTTTATGATATGAGCAACGAACAGTTTACTTTCTGTTCTCATATCCTCCAGCAAAAGCGCCCAGTCCTCATCTGAAACATTAAGGTCACTACCCTCGATCAAATACCCACCGAGGCCCAACCATGGCGCCACAAACCCTTCGCCAAACCGATCAAACTTGGGGTCATCGAGCATACGATCAATTTCGCTATCCAGCACTTCATAAAGTGAACCGGACGCTGCAAGCTCTAACAGCCTTTTATCTGGTAGTGAGCCCCAAAGCGCCAAACTAAGACGCTCCGCAAGTTCTCGATCACTTAGCTTACGAATGGTTTCCCGTTCATCGTCAGGTAGCACAAATAGAAAATTGGGTGATGTAAGTAATGCGACGATAATATGCTGCAGGCCTGAATCATGATCATTGGCAGCAGTATAAAGCCCGATGAATCGGTTGACTTCAGCCTCACTAAGAGGGCGACGAAACAGCGCGTTCCCCGACTGTGTAAGTGCTGTCTTCACACAAGCTTCGTTATCGACCGCAGTGGCATCGGCGCAAGGTGCCCCGCCGCACATACAAATACTGTTAGATGCACCGCTATTGGCACAATCGTTCGCACTCTGACCAAATACGGAGCGGCACTGACTCGTAGTGTTACACTGGTCGCCGTCAAGACTAAAACCCGGCGGAAAAGGCAAACTCGCACCTGAATCGGCACTACAATCCATTCCGAACTCACCCACCGCTACAATGTCTTCCGCGACTGACGTCGCTGCATCGAGATAACGTTCAGTCCATTCTCGTGAGGTCGTGAGTGCTGTACCCACCGTCGCAAAACCGCCGACCACTTCCGTTTCATCAGCAAGAGACGTGGCGAAATGCTCACTACCAATTCCAAAGGTGTCATGAACTGCATTCACAATTTCAGTTTTATTAAGTCGCCGCATCGGAGAAGTTTTTTGAATCCCTACATCGCAGGACAATTGTCCATCCAATGACTTACCCATCAACGCCGTCCAAATATAGCGTGCCACTGCCTGCGCACAATCATTGTCACACGCCGCAGCATTTCCGATGGGCATACTAAGCGCGATTTTTGATTCCAATGCGGAAAGCGAATTGCAGTTGGTACCGCAATTCAGAATCTCGCCACCTCGACCGGCCACTCCAGAGCCATCCTCAGCGTGACAAGAAGCACAACTTGCACTTGAACCACTCGCGAGTTTATACAAACTTTCTCCATCCCCCCCTGGCGTGGGCTGTGGTGTCGGTTCTGGACTCGGCATTGGCTGCAAAGAAGGCTCCGGCGTAGGCGAGGGTGGCGCCGAGGGCTCGGGAGTTGGTTCTGCTGAAGCAGTTGGTATTGGCGTTGGCTGTACCGGAGGTGCTAATGTAGGCGTAGGGCTCGGTGAAGGAGTCTCGCTCGGCACAGGCGTCGGCTGCTCACTCGGCAGAGGAATCGGAATCGCAGTTGGCGTACTCGTGGGAGCGGGCAAAGGGGTGGGCGACGCTCCCGGTTCAAGAGTAGGAACTGGAGTAGGAGACACTCCAGGCTCGGTGGGTAGTAACTCGGAATTATCGCCCTCCGATGAATTTGATCCACCACACGCGCACAACAGCACCACCAAGGCGAGCACTCCTACCCACCTAAATCCAAACACTAGCATGTCTGCTCCTTCGATCGCCTAATAAAGTAAAATCTTTCAAACTTGTTTTTATTCAAACAGCATATAGGACAGAAAAAACCTATTTTGTGATTGCCAACTCATTTACTTCTGCCTGTATTTAAATTCAGTAATTTAGCCATGCTTCGATCTTAAAACTCTCATTATTAAGTGCGAGCTTAACCCGGTTATGCACTGCGACTAGCGCAAATTCAGCGCGTAAAAATAAAAACATTTTTAAATAAAAACTGACCACGGTATTAAGGAGCGAGCGACAGACAAAGTGAGGCTACACGCAGGCAGGGAAAAGTGTGCGAGATGCGTTTTCGAACCACCAATTTTTTCCAATCACCCGTTCGCGCGAACATTCATTCCAACGGCTAAACACTTGCCCCACCCCGCCGGGGAACTACCAGAGCCAATAGTCAACCTGGCGAGTATCAGCTTCGCCCGCATTTGCAGCATGCCACAACAATTCAAATACCACCTTATCAAACATATCATGTTTAATGCATCGCGCTACGAGAACCACTTCTCATCCGTTACACGAACCCGATTCCGCAAAGTACTCGTTCGACCAGCGCGATGACGTAACGCACAAACTTTAAATTTCGTGGGAAAACCCCAATAATAGGCACACATTCATATTGGGATCTCACCATGTCTGTCGAACCCATCTCCGCGCATGCGCCCACGGACGACCCCGTCTGGGAACGTATCAAGAAGGAGACTCGCGATCAGGTAGAACAGGAGCCCGCGCTCGCCAGTTTTCTGCACGCCACCATCCTGAACCATGACAGCCTGGAAGGCGCATTGAGCTTTCACCTGGCGAACAAGCTTGCCAACCCGGCGATCTCCGCGCTCCAAGTGCGCGAAATCATCGAAGATGTGATTCGTATCGACTGCGGCATCACCGAAGCCGTGCGCGCCGACATCAAAGCCATCTTTGAACGCGACTCCGCCTGTGACTCCTATTCCGTGCCCTTTCTCTACTTCAAAGGCTTTCAAGCGCTGCAGGCCTACCGCTTTGCGCACTGCCTGTGGAAGCAGGGACGCACGTCCCTTGCCTATTTTCTGCAGAGTCATATATCTGAGGTCTTCGGCGTCGACATTCATCCCGCCGCCGTCATCGGCAAAGGCATTATGCTCGACCATGCGACCGGGATCGTGATTGGTGAAACCACTGTGGTAGAAGACGATGTCTCGATCATGCAGAACGTCACGCTTGGCGGGACAGGTAAGGAAGGGGGCGATCGGCATCCGAAAATCCGCCGCGGTGTGCTTGTGAGTGCCGGAGTCAAAATCCTCGGCAATATCGAAATTGGCGAAGGCGCGAAAGTCGGCGCTGGCAGCGTTGTACTCGACCCTGTGCCGCCCCACACCACCGTGGTGGGCGTACCCGCCAAAGCCGTCGGCAAACCCACCTCCCAGTCGCCCGCCCTCGACATGAACCACGGCATCCATTGCGACTGTTAGAATACCTCGGAATACCTTGGGGTCTGACCCCATCGTATTCATTAAAAGCTGAGCTGGCCTTCAATATGCGTTAGCCCCAGCACCCCCATCACTAAGCGATCAACGCCCAGCGCCACGCCGGCACATTCCGGCAAACCGGCGTCCAAGGCGGCGAGCAAGTAGGGGTCGGGCTCGCGTTCTGGGCGCTTGAGTTCGCGCCGCAGTGTGTTGTCTTCGTCGAAACGACGCCGCTGTTCGGCCGCATCGGTCAACTCCCAATAGCCGTTCGCGAGTTCAATTCCATTGAGAAAGCATTCGAAGCGCCGGGCAACGCTGTGCCCGTTGGCCTCCACCGTGCGCGCCAAAGCCGCCTGAGACGCGGGGTAGTCACAGACCACAACCAAGCCCTGTGGCAAGGCAGGCTCGACCAAGTGCGTGAACAGAACGTCAAGCCAGGTATTGCGCGGCTCGGTTTGCCACTCGACACCGAGCGTATCGCGCGCACGTTCCGCCAACCGTTCCGTCTCACTCACATGCGGGTTGAGCCCCGCATGACACTCAAATAAGTCTCCGTAAGAACAGCGTGTCACCACAAGCGAGGGCATCAGCGCTTCGCATAGGGCCACCACTTCATCCACAAGTTGCCGGTCGTCCCAGCCACAGCGGTACCATTCCAGCATCGTAAATTCGGGCCGGTGATAACGCCCCTTTTCGTCGCGACGAAATGCTTTGCCCAGATAATAAGCATCCCCATAACCGGCCGCGAGCAGCCGTTTCATATAGAATTCAGGGGAGGTTTGGAGATAGTGGGTCTCGTCCTGTATCGATACCGAAAAGGCATCGAGGTGCAGGTCCGTCACGGAATGCTCTGCCAACACGGGCACATCTACTTCAAGCACATTTCGCGTGAGGAAAAACTCGCGGATAACACGGAGAATGGCGGCGCGTCGCTCAAGCTGCGCCTTGGGAGCAAGGGGTTGCCACATGGAGGGGAAAGCGGCGCCCATTCGCATGAGCGCCCATCACCGCTTACTTATTCGAAGCGCGGCCGAGGTATTCACCGGTACGCGTGTCGACACGCACGGTTTCACCTTCGGAGATGAACAGAGGCACTTTCACGACAGCGCCCGTTGCCAGCGTGGCGGGCTTAGTGCCGCCCTGAGCAGTATCTCCTTTCACACCGGGGTCGGTCTCGGTAATCACGAGTTCCACGTGATTGGGTGGCGTGATAGAAAGTGGGGAGCCGTTGTACAGCGTCACAATGCATTTATCCTGCTCTTTGAGCCACTTGTAGTTGTCACCCACGGCTTTCGCATCCGCCTGATACTGTTCGAAGGTGTCCGGCTCCATGAAGTGCCAGAACTCGCCATCGGTGTAAAGGTACTCCATGTCCTTATCCATCACATCCGCGCCTTCCAGGCTCTCTCCAGATTTGAATGTTCGCTCCCAAACACGACCGGTATTCAGATTCTTCATGCGTACACGGTTGAAGGCCTGGCCCTTACCCGGCTTGACGAATTCGTTTTCCAGGATGCTGCAGGGGTCGCCATCCAGCATGACCTTCAGTCCCGCCCGGAAGTCGTTGGTTGAATATGTAGCCATTGAAATACTCGTTTTGTTCCGAGGACGGGTCAGCCCCATCCACCATTAAAATACACGTGCCTGAGCGGCACCCATGCCCCATGTCATCGCCACGATGCAGCGGATTGACACAAATTGACGGCGCATTATACAGGAGGCAACGCACGCTTTGCAGCCCAGGGCCTGACGACATGAATCGCCTGTGTCACAATGGCGCCCCTGAGGTGCCTAACGCGGTCACCGCTCCTTTGAAATTGAACCGATTCAGCTCTGAAACATGGCACTCTCCCTCATATCCAGCGCCACCGAATACGACTGGCAAAGCCAACTGCGAGATCTCATTCGCAGCCCCAAAGCGCTGATCGACACTCTCGAACTGGATCCGGCACTGCTGCCGGCGGCGGAGGCCGCCAGCACGCTATTCCCGCTTCGGGTAACGCGCGCCTTCGTCAGCCGCATGCGCAAAAACGACCCGAACGACCCCCTCCTAAAACAGGTGCTGCCCTTGGGGCAGGAGCTGCACTCTCCAGAGGGCTACAGCAACGACCCGCTAAAAGAACAAGACTACACCCGCAGTCGGGCCCTGATTCACAAATACCACAACCGTGTGCTGATCCTTGGCGCGACATCCTGCGCGATCAATTGTCGCTACTGTTTTCGCCGCGAGTTCGACTATGCCGACAACCGGCTGTCCGCTTCAGACTGGCAGGCGGCGCTCGATTATATTGAAGCGCACCCCGCCATCAATGAAGTGATCTTCAGTGGAGGCGATCCCCTGCTACAGAACGATGCTCAATGGCAGAAATGGATTGACGCACTGGAGCAAAAACCGCAGTTGACGCGGCTGCGCATCCACACTCGACTGCCTGTCGTACTCCCTGCCCGCGTCACCGACACACTCGTTACCCGTTTGCGGGCTTCCCGATTGAACGCTGTGGTGGTGGTTCACTGCAATCATGCGCAAGAAATAGACGCAGAGGTCGAACGCGCGTTGATGCGCCTGCGCTCTAATGGTGTCACCGTCCTTAACCAAGCGGTCTTGCTGAGAGGCGTGAACGATACCTTGGTGGCTCAAGTCGCCCTGTCAGAGCGCCTGTTTGAGGCTGGCGCACTGCCCTACTACCTCCACCTGCTCGACAGGGTTAATGGCGCGGCGCATTTTGATGTGCCCGATGCCGAAGCGATCGCGCTCCACAATGCAATGCGCGGCCATCTGAGTGGTTATCTTTTGCCCAGGCTGGTTCGGGAGCAGGCAGGCGACACAGGGAAAACGCCTGTTTTTTAACGGAAAAACCGGGTATTTTCACCCGACAGGCTCCGATTTTTACCTGATCACGCTATACTTATCGGCAATGGGAAGCGTCCAGCAAAGGCCAGACATCGGCCAGGTGACTTCCTTCGGTCTGAAGCCGGGCCTAAAAAACAACAACATACTCGCACCGAAGATGGAACCAAAGCTGTGCAACCTGATGAGCTGATTCAAATCCTCGCCCTACCGGAACCTTCATTAAAGAAACTGAGCTTCTGCTCTGGCAGCAAGGTATCGAGAGTCACAGAGTGGGCCGGCATGCTCCGCCCTACCCAGCTCAGTCAAACCAGCGCCATGCTCTACCGGGCACTGCCAGAGGTAAAACAACTCAAAACCAGCGCACAAAGCCGTTTTGAAATGCTTGAAGTGCTGCGTCCCTACGTACAGCACACCATTTTCGGTCTCAGCAAACACTTCCTCCACCAGCCGCTGTCGTTGCGAGAAGAGGCCGAACGAAGTGCCGTGTTAGCGCAGGCACTGCAAAAACACATGATCGACGGCTACGGCCTATGCATCGCCGACCTAAGCAAGCAGAAAAAACTCAAACCCGATGAACGAAAAATCTTAGCGACGTCGCTGCACCGAGCGATCACGGGCATCGGTTTGATGTTCATGCGCTGCTATCAAATCTATACCCATGCTCCGAAAGGACATTGGCGGCAACTGCACACCCTGTTTCGCCTGGCGGACCGACATGAAATGTTGGACGAGCGCGTCGCAGACGACACCCAGACACACGCCAAAGTCAGCACGCTCCAGTCTGCCTATCTGACGACCGTGATGCTCGCTTCCGCGCGACCACATCAAATGAGTCAGAACGAAATTCGCGCAACCCATGCCATATTCGGCGAATGGGCAGAGCTCGTAAAATTTTCGATTGATCTGAGTGCCGACCCCGAAAACTTTTTCTATGTGAATCTGGAGCAGGACACCGGCCCGCAATACAAATCCCGATTGTCCGAAGATGAGCGCGACAACCTGCTCATCGAACTCAACCTGAAACCGCTGCTCGGGCAGCTCGCTAAGCAAACCGGTCAGGAAGCCGAGGTCAGCGCATCGTTAAACGTGCCCGCTGATATCACCACCAGCATCATCGAACACCTGCTTGCAAGCTGGAGCCATGTCGCTCAACGTAAACAAGAGCGCCGCCCTATCCAGGCGACTGCGGAAGTGTGTATTGGCCTCAGCGAATGCCACTATCAACTCTGCAACGGTCAGGATTTTGAGACCTTCGTGCGCAGTGCCGCAGAACCACAGGACGTTGAAGACGCCAGTTTTGGCGGATTCACTCCCAAAGACGCCTTCGGTGATGACAGCGCCGGTGCCGAGCACAGCGCGCATCGCATTGAGGTTCAAAATGTCAGCCAGGGCGGCTACTGCCTACTGTGGAACTCCAGCTCACCCCTGAAAGTCGAAGCAGGTGAATTGGTCGGCATAAAAGAATTTGGTAAGCGTGTCTGGCAAGTCGGGGTGGTGCGTTGGATTCGCCAGAAGAAAGCCGCCTCGCAACTTGGCGTACAAATACTGTCTGACCGAGCACAGCCTTATGCGCTGGCGCAAACCTATGACATGGGTGGCTATTCAGATTTCATGCGCGGCCTTTTTCTGCCGCAGTCACAGTTTTCCTCGGACCCGGCCAGTCTGCTGACACCCAGTGCCCCCTTTCAGGAAAACGACCGCGTCAAAGTCCTTGATGGGGAGCGTAGCCAGCTGGCCAAACTGGATGAAAAACTGTTCTCAACCAGTGCCATGCAGCAGTTCAGCTTCCACATCATTGACAGCGGGAACGGCCCGACGCCAAGCCCAACAGGAAGCAAGTGGTAGGCCGTAAAAACAAGGAAAAATGCGTCACAGGTCTCATCCTGCGAAATTGTGAATGGCGAGCCGCAAAGCTGGCCATAAATACACTAAACTAGAGCAACAAGCTGCATTTTTAAGCGGAACTCATGCAACAGCCGACCATTAGACTACTGATCATCAATGACTCTGCGGATGAGGCCGAACGCCTGATCAGCATGCTGCAGAACGCTGGACGCTCGGTGCGCGCGACACATGTCGAAAGCGAAGAAGCGCTGAGCAAACTGATGCAGGAAAAGCTCTGGGATTTGCTGATCGCAACAGACAGTTCCGACAACGTCAAAGTCGTCGATGCGATAAAGCTGATTCGGCGCCAAAACAAAGACATTCCCTTAATCCTGCTCACTGACCGGGAAGGCTCTCAACCCTGTGTTGAAGGCCTGAAGCTGGGTGCGCGCGATGTGGTCCGTCTGGACGAAGATCAGCACCTACTGCTCGTGATTGATCGCGAACTCGCCAATCGACTCGAACGAGAGACGCGCCGCGCCGCCGAACGACGCTTCAATGACATCGCCAAACGCAACCAGCAACTCCTCGACAGCTCGCGTGACGCGATTGCGTTTGTGCAAGACGGCATGTTCCTTTACGCGAACGAATCTTTCGCTGAAATCTTGAGCTATGAGAGCCGGGATGACATTGAATGCCTACCCGTCATTGATATTGTCAAGGCGTCCGAGCACGAAGCGCTGAAATCCTTCCTAAAGAATTTCACCCTGAAAGTCAGCGACACCGAAACCAAGCAACTGCCGTTGACGCTGCTCAAACCGGATGGCGAAGAGCAGGCCATCGAATTTGAAGTGCATAAAGCCGTCTATGATGACGAAAGCTGCATTCAGTTGCTGTACCACCCTCGCAGTGGCAATACAGAAGAACTGGAAGCGCAAATCGAGGAAATCAAAAACCTCGATTCCCTGACCGGGCTGTACAACAAAAGCTTCCTGATGGATCGCCTTGGCGAGCTGATTCAACGCGCCTGCGACAAAGAATACAACAGCGCACTGTTCCATATCGGCATCGATAATTTTCAGTCTACGGTCTCATCCAAGGTGGGCGTAGGCGCCATCGATAAGGCCTTGGCCGAGATTGCGCGCTTCACCCAAACCCAGGTCAAAAAATCGGATACGCTGTGCCGATACGGTGACGACTCTTTCATCCTGGTTGCGCCAAAAATCAATGCCATCCAGGCTCAGGAACGGGCACGTGACATTGGCCGCGCCTTGCGCGATTACGTCGTTGAAGTCGACGGGAAAACCCTGCACTTCAACTACCACATCGGCATTTCGGTCATCAATGAAACCAGCTCGAACATCGATACGCCGATTGACCAAAGCATTCAAGCGCTTGAGCAGGCTCGCAAACAAGCCGACGAAAAACCTGAAACCATTTCCTGTATCTACGAAGCAGAAGTGGAAGAAAGTGCGGAACGCAATATTCTGAAGACGGTTCAGAACGCACTGGATGAAGGTCGCTTCAAGCTGCTATTCCAACCCATCCTCAGCCTGCGCGGTGCCGAAAAAGAGCACTACGAAGTGCTGCTGCGCATGATTGACGAACACGACAACGAAGTGTCGCCTGTTGAGTTCCTCGATGAAGCCGCAAGCATCGGCGCCACGACGCGCATCGACCGCTGGGTTATTCTGGAAGCCACCAAGACGTTGGCAAAACACCGTAAAAATGGCAACGACACCTTACTGATCATCCACCTGAGTAAAGACTCGATATTGGATGAAAGCTTGGTGCCTTGGCTCAACGTCGTGTTCAAGACCGCCGAGCTGCCCACCAACACGGTAATTTTCCAGCTCAACGAGGTGGACATAAATGACCACCTGAACGACGCCAAAAAATTCACCGAAGCCCTGCAAAAAATTGGCTGCAACGTGAGCGTGAACCACTTTGGCTGTGTATTGAATCCGTTCAAAATACTCGATGAGATTTCCGCGAACTACACCAAGATCGACGGTTCTTTTACACAGGACGTGCAGAACAACGACGAAGGTGTCCAAGCCCTCAACGAGCTCGTCAGCGAGCTACACCAAAAAGACAAGATCACCATCGTCCCTTACGTCGAGAGTGCCGCGCTGCTGTCGAAACTCTGGCAGTCCGGTGTGCACTATATCCAAGGCTACTACCTACAGGGCCCTGCCGCGACGATGGACTACGACTTCGATATGGAAAGCTAACAAAATTCAGCTCTATGGAGGCGCTAGCCGCTCGTAGGCCGTGTTGTCTAGGCCTGTATCCGCCCGCTGTTCCATACAGGGAGCGACGGCAACGCTCATGATGATCTCGTTGTCTATAGGCAGGCTTGGCAGTTCTTTGCACTCTTGAGGCAAGGCGCTGGCTTGCAATGAGGAAATTCGAGTATCGACGTTGGATTCACTGCAGTGAATAATTAGTTATAGCCACCAAGCTGAATTGTCTCTGAGTATCGAGTGGTTACCGCGCTTGCCGCAAAAATGGCGCTCTCTACGGGTAAGCCATTTAGTGAAAAAATTCAGCCTTAATTAATCTTTAATAGTAAAGGAAGCTGCCCGGTAACCCAATCCGATTCTCGTAACACTTGCACCTACTTTTTGAATATAGTTTAGAGCATATTCATACCTAAGCTTAGCTTTTACCTGCGCTGTTTTTGGAGCCAGCTCTATTTCACCCTCATTTAGTACTGGACTTAATATATCAAAACTTCTGTTAGATAATCGACCATCCTTTTTAGCCACAAAAGTACGCCAAGTCACCTTGTCAGAGCCAAAATCCGAATTACTATCTTGAAGCCCTAAACACTCGATTTTACCTTCCTCAACTTCTGCAAAGCAGTATCGGCCACTATTTATATGCTTTTCGGTCAAATCTTCTGATTTCACCACGATGAGCTTTAGCGCTGTGAAAGGTCTCAACTCGCTACTATTGCCCGTAAACGCTATCGTGTTTTGTCCGGGCTCCATATCACACGCCGGTGTTGCGCATACCCACCACTCGTTGCCCATTTCAAAAATGTGACCGCAATCAAGGTGGTCGTCATCGCTGACGAGCGGTAATGTAGATATATAACTATTGAACTGGGATGCTGCAGCCCTCTCAACAATTTTATCGGACAAGTCGACCCCATAGTGAGAGGCGAACTGTTGATTCATGCATTCATCCGCAACGAAGATACTTTCTCCGAACTTAACTACCGCTGAAGTTATTTGGTGGCTAAGCGTTTCAGCTTGCCGAGCAAGATGCTCCCGAACAAGTGTTGCGCGCTTCTCTTCAGTACCGCTTTTCCGGATAAGGTCGTAGAAATACGCGAATACATGAGCCTTCGATAAAGTTCGGTCTTCAGCCTCAACTCCGTTACAATTAATCTCATGCCTTACTTTTGCCGACAGCAATCGGGACGGTGATGGCCGCCAAGCCTCGAGGGCGGACTGCAATTCACCAAGAAGGTTTTGTTGATTTTTTTTTACAAATGTTACAAATCCGCGCCCGGTTCGCAGCCAAAGCTTGTCATCTTCTAGTGTCCAGTTCAAACCATCAAAACACTCTTTTGAAAATATGTCTTCGTGATCTTTTTCGAATTTTTCAATAGCCCAAAGTGCGAACCCACGCTTATACTTCCCTGTAAGGTTGAGCTTATCCGCCCAAGCAGCGAGTCGGGACAACGGCCCCTCATTTCTCATATACGACCTTAAAGCTTGCTCACAACTATTAGATTTGTGACGAAACTTGACATAGTCGGCATGGTCAAAGTGATCGGCGAGTTCTTTTGAGTTAAATAGCTCGTCGTCTGTAAGATCGTCAAGAGATTCTTGCACACATTGGACAAGTGCCGATTGGTTTAAGCTTGGGTACAACGGGGAACAAAGGCTCAGAAGGCAGCGATAGAACACTTCTGAAAGTTGCTTTTCCTGAGTGTGGATAACAATAAGATTAAAGTGATGATTTCTCAGAACAGATTTTAAAATTTGTCGAGCGCGACGCCCCTCTAGACCGCTGGATTCACCTTCTAGGTTGTAATCAAGAACTAAAAGGTCCGATTGATGAAGATGGTTCGCAGTTCGCTCTAGGGGCATCCCTCCCTCTTGGGCATCATGAATATCAATGATCAAGGCTGGGTTTTGAGCTCTGAATTGGTTGATCACACTCAGCGTACCTTTCGATTGAGTACGCCAGCTTTTTGCCGCGGAGCGCTTATTTAGCTCGGTGTCTCGACCGGCTTCTGGAAGCTGTTCGTTCAGAATTTCAGCCCATGTTGGGTACTGATCATCGACGATAAGCACTGAGCGTATGGGGTCGATAAAGGCTTCTTTAATAAGGCTCTGAAATGCTGTCATTGTCAGAATCTCGCACCTTTAAATTCAATAACAAAATTTGCCCCAGAGAGCGCTTGAAATTTTTTTTCATTCGCATAGTGAATGGAGTGCCCCCCCAACGCGAGATTCATTCGACACAAGTAAAGACCTATACCTCGACCGCCATTCATTTTACGCGTAAAAAACATCTTAAATAATTGCTCTCTATCTGTCGGATCAATGCCGGGTCCGTTATCTGATACTGTGACAACCCCATCGATAGCATCCAACCGTATCATCGGCGCCTCTACACCGCTATGAACCAACCAATATATGCTATTGTTCACGAGATTCACGAAAACCGGAAAAAGCCGAGATGGTTGCTCATCAACCGAAAACTCTCTAAAAGCAACAGACCCTTCGATACCAATGCTTCTCGCCTTCACGACCGAAGCAAAGAAGCTTTGAAGGTAATCTATTATTTCAGTACCGGATATCTTTCGCCTTACCTTTGCCCCAGAAATCTTTAGTGGCGAAAGAAATTCCAATTGCTGACTTAGCCCCTCAAAGCCAATTTCGACTTGCTCTGTCCCGGGCGGAGAGCCCCCACTTTTTATTTGATCCAAACCTCCCCGAATCAGCTGCTCATTTGTCTGTAGCTCGTGCCCTAGTATCTCTACCGTTATTCCAAGTTGCGCCACCTGATTCAACTTATTCAGTTCATCTCTTAGCTCAGTATTATCCACTGTTCCCTGCCTAGCTATAAGCTCAACATCGATGTTCTCTTTCAAAAGACTCAGGGTATCAATGTACGACTGAAATATGCTTTCGTTTTCTTCATCAACTATGTGACGAAGTGCTGTTAACTTTTCGAGAGCCTCGTTGAGCGCGCAGCCGCCGCTCTCCACCTGCGAAACAATTGGCATTGCTTGATCATGAAAGGCTTTACTACGCCGCGAGAAGATTTCCTCTATTCTCTGCACTTCGGAGTTCTGCAGCCTGGATACCTGCTGGCGCCATCGTTTTGTGCGCGCATGTATTTGCCCTGCCAGTTGACGCACATGCTTTTCTAGTATTTCCTGCGGCTTGGCTGGTCTAATTTTTTCAATAGAGTCTTTTCTCTTTTCCGCTATCTCTCTTAGCAAGTGTTGCGCTTCTGAATAGGACCGTCGAAACTCTCGATAATCATCTTCGCTTGCTCCTAGGCTCGACGGAGCACCCACTATGCGCAGGCTAGAAATATTTTCATCAAACTGGGTAAGTTTCTTTTGAGCCTCTGCAATATCTGCTTCATTTTGCATATTAAGGCTGGAGCGATAGGCAGCGATTTCATCGACGAGGTTAGAAATTTTGGGAAGATTGGAGTTCAGACGGGCACGAAAAAGCTTGCGATTACGTTTAGCTAGTGCCTTTCTCGCTAGTTCCGCTTTAGCTTTTTGATTCTGTTCTCTAATGTCTGGAAGTTCTGTCTTTCGCGCCTCAGATTCTGAGCCAAAATATTCACGAGCAGTAGTCCGAAGTACGTTTACAACAAGAATTCGTAACGCTTTAGCTGCTCTGTTGTCAATAAATCCTTCTCGGCCTGCTTTGTCGCGAAGATTCGGGTTTCTCTCTCGCGATATCGCAACTCGCCCAAACATTCGACGTGCATTCCAAAATTCACGACCAGCGCTTACGCTACGGCGTTGTTCAATTTCGAAGAAATCGCTGTCCACTCGCCCATATGGTAGTACTCGCAGCCCATTTCGATAAATCATGAAACTGGAGTAACGATCCGCTAGTTCGTTAAGCCTTGCATGTTGATCATCAGAGTGAGTTGAATTCACGCGATCTCGCTCATAAGTGGCAAGATGTAAAGAAAAAGGACCAACAAATGTCGTAGGGCCTTTTGGTGGAGAATAATCCGCCGGAGGTAAAATAATGTAACTGTCCCCCACTTCTCTCCATTCGCCAAACGCCTTTATTTGCCCTCTAAATACGCCATTTTTGTCAAAATTTCCACTGATAACGTGTTCCATGTCATCAGTAATCTGGTGGTTAAGGCGAAGGCTATTCTTCCCTATGATCTGATCCGGTGCTCCGTGGGCCCATATAACAACCTCATAGTTGAAATCAGGGTCAAACGCATTGGTTTCGTTTGCATCTGCGTTCACAAAGGGGTCTGTAAACGCAGACAAAGTAGAGAAAAAATTCTCTCTTATTTTTGTAGCAGAAACATCTGGGTCAATAGTTGGAAGCTGAGCCTGCAAATCGTAATTAATCCCTGAAACCAGTAGTGCAGTCCCGGATTCACTTTCACCAGTCCATACGCTCCATTTCGAAAGTTGCGACTCATCAAACCTTGCCTTCACGATTGTATTAGCAATATCTTCCGAGGGAATACTAGAGCTATTTTCAGAGTCCTGTATCAATGCATCGTAGTCAGACCAAGCTCGTTTCAATCGACTCGTTCTAGCTACGTCTTCGTTACTTCCCCAGACGTTAGCCATCAGAGTATCAAATAGCTCAGGAAGGACCTTTAATAATTGGCTCTTGTCATCAAAATGTGTTACCGGGAGCGTAATGTCGGACAGGGTCAAAAAAGGGTTTTCGAAAATTCGCCAATCGACTAGGGCCGCCACGAAATCATGGCCTTTTCGTTTCGATACAATAAGAAGTAGTGGCCCAAGGTTGGCTGAAGACAAACGCCCTATTCCCTTCTGGCCTTGTTTTGACCGTTCTGGCAGTCCTTTTCGATCAGGTTTGATAGAAGCCGATGAGTTGTATTTGGAATCGGTGCCGATAACAAGCCATCTATCTACAAACTCTGTATGACTCATGCCGTGACCGTCGTCAAAAATCGCAGCGACAGGCTCTTCACAGTCAAAGATATGGAGACCTACGGATCTTGCGTAGGCATCATAAGAGTTTTTCCAAAGTTCTGAAATAGCCGTCGGGCAGTCTGCAATCTGTTCACGACCCAAGTGGTCGACCGTGCGAGCTTGCGTTCGAAAGGGTAGGCTGTAAATCATGCCGCCCTCCCTTTGGTTTTTGAAGACTGATTGGAAGAAGGTTGCTTCCGGTGCTTCTTCAATATCGGTAGCAAGTGTTCAATCAAGACTCTCGCCAGCTCGACAGGCACAGCGTTACCGATTTGTTGTCCAGCTGCGATGAGACCTCCGTGAAAAACGAAGTCATCTGGAAAGGTTTGAATACGAGCCGCCTGTCGTACTGTTATTCCGTGATGTTTCGTGGGATGCACGAAGCGGCCTTTAGATGGGTTGATGCACGCCGTTGTCATTGTCGGAGCCGGTTTCGATGGATCGATCCTACCGTATACATCTTTGTGACCATCATGATGTTTATGGCACGGCAACACTCTACCAGATTGACTGCGTGAGCCCCCATTAACAGGTGTACGCTTGAACGCTTCGATCAAATCTGGACCGTGATTCATATGAATGTTATTTGGATCATTTTTGAGTTGCTTGCTTTTGAAAACTCCTGCGGCTGGAATCCAATTTGGTAAATGACTCTCAGAATCTGGAGCAGCATGAGTGGGAGAAGGAGGCCAAGTTGGTGCAGATGAAAATCTCTCCAGATCATAGCCTAATATGAACACACGGCGTCGGTTCTGGGGAACTCCATAGTCTCTCGCGTTCAGTAGCTTAGGTTCCAATACTCCATAACCTGTTACCTCTGCGAGTTTATAAAAAGTCTCTATATATTTACGGTGTCGGGGCCAGAGGAGCCCAGGCACGTTCTCAACTAGAAATACGCTTGGCCTAATAACTCGTACGTACTCAAAGTATCGCAACAGCAGATCATTGCGCGGGTCATTTATTCCCGCTCCGTTAATCCTATGAGTGGAGAATCCTTGGCAAGGAGGCCCCCCAAGCATGATGTCACAATGAAATTGGTCGAACCCTGCTCTTTTATAGAGTGTTTGTGGGTCAAGTTTAGTAATATCTTCCTCAAACAGGATGGTTTTGGAAAGATTAGACTCTATAAGATTGGATCGATACGTAGCGCAAGCATGCTTATCCCATTCGACTGCCGCAGCAACTTTTACTCCGGCAAGTTGTGAGCCCAATGAGAACCCCCCAGCGCCAGCGAACAAATCGCACGCTAACACATCAGACTTTCGCCACTTGCTCTGTCCCCGCTTCATATTATTAGTCTATTGATCTACTTCTGTTTGTCATTATCACCAACTCGACTCCTTGCTCCCCCTGCTGTCTACCTTCACATTTTTTATGGTTACTAATGAACCAGAACTGTGGCCCCCCCCCCCCCCCTACTTCTTCATAGCCGATTGGATTTCGAGAGCTGATTTGTAATCACAATGACAAGGTGAGCAAGAGCTGGCCATATTGTTCTTCATGGGCCCGGGAGCCGTATGTCCCATACAGTAATTCGATGTTACCATGATTTACGGTAGGGGTAATCAATACCATTTAGTTGGGAGTGACTTTCTTCAGCACGAGTTACGACGATAAGCTCAGGCATCATGCCGTCACGATTGAGCCCCACGTATAGCTTCGTGGCCGCTTTGCCCCCTCCGCGACCTTTCCACGGGAGACCCTCAGGTGGGCAAGTCAATCAGTCTGGAAGCGCGGGAATACAGAGTGCTTTCATGCCAGAAATTATGCCCCGACCCCCTTACTCAAAAGCTTGTGTAAAAGGGCCTCATTGAGCGTAAGGCGTTGCTTTTCGTTGAGCCAAGCCTAGAACTCTTCACCACACTTCACGCCGAATGAATACAGCTAGAGACCAAGATTGACCTCAATATCACGGAGGCTTTGGCGTGAGGGGTGCTGCCGCATGAGCAGGCCGAGAAACTGGTCTATCCAGCGGGCATTGCGCAGTTTTTGGACAACACAGCGTGCCGGAGCCAAACTCTCGTGTGCGTGTCTCGATACGGGGTGAAGTACTTTCAATGAGGCGTTAGAGTGAGTCACGGCCTGGCTCCTTTGATTTGACGAAGCCTCACAACCCCATCTCGTCAATTGAACCAGGCTTCTTCAGAGCCTGTCACTCAAACCGTGGAACAGTAGTCGGTCAGACCCCAAGGTATTTTTTAGAAGCTCAGCTTCGCGCTGAGTTTGATGTTACGCGGTTCACCGTAGTAAGACTGCGTCCAGTACAGGCTGTTCAAGTACTTCTCATCCGTAACGTTGTCGATGTTCAGCAGAAGCTCGAGGTTTTTCAAGACGTCGTAGCTCGCATACACGCTGAATACACCATAACTGCCCTGCTCGATACCACCATTAGAGATCTCACTCTGCCAGCGGTAGTTTGCACCTACGTCCAGCTGAGCCAGGAAACGAGGCTGGTAGCGTACAGCCGCTTTCAGTGTTCTGCGCGGCACAAAGGTGCGGACAGCTTCCCCGTCATCGCCCTCGAGTGACATCTGCGTATAACCTGCCGTCAGCTCAACTTCTTCGCCAACGAAACCACCGACTTCAAATTCGAAACCTGTGGACTCCACGCCTTCACCGTAATACCAGGACAGGCCCGATTCCGCATCAAAACCACCGTAGGTTGCGTAGTTTTCCTGCTCCGCTTTAAAAATAGACAGCGTGGTCAGCAGATTGTCGTCCAGCCATTGTTTTTTCAGGCCCAGCTCGTAGCTCGTGCCTTCCGCGGCGCCAATGTTTTGCAGATTTTCATTCAGCTCGCTTTGCGGCTCAAAGATGTCACTGTAGCTGGCGTAGAGGTTCAATCGGTTAGAGAAGGTGTAGACCGCGCCGACATAAGGCGCCACGTCACTTTCTTCCCAATCCATGCTGTCGCCAAAGCTATAGCCTTCTGAGGTGGCTTCCACCCCGTTCACACCTAGGATAAAAGCCAGCGCATCAGTGGCATGCAAACGTGTTACCGCGTAGGCACGACGAACTTCGCCATTAAAGTCGGACTGAACTTCACCTTCGCCAAAATCCGGGCGAGCAATTTCATCGCCGTCCCAAGGGAAGGCAGGGGTTGGGCCCCAAGCCGGTGAATCCAGAGGCGCACTGTATTGGAGGTAGCCATTTTCAGACTGGCTGATGTTCAAACCCAGCGCCAGGTCGTGGTCGCGACCGAACAGGCCGTAGCTGCCCGTGGCAAGCAGGTCCGCCATTTGCTGGCTGGTCTCGCTGAAGTATTTACCGGGGTAGCCAAACAAACCGAGGCCAGTATCGGAATCATAGCTGCCGTAGGTGTAAAACAGCTCTGAAGGCTCGTCATACTGGTTGTCTGTTAAAGTCGCAACGAGATCCCAAGAACCCAGTTGCACGGTCAGCTCTGCCCACAAGTTGCGGCTTTCCGTTTCCCACCAGGTCCAGTCCATAGTGGTGGAGTCAGACACATCGTGCTCGACCTGATTGCCATTCGTATCCAGCAGCGGCAAAGCGCCCCAGAGTACGCCTTCTGAGCGTGCAGTTTGGTATGTCCCGCCTACCGCCAGCGCCATGTTGCGAGACAGCTGACCATCGACAACGCCGTAGACCACTTGGCGGTCTTTACTGTAGTTGTTCAAGTAGGAGTCGGTATCCAGCGCTGCGGCCACGACACGTGCAGCCCAACTAGCGGAATCATTCAGTGGTACAGACACGTCCGCTTCTGCGCGTTTGTAATCCCAGTCACCCACACTCACTTTGGCGGAAGCCTGAAAATCATTGGTTGGACGTTTGCGAATATAGTTGATGGTGCCCGACGGGTTACCGGTGCCGGTCAACAAGCCGTTTGCACCGCGAATCACTTCTACTCGCTCGTACACAACGGTGTCCAGATCGCCGACCACATTCCAATTGAACGGCATGCCGTGGCCATCCACCTGCATGCTCTTGATGTCAAAACCGCGGGAGTTGTAGTACGTACGATCCGTTTCCACTTCATCCACGTTGACGCCAGTGGTGAGTTTCAGCACGGTGTTCACATCGACCAGGTCGAAGCTGTCAATAAAATCACGGTCGATTTGCGTCACGCTCTGCGGCGTGTCGAATAGGGTCATCTCCAGACCCGTAGCACCACGGCTCTCACGCTCATTGCGGATACCCGTGATGATGGTTTCTTCCGTATTTTGTGCTTCATCCTGCTGTGCGAAGGCCGCGCTAGAGCTCAAAGCCCCAATAGCAGACGCAAGCACACATACCGCGAACGGCATCGATCGAGTGAACATAGATTTCCCCAATAATAATAGTTGTAGATGTACTCCAGAAGAAGGAGAACTATAGCTATGAAGAAAAAAATGTCAATGATAACGATTATCATCTTTTTACGCATGCAATGGGGTCAGCCCCCCGCGTATACGTCGGGGTCTGACCCCATCGCATGCGTTAGTGGGCGATTTCGCGGTCGCGGAAGCCCATGAGGTAGAGGATGGCGTCGAGGCCGAGGTGGGAAATCGCTTGCTTGGCTTCCGCGCGTACAAGCGGCTTCGCGCGGAACGCAATGCCGAGACCAGCGATACTGAGCATGGGCAAATCATTGGCGCCATCGCCGACCGCAACCACTTGCTCCAGGCTGATCATTTCCTTCGCCGCCAATTCACGCAGAAGTTCCGCTTTGCGTTCTCCGTCGACGATGCGGCCAGTCACCTCGCCTGTGACTTTGCCGTCAACGATGTCCAGCTCATTGGCGTAGACATAGTCGATGCCGAGGCGCGATTGCAGATAGCGGCCAAAATAGTTAAAGCCGCCCGACAGGATAGCGGTTTTGTAGCCCAGTCGACGCAGGGTCGCAATCAACCGCTCCGCGCCCTCGGTGATGGGTAATTGTTCCGCGATGCCCGCCAAGACATTTTCGTCGAGCCCCTTGAGCAGCGACACGCGACGGCGAAAACTTTCCTGGAAATCTAACTCTCCACGCATCGCCGCCTCAGTGATCGCGATCACTTCGTCGCCCACTCCGGCGGCTTTGGCCAGCTCATCAATGACCTCCGCCTCAATCAGGGTGCTGTCCATGTCAAAGCAGACAAGGCGTCGCGTGCGGCGGTACATATTGTCTTCCTGGAACGCGATATCCACGTCGAGACCACTGGCGAGATCCGCAAAGGCTGCGCGCAATCCACTCACATCCTCCACATAACCCCGCGCGGAAAACTCCACACAGGCGCGGGACGTGGAAGTCGGCTCCAGCGGCACGCGACCGCTCAAGCGACTGATGTTATCGATATTGAGACCATAGTCCGACATGATGCGCGTCAGCGCCGAGATTTGCTGCGCGGTGATTTGTCGGGCGAGCAAGGTCACGATATGACGAGGCTTGCCCTGCAGGCTGACCCATTCGTCGTAGCTTTTTTCATCAATCGGCTGAAAACGGGCCTGCATTTGCAGTTCATGCGCTCGGTACAGCACATTTTTCACCACCGCCGAGCTGTCTTCGCCGTCGGGGACTTCAATTAACATTCCCAGCGACAGATTTTCGTGAATCACCGCCTGACCAATGTCGAGAATATTGGCCTTGCTGGCGGAGAGAATTTCGGAGATCGCGGAAGTGACGGAGGGCTTGTCGCTGCCAAACAGCGTGATCAGTATAAGTTCGCGCACGAGAAGGGCTTCTAATTGTGACTTCGGTGCGCCATTATAACGGATATACCGGCTGCGTCGCAGCGAAGAAACACAACACGGATTTCGCTTGATCATTCTTAACCGCCCGCCGTCCCGAGCGCTTTGTTTTTCATTGGGAACCCTGCTCGGCCTGCTTATCGTTGTCACTCCGCTCTACCTGCAAGTTGACGCGGTGATTGAAAAACAGCAACACATCTATGGTCAGGCGCTTGCGGACAGTACGGCACGCGAAGCGATTGAAGCCGCCTTTACCAACGACCGGGTCAGCCTGCGCGCCATTTTGCACGCCGTGGCCAACCAACCCAACGTGGTCAGAGCCAGCATTCACAACGTCGAAAACCGCGTACTCGTTCAAGCCGGACCCAACATTAACGAACTCCCAACGGAGACTCTGCACTTCGAAGCCGCCATCTCCCTGGCCGACAGCATTGCTGGCTCCGTGCTGATCTCCATCGCCCCGGACACCTGGCCCGCCGCACTGAACTTTGGTTTTTTTGCCACGCTGATCGCGCTTACCGTCCTATTCAGCCTTTGGCGCCTGTGGGTTGAGCAATTGTTCACCGTGCGTCTCCCGGCATGGCCCACGCTTGGCGAGGAGGATGACAACGATACCGACGCGCAGGACCAATACGAGCGCTCGGCAGAAGACGCCACACCAGAGACAGAGGACGAGCCCGAAGCACTCGAACCGACACCGATCGTCCAATCCGCCTATTCCGCGCTGTGTGTGAAAAACGTCGGCGTATTGAAACAACAGCTGAATGGCGCCACCTTCCGTGACACCTTTGCACAACTCGAACACCTTCTCGATCAAATCGGTGCGCTCTACGGCGCTCGACAACGTCGCTGGGACAAGGATCGCTACGTCTTCCGCTTTGACGCCCTCGACGACAGCGAAGCGCTGTTTAATGCGGCATGTGCGTCACGCATCATGCTTGATCTCGCGGGCATCGTGAATCGCGTGCCGCTCGATTTGAGTGCGCAAGTGTCAGTGGAAGAGAACAATGTCAGCGAGGCGGAGCTGCCCTTTGTCGGCCTCGCCGTGGATGTGCGTCAACACGCGGGAGAAACGCTCGACACGAAGGTCGACTTTCTGGACCTCGGCGAAAGCGAAGAAGATCGCCGGCTCATCGCCCGTTTTCAAGCGCCTTACGACGCCCTGCTTCTGCGCCAGTCACAACAGTTGCGCGGACGCTAGGGCCTGTTAACCCTAACTCACTGACCGAAGCGCGCGCCACCTTCCTCCAGATAAGCCCGTTCCTGCGGGGTAGAGCTTCGCCCCAACACCGCGTTGCGGTGTGGAAAGCGACCGAAACGCGCAATCAGATCGTGATGCTGATGGGCGTACTCGAGATTGCTTTTGAGTACGGCTTCATAGCCCTCTGGCGGATCGGCAGCCAATAATTCAAACATCGCCACGCCCAAACGCTGGCCCGCGCGCGTTTCAATGTGCTGCAAGGGCATGTATAAAAAAGCGCGCTGCAAGGGATGCAGCTCAGCATCCCACTCCCGCTCCAAAGCAATATCCAGTAAATCCAACGCGTACACGTCATAGGCAAACGCGCGCGCTGAACCTCTAAAGCAATTGCGACTGAACTGATCGAAAACAATCAACGCCGCGAGCAAGGCCTCCGGCGAGGGCAGATTTTCCCAGTCTTCGACAATCAAGTTGTCGAACAGACTGCCAAATTTTTCTCGCACTTCGGCATCGACTGACTCGCCACCACCGAACCACAGCCTCATTTGTTGCGGCAGTGCCTCCGGCTTCGACAAGGTCTCGCCAAACCAGAACTGAAGGACTTCATCGACGGGCAGTATCTGTAATGAGCTGTTCATATTTTCGTCACAGGAAGTTAATACTCTTGACTTAGCCTGCCTGCCAGTGTGAGGCAGTGTCCGTTGGCGAAGTGTTGTTGATGGATGTCGTTGGCCTCGCGATCAGCCAAACCGGTCAACGTTATCGCGTAAAAACACCTAGAGTGTTGCAAGACGCAGGAACACAAATGATAAATATCGAAGCTGCAGTCGTAGACAAATTCCCGGCGTTTGCCAACCAACCCGGCCTGATTCGACGGCCTACCATATCATTGCTGCGACGCTTAATCCACGAAAAGGAAATTAACGCGTTCCTCACGCAACACGCCGGCTGCCGCGACTTTCAATTCATCGATGAAGTGCTCGATTACTTCGATTTCAACTACACAATCAGCTCGCGAGACCGCAAAAACATTCCCGCGCATGGTCGCGTCGTCATTTTCGCCAACCACCCCATTGGCTCTCTCGACGGCCTTGCCATTCTGCGCTTGATCAGTGAAGTCCGCCCCGATGTTCGCATCGTTGCCAACGACATGCTCGGCAGCGTAAAGGCCATCAGCAATCTGATCATTCCACTCGATAATATGACCGGCAACAGCCCACGCAAAGCGTATAAGCGGGTACTCGAAGCGCTGAACAACGAAGAGGCGATTATTATTTTCCCCGCGGGAGAGGTGTCTCGCGCACGCCCAACAGGAGTCAAAGACTCACGCTGGCTACCCGGTTTTTTGAACTTCGCACGTAAAGCCAATGCGCCTTTGCTCCCCGTGCGCATTCACGCGAAAAACTCCCTGCTGTTTTACAGCGCCTCCATGATGTACAAGCCTCTAGGAACGGCATTGCTCGCGCGCGAAATGTTCAACAAACACAATCGCAGTCTGCACTTTTCGGTAGGCGAACCGATTCCAAGTGAAGCGCTGCGCTCGGATCAGGTTCACGACCGTACCTTGGTCAAGCGCCTTAAACGTCACCTGTACAAACTTGGAAAACGGCAACGCCATCCGATTTTCGAAACAGAAAAAACCATCGCGCACCCGGAAGACCCTAAAGCCATCCATGCCGAGCTTAAGCAGGCGGCGTTGCTTGGGCAAACGCGCGACGGCAACCGTATCTACCTCGCTCGCTGCGAACAGAACTCCCCTCTGCTACGTGAAATCGGTCGCCTGCGCGAAATTGCCTTTCGCAAAGTGGGTGAGGGTACAGGCCGGGCATCGGATCTCGATGAATACGATTTAAATTACTTACATCTGGTGCTCTGGAATAGCGAAAATCTGGAGATTGCCGGCGCCTACCGGCTCGGCGTCGGCGCCGACCTGCTCACGCAGCAAGGCGAGTCTGGCTTTTATACCCATTCGCTTTATCAATTTACGCCCGCCTTCCGCCACTACCTTGCGCAAGGCGTGGAGCTCGGTCGCAGCTTCGTGAATCCCCACTACTGGGGTAAAGCGAGCCTGGACTATCTATGGCAGGGGCTTGGGGCGTATCTCGCGCAAAACCCGCAGATTCGCTACCTGATAGGTCCCGTGAGTATGAGTGCCAACTACCCTCGTGAGCTGATGGACACGCTGGCGTATTTTTATCGCCGCTACCACGCGTGCCCCGAACCTCTCGCCAGTGCCCACCAACCCTACTTACTCAGCGCGCAGCGCATCGCAGAGTTGGACTCGGAATTCGGCGAGCGAGACAGGGACTCGGCATTTGATTTTATGCAGCAGCGTTTCCAGGAGCAAGGCGAGAAATTGCCCGTCCTGTTCAAACAGTACACCGCACTGTTTGAAGAAGGTGGCTTTCAGTCAATTGTGTTCAGCGTCGACCCAGACTTTGGCGATTGTCTGGATGGCTTGTGTATGTGCGACCTACACAAATTAAAAACGGCCAAACGCAAACGGTATATTCCAGAACAGGAAAAAGACGCCGCCGAGGCCTGAGCCTCAGCGGTTGTGTTTCTGCTTGTTGCGCAGCTTGGTTGCCTCACTCTTGCGCAACAGCACATAGGTCGCGCCGTAGCTGCCGTGCTGTTTTTGCGCCGTATGAAACGCAAGCACCTCCTCCATTTGCGGCAGCCAATGCGCGACGCAGCTTTTCAATAACGCTGGCGTTTCCCGCCCCTCGCCTTTGCCATGCGTAATCAGTGCCGTCCGGATTTCATTTTCCAGGCAGTCCTGTATAAAGCGAAATAGCGCGAGGCGTGCTTGCTCCACGCTCATACGGTGCAGGTCGAGCACCGCATCGATGCTGTATTTGCCCAGTCGAAGATTTTTGTAGACGCCGTGCTGCACACCGGGACGCTGAAACTGCAAGAGGTCCATCGGTTCTACCTTGTCCATGGCGGCCGTATCGAGAGGGTCTTCCGCGGTGGTGTCCGCCGCGCTGAATTCCTGCGCATTCTGTTTACGCTGACCGAGACTCACATCCCGATCATTCTGTTTTTTCAACGGCACCCGACGGTCGACTTTAACGGGCTGAATCTCACCCGCCTCATCACCGAGCAACGCACTAAAATCTTCGTCTGACATCACTACACCAATTTATAACAGGGCACGTATTCACTGGTGGGAATTTTCATACGCTTCTGCTCAACAAACGACTCGAGCAAACGAGACAGAGGCGACATGATGGCGTCTTCACCACTGAGTTCGTAAGGGCCTTTTTCCTCGATCGCGCGAATACCATGCTCTTTCACATTGCCGTCCACGATACCTGAGAACGCCTTGCGAAGATTTACCGCCAGATCATACGCGCTTTGGTTCTTGCTCAAATTCAAGGCCGCCATATTCTCGTGTGTGGGTCGGAATGGCGTTTGAATATCCAGCGGTGTATCGAGCACCCAATTAAAATAATAGGCATCTTGCACGCTGCGTCGGTATGTCTGTACTTCGGCCATATGCGCTTTCATACGGCGTGCTACCGCAACAGGATCATCAATGATAATTTCATACAGGTGTTGCGCTTCTTTTCCAAGCGTTGCACCGATAAAAGCATCAATCTGCTCGAAATACGCAGCAGAACTTTTCGGCCCGGTAAAAATCAGCGGGAACGGCATACCGCGGTTTTTCGGGTGCAAACAAATACTCAACATGTAGAGAATTTCTTCCGCTGTCCCCACACCACCTGGAAACACCACAATACCGTGACTCAAGCGCACGAAGGCTTCAAGTCGCTTTTCAATGTCCGGCATGATAACCAGTTTATTGACGATGGGGTTCGGTGACTCAGCGGCGATGATACCCGGCTCAGTGATGCCGATATAACGGCCTTCGGTACGCTGTTTGGCATGCGCGATGGTGGCACCTTTCATCGGTCCCTTCATCGCGCCCGGCCCACAACCGGTACAGATATCCATGCTGCGGAGCCCGAGTTGGTACCCGACTTCCTTGGAGTAATCGTATTCGACTTCGTTAATCGAATGACCGCCCCAGCACACAATGAGATTCGCGACCGCATTGCGCTGCAACAAACCCGCATTGCGCATTACGTGAAACACCGCATTGGTAATGCCGCGCGAACTGGAAAAATCGATATCCCGATTTTCCTGCAATTCATTGTTGATATAAACGATGTCGCGCAGCACGGAGAATAAATGCTCTTTGATCCCGACGATCACCTCTTCATCAACAAAGGCCGTTGGGGGCGCATTTTCTATTTCCAGCTTTATCCCGCGCTCTTGCGCGATAACGCGAATATCAAAATCGTGAAATAACTCCAACACTTCCTTGGTGCTGTCCGTATCGGAACCGGTATTCAATACGGCGAGAGAACATCGTCGAAAGGTGTCGTACACCTCGCTGTCATTCGCTTCAGCGAGACGTTCCACTTCAAGTTGGGAGAGGACTTCCAAGGCTTGCTCCGGCACAATCCGGGCGGATTTTCGATCTGTCACTACAACTTCCTTACTGCGGCTTTTTCAATGGGTCTCACTATCAGTCTACGCCAAGAATCGCACAGGAGGAAAATATTTAAGCAGCATCACACCAAGGTGTGGAGGGAAAGCATGCGCCCGGTAGAGCACCGGGCGCGAAAGGTCTCAACGATTCAAGCGGGTTTCGATCAAAATATCAACAATGCCGGGGTCCGCCAACGTAGAGGTGTCACCGAGATTGTCGAGCTCGTTGGCCGCGATTTTTCGCAGAATACGACGCATGATTTTACCGGAACGCGTTTTTGGCAGGTTCGGTGCAAAATGCAGCAGATCCGGCTTCGCGATAGGGCCGATTTCCTGCTTGCAAAGGTTGACCAACTCACCACTCAAGGCCTCGTCGGCTTCCTCCCCTTCCATCAGCATCACATAGGCATAGATGCCCTGACCTTTAACGTCGTGCGGAAAGCCCACCACGGCCGCCTCGGCCACTTTGGGGTGCAGGACCAAAGCACTCTCCACTTCTGCCGTTCCCATACGATGACCCGATACGTTCAGGACATCATCCATACGCCCGGTAATCCAGTAATACCCATCAGCATCACGTCGTGCTCCGTCCCCGGAAAAGTAATAGCCGGGATATGTGCTGAAGTAGGTGTCGATCAGGCGTTGATGATCTCCGTAGACAGAACGAATCTGACTCGGCCAGGACGACTTGATACACAGGGCACCTGAGCCTTCCCCTTCTACCACTTTTCCATCTGCATCCAGCAGTACAGGCTCGACGCCGAAGAACGGCAAGGTCGCCGAGCCCGGTTTAAGATCGATGGCGCCGGGCAAAGGAGTCAGCATGTGAGCACCGGTTTCGGTTTGCCACCATGTGTCCATGATCGGGCAACGGGACTCGCCAACCACCTTGTAATACCACTGCCAGGCCTCCGGGTTAATGGGTTCGCCCACGGTTCCAAGAATGCGTAAGGTATCGCGCTGACTGTTGGTCACCCACTTGTCACCCTGCCCCATCAACGCTCGAATCGCTGTGGGTGCGGTGTAGAAGCTATTGACCTGATGCTTGTCACAGATCTCCCAGCATCGTGCTGGCGTCGGGTAGGTGGGCACACCTTCAAACATCAAAGTGGTCGCACCGTTGGCAAGCGGCCCATACACAATATAACTGTGACCAGTGACCCAACCGACATCGGCCGTACACCAGTACACCTCGCCTTCGTGATAGTCGAAGACATATTTGTGCGTCATGGCGGCCTGTAACAAATAGCCGGCCGTCGTGTGCAGCACGCCTTTGGGTTTACCGGTCGAACCAGAGGTATAGAGAATGAACAGGGGGTCTTCCGACTGCATCGGCTCCGCAGGACATTCGCTGCTCTGCGCATCGGTGAGCTCGTGATACCACACATCGCGCGCCTCATGCCACGCAAGCTCCGCGCCCGTACGACGGACGACCAAGACACTCGACACATTTGGACAGGCCTCAAGCGCCTTGTCCGCATTCGCTTTCAACGGGACGGTTTTGCCACCTCGCACCCCTTCATCGGCGGTGATCACGACTCGACAATCGGAATCGAGAATACGGTCTTTCAAGGCCTCAGGAGAAAAGCCACCGAAGACCACAGAATGCACCGCGCCGATACGTGCACAGGCAAGCATGGCGTAGGCGGCTTCGGGAATCATCGGCATGTAGATACAAACACGATCGCCTTTTTGTACACCGCGCGCTTTCAGGCCGTTTGCCAGGCGGCAGACGTGCTCATGGAGTTCGCGATAGGTGATGTGCTTGTCGTCTTTAGGGTCGTCACCTTCCCATATGATGGCGGTTTGGTCTGCCCGCTCCTCAAGGTGGCGATCAATGCAACTCTCGGTCACGTTCAACGTCGCCCCATCAAACCAGCGCGCTTCGCCTTTGTGGAAGTCGAATTCACGCACGGTATGCCAGGGTTGCTGCCAACTTAAAAACGCTTCGGCCTGCTCGGCCCAGAAACTGTCTGGAGACTCGATGCTTTGCTTGTACAGCGTTTCGTACTGAGATTTGTTCAACAATGCGGATTTGGCAACGTTGTCATTGACCGGATATGTTGTTTGATCGCTCATTTAGGCTCTCCTATAAGGTCTTATTTTTATTTGAGTCTGTATCGGGGCCGCAGGTTCCTTTCGGGCCACCGATGACAGCGCTGCATCCGGCAGCGCTGTGCGAGGCTGGCAGGTCTTAGTGGTTCACCACCATGATGTCTTGCTTCAATGCGGCAATCACGCGAGCAGCGGTGTTGCCACGGCGCGAACGGATCAAGCCATTCTGGCCCAGCGTTCCCATCACAACAACATCGGCATTCAGGCGTTCCGCCACGCGAGACACCGCTTCGTCGGTGTAGCCCTGCTCCACATGAATTTTCTCAGCGGGCAGACCGGTTTCGTTGGCCAGGCGGCCGCGGTCCGGATAGTTCATGGAATCGACGTAGGCATTGACCACGTGGAACTCGGCCTTATACATCTCCGCCAGCTCCTTACCCCAGGTCAGAATACTCTTATTGAGCTCGATCTGAGCGTCTTCAATCGCCTGGAAATTCACAGCCGCCAGTACGGTCTTACGCTGTTTAGGCGCACCGGGCTGAATTAGAACCACAGGACAGTCGGCCGTTTTGAGCAGGTCCCACTTGGATTCACTGAAAGAGAACCGGGAGGTATTGCCACGCTCGTGCACGGGCAAGTAGATACGATCCGTCCCAAACTGTTTGGACGACATCAGAATGGACTGCTGCCACTCGGTCGACCAGCTCACTTCTATGGTGTACTCCAAACCAGCCTCTTCGAGGGGTTGACGGATTTCCGTCGTGAACCAGTTCTGGTCGCGAAACAGGTTGTCGTTGACAGCACGGGTGTCAACCGCTTCACTATCAACAGCCACAAAGACTTTGAGGATGGGTTTGACTTCGCGCAGGCCCGAAGTCAGGATCGCGCGCTCAAGCGCGGCGTGGGCACTGTCTGCTGGATCAACTACTACAAACAGTCTTTCGGCTTTTGCCATAATGACGACTTCCTTTCAATGTAATCAATTATTCACCGCCCCTGTGTTCGGGGCCTACCTCATTAAAGCACAGAACGACGGGGCTTTCGATGGCAATAATGGGGGCGTTCGCTCTGGCTCCAAGCCTTATTTCTGCATCGCAATGGTATTTGCGCTGCGCTCCACCTGATTGCCTTCTCCCAGGTAGATCAGTGCTGGTTTAAAGTCGTCAGCTTCGGCTTCACTGCACTGGCCGTAGGCCGCAATAATCACCCGATCCCCTACTTGTACGCGCCGCGCGGCCGCGCCGTTCATACTGATTGTGCCCGATCCAGGCTCGGCGAGTATCACGTAGGTACTGAAGCGCTCACCATTGTCGACATTGTAGATATCGATTTTTTCAAATTCGCGTAGGCCGGCCAGGCGAACCAGGTCGGCGTCAATGGCGCAGGAGCCGTCATACCAAAGCTCAGCGTGCGTCACGCGCGCCATGTGTAACTTGCCTTTCAACAGGGTGATGTTCATCGCTCTTCTCCGAGTTGCCGCTCAAAAGACACGTTGTCGATCAAGCGCGCCTTCTCTGTGTACATCGCACCGAGCACGGTGAGCTCGGTATCATCATCAGCCGCAGGCTCCAGCGAGCGGCTGTTGCAAATTTTGAGGTAGTCCTCACGAAAGCCCGCATCCCGAATTTGCTGGCTTGCCGCGGCTTCCAATTCGGCGTAGTCGATGCGGCCCGCCAGCAGCTGCGCTCGTACCCATTCCAGGCTCAGATGTAATTGATTCGCTCGGGGGCGCTCCTGTTCGGAGATGAAGCCATTGCGGGAACTGCGCGCAAGGCCGTCAGCCTCGCGGGAAATCGGCGCCGCCTGAATGTCGACCGGAATACACAGGTCCTCCGTCATACGGCGGATAATGGCGAGCTGTTGATAGTCTTTGAGACCGAAGACGGCCGTATCGGGCTGGACGATATTGAAGAGCTTGGTGACGATGGTCGTCACACCCTCGAAGTGCCCGGGACGGCTCGCGCCGCACAACACATCCGTCATCGTCGGCACGATGACACGGGTCTGCTCATCCATGCCATTGGGGTAGATTTCATGCTCGTCGGGGCAGAACAGCAGGTCGCAGCCGGCGTCTTGGAGCTTAGCGCTGTCCGCTTCGAGCGTTCGGGGATAGCGATCCCAGTCTTCATTGAGGCCAAATTGCAGGCGATTGACGAAGATGCTGACAACAACAAACTCGCAGCTTGCACGCGCCTGCTCCAGCAGCGACATATGCCCATCGTGGAGGTTGCCCATGGTCGGCACAAAGCCGATGCGCTTGCCTGCTCGGCGGGCCTCGGCGATGGCTTCGCGAACGCTGGCACTGTGGTGGAAAATCTGCATGTCAGGTCCTCGCCCCAGAAAGAGGCGGCGAGTTTACCGCCAGGCTGGCGGCTGATCAACATTTGCCCGATCAGTATTCCTGGCTCTGGTACTCCGGAGCGAGGTTGTCGAAGCGGGTAAACTTGCCCACCCAGGCCGCTTTGACCGTGCCGGTCTCACCATTCCGCTGCTTGCCAATGATGATTTCGGCCACGCCTTTGTCGGGGCTGTCTTCGTTGTAATACTCATCTCGATAGATGAAAAGGATGACATCCGCATCCTGCTCAATCGCACCGGATTCCCGCAGGTCGGAGTTCATCGGCCGCTTGTTCGGACGCTGCTCCACGCCCCGGTTAAGCTGCGACAGACAGATGACCGGACAGCGATATTCCCGCGCGAGGGCTTTCATCGATCGTGAAATCTCGGAGATTTCCTGAGTACGGCCCTCGCTGAACCCCGACAGTGACATCAGCTGCAGGTAGTCGACCATGATCATCGCGGGGTCACCGTGTTCACGCGCAAGCCGGCGCACACGAGCTTTCATTTCACTGGGACTGAGGCCAGAGGTATCGTCGATGAAGAGCTTCTTGTCTTTGAGTTTGCGCACGGACAAGTCGAGCTTGGGCCAATCGTCTTCGGACAGACGCCCCGAGCGCATGCCGCCCTGATCAATGCGCCCGACCGAGGACATCATCCGCATCACCAACGAGTCGGCGGGCATCTCCAGACTGAAGATCAAGACCGGCTTCTCCTGCGTCATCAGAGCCGCTTCCACAAAGTTCAACGCGAGTGCGGTTTTACCCATCGAAGGACGCGCGGCGAGGATGATCAGCTCCCCCGGCTGCCAACCTGAGGTTTTTTCATTGAGGTCATTCAAACCGGTATTCAGACCGGTGATGGCCTCCTGGTTCTTGTTCCGCTCATCAATTTTCTGCAGTGACTCTTTGAGCAGCTCATTGACGTAGGCGAATCCGCCTTCCTTGGGGCGCCCTTCCGCCACTTCGAGAAAGCGGCGCTCGGCCAGGGCGAGCAGGTCTTCAGAGCTCAGGCCAGAGGGGCTGTAACTGGCGCGCGTAATTTCAGTTGAGGTCGCAATAATTTGCCGGAACGTCGCATTTTCCCGCACGATTTTGGCGTAGGCGGCGACGTTTTCGCTGCCGGGCACATTGGTCGCCAAGTCGGAAAGGTAGGCGAGTCCGCCTACGGCCTCGAGCTCTTCGAGCTGGCTCAGGGCCTCGGAAACGGTAATGACGTCGAGCGGCTGATCTTCCTCCACCAGCTTGAGCATCACGGAAAACACGAGCTGATGCTCGCGTTTGTAGAAATCGTCCTCGCCGAGGACTTCCGCCACGGAATCAAAATGACTCGCGTCGCGCATCAACCCGCCGAGCACACTCTGTTCGGCTTCAAGGGAGTACGGGAGGCGGCTTTGTTTGTCTTCAGACGTGCTGAGGTCAGATTCTTGAGGCTCGATATCGCTCATGCTGCTTCTTGTAGTCGACACACTAGACGGACGCCCAAACGACATTGGGCGCCGCCCCATCGCAGTATTGCGACAGGGAAGCGCCCAATTCTAATCGAAAACACGCGCTTTGGCTCCACCGAAGGCGGCCTAGCACGCGAATAGATTACTCAGCTTCGACGATGATCGAAACGGTTTGCATGACATCGACGTGCAACTGAATGTCGATCTCGTACTCGCCTACTTCGCGCAGCGTACCCTGAGGCAGCTTGACTTCCGCCTTAGCCACTTCAACACCGGCTTCAGTGATCGCAATCGCGATGTCACGTGCACCGATAGAACCGAAGAGCTTGCCTTCGTCGCCCGCGTTTGCTTTGATCAGCACTTTCAGATCTTCCAATTGCTTGGCACGACCTTCAGCTGCAGTGCGCTTGTCGGCAGCGGCTGCTTCAAGCTCGGCGCGACGCGCTTCGAACTCTTCAACGTTTGCTGCTGTCGCAGGAACCGCTTTACCCTGAGGGATCAGGAAATTGCGGCCGAAGCCCGCTTTTACGTTCACTTTGTCGCCAACTGTACCCAGTTTGCCGACCTTATCTAAAAGAATAACTTCCATAAGAGTTTCCTCTGTATTGGTTCAACCCTGATCGGATTGACCTGAACTTAACTTCTTGCGTAAATCCAGGCTCGCATCAATCAGGGCCAGGAACATAATGATCAAAGGTACTGGATTCACCAGTGGCAGGCAGATGTACAACAGGACCAAGCCTGCGATACCCAACCTGAAACGCCCAATCAGCCAGTGCACCAAGCCGAGCCCTGCGAACAGCAGAGGCAGGCCAAAAGCGGCACCCCAGAACTGATACGACCCACCTTGCGATGAGCAGTACAGCACGGCCAACCCACACACCAACGCCATAGGCAGTGGTAAGCGGAGCTGATGAAACTCCTGTCGAAACCCGCCGGGGTTGTACAACAGGGCCTGCCACCAGCGCGCGATCAACAAGCCGATCACGACTGAGAAGCTCATCCAGTAGCTCAGCAACCCCGCTGCTTTCATTGGGGTCCACTGCATCAGCCACTGAGCCTGTGCAGGCACTTCCTGCGACTCTGAGTTTGCGTAGAGTTGTTCAAAAAACTCGGTCACCCGAGCCACCACGCCACTGTCCACCGTCACAATCAACAGTGAACTCAATACCGCCAGAGCCACAGAGGCCATAAGCGCTGTTGACCAGTTGATGGTCGCTCTCAATACGACACAAACCAGCCAACTCACTATGTAGATGGCAACCGTCGCCAGCACTAATGCCAAGCCAACGTTACCAATCCAGATACCCAATATTGCGGGCAAACAGGCAGCAATCATGATGATGCTGCCCTCTGCCCACCCTCTTCTGAGGGTCACCAATCCAAGGACTGCCTGGGAGATGAAAGGAATCCAGCTTCCCAGCAGTGCGAGCAAAATGGCCTGATTCCGGCCCCGCATTGCGAACTCAGCCAAGGCCTTGAACATAATCCTCGCTCTTGATCGGTGGTGTGTACGAAACCCTACTTACTGATCGTGACTGTCAGTGTAAGGCAGCAAAGCCAGGTAGCGCGCGCGCTTGATGCACGTGGCCAGCTGACGCTGATATTTCGCTTTTGTGCCAGTGATACGGCTGGGCACAATTTTGCCTGTCTCTGAGATGTAGGCTTTCAGAGTATCGAGGTCTTTGTAGTCGATCTGCTTAACGCCTTCTGCGGAAAAACGGCAGAACTTACGACGACGGAAAAAACGAGCCATGCCTATTCTCCTTCAGTAGTGTCAGTGGATTCTTCTTCGTCTGCTGAATCGTCAGCAGAGGCTTTTTCAGCTTCCTGAGCACGCTGCTCAGCACGGCTCTTACGCTCGCGGCTTTCTTTCTCAGCCTTCATGATGGGGGACTCTTCAGTCACTTCCTCATCAGTGCGGATCACCAGGTGACGCAGCACGGCATCGTTGTAGCGGAAGTTGGTATTCAACTCTTCCATGGCTTCGTTAGATGCTTCACAGTTGATCAGCACGTAGTGAGCCTTGTGGATTTTGTTGATGGAGTACGCGAGGTGACGACGGCCCCAGTCTTCGAGACGAGTAACACGACCACCATCTTTAGAGATGGTTTCAGTGTATCGTTCGACCATGCCAGATACCTGCTCGCTCTGATCCGGGTGGACCAGGAACACGATTTCATAATGACGCATAAATGCTCCCTATGGATAGACAAGCTTCCCGTGCGACTACGGTGAAGCAAGGAGTGAATTAAACCCGAAATTCGGGGCGGCGTATTCTAGGAGGGATATGGTCAAAATGCAACCACAAATGCGCCGCCGCGCGCAACGCATACAATGGGGTCTGACCCCAGCGTATACGTCGGGGTCAGACCCCATTGTATGCGTTAGACGGTGACGGTGTTGACGCGGTTGAGTTTGCCTTTGGAGAAGGCTTCGATGTTCTCCATGGTGACTCTGGCGATGTTGGCGAGGGCTTCTTTGCTGAAGAACGCCTGGTGCCCGGTGACTACGACATTCGGAAATGTCAGCAAACGGGCGAACACGTCGTCGGTGAGGATGCGATTCGACAGGTCTTCAAAAAACAGACCGGCTTCTTCTTCGTAGACGTCGAGGCCAAGGTAACCCACCTTGCTGACCTTCAGCCCTTCAATCACCGCCTTCGTATCGATCAGTCCACCGCGACTGGTGTTGATCAGCATCACCCCATCTTTCATTTTTAGAATGGTGTCGGCGTTCACCAGGTGGTAGGTCGGGGGAATCAACGGGCAGTGCAGTGAGATGATATCGCTGCGTTCCCACAGCTCTTCCAACGGCACATACTGCCCGATTTTTTTAAAGGCCTTGTTCTCGTTCGGGTCATAGGCGATCACCTCGCAGCCAAAGCCCTGCATGATGCCTGCAAACGCAAGCCCGATGCTGCCGGTGCCGACCACCCCCACGGTTTTGCCGTGAATTTCGAAGCCCTGCAGGCCTTGCAGCGAATAGTCGTTCTCACGCACTCGGTTAAAGGCGCGATGAATATTGCGGTTGAGGTCCATGATCAGCGCAACCGCGTGCTCAGCCACGGTGTGCGGTGAGTATTCCGGCACGCGGCAAACCACGATATTTTCTTGCTTGGCGGCTTCAAGGTCGATGTTATTGAATCCGGCACAGCGCAATGCGATGAGCTTTACCCCCGCTTTTGCGAGCTTTTGGATCACTTTGCGCGTGACGCTGTCGTTTACGAAGCAGCACACTGCGTCGACTTTTTTCACCATCGGCACCGTGTCTTCGTTCAACGATGGTGCAAAAAAAGTGAGTTTGACACTCTCCGGACAATGCGCCCTGAGATATTCCTTATCGTAGGGTTTCGTCCCGAATACCGCTACACGCATGCCGCTGACTCCTATTGATTATTCTGACGCACCACCTCGAACAGTATCACGCCAGTTGCTACAGATACGTTAAGGCTGGAAACCTCCCCCAGCATGGGGATTTTCACCAGCTCATCGCAACATTCACGAGTCAGTCGGCGCATGCCGCTGCCTTCGGCGCCCATTACGATAACGCGCTTGCCCTTCAGGTCGGCTTCGTAAAGGGTCTGCTCGGCTTCTCCAGCCGTGCCTGTAACCCAGTAACCCAGCTCTTGAAAAGTACGCAAGCAACGCGCCAAATTCGTCACCGCCACAAGCGGAACCGTTTCAGCTGCACCACAGGCAACCTTTCTTGCCACATCGGTCAAACTTGCAGAATTATCCTTGGGCACGATGACCGCTGCCACGCCGGCCGCATCGGCGGTACGCAGGCAGGCACCGAGGTTGTGAGGGTCGGTCACGCCATCCAGCACCAACAAAGTACCCGCCAAGCTGCCTTCTTCTAGAGCGGCATACAGGCCTTTTTCATTCAATAGCGCCTTGCCCGGACGCAGCCGGGCCACAAGCCCCTGATGATTGCCGTCGACGAGGGCATCAAGCTCGTCTCGACTTTGGTACTCAGGCTGAATGCCTTGACGCTCACACGCACTGAGGATTTTTTGTACGCGTGCGTCCTGACGCCCGCGCAGAAGGTACAGCGCCTCAATCCGTTCCGGAGACGTTTTTAACAGCACCTGCAGCGCGTGAAAGCCATAGCTGTACTCCGCACTCATGACTTCGCCTTGTTGCGTTTGTTTTTCTTGGTTTTCTTGGACTTATCGCTTCCGGTTTTCGCCTTATCGGCTGACGCTTTCGGCTTCGCGCGCTTTTTCGCCTGCTTGTTCTTTTTGCCCGGTTTGGCGGTCGCGGGTGCGGCCGGTGTGGACTGCGCCTCGTTGACGGCACGTTTGCGCGGCTGGCGCTGGCTTTCCGTTTTTACGGGTGCCGGCGTAGCGGCTTTGGCAGGCCGTCGGGTTCGGCGTCTCGATTTTTTCTGTACCAGCTCAAAATCAATCTTGCGTTCATCGAGGCTGACACGTACCACGCGTACACGCAGCTCATCCCCTAAATGGAAACTCTGCCCGGTGCGCTCCCCCGTCAATCGATGGTGGGCGGCGGCGAACTGATAGTAGTCTTGAGGCAGGCTCGTAATATGAATAAGGCCTTCGACGTAGAGGTCTTTCAATTCGATAAACAGACCAAAGCCCGTCACGCCGGAGACCACACCTTCAAATTCCTCTCCCACGCGCTCCTGCAAATATTCACACTTCAACCAACTCACCACATCCCGTGTGGCTTCATCCGCTCGGCGCTCGGTGTGAGAGGTTTGCACACCAAAACTTTCCATTTCCGCGAGCCCGTAGGGATAAATCGCTTTTTTAGGAATGGGCTTGGCGCCGTCCACCCGCTGCACTTTACGCGTGTCGAGATTTGAGCGAATCACGCTGCGAATCGCGCGATGCACAAGCAAGTCGGGGTAGCGTCGGATTGGAGACGTAAAGTGGGTATACGCGGGGAACGCCAAACCGAAATGACCGAGATTGGTGGGCTGATACACGGCCTGATTCATAGAGCGCAACATCACCGTCTGAATTAAGTGCGCATCGGGCCGACCTGCCGCTTGAGACAGCACCGCTTGATAATCTTCGGGCAACACCTGCTCGCGTGCAGGCATGGTAATACCCAGCTCCGCCAAAAACGTTTGCAGCAGGACCAGCTTGTCCTCTTTGGGGGGCTCGTGCACTCGGTACAAGGATGGGATCTCGTGCGATTCCAGAAAACGCGCAGAGCACACGTTCGCCACCAGCATGCACTCTTCAATCATGCGGTGCGCATCGTTGCGATGTACGGGTACGATTTGCTGAATCTTGCGCGCATCGTCAAATACTATGCGAGTTTCCGTCGTTTCGAAATCGATGGCGCCGCGTACGCGCCGCGCATCCAGCAAGCAGGTGTATAAGCGATGCAGTTCATCGAGGTGTTTTACCACCGGCTGATATTTTTTACGCAGCGTCGAGCGCTGACGACCACGAGGCGCAACCATCTCGCCCACTTCGGTATAGGTCAACCGCGCCTTGGAGTGCATGACCGCTTCATAAAACTGATAGCCACTGATGCGCCCTGCCGCACTGATCGTGACTTCGCACACCATGCACAAGCGGTCGACCAGCGGATTTAACGAACACAAACCATTCGATAGTGCCTCGGGCAACATCGGCACTACATGATTGGGGAAATACACCGAGTTGCCTCGGTTCTGCGCTTCCAGATCCAGTGCCGAGCCCGGACGCACATAATGACTGACGTCGGCAATCGCGACGAACAGGCGCCAGCCGCCTGAGCGTTTCGTCTCACAGAACACGGCATCGTCAAAGTCGCGGGCATCTTCGCCATCAATGGTCACAAACGGCAAGTGACGCAGATCGACACGATGCCGTTTATCGGCCTCCTCCACGTCGGGGCTAATGCCTGCGGCTTCACGCATCACGGCTTCAGGCCAAATGTGTGGAATGCCGTGAGAGCGGATCGCCACGTCAATTTCCATTCCTGGCGCCATGTGGTTCCCCAGCACCTCTACCACTCGCCCTTGAGCACGCTGATTTCTACCGGGTTGCTGGACAATCTCCACCACCACAATCTGTCCGGCTTGAGCACCGGAAATCGAATTCGCATCAATAAAAATATCGTGATGGAATTTAGGGTTGTCTGGCACGACGAAAAAATAGCCATTGTCTTCGACGAGTTGCCCGGCAACCTGCACCGTATTGCGTTGCAGAACCTCGACGATCGCGCCTTCGACTTGGCCACGAAAATTGGTGTGGCCTTTGCGAACCAGCACTTCATCACCATCGAAGACTTTGCGCATTTGGCGGTTGGTCAGGTAGATGTCGTCTCCGCCATCGGTTGGCCGTACAAATCCGTAACCATCTCGGTGCGCCAAAACACGCCCACGTACAAGATCCATTTTATCGACCTTGCCGTAAGCCCCTTTGCGATTCGACACCAGCTGAGCATCGCGCACCATCGCTATTAACCGGCGGCGCAGGGCTTCGATAGAGTTGTCATCCGTCAAACCGAGCTTTGCGCACAGAGCCTTGTGGCTCATCGGCCCTTCGGAGGCATCGAGGACCTCAAGGATGTATTCCCGGCTCGGGATGGGGTTGTCGTATTTGGCCGCTTCGCGATCCGCAAAAGGGTCTGATTGTTTCTTGCTGGTTTTTTTAGCCAAAAGTTCACCTGTACACTAGGTCGTTTACTGTGTTGCTAACCGACATTGTATGCCATTTAAGCGCAAAACGTGCGCCGCGTAACAATGCCATGGCAACATAGGACGAAGCGGCGCGTCATCGGGGGCATTAATGCTATGATCGCGCCACCAAAAAACCCATTACCATCGGGAGTCAACATGAAGAAGTCTTTGATTACATTGAGTCTTGTTACCGCTTTTGCTGCCAGTCAGGCGCAGGCCAATGATCTGTATTTGGATCTGAACCCCGATACCTTCCACGCTCGGGTGGACGCCACCCACGCCACAAACGGGATTATTTACTCCGGCGCGGTACTGTTTACCGACGACAAGGGTCAGATGCTCACTGGCGGCCTGTGGACTCAGGGGCAAATCGGCAGCAATGAAAATCTCACTGGCGGCCTGGGCGGTAAAATCTACGCCGTCAGCCCTGATGGGGACAATTACTGGGCGCTCGGCCTCGGAGGTAACATCGCCTTCGGATTTGCCGAAGTGCCCGGCCTGATTTTGCGCGCCTCAGTGTATTACGCTCCGGCCATTACCGTCAGTGGCGACTATGACAACCTGACAGACGTCAATGTCGAAGTCGGCTACGAGTTGTTTGAAAATGGTGAGCTTTATGGCGGCATTCGCCAGCTGCAATCCGACTACGAAAACGGAGACACCTATAAATTCGATAACGGTTTGCACGCCGGCATCCGCATCACCTTCTAAAATAAAAAAGCCCGCTCAAGAGCGGGCTTTTTTTCATCGGCTTTTACTTCTGTTCAATCGCCGTATTCTGGCCGATTTCAATTTTTCGCGGTTTCATCGCCTCAGGAATTTCCTTCACCAGCTGAATCGTCAGCAGGCCATTTTCCATCTCGGCGCCTTCTACACGCACGTAGTCGGCAAGATTGAATTTACGCTCAAAGGATCGCGTGGCAATGCCCTGATACAGATATTGTTTCTGATCATCGGCCTTGTTCTTTTTACCCGCGACCGTCAGAGTGCCATTTTCCACCTGAATATCGAGTTCTTCGCGAGTAAAACCGGCCACGGCAATCGTAATGCTGTACGTACTCTCACCTGTTAACTCAATGTTATAGGGAGGATAACCGGCAGAGGTCTGATTTGCGCGCAATGCGCTGTCGAGCAAATTGGCAACACGGTCAAAACCAACGGTGCTGCGGTAGAGTGGGGTCAAATCTAAAGTGTTCATATATATTCTCCTAAGAAGCAATATTGTTTAATGCCGACGTCATACTAAGATGCCCGTCCGCACTCACTATCTATAGGCACAAAAACTTTTTTCAAGCCCCAAAAACAAAAAACGCATACGTCGGGGTCTGACCCCAAGGTATGCGTTTATTCATTTACTAATGGGGTCTGACCCCAATTAATTAGCTGGCGAAAGGGTGGCGTAGGATAATGGTTTCTACGCGGTCTGGGCCAGTGGAAATGATGTCGACGGGCACGCCGATCAGGGTTTCCAGGCGCTGGATGTAGTCGCGCGCGGCTTGAGGCAGGGCCTCTAGGCTCTGCACACCGAAAGTGGATTCCTGCCACCCTGGTACACTTTCGTAGACGGGCTGAATGCTTTCCCAATCTTCAGAGCGACTCGGCACACCCACTTCGTCACCGTTCGCATTGCGATAGCCGACACAAATTTTAACTTCATCAAGCCCATCGAGCACGTCGAGCTTGGTCAGGCAAATACCGGTAACACTGTTAATCTGTACCGCGTGCTTCACGGCAACGGCGTCGAACCAACCCGTGCGACGTTTACGGCCGGTGGTGGCGCCAAACTCGTGACCTTTTACGCCGAGATGTTCGCCCACTTCACAGTCGAGTTCCGTTGGGAAAGGCCCAGAGCCGACACGTGTGGTGTACGCCTTAGTGATACCCAACACATAGTCCAGATAGCAGGGGCCAAAGCCCGAACCAGTTGCCGCACCACCTGCGGTGGTGTTGGAGGAGGTCACGTAGGGGTAGGTTCCGTGATCAATGTCGAGCAGAGAGCCCTGCGCACCTTCGAACAGAATACTTTCACCGCCTTCACGCGCTTTGTGGAGTGTTGCGGTGACGTCGCCCATCATCGGCATCAACTGCTCGCGCATCTCTTTGCACTGCGCCAACAGCGTGTCGAAGTCGATAGTCGGCTGCTTGTAGTAATGCTCCAGCGCGAAGTTGTGGTAGCTCAAAACCTCACGCAATTTTTCGCCAAAGCTGTCAAAGTCATTGAGGTCATCGAGGCGCAGCCCACGACGGCTGACTTTGTCTTCGTACGCGGGGCCAATACCACGACCGGTCGTACCGATTTTGGAGGCACCGCGCGCAACTTCACGTGCCTGATCGAGCGCCACGTGATACGAGAGAATCAAAGGGCAAGCGGGAGAAAGGCGCAGGCGCTCACGTACGGGAATACCCTGTGCTTCCAGCTCGCCAATTTCCTTGAGCAGCGCTTCAGGCGACAGCACCACACCGTTGCCGATGTAGCAGGTCACGCCGTCGCGGAGCACACCGGATGGGATCAGGTGCAGCACGGTTTTTTTACCATCGATCACCAGCGTGTGACCGGCATTGTGCCCTCCCTGAAAACGGACAACGTGCGCAATTTCTTCAGTGAGCAGATCTACGATCTTGCCCTTGCCTTCGTCACCCCATTGCGTGCCCAGCACGACTACGTTCTTGCCCATAGCGAATTGTGTACTCTCTGTTTAGCTGTCTAACGTAACGACCGTGAAGCCGCCTTCGATTTTCTCAAGGATGCGGTCGCAGCGTTGATGCGGCCACGGAGCCTGCTGACCGGAAAGCCCGCAGACAACACGCTCCCCCATGTCTCGCAGACGTTGAACTTCGGCCCAAGAGGCCTCGTCATCGCAGAAGGCTGCGAAGATGCCCTTAGTTTCAGCGACTTGCGGCCCCAGCAGACTGCGCACCGCCGTCAGATCCACGGCAAAACCGGTCGCCGGACGGGGGCGCCCAAAGGCTTCGCCGACATGGTCATAGCGACCGCCATTTGCAATCGCGGTGCCTGCACCTGGAGCAAACGCCCCAAAGACAATGCCGGTTAAATAGTGATAGCCGCGCAGCTCACTCAAGTCAAAATACAATTTGGCGCCAGGGTAGCGCGGCGCCAGCGCCTGCGCGACACCGCGCAGATCATTCAATGCCGAGACGATCACTTCCCGCAGTGCAGTGGGTGCGTCGGCGAACAAGGCCTCGGCCTCGTCCAGCACTTCCAGGCCACCTGCCAATTGAGGCAGCGCAGCGAAATAGCGGCGAAGCGATGCATCGCTGACTTCATTTTCGAGCCAGGCTGCAATGGCGGAACTGGCCTTGGCTTGCAGTAGCTCAAACAGCGCCACTTCCTGGGCCTTAGTCAGCCCCGCGTGACGCGCGAGCTCTCGGAACAGGCCAACATGGCCTAAATCCAGATATTGCTCTGGTAGACCCGCCTCCTGCAGCGTGTTCAGCAGCAGGCTGATCACTTCGATGTCCGCTTGCAGTCCAGCCTCGCCGAACAGCTCTACACCGACTTGAATCGGCGTACGCGAACGCAGTGGGCCTTTTGGCCGCGTGTGCGCCACATGGCCGGCATAGCACAGGCGATTAATGCCGTCGCGCTTGAGGCTGTGGGCATCCATTCGCGCAACCTGCGGCGTGATGTCTGCGCGCAGCCCGAGCATTTTACCACTGAGCTGATCGGTCATTTTGAATGTGAGCAGGGAGATGTCCTCGCCCGAACCTGTCAGCAGGGAATCGGTGAATTCCACCATTGGCGGAATCACATAATCATAGCCCCAGCGCTGGAACAGGTTGACCAGGCGCCGGCGCAGGGCTTCAACCTGCGCGGCCTCGTTCGGCAGCATTTCTTCAATGCCATCCGGTAACAACCAACGTTCGACTTCTTTCATTGCTGCTCTCGAATCAGCGGATCAGCATGAGCACCACGGTGCCTATCACCATGCTCACCAATCCCATAATACGTATTTGGCGGTCGTCCATAGACGACAGTGTGGCCACCAGTCGCCGCCAGCGTTGCGGGTATAAAAAGGGAATCATGCCTTCGATGACGAACACAAGGCACAGGGCCGTGGCCAGTTCTGTCCACATACGCTTCCGCTTATTTCACCAGAGACTCCGACCGGGGTCGGATACGCTACGACTTTTCAGGACCGCACAAAAAAACCGGCCCATAAGAGCCGGTTTCCTTATAGTACCATGATCTCACAGCTTGGAACACTGCAAGCCGCGCGCTTACTTGCCCTGCGCGTTGTTCAGGTAGCGGAAGTAGTCGCTGTCGGGGTCGACCAGCAATACATCGCTCTTGGAGTTAAAGGACTTCTGATACGCGGTCAGACTGCGCACAAAGCTATAGAACTCCGGGTCTTGGTTGTAGGCTTCAGCGTAGATCGCTGCAGCCCGCGCATCCCCTTCACCGCGAAGCAATTCAGAGTCACGGTAGGCTTGTGCCTCGATCACCGCTTTCTGCCGATCCGCGTCAGCGCGGATGATTTCAGCCTGTTCCTTACCTTTGGAACGCAACTCTCGGGCTTCTCGCTCACGCTCGGCACGCATACGCTGGAACACCGCGTCGCTCAGATTGTCGGGCAGGTCGATCTTTTTCACGCGCACATCGACCACTTCGACACCGATGGAGGTACGTGTAAAGCCGTTCAGCTGCTCAAGCAACTCCACCATCAACAGGTCGCGCTCACCGCTGACCACTTCCTGCAGGCTGCGCTCCGCAAACTGGTTACGCAAGCCTTCGTTGACGCGCTGACCGAGGAGTCGATTCGCTCGATCCTCTTCACCATTGGTCGCGGTGTAGTACTTGCCCACATCCAGAATGCGCCACTTGGTGAAGGAGTCGACCTCTACGTTCTTCTTCTCGACCGTCAGGAAGCGCTCAGGGCGGGTATCCAGCGTCAGAATACGCGCGTCAAACAGGCGTACCTCGTCGATAAAAGGAATCTTGATGTGCAGACCTGGCTGCAAATCCGCATCGTGCAATTTACCCAATCGCAGCAACACGCCGCGCTGATATTCGCTGACCACGAACAGGGTATTCGCACCAATGATCGCAGCCAGACCGAGAACAATGACCAGAACTAATGTTTTCGCTTGCATCTTAACGCAGCCCCCTTGTGTTCGATGTACGACGCGTGGTGGTAATCACACCGCGGTCGATGAGGTCTTGTACCACCTGATCCGACAGGCCGCGAATGTCGATATCGGACATCGAGACCGGCGCATTGGCCGTTGTGCTGCGATTGCTGATAATTTTATCCAGAGGCAGGTACAGCATGTTGTTGCCGCCTTCGACATCCACCATGACCTTCGAGCTGTTTTCCATGACGTTTTGCACGGCATCGAGGTACAGACGGTCACGCGTGACCTTCGGCGCCTTGTTGTACTCGGCGAGTAGGTACTCGAAGCGTTGCGCCTCACCTTCTGCCTGCGCAATGACGCGCTCACGATACGCTGTGGCTTCTTCGATCATACGCTGCGCGATACCACGCGCTTCAGGGATGATGCCGTTGGAGTAGGCTTGCGCCTCGTTCTTGTAACGCTCTTCGTCCTCACGTGCCTTGATCACATCGTCGAAGGCTGCCTGGACTTCAGACGGGGCCGTTGAGCTTTCAACGTTGACGGTATCCACTAGAATGCCGGTACCGTAGTTATCAAGATACGCCTGCAGGCGGCGCTGCACTTCGGCGGCAAACTCCGCACGCCCTTCCGTCAGCACATCGTGCATCAGCGTCGAGCCCGCGACATGTCGCAGCGCACTGTTGGCCGCTTCGTGCAGACTCAGCTCGGGGTCGCGCACGTTCAACACATAGTGACGCGCATCGTTAATGACGTACTGGGTCGAGATGCTGATGTCGACGATATTGAGGTCCTGAGTCAGCATCTGCTGCTTAGTACTCCACTCCTGAACCTTGGTGACGTTCACTTCGTACACTTCGTCGATCAGAGGGGGGTTCCAACGAAAGCCAGGGCCTTTGGTCTGCTTGTACTCACCGAGGCGCAGCACGACCGCGCGCTCCTGCTCGTTTACCACAGAGGCGCCCGCATAGAAGTAAATGCCTGCGAGTACAACGACAATCACGCCAATAATGAAGCCAGCGCCTTTGTCGCTGCCGCCTCCGGCACCGCCGCCGCTGTTGCCTTTACCGCCAAAGAAACGGGAAATGCTGTTTTGCAGATTTTTCAGAATCTCGTCGAGATCCGGTGGGCCATCGCCGTTGTTCCCGCGATTGCCACCCCCCCAGGGGTCCTTGTTATTGCCACCCGGCTCATTCCAGGCCATAGGGTTTCTCCAGTCTGATTAATTAATTGTGTTACGCATAGCAAACGATAAGGGCGCCCATTCTACCGCCAAGAGAAGAAACTTAAAGCACATTCCCCGCCTTATCGATGCGATATTGGGCTTTCCAATCACTGGCGGCGGTTTACACCGCCAGACGCTGAACCTGCCCGGAGGGATCGACAAACTCAAGTTGCGAGCTTTGCATCTCCTCTGCGGCCAGAATGCGGTTGAGATCGGCCAACGGCAAACGAATTTCAAGCTCGTTGGTACCGTCGGAATGGTAGGACTCACTGATGACCGCATTATTTTTAAATAGTCGTGCGCGCAAGCGCCCCAGGCTCGGTTGCAGCAGCAATGTGGTATGAACTACGTCCTCGGCAAGCAAATCGACCACTGCCTCAAGCAATTGGTCAATGCCCTCACCCTGCTGGGCCGACACCCAGACCGCCACGGGTTTGCCACTCTCGTCCCGGTCTATGCGCGGGGCATAGGCGTCGTTGAGGTCAATTTTGTTGTACACCAATAATTGAGGCAGCTCGCTGGCGCCAATCTCTTCCAGCACTTCACCGACCTGCTCAATATTGCGCTGGCGCTCGTCGTCCACACAATCCACGACATGCAGAAGCAGGTCAGCACTGGCCGCCTCTTCGAGCGTTGCGCGAAAACTTTCAACGAGTTTGTGCGGCAGATTGCTGATGAAGCCCACCGTATCGGCCAACACCGCCGAGCCCACCTGATCGAGTTCGATCTTGCGCATCGTCGGGTCCAGCGTCGCAAAGAGCTGATCTTCGGCGTACACCGATGCATCGGTAATCTGGTTGAATAGCGTTGATTTACCGGCGTTCGTGTAACCCACCAGTGAGACCGTGGGAATCTCGGCCCGCGATCGGGCGCGTCGACCCTGCTCACGCTGCTTGCGTACCTTTTCCAGGCGCTTGTGAATGGACTTCAGTCGCGCGCGCAACAAGCGTCGGTCGGTTTCGAGCTGGGTTTCACCCGGCCCGCGCATGCCGATACCGCCCTTCTGACGCTCAAGGTGAGTCCACCCTCGTATCAGTCGCGTCGACATGTGCTCAAGTTGGGCGAGCTCCACCTGCAACTTACCCTCATGCGTGCGCGCACGCTGAGCGAAGATGTCGAGAATCAGGCCTGTTCGATCGAGCACGCGGCATTGCAGCACCTTTTCCAGGTTGCGCTCTTGGCTCGGGCTCAGTTCGTGATTGAAAATCACCACCTCGGCCTTGTGCTCAAGCACCGCGCGCTGAAGCTCTTCGAGCTTGCCGGTACCGACAAAGAATTTGGGATGGGGTGTGGCACGTTGCCCGGAGAGAAATGCTGCGGGGTCTCCCCCTGCAGAGATCACGAGTTCTTCAAACTCGCGCGGGTCGTTGCTGGCCTCAGCCTGGCTGAGTTCCAGGTGAACCAGCACAGCCAGTTCACCGGAATCGGGACGATCAAAAAACAAAGTACTTCTGCTTAGCCTCCGGTTTCGTCTTCGCCTGGTGCGTCAGGGTTCAACATAGGAACACGCACGGGACGCGAAGGGACAACAGTCGAGATAGCATGCTTGTACACCATCTGACTGACAGTATTTTTTAACAGCACCACAAACTGGTCGAAGGACTCAACCTGGCCCTGTAACTTAATTCCGTTCACCAGATAAATAGAGACAGGAATGCGCTCCTTTCGCAGCACGTTTAGGTAAGGGTCTTGTAAAGAATGCCCTTTTGACATGGTTATTCTCCTTATGGGGTCGAATGCGAAGGCTGCAAAGCGAGGGTCAGGTCATGACCTCAGGCGGCAGCTTCTAAAAAATAAAATAGCAACATAGCATCGGAGCAGAACGGCAGCTGCCAAAATCTGTCCAGTACTTACATTATATGGTGCTTTTACGGCAAAAACTCAAGCAGAGATGCACAATTTCTTCAATATCTTTCAGATTTTGGCACTCGTCGAGGGTATCGACCCAATTCAGGCCCGGCCAGCCTCGAAGCCAGGTCAACTGGCGCTTTGCCAACTGTCGGGTGGCTGCGACGCCTTTGTCGATTAAGGCGTCATAATCATAGTCACCATCAAGGTAGGCCCATACTTGCCTGTAGCCCACTGCGCGGATGGCCGGCAACGACACATTGAGATCACCGCGTGCACGTAACGCTTTGACCTCATCGATGAAGCCCTGTTCCAACATGCGCTCAAATCGCAACGCGATACGCGCATGCAACACACTGCGTTCGCGCGGCGCCAGCGCGAGCTGCACCCATGTATATTGATCCAACAGACCACCCTGCCCGCCACTTTGCCAGGACGACAACGGCTTGCCCGTGCTGCGCCACACCTCCAGTGCGCGCCCTAGACGCTGGCTGTGATTGGGGTGAATGCGCTCGGCACTGAGTGGGTCGACCTTGGCCAGCTCGGCATGTATCGCGGGCCAGCCCTCGCGTAGCGCCTGTGCTTCAATGGCCTCGCGTATCTCAGGGTCCGCCGGGGGGATGTCCGACAGGCCTTCAAGCAGGGCCTTAAAATACATCATCGTGCCACCCGCCAGAATCGGAGTGCGCCCACGGGCCACGATATCGTTTATACATTGGCGCGCATCGGCGACAAAGTCCGCAACCGAATAGGGTTGGGCCGGGTCGCAAATGTCCATCAGGTGATGGGGAATGCCGGCCTGCTCGTCGAGGCTCGGTTTGGCTGCACCGATATTCAGGCCGCGATACACCAGTGCGGAATCCACACTGATGATTTCGCCATTAAGTGCGTGCGCGAGGCCGATGGCCGTGTCGGTTTTGCCCGATGCGGTCGGCCCCATCAGTGCCACCGCGAGCGGGGCCGAGGCCGTCACTACTGCCCCCGCAAGAACAGTTTATCGAGGTCGGCCAGACTCATCGCCGACCAAGTGGGTCGACCATGGTTACATTGACCACTGCGCTCGGTGTCTTCCATCTGTCGCAACAGTGCATTCATTTCAGGCACGGTTAAACGCCGGTTCGCGCGCACTGAACCGTGACAGGCCATCGTCGACAAAATTTCATTGATGTGTTCGCGAATCCGCTGACTGCTGCCATATTCGATAATGTCTGACAGGACGTCGCGCAGAAGGGACTCCACATTGCTGTGGCTTAAAATCACCGGCACCTCGCGCACGACGAGACTTTCCGGCCCCACTCTCGCAACCTGAAAACCCAGCGCAGCGAAAATTTCGTGCTGATCTTCCACGCAGGCGGCTTCTTTCTCGCTGACCGCGATACTCAGCGGCACTAGGAGCGGTTGCGAGGGCACGCTGCGCGAATCAAAGTCGCGTTTCATCTTTTCGTAGGTGATGCGCTCATGCGCCGCGTGCATGTCGACCACCACAAGGCCTTCCGCATTTTCAGCCAAGATGTAGATGCCTTTCAGTTGCGCAAGCGCAAAACCGAGGGGAGGCACATCGCCTTCTTCCTCGGGCATCATCGGCTGCATGGCTGGACGCGCCATGCCCTCACTCGCGCCCGGCTCGGGATTCAACAGCGCGGAATACGAGGCAATCTGCTCAGCCACATTGGCCGTGGAGTAAGAAGTCACAGGAACGCTCGGGCGCGTCTGCTGAAAACGCATACTGTCTTGCACCGGAGCGGCCTCGGTTTCCGCAACCGGCTGAGCCAATTCGGTCGGCGCGGTCTGCGCCTGCGGGCGTACATCGGCCAGCACTTTGTGCAGGCTGCGGAATAAAAAGTCGTGTACCAGTCGGCTATCCCGAAAACGCACTTCGTGCTTGGTCGGGTGCACGTTGACATCGACCGTGGCCGGATCGAGCTCGAGATAGAGCACAAAGGCGGGATGACGGCCGTGGAACAACACGTCCTGATAGGCCTGCCGCACCGCATGCGACACCAACTTGTCGCGGATCGCGCGGCCATTCACGAAGAAGTGCTGCAAATCTGCCTGACTGCGCGAAAACGTTGGAAGCGCAACCCAACCCCACAAGCGCAGACCGGTGTGTTCGATATCCACATGCAGAGCATTGTCGATAAATGCCGGCCCGCAAATCTGAGCCACGCGACGCTCGCGCTCTATTTGCGCAGACGCGGGGCGCCAGGCATGCACGACACGTGCGTTATTCTTCAAACTGAAACCGAGATCAAAACGCGACAGCGCCTGCTTTTTCAAAATATCTTCGATGCGGCTGTATTCGGTTTTTTCGGTCCGCAAAAACTTGCGGCGCGCGGGGGTATTAAAGAAGAGATCCCGTACCTCCACCGTGGTGCCCCTTGGATGGGCCGCCGGCATCAGCGACGCCTCCATATCTCGCCCTTCCGCTTTCGCACACCAGGCTTCACCGGCCTCGCCGGTATTGGAGGTCATCACCAGCCGCGAGACCGAACTGATACTCGCCAGCGCCTCGCCTCGAAAACCGAGCGAAGCCACAGCCTCGAGCTCATCGAGCTCATGGATCTTGCTGGTGGCGTGGCGGCTTAGCGCCAGAGGCAGGTCATCGCGATCGATGCCCAAGCCGTTGTCGCGTACGCGCATCAGCTTGACGCCGCCCTGTTCGATTTCCACATCAATTTGCGTCGCTCGAGCATCGATGCTGTTCTCAACCAGCTCTTTGACCACGGATGCGGGGCGTTCAACCACTTCACCGGCAGCAATCTGGTTCGCCAACCGGGGGCTGAGTTTTTTAATTCGTCTGGAAGTCATGCTCTCCGGCCTGCTTGCAGCCCTGCGTGAGGGCTGAGCTTGATCGTTTCAGGATCGTCCTGCGCTTATATAGCGGGGATGGTCAGCTTTTGCCCGACGCGAATGGTCGAACCGCTGAGGTTGTTCTCTTTCTGTATCTGCGCGACCGACACTTTGTAGCGTGCCGCGATGGACGACAGTGTATCACCTCTGGCAATCGTATACTCAATAGCTCCGCTGCCATGTTTTTTTCCAAGCGAGGAAGCTGCCCTCGGGCGGCTTTTCAGAGAAGTAGTCGTGAATACCCTTGAATATCGCCTTCGACAATTTTGTGCGGTGCGCCAGCGAGTTGAGGTTTTTCGCTTCGGTGGGGTTGGTGATAAATCCGGTCTCGATCAGCAGCGAGGGGACGTCGGCCGATTTCAACACTGCGAAACCTGCACTTTCAACCCGCTTTGAATGCAGGTGTGTCACACGCCCCATTTCATTTAACACGCGCGCACCGACATCAATACTGGTTTCCATACTGCGCGTCATCGACAAATCGACGAGAATTTTGCGCAGTTGGTCTTCCTTGTCACTGAGGTCGATGCGATCCACCCCTCCGATTAAGTCTGACTTATTTTCCTTCGACGCGAGAATGCTCGCCATTTTTGACGAGGCGCCACGATGTGACAGCGTGAATACCGAAGCGCCGCGTGCTTTCGGGTTGTCAAAGCCATCGGCGTGAATGGAAAGAAACAGGTCAGCATGCGCTTGTCGGGCTTTTTCAGGGCGCGCGCCCAAGCTGAGATAATAATCACCGTCGCGAACCAGTAGCGCTTTATAGCCGGGCTCGGCATTGATAATGTTGGCCAGGTTTTTCGCAATCAACAAGACCACGGTTTTTTCATAGAGACGCCCAGGCCCAATGGCTCCCGGGTCCTCACCGCCGTGACCGGCGTCAATCGCGATAACAATGTCTCTGCGCGACGTGGTTTGCGTTTCTTCAATAATCGACTCGACGGTTTTGACGGTTTGCCGCTGGACATCGTACAAGTCCACCACGAGCCGGTCGGGCTTGTCATCAATGCGCTTGAGCGCAAAGCTGCGCGGCTTAACGTCTTCTTTCAAGTCGAGCACGATGCGCAAATCACCATTCTGCTGAGCGCCGTGACGCACGCGCTCAACCGGCGTATTTGATAAGGCAAGATCCGTGGTGCGCGCGGCAAAGCGTGAAGCTTTGATATCGATGACAAGACGACTGGGGTTATCGAGCTTAAAAACGGTGTGCTCGGCAGGGCCATTTAAATCAAAGACGAGGCGAGTGGAGTCCGGAGAGCGCCAGAGGCGTACGCCTTCGACCGTAGCCGAATGCGCCGCAGAGGCCAAGGATGCCCAAATGAAGGCAAGGCCCATAAGGAAAACTAAATGTTGGTTGACGCGCTTCATTCCACCTATCAAGAACCGCATTGTTCCACAATGCGCAAACCCCGTTCACTTTCTGACCGCATAGTAACAGTTCTACCGGTACCCGACACCTCGAATTGCACGCAAAGATCGGGCGCCGCGAGAATACCCTGGCCTTTTTCTGGCCACTCCACCAAGCACAGGCTGCCCTCTTTAAAATAGTCGCGAATCCCCATGTACTCCAGCTCCTCTGGGTGCCCGAGGCGATACAGGTCAAAGTGAAAGACCTGCAAGCCATCTAATTCATATGGTTCGACAAGCGTATAGGTCGGGCTCTTAACCGCACCTGAATGACCGAGAGCCTGCAAAAAGCCTCGGCAAAAGGTGGTTTTGCCTGCGCCGAGCGTACCGGTTAAAAACAGGCTGATGCCGACCACGGCGTGTGCGCGGCAGAGTTGAGCCAATTCGGCGCCCAGCGCGAGCGTCGCGGACTCATCCGCCAGTGTGACTGATTTGTTCATGTAAAACGTTCCGAACCAAGGGCCCCAGCTCGCTGGCGCGTATTCCAATTTGTCCCCATTGTGCCGCCGCGTCGTCTCCAGCGCGAGCGTGCAGCCAAACACCAAGATCCGCCGCCTCCTCCGCATTCAGGCCCTGAGCAAGCAGCGCGACAAGAATACCGCACAGCGTATCGCCCATACCGGCGACCGCCATAGCGGCATTGCCTTCGGCGCACACCCTAAGGCCGGCCGTAGAGGCAATCACGGTGCCCGCTCCTTTCAAGACCACGGTCACCCCATAGCGTTCCACCAGTGCCTGCGCTGCGGCGAAGCGATCCGCTTGTAGCTCAGCCGTTGTGCAACCGAGCAAGCGCGCGGCCTCGCCGGGATGTGGTGTCAGCACGATATTGCGATGCTCCGGCAGCAGAACCTCGCCCTTTGCCAATAAATTTAACGCATCGGCGTCGAGCACCAGAGGCAGGCCACTATCGCAGGCGGCCTGAACTTCGTGTTGTGCCGCATCGGATTGCCCAAGGCCCGGCCCGATCGCCACCGCACGATAGCGCGACCACGCCTGCTCATGCTTGGGCATCGCGCTCGCACGCATCACCTCCGGCAGGCGCAAGACCAGCGACCCCGCTTCCGCCGCGCGGCTGTAAAGAGAAATCAGCCCCACCCCCGAATACAGTGCCGCTTCGGCACACAGTACGAGCGCACCGAACATGCCCGGCGCACCGCCCACAATCAAAGCGTGCCCGTGGCTGCCCTTGTGACTGTCAGCATGACGAGCCAGGTGTGCACACAGCGATTGGGGTTGCAATAAGGTCACTCGACGCGCTGATGATGTCACCAAACGCTCAATATCGAGGCCGAGCGCATCGAGTTCAAGCTGACCGCAACAGTCCCGCGCGGCGCCGACAAACAGGCCGCGCTTATAGGCGATAAAGGTGAGGGTCGCGGTCGCGCGTACCGCGGAATCGACAATGTTGCCGGTATCGCTATCGATTCCCGAGGGCACATCCAGTGCGATGACCGGTTTCGTCTGCGCGTTGATCCAGGAGATCAATGCCGCGTAGGGCGCTTTGAGCTGACCTTGAATCCCGGTCCCCAGCAGCGCATCGAATACGAGGTCGACTTCGCCAACGCAGTGCGGTGAAGCCAAAAACACATCCGCGGCCACGATCTCCACACCTTCCTGCACCGCATAATCACGAGCACCAGCGGCTTCGTTACGCAACGCTTCTGGCGCTTTCGCTGCGACCACGCAGGCCTGCAGCCCGGCCTGTTTAGCGAGTGCGGCCACCACGTAGCCGTCGCCACCATTATTGCCGCCGCCACAGAATATGAGCCAGCGCTGCGCATTGGGATACCAACGTCGCGCGCGTTCGAAGGCAGCTCGGCCAGCCCGCTTCATCAGCACCAGTCCGGGCGTTCCGGCCGCGATGGCTGCGGCGTCGAGCTGTCGGGTTTGTTCAGCGGTAAACAGATGCGGCATCGCGCGGTGTGAATCGTTCGGTTAATGGGCGTGATCCGGTATCATACACGCACTCCCCAAGCCGTAAAACGAACAACATGAGCGAGCGCGACGACATCCTGGCATTAATGAGCCACATTGAGACCTGGGTGCAGGAATTGGGTTTTAACGGCTTCGGTATCAGCACCATCAAACTCGATGAGGCTGCGCGTGAACACCAGGCCTGGCTCGACCAGGGTTATCATGGCGGCATGGCGTGGCTGCAGGAAAACAGCACACTTCGTTACCACCCCGACAAGCTCGTGGAAGGCACGGCGACCATCGTGTCTGTGCGTCTGAATTATTTAAATGAAGACCTGCCTCTGGTGCCGCGATTAAAAGAAGGCAACAAAGCCTACGTCGCCGCGTACGCCCAGGGCCGGGACTACCATAAATTGATGCGCAAGCGTCTGGCTCAGCTCGGTAAACGCATCAGCGACTACGTGCTCGAACACGCACTGCACCCCGCGCCGAACACCCGCGCGTTTGTCGATAGCGCACCGGTACTCGAGCGGCCTATTGCCGAACAGGCCGGACTCGGCTGGACCGGCAAGCACACGCTGATTCTGAACGAACACGAAGGCAGCTGGTTTTTTCTCGGGGAGCTGTTTACAAACCTGCCGCTACCGCCCACCCCTTACCAAGCCGAAAATCACTGCGGCGATTGCGAAGCCTGCCTGCAGATCTGCCCCACCGACGCCTTTCCAGCGCCCTATACACTCGACGCCAGCCGCTGCATTTCGTATTTGACGATAGAGCACAAGGGGGCGATTCCAGTCGAATTTCGCGAGCCGATGGGCAACCGGATTTTCGGCTGTGACGACTGCCAGATTATCTGCCCTTGGAATAAATTTGCGAAACACACGGAGGAGTCGGATTTTCGGCCCCGAGCCCACCTCGATAACGCCGAACTACTGGACCTGTTTGCGTGGAGCGAGGAAGCCTTTCTCAAGCACACCGAGGGCTCAGCGATACGCCGTACCGGCTACGAAAACTGGCAGCGCAATGTTGCGGTTGCACTCGGCAACGCGCCCCAAGACCTCCGCATCATCGAAGCCCTCGAAGCCCGCCGCCCTCACAGCAGTGCCATGGTACAAGAACACATTGACTGGGCGCTGATGCGCCAACGCAGCGGCACTCGCCGCAAACGCAAAATCCGCCGCCCTTCCGCATAGCGCATGCACTGGGGTCAGACCCCGACGCATGCGTTGGGGTCTGACCCCAGTGCATGCGTTAGTGGCGAATGATGATGTCGGGTTCGGCGTTGATGGAGCCGTCGAGCTCGAGCACGCTGAACGAGGAGGCGTCCGCGTTGCGGATGACGACCGTAGGGTCCTGAAAGAGGGGGCGGCGAACGAACGCGAGCTGCCAGCCAAAACCTTCTACCTGACGCAGCGTACGCCGCTGCTCATCATTCAGAAATTCACGCAGATTAATTGGAATAGGGCTCATACCGCGACGACGTTCGTGACCGGTGTGAGCTTGGGGAGACGACATAGCCATAAAACAGTACCTCAACAACGCATCAGGCAGAGGACCTACAAAAAAACCAATATCAAGCAACACGTTCTGATGCTCCGCATCCGCGAAAGCATCACCCTTGTCTGATTTTTTAAGCTTGGGCCGAGTTGAGTGCGCTGTCAAAAACCACTTTAGACTAATAAATAATGTGGAAATAACGCGTAATTCTATGGGAGGGAAGCGGCGACAGAGTTGTCGCCGAAAATGTTTTTAAAGCGCCAAAAACCCTGCTCGGTAGTGTTTTAACTCGGCAATCGACTCGCGGATATCGTCCATTGCCAAGTGTGTCGCGTTTTTAGTGAAACTCGACGCGACCTCCGGCTTCCAGCGCTGGGCCAGAATCTTCAGCGTGCTCACATCGAGGTTGCGATAGTGGAAGTAGGCTTCCAGCTCCGGCATCAAGCGCGCCATAAAGCGTCGATCCTGACAGATGGAGTTCCCGCACATCGGCGACTTGCCCTGCGGCACCCACTTTTCCAGAAACGCGAGCGTCTGCATCTCAGCATCGCGCATGGAGGCCGTGCTCGCTTTCACGCGCGCAGTCAGGCCCGAATTGCCGTGATGGGTGGTATTCCACTCATCCATCGCATCCAGTACCGCATCCGGTTGATGAATGGCGATCACCGGCCCCTCTTCGAGCACATTCAGCTCGGTGTCGGTGACGATGGTAGCGATCTCGATAATCTGGTCGGTTTCCGGGATCAGCCCGGTCATTTCCAGATCCACCCAAATCAAATTGTTTTCGTTGGCACTCATAAACCTGTCTCGCTTGAATCCGTTATACTACGCGCCCAAATGGTAACAGGGATCGGCCCCGTGTACATGGCAATTGCAAGGTTCAAAGGGCAACATGGCTAAGCGCAGGCTCAGCCAGCAACAGCGACGCCGCATCGCCGAACAGCGCGCCCGTAAAAAAGAGGCTGCTGCGGCAGAGCTGCCGGCGATCAACGACAGCGAACTCGGCGAGCTGTGCCCCGGGCGCATCAAGGCCCACTTCGGCACTCAGGTGCAGGTAGAAGGTGATCAGCAGAGTCAGCGCTGCCACTTCCGCGCCAATTTATCGCTCGCCACCGGCGACCGCGTGCAATGGCGCCCCGGCCCGGAAACCGGCGTGGTGGAACTCATTGAGCCGCGTGTCTCCGAAATTCAGCGCCCCGATATCTACGGCAAAATGCGCACCGTCGCCGCAAACGTGACTCGGCTGATGATCACCGTCGCCGCCGAGCCCGAGGCCCATGGCAACCTCATCGACCGCTACCTCGTGGCCGCCAGCCTGCATGCACTTGAGCCCACTATTCTGCTCAACAAAGCCGAACTGCTCGACGACGACAGTCCGGCACGCACGCTACTCACCCGCTACCAGCAACTGGGCTACGACACGCTCGAAGTGTCCGCTCACAACGGCCAGGGCCTCGATGCGCTGCGCGAACGTTTAAAAGATGAAATCAGCATTTTCGTGGGGCAGTCCGGGGTCGGTAAATCCTCGTTGGTGAAAACCCTACTACCTGAAGAAGCTATCCGCATCGGCGAACTCAGTGACGCCGCCGCCAAGGGCCGCCACACCACTACGCATTCCGAACTATTCGATTTCCCTTTCGGCGGAGCCTGCGTCGACTCACCCGGTATCCGCGAGTTCGGCCTATGGCATGCCAGTGAAGACGATGTGCTCAGAGGCTTCCCCGAAATTGAACGCGCCGCCGGTCACTGCCGCTTTCGCGACTGTCGCCACCAGGGCGAACCCGGTTGCGCGATTATTGCCGCCGTCGACAATGGCGACGTGCTGCCCGAACGCTTCGCCAGTTACGAGCAAATTTGCGCGCAGCTGGACGACGTGACCATTCAGCCTACTCACGGAGACACGCCCTCATGACTGCAGGCATCCTAATCGACCCCATTGACGCCAAGGCCCTGATCGACGCTCAATCTGCAAGCGACTTGTGCATCGTCGACCTCGGCAGCGAAGTCAGTTATCAGGAAGGTCACGTCCCCGGCGCCGTGCACCTGCCCTTTCAGGCACTGATGAGTGGCCAGCCCCCCGCACCGGGTAAGCTGCCACCTAAAGCCCAACTCGACCAAGTGTTCCGGTATTTAGGCCTGGGCCCCGAGACGACCTTCCTCGTCTACGATGACGAAGGCGGCGGTTGGGCAGGGCGCTTCATCTGGACACTCGACGTCATCGGCCACACGCGCTACCACGTCATTGATGGCGGCATTCACGCCTGGCGTCAGGCTGGGCTCGAAACCGAATCCGAAGTCAATAAGCGCGAACCAATCGATGCCGACGTGACGATTCACCCGGCGCCCATCGCCGACGTGGAAGACATTTTACCGACGCTCAATGACCAGTCCGCCGTGATCTGGGATGCACGCAGCCCCATGGAATACAGCGGGCAACGCGTGACCGCCGCCAAAGCCGGCCATATTCCCGGCGCCATCAATGTTGAATGGACCAGCCTGATGGACCCCGCTCGCGGCCTGCGCGTGCGCGAAGACGCCAAAACCCTGCTCGCCCAACAGGGCATCGACGGCAGCAAACCCATTATTACCCATTGCCAGTCGCACCATCGCTCTGGCTTCACCTACCTGCTCGGTCGCCACTACGGTTGGCCCATACGCGGCTATCATGGCTCGTGGTCCGAGTGGGGCAACCATCCCGACACGCCAGTGGAGTGCTAAACGTGCCCCCCATTTTTATTACCCTGCAACACCTTGTTCCCCAACGCGCCCTGACCCAGCTCGCAGGACGCCTCGCACGCAGCAAACGCGCGTGGATAAAAAAGCCTTTTATCAAGCTGTTCGCCAAGGCCTACAAAGTCAACATGGCCGAAGCCGAACGTGAAAACCTGAGCGACTACCACAGCTTTAACGACTTTTTCTGCCGTGCCCTCAAACCCGAGGCCCGCCCCATCGCCCCCGCCCCCGCCCTAGCCTGCCCCGCAGACGGCGCCGTGAGCCAATACGGTAAAATCAACGATGGCCAAATCTTTCAGGCCAAAGGGCACTCGTACAGCGCCACCGCCCTGCTCGGCAGCGAACGCGAAGCCGAGCACTACCAACACGGCGAATTCGCCACGATCTACCTCTCCCCAAGCGACTACCACCGCGTACACATGCCTTTGACCGGTCGCCTACTGAGAATGCGCTACATCCCCGGTGAATTGTTCTCCGTCAACACGCTCACCACCGAACACGTCCCCGGCCTCTTCGCCCGAAATGAGCGTGTAGTCTGTTTGTTCGAAACGGCAATTGGTGAAGTCGCCGTGATACTGGTGGGCGCGATGATCGTCGGCTCCGTCGAAACCGTTTGGGCCGGCACCGTCGCTCCTAATGACAAACGAGAAGTGACGGAATGGCGCTACGAAGACGATCGTATTGTCTTGGAGCAAGGCGATGAGCTCGGCCGGTTTAAGCTGGGCTCGACGGTGGTGATGCTGTTTCCTCAAGGCGGGGTGAACTGGGGGGATGTGATGGGAGAAGGGAGTGCGGTTCGGATGGGGGATGGGATTGGGAAGGTTGGGGCTTAACTCCAGACCCAAGGGAACCGTAAAGATCTTGCATATCCCCGGATTCAATGCGCTCACGTTGTGGCTTACTTTAATCAGGTAAGCCCGGCTCGACTCGATTACTATGGAAAAACAACTCTGAACAGGGCATTTAATATTAATAAAAGGCGATGAGGATAAAGCCAGAGCCACTTCAAATTTACGCGAATGCGCAGGCAAGCATCTTTTACTACGCTCAATAAGGACGAAAATATTTTGCTAACCGATCATTTTAAGTATTCCCGCAGCATCCTACTCTCTCTTCTAGCAGGCATCTCCGCGCAAGCAGTAGCCTCCGACAGCCCTATCCGTGACCAAGTAGAATCGTTTGAAGTCGCTGGGCTTACGCTAAACTCCTCTGTCGAAGAATTCGAAGCGGTAACGAAGGACGGCTACTCCTGCCGAGTAGATGAGGGCGGAGAAGTCGCGTATTGGACATGTCGAAGCAAAGGCGGCGAACACGGTAACAGTACCTTAAAAGTGAGCATAGAAAGCAACGAAATCGTATCCATTCACTTAAAGAGCCAAAGCTCCGGAAACGCCTTCAAGTCCATAAGAAACGCGTTCGGCGCAGTGAACCAGCGTCTACTCGACGAAGGTCAAAAGGCTACCAGAAGAAACTATTCTGGTGACTATATATTTTACTTCATGAACGACGACTCCCCCGCAATGCCGAAGACAGAGTTAGCCGTTAAAACGACATTTGAGTGCTCTACGGTTGAACCGAGCATTTTTGGCTTAACCGGCATGATTATGACACTAGGCGGGGCGAGTGGCATTGATGATATGACGATACATGTGTACAAAATGACGAACAAGCAATGTTAATACACTCGATTGGCGTGCTGAATTTTTCATTCTCGTGCTAGCTGAACGAAGGCATCTATACGCTATTCAACTCACACTTTAGCGTTGACCTATCAGGTACGACCATGCTTAAAAAATGCATTTTAGGATTGCTGGCCATCGTATTAAGCGTGGCTCTGGGCCTGACGGGGTACATCTATTCAAAGAAGGTGGAGAGGAACGCGGACACCGTCACGCCGATCTCCACCACCCACAACCCACGATACCGAGACAAGGTCTTGTCAGCGGAACAGTGGCTAACATCTGTATATCAAGCCCACTTATTACCTTCACTTTCAGTGTCGATTGGTCTTCGAGGTGAGTTGGTTTGGGAAGGGGTAATCGGCTACTCGGACGTGCGCACCGACACACTGGCAAGCCACACCACCGAATACCGAATTGGGAGCGTCTCTAAGTCAATCACTGCCGCGGCGGCAATGCGCATGCATGAAAATAACAGCCTACCGTTAGACAGTCGCTTCGAAGACTACGTTGACGACTATCCACCCGAGAACGCCGGATTCACTGTAAAGCACCTGCTAGCACACCAAGGTGGCGTTCGACATTATGTCAGTGATTATTCTGAGTTCTTTAGTGCTAAGGAATACCCCACGCTAAGAGAAGCCGCTGCCATAGTCGAAGACGACGCACTATTGTTTACACCGGGCACCGGGTTCCACTACAGCACCTATGGCTACACCCTGCTCTCTCTCGCAATGGAAACCGCCTATTCGGCGCCGTTCGAGACACTTATGCATCAAGAGGTATTTGGCCCAATAGGTATGATCCACACGCATTTCGATAAGGCGAATGAAACGCCTGACGAAAATCGAGCAACGCCCTACCTGCATGTTGGAAAGGCGCTGTATGAATCTCCGAAAGTCGATTTAAGCTACAAACATGCAGGTGGCGGGTTTGTCTCGACACCTACAGATCTGATTCATTTCGGACACGCTTTATTGCGCAACACACTGCTCCGGGAGGAAACCAAGACACTCATGTGGACCCCTCCCCCTCTCGAAAATGGCGAGATAAACCCCGAATACTATGCCTTGGGCTTCAGAGTTGGCCAGGATGAATCAGGGGGATTTGTTCACCACAGAGGCATAAGCGTCGGCGGCCACGCAGTGCTTTTAATTTATCCTGAACTTGAAGTGGTCGTAGCGCTTGCCACGAATGTGACTCCTGCGGATGAGCGCTTTGATATATTTGAGGAGGCGAAGCGTGTAATGTCGCTATTCTCAGATCAAAATTAATTGGGGTCAGATCAGAATTAGGGTTAATGTTCATCTGACCCCATTTATGTAATTATGAACGCACTGCACTCCCTCCTAACCCGCGGTGAACCCATGCAGACGCTCAGAATAAACAGGCAGCACCACACTACCCCGATATACACAGGCCCTCAGAGCTCGGTCGTGAGGCGACAGCGCTTTACTATTGGGGCGATATTGTTCGCTTTACTCCTTGCACCGCTTAAACTGATTGCACACGAAAATCACCATCACGACGACGTTACCCTCAACACACTAGACGATTTAGGCGACGTCAACTTCGTTATTTCCTGCGACGATGAAGCCCAGAACGCAATGAACGTCGGGCTCGCGCTGATTCATCACATGATGTACGCGCAAGCGGAGTCGCACTTTTTAGAATGGATGGAAAGCACGCCACACTGCGCGATGATGTACTGGGGCTATTCAATGACGCTCTTCCACCCCTTGTGGCCCGACAAAATCAGCGACGATGCCCTCTCACGAGGCTCGGCTGCGTTAACTGCCGCGAAAGGTCTGGAAGCGTCTGAGCGCGAACACGATTTTATCGATGCGGCATCCGCCTACTATGACGACTGGAAGCAAAGAAAGGAGGGTCAGAGGATCGAAAATTGGGCAGACGCGCAAAAAGCGTTGTATGAGAAATACCCCAAGGATGTCGACGCACTCGCTTTTTACGCATTGAGTTTACTGGTCACAGCACCTAAGAATGACCCCGAGTTTTCACAAAACAAAGCCGCTGGTGAGCTGTTAGCAAGCATTTATAACAGCAAGCCAAGACATCCTGGCGCACTGCACTACACCATCCACGCGTACGACAACCCGGCGCTGGCCGAACTCGCCATTGAGCCTGCCCGAGCCTACGACAAAATCGCCCCCGATGTGCCTCACGCCTTGCATATGCCCAGCCATATTTTTGTTCGATTGGGTATGTGGGGCGATGCCATTGACTGGAACTCCCGCTCAGCGAAAGCCGCATTGAAATACCCGACGAAGAATCAAACATCCATGCATTACGCGCACGCGCTCGACTACCTCGTCTATGCGTATTTGCAAGAGGCGGAATACGCCAAAGCGAACGCCGTAATTCGAAACATGCAAACCCACCACCCAATGCAGGCAAATTTTCCGGTCGCGTATGCGCTTTCAACCATACCAGCACGCGCCAGTCTGGAACAAAAGCAATGGGAGATCGCCAGTCAGCTTGCTGTGAGGTCTCCAGCCTATATTCAATGGGATAATTTCCCGCAGGTAGAAGCCATCACCTATTTTTCAAGAGGCATAGGCGCTGCGCGGAATAACGACGTTGCTGGCGCACAGGCGGCGCTGAAGCAATTAAATACGCTCTATGAAAAAACGCTCACTTCAAGCCCGGACTACTGGGCCGTGCTTGTCGACGCCCAACGCAAATCGGTTTCAGCCTGGTTGCTCTATGCCCACGGTGAAAAGAAGAAAGCGCTCGACCTCATGCGTACCGCAGCCGACTTGGAAGACTCCGTGGATAAAAATCCGGTCACACCGGGAGCCGTGCTGCCTGCCCGCGAGCTGCTGGGTGATATGCTCTTGCTTGAAGAAGAATATGTGGCCGCGCTGGAAGCGTACCAAGAGTGCCTGCAAATAAATCGAGGACGATTAAACAGTTTAGAGGGTGTGCAGCTGGCGCAAGCCGGAATGCAGGCGAACTTATAACATCGATGTGAAACAGCTTGGCAAAGTTCGACCGTTTGTGAAATAAGGCAAGAGATCGTTAGAAGGGGTGCGAGCGCTCTCGCTTGGCTACGTCGATCACACCACACAAAGCGCAACGGCATCGATAAATTAAGGTACGAGCATGAGCGGACACCAAACCGTCATCATCACCGGGGGCAGCAGAGGGATAGGTGCTGAAACGGCCAAACTCTTCGCCCAGAACGGCTTTTCAGTTTGCATTAACTACAAGTCGAACGATGCGGCAGCGGCCAGCACACTCGACAGGATCTCCCAGTACGGCCCTCGCTGCATTTCAGTGAAAGCCGATATCTCAGTGGGGGATGAAGTCAACAGAATGTTTGACGAAGTCGAACGCTCTCTGGGCACACCTTCCGTCTTAGTGAACAACGCTGGCGTACTGCAGCAGCAGTGCCGCCTGGTCGATATGTCTGAAGCACGTATTGCCGAAATCCTGCGCACCAATGTGATGAGCTGCTTCCTGTGCTGCAGAGAAGCGGTTAAACGCATGTCGACCCGCCTCGGTGGCTCCGGTGGTGTGATCGTGAATGTCTCCTCCGGCGCAGCCAAAAGCGGCTCCCCCAACGAATATATCGACTACGCGGCTTCGAAAGGTGCGATCGATACACTCACACGAGGCCTCGCACTGGAAGTGGCGAATGAAGGCATCAGGGTAAATGCGGTGCGGCCGGGGCTGATCTACACCGACATTCATGCTGCAGGTGGTGAACCCGACCGCGTCAATCGACTGAGCTCTAAAATTCCGATGCAGCGCGGTGGTCAACCTAGCGAGGTGGCGGAAGCAATCTATTGGTTAGGGACGGATAAATCTTCCTTTGTTACTGGAAGCTTCATCGACGCGTCAGGTGGCCTCTGAGCCAATGGCAATAACGAATCTGACCCCAATTTAACAACCAAGCTTCGGGTGCCTACCAATGCGCCCATACGCTCATCGTCGCTGACTGGACGCCGTCACGGGCGGGGAACTGGCGAAGACGGAGATATAACGGCGCGTATAATCGCCATTCCCAAAAAAGCCATTGACATTGGGCGCTCTGCGCTATACCTTGCCGACAGCTCGAAAGTAAGTCTGCATTTTATTATCTCCATTACGTCGCGTTCCTAGTCGTTCTTCGTCCTGTAGCTTTTAAATTTCAATTTATATTTCCCGCTTATTCGTGCCTCACGAAGGCATTACCCTACTTATCTATACAGGATACAAATTATGTCTGATACCACTACTGGTACCGTCAAATGGTTCAACGAGTCCAAAGGTTTCGGTTTTATTGAACAAAAATCTGGCCCTGATGTGTTCGCACATTTTAGCGCCATTGTGAGCTCAGGCTTCAAAACCCTCGCCGAAGGACAGCAAGTTGAGTTTCGCATTACTCAAGGCCCAAAAGGCCCACAAGCTGAGAATATCGTAGCGCTATAATCTTACCTTAGCGCGAGAGTAGCCGAAGTCAGCCGTGAATTCTTACAACAATTCAGGGCTGACTCGGCGCTTCAATTATTCGACTCAGTACCATTCCCGCAGTATTCACAAGACAGGCTATGCGAATTGAATTTTGCAGCTCGAACTTAGCCATACTTTCTCTGCAACAGTGATAACATTTTTCAACGAGTCTCCATTCGATCGAGGCCCGTTTTCATTAAGTCGACCCGCCTAACACCTCTCCCTGTCGCACCCGATAAATCGTATCAGCATGACACCATAGAAAAGCATGAGCAATTGGATTGGCCGCTTTTCCACGGGTTGATATTTATTATTAGGCGAACAAAAAATAGAAAATTTAGTGAACTGCCACTCGTTTTTATACGCATGATCTGTGCATTCAGTCACGCCTCCCCCCAACACTTAGCTCTAGATTAAAAAACAAAAGCCACGGCAGAGCCCCGAGCACACTTCTCATACTTGCTACTGCTCAAGGATAGACACCATTATGTTTCTGAGACGAACTCTAGCCATCGCGATCACTTTAGCTGTGAGCGCCTGCGGCGGTACGGGTAGTGACCAAGACACGCAACTTATGCCCGGAGTAGGCGCAAGCCCTACGCCCAGCCCAGTATCCACACCCAGTCCTGCGCCTGTTCAAACGCCTGCACCTGTGGCACCGACGCCGTCACCCAGCCTCAGCCCTGAGCCCATTGTCACACCAGCGCCCGTTGTGACGCCCACACCGGTGCCTTCAGCCACACCTACGCCGATAGTTACGCCGTCACCTGAACCAGCACCGTCCCCAGGCATGGCAGTGAATCTCGCATTACATAAAGCGGCCTCCCAATCGTCTATTTCACATGAGGGACTCGCCGAACTCGCAGTCGATGGGAATACCGACGGGCGCTGGGCCGGATTGTCGATCACCCATACCGCCGTTGAACCACAACCTTGGTGGCAGGTGGATCTTGGCGAGAGCAAATACATTTCACATATCAATATTCACAACCGAACAGACAGTTGTTGCTCACAACGCCTCGCAGATTTTTATGTACTTGTTTCAGAAACCCCATTTATTTCGGCAGATCTCGATGAGAGCCTCGGGCAAATGGGGGTCTACAGCTTTTATTTTGGCCCGCAAGTAGAAGGCGAGGCCGTATTCGATATCGAGCTTGATGCGCGCTTCGTCCGGATTCAACTTGTTGGTAGCGAACACCCACTCAGCCTCGCAGAAGTTGAAGTAATGTCCGATGGCACAATCCCGCAAACACCTGCACCGGTCCCAACACCGGAGCCTGTGCCTTCGCCGCCTATCGCGACACCTACACCGGCCCCGACACCCGTACCGACACCTATACCCACTCCGCCAACGAGCCCAAGCCCCGAGCCCGTCGTCATACCAACACCGGAACCCACGCAGGAGCCAACGCCCGAACCCACTCCTGTGCCCACACCTATGCCAACAGCCAGTCCAGATCTGGCAGCGCTATATGCGCTTGGTGCTGAAATCTATGACGCTACGTGCGCGTCCTGCCATGGTGCATTGAAAACATCTTCGAAACGCTATCGTGATGCCAACCAAATTTCGAACGCCATCGATATCGTTTCGTTGATGAGTTCAATTCAATTGGACGATCGTGAACTCGAGGCACTCGTATACGCATTAAATAACGACGACCCGAATGGCGGCGAATTTTTAGCCTGCGAGACACCAGCCGCGACGGCTGCACCCATTCGGCGTATCACGGAAACTGAATACGACAATGCCGTGCAGAGCTTGCTCGGGGTCTCGACCGACGATGTGGTGAACCTGGTTGCCGACTCGGAAAGTGGCCCCATCCCCACGAACAGGGGGACGCCCGCCTCGAAATCCGCAGTGATGAACTACATGGAGAGCGCCGAACATATTGCACAATTGGCCACGAACCAACTGCACCATCGGCACAATTGGGTGTTGGAGGCGTCCGAAAATAGGCTGGATCTCGAGTATGCCATTGATGGTGATCCTTCTACCCGCTGGTCCACGGGAACCGATCAGGCGCCTGGGCAATCCCTAAGTATCGATTTAGGCTCGATACAACGCTTTGATCATATTGTGATGGACAACAGTGCGAGTCGAAACGACTTTGCTATTGAATATGAGGTCTTTGTCTCGAACGACGGTAACCGTTGGGGCAACGCCATACAGTCAGGTAGCGGCACAACATCCCGCACCGTTATTTCGTTCAGCGAAGTCGAAGCTCGGCATATTCGCATAGTGCAACTGGGTAGCTCCGATACCTACTGGTGGTCCATCCACGAACTGAACGTGGGATTGGAGGGCGACAACTTTGCGGCCTCCGGAGCACGGTGCGAAACCTTTGAGTGCGCAGAGACTTTCGTCGCATCGTTCACAAGGCTGGCTTTTAGGGGCGGACATACTCAAGCGGATATCGATGCGTTGATGACCGTGCTGCACAGTGGCGAAGATGTCACAGACGGCATTCAATTGGTGATCGAACGTGTATTGCAATCCCCTAAATTCCTTTACCAAGTCGAACGTGCCGCTCCCGGAAATGACGACATTGCACGACTCTCCGGTCTAAGCATTGCAGAAAAACTGGCCTCCTTCTTGTGGAACAGCATACCGGATGAAGCACTCCTCGACGCGGCCGAATCCGGTACCCTCGATACCGAGGAAGGTGTGCAAGCCCAAGTCGAACGAATGTTAAACGACCCGAAAGCAACAGAGTCGTTTGCCGATTTCATTGAGCAGTGGTTTGAGACACACATGATTACAGCGGCTCAAAAAGACACCGATGCGTATCCCGAGTTTGATGATGCGCTTGCAGCAGCGATGCGTGCGGAAACCCGAGCTTTTGTGAAATGGATGCGAGAGAACGACCAATTTACTTACGCAGAACTGTTGAGCTCATCGAAAGCCTTTCCCAGTCAGGCACTCGCAGACTTTTACAAGGTCTCTCCGGTCACGCCAGGCACACCCGTGGAGTTAGAGGAACGTGTTGGTATTTTAACGCACCCAAGTTTAACCGCATCGCACTCCAAACTTGATGACTCTTCGGTGGTCGGGCGCGGTGACTTTATTCTCAAGACACTTCTGTGTATCGATCTGCCTGATCCACCTGAAGATGTGGAACAATTACTTTCAGGCATTGATCCGAATCTTCCCACACGGGATCGACTGGCGCTTCATACTGAGGACCCCTCTTGTGCGTCGTGCCATAACTTGATCGACCCTCTGGGTTTTGCACTAGAGAGCTTCGATGCGATTGGCGCCTTTAGGTTAGAGGATAATTTGGGCTTTCCGGTTGAAACCCATGGCACCTTACGTGGTACCGACCAAGACGGCGATTTTGATGATGTGCACGGCCTCGTCTCTAGGCTGGTGTCTTCGGAAACCGCTCGCAGCTGTGCAGTTGAGCAATGGATGCGCTTTGCTCAGCGACGCTTGCTCACTGCGGAAGATACTTGCTCAGTGGACACCGTATCGCACGCCTTTGCACAATCCGGCTACGATTTTAACGCGCTGGTTCGTGCCATTGTGACCTCCGAAGCCTTCCTTTACCGAGATTCAACAGGAGACGAACAATGAATAAAGGCCGACGTCACCCCGCAGCTTTAACTCGAAGAGCCTTTCTCAAGCACAGCGGCGCTATGGCGACATTACTTTCGCCGTTTGTTCCAGTACTCAACCTTGAGGCACAGGAAGCTTCAGTCGCAAAGCGCATCATTTTTTTCAATAGCTTTAACGGCACCATCGCGGATGAATTTTTTCCCGACACGACCGGGCGAGACTTTACGCTCAAGCGTATATTGAGCCCCCTGCAGGATTTCCGCGAGAGGATGACCATACTCGGCAACGTCAATATGGATCCCGCTCCCGGTGGTGCGCACACAGGCCAGGGCATGTTGCTGACGAATACCATACCCAATGCTTCTCGCCAGGGAATGGGCATCAGTGTCGACCAGTACATTGCCTCGCAAATCGGCGGCCAAACGCCCTTCAGCTCAGTGTATTTAGGGAATGTTGTTCAGGGTGGCAGCGGTGGCATTTACTGGCGTGGTGCCGCGGACGAAATCGATGTGGAGGACAATGCGTATCGATCGTTCGATCGTCTCTTCGGCAGTTTGGGAGGCGACCAATTGGCTGCGGCACGCCAAGTAGACCGACGCCGCAGTGTGATCGACGGCGTACTCGCAGACCTCAATTCCTTTCGTAGCACGCTACCCGCGGATGATAAAGCCTTGGTTGATTTGCACCTTGACTCGTTGCGCACCATAGAACAAGAGCTCTCCTCAGAGATCGCCTGCACCGCCCCGATGATTGATGGCAGCGTCGACACGAGTCAGATCGCCAACATGCCACAAACGTCGGTCATCAATAACAAAATAGCCGTTGCCGCACTGCGATGTGGGCTCACGCGAGTGATCGGCATGCCCTTTCTTCGCCCTGTGCGCAATCACGCACTGACCTTTCTCGGCCAGACTGACGGGCTGCATGATATCTCGCACGACGGCGTGCCCGACTCTACCGAGAAATACACCGTTATCCAACACTGGTATGGGCAACAACTGGCAGACCTATGTCAGCGACTGGCCGCCGTTCCGGAGGGTGCGGGAAGCATGCTCGACAACACCCTAATCGTATGGTCTAACCCCTTGCGAAGCAGCCATACCAAAACTAATCTGCCCATATTGATGATTGGTGGCAGCTGGTATTTTGATACGGGACAGTACCGGCGCTATACCAGCGAGCCTCATGGAAAATGGCTGGTCAGTTTGTGCCATGCAATGGGTGTGAATGTGTCCACCTTCGGCGAGACGGATACCAGCCAGGGACCACTTTCAGGCATTACAGTCTAACCTGATCACAATACTGTGCTTGAGATGGCAAGGAAGCCTCACTCTTCATTTTGCCCCCATCACGCGGAGGCTCGTTGGTGGTCGATACCATCAAGCGGATAAGGTATATTTGTAGCTTAGCCATTCCGTTTAAAAAACGACTATAGTCCAAGAGCCACCGAGCGCAGAATGAATACCTTAACCTGGGACGAATTCCAAAACGTCGACATTCGAGTCGGTACTATCGTAGACGTCGCAGAATTTCCCGAAGCGAGAAGACCCGCCTATAAATTAAAAGTGGATCTGGGCCCGGAATTGGGCGTACGTAAATCGAGCGCTCAAATCACCGACCTGTACACCCCGGATACCCTGCTAGGAAAACGCGTGCTTGCGGTGGTGAACTTCCCACCCAAGCAAATTGGCCCCTTTGTGTCGGAATGCCTCGTGACCGGATTCTATCGCGAAGACGGGGCAGTCGTATTATCAACCGTAGATCAAGACATTGAAAACGGCGCGCGGCTAGCTTAAACACTTTTAGTACTCGAAAAACTGACGGAATGCTCGTGCTACTGTTCAGTGGCTCAACTTCACGACGGCCTTGTGTTTTTGTTCCCTTGAAAATTGCAGTGCCGCGTTCAAGTCTTGAAAATCGAATACTCGAGGCGCATCAAGCTTCATGCTTCCCGTGGCCACCTTCGTCATAAACCGCTCCCCGTCTTTCATAAGCCGAGCCCATTGCTCCTCATCGCCATATTCGTGCAAGGCACCTAAAGCGATTTCATGATAGGAAATTGTTCGCGTGAACGGCGCGTCAACGGGTTGCTCTATCCGACCCAGAATACTCGTCACGTGCCCGTTTGCCTGCAGTAAAGGCACCAAGGATTTTGCAGCTTCGGGACCATTCGCGTCGAAGAGCGCGAAGTAGCTGCCCTCGACAGGCGGCGCCCGGAACACTTGCTTAACGCCCAAATCCTGCGCCTGTTGTTCAGCGACACTGCCGGAGAGTGCATGCACCTCAAAACCCGCTCCACTGAGCAGCTGCACCAGCATTTTATTCACCGCTCCCATGCCCGTCACCAGCACCTTAGCGCCCTGCACCTGAGGGATTTTACTGAATGCCTGCCAGGCGGTTAGCATCGGGCAAGGCAGTGCCGCCGCCGTTTTTGCCCCAAGCGATGGTGGGACACGCATCACGCGCGCGGCGTACACCAGGCAATGCTCCGCGAAGCTGCCGTTCTCACTCAAGCGATGATGATACGCCACAGTTTCACCAAGCAGCGCCTCGTCCTGTTCACTGCCCACACGTATGACGATGCCTACGCCATCCACGCCCGGCACGTGTCCAAGTGGCCACTTTCGTGGATCATGCTCGATAAACTTCCAGTCCACGGGGTTGATCCCGATGGCGAGGTTCCGAACTAATAGCTGCCCATTACCGGGTTCGGGAAGCGACGTTTCGCCGAGCGCTAATGCCTTACCCGCGCCCTGAAACTGCCAAGCCTGATGCGTCTCGATCATCGCTATTGATCCCATTCCGGTGCGAAATCCGGCGTCGCTTGCCGGTCACCACAGTTCAAAGAATCGATGCGTTTAATCTCTTCCGCACTCAGTTTCAGCTCCAAGGCTTTGAGGTTTGCCGCTATATTTTCCCGCTTGGTGGACGATGGAATGGTGACCAAGCCATGAGCCACCTCCCAAGCCACCACAACTTCAGCCGCGCTGACATTATGCTGCTCTGCGATATCTAAAATCGTTTCATCCTTAAGCACTTTCCCTACTGCAAACGGCATATACCCTGTGACGTGAATCCCGTTCTCAGCGCAAAATGCGCGCAGGGTTTCATTCGTTAAATAGGGGTGAACCTCAATTTGATTATTGAATAAGCTGCCCTCCGGGAGGAGGCTCAATGCCTCTTTAAGATGCGCAATCGTGAAGTTGGATACGCCTATCTCTTTCGTTAATCCCTGCTCCTTCGCGGCGAGCAGCGCTGACAGATATTCACTCATGCTTTCGCCATTTGCAGGGCTGGGCCAGTGGATTAACAGTAAATCCACATAGTCGAGCTGCAGCTTTTTCAGGCTTTCTTTTACGCTTGGAATAAAGTCGGTTTTGTTGAGCTTGTCGCGCCACACCTTCGTGGTCACAAACAAGGCGTCCCGCTCCAGGCCACTGTCTTTGATCGCACGCCCCACGACCACCTCGTTTTCATAGATCTGCGCAGTATCGATATGTCGGTAGCCTTCCTCAAGGGCCATTCGCACGCTTTGATAGCCAACGTCCTCTTTTAACCTGTAGGTACCGATTCCGAGTTTAGGCATGGTCGATTCAGTCATGAGTGCTCCTTCATTACGGGTGGGTGGTGACACCTCATCTTTTCAGGTGCCCAAGAGCCCCCTTTCGGGGCTAGGATCTACTAGAACATTGTGGCGAGTTTCTGTATTTCAAACGCTGCGTCACGCTCAACGAAAATACCCGTCCAGTTTTCGGTTGATGCCAGGTCACGCGACTTGTATTGTGCCCTCACCATCTGATCCCATACTATGAGGCGAGCAAGCTGCCTGATGAATGCGATGAACGTCACCGACCAAGACAAAGTGAACACCTACTATCAGGCCCTTCTTGATAGGAACTCACAATTTGTCGGCACCTTTTTCGCTGCAGTCAAAACCACCTCTGTATTCTGTATCCCGACCTGTCGCGCGCGAAAGCCCAAGTTTGAAAATGTCGAGTTTTATCATGCAATGAAAGATGCGCTGAATGCAGGCTACAGACCCTGTAAAGTGTGCCGCCCAACCGAAAACGCGCATGAGGCCCCCATCGCTGTAAAGAGCGCGATGGATATGGTGCGCGAGCACCCAAAAGAAAAAATCCGAGACGACCAACTACGCCGGCAGGGTATTAGCCCTGAACGGGTCCGCCGCTGGTTTAAAAACCACTACGGTATGACGTTCCAAGCCTATCAGCGCATGTACCGTATCAACAGTGCGTTTCAGGAGATAAAAGGTGGCAGCAACATTACTGACACGGCGTTCGACTCGGGCTACGCCTCACTAAGCGGATTTAATTATATGTTCAAAAACGTAGTGGGCGCCGCCCCTTCACAATCCTTTCACGGCTCCGTCATTGTCATGCAGCGCATTACCTCACCGCTCGGCCCTATGTTTATTTGCGCGACAGATGAAGGGGTGTGCCTGCTCGAGTTTGTTGACCGCCGCATGCTCGAAACCGAGATTGAAGATCTACAGCGGCGACTCAAGAGTAAGATCATCACTGGCGACAACCCGCACATTCAACAAGCAAAAAAAGAGCTCGCAGAATATTTTGATGGGGCACGAACTGAGTTTCATGTCACCCTTCATACCCCGGGAAGTGATTTTCAACGCTCCGTGTGGCAAGCCCTTCAGGGCATCCCCTTTGGCAGTACACGAAGCTATCAGCAGCAGGCCGAAGCGCTTGGCAAACCGAGTGCCGTGAGAGCGGTGGCATCCGCGAATGGCTGTAATCGCGTGGCGATCATCATTCCCTGTCACAGAGTGATTGGCAAAGATGGGAAACTCACAGGCTACGGCGGCGGACTTGAAAGAAAGCGCTGGCTTCTAGATCATGAGCAGACACACAGGCGTGATTCATAACACGCTCCTATAGCGGAACCCAATGCGCCGGGGGACTAGGACATGGCCCATCAGCACACTCACTCGCAGCTTCGACGCCAAAGCCCCGTCCGTTTTTATCTTGCTCGACTGCGAGAGCGCCTTTGGCTCAAACCCTTTTTAAGCTGTCTTTTCTCAGTGTTCGCCGTGTTTATCGCCTGCCTGGCAGACGGCTTTGAAATCGCAAAGGCACTGCCCGATATCAGCCCAGAGTCGCTTGAATCTATCTTATCCATCATGTCAGCCAGCATGCTCGTGATCGCCATGTTTGCGGTAGGGGCGATGATCTCGGCCTATGCCTCCGCGAGCAATACGGCCACGCCGCGCGCGCTGCCTCTCGTGGTGTCTGACGACGTTTCGCAGAATGCGCTTTCCACATTCATTGGCGCATTCATTTTTAGTATTGTCGGCCTGGTTGCACACCTGAACGGCCTTTATGCCAACGCGGGTCGGTTTGTGCTTTTCGTGATCACCTTATGCGTGTTCGCTATTGTCGTGCTGTCATTCGTTCGCTGGGTAGACCGTATCGCGCGATTGGGCCGCCTCGGGCACACGGTGGATAAGGTCGAAACCGCGGCGCATGGCGCACTGCAGTCCTGGGCCAGGCTCCCCCGGATGGGAGCCTCACCACAGAGCGGGCCTCATACCGGACAAGCCCTGAAAACAGATTCCGTCGGCTATGTGCAAAATATCGATGTCGCGAAACTGCAGCAGCTTGCGGAACGCTTGGACGCCACATTCGATGTCCTTGCGCCCCCTGGTGAATTTATCACTCCCGACCGAGAGCTTGTCCGCGTCACTCGCGTGAGCGGTTCACACGAAACCATCGATTGTGCTGACGAGGTCATTAGTGCCTTTGTTATCGGAGAGGATCGCACTTTCGTATCGGACCCTCGATTTGGACTGGTGGTGATGTCTGAAGTCGCCAGCCGGGCGCTCTCCCCGGGCATCAATGACCCAGGCTCAGCCATTGACATCATCAACTCACTCACACGACTTCTCATCAAATGGGCTCGTGCACGTCAGGCGAGTGATATCGATCATGTGGAATTTGATCGCGTAACGATGGCCGACTTAAACGCCACCGACCTTTTTATTGACGCCTTTAAACCCTTAGCGCGCGATGGTGCGGCTTATATCGAAGTGGGGCTCGGCCTGCAAACTTCCTTATACGCTCTGGCTCAAACGGGCGAAGCCGACATAAACCAAGCTGCACATACACTATCCGACATTGCTTTGCGCTACGCTGAGGCGTCATTGACCTTGGAAGAGGATTTGCATAATGTGCGAACACTCGCCCAAGCCATTTCTCGTATCAATGATGAGCGCGATGGATAAGGCCAAGCGCCTAGCTTGGCCAAAGTGAAATAGAGAAGCACCATGCAAATTAGAAGTTGTACAGAACACGACATCGACCCAATCTGCGCCATTTACAACCACTATATCGCCACCACCGTCATCTCTTTTGAAAAGGAGGCTGTGACGGTAGAACAGATGCGCACGCGCTTTCGCACCTACACACAAATGCACCCCTGGCTCATAGGCGAAGTGGACGGCGAAATCGTTGGCTACGCCTATGCCACCAAATGGCGTGAACGAGTCGCCTATGCGCATACCAGCGAAGCGACGATATATTTAAAGCCAGACGCGACCGGCAAAGGCTACGGCAAGCCACTTTACCGTGCGCTGCTGCAACAACTGGAAGCGCAGAACAATCACGTCGTGTTGGGCTGCATCGCGCTGCCGAATGAAGCAAGCGTGCGTCTGCATGAAGCACTTGGCTTTAAACAGGTGGCACACTTCAAGGAGGTGGGGCGCAAGTTTGATCGCTGGCTGGATGTGGGCTACTGGGAGTTAATTCAGTTTCGTGAAGACTAAGCCCAATTAAACGCTGGCTTTGCGCTGCTTTCGTACCCGATGGACGCATAGTGTCTACTCGAGAAAGCGGTGTTCCACGAAAAAGCGTTTAGAGGTTCACACAACAAAATCTTATATTGAGAACCCCCTATGTCAGATAAATCGAATTTGGATGCCATACCTGTAGGTTTTGAATTACTCGCCGACAATATCCAAGCCGCAAAGCTCGTTGCGCGCTGGTACTACGATCAGTGGCTGAGTAAGCAACCGAATGTGCGATTGGAAAACGTTGAAAAAAAACTGGCTGGAGCGATTAACCGGGAAAAGGCACCACTCATTGTACTCGCCTCCCAGTCAGGTGATTACGTCGGCGCAGCCGAGTTCAAACTTCACGAAATGAATATTTTTCCCCAGTACGAGCATTGGTTGGGCGGCGTGTACGTCGTCCCCTCTGCGCGCGGCGCCGGCATCGCGACCGCGCTGACAAAAAAAGTACTCAGTTATGCGAAGCGCGCAGGGGTAAAAAAGCTGTATTTGCAAACCGAGGCATTAGATGGTGGCTTGTATCGAGCCTGTGGCTTCGTGCCACTCGAACACGTCCGCTATAATGGAAGGGACGTTTTGGTGATGGTCGCGGAGCCTTAGTAGACGCCACGACACATCACGTTCGCGTTCTCGCCAGCCCTACTAGCGTCGAACCATCCAGCTCGACGCTCGAACAGATAGATAGCCAGCGCCTACACCTATGGCACTCGCAAAAAACAGTGTAAGCCCATTCGATATCGAGGGTTCTTTATGTGCCGCGAACCACGTCACCAGGCCGAGAAAATAGCACAAGAGGTTGTTCATTCTCGGCAGACCACGCAGCGATACCACGACCACCGCGGTCAGAAACACCACGACAGGCAACGCGAGTGTTTTACCGAGTAGCGGGACCAATGCGGCGAGCGTCAGCGCTGTAGCCATACCAAACATCAAACCCAGCCCGATACAGCCCAAATTCTCGATAGCGCCTTTTGCGTCCAGGCCTCGGGTATAGAATCCAATCCAGCCGACAAACATCGCCCACAGTGGCAGCGCAAAGGCTACGCTGACACTCGCGGCCAGCGAGGCGGTCGCCGCTGCGATGAGAGTCCCGCCAATATATTGAGTCATTCCTGCTGATGTTGTGCTCATAAACACTTTCCTCTCGTTGTTCGTTTCGAATCGCGCGCTAACATCACACGATGCCGCCGTTCGCTCTTAAAACCTGGCCGTTAATCCAACTGCCGTCTGGGCCTGCCAAAAAAAGCACCGCGTTGGCGATGTCTAGCGGTTCACCCAGACGCTGAAGTGGCGGCATACTGGCCAGTTTTTCTATCAGCTCTGGTGATTTGCCATCGAGAAACAATGCAGTCGCGGTGGGCCCAGGCGCCACCGCATTCACCGTAATAGAGCGACCACGCAGTTCCTTCGAGAGTATCGCCGTCAACGTCTCAACGGCAGATTTTGTCGCAGCGTAAACGCCGTAGTTTTCGAGCTTCAACCCGACCACGCTGGTAGATAGGTTGACAATGCGCCCCCCTTCTCTAAGACGCTTCGCCGCCAAACGCAAAATATGAAAGCTGCCTTTGAGGTTGATGGCGACCTGGTGATCAAAGCTCTCGTCTGAAGTTTCCGCAATCGGAGACAGCTGCATGACACCCGCATTGTTGACGACGATGTCTACGCCACCGAACACATTGGCACATTGATCAAAGAGTGCTGCCGCCTCTGCGGCGACAGCGATGTCGGCCTGGATTGCCACGGCTTTACCACCACGTCGTGTAATTTCCGCTACGACGCTGTTTGCATCGGCTTCCCTACCCTTATAATTAATCAGCACCGCGCAACCGGCGTCAGCCAAGGCTTGCGCTATCGCGGCGCCGATCCCTCTAGACCCACCGGTTACAATAGCCACTTTAGAATGTAATCGCATGTTCATATTCACCTCTCGAACGGTCACCCTGAAAAAAGCCAAACGGCTAGTCAGGGGCACTATCGCAGTACAAGCGCACATACGGTAGTTGTATAAACCAAATATCACCTATACATTAAGCGTATGAACCTCTACGACGATATCGCTCAACTGCGCACTTTTGTTGCCATAGTGGACAGTGGCAGCCTCTCCGCTGCCGCTCGACGCTTGAACAGCACTCAGCCCACAATCAGCCGCCAACTTCGTGCGCTGGAAACGCGTGCGGGCGCGACACTGATTCAAAGAGACACGCACCGGATGCGCCTGACCCACGCAGGCCATCAAGTACTGGAAGACGCGAAAGCTATATTAGACTTGGTCGACGAATCCGAAGAACGCCTGCATGATGAGCAAAGTCAGCTAAAAGGGCATATTCGATTGTTTGCGACGATCGATTTCGGGCAGTTTGTGGTCAGCCGAATGCTGGGAAGCTTTTTGGAAATGCACCCCGATATTTCTATCGCGCTCTCCTATTCAAATAGGCCGGTGCACATGATTGAGGAAGGCCACGATCTCGGCATCGTAGCGGGCCATATCACAGACGATAGTATTATTGCCAAACCCGTTGGTCGTATTCAGCGTTGCGTTGTGGCCTCGCCCGCTTTTTTACACGGCAAGCAGATTCGATCTCCCAAGGATATCGAACATCTACCGTGGATCACACTACAGGGAGATCAGTTCAATAGCTCGAGATCCATACATTTAGTAAACGAAAAAACCAAACGCGAGCACACGCTATCCATAACACCAACACTGGCAACCGAAGGGGTCACCAGCATTCGAGAAGTCGTGCGCATGGGCTTGGGTGTTGCGTTGCTTCCCACATGGCTGATAAAAGAAGACCTCGTTGCGAAGCGGCTTACGATACTGCTGCCAAACTGGCGACCGCAAGACATCCCCTCCCAAGTGATTTACCCAGCACAGCGCCGACTTCCCAAACGAATAGAGCGATTCATAGACTATTCCGCCCAATACATGAGCTCTATTCTGAAGACTGACCTATCGAACCAATAGCCAAGGCCGCTTTTCAGTCAATCAAAAACCCAGAATTGTCGAAGTCTCCTAACCCCATTTCGTATCTAAGCTCCTGATATTGGGAATAGATAGAAAGGCTTCTCTCTTCTATAAAGTGCTGTTCTTCGACTGACGGAACCAGCTCATATTCTCGGACAAGCTCGTCCATCGTAACTTGGCAACCACCGTCTCCCCTCAACACACAAGTTTTTAAAAAGGCCATCGCTTCCAATAGAGAATGCCTGTTGGCGTCAGGATTTTGTTTAAACTCTCGCTCCAAATCCGATGCGTACAAAGTGAATAAAATCGTCGACCCATAAGCTATACCACGATCCGCCAATTGATAGACTTTTTCATTATTCGCCGCACTTCCCGACAGCCGCCCTATCAACTCCATCGTAGCAATTTGATCGCCCTGCTCTGCCAGATCCTCTAACACCTGATCAGGGTAACTCTCATAAGATTGTGCCGCATCACGAAAATAGTAGCCCCTCTCAGAGTTTCGTTCGAAAATCTCTTCCGCACTGAGCTTGGCAGTCTCGCCTTTACGCTCTCCGGCGCGATCGCGCTTATCTTCTTCGACAGAACGCGTGCTAGATTCGGCTTCTGAGAGTCGCAATGTTTCACCTTCAACATCCGTTAGGTCGAAACTGCCTTTTTGAAACGAGCTATCCAATTCAGGCTTAGCGTTCTCATGACTCACCCCATAAATTCCAGCATTGCTATCGAGCACAATATAAGCCAACAAAGATAATAGAAGCACAAAAAACAACGTTCTGAATAAAATTCCTGAAGTAATATTCATTTGAATCCCCCTACTCATAAAGCGCTCTACAGTACAGCATTTCTATATCCCTCGTATCTGTACACCAATTGTCACCCAGAAACAGGATTGCATTCGCTCTATCCCTACAAGGAATATAAGATGCCGATCCTTCAAATTTATACTCAGCCCTTAAGTACTTCGTACCTACGGACAATGTGACTGAACTCCCATGCAGTAGACCTTCACAATCATCCAACAGCGATATATTCAAATAACTGTTGTCCAATCTGCAACCCCTAAACTCGAGAGATTTTTTAGCCATACAAGAACCCAGACTATTTAGACGCACCTGATCAGCAGCCGCTCTGCGTTGTTCTGCGCTGGCAGCAGCCTGCTGCATCATACTATGATTCAACTGAGACAAATTCCTATCTTGAGCATAGTCAAATGCATTCTGCCCGGCCTGAGGAAGACCCGGTTTGAATCCAATCACTCTCGTCTCCTCCACGTCGGATCGAGACCATGACGGGGAAGCAAAAAACCAAATAGAGAATAGCAAAATAAAAGAAATCGAGCGCGACACAATTAATACTTTCATAAAAATCCCTTTTTAAAATAAGTCCATTTAATTCCAAAGATTAAAACTTCTATTTAAAACTCACAAAACCCTAAAACCCATTTAAGAAACCCCATAAAATCTAAACAATTAATAAAAACGGAACAATTAAAATAAAAACGCCAGAAAAAGTTAGCATGCCATAAGCAAAACGAACTGACCTCAACTTAGCATCAGCCATCGCCAACGCCCTCATCTCATTTCCGTCCGACAACCATGCCAACATACAAGCCGGCATTCAACAAAAAATTTAACATATTCAGGCAATATTCCAACCAAATCTAATACATTATGCCTAACATCTTGATTCGCTATTATAGAACAAAGATTAAACTACATTAAATTGATTAGGCGTATGCGTTAAACTCCCTGAAGACTAGGATAAGTTTCAATTTAGAAATAGACTTCGCAGAAGATTTCTTAGGCGCCCCAAGGGGAAGAAAAGGACACTTTAAAAATAGCCAAATCTGGGCACTCAAACGCAAACTCGAAAACTCTTATACTTTAGATTGCCCACTTCAATTCAACCAACTCCGGTCCTGAAACGAACCTCGCTCATATTCCAAATTCTTGATTCAATTCCATAGATCAAAAAAAGCCCATTCACTACCAAAAAACACTCACAAACTGCATGGGGCCCCTAAATCTGGCATACTGGAGGCCATGGGCATTTAAATTGCGGCCCCCTACGCGTACTTAGAATTTCACAGCGCACGTTATCGCTCAGCCGCATTGACGGCAGTTCACGCTGCTACCCCACAACTCTCCAAAAAAATGCAGAAAGACTTTCCAGATGAAAAAGATTGCGGTTTTTGGAAAACCGGGCAGCGGAAAATCCACACTCAGTCGACAACTATCGGCCGCCACGGGCATTCCCCTGCACCCGCTTGACTCCATTGCCTATCAAGCGAATGGCGAACGGGTCGAGCGAGCACGTTATGATGAAGCTCACGCGGCGATCCTCGCATCCGACGCTTGGATTATTGACGGGCTTGGCCCAATCGATAGCTTCAATCAGCGTCTTGCAGCCGCTGACACGCTAATTTACATCGATCTCCCCTATTGGCTCAGCTATTGGTTTGTGACGAAGCGTCTGATCAAAGGTGTTGCGGTTACACCTGAAGGGTGGCCAGAAGGCAGCTCCGTGCTCAAGGGTAGCCTTCAGAGCTATCAGGTGTTGAAAAAGTGCCCTGCATTCTGGAACGCGGCATTCATGGAGAAACTTGAAGAGATTGCACACGATAAAACGCTCGAAGTCATCCGCTCTAAGCGCGAGCTTGCACACTTTGTCGCGAATAGCACACACACCTGACCGAATTTAGGCTGTCCGACCGCACCGAACAAATGCTATTGTATGCCCTCATTTTAAGGGGATGTGTATGGATTACCTCTTTTCCTTGATGGTATTTACGTTCGTCGCGAGTGTGACCCCAGGGCCGAACAATCTCATGCTTTTTGCCTCCGGGATACATCACGGGGTTCGTAGGTCCCTGCCGCATTATTTCGGAATCTGTGTTGGCTTTCTCGCGTTGGTAGCGTGTGTGGGCTTTGGCTTAGGCACGCTGTTTACGCAGAGCCCAGTGTTGCATAAGGTGCTGCAAATCGCAGGCGCGTTATACCTGCTGTATTTTGCTTGGAAGGTTGGCAGCGCCAACCCCGCAACACAAAACGCGGAGCAGCGGCGCCCAATCCGCTTTATCGAAGCGGCACTGTTTCAATGGGTAAACCCCAAAGCTTGGGTCATTGCCGTGGGTGCAATATCCGCGTTTACGATTAGCGATAAAATCGTCGCGAGTATTTTGAGCATCATCGCGATGTATTTCGTGATGGGCTCGCTGGCTATGGGATTGTGGCTGAAGCTTGGTGCGAGTTTACAGCGCTTTATGAATTCACAGAAAAAAGTTCGCGTGTTTAATATTACAATGGGGCTGCTGCTCGCACTCTCCATCTTACCCATCGTATTTCTGCAAGTGCCCTCGTAGGCAATGCTTATTCCTCACCAGAATCTGTTGGGAAAACGGGCCACCCATCGGAGGTGAATGCTCCGGTGGGTTAGCCTTCGGCCCAGTTTAGTATTTAATGCGATAAAACAACGCAAACAACACCGGCACAACGATCAAGGTCAAGATGGTCGCAAATCCCAAGCCGGCCATGATCGTGACCGCCATTGGCCGAAAAAACACATCGGCTAACAACGGAATCATCCCGAGTATGGTGGTCAGCGCCGCCATTGTCACAGGCCGTAGACGACTGACAGCGGCATCGCTGATGGCACGGTGCCAGTCGTAGCCCTCTTCTTCCTGCATGCGTTTAATTTCTTCAACCAGAACGATACCGTTCTTTATCTGCATGCCGATTAAACTCAGCACCGCAAGCAGCGCGGTAAAACTGAAGGGTGCGCCAGATACGAGCAAGCCATACGCTACGCCAATGATGGCCAAGGGTACCGTAATCCAAATCACTAGGGTTTGCTTGAGGGAGCTGAACATGATGACGGTGATGATGATCATCACCAATACCCCCAGCGGGACAAAAGTAAATACGGCTTCGTTCGCTTCCTGCTGAGCTTCGTACTCTCCGCCCCAGGTCAGCGTATAGCCTTGAGGTAGCTTAAGTGCTTCCGCTTTCACGCGGAGTTTTTCGAATAAGGCAAAAGAGTTGGTTTCGGGAATGGGGTCCACCAACACCGTTAAGGTGCGTTTGCGGTCCATGCGCTTTATCAGCGGGTCTTCCCAGTCTAATTTCACATCGAGTAAAAACTGACTGGCATCCACGTACTCGCCCAGGTTTGCGCTATAAACAGGAATTCGGCTGATTTGCTCCACCCCTTCTCGCTCTTGCTTTGGAGGGCGCATCACGATGGGAATGCGATCGCTGCCACGGCGATAGGTACCCACCTGTTCACCAATCACGTTTTGTTTAATCGCCGCGTCGAGGTCCGCCTTACTGATGCCTAAACGTCGTATTTCCGCCGCATCTACGACTGGCTCAATCACCTTGGTACGATCGCGCCAGTCATGCCGTACGTTGGTGGCCTCTGGGTCGTGTACAAATACGTCAATCAACTGCTCACCCAAGCGACGTAATACAGCGGTATCCGGGCCGGTGATCCGCGCTTCAATTTTGGCCGCTGGCGAAGGCCCAATGGCAACCTGGCGGATACGCGTAAAGGCTTGCGGATAGGCCTCAGTTAAATGCGCTTTGACGGTGTTCACCGTGGGCGCGATGCTTTCGTAATCCCGCGTTTGCACAATCAACTGGCCATAGCTCGAGTACGACACTTCTGGAGCGTAGGTCAGCATAAATCGCATTGCGCCGGAGCCAATTGTGGTCGTGACCTGCTCTACAGTATCCAACGCGAGCAAGTCCTGCTCGAGCAAAATGAGATCAGCTTCGGTCGCATGAATACTCGAACCTTCCGGCAACCAATAGTCCACCATAAACACCGGCAACGAGCTGTCTGGAAAGAATGCCTGCTTAACAAAGCCAAAACAGTAAATGGCGGAAGTCAGTAGCCCGGCCATTGCCAGCATCGTGAGCCAACGAAATCGCAGCGAGAGGTGTAACAGCTTTTTGTAGAGCTGATACGCCTTGCCAGCGTAGGGATCTTCGGCCTCTTCATTCTGCTCGCCACTGCCTTGCTTGAACAACAGAAAGCAGAAAAACGGCGTTAAGGTGACTGCGAGTATCCAGCTTAATAACAATGAAATCAGCAGCACCCAAAACAGGCTCCCCGTAAATTCACCGCTCGCGTCAGGTGACAAGCCGATGGGGGCGAATGCGGTAATGGAAATAATGGTTGCGCCCAAGAGCGGCCAGCGTGTGTGCGAGACAATTTTAATCGCCGCCGTTAATTTTGACATGCCCCGCTGCAAGCTGATTAAGATTCCCTCCGTCACCACAATGGCATTATCGACCAGCATCCCCAGAGCGATAATTAGGGCCCCGAGCGAAATACGATGCAGATCGATGTTAAAGATATCCATGACCACGAAGGTACCGGCTATGGTCAGCAACAAGGTCACGCTCATGATCAAGCCTGGCCGCCACCCCATGGTGAACATCAATACTACGATCACCACCACCACTGCCTGCGCGAGGCCGACGAGAAAGTCATTCACCGAGCGGTCGACTTCCTGTGGCTGGTTGTAAATTGAGTTCACTTCCATACCAACCGGGCGCTGATATTCCAGCTCGAGTAGGCGCTGTTGAATATTGTCACCCACCTCCACCACGTTTACACCGGACGAAAACGACACACCCAGGGTGAGGGCTTGGTGACCATTGCTGCGATAAAGATGGGTGGGCGGATCTTGAAAGCCATAGCTGAGATGCGCCACGTCGGATAGATACACCAACTGCCCATCCTGACTCCCCAACAAAATGCCACCCAGCGCGGACAAATCATCCGGTCCATTCAAGGTACTGGCAATGCGGAGGTATTCGGTGGCCACCTGCATGTGACCGGCATCATGCACTAAACTCTGACTCGCCAGTAATTGCCGAATGGCATCCGCCGAGAATCCCGATGCCGCCAATTTGGCTCGGTCTACCTCGATAAAAATTTGCTCCTGACGTTGACCGCCCACACTGACCTTGCCGACACCGTCCACCAGCACCAACTCGCGCCGCAAAAAATCAACGTAGTCGGCGAGCTCTTTATAGTTGTAACCATCCCCCGTCACCGCCATAAACACGCCGTACACATCGGCAAAATCATCGATGACCTGGGGCGGGTAGGCTTCAGAGGGCAGGCTCGGCTGCAGATCATTAATTTTTCTCCGCAGTTCATCCCAGATCTGCGCAAGCGCCTCCTTGCGGTAGGTGCTTTTCATCTCGACTTTGACTTGCGAAAGCCCAGCGCTGCTAGTTGAGGTGATTTGCTCGACGTAAGGAAGCTGTTGGATCGCATCCTCAATCGGAAGCGTGATTTCCTCCTCAACCTCCAGGGCCGACGCGCCCGGATATTGCGTGACGACCATGGCTTCTTTAATCGTAAATTCCGGGTCTTCCAGGCGACCGAGGTTGTTGAACGAGATGATGCCGCCGAGGATCAGCAGAATCACCATCATCCACGAAACCGTTTTATTCTGGATGGTATATTCAGTCATTTTCATCAGACTTGCTCCCGCCTTACAGACCGCGTTCCTTGGTTAACGGGCGCACACGCATCCCCTCGTGTATCTGACTGACACCCACCGCCACAATCGCCTCGTCCGCCGTCAAACCGGAACTGACCAGGACCATCTCCTCCTGAATGCCCACACTCACCACGGCCTGTTTGCTCACCAGGCCTTCGGCATCGACACGCCAAACATACTCGTTACCGCCTTCCTGAAACACCGCACTCAGCGGCACCAGTACCCCCTGCGCAAAATCGTTGCGCAGCAGATTGCTCAGATCGACCTCCACCGCTACAGCCATGCCCGGCAACGCCGTGAACTCAGTGATCTCCGGCATGCTGTGCACCACACTGTAGGTACGGGTTAAACGATCGGGCTTGGATTCAAACTCTTTGAAACAGGCCGGATACGCGGTTTGCGGATAGGCGTTGAAGCGTACCTGCACGCAAATTGAGCTTGGATCTTTAATTTGTCTCAGCTTACCAAGCAGACTCTCGGGAATGTTAAAGCGCACGTCCAAACGGTCTTCGACGCGCAGGCTTAAAATGGTTTCGTGGGCGTTCACCACTTGGTGATTTTCCGTATTGAGCGTGGTGACGACGCCATCAAAGGGAGCTAACAATCGGGTGTAACGGAGGTTGTCTTCCGCAGAAGCCAGCGCCGCCTGGGCCGCTTTAAAGTTCGCCTCGGCTTCTTCAACCGTGGTATCACTGACGTGATTCTGCTCTCGCAACTTGAGAATCTTTTCATACTGCGACTTGCTCAGAGCGTACTTCGCCTGCCGATCCAACACGGTATTGCGGTACTCCGAGTCATCCAACTCGGCCAGGAGATCCCCCTGCTTAAATGACATACCCGGTCGGGCGACCAGGGTTTTCAACTGCCCGCCAACACGAAACGCCAGGTCTGACTGCTTGGAGGATTCAATCGTGCCAGGAAACACCCGAGTGGCATGTTCGCCGACGGGCAAGGGCAACACGATCTTCGCGGGACGCACCGGCACAGGAGCGTCTTCGCTGGCCTGATCATTCGAGCAAGCCGCGAGAAGCACAATAGAGAAAATGGAGAGAACAGAGGCTCTGAGCATGACCGGGGTATTCCTTTATCGATGTCGATAAGCAGAAGAATGGGAGAATGAACGTATACATACAAACATACATGTATGTATAATGGATGACAAGCAATTTCTGGTGAGCCCAATGGCACGACGCACAAAAGAAGATACCGAGAAAACCTACCTCGCCCTACTGGACGCCGCGACACGCGTATTCAGTGAGCGCGGCGTGGCCAATACCACATTGAATGACATCGCCTCCGCCGCCGGGCTCACACGTGGCGCGGTGTACTGGCACTTCGAAAACAAGGATGCCCTAATCAAGGCCCTCTGGGAGCAAAGCGGCGGCATCGTGACCGAAGCCTTCGTGCACACCCTATCCCAACTCCCTGAAAATCAAGCCCTTGAGTACTTCGCCCACGAACTCAAGTGCATCATGAAGCGCATGCACAGCGACGCCCACCTCAAGCAATCCATGCGCATCATCCACAGCTGCAAAGAGTTCACCGACAGCGCATCAGAACTCCAACTGTACTTCCGCAGCCGTAGAGAGAACATCTTCAACGCCCTGCTTCGGGCGATAGAGCAGATACATCAGAATGGGGAGCTCAATCAGGCTTATTCCCCCGAGTATATTACCAACGCTTTGTGGATTCATATGATGGGGTTAATGGAAGCACAGATGTTTATGCCCGAGCGTGATTGGAGTGGGGAGATTGATGGGCATATGGATTTGATACTTGGGGCTTTGGTGTAAAGGGGTACGCAGTAGCTTCTCGATTCGCTATCAACTGTTGTTCCCAGGAGCTGGCAACGATACTCGGCAGACTCACTCAAACTGATAAATTGCAGGACCTTCATTACACTCATAAGGGTGAAATTCCGACCCGCCCCAAGCATTTGACCTAAAGCTATCTATACCTGAGATTTCCTGAAGAATAGAAAAGAATAGAAACACCAAAACAGTATCAATTGTGTACACACTACAATCACCTCAAGAGTAAACCCCTCAACGCTCATATCAGCTTCGAAAGCATTTTCGTACACGCCCCGCAATACATACAAGCCACACAACAGCACATAGAATGTTTTGGCGAGAACATTGAAATCGAAAATATATGACAACGAGAAAACCAGACTGAAAAATAAGCTGATAATCGCTATCCCTGAAAGGCCATAGTCCGAAAAAGACATCCTTATGATCAACAAGCATATAAGCGGTAGAACTATATACAATATAGCTACAAGTAACTTCCGTACTGCCATTTACACCACCAATATACCGATCCTTACTTGGGCCTATATTCGAATAGCAGTACTATCCTATATGTGGAAACGCAGCTTTCCCGCCAACACATACCGAAAATAGAATCACGAAGAAGCACATCACGCCCACACCGGAGAGATCCAACTCAAGGTTCGAAATCATTCCAATATCAAGCTGACGTGATAGCACAACAAAACCCCAAGAAAAGAAAAACTCAGCCCAAAATGCCCTAAAGAAAACCACCTTGATCTCTTTTTCTTCATCCGAAAAATAAGCTGCTATCGAAAATGATAAGGATATAAATGCTACGAATATAAAGCCATGCATAGTAAAAACTTCCCAAAACGCAATACCCTTAGCCTTTCAGACACAGCCTAGAGTCAAAAGTCGAATTCAGTAAACCCCTTGAAGAATAGCTCCAGAGCAAAGAAGTACGCCTACCATAAAGAACAACAATCTCAACACATAATATTTTTTCTTTGGGGGCAACCTCTCTCCGGTTATGTAGGCATGCATTGTTGATCCGAACAAGAAAGGCACCACCCACTGTAGGCCAATGACATATAGAAAAAGCAATACAGCCCACTCCTGCAAAGTATCGCTATTGAAAACAAAATAGCGCACGAACACAAAGAGCAGGAGAAACAGCAGAGCAATACCGAACTGCCGCATCATCCACTCTCCGAACCCATCGCGGGAGAACCCGAAAACATGCTAAAAATCATCCTTTTCTTTGGGAGAGTAGTGATAGCGGCTCTCTCTACTTACAGATGAAGCTTACTTGCCAAATACGAACCGTCAAACGTCACCGCCCTCCTGATCTAGAACCTTCTCAATGCGATCAAGAAACCCTAAAAACATCATGAGAAGCGAGCGTATTATCACTGTAGATACTGAGCAAGTCACCAATATTATCAATGCCCACATCTCGACTTCTTGCTTACCAAAACAAACCTTTTCGTAAGAAGAAAAGTAAAAGTCGTATAAAAAAACACACAAGATCAATATCAAGAAAGACAACATTGAACAGAATAGAGAGTATTTAAGTATCACATAAACTTCACCAACCATCTTCATGGCCAGCTAGCTCTTCTATTGCAGCATAAAGCGTAGATATATTTGACGCCATCCAGATACGCCATATTCCCCCTTGCCTTCACACCTTCCCACTTACTCGACGTCAACATGCTCAAGCCCCTTAGCTCACAAACACACACTCGCACCTTAGAAATCTATTACTACTGAAACAAGAGTTGACGCTTTCGACCAACGAGAGCTGCCCCCCCACTCAAACCTAATTGCAATTCAATTTACTCCCATCGTATCCCGTGATCTGACAGTATTCTTAAAAACTGTCTGTAACCTCCAACCTTCGCAAAAACCACAACCTTTCGCCCACACCTGAAATTCAGCCTTATACCACTTGACATCATACTCATCACATAATCATCATAAGCACTAACGGATTCCGGAAACTTATTCGCCGATGCCACCTCCTTGAGGCTAAAGCAAACAGCTCCTTCTTTCTTAAAGATTATCAGTTCGCTCCCCTTAATCACAAAGGGAAAGTATTTATTTTGTATACTAAAATCCCAGCATACATGAATGACAATGAAAGCTATCAATAATAAAGCCAGCCAAAGCACGCCCCCCGGGGAAACAAAACCTAGCTCAACACACAAAAAAAAGTCAATGTAAGAACTGCGGAAATTAGTACCCCTCGAAACTTCCCTTGCTTGGAATATTTAAATTCATACGTCTCGCCTGACATAGATGACTAATCCTATTTTCTTTCTTTTTTACCACCTGCTTCACCGCCGCAATTTTAAATTCTTCAGAATATCGGTAACCCGCCATGGCATTCCCCGCCTTAAGTACATAGCGTAGCTAAAGAGTCTCGAGGGGAACCGGGGTGATTCAAGCTCACACTAACATCAACTCCCTCAAACTGCCCACTCTCAATATAATCCGCCATTTATTCTCAACTATTCTTTTACATGCCTTTTTCCTAGAATATTTTTATCTTTAAAAGCATACACCAGAAACACACAACCTAGAATGAAGCCACCAATATAACCAGACCACTCTAAAAATCCTTTAGGCACCTCCAAAAACGCCAAACAACATTCAGAAGCAACCATAAAGATACCTAGAACACCAGACAAAAATCTCTTCACAAACATGTCGAGCAAGAATTATACACTGTACCATTCATTAGGAATTACTCCCATCGCGAACGCCACTAACAACCCTACCCCACATGTGGAAACACGGCTTTACCACCAACACATACCGAACACAGAATCACAAAGAAGAACATCACGCCCACACCAAAAAGATCCAACTCTAGATTGGAAACCATTCCAATATCAAGTTGACGTAAAAACACGATAAACGCCCAAGAAAAGATAAATTCAACAAAAAATGCCCTTAGAAAAACCCCTTTGATATCTTTTTCTTCATCTGAAAAATAAGCTGCTATAAAAAGTGATAAAGATACAAATGCTACGAATATAAAACCATGCATAACGATAACCTCATTGATACTGTATTGCCGAATCCACCCCAACGGAGATGGAGTTCGCATTAATATCCCAGATTCTTCTACCAACGACACTTCCAGATGCCTGTCCAAGTTTGTTCATCGGGACACCGATGATTCTAGATACCAATAATGACTTAATGTATTCTGAAGGCGTAGGGGTCTGATCCATAAAAAGATAGGTACCAACACCAATAGAAGTTGAGAATGGAGCCTCTACCATCAACACCGGAGTTACCATCACTGCGGTAGACGCTATCATTGCCTGCCTGTTAGATTCCGACTGAGCCCTCATAGCGACCTGATCTCCAGAAAGATATGCTTCCCAACCCCTTGTCCAATTCGTTGGATTGAAAACGAGCCCTCCACCCGCTTGATCTCGTGCATTCTGTAGCTCTCGATGGTACCTCTCCGCAGAAGGTCCCGACATAGACGAACACCCCCCACCACACGAAGTTTCTCCAGTAGATGAATCCCCACGTACAATCACGACCTCTTCTGGATCCTCGCTTGCGTCGCAAACCTTGGCACCAGGTTTCAATCTACAAAGCCCTGATGGATCTGTATATAAGACGGGATTCCCAGAAACATATGAATATAGATTCATATTATCTAAATAACCCAGCTTATCAGTTTGCAAAAATCTTCCAATTTTTGGCTCATACTTCCTTGCTTTGTAACTATATAAGCCTACCTCATCTCCCAACCATAACTGCCCGGTAAATCCAAACCTCAATCCCATTCCCGCTTTCGGCATACCATATGTATCGTAGCTAAAACGCTCTTTCACTACTCCCTTAGAATCTGTTTCCGCAATAACACTACCCAAATAATCCCTCAGAAGATGACGCCGATTGCCGCTATTCACATATGGACCAGTATAGCTTGCGACTAGCTCATCCGCGCCAGAACCAAACACAAAACGCCGCGCTACACTTTTTGAACCGCTCGTATGATAAAAAAGAACAGGCTTATCATCCGAATATATGAAATCAAACGAGCCTTCCTTCGATACTATTCGAGAAAGCCTTCCGAGCGGATCGTAGGAGAAACTCGCAGTTTCACTTCCGGCCATCTTTACGAGCTTATTCTCAGCGTCGTAGGTATGAACCCTTCCATCAATCGTCGATAGGTTTCCATTACCATCATAGATCAACGACTTACCTCCGATTTCTGCATATTGATTCAACCCATTGGGAGAATAGCTACCCTCCTTGTTTTCATTCCCGAAGTAATGATAGAGATCATTACTTAAATCTATCTGCGTGATGCCTCCCGGAGGGTTATAGCTAAAGCTAGACTTGTAATCGTTAGAACTGCCGCTCAAATCGTGTTGTACTGAATGGATTCTTAAAGAAGATTTCGGAGTAATCTTCGTGATTGGACCTCCGGATCTCGATATACTCGCCAACATGCCATTATTGTTATACGAAACACTTTGTAAGCTCGAAACCGACGCATACTCCCCTATGCCTGTAACACGATCGAGAAAATCGTATTTATAACTAAAATACTTGCCGTCGGGATGGGTGATTCGAGTTCTATTACCGTGATTATCTAAACGATAGCTGATTTTTCGAGATATACCCATCGTACTATTGGTCTCTCCGACATGTCGGCCGAGCCCGTCATAAGAGTAGATTATTCCATTCCCTGAATGGCTCTTGAATCGAGCATGCACCTTCATACCTTGCGTGTCATATCGACTTAGCACAGTGCTAGCATCTCCCGCTGCCAAACAACTGCTGCTACTAGTCGAATAGGATTTACGACATTCCCGATTCAACGCATCATACGTATAAAATACTGATTTTCCGCTCCGCGTTCTCTTTTTTGTGACATTTCCATTTTTGTCGAAGTAAAACCTCTCATAATCACTAGCACTAATTTCCCCGGAAGTCGTTTTTGAGGGATAGTATATATAGCTGTTTCTTCCTAGAGCATCGTAACGAAATTCAGTTCGGTTACCATTGGCATCTTCTAGATAATCTAATTTCACACCCGCCTGATATTTGGTTAATTTGTAGACCTGCTCCAATGGCGTATCTACAGCACGATGCTCCTTAACCACGTTCCCATAAGCATCATATTCAAACTTTTTAATACGGTCGTAGCCAAAACTCTCATGCTGTCGCGCAATGCACACCTGACTTGAAACATACGTATACCTAAATCGCTCCGGACTCATCCTTTCAGCCATGCACTTAACACGCCCGGCCGAATCATAATTGAACTCAGTCCTTGAAAAAACAACGCCATCACCACCAATATCGAGTTCCACCGTTTTGCGGCCCCGATTGTCATAATGATATTGTTTACTCTTAACCACCTTAAATACCGTACTATTCCATTTTTTTGGCAATACACGATCATCCATCCATTGAGATAGATACCCTACCTCCTCCTTCTGAAGCTGGGACCCACCGGTCTTATAGGTCGTCCTTGTCGCCGGAAAGCCTAACGGTCCCGCTCCGTCTGGGTCCGGCGCAATAGTACCGACGAGGCGGCCACTTGAGTCAAACCTTTGCGCATACTTAAACGTATCAGGATCCTGATTGCTCGCGAAGGCGATGCTGGCTTGCAGTAAGAAAATTGCGTATATAGCGATGTATTTCATATCGACTCCTCCTTGAATCAATAACATGTTGTGCGGTTCTGACGCGGCTTCACTTCCCCAATTAACTGACCAAAATAATTGTACTCATAGCAAGAGACTAGCTCCGCCCCACCCGCACCTATCACTTTCTTCATCCTGAGGTTTAAGTTATTCATTTCTCCCGACGATCCATAATCGTACTCAATGACAATTTCATCGTTCGCTTTCTGGCACCCATCTCCAGAAGCATTTCCTGTCCGGCAATATCGCTCTTTCCACAGCATCCATATTGGCTCACCCACCTCCGAAACCCCAGTTAATGGATTGATATATCTAGCACGGTACTGCTTGTAGAAGTAGCGATTCTGCGCCGCCACACCATGGGCGTCTTTCGGGTATGTTATCGATTTTACGAGGCCGGACTCTTCGTGGTATTTAAACCGAGTCACTTTACCTCTAGCGTCCTTTACCCAATCCGCCTTGTAACAATATTTGTGCGAGTTCCCACCCGAACATGAGGCAGTAAAGCTTGCTTCAGTTGTCACTGAAAGTGATTGGCCTTCGTTCTTTATTAATTTTTTTAAATTTCGGTTTGTATCATACTTATATGTTAGATTCGGCCCCTCTACGAGACTCCCAGTCACAGGGCGGTTGTCAAACGGGTTGGTCGTTGTAGCAGGATAATTAAACGTTCCAACTTTAGGTATAGAAGCTTCACGTATTGTTCCCGGGTAGTTATTCAACGATCGGACAATAGCCCAATAGCTTAATCCGTTGACACTTGCGCGGTTTTTAAACTCGGTATTCCAACTACCTACTCTCATTTCAATGTCGTAGGTCGCGCTCCCGCCCTGCCCATCAGGCCTCGTGATGTCACCTACAGCGGAGTCTAGCCACCAATAGATCTGAACCAATGAAAAGCCTAGGCCGCTCCCTCCCGAGGCAGTAGAAGCTACCTCATACCTGTTTTTATAGCTGTAAGTAAACACCGGCTCACTCGCCCCAGGCGGATACACCTCCACCAGCCTAGGCGACCATTCATACGGTGCTCTAACAATGATTTCACCGTCGTTGGGATCACCCGGGTTTCGCGCTTTCAAGTCATAGGCTTTAAATCTAAGTCGAGTTATCTCCCCCTCAGGCCCTGTGACCTCTAGGTCATTTTCTCCAATATAAAACGCTTTAGGCATTCCCGCAGGCCACGTGATATTTGCAGTCGGCCACTCTTCAACTAAATGATCACAGCGGTCATTTTTGTTTAGTGAACACCACTCCACCGTAGTGTTTATAGCGGTATAGAAGGCAGGATTGCGGTCAGCCCACGCAGAGCTATTAGGACTTAGGCCCTTCCGATAGGTATTTTTTACGCTTGATGGAACGGCTCTTGTGTCGGGCAAATACCCGTATTTAATTTGATAACCTGTGTTGGTGTAAGCTCCGTTCCCAGGGGAGATATAGATTCGAAACCCGTTTGGCTGCTCTATTTCTACCAGCGTGCCAAGCGATCTAGCATTTTTATAGACATCCCGTTTAAAGTGGTACCGCACTCCGGAGGGCTGCGTCCAAACATAGTGATCGTCAATAATTTTCAGCGTATGACGCGGATCTCCAAGGGCTTTGTAGCTGAACCCACTCTTCACGGACGTACTCACACCATTCTGCAAAACCCCGTTTACATAAATTTTGAAATCCGCGGTACCGGCCGGCCCAAATGCGCGCATCACGTAAAAATTAGAGTAGGTCTTTCCATCTACAGCTAGGTTCCTACCCAACTCTGCATACCGGACCTCTCCGTGGAACGCGTCGTTGTAGCCCTTCCACCCTCGAAAAGAAAACGAATTGGTGTGACCTGAAATGGAGTGTTTTAGCCCGAGCTCTTCTCCACCTATAGCCACAGTATCGACGGATGCCGTCACCTGGCCAGTCGCGAGATTTACACCGAAGGGATCAATCATATTGACTTTTGGTGGCTCTAAACCTTCCGCACACACGCCACCAACCAAAAAAGCAAAAAGTATTGATATTGCAATACGCCATTCTTCCTTGAACATAGCCCTACTCCCTTAGTAATAATGTCTTGTTCCGCATCCGTGCTCGTTACACGCCACCAACCACTTAGGCTCGTATTGGTGCGACCATTTTGTTCCCACAACTTTCTGAATCTCTCCGATAGCCGAAACAAAAATTTGATATTCAGTCGCTCCCGATACAGCCGACCATTCAGAGGTATACCCACCGTACGGACTATAGGGACCGTTCAATGATACATTTGCAGGCTTCCCCGGCGGCTCCGCGACTGGCGCATCCACACCTGTATCCTCTCCAATATTTACCTGAGTACGATTCCCCGCTGGGTCGTAGTGAAAATGCCGATCTCCGTTGATTTGATCTTCCACTTGCACCACCCTACCCAGGGCGTCGTACTTGTACTTTAGTACCGCAGGCGCGGCAATCGCATGGATACCCAGTCCGAGCAAAATCAGAATCAGCAGAGCACTAATAAAGTGACTGCTATAGAAAAAATCCATTTTCATTTTTCAGTCCTATTTTTTGATAGCAATACGAATCTCAGCCGCTAAAAAATGCGCAGCAGCGAACAGGGAGGGAAATACTGGAAGAAAATAGAAAAAAACAGGAACGCACTCATCCTTGACTACGGTCGACGATCCCTCGTCTAAATTTATAAAAACATAGGATGGCGCAAAAAAACAAGCGGGAATTTGAACAAATTGGTTATTTTTAGATCAGCGCATACATCAACGCAAATTAAACCGATTACATCGCTTCGACAGACGTTTCTGAATGCATTATTCCCACATTGAGCGCTAACGAATCGGCCTAAACATCAACAACAATTGCGGCAATAACAGCAACGAGCCCATCAGCGATGCAAACATCGCAAAGCCCGTCAGCAGTCCGAAATAGATGGTGGGGATAAATTGGCTCAGCACCATGATGCCGAAACCAAAGATAATAATGACCGAGGTGTAGTACATAGCGCGGCCGATGGAGGCGTGTGAGCGGTGCATGGCGGCGAGGTAGTCGCCGTCTTGCTGTAGCTCGGTTTTGAAACGGTGGATGTAGTGAATGGTGTGATCCACACCGATGCCGACAGTAATGGCGGCGATGGTGATGGTCATCATATCCAGTGGAATGCCGATCAAACCCATCGTACCTAGTACGCTCAATGCGGCGGTGATGTTGGGTAGAATCGCGATGGTGGCGATGAAAACGGATTTAAACAGCACGGCCAGCATCAGGTAGATGGCGATAAACACCACACCCAAGGTGAGGATTTGCGAGCTGAACAGGCTTTGCAGCATGTTGTTGTAGAGCACCATTAGGCCGGTGAAGGTCACTTGCTCGGCTTCGAAGGGGCTGCCATCATCGATGTGCGCACGTATGCGTTTTACCAATTCGGCACGCTCAAGGCCAGGATAGGTGTCGATCACGCGCAGGTTGATGCGTGTCTGCTTACCGTCTGGTGAGAGGTAGGGTGAGATCAGCACGTCTTTGACGTCTTTTGACAGGGCTTTTTGCATCAACGCCAGTTCAAAATCATTGAGCGTACCGTTGATGTCGAGGCCCACTTTGTACAGCGTCGCAAGCGACTGCACCTTGCCGATCTCGGGCTGTGCGTCGAGGTAGTCGTGCAAGGCTTCAACCTGTCGCAGCCCGCCCATCGTCATCCAATAACTGGTGATGTTGTCGCTCTGCTCCGAGAAAGGGTCGTCGCTACCGAAGCTGTCGAAATCGTCTTCGAAGCCATCGTCGAAGTCGTCATCAAAGCCTTCGTCAAAACCTTCTGTGTCGAACGCGTCCTCGTCGAAGCCTTCTTCTTCGAACGCATCGCCACCGGCAAACAGGTCGTCGTCGGCGCCTTTGTTCACAGCGTCGCCAACTTTGGTGTCGATTAGAATATCCAGGGAGATGGTGCCGCCCAGATTGTTGTCGATTACCGTGAGGCCTTTATTGATCTCGGTTGAATCGTGAAAGTAATCCACAAAGCGGTTTTCCACTTTGAGTTGCGAGATGCCGTAGGCACTGAGCCCTAGGATGATCAAGGCCACCACCACAATCCAGCCCCGCGCCGCTTCCACCACTTTCGCAAAATAGGCACTGAAAGGTGTTTTTTGTGTGGTGCTGGCTTCGCGCTCGGCTTTGCCTTTGGGCAGCAATACCAGTGCGGCCGGGAGTATTAAAAAGGCCAGAGATAGGGCCACGACCAGCCCCATCGTCATCATCCAGCCGAAGTCGATTACCGGCCGGATGTTACTGACGACCAGCGAGGCAAAGGCCACGATGGTGGTAATGGCGGTGTAGAAGCAGGGTCGCGCCATGTAGATCACGGTTTCGCTGACCAGCTGCTTGCGGCTCCATTCGGGGTAGGCGGCCGCGTATTCGCGGTAGCGCACCACCAGATGAATGATGATGGACAGCGATACTATCAACAGCAGCGCCACAAAGTTGGAGGAGATCACGGTGAGCCGCCAGTCGAGCCAGCTAACGTAACCCAACATCATAATCACCGCGGTCAGGCAGCAGGCCATCGGGATCAACACGAACTTGGGCGAGCGGAAGATGAGCGCGAGCACCGCGATCATAAACAGCACCACGGCGATGCCGAATACCACGAGATCACTCTGGATAAAGGCGATCATATCGGCTGCAATCATGCTGACGCCGCCGACGAATATCTGCGCGTCGCCCTGGTACTTCGCGACAATGTCTCGCACCTGCTGAACGCGCAGCCGCGAGCGCGCTTCCGAAGCGGTGCGGTGTGCGCGGAATTCTTCGCGCACGGCCTCGTAGCGGGCCAACTCCTCTGTACTGAGCTCATCGCGCTTTGCACGCTCGGCGAGGGCATCGCGTTCGCGCACCAGGCTGATGAAACGCTCGTCGACTTCGATATTCAATTGCAGCGCGGTGGTGTCGCCGCTTGGCCCGAGAATCATGTTTTTGTAAATCGGGCTGTTCCAGAACTCTTCTTTGGCCGCGTCGCGGTCTACGCCTTCTGTCAGAAGCGTCCGTGGACTTTTGGTCAACTCTGCTAAGCTTTGCTTAGGGCTGTACAACAGAGGCACATTTAGAATACTGTTAATACTTTCGACACCTTCGACGCTCTCCAAGTCATTTTGAAGCTGCTGAAGCAGGTTCAAAGAGGCATCAGAAAATAAGGGTGCGTCTGGCGTATACGTCACAACGAGAAAATCCCCGCTGTCGTAACGCCGGGTCATTTCACGGAAAATGTCGAGGTCAGTGTCGTTCTCTAGTGTCAGAGAGTCCGCGGAGGCATCGAGTTTGAAATTCGGTAAGCCGGCCGCCAGCCCAAGCAGCAGTAGAGCAAGGACAATCAGTACGGTTTTTGGATGGTCGGTAACAATGCGCAGGTACGTGCGATAAAACCACTTCGTTTGGTTAGGCAGGGCTTGCAAAAGGCGTTTCTCCACTCATTCCGTCGTGCGCGGGCGCATTCTAACCGATAATTGATGTCGCGATGGCGGCAAATTGTAACAAAACCTTACAGGGACTCTCAGAGAGATCTGACCGCAATGCTCAAACTTCGTTTTGTCGATAACCGCCAGCCCGCATTTTGGGCAATGGAAAAGCAGTTTTCGATCGGGCGCGATGCCACTAATCACCTAAGCATTGATGATGCCACCGTGGACCCGCGGCACGCGAGTCTCGTGCATCGCGGCGACCAGTTCTTGCTCAAAGACCTCGGCTCACACCACGGCACCTTTGTGAACGGCACGCGCATCACACAAAAAAGCATTGCCTGTGGCGATACCTTGCAGTTCGGTAATGTCTGGCTCGAAGTCATTGATCCGTTTCTCAGCGACGATGATACCCCAGTGTGGGCATTGATCGCCGACTCCAGTTGGCTTACCGGTCAGGAGTTTCCTCTGCGTGTGGGGCTGGAGCAGCCGCCAGTGGTGCTCGGGCGCAGCAACGACTGCGACATCGTCATTCCCGGCACGCACCTGTCACGCCGTCACGCCGAAATCTCACTGAACGAGAGCGGCCTGCAGATCCGCGACCTCGAATCGGCCAACGGCACCTTCGTGAACGACCGCAAAATTAAGGGTTCGCGCTTAAAACCCGGCGACAGGTTGCGCCTGGACGTATACAGCTTCAAGGTCTTTGGCCCCGGTATTGCGCTGCCTCGCGCAGCTACTCAGGTTATGAAGGCCATTGACGAAAGCATGATCGAAGCGCGCAGCGGCGAGCCTCAGGAAAAGCTCTGGGCCACCAAAGCCACCTCCCCCGGCAACCGCCATCAGGAAAACCTCTATAAACGGCGCTGGTTACCTGCCGCCATTGCTATTGCGATTCTCGCGGCCTTCCTCGGCGGTCTGGGCTACTACTTGTTTGCGCTCTAGCTTTCGCCCCAGCGGGGGAGCAAATCCTGCGGCAAGGCGAGCTGATCGAGGATGCGTGCCACCACGAAATCGACCAGATCATCGATGCTCTGCGGATTCTGATAAAAGCCCGGACTCGCCGGCAGCACCACCGCGCCCATCTGGCTGAGCTTGAGCATGTTTTCGAGGTGGACGGTCGACAACGGTGCTTCACGTGGCACGACGATCAATTGACGACGCTCTTTTAACACCACGTCGGCCGCCCGCTCGATTAAATTGTTGCTGGCACCACAGGCAATGGCCGACAGCGTTCCGCCGCTCGCCGGGCAGATGACCATGCTGCGCGGAGCGCTGGAGCCGGAGGCAACTGGGCTGAACCAATCCTCCCTGTCGTACAGCGTGAGTTGCCCATCGTTCGCCTGTGCATAGTTGCGCAGCAGCGTTTCCTGAAGCGCGCTGTCTTCAGCGAGCTCGAGCTCCGTTTCAGTATTGATCACGACACGCGCGGCTCTCGATATCAGCAAGGCGATATCGCAATCGGCCGCCACCAGCGCGCGCAAAAGTCTCAGCGCGTACTGCGCGCCGGATGCGCCGGTGATCGCCAGGGTGATCGCACGACGGGTACCTGCTTCACTCATGCTTGAGTCTCCAAAGCGCTCAGTATTTTGCGCGGCATCGCATCGAATCCACCGTTACTCATCACCACCACATGCGCACCCTGCGGAAGCTGCGCCACGAGCGCGGAGCGCAATTCGGCGTGATCACGGTACACATACGCCTGCCCATCTTCGCGCTGGACCACTTCTCTCAGCGGCCAACCGAGATCCGGTGCTTCAAACCACCACACCTGATCGGCCACCGCCGAGGCTTGCGCCAACGCTTCGCGATGGACGCCCATTTTCATTGTATTGGAGCGTGGCTCAATCACCGCAATCAAGGGTGCCTTACCAATGCGGGCACGCGCGCCGGCAAGCGTGGTCGCGATGGCGGTGGGATGATGCGCAAAGTCATCGTAGACCGTAATACCTGCTATTTCGCCGACCACTTCCATGCGTCGTTTTACTCCGCCAAAACGGCTCAGGGATTCACAGGCTTGCTCGGGCACCACCCCCACATGTCGCGCTGCCGCAATGGCATGCAAGCCATTCTGAATATTGTGCGCCCCACTCAGGGACCAGGCCACGTGCCCCACCTTTTCTCCATCGAGGTACACATCGAAGTGGTTGCGTGCCGTATCGGTCAGTTGATAGCCCCAATTCGCCCCCTCTCCGTGCTGACCACTGGTGGCCACTGGCGTCCAGCAGCCCCGCTCGATCACGTCCACCAGTGCGGTGTCGGCGGCGGGATGGATGAGCTGACCATTGCCGGGCACCGTGCGGATTAGGTGATGGAATTGTGTCTGGATCGCTGCAAGATCGGCGAAAATGTCCGCATGATCAAATTCAAGATTGTTCAATATCAGGGTACGGGGCTGGTAGTGAACGAACTTCGAACGCTTGTCGAAGAAGGCCGTGTCGTACTCATCCGCTTCGATCACAAAAAAATCGGATTCGCCAAGACTGGAAGAGCGGCCGAAGTTTTGCGCAACACCACCTATTAAATAGCCCGGCGCAAAGCCGCCATCCTGTAGGATCCAGGTCAGCATGCTCGTCGTGGTGGTTTTGCCGTGCGTCCCGGCCACGCCCAGTACCCAACGCCCGCGCAGGATGTGCTCGGCCAGCCACTGCGGCCCACTGGCATAGGCCGCACCGCTGTCGAGAATGGCCTCCATCAACGCATTGCCACGGCTGACGACATTGCCGATCACAAACACGTCTGGCTTGAGCCTAAGCTGATCGGCCGAGAAGCCTTCGATCAGCTCGATCCCGGCGTCTTCCAATTGCGTGCTCATGGGGGGATAGACACCGGCGTCACAGCCGGTCACACGATAGCCCGCGTCTTTTGCGAGCCGGGCAAGTGAGCCCATAAAAGTGCCACAGATGCCCAAGATGTGAATGTGTTGCGTCACGTTATTTTTCCGTTGGGTCCTCTCCCCACAGTTCGGCCAGGCGACGGTCACGACCACAACCTGAACGGTAAAACTTATAGCGGAGCGGGTTTTTCAAATAGTAGTTCTGGTGATAGTCCTCTGCGGGGTAGAACGTTGCCGCAGGCAATATCTCCGTTACGATGTCGCCGCCTAGGATAGCACTTTCCTGCAAGGCCTGACGGCTTTGCTCGGCCGCCACTTTCTGCGCCTCATCGGCATAGAAAATCGCACTGAGGTATTGCTGTCCCTTGTCACAGAACTGTCCTCGCGCGTCGAGCGGGTCCACATTGCGCCAGAACACGTCGAGCAAAGTCTGATAATCGATGCGTGCAGGGTCATACTCTACGCGCACCACCTCATAGTGCCCAGTGCGCCCGCGACTCACTTGCTTATAGTCGGGATTTTTAACAGTTCCACCCGTGTAGCCCGACGTCGTCGCGATGACACCGGGTAATTTGTCAAACGGCGGCTCCATACACCAAAAACATCCGCCGGCAAAAATAGCACTTTTACGCTCGCCGTCGGACACTTCCGCAACGCTAAATGCCTGCCACGAAAAGAAAAATAAAAATGTGAACACCCTCACAACCACCCAATAAAAACGCACAGCGACCTCACTAATGTGAACTATGGCACAAAGAATGCTAACGACACATCGAGTGCCTCTACGACAAAAATATGACAAAACAATGATAAAGGCGCTATCAGATGTGAAACCAATCACACGATACGCACTCTATAACCATAAGAGCCTAGGGACTCTGTGTACGAAAATCATCACGATTCCGTCCACTTTGCCCAACGCTTTGCTTTAATGACCAACAGGCTGTATCGCCCCGCGTAGCGCGAGACGATGCATCCACAGTACGTGAGTGATACCTTACTATGCAGTACCGACAAGGTGAGCCAGCGCAAACGCGCTTTCGCGCGGAGCGATACTTCGCTGTGGGCGAAGACTATTATTTTTCCACCCGAGAAGGAACGAATGTGGGCCCCTTTCCCAATATCGCGGCAGCACGTCGCGGCGCCGAACTGTACATTCAGTGTATAAATCGGAAGGAGGAGGCCGGCATGTATGCGTCCAAAATCGCCATGCAAGGCTTGTGGGCAAGTACTAACTTCTCTTGATCAACAGGCGGGGGGCTTCGGCCACCCGCCTGCTTCTGTCAGCCCTACAGCAGCGGCGCAATCACCAGACTGACAATGGCCATCACATTGATCAGGATGTTCATTGCCGGACCCGAGGTGTCTTTGAATGGGTCGCCCACGGTATCACCCACCACCGCTGCGGCATGAACATCTGAACCCTTGCCACCAAAGTGGCCTTTCTCTACATACTTCTTAGCGTTGTCCCAGGCGCCCCCAGCGTTGGCCATCATCAACGCCATCAGCACGCAGCAAATCAGTGCACCGCCAAGCATGCCACCGAGCGCCTCCGGCCCGAGCCCAAAGCCAACGACCACCGGTGCCGCCACGGCGAGCACGCCCGGCAATACCATGCGTTTCAGTGCGGCCGTGGTCGCGATGTCCACACATCGTTTGGTATCGGGTTTGGCCGTCCCTTCCAGCAGGCCTGGAATCTCCTTAAATTGACGGCGAATTTCCTTGATCATATCGAACGCAGCGTCCCCCACGGCTCGCATGGTGAGGGCGCTGACAAAAAACGGAAAGATTGCGCCGAGGAACATGCCCATGAGCACCATCGGTGCGCCGATATCCAATACCAGCTCATCCCCTTTGGCACTGACCGTTTCGACATAGGCCGCAATAATGGCTAACGCCGCCAGACCCGCCGCGCCAATCGCAAAGCCTTTGCCAATTGCCGCCGTGGTATTGCCCACTTCGTCGAGGCCGTCTGTTATGGCTCGGGTTTCCTCACCCAGCTCCGCCATTTCCGCAATGCCACCGGCGTTATCGGCAATGGGCCCGTAGGCATCAATCGCCATTGTGATTCCCACTGTGGAGAGCATGCCCACCGCCGCGAGTCCTACACCGAGCACACCCGCCCCATCGGGCAGAATGGCGCTCGACACGAGGATGATCGCCGCAATACTGATCACCGGGATCACCACAGACTCCATGCCGGTCGCGAGACCAGAAATAATCACGGTGGCGGGCCCGGTTTCACCGTCTTTGGCGATCTTCTGCACCGGCTTGCTGCCGGTGTAGTACTCCGTCACCAACCCAATAATGATGCCGCCGAGCGCGCCCGCGACCACACACAACCAGATTTTGGCGGAGATCCCAAGGGCCGAAAGCATGACCCAGGCCAAAGCAATAAACAGTAGCGTGGCACCGATGGTGCCAACGCGCAGTGCCAGTGCCGGCGCACTTCGGCTCATCATTCGCACCAGCACCAAACCCAGCACGGAGCAGACAATCCCCAAACTTGGCAGCGCCAGCGGCACGAACATCAAATCGCCACGGTCAGGCGCGAGCTGCGCCACCGTACCGATGGCCAGCGTCGACGCAATCGCAATCGACGCAATCATCGAACCGCAATAAGATTCGAAAATATCGGAGCCCATGCCTGCAATATCCCCGACGTTGTCGCCCACATTGTCAGCGATCACACCAGGGTTGCGCGGGTCATCTTCAGGAATGCCTGCCTCGACCTTGCCCACCAGATCAGCGCCCACATCAGCGCTCTTGGTGTAAATACCGCCGCCGACACGGGAAAACAATGCGACGGAGGATGCCCCCATGCCGAAACCGTGGATCGCTTCGGCATGTGCGGGGTCCGCACCAAACAGTAAGTACAGCATGCCCAATCCGAGCAAACCCATCGAGGCGACGCACAAGCCCATGATCGAGCCGCCCATAAAGGCCACACTCAGCGCCGGTGCCTGACCCTGCTCATTCGCCGCAATGGTGGTGCGCGAGTTGGCCTGCGTCGCGCTGAACATGCCCGCGTAGCCCGCAAAGGCCGAGCACAAGGCCCCGACAATAAAGGCCACCGGCGTCTGCCAGCTTTTAAAACCCACGAATAACAGTACAAAGACCACCAGCACGAACACGCCGAGAATGCTGTATTCCCGACGCATGAATACCATCGCGCCGTGATGAATTTCCTCGGCGATATCGGCCACGCGCGCCTGCGACACGGGCTTGCGTACAATGCTGAGGAAGATGAAAAAGGCAATGACCAAACCGGCAATGCCCAACAGAGGGGGGAGCAGAAGAATATCCATAAAATGCCCTTTTTTGAGCACGCGATCCGTGACACTTGCAGAGACAACACACGAAACGGTGCGTGTTATTTATTGCTATTGTGACAATCTCGATCGGCGACTGCGGTTCTGCCGAACCGGGCCGAAACGTGCGCTCGGCCTACTTCCTGTCCCTTCATTCTAGGCGCAGTTCGTCACAACTTAAAGCGAAGTTCCATTCTGAACAGGTGCCCTGAGGTGATCCCTTCAAGGGGGACAAGTCCGGGAATTGTTCGACGTGCCGCTTGTGTTACAATTCTGCCCAATTTTTCACCTCGACTAGGCGAAACACCCTCTCTCCGTTTCTATCTGTCACTATTAATCTTTAACTAAAGGAAGACACTATGAGCCTTCACCTGGTGCCCACGGGCAAGAATGTGCCTGACGAAGTCAATGTGATCATTGAGATCCCCATGGGTGGCGAGCCCATCAAGTATGAAATCGACAAGGATTCCGGCGCACTGTTCGTTGACCGTATCCTCGGCACCTCCATGCGCTACCCCTGCAACTACGGCTACATCCCACACACGCTGTGTGGCGACGGCGACCCAGCCGATGTATTGGTGTTTATGAACCGCCCTCTGATGCCGGGTTCAGTTGTACGCTGCCGCCCCATTGGCATGCTGAAGATGACCGACGAGAGCGGTGAAGACGCGAAAATCCTCGCGGTACCGGTGAGCAAAATCACCAAGTACTACGACGCCGTTGAAGAAGCCTCTGACCTGCCCGAAATCAAGCTGAAGCAGATCAGCCACTTCTTCGAGCACTACAAAGATCTCGAAGAAGGCAAGTGGGTGAAAATCGAAGGTTGGACAGATGCCGCAGGCGCGAAGCAAGAGATTCTCGATTCCATCGAAAATTTCAAAGCGCAGCCAGAGCAGCCACACTTCTGAGCTTGAACGCTACCGAAAAAGAAAAGGGCCTCTATGGGCCCTTTTTTTATACGTTCGTGTTGCTGTTGATGCCGCGTTTAGTTGGGTGACTCCACACTCAGGTGGCTGATATCGGGCCGCTTTTCTTCGACCTCTTCTTTAATTTGACCGAGGTCTTCCCCCGCATCTGCGACGGAAAGCCCACTGATATCGACGCTCACAGGGTCAACCTGCTCGCGCTCAGAATCCTGCAACACATCCGCACCGACAGGTGCGAGACTGGCGTCCACATGAATCTGGCGCTCAACAAACGGCGTTTTTTCGCTGTCATCAAGCAGCTCGCCCTCCAGTTCCCGCACGGTATACCCACTCACATCGACGCTCACCGCCTGCACCGGTTCACGTTCATTGTCTGAGAGCAAGGTACTGCCCGTCGGAGCGAGATCGAACTCCGCCGCGTCCACTTCTTCCACCTCCGGCAAAGGGGGTGGGGGCGGAGCGTCCGCGTTCACTTGGGGGCGAGGTGTTGCGGGCTCGGCAGGCTCAGGCGCCTTCGGCGCTGGGGCAGCCGCTTGCGGTGCCGCAGCCGGGCCATCGGGCACGGCAAATACCGCCTTACCACCCTGTGCAGGCGCAGGCTTGGCTGACTGCTGCTCATCAAGATCAACGCGACATCCCGCTTTCTTGATCGCGACACGGTACTTGTTCGCCGTAGCAAAATCGAGGTTCTTTTTCAAAACCACAGGCTTACCTGAAAACAGCGCATTGACCTGCGCCTCAGAGACTTTGAACAACTGCCCGATATTACGCCGAGCCTGCTCGGGGTCTGCCCCGCGCACCAGCTCTCCTCGAAACACCAGATTGTATTTTTCGTCGGCCATGGGCTCCGCGTCCTCGCCGCAATAGTTCGTGGCAAAAGTATAACGCACGGTGCCGAAGTTCGGCGTGGATCTCGACAGATGGGCGAGCTTCCAGATAGCTGGCACAAACGCATACATCGTGATGAATTTCACGCCAGAAGCGCGAATTAGAACCCATTGTTTGCCTTTGGCTTAGGCCATCTGGCCATCTGCTTTGCCCGTCTGGAGGATGGGGGTGCGTCGCGAAAATCACTAAAGTAGCCCCACAAGCCACCAGCCCGTGACGCGCATGCACCCTCGACTAAAACAATCCCTCACTTTATTTTTCTTCCCAATGATAATCAGTTGTGGCGGCGGACAGTCCAGTAACGCCTTACTTGAGGGTAGTTCGGCCGACACCATCACGACGCCGTCGCCAAGCCCGAGCCCCGCGGTCACACCGAGCCCCGCGGTCACACCGAGCCCAGAACCCAGCGCGTCGCCCACACCGGCACCTGCCGTCAGCCCGATGCCGTCGCCAGAGCCGTCAGCGACACCTGAAGCACCCCAGACGCCTTCACCTACGCCGACACCCGAGCCGAGCCCAACACCTGCACCGATTCCTGAAAGCGGCACGCCACTCGGCGGCGATCGCTGGACCTTTCTGTCGATGCCTCAGCAGGGTCCTTACGGGGTGATCGACCTCGTCGTGCCTGCGGCTCAAAACTGGGTGAACAGCGGACTGTATGTGTACCCCGGTGATGAGGTACGGATCACCGCCAGCGGCGAATGGCGCGTAAAAAATGTGCCGTTGCACGGCCCCAACAGCCACAGCGATAAAAGTCATCGAGATTGCGCCTTCGGCACACTGGCCGCGCGTATAGGGCTCTATTACAACGAGGCCCTTTTCTGCATCGGAGAAACGGGTCAATTCACAGCGGACAGAGAAGGCATCGTCTATTTAGGCGGTGTTGCAGGCAGCGACCTGGGAGAGACCTATGAAAGCCGCAAGCATGCGCAGGGCGCGCTACAGGTTCGCATTGAAAGCGAAGGCGCGACCGTTCCTACCGTGCTCGCCGATGAGGTGCCCTTTTACCCCTTTGAAGCAGTCGACTCCGGGTGGGTGGAGATACTTGGAACGCACACCATTCTTACCCTCCCCACTCTGACCGTAATCGAAGATCGTGCCACGCTCAGCGATGCCATCGCCCGCTTTGATGCGCTGTACACCACACATCGCTCTTTACGGGGCAAAGCGCCCTATCACGGGCAGCCAGTGCGCTGGTTTCCCGACACCGAGGACGCGCCCGGCTGGATGCTCGCAGGCAACCCCGTGCGCATGGACCCCGCGCTCGTCGAAGGCGGAGACGGCACTCGCATCAGCCGCGCCGCAGAAAGCGGCAACAACAACTGGGGAATCGCGCACGAACTGGGTCACAACTTCAACTTTGCCGGCGGCCACTGGGCCTATACCAACGCTGTCGGACTGGAAGCCTGGCCCAACATCTTCAGTCTCCACGCGCTTGAAACACTTGGCCTGCCTCCAAGAGAGCTCGACTGCGAATCCCGTTATGCGGAATACCAGAGCAGCGGGGACTACGAAAACACACTCAAAAAAGACCCCTGGCTCGGCATTTGTTTCCTGATGGCGTTTCAACAGCGCTGGGGCTGGGATTTTTACCGGCGCTTTTACCAGGCACTGGATGCGCAGCCCGGCTCCGGTAACCGATACATGTACGAACGCTTCAGCGAAGCCGCCGGTGAGGATGTGCGAGCGATCTTTGATGCCTGGGCCATCCCCATCGAGTAACGAGGGCCCGTATACCCTGGACCTCGAGAAGAAAGACCTGCATGCACGCGCGCAGCCACTATATTTAGGGTTGCGCCAGACTCCTTGATAGGTGAAGTTATCTACCACTCCAAGCACCACAATTTCCTGAGCCACATCGGACTGGCCTTGCTCTGGCTGAGCCTCTCTATGAACGCAGCAGGCTCAGAAGCACTCATATCCAATGAGAATGACAATCAACGTTTTGAAGTGCGACGCATTCAAGTCAGCGGAGAAGCCAGCACGCACCCGAAGGCCCTCGACTTCACCCAGTTGAATCGTCTGGCACGCGAGAAGCGCGGCGCCTTCCCCGCGAACATGAACATTGATGAGCTGCATCAGATCGCAGACCAGCTCACCCTCGCCGTGCGCGCGCGCGGCTTTTTGTTTCACCAAGTCTACGTGCCGCCACAACAGGTCGACAACGGCGTCGTGCGCTTTGTGTTTACCGAAGCAGTGCTGACCGATATCAACCTAATCAACCTCAGCGGCGTCAGCGATACCACCCCACTGAAGGTCTTGCAGCCGCTCCTCAATGCGCCGCTGTACGCTCCGGATGTGGAGCAACGTGTGGACTTGCTGAAAGCTCAGCACAACCTCCAGGTCTTCGCGTTTTACTCTCGCGCTGACGACAACGGTGGCGTGCGCCTGAATGTACGACTGAACGATGCCGAATACCCGCGTTGGCGTGTCCGCGCGGAGAACTACGGCAGCCCTTCGACGGGTGAATATCGCATCATCCCCACCTTTACCGAGCGCGGCCTGATCACCGGATTTGACAGCCTTACCGTGGCACTGCTGGCCACGGCGGGCGAGGGCGACACCCTGCATGGCTTCGCGCGCTACAGGCTGCCTTCACGCGGCCTCAAACACTATTTGGAAATCAGTGCCGGGGACACCAATTACGAGGTCGGTGCAGACCTCAGCGCCCTCGCATTAAGCGGCAATTCGCGACAATACCACGCCTCCCTCGGCCGAGTGCTGACACAGCAACGCGCTCGATACAGTGCGCTGTATCTTGCGGGAAATCGGCGCGAAAGCCGTGTCGACAGCCACTTCGACCCGAGCCTCGCCAACGATGAACGCAGTGAGGCACTGGAACTCGGCTGGCACTACCAATCCTGGCGCGCTTCCTCCCGTTTCAACGCGTCACTCAGCGCGACGCGCGGCGTGTATTATTCTGACCGCCTCGACCGACTGCAGGGCGAGGCGCGCACGCGTGAACTGCAAAAAGGCGAATACAGCGGCTACTTCAGTCATCGCTGGGGCACAGAGAAGATCGGCTTCGAGCCCATGCTCTATGTGCGCGGTCAATTTGCGGATCAGGATCTGCCCGGCATCGAAGAGATCAGCCAGGGTGGCATTTATGGGGTCCGCGCAATGGAGCCCGGTCGCTATTCGGCGGACAGCGCGTGGCTGGCAACGGTGGAGCTGAGATTACCCCTGCACTTCGGCGGCAGCACTCGACTCACTCCCTACCTGCTGTGGGATGCCAGCCAGGGCGACCAGTACGGAGTTAACGAGTCTCTGGACGTCACGACCGCTCTGAGTGGTGCCGGCGCCGGCTTGCGGTGGCAGTGGTCACAGCTCAGCGTGGACCTGACCTTCGCCACCCCCACCGAAGAAAAACGCGAATTTGCTACCGGCAAAGAGGAGTTTGACAGCGATGCGCAATGGCTGTTTGAAATACGCTGGCGTTAGGCGCGCACTGACCTGCACCTGCCTGGGCCTGCTTACGCCTGCCGTGTTCGGCCTGCCACAAGGCGGTGAAGTGGTACAGGGCGACGTCGTCTTGCAGCAGAGTGAGCAGTCACTCGAAATCCACCAGCACAGCGACCGCGCGGTGGTGAATTTTGATTCCTATTCCGTCGGCGCGCAGGAGCAGGTGCAGTACCATATGCCGAAGTCGAATTCGGCGATCTTGAACCGCGTCACGGGCTCAGGCTTGTCACATATCGCCGGGCGGATCGACGCCAACGGACAGGTTTTTCTGGTCAATCCAAACGGCATCGTGTTCCATTCCGGCAGCGTGGTCAGCGCCGCCGCACTGACCGCCACCACGCTCGACATCTCAGATTCGGACTTTCTCAATGCTCACCTGAGTTTTGCGGGCGGCGATGCCGGGCGCATCGAACAGAACGGCAATATTGACGCAGACCATGTCGTTCTTGCCGCACCGGTTGTCGTGCAAAACGGCGACATTCATAGCCGCAGCAGCACATTGGCCAGCGCCAACGCCCTGCTGATTCAGCCTGACAACAGCGGCATCCCTGTCTTAATTGAAGACCATGCCACAGTGGGCAACGGCTTGGTGCGGCAAAACGGACAGATCAACGCCGAGGCCATTCGTCTGCTCGCGCCAGGTGCCCGCATTGACCAGCGCGGGCAGCTCCGTGCTGAGGGGGTGCATACCGACGGTGGGACCATTACGTTGCGCGCTCGCGACATTCACACAAATGGCCGCCTGAGCGCCGACGGTGAGCATGGCGGCGAGATTCACATGCACGCCGACGAGCAACTGCTGCTCGCACCGGAGCTTGAGGTGTCCGCGAACGCCTTGGCGCATGGCGACGGCGGCAACATTCGTTTATTCAGCCCCGGCCGCACCCTATTTACAGAAGGCGCGCGACTCTCGGCAAGAGGCGGCGATGTCTCTGGCGACGGCGGCTTTATCGAAGTATCGGGGCTCGATCAGGTGTTTGTGTTCGGTTTTGCCGATGCCTCCGCGCCAGCGGGGCACGCGGGGGAGTTCTACATTGACCCGATCGATATCGTCATTCAGGTCGATGGCGGAGATGAGCTGTTCATCCCAGATGGTAGCGGCGGGTTTGACTGGTCGCCCGGTGCGGACACCGGCTCCAGTGTAATCGACCCGGATGCGATACACGCCAGTCTCGCACTGGGAAACCGCATCACCATCGATACCGCTACGGGTTCGGGCGGCACGGGAAATATCCAATTCGTGGATCCGATTGATATTAATGACGTGGGCAGCGCGCAATTGCAGTTTCTCGCCGATGGCAGTGTCGACTTTGCCAGTGGCAGCGGCCTCTTCGACAGCGATCTCAGCACTTTGGAGAGCGTCGATTTCACCCTCAACGCCGGCGGCAATATCACCATGGCCAGCGGCAGTAGCCTCTACACAGGCACCGGCCGCATCACAATGAACAGCGGCGGCTTTACCGCGTTGAGCAGCCTGGTCTCAGACGCGACCGGTCTGGACGCCATTGCCATCACGGCCGCGGGAATCAGTGACGACTTTGATAACAGCACACGCCTGAGCGCCGCGAATGGCGGCGTCACGCTAACCGCTGCGTTGGATATCGGCTCGGGCGACGCGCTGGACGTCGATAGCCCCACCGTTTCGATCACCAGTACCAGTGGCATGGTGGACATCGAGGCCTGGCAGTCCACCGAGTTGGTTCTATTGAATACTCGCGCCGACACGCAAATCCGTGCGACCGGCGATCTGCTGGTGAGCGCCACCCTCGACCGCAATGGCCGCAACGGCAGCACCTACCGTTTCAGCGCCAGCAATGACCTCCTCTTTGGCGACGGTGTCGGCATATTCGACAGCGACCTCAGCAGCGCAGATAACCTCGACTTGCTGTTGGACGCAGGCAACGACCTACAGTTTTTGACTGGCGCCGAACTCAATGCAGGCGAAGGCATCATTCACATCACAGCCGGGGGGACGGTCAATGCGAGTGGCCTGACGAGCACCTCGAACCGGGCAGACGCGATTTCCATTTCAGCCGCAGAAATCCGTGGTGACGCGACCGCCGGCAACGACCTCAGCGCGGTCAACGGCGGCATTGCATTGACCACTGCGCGTCACATCGTCGGCGCGCTCGGGTTGCGCTACGAGGTGGATACGCAGCAGCTTTCGCTCACCGGCGCAGACACACTCGGCCGCATCGATATCTACAATCCCGGAAACACCCTGTTGACCGTCAATGCGCTCAACCACATGATCTTCGAATCCGGGGGCACCTTGAGCGTCTCGGGCAACACGCTGGATGCCAATGGCGACCTGTCCCTCGATGTCGCATCACTGGACAATAGCAACACCGCGTGGAACCTCAGTGCACAAAGCCTGTATTTCGCGGCGCGCAACAGCGAAGAAAACATCAGCTTGAATCTCGACGTCGCCGAGACCGAAGTTCATCTTGCTGGCGGTGGCAGCCTCTCAGTGGCCGGCATGCAAGACCTGGCTGTGCTCGATCTCGACGGAGACGGTCTGGCGGCGGACATCGTCGACGGTGACCTCCGCATCAGCTCGGCGGGGGACTTGGCGCTGCACGATCATATCCGCGCCTCAGACGCCATCGCCAATGGCCTTCGCGAAGGCCGCATCGAGCTCTCGGCGCCAAATGGTCAGCTCGAGATCGGCACCCTGCGCAGCACGCTGATTGAGAGCCTCAACACCGCAGAGCCCGGATTGAATCAGGGGCTTGACAGTAACATCCACACGCAGGCTGCGGCACTGTTGATCACGCTGGGCGACAATGCCGCCCTCAATCGCACGCTGACCATTGGCGACAATGCGCATCTGCGCGTGCAGGGCGGAGACCTTGTGATCGATGCACTCGGTGAAATGAACACCGATATCGTGAGCGATCAGGGCTTAGTGTTGTCCGATCTTGCTTTACTCGAAGCCTACAACAACGACACCGATGCACTGGACGGCCAAGTCTTTGTCGGCGAACTGGAACAAAGCGCCACGACACAGTGGCGCGCGCACAGCAGACGGGTTATCAGCCTGCGCCCGGGTAATGTCCCCCCTGTGCCTGACCCCGAGCCCGAACCTGAACCCGAGCCGGAACCGCCCACGCAGCCTGACCCAAGGCCTCAGCCCCCCTACAATCAGGACGCAGGCGACGCTGACCGCAACGGCGATCAATCACTGCTCGCAGAGCAGACTGAGAGCCCTCCTCAGGACGAGGAAGACAGAGATCTAACGCGCAATTTTGAACAGGTCTTTGGTCGCTGCCACAATGCGGGCCGCAGCGAGCAGGAACGTGCCGAATGTGAGACTCAACGGGCGCTGCAACATTTTCTCAGCAAGTGGACCGTGGGCGGCGAACTGCCCGCAGCACAAATCCGCAACTAGTGAGGCCCACTCAATACGTCGCGCACCTCGCGCATACTGTGACAGATTGCGTCCGGTGCCAGCGCCTGCACCTCGTCGGGCGCATCGCCGTCCGGTGAGAAAAACAGCAAGTGCATCCCCGCCGCGCGCGCGGCTTGCGCACCGGCCAAGCTGTCTTCAATCACCCAGCAGAAGGACGCCGGGACTCCGTGATGATCGGCCGCCATAAGAAACAGTGCCGGGTCCGGCTTGCCCTGCGCAACGTCCTCTGCCGAAAAACGCGCGGCGTCGTCAAACCAAGTTGCCAAGCCCGTCGTCGCGAGCGAATTACGCACTTTCGCATGCCCGCCGTTCGACGCCACACAGTACCCGATCGCGCGGGAGCTTAAATCTTTAAGTAGGTCCTCCACGCCCGGCATGGCGCTTAACTCGCGGCTAAAACGCTGTTCGGTGGCGAGGTCCAGTTGCTGTTTAAAGTCGCTGGGTAAGGCGCGCTCAAAACGCGCCTCCAACCACACAAAACAGGCTTCCAGCGTCCAGCCCTGGAACTGTCGGTGACACGCCGACGGCGATAGATCGAAGCCATTGCGTGCCAGCACGTCAGAAAAAACGTGAGCGGCCAGCGCTTCGCTGTCCACGAGCACCCCGTCACAATCAAAAATCACAAACATCGTATTTCGTATCCGAGTCAGGAAGGTTTGCAGGTATTGACGACGAAACGCTCAAACAACCATTCCAAGTTTTCAAGCAGTGTCTCTTTATACAGAATGTCCGTGCGGGCGAGCACTTCGCGCAGGGCCGACACCGTCAGGCGGCGTTCACAATCCAGCGACAGCGCACCGCAACTCAGGTGCCAAGGCTCCGGTGCCACCCCACCGAGATCGTCGCGATAAGGGCGAAAAAATGCACAGTCCTCATGCTGCAACCAGCCCTCGAGCCAGAGATACATCGGATAAAACGGCCCCCCGGCTTCGGTCTCATCCACAGTTAACTGCAATGACTGCCCCTCTTCGAGTGCAGCCGCGTCGTAAATATCGATCTCCGTACCCCAGTGGTGGCGCGATGCGCCCGGTAGCGCGGACCAGCGCATGATTGCGCACACGGCATCCAGTGGGCTCAGCGCGTTCAGATCGATGGCACATCCCTCGTCGTCGAGCACTGGGCGGCTCCCCCCGGCCTTGGCATTCCAGATCGCCAACTGCCGCTGAAAACTGCGAAAGCCACTGGCCGCCCGCAACTGAAAGCCGGCCTGTTCGGCCTGGCGCTGTAATTCCTCAAAATAGGGCCGCACCGCCTTCATCAACGGTACATCCGACCATTGCTGTTCAATATGCTGGTCGTCGATGCCGAGAAGTGAGGGAACTGCGAGCATGATTCCGGGTCCGAAAAAAATTGCGATTCTGGGATAAGGCTGTATGATTACTAAACGACGCACAGGTTGTGCGCGATAGGAAATCCATACAATACCACTATGCAGCACATAATAATAAGCGTGTGGGAGACAGGAACATGACTTCCAATGGCGCCGATCTCATTGGCCTTAAAAACCTCGGCATGGCTTCAGTCAACATACTGCACGCCGTAGGTATCAATTCATATCAGGACTTGTCAGACGTTGGCGCGGTAGAAGCCTACTGTCGCATCAAGTCGCGCGGTATTCACGTGTCCAAAGTCATGCTCTATGCCCTGCAAGGTGCGTTGATGGATGTGCACTGGAATGACCTGTCCCCTGAGCTCAAAGCCCAACTCGTGGAAGAAGCTGAGCAGAACAAGGCGGGCATTAACTAAGCTGTGTCCGTCCGGCTTCGACCACTCACTGATTTCGCTGAGCAACGCTGTCGGCGAGTGCGCTATCGCGGTCGCGATGCCTTTGTTGTGCGCGACGGTGATCGCTACTTTGCCTATCTCAATCTCTGCCCTCATCAAGGGGTCGCCCTCGACTGGGACAACGAACAATTTCTCGATATCGACGGCGAGCTGATTCAATGCGCCATGCACGGTGCGCTTTTTAGCATCGACACCGGCATCTGTCTCGCCGGCCCCTGTCATGGGGAACACCTTATCCCAATCCACACCCATATTGAGGACGGCTGGCTTTGCGCGAGCGACACTCAGCCCTGATCTCTTTCTTCGGTCCGCCTTGAATTTTGCCAAACACACCCAATCTTGGCGAACCGTGCAGCAAACGTCATGAAACTGGTCTATGTTGAACTGTGTGGCAGGCGCTGTAAAAAACGCTAGCCTATGACCAGCGAATCTGGTAGCTTGCTCACCTTTTCCAAATTCGGGGCCCGTTACAGCCTGAATTTTGTGTAAGCAGGCGCTCCGCTTGCGCTAACATGGAACATCAATAAGAGGCGTCACACCAATGCCTGATCCAAACAATAGTTTTGCACTTCGCGACTTTACTCCCTACCAGGAGAAAGACGGCGAAGAATATATGAATGCTGATCAGAAGGCGCACTTTCGTGCACTGCTGCTCTCTTGGCGCAAGGAGCTGATGGAAGAAGTCGATCGCACCGTTAGCCATATGAAAGACGAGGCCGCGAATTTTCCCGACCCCGCCGATCGCGCAAGCCAGGAAGAGGAGTTCAGCCTTGAACTGCGCACGCGTGACCGCGAACGCAAGCTGATCAAGAAAATCGACAAAACACTGGAGCTGGTCGAAACGGAAGACTACGGCTACTGCGATGCCTGCGGTGTCGAAATTGGTATTCGTCGTCTTGAAGCCCGACCGACCGCCACCCTGTGCGTCGACTGTAAAACCCTCGACGAGATCAAAGAAAAGCAGATTCTCGGCTAAGGCCTTACTGCTTTGCCCGGCGCGATCCTGATCGCGCTGGCGCCCTTCCCCATGCCGATCAAGCCAGTGCCTAGAAAGTCAGTGTACTGCGGACGTTTCGCCCCCTCCCCCTCGGGCCCACTACACCTTGGTTCTTTGATTTGCGCGCTCGCCAGTTATTTAGACGCTCGCGCTCATAAAGGCCGCTGGTTGTTGCGTATCGAGGACATCGACCCGCCTCGCGAGGAGCCCGGCGCATCAGATTCCATCGCACTGTGCCTGCAAGCGCACGGCCTGCACTGGGATGACGAGATCCGCTATCAGAGCCATCGCAACGCCGCCTATGAGCAGGCGCTGGCACGCATGACGCAAGCCGGGCTGAGCTATTTCTGCGACTGCACGCGCCGACGCCTGAGCCCGCTCGGCGGCAAGTACGATGGACACTGCCGCCAACGCAATTTGACCGTACCGCCCGCCGCCGCGCTGCGCTTAAACACCGACCGGGCCTGCGGCACATCGCGGCGCGTCGAGTTTAAAGATCGCATACAGGGTCGCCAGCATGAAGACTTCGATAAAACCGGAGACTTCATCATTCATCGCAAGGACGGGCTGTTCGCGTATCAGCTCGCCGTCAGTGTCGACGACCTCGATCAAGGCATTACGGACGTTGTGCGCGGCGCAGACCTGCTCGACACCACCGCCAAACAAGTCCTGGTCATGCGCGTTCTTGACGGGCTCGCTCCGCGTTATGCGCATATTCCTGTGCTGGTCGACCCACAGGGCCGCAAGCTCAGCAAACAGAATCACGCCCCCGCGTTAGACAACACGCGCGCCGCAGAGAACCTGCGCCTGGCCTGCCGTGCGCTGTCGATAGAACTACCGCGCCACCTGCATGACACCGACAAAATGCTAGAATGGGCGATTCCACGCTGGCAACCCGAGGCCCTGTGCGGCCAAAAAGAAATTGCCATCGATCAGCTGAATTAACCCGAGGCCCCTCGCGCTGCCCATGAATCGCCATAGCCCGCTCTTGCTGCTCTTTCTGCTCGTATTCATTTTTTCACCAACGCTGTTCAGTTGGATTTTGAGCACCGACGGCGCCTGGTATCGGCCCTACATTATTTGGCTGGCCATTGTGGTCATCGCGTATTTCGTGCAGCGCGGCATGGTGAAGCACAATGACCTTTAGTTTCTTTCAGGTCGGCCTAATTTGTCTGGTTTACCTCAGCATGTTGTTCTCCGTGGCTTACGCGACGGAGAAAGGCTGGATTCCCGATCGCATTGTGTCGCACCCGCTGGTCTACATTTTTTCTCTCGGGATCTTCGCTTCGGCAGTGGCGTATTACGGCGTAATCGACCTCGCCCAGAATTTTGGCTACGCCGCGCTCGCCTACTATATGGCGACCGGCGCACTGTTCCTGTTTGCACCGATCGCGCTGAAACCCCTGATCGAAATTGCGCGACGCTTCCAAATTAATTCCATGGCGGACCTGCTGACCTTCCGCTATCACAGCCACGAAGTTGGCGGTATCGTCACGCTTGCCATGATCCTCACAGTCATGCCCCTGCTCGCACTGCAGATTCAAGCCGTCGCCGACACCATACACCTGCTCACCGATGTGGAGCACAACCTCAATGAACGCTCCTCTGACTTCAATACACGAGACCTGCTCGCGCTGATCTACTGCGTCGTGCTCGCCTGCTTTGCGTTGATTTTTGGTTCGAATCGGAAGCGCCACAAAGGTTTGATCACCGCCATGGCCTTTGAGTCCGTAGTGAAACTGCTCGGTATTCTGACGGTCGGCGGCTTCTGCCTGTTTGCGGTGTTTGGCGGTATGGGTGGGCTCGATGCCTGGCTTGCCGAAAACCCGAATCACCTCGAAAACCTCTACGCCCCCCTCAGCGACACCCGCTCCCATATGCTGCTGCTGGTGTTTCTGTCTACCGCCGTGGCCATGCCGCACATCTTTCATATGGCCGTGGTCGAAAACCCCGTGCGTCACGCGACCTATACCGTCACCTGGGCCTTCCCACTGTTTTTGCTGCTGATGGCATTACCCGTGTTCCCCATCCTGTGGGCGGGGATTAAGCTCGGCACCGACATTCCCACCGCGTACTATTCCATTGCCGCACCGATGATGGCCGGCAATGGGCCGGTGACGATCATCTCCTTTGTCGCCGGTCTTTCTGCGGCAACGGGCGCGATTGTGTCGATCAGCCTGGCCATCTCAACCATGGTCATGAATCACTGGATTCTGCCTGCAGCCGCACTGCGTACTAAGAAAGAAATCTACGGCCAGCTCGTTGCCATTCGTCGTATTTTGGTAGTGGCCGTCATTATCTGTGCCTACCTCTTTTACACGGTGCTCGACAATCGCTTCAGCCTGATCGACCTCGCTCTGATCTCCTTTATCGCCGCGCTGCAGCTGATGCCCGGCATTGTCTGTGTGGCGCATTGGAGCCGAGGCCATCGCCGCGGGCTGTTGGCGGGCTTGTTCGTCGGAATGACGATCTGGGCCGTGGGCCTGTTGCTGCCGGTGTATGTGGGCGAACAGATCATTCCTGTGCTCGACACCGGCTATGTCATCACCTTGGGTATACGCAGCTGGAGCGACATTGCCCTGTGGTCCATCGGCCTGAACGTGCTGACCTTTGTGCTGATTTCACTGTTCACCCGCCAGAGCCCTGAAGAACGCTACAGTGCGGAACTGTGTTCCGAGGATGAACTCAGCCATCCTGTGCGCATGGTGCTCGACATTCGCGACCCGGAAGAAATGATCGGCCGCCTCAGCGAACGCATCGGCCAGCACACCGCTCAGGCTGAAGTCGAGCGCGCACTGCTCGCGCTCGGCATGAACCCGAACGAAAGCCGGCCCTACGCGCTGCGCCGCTTACGGGATGAAATCGAAGCCAACCTCAGTGGTCTGCTCGGTATTGCGCTTGCAAGCGAGATCATGGACACGCTGATTCCGCTGCGCGTGCCGGAAGTCGAGGGCGCGACGGACATTACGTTGATTGAAGATCGCCTGCACCACTATCGCGACCACCTCTCCGGGCTCGCAGCCGAACTCGACAGCCTCCGCTTGTATCATCGACGCACTCTCGAAGAATTACCACTGGCCGTGTGCTCGGTAGGAAAAGACCGCGAAGTCCTGATGTGGAACAGTGCGATGCACGCCCTCAGTGGCATTCCCGGCGAACTCGTCACCGGCTCCCGCCTCGACGCAGTACTCGAACCCTGGGGCCCGCTACTGGCCAGCTTTGCCGATTCAGATCAGCCTCACTTTTATAAGCAGCCAGTGGAAATCGCCGACAGTACGCATTGGATTTCGCTGCACAAGGCGGCCATTCCCTCGTCTCTGGAACACCAGACCGACGGCCAGGTCATCCTGCTTGAAGATGTCACCGAGCTACAGATGCTGGAAGACGAGCTGGTACACAGCGAGCGACTGGCTTCCGTGGGGCGCCTGGCCGCAGGGGTCGCACACGAGATCGGCAACCCGGTGACCGGCATCGACTCACTCGCTCAGCTGCTGAAGTATGAATCCGATGACCCGGAGGTTCTGGAGACGGCGGATCAGATCCTCTCACAGACCCAACGTGTCAGCCGCATCGTACACAGCCTCGTATCCTTCAGCCACGCCGGCCGTAACAAAGGCGGCCACCAGTTTGAACCGGTCAATCTGCGAGAATGCGCCCAGGAAGCCGTGGACCTGATTGAATTGCAACGCGAGAAGAATCAGGTGCGCTTTATCAATGACATCCCCGAACACATCGAAGTCATGGGCGACAGTCAGCGCATCATCCAGATCTTTGTGAACCTGTTGGCCAATGCCCGCGACGCCTGTCCGGAAGACACCAAAGTGACGCTGCTCGTCGAGAGCGCAGGCAAGCTGGTGCAATTTGCGGTGGCGGATGAAGGCCCGGGCATCCCGGCTGAAATCAAAGATCGCGTCATGGAGCCCTTCTTCACCACCAAGGACCCCGGTGAGGGCACAGGGCTGGGGCTGGCCATGGTCTACAGCATTGTCGAAGATCACCGGGGCCAGATGGAGATAATCAGCCCTACAGACAAGGTGTTACAAAAAGGCACAAAATTTGTGATTAATTTGCCCAGTCCCCTTGCATCTGCTGGCACGCTAGGTAACACTAACGGATAAACTTTCGCTCCGCCCTCATTTGTCGCGCGCGACCTACGGTGCATGCACCGTGTCGACTTAGCGCACCGGAAGCTGATGTATTATGAGTAAAATATTAATCGTCGAAGACGAAATCATCATTCGCACAGCGCTGCGCAAGCTGCTGATTCGCAATAAATATGATGTCGTGGAGACGGGCTCGGTGGCCGAAGCCACCAAGCAAAAGATTGATACTTTTGACCTGATTGTCAGTGACCTGCGCCTGCCCGGTGCACCGGGAACCGACCTGATCAAGCTTGCCGGTGACGTACCGGTGCTGATCATGACCAGCTACGCCAGCCTCCGCTCTGCAGTCGACTCTATGCGCATGGGCGCCGTCGACTACATCGCCAAGCCCTTTGATCACGACGAAATGATCGCCGCCGTCAAACGCGCGCTGGGTAAAGCGGCGAAACCCGCTTCGGCCGCCGCCATTAAGAAGAAAGGCGAAGAGAAAGACACCCCTATCGAAGGCATGATCGGCAGCAGTGCCATCATGCGCGAAGTCTACGGCAAAATTCACAAAGTGGCCCCGACCTCCGCCACCGTTCTGGTTCTCGGTGAGACCGGCACGGGTAAAGAGCTGGTCGCCAACGCCATTCACACGGAAAGCCCGCGCAAAGACAAACCTATCATTTCGGTGAATTGCGCCGCGATCCCGGAAACCCTGATTGAAGCCGAGCTCTTCGGCCACGAAAAAGGCGCGTTCACCGGCGCAGCCTCGAACCGCGAAGGTCTGGTCGCTGCGGCCGACGGCGGCACCTTGTTCCTCGATGAGATCGGCGAGTTACCGTTGGAAGCACAGGCTCGCCTGCTGCGTGTGCTGCAAGAAGGCGAAGTCCGGCCGATCGGTTCCACCGAAAGCCGCAAGGTCGATGTCCGTCTCGTGGCGGCCACCCACCGAGACTTGGGCAAGCTCGCCCGCGAAGGACGCTTCCGGGAAGATTTGTACTTCCGTATTAATGTTGTTCAGTTACGCCTGCCGCCCCTGCGTGAGCGCGGTAAAGACATCCTGTTACTCGCAGAAACCTTTATCAAGCGCTTCTGTACAGAGATGATGCGCCCAGCGCTGAGCCTCACACCCGAAGCGATTCAGGCGATTACCACCTACCCATGGCCAGGTAATATTCGCGAACTGGAAAACGCGATGCAGCGTTCGGTCATTTTGTGTGACAACGACACCGAAATTGACCATACCCACCTCGCGATAGACCACGAACTCGTTCGAGTTGACGAAACCCCCGACACCCCCAGCAAGTCCAGTCGCCCCACTCAAGACAGCAGCGGCGACGATGCCAACGAAGACCTCTCCCTCGAAGATTACTTCCAGCGCTTTGTGTTGGAGCATCAGGATCATATGAGCGAAACAGAGTTGGCGAAAAAGCTCGGTGTGAGCCGTAAGTGCCTGTGGGAAAGACGCCAGCGTCTCGGCATCCCTCGTCGCAAGCCGACCCAGGGCAAGAAGACCAGCGCCTAAGCGCGCCGCTAAGTCGTTACACCCTCACTTCCCGGCCGGAATGCAGCCTGCATTCCGCTGCCTGCCCCTTTCCTTCCCCGAACCCAAGATGCGATCCGCTGCGGTAGCGCGCGAAAAACTGTGTGCCGCACTCACGTTCGGATCGCCGTGCTATCGCAGATTGAACGAGAAGAGAAATTTTCACGCCATCGTGGGAACTTTTTATCTGGCGCAACGTCTATTTGTCTGACAATCAAGGAAACACGCCAAGAGTGTTACCTTCCCCCCGCATTGATACCCCCCTTCCCCGGGTGTTACCCCTTTCACACATTGGTAACAAACTCCGGCACATATAGTAACGACTCAACATTCCAAAACCGAATAAGCTTGCTCCAATTTTTCATAACCTGTTGTTTTACATGACTTTTTCAACTTTGGCATGACGCCTGCTGTTACTTACGCATAATAAAAACAATAAAGAATAATAAGAAACTGCAACATAGCTAATAACAACAACAAATAATAAAAACAAAGCAAAACCAAAATAATAACAACAAGAAATAATAATAAAGAAAACGTATAACCGACTTGCGTTCCTTTGGAGAGGGCTTGCTATAGAAGCAACTGGCAAACACGGATGTTGCGATTGATAACAATAAAGAGAAGACCGAATTCTACGGGAAAGCATTGCTTTCCCGTTTTCGTTTCTGGCCCACACACTTTTCCGCTACCTCAAAACACATCGGTAACACAGACCACTCTTGCCTGCTGGCGCTTTGTGCTAAACTGCCGAACTTGTATCCTGCGCCAACGAATGCCTGCATGCTAAAAAAGATTAAACGCCTGTTCTCCGCAGACCCTGTCTCGGCTGTTACGCTGGAACGTATTCCCGCGTCGGAGCACGGTATTCGTACCCGTGAAATCAGTGGCAACGCCCTCAAAGTGATCGATGAGCTGCAACGAGAAGGTTTTGAAGCCTACCTCGTTGGCGGCGGCGTGCGCGACCTGCTACTCGGAGGCCACCCCAAGGACTTTGACATCGCCACCGACGCCACGCCCGAAGAGGTAACACGGGTGTTCCGCCGCGCGCGTATCATTGGCCGCCGCTTTAAAATCGTACACGTTCGCATGGGCCGTGAAGTGCTGGAAGTCACGACGTTCAGGGGCACCCATGAAGGCGGTGCCGGCAAACGACATGCCGTGCAAAGCGACAAAGGCATTCTGCTGCGTGACAATGTGTATGGCGACCTGCAATCCGATGCCCTGCGCCGCGACTTTTCCGTCAACGCCCTGTACTACGACCCGAGCTCGGAAGAGATTCTCGACTACACCGGGGGAATGAGGGACCTCAAGGCTCGGCGCCTGTCCATCATCGGCGACCCCGAAGCCCGGTATAAAGAAGACCCGGTGCGCATGCTGCGAGCCATCCGCTTCCGCCACAAGCTCAACTTCGAGCTGGCCGAAGAGACCGAAGCCCCCATTCGCAATCATGCCAATTACCTGCTTGAGATCCCGCCTGCGCGCCTATTCGAAGAGGTGCTGAAGCTCTTTCTCTCCGGGCAGGCCGAGTCGACGCTCAGAGGCTTGCACGAATACCACCTGTTACCTCATCTGTTTCCTGGGGCCGCCGAGATTCTCGACACAGGCAGCGAACAGCATCAGCGCCTGCTTTACTGCGCCGCCGCAAACACCGATGAGCGCATCGCGTCCAACAAGCGCGTCACCCCTGCGTTTATTTACGCGGCTTTTTTATGGCCCACCCTGCAGGAACAGATGGAAGCCCACCGCGCCGACTTTCGCGGTGGCGATCAAGAACTGCTGATGAATGTGTCCAATGGCGTGCTGCTGGCACAGCAACAGAAAACCGCGATCCCCAAACGCTTCCAGATTCCCATGCGCGAGATCTGGAATCTGCAACTGCGCTTTGACCGACGAGACGGAAAGCGGGCCTTCGCCATGCTGGAGCACCCTCGTTTTCGCGCAGCCTACGATTTCATCCTGCTGCGCGAACAAAGCGGCGAAGACCTCAAAGGCCTTGGCGCGTGGTGGACGGAGTTTCAACACGCCGATCGCGATCGCCAGATTGCGATGGTCAACGACACCAAGTCCGCCGCCCCTAAGCGACGACGTCGTAGGCGACGTCCAGCACGTAAGCCCCAGCCAGAATGACCGCCCCTCACGCGCAGGCGTTTATTGCGCTGGGCAGCAATCTCGAGCACCCGCTCAAGCAGGTCCGTCAGGCCATCGACGCGTTGCGCGCGCACCCCGATATCGAGTTCATCGCCCAGTCTCACTGGTATCAAAGCCGGCCTGTCGGCCCCCAGGACCAGCCCGACTATATTAATGGTGTCGCACAAGTAAGCACTCACTTAAGCCCTCTCGCCTTACTGGATGTATTGCAACAGATCGAGCACGATCACGGCCGTGTGCGCCTCACCCACTGGGGGCCACGAACGCTGGACCTCGACCTGCTGTGGTTTGCCGGCATGACCTGGCAAGATGAGCGATTAACCTTGCCGCACCCGAGAATGTGCGAGCGGAATTTTGTATTATTGCCGCTTTGCGATCTGGCCCCGGAACTCGAGTTGAGTCAGGGGCTCAGCGCCACACAGTGGGCACAAGCCGTCGGCCAGGCAGGCATCGAGCGCCTGCACGCGACCGCTTGAGTCCGATCCCGGCATAAGCAGTACCTGGAGTAACAACACGTTGAGCGACAATACTTTGAGCACCAGCGCCCCAAACGACCGCCCCGTCAGACAGATTGACATAGGCGATCGCAGTATTCCCCGCTTCATCGCCGTAGAGGGCCCTATCGGTGTGGGTAAAACCACGTTGACCAAGTTCCTCGCAGACAGCTTTAATTATGAAACGCTGCTCGAACAGGCAGAAGAAAACCCCTTTCTCGAACGCTTTTACGCGCGCGAGAAGAACATGGCGCTGCCGACCCAACTGTTCTTCTTATTCCAACGTGTCCAGCAATTAAATACGCTGCGTCAGGCCGACTTATTCGAGCCGGTGCGCGTGGCCGACTTTTTGATCGATAAGGATCGTCTTTTTGCCGAAGTCACTTTAGGTAACGACGAGTTACAGCTGTATCAAAAGGTCTATGAACAAATGACCATCAATGCGCCGACACCGGACTTGGTGGTCTATCTGCAGGCGCCGAGCGAAGTGTTACTCGAACGCATCGAAAAGCGTGGCATCGACTCCGAGCGCAGCATCGATGCCGACTACCTGAATCGGCTCAATGATGCGTACACGCGCTTTTTTCACTTCTATGACAAGGCCCCCTTGCTGATCGTCAACGCCACAGAAATCGATTGGGTCAACAGCGAGAACGACTATCGCGATCTCGTCGATTACATGCTGACGATTTCCAGTGGACGCCACTACTACAATCCTCGACCCGCCCTTTTCAAATAAGGCCACCACTGCCCCTAAGGAGAGTGCCGCATGAGCTACGGTAACACCGCAACCGATGCCCGCCCCGTGACGATTCTAACGCTGAAAAAAATGCAGGAGGCAGGTGAGAAATTCACCACCGTAGCGCTGTATGACGCACCGATGGCCGCGATGGCGGATCAGTGTGGCGTAGACGTACTGCTCGTGGGTGACAGCCTGGGAATGACGGTACTGGGCTTTGACAGCACCCTCCCGGTGACGATGGAACACATGATTTATCACGTCGAAGCCGTAAGCCGAGGCAGCCGCCGTTGCCTGATCATGGGAGACCTGCCTTTTATGACTTACGCGACGCCGGAACTGGCGATGCAGAATGCCACGCGCATCATGCAGGCCGGCGCACACATGGTCAAAATCGAAGGGGGCGAATGGCTTTGCGAAACGGTCAGTAAACTCAGCGATCGGGGCATCCCTGTCTGCGCCCATATCGGCCTGACACCTCAGTCGGTGAATAAGTTTGGAGGCTTTCGTGTACAGGGGCGCGATGAACGCTCCGCGCGAAAATTACTGCACGACGCCAAGCTACTCGAACGCGCAGGTGCGGATCTACTGCTATTGGAATGTGTGCCGGACTCACTCGCAGAGGCCATCACCGATGAGCTCAGCATTCCGACCATCGGCATTGGCGCCGGTCGAGCCACGGACGCACAGGTCCTAGTGGTCAACGATATTCTGGGGCTCACACCTAAGCCACCGAAGTTCTCAAAGAACTTCCTGGTCGAAACGCTGGACATCCCTGCCGCCCTGAAAAAGTACGTTGAAGATGTCAAAAGCGGCGTCTTTCCCGCCGACGATCACATTTTCAGTTAGGCGCCGACCGAGACAGGAAATTCGCCGCAACATACTCGGCGGATTCCGGTCTTGCGAAAAAATGGCCTTGCAGCTGCTCGACGCCCAAAGAGCAGCAAAGCTCGACTTGCTCTACGGTTTCTGTACCGACCACCACAGTTTGCAAGTTAAGCGCTTTCAGCATACCCACCACACTGGAAAACAGGGCCACTTCTTTCTGAGTGCTTTGCACAGTGGGTAAAAAACTGGGGTCCAGTTTAACCAGGTCAAAAGGAAAGTCGCGCAAGTCCGAGATCGAGGACGCACCCGCGCCGTAGTCATCAAAGGCGACCTTGCACCCAAGCTTTCTCAATTGCGTGATACTGCGCCCCGCATCACCGCCCCGTCCTTTCAACGCGGCCTCCTCCACTTCAAAAATACAGTGTTGCGGATCCGCGCCGCTGCGTGAAAACAACTGCTCAAGAAAGGCCGGTAAGGACGCGTCGGCGAGTTGAACCGGAGACAGATTGATAGACATCGGGTACACCACGCCGGTTAATGACTTCCACGCCATCTGCTGCCGGATCGCATTGCTGATCACCCAACCACCAATCTGCAAAATCAGCTTGGAGTCTTCCGCCACCGCAAGATACTCTCGCGGGCGCTGCACCCCGTTTTCCGTTTCCCAGTGCAGCAAGACTTCAAAGCCGCCCAGCTCATGAGACTGCGCCGCATAGACGGGTTGAAAGCGCAATTCAAAGGCACCGGCATCGATGGCTTTGCGCAGGTCCTGCTCAATTTGATAGCGCGAAATAAACTGAGCTTGCATTTCGGGCTCAAAAAAACAAGCTTGGTTCTTGCCGCGTTTTTTTGCGCGATACATGGCGATATCCGCAAATTTTAAAATCTCTTCCGGGTATTCGCCATTGTCTGGATGCAGCGCTATCCCGATGCTGGCGCCACTGGTGACAGTATGTCCCTTGATATCGAATGGCTTCTCGAGCACGTGCAGAATACGCTTAGCCACATTGCTCGCCTCGAGGCTGTCATCGAGATTCGACAGCAATATCGCAAATTCATCGCCGCCCAAGCGCGCAAAGATTTCGTTGCCGCGCAGGCAGGCATGAATGCGCTGCACCACGCGCTGCAACAATAAATCGCCGACCCCGTGGCCAAAATTATCGTTAACGAATTTAAAGTTATCGAGGTCGATCAACAACAGCGCCAGACGGTGTTCCTGGCGCCGATTATTGGCAATAAATATTTTCAGTGACTCGTCAAACAGGTGGCGATTGGCAAGCCCGGTCAGGGTGTCGCGCTCGGCCAGTTCCTTGAGTTTGCGATAGCTGTCCTGCAGCTGTTTCTCGAGATCGAAGCGTGTTTGCGCATGCAGGATAGAACGATGCATTCGCGCCGCGGTGATCTCATTCTTGAGAATAAAATCCTGTGCCCCAGCGCGAATACTGTCGAGCGCAATCTGTTCTTCCTCGGAGTTGCTCATCATGACGATGGCCGTCTTTTTCTCCGGCGACTCACTGCGAATGGTCAGCACAAGCTCAATGCCATCCCGACCGGGCATACGGTAGTCGACCAGTAACAGGTCGTAGTCCTGCTGCTTGAACAGCTCCAGCCCTTCTTCGACCGTTTCCGCCTCGACCAGCTCATAGGACACACTGCCCAGATGCAGTGCTCGCTTTACAATCTGACGATCTACCAGATCGTCATCTACTATCAATACACGCATTCGATTCTTCCACTGAGTCACAGGCCGCCAACGGCCACTCAAACACTACCGCGGTGCCGTTTTCACCGTCGGATTCAATCTGCACCTTACCGCCAAAAAACTCAACCGTTCTTTTCACGAGCGCAAGCCCAATGCCACTGCCTTCGACCTTGTCTCTCGGCTTCAGCGTCTGGAACATTTCCAGCGCTTTTAATTGCATGTCCGGCGGAATGCCCGGCCCATTATCCTCAACCCGGAAAACGTGCCTGCCATCCCGTTCTTCATGTCGAATCTGAATATGGCCGTCTGGCTTGTCATGATGTTTGATCGCGTTCGATATGAGATTGCGCATGACCAACTCAAACGGCACCCTGGGCACGCAAACCCGGGCATGGCTGACCTCGAGCGAAAAACTGCCCGGCTTGTCCATCAAGTAAAACACGCTCTCACACATCTCATGCAGGTCCACCCACTGCAACTGGCTTTCCATTCGGTTCACCCGAGAATACAGCAAGAGGTCGTTTAACAGCTGCAACATGCGATCGGTTCGCCCGCGCAATAAGGACAGGTTCTCCAAGGTACTCTGGCTGAGGCCACTGCCCTCGTCTTCTTCTATCCAGCTGACTATTTTTCTAATGGCATTGAGTGGTGATTTCAAATCGTGAGAGGCGACATAGGCAAACTTGTCGAGATCCGCATTACTGCGTTCCAACTCTTTGTTGCGTCGCTCAAGCTCCAGCGTGAGGCTCTTGGTTTCGTTGATGTCCATCACCTGAGAGACAAACAACAGGACATCGCCCGACTCTTCCTGCACCGCGGTGGTCGACAGCATGCCCCAGATTTTTTGCCCGTCACGACGCAGAAATTGTTTTTCTCGATTCACGGTACGCAAACGCCCCGAGCGCAGGGCTTCGATGGTGTCGCTGCTGCGCTGGCGATCCGTCTCGGCGGTGACATCGAGCATGTTCTTCTCGAGCAGCACTTCCCGACTGTAGCCTAGCCATTCACATAAGGCGTCATTGACCTCCAGAAAATCACCAAAGGTCCCCATGATCGCAAACGGCTGAGCGGAACTGTGAATTGCAGTGTTCAGCAGGGCCTCTTTTTCAGCCAGCTTTCTGGCGGTGGCCTGCTTCTCGGTCAAATCTTCGATCACACCGGTATAAAAGACTTCCCCATTGGTTTCCCCGCGTCTTGCGGATATCGCCACCGGAAAGTAGTCACCGTTTTTACGCCGTGCATTGATGTGGTCGCCGCGCACTCGGGTTTTGCTGTTCGCCGACATGCCCGCTTCGCTCGCGGCAACAAACACACTGCGCAGTGAACTGCCGGTGGGCACCATGAGAATTTCGATCGACTTGCCCAGAATTTCCGACTCTTTGTAACCGAAAATACGCTCCGCTGCCGAGTTGAAGGCCAACACTCGCCCTTCCTCGTTGACGCTGATTATGGCATCGCTCACCGAGCCCAATATGGCCTGCAAACGCTGGGTCGTTTCCGTTGCCTGGCGAGTACGCATGTCCACCAGACGCTGCAGATAGTTGTGCGAATCCGCCATCTCCGCACACATGTCGTTGAAGCCACGCTCCAGATCACTCAGCTCGTCATGCCCTTTCTGAACAAGACGTACGGAAAAATCACCACGGGAAAACGCCTGCACACCATCGCGCAAGGTGCGAATACGATTGACGATGTAGCGCTGTACCAACCAGGCGTGCAGCAGCAGCTGCACGACCACTAGCGCGACCACAGCAAGAAGAGACCAAAGCACCGGCAACGCACCGACCAGCGACTCATAGGCAATCAAAAGCCCAATAAAGGTCACGGCCGGCAGTAGCCAAAGCGCACTGGCCAGAAGCAATTTGTTGCGGATCTTTACGGTGCTGAACACGAAATCATCACCGAACTGAAATCAGACTGAGAAATACCCACCTCCCTGATGAGCAGCGCACATGCGCGATCACAACGCTTATGTCATTCTAGGGCCTGTTGACACTAATTTCATACGCTCTGTTGCCAACCCGAAGGGCTGGGTCTGTATTTCCACCCTGCTGCGTTGCTTTTCACTCATTTAGCTCGCTAAACCACCGTTCAAAGCGCCTTGCAGTCTGAAAATACAGACTCCAGCAGAGCGTATGGAATTAGTGTCAATAGGCCTTAGCGAATTTTACGGCACCTTGACGCCCAGGAATCGGGTCTCACTCACAAATACAAAGCGGCCCCCCTTATGTGATAGAGGCGAACCATCGACAGGTTCGATCAAAAATGCACCGCCGCACCCACTGTCGTCCTTCTATTCTACGAAGGAAACCGCGTGAAGGCTTCGCAAAGACCTGCAAATTTCATACAATTCGTCTTCCCACTTTTCAGAGCGAGTATCCTATGCATCAACTTCCTGAAACGCTGCGCGACAATGTTCGGACCCTTGGCGAGTTGCTCGGACGCATTCTGGCCTCCCACGAGGGCGAGCATACCTTCAATACTGTGGAGGAAATTCGCAACACGTCGAAAAGCCTGGCCCAGGCCCAGGAAGTCGATTACCAGCCTCTGATTGATTCGCTTGCGAGACTGAGCGATCAGGAGATCCTGCCGCTGGCTCGCGCCTTCAATCAGTTCCTCAATCTGGCCAATATTGCCGACCAACAATATTACGCCAGTTCGGAAACTCAGCCGGAAGACAGCCTCAAGGTGCTCATCGACACGTTGTCCGAGAGCTGCGATCGCGACGCGTTGATTCACGCGATTGAACATCTCGACATCAATCTCGTTCTGACTGCGCACCCGACGGAAGTCAGTCGACGTACGCTGATCCGTAAGTACACGGAGTTAGCGAAGACCCTCGATGACTTCACCCGCAAAGACCTGCTTGCCTACAAGCAGGACAAGCTCGAAGGTCGACTTTATCGCCTTATCGAAGAGATCTGGACCACCGACGAGATCCGCGTTAAACGCCCCACTGCGGTCGACGAAGCCCGCGGCGGCCTCTCGGCGATTGGCGACAACCTGTGGACGGCTGTCCCTGAATTCGTGCGTCATCTCGACCGGCTCTGCCAACAGCGACTCGGCCATGCCCTGCCGCTGACTTGTAACCCCTTTACCTTCAGCTCCTGGATGGGCGGCGACCGCGATGGCAACCCGAATGTCACCCATGATGTGACTCGTGAAGTCATCCTGCTCGGACGCCTGCGCGCCGCCAAGCAATATTGGGCCGATGTACAAAGCCTGATCCAGGATCTGAGCATGCATACCGCGACCGACGAATTGCGCGGACAGCTCGCCGACCCGGCCTCACGGACCCCGTATCGTGACCTTCTGCGCCAGCTTAGCCAACGACTCATCGACACTCAAAACTGGCTCAGTGCCCAGCTGGATGGCGAGCGCTGCGTGCCTCCGCACGACCTTATTGATAGCAAAGAACAAATCCTGGCGCCCTTGCTGCTCGCGCATCGCTCGCTGACCGAAACCCGCTGCGATCATATCGCCAACGGCCCCCTGGTCGACGCCATTCGCCGAGTATCGGCCTTCGGCATAAACTTGAGCCCTCTCGATGTACGTCAGGATGCCGATCGCCACGTGCAGGTGCTCGACGAGCTGACCGAATACCTCGAAGTGGGCAGTTATCGCGAATGGGATGAAGAGCGTCGCATCGAGTTTCTACTTGAAGAATTGCAGAACAAACGCCCTCTGCTGCCGCAGGATGTCGAGCTCTCCGACGACAGTATGGAAGTGATCAATACCTGCCGAGTCATCGCCGCGCAACCGCGCGAAACGCTGTCACACTACGTGATTTCCATGGCCGAGCAGGCATCCGATGTCCTCGCCGTGGCACTGCTGCTGAAAGAAACCGGCATTCAGTGGAACATGCCCATCGTGCCTCTGTTCGAAACCCTGGACGACCTCAACCGCGCCGCCAAAGTGATGAACACGCTGTGGCAGATGCACTGGTACCAGCGCTATTGTGAAGGTCATCAGACCGTCATGATCGGTTACTCGGATTCCGCTAAAGATGCGGGCAAGTTATCCGCCACTTGGGCGCAATACACCGCGCAGGAAAAACTGGTGAATCTCGCCGACCAGTATGAAATCAAACTGATGCTCTTCCACGGCCGCGGCGGCACCGTTGGTCGCGGCGGCGGCCCTGTTGAAAAGGCCATGGCCTCTCAACCCCCAGGCTCCGTCAAAGGACGCATACGCGTGACCGAGCAAGGTGAGATGATCCGCTACAAATTTGGTCTGCCCGCGGTCGCGTTTAACAGCTTGCGCACCTATGTGGTGGCAACACTGCAGGCCACCCTCGCGCCCAGCCCGGCACCCAAGCCCGAATGGCGTGAGCTGATCGAAGCCATGTCGAATGCGAGCCTGAAAGCCTATCGCAGCGTGGTGCGCGAGAACCCCGAATTTGTGCCGTATTTCCGCTCGCTGACACCAGAGCAGGAACTCGGCAAGCTCGCCATTGGCTCTCGCCCGGCGAAGCGTAAAGCCACTGGTGGGGTCGAAAGCCTCCGCGCCATCCCCTGGGTGTTTGCGTGGATGCAAGTCCGACTCAACCTGCCAAGCTGGCTGGGCATGCATCAAGCCCTGGACTACGCCCGCACTGAAGAGCCTGAACTGTTCAAGGACATGCTTGAAAACTGGCCGTTCTTCTCAAGCTTTATTGACCTGCTCGAAATGGTCGTAGGGAAAGCCGACGCGAATATCTGTGCGCACTATGAGAAGCAACTCGTCGACCCGAGTCTGCATGGTCTGGGCCAACAGCTGCGCAGTGACCTCAAGGCACTCGAGATTGCGCTGAACGAAATCAAAGGTCAGAAGCAGGTGCTCGACAGCGATCCACGTCTGCAGCAGTCGATCAACGTGCGCAAGCCCTACGTAGAGCCGCTCAACTACCTGCAGGCCGAGTTGCTGAAACGCGAACGCCTTGCCGGAGAGATGTCAGAAAGCTTAGAGCTGGCCTTGAAGGTCACCATGGCAGGCATTTCCGCTGGGATGCGTAACACGGGCTAAACTACCGCCCCCAAGAGAACTGCCTGAAGCGAGCCAACATGTCTGACTCCCTGCCCGGAATGCGGCCCCCCACGCCGCTTCTGGATTCGCTCGCACTGCCTCAAGCGCTCAATACTTTGAGCCTTGAGGCGCTCGCCCAACTCGCGGACGAAGTTCGGGCTTTTCTGCTCTACAGCGTCGCTCAGACCGGTGGTCACTTCAGTGCCAACCTCGGCGTGGTCGAACTGACGGTTGCGCTGCACCACCTACTCAACAGTCCTGAAGACACCCTGATCTGGGATGTCGGTCACCAGGCCTATGCCCATAAAATCCTCACGGGCCGCGGCGATGGGATGGCCAGCCTGCGTCAGCATGAAGGGCTAGCGCCCTTTCCCAGCCGCGCCGAAAGTGTGCACGACGCGTTCGGCACCGGCCACTCTTCGACCTCCATCAGTGCCGCACTCGGTATCGCGCTAGGCAAACGCTTGCAGGGCCAGATCTCACATACGGTGGCGGTGATTGGAGATGGCGCGATGACCGCCGGCATGGCCTTCGAAGCACTGAACCATGCCAGTCATATCGGTGTGCCGTTACTGGTCATCTTGAATGACAACGCGATGTCCATTGGCCGCAACGAGGGGGGCCTGGCAAGCTACCTCGCACGCAACTTTAGCGGTGTTTCTCGCGAGGACAGTGACAGCGAAGACATCAGTGTACCCGCCAGCATATTTACCGACATGGGCTTTCGTTACAGCGGCCCTGTCGATGGTCATCAGCTGCCCAAGCTTATCCAGAAACTGCGCAAAGCCCTCAGTTACGACGGCCCCACATTGCTGCACGTGCGCACGCAGAAAGGATACGGTTATGCACCGGCCCTAGAGGACCCTATCCGCTATCACGCGCTGAGCAAGCTGCCTGCGCAAACAGCCCCCCCGACGCCCACTCAGGGCGAACGCTATCAAGATGTATTTGGTCGATGGCTGTGTGCCGTTGCCGCTGCCGACACACGTCTGATGGGCATTACTCCGGCGATGAAAGAGGGCTCCGGCATGGTCGACTTTGCCGAGCGCTTTCCCGAGCGCTACGTCGATGTTGCCATCGCCGAGCAGCACGCCGTCACGCTCGCCGCAGGCTTGGCCTGCAGCGGGCAAAAGCCCGTGCTGGCGATTTACTCCACGTTTTTACAACGCGCCTACGATCAACTTATTCACGACGTCGCTCTGCAGAGCCTCGATGTGACCTTCGCTATCGACCGCGCTGGACTGGTCGGTGAAGATGGCGCGACCCATCACGGCGCCTTTGATCTCAGCGTACTCAGTGCGATACCAAACCTGATCATCGCCTGCCCGAGCCACGAACTGGCCTGCGAACAATTACTGTACTCAGCGTACCGCCATTCGGGCCCCGCCGCAGTGCGCTACCCTCGAGGTAAAGGGCCAGGCACGCCGTGTCGCAGCGAAGACCAACGGTGGCCGATCGGCCGCGCCGAAGTCGTTCGGGAGGGCGAGCAGGTATGCATACTCAATTTTGGCGCCCTGTTGGATACCGGCCGTACGGTGGCCGAATCACACGACTGGGGTCTGGTGGACATGCGTTGGGTGAAGCCGCTGGATGAGGCTTTATTGGCGCAGTTAGCGCAGCGCTACTCGCACTTCATCACGCTGGAAGACAACGTGGTAAGAGGCGGCGCTGGCGCGGCCGTGCTGCAGTGGTGCCAGCAACAGGGGCTACCACTGACCGTATTGACGCTCGGCCTTCCAGATCGTTTTATCGAACACGCCAGCAGAACGGAACAACTTGCCGCATGTGGCCTGGATGAGGCCGGGATCGAGGCCCAGATAGCACTGTGGCTGCAAAAGCAGCCACAGTGAAGTCAGAACAAACCGCAGTACATCAGTTCGCGTAGACGGGGAATTTCTCGCACACCGCGAGCACTTTCGCCTTCGTTTCTTCGATAACGGCGTCAGCGTTGCCTTTTTCCAGGCCATCCAGCACATCGCAGATCCAATGGGTCAGCGCGATGCATTCTTCTACGCCAAAACCTCGGGTCGTGATTGCCGGAGTACCGATGCGCAGACCGCTGGTCACGAACGGTGAGCGCGGGTCATTCGGCACGGCATTTTTGTTCACAGTGATGTTCGCCGCACCCAGTGCTTCGTCCGCATCTTTACCGGTGTACTCTTTGCCGATCAGGTCGACCAACATCAGGTGGTTCTCGGTGCCGCCAGAAACAATCTTGATGCCGCGCTCAATAAAGGTGTTGGCCATTGCCTTCGCGTTGACGACTACCTGCTTTTGATAGGCCTTGTACTCGTCGCTCATGGCTTCTTTAAAGCTGACCGCTTTCGCTGCGATCACGTGCATCAAAGGGCCACCCTGGCCGCCGGGGAACACAGCCGAGTTCAGTTTTTTCTCGATCTCTTCGTTGGCCTTGGCGAGGATGATGCCGCCGCGAGGCCCACGCAGGGTTTTATGTGTCGTCGAGGTCGTCACATCGGCGATTTGCACAGGAGACGGATACTCACCCGCCGCAACCAGACCGGCCACGTGCGCCATATCGACCAGCAGGTAAGCACCCACCTCATCGGCGATGTCACGGAATTTCTGCCAGTCCAACACCTGACTGTAAGCGGAGAAACCCGCCACGATCATTTTGGGCTTGTGCTCGCGCGCGAGGGAAGCGATTTCGTCGTAGTCGACTTCGCCTGTCTCGGGGTTCAAGCCATATTGCACCGCATTGTAGACCTTACCGGAAAAGTTCACTTTCGCGCCGTGAGTCAGGTGCCCACCGTGCGCCAGGCTCATACCCAGAACCGTGTCGCCAGGTGCGCACAGTGCCGCGTACACCGCGTTGTTCGCCTGTGAACCTGAGTGTGGCTGCACATTGGCGTAGTCTGCGCCGAACAAGGTTTTCGCACGCTCAATGGCCAGCGCTTCAGCCTTGTCCACGTACTCACAACCACCGTAGTAGCGTTTGCTGGGGTAGCCTTCGGCATACTTGTTGGTCAGCTTGGTACCCTGAGCGGCCATCACCAGGGGGCTGGTGTAGTTTTCGGAGGCAATCAGCTCGATGTGCTCTTCCTGACGGCGGCTCTCGTTCTGAATTGATTCCCAGATATCCGGGTCAAAAGCTTGCAGAGTTTGTTTAGGGTCAAACATGGGCATCCTCAAAGTTACCGAGATCGAAGCACCCGCGACGGGTACGCGAAGAAGGCGCGCATTGTACACCAAACGCGCAGCTTGGGCAGTCATTGCTGTGCTCAAAACCACGCAATTTGCGCCACTCTCAACGCGTGCCAGCAAGGATCATTGTGGCTAGCTTCACCCATGCGGAATGAAGCCAGTCGAACGAAAAAGGGTAAACGACCCGTTAATGCGCCTTGACGTCAGAGGATGCGCCTTCGACGCCCGCCTCTTTACGCTCGGGTAGGCACCAGCGCAGCACCAGATACCCCAGAATCCCCGAAGCCAGCGAGCCAATCAGGATACCTAAGCGCTCATCGAATACCTTGTTCACCCCGGAGGCCTGGAACGCAAGCGAGCCAATAAACAGACTCATCGTAAACCCGATCCCACACAGTGCCGAGACACCGTACAACGACATTTTCGACATGCCACGCGGCAGCGACACCCAGCCGAGCAGTACCGGGATAATACAGAACCCGAACACACCAATTTGCTTACCAAAGAACAGCCCCGCCGCAATACCCAGCGGCACGCTGTCGGTCAGTTGCGCAACACCCACACCCGCCAAGGCGACGCCGGCATTACAAAACGCGAAAATGGGCAGGGTGAAATACTTTACGATCGGCTCCAGTTCATGCTCGAGTGATTTTAACGGCGACTGATCCCACTCCGCTTCACTGCGCATGGGAATAAACATCGCCAGCACCACACCCGCAAGCGTGGCATGCACGCCAGACTTGAGCAGCGCGACCCACATCACCACCCCCACCAACACATAGGGCATTTTTTCAGACACCCCGTAGCGGTTCATTGTGAACAGGATGGCAATACAGATCGATGCGACGATCAGCGCTTCGGTTGAAATGTTGCTGGTGTAAAACAGCGCAATAATGATGATCGCCCCGATGTCGTCAAAAATCGCGAGCGAGGTAAGAAACACTTTTAGGCTGGTCGGCACTCTCGAACCAAGCAGGCTTAACACACCGAGCGCAAAGGCAATATCGGTGGCCGCAGGAATCGCCCAACCCTGGAGGCCGGTCTCATCCCCCAAGTTAAAATACACATAGACGGCTGCTGGCGCCGCCATCCCACCGACCGCGCCAATGGCGGGCAGCAAGATGTTTTTCTTGTCCGCTAACTCGCCCTCAAGAAACTCGCGTTTCAACTCCAGCCCCACAAGCAAAAAGAAAAACGCCATCAGGCCATCATTTACCCAAAGCAGCAGGGGCTTGTGAATCAGGAGCGCACCGACCTGGATCGCCAGAGGGGTATCGAGTAACAAATCGTATACAACTGACAGTCCTTTCGTGTTCGCTGCGATCAAAGCCAGCAGCGCTGCCAACATCAACAACACACCACCCGAAGACTCAGACTGAAAAAACTTACGAACCACGATCATCGATGCAAAGATCCCTAGTGAGAGTAGATAAGAACATTGGACATGCGGCGTCCAGATAAATTCATTCGCACAGGCTGCTGGCGACCTGCCGACAGCGAACTTCGTTTGAAATCGGCGTGGGCATCGGGTACCTTTCGCGCAACGTTATCCAGCAGGAGCTGCACCGTGGCGCAATACGTCTATACGATGAATCGAGTGGGAAAGATCGTCCCACCGAAACGCGAAATTCTCAAAGACATTTCCCTTTCATTTTTCCCCGGCGCCAAGATCGGCGTACTCGGCCTGAACGGTGCGGGGAAATCCACATTGCTCAGGATTATGGCGGGCGTCGACAAAGATTTCAACGGCGAAGCCCGGCCCATGCCCGACATCAAAGTGGGCTACCTGCCCCAGGAACCCCAGCTCAATCCAGATAAAGATGTCCGTGGTAATGTCGAAGAAGGCGTCAGTGAAGCGATCGATGCGATGAAGGGGCTCGATGCCGTCTATGCGGCGTATGCCGAACCCGATGCCGACTTCGATGCGCTGGCCAAAAAGCAGGCCGAATACGAAGACATCATTCAAGCCTGGGACGCACACAACCTCGAGCACAAACTCGAAGTGGCTGCCGATGCGCTGCGCCTGCCACCTTGGGATGCCGACGTATCGACCCTGTCCGGGGGTGAGAAACGCCGCGTCGCGCTGTGTCGCCTGCTGCTGTCACGTCCCGACATGCTGTTGCTCGATGAGCCCACCAACCACCTCGACGCCGAGAGTGTATATTGGCTCGAACGTTTCCTGCAGGAATTCAACGGCACGGTCGTGGCCATTACGCACGACCGCTACTTCTTAGACAATGCCGCTGGCTGGATTCTCGAACTCGACCGCGGCCACGGTATTCCGTACGAAGGGAACTACTCGTCTTGGCTCGAGCAAAAAGAAGCCCGACTCGCACAGGAAGAGCGCGCAGAAGCCGCCCGTGAAAAAGCAGTGAAAGCGGAACTGGAGTGGGTACGAAAAAACCCCAAAGGCCGCCAGTCTAAAAACAAGGCGCGACTGGCGCGATTCGATGAATTGCAATCGCAGGAATTCCAGGCGCGCAACGAAACCAATGAAATCTACATTCCACCGGGTGAGCGCCTCGGCGACAAAGTCATCGAGTTCAATGGCGTATGCAAAGGCTACAACGGCCGCCAATTGCTCGACAATCTGACGTTCAATGTGCCCAAGGGCGCCATCGTCGGCATCGTCGGCGGCAACGGTGCAGGTAAGTCCACCCTGTTCCGTATGATCACTGGCAAAGAGCAACCAGACGCGGGTGATATTGTGATCGGCGACACCGTCAAGCTCGCCTACGTCGAGCAGGGCCGAGAAAACCTCGATGACAATCAGACGGTCTGGGAAGCGGTTTCCGGAGGCCAGGACATGCTGCAAATCGGCAACTACGAAGTCAGCTCGCGCGCCTATGTCGGCCGCTTCAACTTCAAGGGTTCTGACCAGCAAAAACGTGTCGGCGAACTCAGTGGCGGTGAGCGCGGGCGATTGCACCTGGCCATCATGCTCAAGCAGGGTGCCAATGTGCTGCTGCTCGACGAACCTTCAAACGACCTCGACGTAGAAACCCTGCGCGCACTTGAAGAAGCACTGTTAGCCTTTCCGGGCAGCGCCTTGGTCATCTCGCATGACCGCTGGTTCCTCGATCGCGTGGCCACCCACATCCTGGCCTACGAAGGCGAAAGTGAGGCGGTCTTTTTCGAAGGCAATTACACCGAGTACCACGAAGATTTCATCGCGCGTAAAGGCGAAGATGCCCAACCGCGCCGCATGAAATACAAGTCGATCAAGAACTAAACGCCACTTGCCCCGGTGCAAACCGGGGCTACGTCACAGTGGCATGATAAGCACTGGAGAGTCGGCGCTCGGCGAACTACACTTAGAGCATCACTCTGCCGTACAGAAGATATCAGCCCATGGTCAACGACTACGAACGTCGACGCTATACCCGAATTCGCTTTGACACTGCCGCCACACTGGCACAGGGGGAAGTGGTGTTCCACACCCACCTGCTTGATATCAGCCTCAACGGCGTGTTACTCGAAACACCGTCTAATTATCAGGTACGCGCAGACCAACCTGCGCACATCAGTATCTTTCTGGGCGATCAGGCGGAAATCCAGATGACCGTCAAGCTGGTGCACAGCAGTACTCGCTTCCTGGGATTTCGCTGTGAATCCATCGACATGGACAGCGTCGGTCACCTGCGCCGTCTCATCGAGCTGAACATGGACGACCCCCACGCCCCGGAACGCGTACTCGAAGAGCTGGTCATCCCACACAGCTGATGAACGAGCTGCACGCCGAGTTGCGCGCACGTCCGCGATTTCGCTGCCGCTGCTACGCGACTCTGCAACACACCGGGGAAACTTGGCCTGCACACCTACTCAACCTCGGGGATTCCGGCGCGCTGGTCGCGATACTTGTGCCGCATCGACTGGATGCCGACGAGGCCGTGGAACTCTGCATCGAGCGCAGCGAGGGGGATATCCACCTCAGAGGCATCATTGCCCATCGCAAGGAACATTATATCGGCGTCGAGTGCAACCCGATTTCAACCCGCGACCGGCAGGCGCTCGATCACCTGCTTGCCAATTTGAATCAGATTTAAAGCGCGTCCAAGGCCTCAGAAAGGGTGCGCACACCAACGATCTCCAAGCCCTTCACCTCGGCTTTCGGCACATTGCCAAGCGGCACAATGGCGCGCTTAAAACCGTGCTTGGCGGCTTCGCGCAGCCGCTCCTGACCACTGGGCACGGGACGAATTTCGCCCGCCAGACCGACCTCACCAAAAACGACCAGATCGCGCGACAGCGCCTTGTCGCGGAAGCTCGACACCAGCGCGAGAATCAGCGCCAAATCGGCGCTGGTCTCAATAATCTTGACCCCACCTACCGCATTCACGAACACGTCCTGATCGCCGATCATGACACCCCCATGGCGATGCAATACCGCCAGCAGCATGGACAAGCGATTTTGCTCAAGCCCCACAGCGACACGGCGCGGATTGCCAAACCCGGAACTGTCGACCAAGGCCTGAATTTCCACCAGCAAGGGGCGTGTGCCTTCCCACACCACCATCACCACCGAGCCTGACGACACTTCATCGGATCGCTGTAGAAAAATCGCAGAGGGGTTACTGACTTCCTTCAGCCCCGTCTCGGTCATCGCAAACACGCCAAGCTCGTTGACCGCGCCAAAGCGATTTTTGTGACCACGTAGGGTTCGAAAACGCGAGTCGTGCGTACCCTCAATCATGATCGAGCAGTCGATAATGTGCTCGAGCACCTTCGGTCCGGCCAGGGAGCCTTCTTTGGTCACGTGCCCCACCAGCAATAACACCGCCCCACTTTCTTTCGCGTAACGTGTCAGCGCCGCGGCGGATTCCCGCACCTGCGAGACGCTGCCCGGCGCCGAGCTGATCTCGGCGAGATGCATGACCTGAATCGAGTCGACCACCAGCATGCGCGGTTGCATGCGTTGCGACTCGCCGATAATGGTTTCGACATCGGTCGCCGACAGCAGGTTTAGCTGATCCATCGGCAATTGCAGACGCTGTGCGCGCATCGCCACCTGCTGCAGGCTCTCTTCACCAGTGACGTACAGACAGGGATGCGACTCCGCAAGGCGGCACAATGTCTGTAACAGCAGGGTCGACTTGCCCGCACCGGGGTGCCCGCCAAGCAATACCACTGAGCCCGGTACTAGACCTCCGCCGAGCACTCGATCAAACTCATCCATACCCGAGGAAAATCGGGGCAGAGCCGCCAAATCAATTTCATTCAGCCGAGTCACCTTACTCTGCTGGCCGCCGGCATAGCCCTTAAACGTCTGGCGCGTCGACGCTGGCCCCAGGCGCACCTCACTGAGGGTATTCCATGCCTGACATTCGCTGCATTGGCCCTGCCACTTGCTGAAATCGGCGCCGCAATCGCTGCAGACGTAGGCCGTTTTTGCTTTTGCCATCAGCTCGCACTCACCTTACTTCGAATCTCCATCCAGATACGACCGAGCTGGTTCAGACCACGCGCATCCCGGCCTATCCCCCAGTAATAGTCATAGAGCGAGCTTTCAATAATCAAGTTGTCGCCGGTTTCCAGCAGGGCTTCACGCACATCCTCGTACATCTGTACCTTGGTGTAGAGCGCGCGCGTCATCAGCACATTGCGCAGCGTTTTCCAGTTCTTTTTCTTGCGGCGGTACCACGGCCGCGTCTGCGCGTGCACTTCCAGCGGGTCACTTTGGGCCATTAAGGCTTCCGCTTTACTTTCCGAACGCAGCACGTGATAACAGAAATAGTGCTCGCAGCTTGGCCAGTGGCGGTCCTCCAGCACAATCGGGTGCGCGGAACAGGTCGCGAGAGGCGCATTGCGGTCGAATCGGGAAAAACGCACGGCGTTTTCCATGGTCAGGTCAGGCTGAAACACAGGGGTCACCAGAAAACTTGAAAACAGCGCCGCATCATACCGCGCCAGGCACCCCACGCAAATTGAGTATCCACACTCTTTGCTTTCACTCGACGCTCGCCCTAAACTGACCGGCTCGACGTACCCAGGCCCTTTAGACTATGCCCAGCTCGCTCGTGCCGGAAAAACCCCTGCTTATCTACCCCTCATTGGCCGCCACGCTCGGTCTCGAGGAGTCGCTGTTGTTGTGCGTGCTGGCCGACCAGGTGCAAACACTGAACCCCGAGCAACTGCGGGGCTTTGACTGGTATAGCGTGGAGACCCAGACCCTGCTCGATGGGCTGCCCTTCTGGCAGCTGCGAGACCTGCAACGCATTGCCAACAGCCTGCGTGACAAGGGCGTCATTATCGTCAGCACCCATCAACTTGAACAGGGCGGACCACTGCGCTTTGCGTTCAACGAAAAGGCCGAGCAAAGCTGGTCTCAACGCCAGCAGCGGCTGCGCCAGCCCGACGGCAGAACTCAGCAAGTGAGACAGGCCGTGCCCCCGAGCCCGGGCATTGCAAAAAATTTCATCTCGCCCAATTGGCAGCCCGACCGCAACACGCTGGAGCAACTTGCCCAGCACCGCATACCTGACAGCTTCGCGCGCCAGCTTGTGCCCGAGTTCATCACCTACTGGCGCGAGCGCGGTGAGCAGCAACACAGCTGGGGGGCGAAGTTTATGCAGCACGTCCTGCGCAAATGGCGAGATTATGAAACCCTGCGCTTCCAGCAGGAGCAGGAGGGGCCAATCCAACAGAACTGGCAACCCAGTGCTGACGCGATGGAGATTCTCGTCGACAAGGGCGGCATTCGCCGTGAATTTGTCGAAGACGCGGTACCGGAGTTTATTTTGTACTGGCGGGAGCGCGGGGACAGCCACCGCACCTGGAACACCAAGTTCGTCCAGCATGTGCGTGTGCAGTGGGCCAAATTCACGGCCGCCATCGAGAACAACACCGAGCCCCGCCCCATTCCGGCAAACTGGCAACCCTCTGAAGATGTCTACGACGTACTGCGCCTGGCGAACATCGATGTGCAATTTGCACGCAGCCTGCTGCCCGAATTTGTTCTCTATTGGCGGGATCGCGGTATACTTCTGAGCTCTTGGAATACCAAATTCCTGCAGCACACCAAGCGCCAGTGGGCGCAACGCCACGATGCCCCGGCATCCGGCACTCAGGCAGCAAACCGATCGACGCGAGACATGCACCTTGAAGAAGAACTTAACGACAGAAGCTGGGCCAACTGAACGGCGCGCTCAAGACGCCCAAGTCGATGCGCTGAATCAGGTGTTTGCGCTGTTTAAACGCAACTACCACAACCAGTTTTTTAAAGCCTTTGCGAGCGAAAGCGACCTGATCGCCGTGAAACGGCTATGGCTGGATGCGCTGTCCCAGTATTCCGGCGAGGTCATTTGCGAAGCGGCGATGGCCGTGGTGAAAACCTCAGAATTTTTGCCGACTTTGAAAACCATGCTCGACCAGTGCGAACGTGTCAGCGAAGCCGGCTTACCCGATGTGCACAGCGCGTACACCGAAGCCTGTTGTGCCGCGTCCCCGAAAGCCGCTCAAGCCTGGTCTCACCCCGCGGTGTACCACGCAGGGCGCGAGTGCGGCTGGCATTTTCTGCAAAGCAATCCCGAACAAGTGGCCTTCCCGGTGTTTCGCAACCACTACCAACGGTTGGCCGAACAGGTGCGCGCAGGTGAGGTCTTGAACCTGCCCGACACCCCTCGCATAGAAGCGCAAAAGCACACGCCCGCCAGCCGAGAAACCTCAGAAAAATATCTGGATTCGCTGAAGTCTTTACTCGATTAAGGTTTTGGAAGAACAGAGGCTCGAGCTGGTAGCGTTACCAAGAGCGTATTAAATATTGAGGATGCGCGGAGAGGGCGCTTGGAAGGCGGAATGGATTCAACCGATAGAGAGGCCGGACGCCACTAAAAGCCTACTCGAAGGAGCAGCCAACACCGTCCGTTGCCAGTCGAACCACCCGTAACTGTGCGCGCTCCACCTGATTGTTATCCGCAAAAAGTTGCGCATCAACGGTGTCACCCACAGCCAGGCAATTGCATAGCTCGGCGCATCGCACAAATACTCCCGCTTCGGACACATCCTGCGTCTCTGCCAGAATATCGCCTGAATCGCGATGAAATATTTTTACCACTTGTTTTAAGGGCTTCCTGCCGTAACGTCTAAAACCAGACATCATTAACCCTTTTGTGTTTCCGGTGGTGTCGTTGTTGTACCAATACCACTGTGCTGTCAGTGCTGCGATGTGCGGACCGGGCCGCGACATCGTGCAAGAATGGTACAACGGCGCTTATCAACAAGGAAGCCTCTTTTCGTTTTTTTATAACAAAAAGCACACAACCACTACTTCTCAAGCACCTCCGCACCACTGACATTCTGGAAGCCTCGTGGCAGCTTGTTTCCACGCCGACCACGCTCACCCATGTAGTGTTCCAGGTCTTTAAACTTCAAGCTCAAATGGCGCTTGCCGGAATACACCGTCAGCGATTCCGCCTCCGACACCACATTCAGCGCAACCAGGAACTCTTCCCTTGCCTGCGCACGTGCCGACGGAATGCCAATAATCTTGTTGCCCTTACCGCGCGCCAACTGTGGCAGGTCCGCCACTGGGAACACCAACATGCGCCCCTCGTTGCTGATCGCCACCAGCCAGCTCGATGAGACGTCATCGAACACCAACGGCGGCAGGACCCGCGCGGCTTTCGGTAGGTTCAATACGGCCTTGCCCGCTTTATTCTTGGAGTGCAGCTCCGCCATCGAGGTGACAAAACCGTAACCGGCATCTGAGGCCAGCAGCACCAGTTGCGCATCCGTCCCCATCATCAGGCCCTCAAAGCTTGCCCCGCTGGGTGGATTCAATTTGCCCGTTACCGGTTCGCCCTGCCCTCGCGCGGACGGCAAGGTGTGTGCCGGCAGAGAGTAACTTCGCCCGTGAGAATCGAGCAGCACCACATTCTGATTACTCTTGCCGCGCGCGGAGAAACGGTAGTGATCACCGGCTTTGTAGTTCAGGCTTTCCGGGTCAATGTCGTGTCCCTTCGCGGCGCGAATCCAGCCTTTGTCCGACAGGACGACAGTCACCGGGTCGGAGCTGAGCAGATCGGTTTCGCTGAATGCGCGCGACTCGCCACGCTCAACCAGAGGCGAACGGCGCTCATCACCGTATTCCTTGGCCACTTCAAGCAGCTCCTTGCGAATCAGGTTTTTGAGCTTGCGCGCGGAGCCCAGCGTCGACTCCAACTGCTCACGCTCTTTGTTCAGTTCGGTCTGCTCATCGCGTATTTTCATTTCTTCGAGTCGCGCGAGCTGACGCAGGCGGGTATCGAGAATGTAGTTCGCTTGATCCTCACTGAGCTCAAAGCGCTCCATCAACACCTGCTTGGGGTGCTCTTCGGTACGGATAATATGAATGACTTCATCGAGATTGAGGAACGCAACCAACAGGCCATCGAGTAAATGAAGACGGCGCAGTACCCAGTCCAGGCGATGCTGAAGACGCCGCCGCACGGTGACCATACGGAAGCTCAGCCATTCGGACAGGATGGTGTTCAAGGCTTTGACGGCCGGGCGACCATCGATGCCGATCAGGTTGATGTTGACCCGATAGTTGTGCTCCAACTCCGTTGTAGCGAACAGGTGGTCCATCAACGCGTCGATGTCCACACGGTTCGATTTCGGCACGATGACTAGGCGAGTGGGATTTTCGTGATCACTCTCGTCGCGCAGGTCTGTCACCATGGGGAGTTTTTTCGCCTGCATCTGGGCGGAAATCTGCTCCAGAATCTTAGCGCCACTGACCTGATGAGGCAGAGCGGTAATCACCACGTCGCCGTCTTCGCGATGCCATACGGCACGCATTTTCAATGAACCGCGACCGGTTTCGTAAATTCTTTGAATCTCGCTGCGCGGGGTGATGAGCTCCGCATCGGTCGGCATGTCGGGCCCTTTGATGAACTCGCACAGCTCCGCCACGCTTGCGTCCGGGTTGCCCAGCAAATGTACGGTTGCGTCGATCACTTCCCGCAGGTTGTGTGGCGGAATGTCCGTCGCCATACCCACCGCAATGCCTGTCACGCCATTGAGCAGCACCGTCGGCGCGCGCGCCGGTAACACCTTCGGCTCATCGAGCGTGCCATCGAAGTTGGGCTGCCAGTCCACCGTGCCCTGACCGAGCTCACTGAGGTAGACCTCAGTAAAACGAGACAGCCGAGCCTCGGTGTAACGCATCGCGGCGAAGGATTTAGGGTCATCCTGTGAACCCCAGTTGCCCTGTCCATCCACCAGCGGATAGCGATAGGAGAAAGGCTGTGCCATCAGCACCATCGCTTCATAGGACGCACTGTCCCCGTGAGGATGGTATTTACCAATCACGTCGCCCACCGTGCGCGCAGACTTCTTGTACTTCGCACTCGCTTTCAGGCCGAGCTCGCTCATCGCATAGATAATGCGACGCTGTACGGGTTTCAGGCCATCCCCAATGTGCGGCAGGGCGCGATCGAGGATCACATACATCGAATAGTCGAGATAGGCCTTTTCGGTGTACTGCTTGAGCGAGATCTGTTCTTCAGCAAATGGGAATTCAGTAGACATGTTTTCGGATGTGATCAGTGAATGGAACGCCGAGCGTTATAACAGAAGCGCTGTAGCGCTTCAATTGACCGGCGGCAAGGCGCCGGGATTCGGGCCGCCGTTGGGCACTTACTCCGCGGCTTCCCGGTCGATGTCTTCGAGGAGGTCGAGTGGCTCCAGCTCAATGCCTTCCAGTTCGTGATTCCAGTTCACACCCACCAGCATCAGGTCGCTGTGCATGCCGGGCAGCCAATCGTCCAGCAATTCCTCCAGCGCAATGGGCACCACCTCGTACTCCGCCCATTCGTCGCGGCAATGCAACTGCGCGTACTCCGGTTGCGACCACAGCGGCATCACATCCAATTCGTCGTTATCGACCGAGGGACACAGCGCAAAGCCCTCCTCCCCCTCGAGCGCCCAGACACAGCCCGTATCGATCGCTTCAGCCAGAAACTGTTCGTAATTTTCTTCGGGGTCATCGCCCAGCGCTTGCAAATCGGTCATGCCGTCCTCCAATTCAGACATTCAAGACACGCCGCCGTGTCGGGTGAGAAATAGGGCTTTGCCCCGCTCCGCTTAACCGAAGCGATGATCGGCCACAAAGGGATTGTGTTTGCGCTCCGCGCCAAAGTCGGACTCAGGTCCGTGCCCTGGCACAAAACGCACCTCGTCCCCTAGTGGAAAGAGAGTGTGACGAATCGAGTTTAACAACTGCTCGTGGTCGCCCATTGGGAAATCCGTGCGCCCGATCGAACCCTGGAACAACACATCCCCGACGAAGGCCTGCTGCGACGCCGCGTGATAGAACACCACATGGCCCGGTGTATGACCGGGACAATGCAGGACCTCCAGCGTCTGCTCGCCGACCTGAACAGTGTCACCATGCTCCAGCCATTGGTCCGGAGTAAAGGCCGCAACGGGCTCAAAGCCCATCATTTGGGCCTGGGCATCGAGCGCATCAATCCAGAAACTGTCTGCGCGATGCGGCCCGATCACCGGCACCTCCGACTCGCGCTTCATGGCCGCCGTACCGCCCACATGGTCGAGGTGGCCGTGGGTCAGCAGAATCTTTTCCAGCGTCAAATCCAGTTCCGTGAGCTTGCGGCGGATCTGATCCACGTCACCTCCCGGGTCAATCACTGCGGCTTTGGCGCTGTTTTCGCACCAGATGATACTGCAATTCTGCTGGTAATGAGTGACAGGAACGGTGCAATACTTCATGAGTTCAGCCTCAAAACGGCCTCATTGGGGATAAGTCGGTAAATTTTCAGGCATTTTATCGTGACCGGTCTAGAATAGTTAGTACACCGTTATTTTGTTTGAAGGACAGAGCCATTCTCACGTTAAGCGAAGACATACGCGATTGCCTGCAAGAGGTATCCAACGTCGCGATGGGGCAGGCTGGCGATAAGCTGGCGAGACTGCTCGACACCTTTGTCGTGCTGTCGATTCCTCATATTGAACTGATGCAGCCCTCGGACATCATGATGGCCCTGAACTCTGTCGACGCCAACACGTCTGTATCGGGCGTCTGCCAGGGCTTCATCGGCGGCGGGATCAGTGGTGAAGCGATGCTGCTGTTCAACGACACCAGTTTCGCCGACCTCGCTAAAATCATGAAATACGAGGGTGAACTCGACGAGCAGGCCGAACGCGAATTGCTGATGGACACCACTAACGTGTTGTTTGGCGCCTGCCTCAATGGCATTGCGGAGCAGATCGACATGGAATTCAGCTACGGCCCGCCCATGGTACTGGGGCAACACCAACCGATCTCGGCGCTCTTCGACAGCCAAACCGCCAAATGGGATCAGGCTCTGGTGACGGAAATCAGCTACGAATTGGAAAACTACAACGTGCATTGCGACCTTCTGATCGTGATGACCGAGTCCTCTCTGGAGCTGCTGTTCAAAAAACTGGACTACTTGTTAGCCTGAGCGCCTCAAGCGTATGAGCAAAGCGGACAATTTCCTGAAAGACTTCCACTGGTTGATGGACGTACTCCAGTTCATCGACGTGGGCTTGGTCATTCTCGACCGCGATTTCAAAATCCAGCTCTGGAATGCGTTCATGCAGAATCACAGTGCAATGGATTCTGCGGATGTGCTAGGTAAGGATATCTTCGAGACCTTCCCGGAGCTGCCTGAAAACTGGTTTCGCGGCAAGGCCAACTCCGTCTTTAGCCTGCATAACTCGGCCTTTACGACTTGGGAGCAGCGCCCCTACCTGTTCCGCTTCCGCAGCTATCGCCCGATTACCAGCTCTGCGGAATACATGTTTCAGAACAGCACCATCATCCCGCTGAAAGACACCACCGGCAATGTTGATCACATTTGCCTGATTCTCTATGACGTGACTGAAGTGGCGATGAATCGCCTTAAAATCCAGGCGGCGAATGCCGAGCTGCACCGCATCAGCCGCACCGACGGGCTGACCGGCCTGCTCAATCGCAAGACTTGGGAAATCGAACTCGAGACCGAGTTCAAACGTTACACCCGCTACGGGCAGATGAGCTCACTGATCATGTTCGACATTGATCACTTCAAACGCATCAACGACGGTCACGGCCACCCGGCGGGCGATGAGGTGATTCGACAAACGGCGGCCACTGCTGCGGCCTGCATCCGCGATGTCGATATCGCCGGGCGTTATGGTGGCGAAGAATTCGCCATACTGCTGACCAATACCCCACCCGAAGGGGCCAAAGTCGTCGCTGAGCGCATTCGACAGCGCATCGAGCAGCTCGAAGTCTTCTATGAAGGGCAGGCCATCAAATTCACGGTCAGCCTCGGGATTTCCGGGCTCTCGCCCAATTTCAGCGAGACCACACACTGGATCGACGCGGCCGACAAAGGCCTCTATGAAGCCAAGCGTGGTGGGCGCAACAACAGCGTGATCTTCACCGGCGAATAACGCTTCCCAAGCACACCAGCGCCCACTTCTGGCGATTTTTTTGGCGTATACATAATTTGGGGATGCGTCACGAAAGAATGCAGACTACACTCTTTAGTGGGCCACGCAGAGGCTCGGATTCAAGCTTGGCGCTGACGTGCCGATGATCTACTTAATCCAGACTCGACCGACAACAAGAAAGATATAAATATGATGAAACGCTCCCTTTCCACCAAGCTCATGGCAGCATTGACGGTCACCATTACCGTCGTGGCGGGCATAATTCTGCTCGTCAACTATCAAATCATCTCAGGCACGGAAGAGAAAAAATTTGAGCGCGATACGCAAGCGCAAATCGACCTGATCAATTCATCCCTGCTCGAACCGGTATTCGCCTACGACTACCAGCAGATCGAAGCGATTGCCAAATCCCTCGTCAACACCGAACTCGTCACCGAGATCGAAATCACGGATCACCGCGGCAAAGAACTCGGCGCTGCAGTGGAAGAAGTGGTCGACAAGGCTGAGAAAGTCGAACAGGGGGGGCTGGAACTGATCCGCAATGATCAATTGATCGGCTACTACACCATCGTCTTCTCCAAGAAGCAGCTTGAAGGGGTCGTCAACGGCCAAACCAAGCTCAGCATTTTCATTATTCTCGCACTGATGGCGGCGACCCTGGCAGCCGTGTTTATGCTGACCTCTCGCATGATCGTCAAGCCCGTACAGGCCGTCTCGGACTCGCTGGCTGAAATTGCACAGGGCGGAGGGGACCTGAGCCGCAAACTGCCGACCACCAGCCGCGATGAAATCGCGGAACTCAGTGGCAATTTCAACGCGGTAATGGAGCAGATTGGCGGCATCATCGGCTCTGTAATGCAGGTGACCAACAAAGTGGGTGACAGCGTGCTCGAAATCGGCAGCGCATCGATCAGCACTGTAAACTCGACCGATCAACAGCTCAAAGAAACCGAGCAAGTGGCTGCGGCACTGAACGAAATGTCCTCAACTGCTGAAGAAGTTGCGCGCTCAGCCAGTGCCACGGCAGAAAAGACCAAAGAAGCCAGCCAGTCGACCGAAGCCGGCGCGCGCATCATGAACAGCTCGCAGGAAACGATTCAAAAACTCACCGAGCAGATCGAAGCGACGGCCACCAAGATTCAGGTACTCAAAGACAACAGCGAAAACATCGGTTCGGTGATGGAAGTCATTCGCTCCATTGCCGAGCAAACCAACTTGCTCGCTCTGAACGCCGCGATCGAAGCCGCGCGTGCGGGTGAACAGGGCCGGGGCTTTGCCGTGGTCGCAGATGAAGTTCGCTCGCTGGCTCAGAAGACGCAAAACTCGACCGAAGAGATTGAGTCGATCATCAGCCAGCTACAGAAAGCGGCCGACGAAGCGCACGCGTCAATGAACACCAGCATTAACTCAGTACAGGAAACCATCGAGACCTCCGCGCAAGTGAAGGACTCACTCGAAAGCATCCAGCTGAGCGTGAACACCATCAACGACATGAACCACCAGATTGCCACCGCCGCGGAAGAGCAAAGTGCCGTGGTAGATGATGTAAGCAAGATCATCACTGCCATCTACTCGCTCTCTGAGCAGGTCGCTGAAAACGCGAAAGTGGTCAGCAAGTCCGCTGATGACCTGTCTCACGAAAGCTCAGAGCTCAACAGTCAGCTCGGCAAATTCAAGATTTAAACCTTCCAATCTACAGGGGGCTCTTAAGCCCCCTGCTTCCTCAAAACGCATTCCCGAACTGCATATAGAGCCCGTGGTTGTCGCCTTTACCGGAAGCAAATTCCAAACGCACCACCATGCCCTCCTCCGGTTTGAGTAAATAGGTCACCCCCGCTCCTGCAGCCGGAAACCAGTTTTCATCACTGTCACACGCGGCATCTTCACCATAGAGGCAGGCTGCACCGACAAAGGCCGTCGCTCCCCAACGGGTCGTGATTTGATAGCGCTCTTCTACCTCGATGCTGGTTGCATTCGGTGCGAGATATTCACCTCGCGTGTAGCCACGTAGGTCAACCGAGCTGTAGCCGCTGCGCGGCGCATCATTGGTCCAGCGCCCCGTCACCCGCGACGCGACCACATGGCGTTCGGCAAAACCCCAGTAGTGAGAAAAATTCGCGGAGTAGGCATCAAAACTCACATCTCCACCCAGTGACTCCCGAAATGCGCTGTTGCTGACGTTGAGCCAGGAACCCGACCGAGGGGAATTTTGCTGATTGCGCGTATCCCGTTCGATGACCAGACCCAAGGCATTGCTCGAAAAGCCGGTCAGCCCCAAGAGCGTTAGCAAGGTCTGCGTTTTTTGATCGCGCGCTTTGATTTCATAGTCCATTGCGAGCACTTGTGCACCGACATACCAGCCGTGAGGAAGGCCTCGCAAATATTGCACGAAGCCGATATTGAGATCATCGGTGGTTTCCGCCTTGAGGCCGGTCCCCAGGAAGTCTTCGTAACTGTTCTCGATATTGCCGTGCACGACCCCTGCCAACACTCGATGCCGGTCTTCCGCAAAATAGAGGCGACTGAAAGCACCGTAGACCGACGAGTCGGTATCGCTGTACGAACCCATTGCCGCCACCATAGAGGTGGGCGAACCTTCGTCCGCTTTAAACAGGTAACCGGCCATCGCGCCCAATGAATTCCCCATCTTGGGGCTGCTGCTGAGTGTCGGCGTCAGCAGCCAAGGGCTTTCCGGCTTTTTCTCTGCGGCCTCTTCGGCACTGGCGAGCCCGGCGCACAACATGCCACCCCCGATCCAGGCCCAACTCTGCAACAGCAGCGCACGACGCACCCACTTCCCACTCCCCATTCCTTTCTCCCTAGCATTTACATTACATCCGCGTCAGGTCAGCATGACCGCGCTTTTTCTGAATGCTACCATTTATCATCGGCAACGATTGAGAACGTCATGAAGTGTATCACCGCGCTAACCTCACCTCCGCACCGCCCCACCTTCAGCGAAGACTGCGCCGCGCAGCTCGATGAGGCAGACATTCAAACCATCGAGGCGCTACCACCGGCTTCCCTTGCCGCGCTGAATAAAACGCTGGCGGGCAGCCTCTTTGCCTGCAAAGTGTTGGTGCAGCATCCCGAGTGGCTGACGGAGTACGACTCAGCACTCAGCCCCCCGGATCGCAACGCCATTAAGGCCGCGCTGGATGCAGTTTTGCTCGCAGCCGAGGACGAAGGCGCGTTTAACGCGGGACTGCGCGCGGTGCGCCAGCACATGATGTTGCGCATCATCCACGCCGACATCAACCGGGACTTCGACCTGAACGCCACCACCGGCGCCTTGAGCGATCTCGCCGAAATCAGCTTGCAAACCGCCATCGCGTTTCACGAACCGCGACTGCAACGCCGCTTTGGGGTGCCACGCAACCGCAAGGGAGAGGCTCAGCCCTTTATCATCATTGGCATGGGTAAACTCGGTGCGCGGGAACTCAACCTCAGCTCCGACATCGACCTGATTTTCTGCTACCCCGATGGCGGGCAGACCGACGGCGACAAGTGCATCGAAAATCAGGAATACTTCATCAAGCTCGGTAAAAAGGTCATTCAAAGCCTGGATGCCGTCACTGCAGATGGCATGGTGTTTCGAGTGGACATGCGCTTGCGCCCCTACGGGCAAAGTGGCGCCCTGGTAAGCCCGTTCCGCGCCCTCGAGGAGTACTACCAAACACAGGGCCGAGAATGGGAACGCTACGCGATGGTCAAGGCGCGCGTGGTCGCCACCAGCGCGCTCCCGTCGGTCACACCGAGACTGAATGAGCTCGAGGCCATTCGCTTAAGCTTCACCTTCCGCAAGTACATTGACTTCTCGGTTATCGACGCCTTGCGTAACCTCAAGCGCCTGATCCAGCAGGAAGTGCGGCGCCGCCAGCTCGACGACGACGTCAAGTTGGGTTCCGGCGGCATTCGTGAGATTGAATTCATCGCCCAGGTGTTTCAGCTGATTCGCGGCGGGCGCGACACCGAACTGCAACAGAACCGGGTCGACGTCATTCTGCCGCTGCTCGAAAGCATGAACTGTCTGCCCCCGGGCGTGGCCGCCAAATTACTCGAAGCCTACACCTTCCTGCGCAATACCGAGCACGCCATCCAAGCCTTCAATGACGAGCAGACGCAAAAACTGCCCGACACGCCCCAGGCGCGTGACGCCCTGCTGGCGGTGATGAGCATCGCGGACTGGGAAGCGTTCACGGAAAAACTGGAACAGCACCGCGCCTTCGTCCGCCACGAATTCGCTCATGTCATCGCGAGCCCCGAAGACGACGAAGAGGAAGTGGCCGAGCAGGAAGAAGCCCTATTGTTGTGGCAACAGGCCTGCGGCATTCGCGAGCAGGATACCGACAGCGATCTGGCTTCGGTGTTGAATGAATTCGCACACTCTCCGTTAATTCAGAACCTCACCAGTAACAGCCGTGAACGGCTCGATCGGTTCATGCCGCTGTTGATCAGTGAAGTACAGCATGTCGATGACCCCGACAGTGCGCTGCGCCGCCTCCTGCCTCTCGTGCATGCGGTTGCCCGACGCAGTGCCTACCTCGTGCTGCTGATGGAAAACCGAGACGCGCTGACACAGCTGGTGAAGCTGGCGGCGACCAGCGCACAAATTGCGACGCAATTGACCACCTACCCGGCGCTGCTCGACGAACTGCTCGACACGCGCAGCCTCTACAGCCTCCCGGAAAAAACGGATCTGAGAAACGAACTACAGCGCGCGATGATGCGCGTCGACGAGCAGGACCTCGAGCAACAGATGGAAACGCTGCGCTACTTCCGGCTCAGCCATGCCTTGCGCGTCGCCGCCTGTGAAGTCGCAGGCACCTTGCCACTGATGAAGGTCAGCGACTATCTGACCTTTCTGGCCGAAGTGATCCTCGAGTACTGCCTGACGCTCGTATGGCGCATGATGGTCACCCGGCATGGCTATCCCGATGGGCGCGAGCGAGAGACGCCGGAATTTCTGATCGTCGGCTACGGCAAACTGGGCGGCATCGAGATGAACCACGGCTCTGACCTCGACCTCGTCTTCATCCACAATGCCAGCATCACCGGCTACACCCAGGGCGGGAAGGAGATCGACAATCAAACCTTCTATGTGTGCCTTGGCCAAAAGCTGATTCACATCCTCAATACGCAAACCGCTTCGGGCCGACTCTACGAGGTCGATATGCGCCTGCGCCCTTCGGGCAACTCCGGCTTACTGGCGACCACCCTCAGCGCGTTTGAAAAATACCAATTCAACGATGCCTGGACCTGGGAACACCAAGCCCTGGTGCGGGCGCGTCCGATCGCCGGTGACGAGGGCCTGATGGAGACCTTCAACGCGCTCCGCCACCGAGTGCTCGGCCTCGAGCGGGACCACGAGGCGCTCGCCAAGGACATCGTGGAGATGCGCTACAAGATGCGCAGCCACCTCGGCAGCGACGCCCGGGACGACACCGTTTTCCACATCAAACAGGACGCCGGTGGTATCGTTGACATTGAATTTATGGTTCAATACTTGGTTCTCGCGTGGTCGCATGCAGAACCTGACATTGCGACCTATACGGACAACATCCGTATTCTTGAGGCTCTCGCTCACACCGACAAGCTATCAGCCCAAGAGGTTGAGCAGCTCATCGCGGCGTACAAAGCGCTGCGAGAGGTCACTCACCGTCTGACGATCGAACAGAAGCCAAGTACGATCAGCAACGACGCGTTATTGGCCGAGCGACAATCCGTAATTGATATTTGGCACCGTCTGTTCCCCGAAACACAGACGGACGGCGCTGACGAATAACAAAAATTAGCCCGCCACAGGCGCGCTACTGAGACAAACTTGGAGCACAACTATGTCATTTGCCGAACGCGACGGTGTCATCTGGTTCGATGGTGAACTTGTTCCGTGGAGTGAAGCACGCGTACACGTCCTGACCCACACCCTGCACTACGGCATGGGTGTTTTCGAAGGTGTGCGCGCCTACGATGCCGGAGACTACGGCACCTGTATTTTCAAACTGCAACAGCATACAGATCGCCTGTTCCGCTCAGCGCACATCATGAATATGGAGATGCCCTGGAGCAAAGAGGAGCTGAATGCGGCGCAGAAACTGGTGGTTCGCGAGAACAATCTGAACGAAGCCTACCTGCGCCCGATGGCGTTTTATGGTTCAGAAGGCATGGGCCTGCGCGCCGATAACCTGAAAACCCACGTCATCGTAGCCGCCTGGCACTGGCCTTCCTACATGTCGCCCGAAGCGCGCGACCACGGCATCAAGGTGCGCACCTCGAGCTACACGCGTCACCACGTCAACATCAGCATGTGTAAGGCCAAAGCCAACGGCCACTACATCAACTCGATGCTGGCCCTGAAGGAAGCGCTGGACTCCGGGTGTGAAGAAGCCCTGCTGCTCGATAACGAAGGCTACGTCGCTGAAGGCAGTGGTGAGAACATTTTCATCGTGCGTGAAGGTGTGCTCTATACCCCGGAACTGACCTCCTGCCTCGATGGCATCACGCGCGCAACCTTGTTCGCGCTGGCTGCAGACTGTGGTTACGAAATCCGCGAAAAGCGCATCACGCGTGATGAAGTGTATGTGGCCGACGAGGCGTTCTTTACGGGCACCGCTGCCGAAGTCCTGCCCATCCGCATGCTGGATGGCCGCAAGATTGGTAACGGCGACCGAGGCCCGATCACGACGCGCCTGCAGGATCTCTACTTCAAGGTGGTCAAAGGCCAGCTGCCCGAACACGCGGACTGGCTTTCCAACGTCAAAGCCTAAGTCTGACCTTCCTTCCCGGCTCCGATGTCATTGCGCACAACGGCACCGGGAGAGGCCCTCGAGTCAGAGGGCCTTGTTCCCCCCTCACAAAGCCCGACGCCAAGCCAAAATCCATGTAAAATAGCGGCTTTTGCCAGCAGCCAGGATTTTTCATGAGCGACGCCTCACAGCGCACACTGGATCTCTACCCCCGCCTGCTCTCTTACGCGCTGAATTACAAACGCTACTTTCTCATCAGCTTCGCAGGCTTTCTGTTGTTTGCGGCGATGCAGACGCTGCTGTTTAAAACCATTGAACTGTTCATCAACCTGCTCGAAGGCAAACCCACAGAGTGGATCGCGTTTTTACCGGAGAGCCTCGAAAACAGTATTTATTTGTTGCCCATTGCAGTGCTGGTACTCAGTGGTTTGCGCGGCATCGGTTATTACTTCGGCAACTACTACATCAGCCAAGTTGGCCTTCACGTCGTCAATACCTTGCGCAAAGAAGTGTTCGACCACATGCTCTTTTTGCCCCAGCGCTTTTACGACAAGCGCAACAGCGGCGAGCAGATTTCCCTGATCATTTACAACATTGAACAGGTCTCAGCCTCGGTGACACGCGCGGTGCGCATTCTCTTCGAGGACGGCTTGTTTCTGATCGGCCTGCTGACCTACATGCTCTACGAGAATTGGCAGCTGACCCTCGCCTTTCTCGGTGCTGCCCCCATCCTGTCAGGGCTGGTGTTTATCGCGTCGCGTTACTTCCGGCGCATCAGCCGCCACATCCAAAAAACGGTGGGGCTGGTCTCGCACATCACTAACGAAGCCGTGCAGGGCATCCACACCGTAAAAAGCTACAACGCCGAGCACTTTGAGAGCGAACGCTTTCATGGCGCAGCGGACAGCAACCTCAAGTACAGCAAAAAATTTGAGCGCGTCAACGCCCTGCAAACACCGATCATGCACTTCGTGATTTCGATTGCCTTGGCTCTGATCTTTCTGCTGGTGCTGTTGCTCTGGCCAGAGGGGCAGGCCGGCGCCGCCGTGGCCTTCGTCAGCGCCGCGGGAGCGACCGCCAAGCCAGTGAAGCAACTCAGTACGATCAACTCCATCATCCAGCGCGGCCTCGCCGCAGCCGAATCCATCTTCGGCGTACTCGATGAAGAGCGCGAAAAAAACACCGGCACCCGCAACCTCACGCGCGCCGAAGGCAGTATCCGCTTCGACAAACTTGAGTTCGCCTACGAAGACAAGCCCGTCATTCACGCCTTGGACCTGTCGATTGCAGCAGGTGAAACGGTGGCGCTCGTTGGCCACAGCGGTAGCGGTAAGAGCACCCTGGCCAGCTTGCTGCTGCGCTTTTATAGCGCCCAACGCGGCGAGATCTACATTGATGAACAGGCGATCGCTGACATTGCCCTGCCCGATTTACGCCGCAACATTGCACTGGTGAGCCAGCAGGCCGTGCTGTTCGATGCAAGCGTGCTCGACAACGTGTGCTACGGCGCAAGCGCTGACCGCGCGCGTGCTGAGCAGGCTCTGAAAGACGCCAATGCCTATGATTTTGTTATGGCCATGGAAGACGGCCTCGACACGGCCGTAGGTGAAGGCGGCAGCCGCTTGTCCGGAGGCCAGCGACAGCGCGTTGCCATCGCGCGTGCCCTCTACAAAGACGCGCCGATTTTGATCCTCGATGAAGCCACTTCGGCGCTGGACAATGAATCAGAAAAACTGATTCAGGAAGCATTGAATCGCCTCAAGCAGGGGCGTACCACGCTGATCATCGCGCACCGCCTGTCGACCGTCCGCGATGCCGACAACATCGTGGTCCTGGATCACGGCCGCATTGTTGAACAGGGCACGCACGCACACCTGCTTGCTCAGGGCGGCGCCTACGCAAATCTGTACCACACCCAGGGCGGGCATTAATGCGCCGTCTCGGCTACACCCTGCTGTTCTATCTGCTGCTGCCGCTGATGTTTATGCGCCTGTGGCGGCGCGGCGCCAGCCTGCCGGCGTATCGACAGCGCTGGGCCGAACGACTGGGCTTGAGTTTGGGGGCGCGTCCGCACAAACCGGTGTTGTGGTTTCATACGGTCAGCGTCGGGGAGTTCATTGCCGCCAAAGGGATCATCGGCCACTACCTCGAACGCGAAGATCTTGAGATCCTGATCACGACGACCACCCCGACCGGCTCCGAGCGCGTGCATGCGGCCTTCGAGGGCCGTGTGTTGCACTGCTACCTTCCCTACGACCTGCCCGGAGCCCTGCGTCGCTTTCTCAAGCACTTTCAACCACAGGCCTTTGTCTGCCTCGAAACCGAGCTCTGGCCCAACCTACTGCATGCCTGTGCGAGCCGCGACATTCCTGTCATTCTCGCCAATGCGCGCCTCTCGGAAAAATCGGCGGCGGGTTACCGGCGCTTCAAAGGCTTGACCCGTGGGATGCTCAGCGCGATCACGGAGGCGGCCATTCAGAACAGCGAAGATGCGCAACGGTTTATCGAACTGGGACTACCCGAGACGCGCTGCCATGTCAGCGGCAACATCAAGTTCGATCTGAAACTGAGCGATGCCCTGATAGCAGAAGCCAGGCAGCTGCACACCCAACTCAGTGATCACGACCAACACACTGTCTGGATTGCCGCCAGCACACACAAGGGCGAAGACGAGCTGATCCTCGACGCCTTTTTGACCCTCCGCGAAACACACCCCAACACGCGGCTGCTGCTCGTTCCTCGACATCCCGAGCGCTTCGACAGCGTCGTGGCACTGAGCGAATCACGTGGCAGTGTGCAAGGCCTCACGGTTCACCGTCGCAGTCTGTATGCGGGCGAGCCCTTCGATATTTTGGTCGGCGATACGATGGGTGAGCTGCTGCTTTTGCTCGGCGCGTCGGACATCGCCTTTATTGGCGGCAGCCTGGTCGACAATGGCGGCCACAATTACATTGAGCCAGCGGCCTGGGCCATGCCCATTCTGAGCGGGCCTAGCACCTTTAATTTTCGCGAAATTGCGGCAGAGCTGATTCAGCAGGAGGCGTTAACGCTCGTCTCCGGGGCAGACGCCCTGGCAGAGCAGGTAGCTCGCCTGAGTGCCGCGCCGCAGGCTGCAGCCGCGATGGGTGCTCGCGCCAAGCAGGTTGCCGAGCGCAATCGCGGTGCCAGTTTACGACTTTTTACATTGATAGACCGGCATCTCAAGCCACAAAGCGACTAAACTAAACTATGGCCGTACTGCGGCCGATAACACCTAATATGGATATAACAACAAGAACGAGGACAACACGACGGGCAGTATAAGCCCGCAACCCGATATCTGCCCTGCTCTGCAGGATCGTTAAGGCAATCACACAATGAAAACAGTCATCATCACGTTTCTTCTCGGCATGACGCTGAGTTTGACCCCGCTACACGCACAAACCAAAACCCTTTCCATCAACCCCGTTATCAATGACAACTACGCGTACTGTATTGAACTTCTGAAACTGGCCCTCGCAAACAGCGGCTCAGACTATCGCTTTGAGACCGTGGACGCGAGTGGCTCACAAAGCCGTGAAATTCAGGACCTGCTCGATGGTCGTATCGACGTGATCTGGATTGGCACCTCGACAGAGATTGAAGCCCAACTGAAGCCCATTCGCGTGCCGCTGTATCGAGGCCTGCTCGGCCACCGGATTTTTATTATCCGCGAGGGCGATCAGGCACGTTTCGATCGCGTGCAGACATTGGCTGACCTACAAAAGATTTCCATTGGTCAGGGTCGCACCTGGGTCGACACCAATATTCTTGAGGCGAATGGCTTTACGGTAGAAAAATCGTCCAAGTACCCGGGCCTGTTCCACATGCTCGATGGCGGGCGTTTTGACGCGTTCTCTCGAGGCGTACATGAGCCCTGGGGCGAACTCAGCACCAATAGCGAACTACCGCTGACGGTGGAGAAACGTCTCGCGGTGATTTATCGCTTACCGATGTATTTCTTTGTGAGTCCGAAGTCGACCGAACTGGCCGAAGACATAGAGCGCGGTCTCTACACCATGATTGAAAATGGAGAGTTCGACCGTTTCTTCTATAACAACAAAATGATCCGCGACACGCTGGAGCAAGCCAATTTACAACAACGCCTGTTGTTTCACCTGGACAACCCCTATCTGCCCGCCAGCACCCCGGTTGATCAGCCCGAACTCTGGTTTGATGTGAGCGCCCTTTAGGCGCTCTTGTCGGCTTTGCTTTTTTCCGCTCGGCGGCGGCGCACTTCTTTGGGGTCGGCGATCAAGGGGCGGTAAATTTCGACCCGGTCACCCTCAACTAAGACGTGTTCAGCGGGTTTACCCAGGCCCTTGGTGCCAAGTACCTGGCCGAAGATCCCCATCGTCGCCTGTTCAAGCTCAATTTCAGGGAAGTGGCGCACTATGCCGGACTGCTCCGCGGCTTGCAGTGCCGTGGTACCCGGCGGCACAAGCACTTCGAGGATTTTCTGCTTGTCAGGGCGCGCGAACGCGACCTCGACTTTGATCAGTTCTGCTTCGCTCATCATTTACCTTACTCAGCTCGCACTATTGATACAGTTCACGGGCGCGGGCACAGACCGCGTCCACCTGCTCAGAGGCCACTTGCTGCATCAGTTTAGGCAGCGCAATCGCCATCAGACGGTTGGCCACTTCGAACGTCAGGGTGAAGCTGACCTTACAGGCCTGTTCATTGAGCACGTCGAACTGCCATGCGCCTTCGAGCGTTTTAAATGGCCCATCAAGCAGGCTCAAGCTCATACGCGTGGGCGGTTCAAGGGTATTGCGTGTCGAGAAGGACTGGCGCATGCCCAAGCGAGCGAGATCCAACCGGGCTTCGAGCCAACCGTCACCACGGTCCAGCACCTCAGCGCCGGCACAGCCAGGAATGAATTCCGGGTAGCGCTCGATATCGTTCACGAGTGCAAACATACGCTCTGCTGAAAAGGGAACAAGCGCGCTGCGCTCGATATGGGTCGCCAAGGGTCCGCCTGTCTCTGTGCAAAAGCGCATCATTCTAACGGCTCACCTTTAAAATGAGTAGCAAATTGAGGACATTTGCCCGCCACCTCCGTATAATCCGCGCCCATGGCAAAGAAAGGCAAAAACAAACCCTCCAGCAATACCATCGCGCAGAACAAGAAGGCGCGCTTCGACTATTTTCTGGTAGAAAAATTCGAGGCGGGTGTGGCTCTGCAAGGGTGGGAAGTAAAAAGCCTGCGCGCGGGTAAAGGCCAGCTCACCGACAGCTATGTCCACCTCAAAAATGGCGAGGCCTTTCTCCTCAACTGCCAGATCCAACCTCTCGCCACAGCATCCACGCACTTTGTGTGCGAGCCAACCCGCTACCGCAAGTTGTTGCTGCATCAAAAAGAGATCAACAAGCTCGAAGCCTTCGCGGATCAAAAGGGCTACACCGTTGTCGCCACTGCGCTGTACTGGAAGCGTCACTTGGTAAAATGCGAAGTCTGCATCGCCAAGGGCAAGCAATTACACGATAAACGCCAAACAGAAAAAGAACGCGACTGGAATCGCGAAAAGCAGCGCGCGCTACAATCTTCGCGCTAACGCATACCTTATCGACAGCGCTAGGGGCTGGCATTTCCAGCCTCCTTCTATAGAATCAATGCTTTTACATGGCCACCGGAGAAGCTATGAAAAGCCCCGTGTTTTACGCTCTTTTACTGTGCATTTCACTGATTTTATCACCAAGTTTGTGCGCAGATACGGAATTGAGCTTTTCCGAATGTCTCGATAGCGACGCCTACGGTTTAGACGAATGTGTCGACCAGAAAGTGGCTCCCGTCTCCAATTTCATCGCGATGATTATTTTTTCCGAAATTCCTTTAAATGAGGATTTCGGCATACGCTGGATCGTGCTTTGGCTCGCAGCCGGCGCCGTGTTTTTTACCTTTTACCTTCGCTTTGTCAGTTTTTGGGGCTTTCGCCACGCGATCGATCTGGTACGCGGCAAATATTCTGACCCGAAAAGCCCTGGCGAGGTGAGCCACTTTCAGGCCCTCACTGCGGCCTTATCGGGTACGGTCGGTCTCGGCAATATCGCCGGTGTGGCCGTGGCAATTTCCATCGGTGGCCCTGGCGCCACCTTCTGGATGATTGTCGCGGGCCTGATTGGCATGAGTTCCAAATTTGCTGAATGTACGCTCGGCGTGAAATATCGTATGTACCATGCTGACGGCAGTGTCTCTGGCGGCCCCAAATACTATCTGACCACCGGCCTGAGCGAGCGCGGCCTGCCCAACGTCGGGCGCGTGCTCGCCGTGTTTTTCGCGATCTGCTGCATTGGCGGCTCCATCGGCGGCGGTAATATGTTCCAAGCCAACCAAGCCTTCTCCATGACGGTGGAGGCCACCGGCGGAGCCACTAGCCCGCTGGCGGGTAAGGGGTGGCTATTCGGGCTCATCATGGCGGTACTCGTTGCCGTGGTCATCATCGGCGGGATCAAAAGCATTGCTAAGGTCACCGCACGTCTCGTGCCCTTTATGGCCGCGGTCTATGTCATCACCGCACTGTTTATTATTCTCGGTAATATCTCGCAGGTGCCCATGGCCTTTGGCGAAATCATTGGTGGCGCCTTCAGCCCGGAAGGCGTAGTCGGTGGCGCCATTGGTGCGCTGATCCAAGGCTTCCAGCGCGCCGCCTTCAGCAATGAGGCTGGCGTGGGCTCGGCCGCCATCGCGCACGCCGCTGTGAAAACTCGAGAACCCGCGACTGAGGGTTTCGTCGCCCTGCTCGAACCCTTTATCGACACCGTCGTGATCTGCACAATGACGGCACTGGTCATCATTATTACCGGGGCGATGGGCACACACCCCGAACTCGGCGGGGTCGACCTTACTGCCGCTGCGTTCAGCAGTGTATTCCCTTGGTTTGAGGGGATTTTGGCCCTCGCCGTGATCTTGTTTGCGTTCTCCACCATGCTGTCCTGGTCTTACTACGGCACCATCAGCTGGAGCTTTCTGTTCGGTCATTCCAACACCTCGATCTACACCTACAAAACCCTGTTCTGTGTGTTCATCGTGCTCGGCGCGATGGCGAGCCTGAATAATGTGATTACCTTTTCAGATTCGATGATCTTCGCGATGAGCCTTGCCAACCTGACCGGTCTCTACCTGCTCGCGCCGGTAGTGCGCAAGGAGCTGGATTACTATCAACAAAAAGTTCTGGGATAGCGCGCACAGATTCCCTGTGCTGCTGCCGTGCAGCCACCGTAATTCGGGTCTATACTTCGGGAACGCCACACACTGGAAACGCGGTGCTCCATGACGCTCTCGTATCCGCCTATGCCTGACTTCCCAGGCTTCGACCTCAATACCGCGCTGCACAGGCTGCGCGGCAAGCGCGACCGGCTGGAAGCGCTTTTGCATTCCTTTGCCGATCGCCATAAAGGTGTGTCAGAAGATTTGAGGGCCCTGCTGGACGCAGGAAGCCTCGACGACGCACGCCGGCTCGCACACCAGATCAATGGTGCAGCGGCCAATCTCGGCGCCACGGCGCTATCGCAGCGTGCCTCGAGTATCGAAAGTACCCTGAATAACGGCGAAGACGTCAGCCCCGAACAACTGGCCGCCCTGCATCACGCGATCGTCGAGCTGCGCACCTGTGTTGCCCAGCTGCAGCACGCATCGCAGACGTCGGATACAAACACCCTACTCGAGCAACTCAGACACACACTCCAGTACGACCTCAGTGCCGCGGCTCAGATTCTCGAACAACTGGATCGTGAGGGGGTACCTGAAGACTATCGAAGCACCATCGCCACACTACAGCATCACTTCGAGCAGCTTGAATTTGAAACCATGCAGCAATGCATACACAATGTGCTCTCAGGCCGAGCTTGAGAGTAGATTCGCCAACGACGGAATGGACATAAAAAAAGGAGCGAACCATGTCGCGCGGGAAAATAATGGTGGTAGACGACTCCCCGGAAGATCTCGAAATTTTGGAGATGATTCTGGAGGACTTTTTCATCACGAGCCTCTACGACAACGCACAAGAGGCCCTACAGGCCTTAGCGAGTAAACCGCACCCGGATCTGGTGCTGCTCGATGTCGAGATGCCCGGCATCGACGGTTACGAGGCCTGCGAAATCATTCGCAATGATGCGAGCCTTTCGGATGTGGATGTCATTTTCCTATCGGCCCATGATTCGACCGAAGAAATCATTCGAGGCCTGAACACCGGCGGCATAGACTACATCACCAAACCCTACGACCCGGAAATTCTGCGCAACAAACTCTACAAAGCGCTCGCACTGCGCGCGCAGCGGCTCCATCTGAAAAAACAAGCCGAAACCGCGACGCGCCGCGCACAGTTGATGCTGACGGAGGCCGATATCTCGTCTCACGCGATCCGCTTCCTGCGCGCCAGCTTCGAAGCTCCTCATGGCGAGCAACTGATGATGAAGCTGGTCGAAACGCTTCGCACGATGGAGTTGCATGCCGTCGCGTACTTTAATTCCGATACCGAGCAACACATTGCGTCGACGGCGGGCTCGGTCAATGCACTCGAAAACGAACTCCTCTATCGGTTTGATGGACTGGGTAAACCCTTTATCGAAAAAGACAGCCACATGTTCGTCGTCCATGAAACGGTGGTCGTGTTTGTGAAAAACATGCCGAAAGAGCGCAACAAGCGCATGATGCTGCGCGACTTTTTCACCCCTGTGGTGGAGGGTGCCAGCGCTCGGCTTAAATACTTCGATGCGCTGAACAAGCACGCGGGCAAAGTGAACTTCAGCCAACCGACGCCTGCCGAAAAACACCACGAAATGTAAGTAAAAAGACGCTCACCTCCGCAGAGGCGAGCGTCTTCATTTTCACGAGTATTCCCCTACTTCTCCAGTAATTGCGCACGCAAGTGCTGAAGGCTTTGCAGCTCCGGGCGCAAGGTCTGGCGAATGGTCCGATAGTTCAGATAGATCATCGGCGCATAGAATAGTGTCGTCGCGACCCAGGCCAAGCACACCCACAGCCCCGGCACCCACGTGTCTCTCAGCACCACATTCGCTGCGTAGGCCGCCGCGCCGATCAGGATACCGCAGGCCACAATGCCTGAATTGATCAGCGGGCCGTACAAGCGGATATCCCCTTCCAGTTTCTTAATCTGAAAGTCCAATCGGCCTTTCAGCGTCCAGTCCTCGGGCGGGGCCTGCTTTTCTCGGCGCATTACCACCACCGCGTAAAACACCCCAATCAGCGTATAAGCCAATAAAAACGCGCGCACCATTAACGGGAAGTGACTGTAGGCCGACAGCGCCCACACTCCGCTCAACACGATGACCGCCGCGCCCATCAACTCCAAGCGCATACGTGCTGTCACGCGTTCGTCCAGTGCCTGAATACGTGCTTTTACCGCATCAAAATCCGTCATGATCGTCTGCATCTTGCAATCCTCTTTGTAGGTCGTTTTCATATCGTCCAAGTTCATGGTGACTCCTCCACATAGCGCTCGCTGAACGCCTTTTTTCAAGCGGTTGATGCGCACCTGCACCGCACCCACCGACAAGCCCAGGACCTCGGCCATTTGCGTGCCAGACAGGTCATCGAGATACATTAGCAACAGCGCACGATCGATCTCATTCTGCGCAGTCAGGAACTGCTCCAATAGCGCCGCCTGACACGCCCCTCCTGGCTCCGCCGCCTCCGGTACCACGTCCATCGATACCGTGTCCGCGCGACGTCGGGATTGGCGCTTATTCATCAACGCCGTGTTCAACGCAACCCGGTACACCCACGTCGCCGGGGAAGACTCCCCCCGAAACCCCGCAAACCCGCGCCACAACTGGACCAGGATCTCCTGATACAGATCCTTCTGCTCCTCGCCGCCCGCAAAGCGCCGGGCCACCGCCCAGATCCGCCCCTGCTGCTCGCGAACAAGCGCCTCAAACGCCGCTTCCATCCTGCTACTGTCTCCCGTTCTTATCGTTTGCGTCACTCGCTCCATCGTCAGGGCCAGCAAACGCGCTTATAGAGATTAGATGCACCAAGCACACATAACTTACAACGCACACAAAGAAAAATTTCATCGCCTCATACGCCCTTTGACAAGCCCCCGCAAAGGCCTATACTGCACGGCTACGCGAAATTCCCTTGAAATCTGACGCTCAGCGCCCAAGATTGTAAGGGAGTACACACGTAACCGCCTCCCTAGGCCCACTTCAGCCCGGGGACGCCAAGTTTCGGGGGCGATTAGGATTCGACGCCGGTAACGAGGTCTGAGGTGCATGTGGTGATGACAGCGAATCACCTTAAATCAAAGCTGTAATTGAATAGTCGCAAACGACGATTCTTACGCTCTAGCAGCTTAACCGCTTGCTAGCGGTCGACTACAAGGTGCCAGTACCGCGTAGCTGACTGTCATATAGAACTGGATCGCCCAAAAGCATGTTTGTGGCCGGAAGGTTAAACTCTTAACAAACTCGTCTGTTACGTCCTGCCCGTAGGGTTGTAACCGGCTAAATTAATATACGGACCTAAACATGTAGAGCCGAAGAAGTAGTGCTGACGGACGGGGGTTCAAATCCCCCCGCCTCCACCAATACCGCAAAACGCCTCACCCTTACGGGTGGGGCGTTTTTGTTTGCGGTATTGGTGGAGGCGGGGGGATTTCAATTGCAAACGCGGGGTTCAAAAAAACGGCAGGACAGCCGTTTTCGACGGCCAACGGCCGCCCCGAAGGGGTGAGGGCCAAGGATGGCCCGAATCAAATCCCCCCGACCCGGTGCCAAACGCGAAAACGCCTCACCC
>NOXC01000006.1 GCA_003265435.1 Cellvibrionaceae bacterium AOL6
GGTGGGAAAACCATGTGCTTACCTCTCTTACAAATAGTGGCAACGCATAACAATGCGCCCCACGTTCAGCCGCGTAGCGGCTTGGACCTCCGTTCCGGCGCTTGTTTTTGTGCTTATCAGCTACGCTGGCACAAAATCAATCGCCTCCACTGCGGCCCGTGGGCTTAGCGTTATGGTACTAATTCATGGAAGAAAAAATTTGGCCTACTCCAAATGTGAAGGTATCGAGAAAAGACAAGAATGCGTGCGTAAAGCCCGAGCACTCAAGAGTCTCGAAAGTTAAGCTTTTATTTTTTACGTCTTTTCCATTCTTGATATACGGTTTATACGTATTGGACTTTACTGAGAAATCAGAAGAGTATATGACTCAGCCTGGCGGGGTATCTTTCTTTGGTCTAATTGCATACGGTTTTGTAGGGCTTGCGGCTGAAGGCTTCAAGTTATTACTAACCTTGGTTGTGCTCTATCCTTTAGTTGGTGTAATGATCTATAGAATTGTTGTTGAGAGAAATATATTGGTTAGGCTGTACTTAGGTGCTTGTTGTGTGGCAGCTATTTTTGTATCAGTTATCAATATTTCCGAGGTGGTACCATAACAAGGTTATCAACCCGACCTACACTGCGTTGCTTCGTTTGCGGTTTGTCGCTACGCTACCGCAAACAAATCAACTCCGCTTCGGCGGGTTATAACAGCGTTATGCACCAGTTGGAAAACTTCCATGAGCGATGAAACTGTGTCAATTTCAGAGTCAGTAAGTAACTTTAATACTTACTCGGTTGAGTTGCGGACAAAGATCGATGGCATCCTGAAACAAGTTTTGCTCGTTAGTGGTGGCATTCAGACGATTACGATCGGAGCATTTCTAAGCGGTAAAGCCCCAACGTTAACAGCAGAAGTAATTTCTTTGCTTAAGCTAGGTTGGTTATCCTTGTCCATTAGCATCATATGTTGCCTCAGTCTAATGTTGCTCCAGATATTCGCAATGGTACAAGTTGGCCTGAAGCAAGCTAAAAAATTACAAGAGTTAAGAACGGGCGTTGAGGTTATGACTGCTTGGCTACCATTACGCATATTCAATTGGTGCGTAGGTTTAACTGCCTTTTTTAGCTGTGTGGTAGGGGTATTCCTAGTATCAAAGGCAGCTATACACTTAATTGGTGGTAACGGTGTTGCATAACAAACCGCTCAAAGCTCAGCCGCGTTGCGGCTTGGACCTCCGTTCCGGCGCTCGTTTTTGGGTTAACGCTACGCTACCCAAAACCGCTCGCCTCCACTTCGGCCCTTTAGCGGGGCGTTATGCATTTCCAGATGAGTAGACCATTATTAATTCTAAGTTTGGCTGCCTTGTTAGTTTCATGCCAAACGAAATATATTGGTAAGTGTGCGGAATCTAGTTCTTCGGTTTCCCCCGCTTGCCTGTATGATGTTGGGTATCCTGCGTGTCAGCTCAATAATGAGCAATACCAATTAGCACGTAAAAATGCTTGGGAATACGAAGAGGCTGGGTTTAACTACGATCACTTTGTTAATACAGGTAGGTCACAAGATCTAGGTTCGGTTTGTAGATTCTATATTCATGTTAAGCCAGGCCATACGCCAATTGAGCCATACCAGTGGTTGGTATACGTAGACAAACAAACTTTTATAGCAACTCATATGCTACCGGTACAATATTAAATGCATAACAAAGCCCACCAGGCTCGCCCGCGAGCGGGCTGGACCTCCGTTGCGGTGCTTGTTTTGCGGTTTACCGCTACGCTACCGCAAAACATTCACCTCCACTGCGGCCCCTGTGGGCGGCGTTAAATGTCTATGAAAATATTCGTCATTCTTATCTTATCCACCTTATCGCTAGCGGTTCATTCAAATGAATGTGATAGTAAGAAAAAGAGTGTGTTGATTGATCGGCTGAAAGCTAAAAATCTTGGAGATGCAAATGCAAATGGGAAACTCTCAAAGCTTATTGACCATGATTATCCGTTGGGCTGCGAAATCTACCATAATGGGCACGTTTTTACTTGGTATACTGATTCACAAGGTAAGCGCTATATAATAAAGTTTGAGTCCAGCGGCGAAAATAAAAAAGTCGAGCACTTTGGTGTCTTTAAACAAAACATTTAACAAGGGTATAAAGTTCGCCGCTTTGCGGCTGGGACCTACACTGCGTCGCTCATTTTTGTGCTTTAATAGCACAAAAATAACCAACTACGTTCCGGCCCCTTATACCGGCGTTAGGATCAGAGGATGTTATGGAGATAAACCAAACCGCAGTTTTGAAAACATCGAAAGAAATTGAGATCCAAGCACCAGTGGATAAAGTTTGGGACATTCAGACCAATATCGACGCATGGCCTGAATGGCAGCCAGAAATCTCTGAAGCAAAATTGGATTCAAGCTTAAAACCAGATGCGAGTTTTGTATGGAAATCTGGAGGTTTTAAGCTTATTTCTACCATCGGCAAAGTCTCGAAAAATTCCTTTATTGGCTGGACTGGTAAAGGTTTCGGTGCTTCATCAATTCATACTTGGGAGTTCGAGCGGCTTGAGAATGGGAATACCTTGGTGCGCACTAACGAGTCTATGAACGGATGGCTAGTAAAACTGTTGAAAGGAGTGATGGATAAAAAACTCAATGACTCACTCGATATTTGGCTTGACTCATTAAAGCGAGTAGCAGAATCCAGCTAAATGATTTCTAACAATCACATCAAATTCACTCCCTACGGTCGTCGGACCTCGCTATCGCTCGGCCGTTTATGTGGGCGTTAAGGGTACGAGCATATGAATCTGCCAATATTGCTATTCACTACTTCCTTCATGATTTTATTTTCTTTTTTCGGTTATAGAATTTCGCCGCACCGAGAATGGAATAACACGAAGCCTAGGTTCGTATGGTTCCCAAAATACGAGGTTAATTTTGATTCATCTGCTCAAGAAATCTACGATTCACTAAAACAGAATGGGTATATAAAAGTACCGGGGAAGAGAAACCTCTTTAAACGTGGTAAAGTCTATGGTGATTTCTCCGCGAAGCATATACTGCTCCACGTCGAAGTCTTTGAAGAGGATGCCAGATTCACTCTTTCAGCCGGATCATTCGTACTATTCGACACAGGGGATTTATGGCGTGCATCAGCAGATATATTACCAAATAAGCACCCCTAACAAGTTCTTCAACAGAACGCCAACTGTCTGAGATGCGGATTAAATATACGGCCTCAATTTGGCTCGTTGTAATCGCGGTTCCCTATGTTTTCCTGATGCTTTCAAAGAGTGTAGAGTGGATCTTAGCACCAATCTTTTTTGATAATTTGTATCAATATCCGGTAGATATTGTTTTACCTTCAATGTATGAGAGCAGCAAAGATATCGGATTAATTCCAGCTCACGCCACAGGGCCACTGACCTCATTATTTTTCACTGTAGTTTACTGGGTATTCGTGTATGTCGTTTTACTTTTATAGCATGGCGGAGCCAATGGAAATAAAAGCAGATAACAAGTTGCGCAATTCTCATCCAGCAAAAGCTCCTGACCTGGATACGCTATCGTTTGCCCACTCGCAATGCGTTATAATCCGCCAGTCATGAACATTCTATTTCTACCTGGAAGTGACAAACAGACATTATCACTCTGCTCAGATTTGCTTGCTCATGCAGGAGTAAAAGCTAAGGTCACTAGTTACGAATACTCGTTTTGGTCTACCAAACGAGAATCTACAGCAAAGGAAGAAGTACTGTTGCTGCCTGAAGGAGACTTTGATGTTGTCGTGGCAAAGTCCTCTGGCTGTATTGTATTCGCAGAAGCTCTCGCTCAATCCGCCATAAAATTCAAAACTGCAATACTGCTAGGCGCACCTCTCAATGACATAGAGCGCTATGGCGTCACACAAAAAGCCATTGAGGCACTCAACTCTAGCAACGTGTATTTTGTGCAACAAAGGAACGACCGCGTGTGTAGTTCCTCACAACTTGAGGATCTTGGTTTCACCAACGTGAAAACAATAGACGGTAACGACCATCAATATAGAAACTTTGATGAGTACGTAGGTTTTCTTAATCAGGCAATCGGCATATAACAAAGTATCAAAGGGAAGTAGCAGTTCCGACCATTTTGAGGCACTAGAGCCCAGACAACACTGTAATCGAGGCGAAACGAGGAAATTGTAAATCAAAATGACTACATACCAAGTGAGCTAGTCACCTTGCAGGTAAACTGAATCTTGAGATTGGCATGTCACAATATTCTAAAGATGCATTTGAGTAATGCCTGCTAACAAGTTGCTCAAACATCGTTCTGTAGTTCCCCCGGTTTAACGGACACCTTCTTATAGCTCAGGAGGTGGTGAATGCCAAGATACACAAAGCCCAGAAAAACGTGGATGTACACAAACGCGTTTAAGATAAAGGCGGTAAAGCTAACGTTACAAGATGGAATTAAAGTTAAACAGGTTGCCGAAGCGCTAGATATTCATCCATTTATGCTTTCTCGCTGGCGGAAAGAGTATCGCGATGGCAAGATAAAGTGTGCTGTTGGACGGAGGGTCTCAGTGACAACGAAAAAGAAAGCACCCTCATCCAAACAAATCAGTGAATATGAACGCTTGAAGAAAGAGAATGCCAAATTGAAGGACGAAAACGACCTTCTAAAAAAGTGGCAACGGTATCTTGCGGAACAACATCAGAACGATTTGGATTCATCCAAAGATACCGACATTTAGGCGTCACTAAGCTGTGCGATTGGTTGGGCGTATCAACTAGCGGTTTTTATGATTGGTGTGACCCGGAACCATCTAATCGGGCTATGGAAGATCAAGATCTTCTCAAACATATCACGAAGATATACTGGGATAGCGAGGGGCGGTATGGGAGCCCAAGAGTCTTTAAAGCGCTAAAGAAACAGGGTTTTGACGTCGGCCGCAAATGGGTGGAGCGTTTAATGAAGTGTGCCGGGCTTGTGGCGAGATGCGTAAAAGTGTGTCGGAGGATGCCTAAGCTGAAGAACTTCCAAAAAGATGGAAAAAACCTACTTCTTGATACGGCGAAGCCAAACAGTTGCGATGAGGTATGGGTGGGTGACATCACATATTTAAAGCTGAATGGAAAATGGCAGTATTTGGCCACGATCATGGATATGTATTCGAGGAGGATACTGGACTGGTCACTATCCACTGACCGTAAGACTAGCTTGACGATCAGAGTGATTCGGATGGCTATTAAGAAGCGAGGTGTTCGGCCAGGTCTGATATTTCATTCTGATCGAGGAATAGAATATCTTGGCTACGATTTTCGTGATGAGCTTAAGCGACACAACATTCGACAAAGCTTCAATCGTGCAGGACACTGTACAGATAATGCATTTATGGAATCATTTTTCCATACTCTTAAGGGTGAGTTAATCCGGCAATCCATGTATAAGACTAGTAAAGCTCTAAGGCAAGCATTAGCAAGGTACATCAATGGATTCTACAATCGAGTAAGGTTACACTCGTCTCTCGGTTATATGTCTCCAGTGGAATATGAGCAACGTTCCGTATGATAACAACGGTGTCCGTTTTATCGGGGGAAGATCATTCCGGCCACAAGTGGCCTCCACTGGACGCCCAATGCTCCGCTGGTTTTGTGCATTTGCTTCGCAAATGGTTGCACAAAACCTGCTCCGCACTGTGCGCCGTTTAGCAAAGCGTTAGTGTCAAGCAAATATGGTCAAATAACGAACGTAGAAGTTTGGGAGGAAACGCAAAGGACTGGTTGGCTAGCTAGATGTGTTTTTCTACAACTTCGTTATGCCAAAAGGTATATTTCCTTTTAGATCTTAGGTCTCATTTTTTCTTCGGCCCACCTAACAAATTCATGCAAAGTACAGCTATCAGTTGTCCCTTTTCTGTCGCCATCTACTACTCGGTACACAATCAGATAACGCGAAGGGTCTTTGTGTTCTCGATGGTCAATAACTTGGCGTACTGACCAATTTCTACCGGGCTTTCCGTTGGTATAGAATGCGCCAGGTTCTAACACAAAGCCTGCAATTAGTTCCTCATGATAAATTGCATCTGCAATATCAACAATATGCTTTATCTGTTCATCACTAGCATCAATTACTAGTTCCGAGCGCTTTATCGCCTCATGAATATGCTGCATTTTGATACTCCTTGTATCTGGGTGATACCCAGCACTTTGGTATCGCATAAAACTTTGCGGGTATCTTCGCCAGCTAAATAGGTTGTTAAACACCAGTGCTACAAAAAATAATATACAACAATTGATAAGTGTTGGAGTAAGCACATACCAATAACCAAGCTCATATATGCTTGGTCCACCTATAACAGCCGCTAAAGCTGTTGCACCTCCTGGAGGGTGCAGGCTTCTACTAAAGTGCATTGCTAGAATAGATAACGCCACAGCAGCTGGGGCAGCAAGAGCAATAGGGCTAATCAACTGTGAACAACTTACTCCAACAAAAGCTGATATCAAGTTTCCTGCTAAAAATGCCCATGGTGTAGAAAGTTGGCCGTGAGGCACGGCGAAGAGCAACACTGTCGAAGCTCCCATTGACGGCAAAATTGCGACTGAGCTAGTTGCTCCGGTGACATACATGGTTGTATAGAAGCAAAAGAAAATTGCTAGCATTCCACCTAGAGTGGCTACCATTTTCTCAGAAAATGCCACTCCACTTTGAATACCAAGAAATCCAATTACTGTTTTAATCATACCGCGTCGCTTGTATTATTAAAATATTGATGTGCTCGAATGGGGCTCAATTCTTAACTTTATCATGAAAGGCCATGAGTATACTGTTGACATAGCCTAAAACAAGCGACTGTGTTCCTAAGTCAAGCCTCCAGCAACGTAACCTTGGCTAATATATGCTTCTTTTCATGCCTTATTGTCGCGGACCATGGCGTTCAAGATCGTCATCATTTTGCGCATACATGCTGTTAGCGCCACCTTCTTGTGCTTGCCCTCTGCAACCAACCTGGAATAGTACCTTTTCATCACATCGTTACATTGAATCGCACTCAACATCGCCATATACAATATCGTCCTAATAAGGGCTCGCCCGCCCTTGATTCGCCGCCTTCCTCGCATATTACCGCTGTCCCGGTTATACGGCGCGAGGCCACATAACGCAGCGACTTGACGACTACTGAGCTCCCCGAGCAGGGTATGCGCAACGCCAGCGCCTATAACCGGAACGGTTAAAAGCAGTTCATAGGCCTCCAGCCACTCTACTACTTGGGCGAACTCTTTAGTCAATCGGGCGTTATCCCATTCAAGTTCCGTATCCGGGCACTTGATCATCCGACGATGTAAACGTTCAATTGCTTTCTCGGTTCGCTGAATGCGATTTAACTCTTGCGTTTCGAGCAAACTGACTGATCTTCACGGGTTGGACTACAATAACGGGAAGTTTGGCCTCCGCCAATGCTTCTAAAAACCTATGCTCATAGCGCCCGGTCGCTTCGACGACACTGCGCGTGAGCTTATAACGACAAAGTGTTTCAATAATTTTTTTATATCCTCCTTGGAATTAAATATCTGCCAATGTCGATCAACCTCTAAGAGGTGTGTATCCAGGAAATATTTCCCTACATCTATGCCGACGTTTCGTTGTTGCTTGCTGTGCGCATTAGTAGTTGTGTTCATAGCTCACCCTTGCTACATTCGAGCTCGAGGCCCCCTCGACTGCTCGAGTTAAAAGTAGGATCAGCGTGACTCTCAAGCTTGTCAACGGACTCGTTTTTACTGGTCCCAGACATCATCGAGCTGCCACGCTGAATGTCTGTTGCCGCAGACATGCTGCCCCGCCTTATCGCTTAAGTAACAGGAAGGAAAATCGTGTTATTTCAACCATACAAACCAAATCAGCCGACCGATAACGCCCCAGATGATTAACGCGTCAGGCTAAAATTTAGGTAGATATCCATGAAAGAATATCTGATCAAACTAGCAATATGCTCTTTTCTGTTTTCATCGGCTATTTATGCTAAAGAAAAGGAACAAGCTCTCCCCTACGAGATATTAGTTACTGGGGATGTGAATGAATTTGCTGAGGCTAATATTTCGGATTTCTCTTGGCTTTCCGGAGAATGGGAGTTTGAAGCTTCTTTTTCGGGCCAACTAATGAAAGGAAATGCAAGCATCAGTAAAGCTGTACACGGACAAATGCTCGGTTACTCAAGAGGCTGGAGTGAAACTGGACTTATATTTAATGAAATATTGAGTTACACCCAACGAGGTGATTCGGTTGAATTTCGATTAAAACATTTCTCATATGATTTACATGGTTGGGAACCTGCGGATCAGCCAGTTAAACATCCGCTCCTAAAAATAGAATCAGATGTGTTCTATTTTGATACTCATACAATTGTGAGAGAAAACGAAGATAACTATACTTTATATTTAATGACTGAGAGCAATACAGGCAAGAAAGAGTACCACGTAATTCCTCACAGAAGAGTTAAATAAGATTTAATTGGTGTTAATGCCTGCTACAAGAGTGTTAGCTTTTCAAGCTCATAAAGAAAGGTAGACACCCTGTATAGTTACACCCTACTTAAGTGGAGGCGTCCTAATGTCAAAAAAATAGCACCAACACTACACCAAGCAACTCAGAAAATAGGCTGTAAAACGATCTAAGCCGCCAGGTGTCACCCAGGCCCAAGCCGCCAAAGTGCTCGGCACCAGTGCACATCAGATATCTAACCCGACGCATCATTTCGCCCGCTAATCAGAAGAACAGTTTAATACGATCGATGGCAGGGACTTTTCTAAGCTGGAAAAAGCAGAGAGTACCGTTATGTCAATGTACAGAAATAGCCTGCCGCAGTTAAGCAACGACCTCTTTCTCACGGATGGGGGTATTGAAACAACCTTGCTATTTCACGATGGCTTCGCGCTTTCTGACTTCGCTGCTTTTCCTCTTCTGAAGTCAGACGAGGGAATTTCAGCTCTACGAAAGTATTACGCTACGTACGCCTCATTGGCCCGCGAGCTTGGTTTGGGTTTCATTCTCGAAAGCCCGACTTGGCGCGCTAACGGGGATTGGGGTACTAAATTGGGTTATTCACCGTCGCAGTTGGCTGAGGTGAACCTCAAAGCCGTTGATCTCGTCGAGCAGTTCCGAACCGAGAACGGCGATGGCACGGCACCTTTTGTGGTGAGTGGCTGTGTTGGTCCTCGCGGTGACGGCTACATTGCAGGTTCGGCGATGAGTTCTGAGCGCGCGTGCGAGTATCACAGCCGCCAAATTGCTACTTTTGCAAAGTCTTCTGCGGATATGGTTTGCGCCACTACGATGAACTATATCGAAGAAGCAATGGGTGTTGCACTGGCCGCGAAAGACGCGCATATGCCTGTAGCAATTTCTTTTACCGTAGAAACTGACGGCAACCTGCCAACTGGACACTCCATTGAAGCAGCTATTAATCAGGTTGATGCGGCCACATCGGCCTATCCGGCGTATTACATGATCAATTGCGCACATCCAACCCATTTTGACCGCATTGCTGCTGAAGGAGGGAGCTGGATTAACCGGATACAGGGACTTCGTGCCAATGCTTCACGAATGAGCCATGCTGAATTAGACCAGGCCCCCGAACTCGACGCAGGAGACCCGGAAGAGCTTGGAGCACAGTACGCGCAACTTAAGTCATCCTTTCCGAGACTGAACGTAATGGGAGGCTGTTGCGGTACAGATCATCGACATGTGACTGAGATTGCAAAGGCCTGCCAGCCACTCTTTACAGGTGCGGTCTAGCAATTCGCTGCAGGCGGATTTTGACGCTTCACCCATTTACCGCCACCCTATTCCCCACTCTCATTCCTTTCAGCGCACGCTGGCCTTCAATCAGGAAGTAGCAACCCAGTAGCGTCAACATCAGAAACAGGCTGAATTCCAATAGGTCTGCACCGACCTGAGGTTCGAGCCAGTAGATGAACACCACTATCAGGCTCAACAGCCCAAGGTAGCTGCACAATGCCAACATCAACAGCCAACAACAATGTTTCGCCAATGAACGCCAAAAGTCGGGCATGGTGGAACAGAGGTAGCCTAACAGGAAACAGCTCAGATAGATTCCGTGCATGGTCCAGTCATTGAACCAAGCATGAGTGGTATCGAAGTAAGGCAATAGAAGTTGTCTAATGCGGTAGAGCAGCAGTACCGGTATCACTATCCAGCCGACAGGGTGTAAGTCAACCGGTAGGGAATAATTCACAGGTGTTTTCAGGTGAAGTGTTCGTGACTTTGGCCCTGCCGTGCGATGTTTCGTCTAAGAGTACCTTAAAGACCTCCAAGCCTACGCGCTGATTCCGGGTATCGTCTACCTCTATCGATTCGTCCTCTACGACTACAGGGTGAGGCTACTCTGACCGAGGAGACCGGTCACGACGACGAGAGCCCCGTGGACGAGGCCTACCCCCAGCGTCTGCTGGTAAAGAAACTAGGGCGGGAGTTTCTCGTCAAGGTTGAGGATATTGATTACGTCGAAGCGGCCGGGAATTACATGAACCTGTACGTGGCCGAGCGCACCTACCCTCTGCTCTCAACTATGCAAGCCCTGCTACAGAAACTGCGTGCCGACACCTACAGACGCGTGCACCGTTCGTATATCGTAAACCTAAATGCCATTGAGGAGATCACCGGGTTTGACAAGGGCGATGCAGAGATCCGACTCAAAGGCGGGCAATGCGTACCGATGAGTCGGACATACAAACAAAACCTGAGAGATCCGTCGTAGCTCAGTCGCCGGATTCGACGCACTGAAGTCGATGAACTGAGGATCTCTTCGAAGGGAGTCTGAGTATGCTGCAAAGTTGTAGACTACAGGCTCCTGTTATGATGAAACATTTACCAGAAGATTGACCTTAGCCCATAGTTGGCACTATCGTCTTCATGATCATTTCATGCTGATCAACTACATTTCGATACGCCCTAAGGTCGGCCACAACGATCAAGATTGAATCTATGAACGGATCTATTGAAGACATTTTAATATGCGAAAACGCTGGAGATCGCCTTAAGTCAGTCGAAACTGCGTTGATGATTCAGGGGCGTGGCATAGAGGGCGACCGATATTTCCTGAAACAGGGCACATTCTCCGATGCGCTTGAGGAAAAGGGGGATTTCGAAGTCACCTTAATCGAAATCGAGGAGATCGAAGCCTTCAATCAAGAAACAAAGTTAGCGTATCTCCCCGCTGACTTTCGTCGAAATATCATTACGAAAGGCATAAGGCTAAATGATCTTATAGGCCGGGAATTTAAAATCAATGACGCTACGCTCTACGGAGTAAGACTCTGCGAGCCATGCGCGCATCTCGCCGGGCTATTAGGCGACAGCATAATGTCTCATATGGTACACAAAGCCGGGCTTCGTGCGGTGATTAAGAAGAGCGGTTCGATTCGATTGGGTAGTACCATTATTCCGTGTGAAAAAGCGGTTTAGTTGCCTCCTACTATAGGACTGTTCGTCAACCAGGAGAGACGGCATGTTCGACAAAACATTTTGGAACGATCGTTACTCAAGTAAAGAGTATTTATATGGCGTTAAGCCCAATACGTTCCTAGAAGAACACGTAGATATTGTTGCGGGGCCCGTACTATCACTATCGGAAGGTGAAGGTAGAAATGCGGTATTCCTCGCCGTGCAAGGCCTACAAGTGCTCGGTGTTGATATATCGGAGGTCGCCCTCTCTAAAGCCAGGGCCCTTGCTGAACTGAACAAAGTAGAGATTCAAACTGAAGTAGCCGATCTCGCTTTTTATGAACCAAAGAAGCACTCCTTTGGCACTGTAATTTCTATTTCAGCACACCTTCCTAGTTTCATTCGGAACAGACTCTACCCTCTTGTCGAGCAAGCGTTAATACCAGGCGGCTCACTTATTTTTGAAGCATATTCGGAAAAACAGCTAAGCTACAACACGGGTGGGCCAAAAGACGTCGATATGCTCATGACGACGGAAAAGCTAGAACAAGCGTTTCCGAATTGTGCGCCCATACTCCTTCGTGAAGTAGAACGAGAAGTCAGCGAGGGTAAGGGCCACACCGGGCTAGCTTCTGTTGTTCAATTTATTGCGCGAAAACATGCAGAATAAGGGGCGGGGCTCCCGCGCCTCACTTTCTGTGATATCTGCTCAGGGGAATTGGGCCCAACTGGTCTCAAGCTACAGCGGCCTTATTGTATCTATACCACACGCCACAGAGGAATGAACATCATGATCGAATGGGTTGTTCAAAAATTATTCGACGCCATACCTTTGATTGACCAAGCGTCTAAGGAAAAGCGTGAGCTGGCCGATGGTGCGTACTTGTCGATAAGCACAGCTCTGACGGAAACGTGTTTGTATGTGGCTCAATTCAACAAAACACGCGAGCCGAATTTTGAAACGCAGGCACGCTTGGCAAAATTGTGGGCAGAGGCCGCGATCCCACTAAGGCATATTGACAGTGAACTTTCAGAGATATGCGAATATAAAAGTGAATACTGGGTGGACCCACAGAGCTGGGATTCCAGCAACTCAAACAGCATAGAGATTGATCTAGTGAGCGTACGGAATAAATATAGAGCAAAACTTAATTGATTGACTAGGTATAGATGTGGGCTATCTCTCCCCAAAATAGCGCTCTCTCTTAACTATAGCGTTATAGTGGCTTTTTAAGTAGCGCCGTATGCCGAACAAAACAATCACATACAAAAAGCTAATACAAAAGGTGTGGCGACATGGACGCTATTACTCAATGGATTATCCCTTTACTTCTATATAGCGGCCCTACACTCCCTCTCGCGATTAGCGTTCTTTTCGGTGCCAATCAGGCATTGAATAGACCTGTCATTGTTACCAGTTTATTACACTTACTAGCGTGGCTTCCCTTCATTTATACGGTTTGGTTCGCAGAATATACGGATTATCTTCTGCTACTTTTACCTGCATTAACGGGTTTGCTCAGTTTTGTCATCGTTTCATTGATCATCCTTCTAAAACAACGCAATATGGATGCAGGCTAAACATGCTCAGCGTGTCACCCCGCGTGATTGTTCGATCCGCGGTGGTGATCAAAAGGACGTTTCGTCTTACCCCAATACTTCATTAGAATAAGGACGCATTGAAAATGAAGAACATAATCACCGCAATCACTTGCGCGATAGCCGCCATGGCCCTCCCAGTCGTCGCAGAACAGCCCACCCCTGGTTACAACCACGAAATCCCAGACAAAATCATGACGCCAGATAAGGTCGAGACCCGCGTCGGGACCTTAGAGTTTTTCGACGGAATGCCACTTCCTGATACAGTGGACAAGCTCTATGAAAACCTCCTCTATATCCGGGGTGTTGAGACATTTCTAAATGGCATACCTATGACCTCCATCGAGGGATTGCGCGAAGGTATCGCCACGATTGGTGCGGATGCCCCCAATAAAGTCGCGATCTTTGAGCAGCTTATGGACTCTTCCGGGCTGTTCCTCACAGGGAACACAGATACGGTTTACGCCACAACGTTTCTCAACTTGAAAGACTATGGGCCAACCGTAGTAGAAATTCCCGCCAAATGCGGCCCAGGCACTTTGAACGACGCGTACTTCCGGTTTGTGGTCGATATGGGTATTCCCGGCCCCGATCGTGGTGCCGGTGGCAAGTACCTCATCTTACCGCCTGACTACAAAGGTGAGCTGGAAGGCCCAATAGGGGCTCGTAAAACAACCGTCAAGGGCGAGGACTATTTCGTCGTTCGTTCACCTAGCTACATGAACTGGCTTATTCTGCGTGGCTTTCTTGTCAATGGTAAACCCGATGCCGCCACCAAGATGTTTAAAGAGGGCCTGAAGATCTATCCTTTGGCCAAAGCGAGCAGCCCAGAAAAGATGCAGTTTATTAACGCCTCTACCATTCCATTCAATACAATTCACGCTAATAACTATACCTTTTTTGAAGAGCTGAATACCGTTATTCAGCGTGAACCCATAGACATGATTGACCCAGAAATACGCGGTCTTTTTGCTTCAGTTGGCATAGAAAAAGGGAAAAAGTTTGAACCCACTTCTTCGCAGGTGAAAACCCTTACCGAAGCCGTGGCTGTCGGCAATGCCACAGCCCGGTCAATAGCGTTCCGGCCGCGTCTGGACGGTGCGTATTACTATGAGGACAGTGGTTGGTATACCGGTTTCGTTGGGGCTGATTATCGCTGGCTTATCAACAACGGCCAAGGTGGACGTAACTTGGATGCCCGCACCTTCTTTTTCTATGTGGCCACGGTGAATACACCGGCGATGGTATTAAAAATGATCGGTAAAGGCTCGCAGTACGCGATGAACTCGACCGACGCCAATGGCAACTACCTGGATGGCTCGAAAAGCTACACATTAACCGTACCCGCAAACGTCCCAGCCAAGGATTTCTGGTCTGTTGTGGTCTACGATCCTCAAACTCGCTCCGAGCTACAGACCAGTCAACCGTTCCCTAGCCGCAATAATAAGCGCGACAAGCTTATAGAAAACGACGATGGCTCGGTGACGCTTTACTTTGGCCCGAAGGCGCCTAAAGGGAAGGAGAGCAACTGGATTGAGACTGTTCCAGGGAAGGCCTGGTTCGCCTTACTCCGCCTTTACGGCCCGCTGGAGCCATGGTTTGAAAAAACATGGCGCCCTGGTGAATTCGAATTGGTTAAGTGACGGAATCTTGTTGAGCATATCGGGCTGCTGCGGCAGCCCCTTATGCTTGGCGTTCGCTTGCCGCTGACCGCAACATCACCACGCCAAACACCAACTCAACAATCCCACCTATCAATGCACTTAGATATACCTCTAACGATAAACCTGCACAGAGAAATCCCGAAGCGATCAGGACGGCACCAAATAGCCAGTACATCGATTTGCCATACAAGGTCGTAAAGGTGAAGTAGCGCGAGCCTATCACCAGCAGCATGGCGGGAAAGAACCAGCGTATATCGTAAAAGGCGGCACCGCCGGCAATTGGGATACACATCAACATCCAGATTGTGCCGGCAATCGCTAAGGGCGCTAAAGGGTTGGCTGATTGATGCTTGCCAGAACAACCCATGATCCGACAAAGCAGCAGCGAGGCAGGAAAGATCAGCGTCCCGCCCGCCACTAGCGTGATGATGCCTGCGATAGGCGAAACGCTCCACGCTACGATGCCGGCCAAACACCAAACACTGCCCGAACAAAAAATGCCCGGTGCGCCATTGCGATACGCAAGGCGCATATCCGCTTGGGCTTCGAAGATACTGTCCATGTGATGCTCCTGAGGAAGATAAAATCGATTTGATAATCGCGTATTCGATCTATTCACGTCACCTCGACGCGGGGGTCGCCAGCTCTACCAAGGCAAGCAACAACGCACCGACGCCGTGCGCATCATTTTCTACTCGGTCCGTTTCATTCACGTAGTAGTGATACGAGCCATCACGATAGGGGTGGCCGCCGAGACCCGCACTGCGGCAGACATTTTTTAAAATGACGTGCCCGGATTTTGGGTCGAACTCGATAAGGTGGGTTTTCATGCCCAGCCAGGCCTGGTCTGCCTTATTTCTAAAATCGTCGTTTAGCAGGCCGAGGCGATGGGCTTTGGCAAAACTGTAGATAAACATGGCAGAAGACGAGGCCTCGAGATAGTTGCCTTGCCTGCTCCCTTGATCGATCACCTGATACCACAAGCCGCTGGATTTATCCTGATATCGCGCGATGGCATTGAACAGCGGAACAATGAAAGCTTGTAATTCTTTTTGAGCTTTTGGGTCTTCTAAATATTCATAGGTATCGACCAAGGCCATGGCGTACCAGCCAAGCGCGCGAGACCAGAAACCGGGAGACCGCCCCGTTTCCGGGTTTGCCCAGGCTTGAATCCGGCTCTCGTCCCAGCCGTGAAATAACAAGCCGGTGTTAGCATCTAAGAGCTGTTTATAACTTACGCGAAACTGCTGAAGAATATCATCGGTGTTTTTGGATTGGTTATATTGCTGATCGTACTGTGCGTAAAACGGCGCGGCCATATATAAGCCATCCAGCCATACCTGCCAGGGGTATTTCAGTTTGTGCCAAAACACGCCCTCGGATGTTCGCGGGTGCCACTCGAGTTGATGACGCAATTGCGTCAAGGCGCTTTGATAGCGGCGATCATCACCCGCCTGCTCATCCAGCATGAACAGCAGTTTGCCTGAATTAATCGAGTCTATATTGAAGTGGTCCAGCTCCAGTGTGGCAATGTTACCGTCAGCATCCACATAGTGGTCCACATAGGCCTTGGCGTAGGCCGCGTAGCGCTCGTCCCCTTCCAGATTTGCCAAACGTTGAAACCCCAGCAGCACCAAACCCTGGGTATAGGCCCACCGATAGTCGCCGTCTGACTTGCGCATGGACCACGCCTCAGGATGTGCTTGCATGGTGGCGTCCGCCACGCGTTCAGCCCATAGCCGAGGCGTCTCCGCGGCACTGGTTTGGAAGGCTATAAATGAAAGCAGTAAAAGACAACAATAACGAATCGAGATCATGGCACGTCCTGATTATTATAATTTTTAATACATACCTAGCCTACCGCAACTATGCACACTCCGCCATCACTCATTTTGCTTCCTATCCTCACATCGCAAGGCGATGACTAGCCGCATTATTCACTCGGCCTCAGCGATAAATAAAACCCGGCAATCAAGACAATTGGAACAAACAATGAGTTTCGTCCTACTCGATGCACTATTGTGAATAGGACTGCAGAGCGACAGGGATGACGCCAAAGGCGTTCGACGTCACGCTCTTTATTTTCGCGACTTTCTCAGTCTCCTAATTAACAATTTTCATAAAAAACCGTGAAGTTATGTTCACAGGAGAACGTAGCCATGTCGAAAATACGACACACTGCCCTTGCTGTATTCGTACTTACCCTCGCGACGAATTTTGTCTCCCAGATAGCGCACGCGGATTCCAAAGCCCACCCAAACAGTTTCTGGTGGCCGGAGATGTTGGATCTCAGCCCCTTGCGGCAACATGCCACGGAATCCAACCCGATGGGTTCGGATTTCGACTATGCCGAAGCCTTCAACCAACTCGACCTCGATGAAGTAAAACAGGATATCGCTGCGGTATTGACCACCTCTCAAGATTGGTGGCCGGCCGATTACGGCCACTATGGCCCCCTATTCATCCGCATGGCCTGGCATAGCGCCGGGACTTATCGCGTTGCCGACGGGCGCGGTGGTGCCGGCGGCGGTCAGCAGCGCTTTGAGCCTTTAAACAGTTGGCCCGATAACGTCAGCCTCGATAAAGCTCGACGATTGTTGTGGCCGGTTAAACAAAAATACGGCGCAAGTATTTCCTGGGCGGACCTGATGGTGCTCGCAGGCAATGTGTCTCTCGAATCGATGGGCTTTAATACCTTCGGTTTTGCGGGTGGCCGCGAAGATGACTGGGAGCCCGATCTCGTCTATTGGGGGGCTGAAGAAGCCTGGCTTGCCGACGATAAACGCTACTCCGGTGAGCGCCAACTCGAAAATCCGCTGGCCGCGGTGCAGATGGGTCTGATTTATGTTAACCCTGAAGGCCCCAATGGCAACCCTGACCCGTTGGCGGCCGCAGCCGATATCCGTGAAACATTTGGCCGCATGGCGATGAATGATGAGGAGACCGTTGCACTGATTGCGGGTGGACACACCTTTGGTAAAGCGCACGGTGCTGTTTCACATGACTGTGTCGGTATTGAGCCCGGCGGCGCAGCACTTGAAGAGCAGGGTTTCGGCTGGAAAAATAAATGTGGCAAAGGCAATGCCGAAGACACCTTCACCAGCGGTCTGGAAGGCGCCTGGTCGGCCAATCCCATCGCCTGGAGTTCTCAGTACCTCGACAACCTGTTCAGCTTCGAGTGGGTTCAAACCAAAAGCCCCGCAGGGGCCATCCAGTGGGTGCCGAAAAATGCGGATCAGGTGAAATTTGTACCGGACGCACATGTCTCCGGAAAAATGCACGCTCCTATTATGTTTACCACAGATCTCTCGTTAAAATTTGACCCGGACTATCGCGAAATTGCCGAACGCTTTCAAAAAGATCCGGCGGCCTATCAACTCGCCTTTTCAAAGGCCTGGTTCAAACTGACACATCGCGACCTGGGTCCACGCGCTCGGTATCTCGGCCCAGAAGTGCCCGAAGAAATCCTAATCTGGCAGGACGCCGTCCCAGAAGCGGATTACAAATTGGTCAGCGCTCGCGACATCAGCAAGCTGAAAAAAGCACTGCGTGAATCCGGGCTTAGTGACCAGGCACTGATTAAAACGGCCTGGGCTTCTGCATCGACATTCCGTGGTACCGATATGAGAGGCGGGGCCAATGGCGCGCGGATACAGTTAGCGCCGCAAAAAGACTGGGCAGTCAATGAACCTGAGCAATTGAACCAAGTGCTGAGCACGCTGCGCCGTATTCAAAAAGACTTTAACGATTCTAAGCGAGGCAAGACGCAAATTTCGCTTGCGGATTTGATCGTACTTGGCGGCGCCGTGGGTATTGAAAATGCGGCCAAGCGCGGTGGGCATGATATTCAAGTACCGTTTCAGCCGGGTCGTACCGACGCCCTAGCCGACCAGACGGATGTGGTTTCCTTCGCCGCGCTTGAGCCCCGTGCCGATGCCTTCCGTAATTATTTTGGGCCGAACAACCTCCGTTCACCGGCCGCTATGATGATTGATAAAGCGGACATGCTCACTCTGAGCGTACCGGAAATGACGGTGCTGTTTGGCGGGCTGCGCGTGATGGATGTGAATTATCAAGAGAGCGACCTGGGTGTACTCACCGAGAATCCAGGCACACTGAGTAATGACTTTTTTGTAAACCTTCTGGACATGTCGACGCAGTGGGCGAAAGCCTCTGAGACTGAGTATGAGGGGCGGGACCGCGCGACTCAGGAGATTAAGTGGCGGGCTTCTACAGTGGATCTGGTGTACGGATCAAACTCCGAGCTGCGCGCCCTCTCTGAATATTATGCCGCAGACGATATGCGCGATGCGTTTATTCAGGATTTTGTCGACGCCTGGGTGAAAGTCATGACCTTGGATCGATTCGATTTAATCTAGATTCTCACGGTCTGAGCTGGCGGGCGTACACGCGCCCGCGGGTATCACGCCTTTTTAACCCTTGCACACAAGCGCTGCGCCCATCACAAAAGCGCCAGCATCAGTACCGCCGTCACAAGTGCAACCAGCACATTCAATGCGGCTGCACCGTAGCGACCATAGCCTGAAGGCACGTCGTCGTTTGAAATTGCACGCAATGAAACGTGGTACTGGTAGACGGAATACAGCGCGGCGATCACACCTAGCGACATAAAGGCAAAACCGACTGCCACCATTAAGCGCTCACCGGTGCCGATGCTCATCGCCTCCGGTTTCAGAATCATCAGCAACAGGCCAGATCGCTCAATTAAAAATCCAAATGCAACCAACGCAAGGCTGGTGCGATTCCAGGCCAGCAAGGTGCGTTCAGCCGCGAATAAAACTCTGGGGTCTTGTGCCATGTCGTTCGTGTCGACTCATTCCGTTGAGGTTTTTCGATCCGCGTGACCGAGCGATTTTTCTGGCGCAATCACGTCGCGCACGGCTTGCTTAAGCTCAGTAATCTCAGGAAAGCGTCCCGCCTCTTTACGAGACCAAACACGTTCGCCATTGGCCCAGACTTCAAAGATGCCGCCATCGCCCGGCTTTAAACTCAGCTCAGCAATGTCGCCATCGAAGGTACTGAGCAGCTCTTGTGCCATCCAAGTGGCGCGCAGCATCCAGCGGCACAAGGTGCAATAACGAATTTCGATCACATTGTTCATTACATCGTACTCACTACGTTGTCTATCAACGCCGGCTCGTATTTTTACCAGCGCTCCACCCTACCCGCTTCTACCGCGTGCCCGCTCTCAACGTATTGCGTGATCACTTGGATACCGGCGATATCCGTCGCGAAGCACTGAGCGAGCGCATCAACAAGCCCTAGCTGCAAGCGTTCTACCTGAGCCTCTGACCAGAGCGTCGGTAAATACAGGGTCACCATAATAGCGTAGGCTTTGCCGAAACACTGCGTTGGTACAACGGTGTACAGCGTCATATGCTCGGCGGAAAAACCAGAAGCCTCTGCCCAGCGTTCTACAGGGTCGGGCGCGCCCTCGGGCAGCGTGAGCGCAGTGACACAATGGGCAATGGGCATGGCGGCTCCTTATTCAAGGCTGAGTTGAATGTGTTGTGCCCTCGTTTCGCGTCTCCAAGCCCGGCTTTTTCGCGAGCTGCACCACTTGCACTTCTTTTTTCTGACGCGAGCGTACGCGGATGTTTAGCAGTTCCACGGTGAACGAAAATGCCATTGCAAAGTAGATGTAGCCTTTCGGCACGTGCACTTCAAAACCCTCGGCGACCAGGGTAAAACCAATCAGCATCAAAAACGACAAGGCCAACATTTTGATGGTGGGGTGGCGGTCAACGAAATTCCCAATGGGTTCGGCCGCCCAAAGCATCACGCCGACCGAAATCACAACGGCAATAACCATGATGGAAAGGTGATCCACCAAACCCACTGCAGTAATCACCGAGTCGAGCGAGAACACCACATCAATCAGCGCAATCTGCAACAGCACCCCATAGAACCCCGCGTGCTTTTTGACCGACTCTTCAGCATGCGTGTATTCGAGACTGCTGTGAATTTCATGGGTCGCTTTGGCGAGCAGGAACATCCCGCCCCCAATCAAAATAAAGTCGCGCCCAGACAAAGCGTGCCCCCACAGGGTCATCAGCGGCTCCGTTAGCCCCATGACCCAAACGAGGCTGAACAAGAGCAGGAGGCGCATCCCCATAGCGAGTGATAAACCGATTCTACGCGCACGCGCTCGCTGCTCCGGGGGAAGGCGGCCCACCAGAATGGAAATGAAGATGATATTGTCGATGCCTAGTACAATTTCCAGACTTACCAGCGTGGCAAGTGCCAGCCAGGCTTCAGGACTGCTGATCCAATCAAACATGTGCGTTCCGTCAAAGCGGTTGAAGGGCGAGAAAAGCACCGTCTATTCTGACGAAAGCGAAACAGGAATCAAGCATTGTGCGGTGGTGGTACGCCAAAATATTTTTACCTTCGCATAGGCCACCTCAATACCCCAAAAAAAAGCCCCACTTCCATGAAGCGGGGCTAATCAAGGTCAAGATGCCACTTGATTTGTGCTCAATCGAACGCGGGTAGCTCCTCTAGCGTGATGACGCGCTCGTGTCCGTAAACATGCTGTTTGTGGGCACTGGAGTTGTAGTATTCGCCAGTCCAGAAATTCCCTTCCTGCGTCACCCCTTCGGCGGTGTCCGTGTCGTTCCATACCATGAAAAACAACCACCACGCGCCATCTTGCTGCATGAGATCCGGGTCGGGAATGTTGCTGTTCTCGCTGAGCGCGACCGGCTTGATGCGCGAGGGCATGAGCGCAGTCTCACGATAGGTGTCTATCTGGCTCTCATAATTGTGCGTGCCGTCATAAATATCAAAGCTGACGATGTCCACATAGTCCTCACCGGGATACCAGGCCGCGTGCTGACCATTCCAAACCCAGATCAAGTTATTCAAACCGTGATGATCGGTGAGACGCTCATACAAGAAGCGCCACAACACCACTTGCGCATAGGCGGCTGGCACTTCGTCGCTGCGGTTGCGCCCCCACCAGAACCATCCTCCAGATGCCTCGTGTAAAGGCCGCCAAAGCACCGGCACGCCAGCGTTCTGCAGCACGCGAAGCTCTGCTGCAATGAGATCCACATCGGCCACGAGCGCCTCATAGCTGCTGTGCGATGTGTCCAACGCGCCCTCACGGATGGGGATATGAAAATCCGTGCTCTTGGTATAAAACTCCCCGATGCCAGAGGCGGTCGGATCGCGCCAATGCCAGGCAAAGGTCACCAAGCCGCCTCGCTGCCACCATGCAATCGCCTCTTCGGTTTGTTGCAAGCCGTCGACACCGGGCACGGTGACACCGTAATTCATGAAGTCATAGCCCATCAGAGCGGGCGCGTGACCCGTGTCATTGATGACACGCTGAATCATGTCGATGTCATCCTTCCATGTGAGGTCCATTTGCCCGCTGAGCATCGCCTCGCCCCAGGTCTCTAACAGATAGGAAAAAACGGCCTGAGTTTCTGTCGTGGCGTTGCTGTTTACCAAAGCATTACTGGCGGGGCTTTGCACGCGCTCGGTCACACCGGGGCACAAACTGGCCGCGAGGCAAATGGCACCGGATTCATAGGCCCAACTACCATTGTCGGTTTCACACAGGGGTGTTTGCGTTTCACCAATCACACAGAACGAAAAATCGCCCGTACCCGGGTCTGCACTGCTTTGGTAGACCACACATGAAGCGGCATTTTCCCAGCCCCAACCGTCGCCGTCCGGGTCCGACGCCGAAGACCGGCAATACGGCTGCGCCGAGCTCGTTGCGTTTGGAATCAACGCCATCGGGGGGGATCCGCTCGAACTCGAACTGCTGCTCGTGGTTGAACTGGACGAGCTCGTCGTGCCGGATGTGCTGGTGCTAGAGGTGGTGGAGCTGGATGTCGTAGAGCTGGTGGTACTGGCGCTGCTCGAAGTACTTGATGTGGTCGAACTCGCAGCGGAACTGGTACTGCCCGAAGCGCTTGGCGGTGTGGTTCCGCCCTCTTTGGTGCCGCCGCCCCCTCCGCATGAGGCTAGAGTGAGTGACAGCAGGGTGAGCGCACCCAGTAAATAAACAAGACGGGAAAACATCGGAAACACACCTTTTCTTTTGTTTTGGGCCTGCAGGGCCGCTAAGGCTTGGCGAACCCAAAACTAAATATATTATCTTTATTAAAAGGGCAGGATAGTCATCTTTGGTGAGACTGGCAAGTACAAAAAAGCCCGCTGCAACGGCAGCGGGCCAGGAGCACAAGCGGAAGCGCTTGCCTCGGAGAAGCGGGGGCGCCGGGCGCCCTCATAGTAAGCGCAAACTTACAAGGTGTGTTGCCTAGAAGCTGGCGCTGGCGTTAGCACCGGCTGCAGTCTGTACGGCATTGTTCGCGCCACCTTGCCACTCCACGCCCGCAGCAGGATTACTTTCATCGCGCTTGAGGCACTTCCATGCGATGGAGGTTTGTTCTGGCAAAGTGATGGCACCGCTCCAGCTTGGGTACGCGTTCGGCTCTAGCTTCACTGCATCCGCCGGGCTCCAGCTGCCCAGGCTTGGATGGTCGCCCACCACGTACACGCTTTGTCCCGGGTAGGTATAGCCGTTGTCGCAGGTGAAGTTCACCGAGACATCGCCGCCGCTCACATCCTCAGGCAACACGGTGTAACTCAGCGATGCATCATTGAAACTGATGGTGTAGGCACCCGCGGCGACCAGCATGTCGGCTTCCCCGGCTCCCGCCATACCATCTGCATTCGCATCCCCCCAGTTCGTGCTCCAGTCGGCAAAGGCATCAAATTTAAAACGCCCGTCCGCACTGAACGTGACGGTGGTTTCCCACAGCCCCTCATTGCAGCTCATAGGCTGTGACGACCAGGTATTGAATGTGCCTCGTAAATACATACTGTTATACACACACTCGCCACCTGGCTCGCCATCGATCATCGCACCGGTATACAGCGCGCTGGCGGACGTCGCGTTCAGCGAAAACGTTGCCATGCCATTGGCATCGACCGCAATGCTCGCGCCGTGACACTGACCCTCGATAAAATCCGCATGAATCACGTCGCAATACTCACCCTCAGGTAGCCCGGTATAAAGCGTTTGCTGCAAGCCTTGATTCCGATCGCCATTGATCACCACAAACCCTTCATTGCCGCGACCAAATGCCATTTGATTGCCATTCGCTGCGTTGGTCCACTGGTTTTGAACAGGCTCACCATCGGTCCAATTTCTAAAACCCACCATATTGGCAATTTCCCGCTGGCGATGTTCGCAAAGCCAACCGTTATTACACGCCGACGCGCCACTTCCCGGAGGCCCTTGATCATGATCGCTCCAGTCATAGCTGGACATCACCTTTGGATAGCCATAGGGCCAGGCAAGCGTAAAAATATGCGCAAGCTGATTCACGTTAGTGCCATCTTTGTGCGTAATCGTATTGGCGGTGTTCTGTCGTTGATTGTCGTGGTTCGCGACGAAGACCACAGCCTCTTCACTGGCGAGCCACCCTCCCCATACACCAATGTTTTGCAGCTCACTCAATGGGCCTCGGCCTTTGAAATAGTGGCCGATGGTATTGGTGTAATTAAATTCTGTGACATCGCCAATGTGCGTGTACATCTGCGGCGTAATCGGTTCGCCACCGGCACCGATCACTTCCTGAAAAATATACGGGTTGCCATTCAATCGGCTCACGATGTTTTGGACATCTGCCGCCGGCATATGTTTGGCCGCATCAATACGAAAGCCCGCCACACCAAGCCCGATCAGATCATTCATGTAGTCCGCAATTTTTCCACGCACATAGTCACTTTCGGTTTTTAAATCATTCAGGCCGACCAAGTCACAGTTCTGTATCGACCAGGCATCGCCATAATTAATGTCGTCAGTGCACTCATGAAAGTCCTGTGACCCAAACGGCACGAGCGGGAAATTCCGATCTAACGCCGCCATGTGATTGATCACCGCGTCAACGTAGATATCCACACCCACTGCCTGACAGCGACTGACCATCGACGCAAACGCATTGCGATCACCAGAGCGGCCCTGAATTTGATAGCTCAGCGGCTGGTAGCGTGTCCACCATTGACTGCCATCGATAGAATGTTGCGGAGGTGAAACTTGCACCGCACTGTAGCCCGCTGGGGCCAGATGGTTTTCACATTCACTGGCAATGTCATCCCACTGCCATTCGAACAGGTGCACGAAGGCGCCCGAGTGAACTTGAGTACTGATTGCGGAAGCGGATAGCGAGAAAGCACAGGCGAGCAGCCTGTTGTGTAATTTTGATTTCATTTGTGAGTCTCCTAGATCTCATAAAGGTCGATACGGGGTCGAACCCAAACGGGGCAACCCCCGGGCACAGATAGAGGAGCAAAAATTGATGCAGCCAGTTTATTGTTTTTGTCTGGCAATATTTTTACTTTGAAGCACTGCTAAATGCACGATCAAAATAAAGAGCCGCGTCGCAAGCGGCAAGATGAATACGTATGTATTTAATGTGTTTTTAAAGCAAAAAAACAATAAAAAAATCACGCGACAAAAAGAAAAAAAGCCAGCCTGAAATCAGGCTGGCTTTTCATTTTAGGAGGGTAAAAACTACTCGACTGTGACGAGCAATTCTGGCTGAGAACCGTCGGGACCGAGAATGGTGAACGTATAGGTTGCTGCAGATTCCACTGTAATGCGGAAATTATTGGGCGAGTTATACAGTGTCGCCTGCGCCTGCCCAAGTACCACATCCACTTGATCCGCTGCAACGGGCCCGTAATTAATGCTTGCCCAATCTGCATCCGCGAACTTGAAGTTATAGCTTCCTGCATCCAATGCTACGCTGATGCTGTAAGCCCCATCCGCGTAGGTGAATACGTCGCTGGTACCCCACGCATTCATATCGCCTCGCAAATACACACTTGTCTCACCATAGAATTTGCGATCGAAGACACGCAGTTTCGGTTCGTCGGCATCGCTCATATCGAAGATGAAGACAAGCTCAGTTTCGGCCTCAAGCGAGAGACTCAAGTTATTGTTGGTTGCCGCGAGATAGACTTCATCGCCTGGTACAATGGCGGGCTCTGCGTCGGTTTCCGCACCAAAATTCACGGTCGCCCAATCTTCACTGGCCACTTTAAAACCATAGGTGCCTGCAGCCAGAGTGGCGCTGTAGGTGTAAATGCGATCGCCCGCGTAGGTAAATGCACCACTGGTACCCCAATCGTTCATATCACCACGGAGGTACACAACAGTACCTGGGTAAGGCTCTTCATTCACAACCGTCAGTACCGGAGCGGCAGCATCTGATGCATCGAGCGTGAACAGATAGGTGGCGCTCACACCCGGAGTGAAATTCAGATTGGTATTGGTCTGGAACAAGGCTTTCGCCTCACCTTCCACAACCAGGCCATCACCACCATCGGCACCACCGAAGTTCACACCCAGCGCGCCCCATTCTGCATCGGCAACTTTAAAGTTATACGTTGTCGCGGCGTCCAGCTGAACAGCAATTTGATACGCGCCATTGCCTACATAGGTGAACGCATCATCCGTGGTCCAGCCGTTCATATCTCCGCGCAACAGAACATCCACATCACCGTAAGGGACAACATCCGGCGCGCCCTGAGTCACATCAGCAGCGAGACCGGCACCCTGTGCGTCACCTTGCACTTTAACGAAGACGGCCGTGGTCAGCGGAGGCACTGTAAAAGTACCCTCGCCTTCACCTTCACTGAAGCTCGCCGCGGATAATTCCATATCTGCCGAGGCCTGTTGCACGGGGTGCAAAGTGAAACCGGCTGCGGTGGCCACCGTATGGCTTTGAGTTTCACCAGTACCATTAATGACCACCACGAGCGCATCGTAGGCCGGATCCAAATCGGTCAAACCCGTGCCGTCATCAATACTCATGACGATGAGGCCCTGCGTCTGACGAGTGCCGATATTGTGGAAGCCTACGCGGTCGATCACGTCTTCGGCCGTCGTCAATCGGAACAAGGGGCTTGCACTGCGAATCGACAGGAATTCAGCAAAGACCTGTGTACTGAGATCCAGCTCCAGATACGTCGCCGCGGGCACGCGTGCACTCAGCGGATAGATTTCTTCCCAGAATTCGCTGTTATCCTGAGCCAGGGGCAGCCCCACATTCCAGTTGTTCGACGTCATGGTGTAATCGACGTGATTAAACCAGTCGCCCGAATTGTAGGAGTTGCGGTCCATGGACTTCGAACGCAGCATGTCCACACCGAGTTGGAAGAAAGGAATACCCTGACTGAGCAATGGAATGGTCGCCGCAATATTGTGCATGCGAACGCGCTCGTCGAGTGTGGGATTTTCGGGCAGGTTCCACTGCAGTTCATCCCAGAGACTGCGATTATCATGCTTGCTCACGTAGTTGATAATGTCGGCAGGGTCCAGCGCGTAAGATGCGCGTGCATAATTACGGCCTTCTGCCACCACGCCACGATTATTTTCGAGCACAAAATCTGCGAGCGTGCCGGCGAGTCCAAGGCGGATGTGATCCTGCGCATCCAGGCTGCCATCTTCTCTAAATAGATCCGCATTGCGAATGTCGTCGCGCGGACGGTCGTTAAAGGTACCAACTTCTGAACCGGCCATATTATCCTGCGTAGCCTGCACAAATATACGGTCATTCTGCACGTCGTCACCGAAGTTCCACCCTTCACCGTAGAAGTAGGTGTCCGGATCAACAGCCGCAACCGCATCGCGCGCAGCCAGAATGGTATCCGCCGGAATGTGACCCATAATGTCGAAGCGGAACGCATCAAAACCGTAAGCCTGCGCCCAAAGTACGAGAGAATCGGAAATTAATTTCGCCATCATACGGTTTTCAGTCGCGGTGTTTTCACAGCACGATGAACGCTCCACACTGCCGCTTTGCTCATTCAGACGATGGTAGTAACCGGGCACCACTTTATCGAGCACGGAATTATCCCAGAGCCCAGAGGCGGAGGTGTGGTTATACACCACGTCGAGGACCACGCGCAGACCCATGTCATGCAGGGCTTTATTCATTGCCCGCATTTCCAGAATGCGCGTTTCACCGTCTGGATCACTGGCATAGCTGCCTTCGGGCGCATTGAAATGTTGTGGATCATAACCCCAGTTAAAGCTATCGAGGTCACGCATGCTTGCGACTAATGCCTGCGCCGCTTCTGCATCGTATTGATAGGACTCCAGTACGGAGAGCAGGGTAGCACTGTCCGACTCCACACCGCATACAGGCGCCTCGTCGTTCAATTCACACAACTCGGCGACAGTGTTGTTGAGATTCACCGTCTCACCGGCGAGCTCCTCCACTGTCGCAATGTCGTTGGCCGGCAGCATATGGAAGTGTGTCAGGCCCGCCGTCACCAAACGCTGCAAATAGTGCACAGCATCGGATTCGGCTTCCGTGAACGCTAGGTATTTACCGCGGTTTGCTGCACTGACGGTCTCATCACGCACACTGAAATCACGAATGTGGGCTTCCAGAATCACTGCGTCTTCAAAATGCGTAACGGTGGGCACAGCGTGATCGTCCCACGCTTCCGGTTTGAGGTCAGCGTCATCGAGATTCACAAACTGGGAGTAGCGCCCGTTTGCAGAAAGGCTCACGGAATACGGGTCGGTGGACTCAATTGTTTCCAGTTCACCGCTGACAGGGTGATAGACGGTCAGCTCGAAACGGTAGAATTGTCTGTCCCAGGCACTGTCGCCCGTCACGGTCCAGATACCCGTGTCGGTATTTTCCGTCATCGGGTGACTGCTGCTGAGCGTTTTCGACGCGTCATAGACGTTGAGTGTCACGCTGTGCGCAGTGGGCGCCCAGAGATTCACCTGAATATCGCCACCGTCATACAGCGCGCCCAAGCTGGCTTCATCCGCATCGTTGTCCGCCATGGTGTACAGTGCATCGAGCAATCGTGCCTGCTGTACCCAGGTCGCTTCAATCGCATTGCCTTCGTCGTCATAGGCAACGGCAGCGAGCTGTGCTTTTGCTACCGATTTTGCTGTCTCGGCATCCGTCATATTACGAAATGCCGGCCAGTCCGCCATGTGGGGAATACGCGCTTGCTGCGCCTCTGTCAGAGTGGTGAATTCAAAATCGATGGTGCTGCCGTTGACTGCATTATCCGCAGCTTCCAATTCTGCCGTCATCGAATAATGCAGCTTGACCGAGGCAACGCTGGCCGGATCGATATCCCAGACGAGGGTGTCGACATCCAACCAGTGCGCTGAAGCGCCGCTTATCGCCAGTTCCGGCTCACCCAATGAGGGCACAGGATATTCATAAATACTGGCCTCACCGCTGAAGGTGAAATTCATGCGCACAAAGACCGGATCGTCCTGAACCAGATTCATTTGCCAATCGATACCGCCCATTTCTTTACCGGCATCATCGGTACCAATGTGGATAATAAAATTGCCGCAATCATCGTAATCGTCTTTGAGTTCGAGCACCCAGTAGGCGCCGTAGACCGGATCAAAACCCGTCGGTTCGAGACCATTGTCCCACGACGGGGCGATTGCACTGGCAGCATAGCTGTCACAGGCTTCGTCATTCCAGGTATGCAGGCGATAGCCGTCGTAAACGCCGTCCTGGGGACGGTTGTAGTACAGCACCGCTTCGTTCGCTTGTGGGAAATAGTCCGGGTCCGGTGCATTGGGGTCTACCCCCACAATGCAGGTTTCATTTAATTCATCCGGCACCGTCGGTACGGGACAGTCTATGGGTTCAGGGTCCACACATTGCGTGCCTGCGGCATTCGGCACCTGAGGTACGGAACAGGTTAGCAGGGTATCGCCACTTTCAATGCTGTCGCTTCCGCCACAGCTACTGAGCAAGCCTGCAAACAGCGCTGCAGGCAGAATAGAACTGAATGTTTTTATTGCTTTCATCGTTATTCTCCGATTGTGTCTGCAGCAGGCTTAAAGCGAATAGGTCACACCGAGGAAGAACTGGCGACCAAAATATTGAATGGTGCCGGTTTGATCTTCGGTATTGAAATAGCTTCGCGTTGGCTCGTCCGTCAGATTATTCACCTGGAACAGTGCGCCCAGACGATCGGTAAATTGATAGGAGGCTTGAAAGTCCACCACGGTTTCACCTGAATAAAAGACCGTTTGCGTGTCGACCGCGACCTGATCCGAAACGAAGTCATCGCGCGAGCGCACGCTCAGACGTGTTTCGAAATCACGGAAGGCATAAAACGCCGTACTGGAGAGGACATTTTCTGACAGTCCCTCAAGTGGCTGGCGTACTGAAGCCGAACCCAGGATACGATCGCGTTCGATTTCACTTTCGGTGTAGCTGTAGCTAACGTTGAGACCCAAGCCATCAAAGGGCTCTGGCAACATGCTGAACACTTGCGTGTAGGCCACTTCCACGCCCTGCAGGAAGCCACCGTTTTCATCGTTGTACGCCACGGTGTAGGTCCCATTTCGGGTGGGTACCGGCACGCCACTTGTCGGATCTGTGATGTACTCGGGAACCGCAAAACCGTTCCCGGCAAAATCAAATTGCGGGATCTCTGTCGTGACAATACCTGTGGACTCAATGTCTTTATAGAAAAGCGCCAGTGCAAACGCGCCTTCGGTGCTGTCAAAATAATGCTCATAGCTGATGTCATATTGCGTTGCATAAAACGGCTTTAACGCAGGGCTATTCGAACTGTTCGCCGAAATTTCTCCGCTGTCGCTAATGGTATAGCTCGTGTCAGATGCAAGACGATTGATCGGCGGACGAGACATGACTTGTGCGGCGGCGAATCGCAATTGATCGTTGTCACTCAGTGCGAAATTCAGGTTCATCTGAGGCAGATAGTCCGTGTATTCAATCCCTTTGATTGAAGGCGCGTACTGATCATTGATATACCCGGCATCATCTTCGATGTACTGCGCACCGAGTAAGGGATCTCCCCCGACATTTTCCAACGAGGTTGCACTTTGATCCGTTTCGATCATGCGCACACCGATATTCCCCGTCATGGGAATACCGAAGACATCGGCCTCCAGGTTCGCCATGATATAGGCAGCAAACGTGTCCTCGTAGACTTTGCCGCTTTGCAGCATGGTCCAATCGTAACTGCGGGTGCTGTCAGGGTCAGGATTGATCACGCCCGCATTGCCGGCGCCCCAAGTCTGCACAGGCTGGGGCGTACCGTTCGGGAACCACGCCGCCAAGGCTTTATCGAGGTCGATGGCAAGATAATCGGGGAAATAACTAAACTGCCCTTCCCAACTGACGACATCCACCATGTCTTCAGTAAGTCTGAGAGGCGCTTCCAGGGCGCTGAAATTGCTGTCGTTGCCATATTCAAAAACAGAGCGGTCGTTCGTATATTCACGCTCGGTCTGGCGCAGGCCAAACTCAATGGACGACAATACAGGCAGATCGAGATCGTATTTAAAATCGATGCGTACTGCGTTAATTTCATCGCTGTTCTCGTACGGATAAATACCGTATTTGCTGACCAGCACTTTATCGATATCGGCAAAATCATCGGCCTGACTGAAGCCGACGTTGGGCAAATCAAGCCCATTCAGCTGATAATTAATGGCGACATCGCCATCCAAAACGGGGGTCTCGGCGTAGGCATCCTCGCTCACCAGCGCCCATAACAGACCATTGCGGAAATTACTCTCTGCACTGGACAAGGACACATCAAAATTGATATTCAATCGCTCTGTTGCTTGCCAGTCCGCATTGATGCCGTAACTCTGCACTTCGTCATAGTCGCGGTTGTCGTCGTTCACTAACTCAACACGCGTTAAGCCATTCGAGCGACGGTTAATATTGCCACCAATCATGTAGTTATCGAGAATTTGCTCGTTGGCAATCGCCGCCGACGCACCTTCAAACTTCACCCGAAGGCCGCGGGCAAATTCTTCCGAATCAAATTTTGATATAAAGGCATCGGCTTTTAAGGTAAAGCTGTCATTCGGTTCAAACACCACTGTCGCGAGATAGCCATCGCGCGTTTCTTCACCCCCGCGATGCTGCAACTCCATCCCCTCGCTGACGTATTCTGCGGCAGGATCCGATTCAGGCCCGTCGGTATCACCGGGCACGCGATCGACATCGATCAGAGCGTTGTAGTTCAGGCCAACAAACTGCGTGGCCACACTGGGCTGGTACAGTTGCGCGTAGCCGAGCGCGACACCGATGCGATCGTCGGCAAATTTACCCTGATACGAAAAACTGACGCGATGGCCAAATTCTTCTGCATCGTGTACTTCGGCGGCCCGATCGTTATACATTCCGCGCACATTCGCGCTAAAGCTGTGAACGTCGTCGTTGTCCAGTGGGTTAACGGTTTTTAATTCCACCGAACCGGCCACACCGCCCTCGATCAAAGAGACTTTGGGGGATTTATACACCGCGGCGGAATGAATCAGCTCGGAAGGGTATTGATCGAACTCGATACTGCGCGAGCCGCTGGTGGACACTTGCTCGCGACCATTCAAGGTCGAGAACACAAAGCCTCCGCTCATACCGCGAATATTGATTTCAGCCGCCTGACCACCGGTGCGCACAGCCGAAATCCCGGGCAGGCGGGTCAGTGCATCGGCCATAGAGACATCGGGCAGACCGCCCAGATCGTCAGCAGACAGCTGCTCGCTGACGGTATCAGCGAAGCGTTTTTGATCAATCGCGTTAACGATACTTTGGCGGAAGCCTTTAACGACCACTTCTTCGGTCATTTCTTCGGAACCCGCGACCTGGGCAAGCGCGGAATGAAAAGGCACAGAACACACGCCAATCGCGGCCATGGCAGCGACAAGACGATGGGGTGCAAATCTCGACATGAGGGTTCTCCGATTATTGTCCTGCCACGGCACCTTCACAGAAAATACGTCGTTGTTGCACGACACCGGGCAGCTCATTATTTTTTTATTGCTCGGCGATCTTAAAATGTTGACGCACGAGGGCACATAGATGTGCATACGTATTCAAAGCGCTACTGCAATGCGTCAGCAGGCCAAAGAGCGGGAGTTTTCTATTTAACTTCAATCACTTACAGCAATATTGCCCAATTATCCTGCGCCGATCCCTGCATACGTATTCATCGAATCGTGCAGAGGGTGATCACTGAAATGATGGCGCGCCTAGAAGCGCTTCGGGAATGCGGGCGCGATCAAAAAACTGTCATAAAGCGAAGACTGGATTTTAGTGTGTGCACTGATTATGCTGGCGTTTCCTCTCCCCTCTTTCTCACTGATAAAAGGAATTGCTATCGTGATTATGAATGGTCTGCGGCGCCTCTACCGCATCACGCTTGCGACAAGCTTGCTAGTGGCACCCGTACTCTCCTTTGCTGACAACCGCTCCACTGGCGAAGTGGAATTCTCCTTTTTTGCCCCGTACTACTTCTCTGAAGACGTCGATTTTGACGGCGGTGCAAGTGCAGAACTGGAAGACACGCTCGGCTTCGGCTTTGGCATTGCCTACAACATTAACACCTATCTCGCCTCACGCTTTGATTTCGAGTGGAGCAGCCGCAACTACGACGCCACGCGCGTGGCCGACGATGACGACAACACGCGCTCTGACATTCGCAGCCGCCTAGACGATGTACGATTGAACCTCGGCCTCGACTATTACTTCCTCGGTGAAGGCACGATTTCCCCGTATATCACCGGCAATCTGGGCTGGCAGAGCTTGGACACGAATATTCCTGCAGGCCCTCCGAACACGATCTGTTGGTGGGACCCGTGGTGGGGCTACATCTGCGACGGCTATCAACCCACCTACACGGACTCCAATTGGTATTACGGCGCGGGCATCGGCGTGCGAGTGCCACTTGGCCGCAGTAATTTCTTCCGTATCGGCTACTATGAGTCGCGCAGCTCCGTCTCGAATACGAAGAGCGACCCGACCTTCGCTCAAACGCGAATCGAATTTGGCTGGGCCTATTAAGGAGAGCGGAATGAAGACACTACGTCAAACAGTCGCACTTGTATTGTTGTGGGGCTTATCGGCCCTGGCTCTCGCAGAAAAGGAAACCCACACGGTACCTGTGGGCGCGCACCTGCTCATTGAAGCGGCCGAGCCCATCACTACGCAAAACAAGGCGGCGGGTGACCGCTTCCAAGCCGTTTTGAAAGCCAACCTGATGGACGGCGATACCGTGGTGATTCCCGCAGGCACAACGGTCTACGGCACAGTACTGGTCGCCAAGAGAGGGCGAATTGCCAAGAAAGCGGAACTCGAACTGACACTTACCGAGTTTTTGCTGGATGGCAATCTGATTCCGATTAAGACCACCATCCTCACTGGGGAGGGCCCCAAAAGTGGCGCGGGACGTAAAGTCCTCGGTGCCGCCGCGATTGGCGCTTTAGCCGACGGTCACGATGGCGCCGAAACCGGTGCAAAAGTGGGTGCGGGGCTGGCCTTACTCGCGGGCGGGAAACATGCTGGTGTACAAGCAGGCAGCTTGCTCGACTTTAACCTCGAAGCCGCACTGACGCTGTAAGCGCATTTCCGGCTCTCGCTCGCCCAGGCCAGTCCGGGCGAGCGACTTCAGACATTCACTGCACGGCGCCCCTCTTCGGCCGTATACCGTTCACGCCACCAGCTATCCGCCTCTTCTAGGCTGACGTTACGCACCAAATTCCGTTTTACCATCATCTCTCTGAGCAAACGGTTATTCAGCGCGTGGCAGGCATTTTGCCCATCATACTGACCAATCACCATGGCACCCGCCAGGGCGAGATCACCAATGGCATCGACACAGGCATGACGCACACATTCATTTCCAAAGCGCGGGCCTTCCTTGTTCATCACCCGATCATGAGCGAGTACTAAGGTGTTGCGCAACGACGCGCCCTGCTGCATGCCTTCGTCGCGCTCACGCTGTAAACGCTCCAGCAAAGCAAAGTTGCGCGCTGCAGCAAGGTCCTTACGGAAACTCTGAGGCGTCAGGCTGAGACTGAAACACTGTATGCCCGCCGCTCTTGAGGGCACATCCAACGCCATGCGCATACTTGGTACGACAGCGGGGTACAAGGCGGCAGAGCGTTTGCCATCTCCTACCGCGAGACTGTGCTCAACCAGCAGTGCCCGGCGTGGAGCGGTTTGACGGCGCAAGCCCGCTTGTTTGATAAAGTCGACGAAAATCAGGCAGCTTCCATCAAGAACAGGCACTTCCGGCCCGTCTATTTTAATGTGTGCATTGTCAACGCCACAGCCTTGCAGTGCCGCGAGCAGATGCTCAATACCGCTGACGCGAACCCCTTCGTGATTCGCCACCGACGTGGAGAGACGCGCCCCGCCCACGTTGTACCAGCGCGCATGAATATCGGCATTCGCTAGGTGCACGTCGCGCCGCGTAAAGAGATAACCGGTATTTTCCTCTGCCGGGCATACGGTGACCGATGCGCGTGCACCGGTGTGCAAGCCCTGCCCCAAAAAATGGAAACGTGCTCCCAATGTGTGTTGGTAAAAAGAGATTCCACTGCCCATATAGCTGTTATTCATTCCGAGCTCCCCTTTCGATGTCTGCCTATTTCGATACCACATTAAGGGGGAAGGGGAACTCAGGCTTGCCTATTCGCGTCAAAGACTTGACCGCAGCGCAGCAAGCCACTAATTTGGTAGCGCTTGCTGACAGTTTGGTCCTCCCACACGAAGACCAACAGGGCACTTGGAAGGCCCATAAAAAAACCGTTATCGGAGCGCGGATATGCAGCCGAGCACACTTTCCTCCTGGGCACTGCTGATATGGCAGGAGCTCAAATCTCACGAACTCGATCCTGCGCAGATTTTCAGGCAGGCAGGATTGGATCCGGCCCTGCTCAGCGAAAACATGGCGCGCTACAACGTGCAGAATATGACCGCGCTGTGGCAAAAATCGCTTGAAGCATCGCAAGACCCATTAATCGGTGTAAAAACGGGCGACCGCTGGACGCCGACGACATTTCACGCGCTGGGCTTTGCTTGGATCGCCAGTCGCACTCCGCTCGACGCCATCGACCGCCTGAAGCGCTACAGTCATTTATTGAATGATGCGCTCGCCGCCCATGTCGAGGAAGTCAATGGAGACTACCGTTTTTCACTCGGATGGCAACAGCATAGCTGCGCCATTCACGACTGTGCCTGGGATGCCGCAATGGCCACACTGGCAAAAATGTTCCGCGCCCTGCTTGGCGAAAATTTCAGCCCTGTTGCCGTGTACACACCGCGTCAACGCACCGCTGCGACGATGGAGTTGGAAAACCGGCTGGGCGCGCAAATTCATTGTCACTCGGATCAGGCGTACTGGTTAATTCGAAAAGAAGATGCGCATCGAAGTATTGCAACTGGTAATGAAGAACTCGCACGCTTTAATGAAGGACTCGCCAGAAAGTACCTGGCCGCCATTGAGAAGAATCGTATATTGCCGGCCCTGCAACAAGCCTTGATCACCGCACTGCCTTCGGGCAATGTCAATGAATCGGTGATTGCTCAGGCCATGAATCTCAGCGAACGCACCCTGCAACGGAAACTCGAGGCCGAGGGCTTGACCTTTTCAAACGTCTTGCAGGACATCCGCAAAGAGCTCGCGCTTCAATATATTGAAAATCAAACAATGACGATGACGGAGATTACCTACCTGCTCGGCTTCGCCGAACAGGCAAGTTTTACCCGAGCATTTAAGAGATGGTTTGGGGTGGCACCCAGCCAGTTTAAAAAGCAATCGCGATCCGCGGCTTAAACCAGTCGCAGTTCCACTTTTTTTCGTTTGACGACGGGCCGCGCCACAAAATCCACGGCGTCACACAAATCCATCATGCGATAGCTGTGCGTTTGACTCATCAGCGCGTGCATCAGCGCGGTATTTAAGCGATGGCCAGCATTGCCTGAAAAATAATGCCCAATGACACGCGCCCCACTCAGCGACAAGCACGCCGTTGCATCGAGCGCCTTATGCCGCGCGCATTCGTTTGGAAAACGAAAACCTTCAGGGTTTAGCAATCGATTGCCCGACACCAATACGCTGTTATCCACGGAGCCCCCCAGGCCCATACCAATATCTTTTAACAGTGCCAGCTGCTCGGCAAACCCATAGATGCGCGCGGGGGCTAATTCATTTTCGAAGTTTTTCTGGGTAAAAGTGCCTTTGTAAGACTGAAATCCGATGGCCTTACTTTTTAATTCGATCTCTACGTCCATAGAGGGCACGGTCGAAGGTAAAATTTTTGCCCACGACTCGCCATCCACTGCACGCACGGCCTCGGTTAACACGATGGCTTTGCGCGGGGAGCTTTGCTCGACTGAACCCACCTGCCGAATTAATTCAACAAAGGGCGCACAACTGCCATCCAGGGCGGGAATTTCAGGCCCATCAAGCGAGATATAGGCATTATCAATGCCGCAGCCATACAGCGCGGCAAGCAGGTGCTCAACAGACTTCAGCTGCACACCCATGCTGTTGACGAGAGTTAAATTTAAATTGGAATCGTGTGCCATATACCAGCGGGCTAATATCTCATTATTGCTGGAGTACACATCGCGTCGCTGAAACACATAGCCGGTATTGGCGTCAGCGGGTTGCACAGTCATGCCCACGCTGATGCCCGTGTGATAGCCCTTGCCAATACAGTGAAAACTGTTGCTCAAGGTTCGTTGCTTGAATGTCAGGTCTGTGCCCGGAAATATGTCATTCATAATGTAACCCTCCTGTGTACAGCAAACACATTAAGAGAGCGAACACCGGCCCACTTGACCTACCACGTCAAATGATTGACCGAGTAGAAACCCGGTGGCATCTGATTCTCTATACTCTGAGGCGAGTCCTTTAGCAATCGGAGCGGTGCAACTGCGAGAGGGATTAACCCTGGATGATACTTAGTGACTTTTCGCTATCCTCTTATATCTTCGCGGATGTCGGAGTCTGGAACCGTACCGAGTTCACACTTTTGACATAGGACATCCCGAATTGGCACCGAAGCATACTTTTCAATAAAAAGCGGCGCCACTGGAAAGCAGGTTCTTTTTCAGTTTAGTGCGTATACATCAGAATTCGCTAGTAATGGAAAGAAAAACCGGCACGGAAAGCCTCCTGCTCAACATTGTAAAAACGGATGACTTCGCCATAGCCATGAAAGTACTGGAAATACAGAGTGGGACGGAAGGCTTTCCACGGCAGGCGATAATGCAATCCCAGCATTTTTTGGCCCCGCTCAAAATCGACCCAGCCGTCGCCGGGCACCAGTCGAAACCCTATGTCCAGCTCGTGCCCGCGATAGTCGACGACATTTCGCCATGTAAGGTTACTTTCCCAGGGGCCAATATATTCATTAATATCTTCGTTCTTACTGCTTTTTTTCATGTCCGCAAATACGGCGAAGGACCAGAGTAATTGTCTGTCGAACGGTGCGAATTCACTGTTCGCCGCCACACGCCATCGATCCCAGGCTCGGCTATCCGGCCCTTCCATACCATTGGAGCGATGAAACCAACCCGCGTCGACGGAGACCAGAGGGCCGCGCTCCAACATAAAACGATAAAACAGCTCCGGCATGAAATTATTATCAATAGAAGGCTGTTCCGCGTGATAGATATCCCACAGCACCAGGTTGGTATAGGCGAGATACAGCTCATCGATAACACGATATTTAAAGCTGTACTGTAAAAGCAGATCGTCATCGTTGGCGATCGCATAATTCAATTTATAGAGAGAGAAGTTCTGCTCGGGGTTGGAGCCGATCAGAGAGTCTCTGACCTGTTGATCGCGTTGCGCACGAAGGGTGTCGGAGTGAGCAGGGCTCACTGACTCATCGCTCTGGTTTGGTGCATCATGCGCCATCAAAACCGGCGAAAACAGCCCCAACAGCGTTACAGCCACCACCACTACATTCCTTATTATCGACACTACTACCACTCCCCCTGGCTGTTTCAGGCCTCACAAAATGAAGGCCAACGGACTGAACGCAAAGCTGAGGATTATACGGATTTACTTCCGTTTCCCCCAACCCACGACAGTGGGCTCAGTGCAGATAAAGAACTTTTCTTCCTAAACAAACCTATTTTTAGAAGCGATCAAAGTATCTGGTGTTACGAATCGAAACCCGAAATTAAAAAATGCGTAAAAAAACGATTTTGACGCATTGACAACGTTGTCCTATCCGCATAATGTAGATTGTGACAACGTTGTCTTATTCCGTTAACACGAACGTAATAGGCAGCCTGCCCAACGAAAAGATTTAAAACACAATCAGGTCAGAAACAGAGGGGATGACATGTCTCATACACTTTCAAACGCCATTCGCATGGTCAATCGCAGGTTAGCCGCAGGCGGCTCTGCACTGCTTTGCAGCTCGATGCTCCTTGCTGGTGCAGCCGAAGCGCAAATGGAAGAAGAACTGGTGGTCACGGGTATCCGTGGTTCACTGAAAGCTGCTATCGATACCAAGCGCGACGCCGTCACCGTGGTCGATGGCATCAACGCCGAAGACATCGGCAAGTTCCCAGATCGCAACGCAGCCGAATCACTTTCTCGTATTCCCGGCGTTTCGATCTCGCGCGAATTTGGTGAAGGTGAGCAAGTTAACATTCGCGGTACCAGCTCTGCTCAAAACCGTACTTTGCTGAATGGCCAAACCGTTGCTACTGCGGACTGGTTCATCCTCGACAACCCTTCTCGTAGCTTCAACTACACATTGTTGCCTTCTGTACTGATCAACAATGTCGAAGTGTACAAAACACCTGATGCCAAAATGGACGAAGGTTCACTTGGCGGTACCGTTGTGATTCGCACGCGCAAGCCACTCGAGCTCGATGCGAACACAGTCAGCCTTGCGGTTGAAGGTCAGTACCAAGAAAAATCAGGCGAAACGGATCCACAACTCTCTGCGCAATACTCCTGGAAAAACGACGACGCCACGTTCGGTGTATTGGTTTCCGGAACTCAGCAAAAGCGTTCTGTTGTACGTGAAGGTTTTGAAGTACTCGGTTGGGCTGAAATGGAAGACGGCACGTTCGCGCCAAGTCAGGCCATGGGTGCTCCGCGCTTCGAACAGGAGCGTGAGCGTACAACTCTCTTCGCCTCTGCGCAATTTGCGCCGACCGATGAGCTGGAATTCACGTTGAACATGATGGATTCCGAAATGGATTCCGACAACATGAATGCCAACTGGCTGGTATGGCCCAATGTTGACGAAGGTACCGGTGTCTACGCTGGCGACGCCCTTGTCGGTGGCTCGAGCGAAGACAGCCGCGTGGCCGTAAACTGGATTAACCGTGTTTCCAGCACTAAAACCAACTCCTACACCTTGGAAGGTGGTTACACTTCCGACGTCTTTGTTTTGACCGGAGCTGTCGGTACCACAAAAGCAGAAGGCGGTACCTATCGCGAAACCTCTTGGGAGTACAATGGTTTGCGCGCGGATGGCGAGCCCACTGAAACCGCATGGGATCTTCGCACACCTTTCGCTGAAGCGAACCCAGCACCCAATTCCGCTTCTGAATTTGCGGCCGGTTGGATCTGGGGTGGCGAAAAACCCACAACGGATGAAGAGACCTACGCGCAAATTGATTTGGAAATTCCACTCGACGGCGTCTTTACCGCATTTAAAGCCGGCGCCAAACTGCGCGATGCCGAGCGTACACAAAACCGCATCGTTTACAGCTGGCACGGTCCAGAAACCGTACCCGAAGGTACCCCAGGTGGTTCTTACCTAGGCTACATCTTCGACCAATGCCCGACTCTGGCAGATTGTGGTTTGGATGATCTCGGCACGATGACCATCGATGCGCCGGTTGAAGGCAACCTGACCAACGTCATCGCGCAAAACCGTGATGTTATGGAACAGATCGCCTTTGGCGGCCTCAACGGTGTTGACGCGGACTACGCTAAATCTGAAGAACTGGCGAACATCTGGTCTGTAAAAGAGCAAATCACTGCACTGTATGTACAAGGTGATTTCGCCACAGACGTGATGCGCGGTAACATCGGCTTGCGTTATGTGTCTACAGCTCAAACATCCGGTGGCTACGACTTCAGTGGCGACTCTTGGGGCTTCCGCACCATCGACCGCGATTGGCTGCAACCGGCCTACATCGAGTGGGTTGAAGTCGAAAACGACTACACTGAAATCCTGCCAAGCGCGAACTTTGCCTTCGATCTCGACGACGACATGGTTCTGCGTGTCAGTGCGGCGAAAGTAATGGCGCGTCAGAACTGGTCTGATCTCTCGCCTTTCGAAACTTACGGCGCACTGAATGTGCCCAACCCTACGGGTCAAGCGGGTAACCCCATGCTCGATCCCACCTTGGCCACGCAGCTCGACCTGTCATACGAGTGGTACTTCGCTGACGCATCTATCTTCTCTGCGGCGTACTTCTTCAAAGACATCGACTCGTACCTGTCGCAAGACACCTACGTAGACTCGCGCTACGACCAGTCTAACGATGTTTGGGTAGACGTGACCTTCACCCAGCCAGTCAACGGCGCGGGCGGCAAGGTTCAGGGTATCGAGCTGAACGTACAGCACGCGTGGGATAATGGCTTTGGTCTGACGGCGAACTACACCTACACAGACTCAAACGAAGATGACTCTTCGCGCGAAGGCTACACCCCAGGTGTATCGAAGAACATGTACAACCTGTCCGGTTTCTTCGAGAACGACACGATCAGCGCGCGACTGCTGTATAACTACCGTTCATCTTGGTACAAAGGCGCTCACTTCAACGGCAATGATTTGTTCAACGAATCGTTCGGCCAGTTCGATGCGACCTTTGCCTTCCACATCACCGACGATCTTTCCGTTAACCTGGAAGCGATCAACCTCGCGGATGAGGAAGTGGTTGAGTACGCAAACAACGACACGAACCAGCTGATGTCCATTTACGAGAATGGCCGTCGCTACACCGTGGGTCTGCGTTACACATTCTAAAAACACCACAAGTGGTTTAAGCTTGAAACCGGGCCCCAGTGGCCCGGTTTTTTTATGTAATATGATCATCGCTCATCACCTTCGGAAAACATCATGGCAAACGTCGTCGTACTGAACGCACAAGATCACAAAACACTCCGCTGTCGAAACGAACTGAGTTTTGAACACGTGGCTGAGGCCAACCTGATCCCTTTAAATATCAGCGAATTTCGTCACGCCGCAACGAGCTTGGCCATCGTTTTCGTCAAAGACAACAGCGCCGGAAACTACCGCTGCGCGGCACTGACAGGGCTGGGTGAAAAAGAAAATCTCATGTTCACCGCCGAAGCCATCAATAGTCTGTATATCCCGGCAGCCGTGCAGCGCTACCCCTTTTTCATCATCGGCGATGAAGAAAAACAAAAAGTCAGCCTGTGTGCGGATATGGACAGCACACTGTTCGGAGAAGAGGGAGAAGCGCTGTTCACCGAAGAGGGACAGGCCACGGATTTCGCGAAAAACAAACTCGACTTACTCTCCAGCTTTGCACGCGCTGAAGCCCAAACACAGCATTTTGCGCAATCGATGTTTGAACAGGGTCTGCTCACGCCATTCAATCTCGAAGCCACGATTAAGGGTGAAAAACACAGCTTCGGTGGCTTACATAAAATCGATGAAAAAGTATTGGATGAACTCGATGCCGAGCAGCTTCATACCTTGAAACAATCGGGTGCGCTCAGTCTGATTTATGCCCACTTGATTTCTCTGGGACAGATCCAGCGCCTGATCGAAATCAAAGCCAAGTAAAGCCGCACGCCAAGAAGCACAGATACGATGCCCAGTCTCCCCCCATTTGCAAAGGTACCCAGGCTGAACGGGAACGACCCGGATTTCAGTTTGGAGCGCGTCTGTGCTGAGGCTCACCCGGTCATTATTGAGGGTCTGCTCTCAGAGTGGCCGCTGTTTCAAGCGGCACAGCTTGGTGATGCGGAGGCCCTAGCCGAATTGCGTGAGCAAAGCCTGGTCGAGCGAATCAAAGTGGTTGAGGCGCCCGCCTCGATGGGCGGGCATCTGTTCTACCTTCAAGGCTTGAGAAAATTCACGTTCGAACGGCGTGTCATGGCCTTCGAACAGTTTTGCGAACGCCTGCTGTCACTGGCAGCGCAAACCCAGGCGCCGACTCTCGCACTGCAAACGGCCAACAGCGAACAGCACTTTAAAGACTTTGATTCACGACAGTCGCTTGCGCTCTTGCCGGACGTCCCCTCACGTATCTGGATAGGCAACCGCGCCATTGTCGCCACCCACCACGACGATGCCGAAAACCTCGCGGCGGTCGTTTGTGGGCGCCGTCGCTTCACCTTGTTCCCACCTGAGCAAGTGAGGAACCTGTATATCGGACCACTCGACCACACCCCTGCCGGCGCGCCGGTCAGCCTCGCCTCGCCGCTGAACCCCGACTTCGAGCGCTATCCCCGCTTTCGTGACGCACTTGCTCATGCCTGTGTCGCCGAACTCGAGCCCGGAGACACCCTCTACATCCCCACCCTGTGGTGGCACCACGTTGAGTCGCTGAGCGACGTCAATATCCTAGTCAATTATTGGTGGGGCGGTGCCATTGGCGGGCAGCAGGACACATCGCCTCAGGCGCTGATGATGCTCGCGCGCCACCATTTCCAGTCACTGCCTGAACAGACCCGAGCGGCCTGGCTGTCGATGTTCAAACACTATGTTTTCGATGACCCGGCAATGAGCACCGAACATATTCCAGAAGCCAATCGCGGCCTGCTCGGCACTTTGGATGAGGCGCAACTCGCAGCATTGCGACGCATGGTCTCCGCCCAAGCTCCTGGTGACTGAGATTCCTGCGGAATCTGGCACGATCTGCTCGGAGGCCGCATTGACCCCTCCCGCGACGTTTGGGACACTGCGCCCGCCCCCAAAAAGAGAATAACGACGTGGATAGACCCAGCACCCTGGTAATCGTGGGCGGCGGTACGGCCGGATGGATGGCCGCCAATATCGTCCTGCATGCTTTACCGCATTTAAACGTCAGCCTGATCGAAAGCAGTCACATCGGTACGATCGGCGTCGGCGAAGGCTCGACCCCCTTCTTAAAGCAGTTTTTTCGGCGGCTGAATATCGCCGACCACGAGTGGATGCCCCAGTGTCACGCGAGCTACAAGGCGGGCATACGCTTTCCCGGCTGGCGCGGTGCAAAGGCTCGGGAAAAAGGCGAACCCGACAGTTATTTTCATCCCTTTTTCTCCGTGCTCGACACCCCATCGGCAAACGCATTTTTCGCCCAGGTCGCTCAACGACAACAGGGCCAGCACGGCGACACCCACCCTGATCACTATTTCCTCGCCAATGAAATCGCGCTGCAGCAACGCGCGCCCCTCTATCATGGTCCAGAGCGCGAGGATATGGATTACGGCTACCACTTTGATGCCGGACTGCTGGCGGAGTTTTTTAAAACAAAGGGCATTGCAGCAGGGCTTAACGCACATCACCGACACGGTACTCGGCTGCGAATGCAACGCCGAGGGCGATATTGCGGCGCTGACGCTGCAGACGCGCGGTCGCTACGCGGCGGATTTTTACATTGATTGCAGCGGCTTTCGCGCCCTGTTGATTGAGCAGGGCTTGAAGATCCCCTTTATCGAATTCGGCGAAAACCTGTTCAATGATGCCGCTGTGGCCATAGGCAGCCTACGCCCCACCGACGCGCCGATTCAGGCGGAAACCGTGTCACAGGCCATGAGTGCTGGCTGGGCCTGGGCGATCCCCCTGCAACACCGAATCGGCAATGGCTACGTCTACAGCCGCGCGCACCTGAGCGCCGAGCAAGCCGAGCGTGAATTGCGTGAGCACCTCGGACCTCAAGCGGAGACCCTGCCCGCGCGTCATCTCAACATGCGCATCGGTCGACGCACGCGCCACTGGCACCGGAACTGTCTGGCCGTGGGCTTGTCTCAAGGCTTTATCGAACCGCTCGAGGCGACGGCTTTGATGCTGGTGCAACTGACTTTAGTGCAATTTGTCACCGAGCTGAGCCAGCACGGCAACGCCCCCGACGCGCAAGACCGATGTAATCAAGAAGTGAACCGGATGTTCGATGGGGTGAGGGACTATATCGTCGCTCACTACAAACTGAATGGCCGAAGCGACTCGGATTATTGGATCGACGCGCGCGAGCACGCGCCGGTGTCCGACACACTCGGCGCGTTAATGGAGGCGTGGGACAGCGGTCAATTTGAAGACGCGCTGCAACGCTATAGCCCGAGCCTGGCCTATCTGAGGCCATCCTGGTATGTGCTGTTCAGTGGCATGGGCCGCTTCTCCGAACACGCCGGTGCCTTGCGAACGCCAACCCGGCACCCGGAACGGACCCAATTCGTGCAACAGCACTACCCGGACCATCTGAGCGCATTGCGGCAGATGACAGCGCAATCGCCTTAGAACCCAACGTGCACCAAATTGCGGAAAAAACGCTGTAGGATGCATTAAAACGTCACACGCCAGGCCGCTGACCGCATACATTCGAATAAAGGTGACATAAAAGTTTGACAACGTTGTCACAACTCCTTAACGTAAGCATCATGACAACGTTGTCAAAAGGCATTTATTCGCCTAGAATGGCATTACAGTCATCAATGAGTAAACTTTGACCGAACAGGGTAACGATCAGCCTTCTGTATTGTTTCACTGGATAAAGAAAAAGATGATAAGAGGTTCGAACATGGCTGATCAGCCAAGCAAGGAACAAGTGTATTTTCTCGGCGTCGATGGCGGTGGCACAAAGTGTCGCGCGGTTCTCGTCGGCGCGAATCAAGCGGTACTCGGCACGGGCGAGGGTGGCCCATCGAACCCCTATCACGGCGTCGCACGTGCAATGGAATCGATTTCCAACGCCATTCAACACGCGCTGAAAGACGCGGGCTTAGCACCAGAAGACACCCATCGTCTGGTTGTGGGGCTGGGCCTAGCGGGCGTGAATGTGCCCAGCGTGTTCAAAACCGTGGAACAGTGGGACTTCCCTTATCTCGCGACCTACCTGACAACCGATTTACACATCGCTTGTATCGGCGCTCACGAAAGCGCGGATGGCGCCGTCATGGTTGCGGGCACCGGTTCCTGCGGGTTCGCACACGTCAACGGCGAATCATTGATTGTTGGCGCACACGGTTTCCCCTGTGGTGATAAAGGCAGCGGCGCCTGGCTCGGCCTCTCTGCCGTACAAGCCGTGCTGCTGGCGGACGACACGCTCGGCCCAAGCACCATTCTGACTGAATTAATCTGCGAACAACTCCAAGCACGCAACGGCATCATGATCGTCGAGCGCTTGAGTGGCGCGAAGCAAAGTGACTACGCGCGCCTTGCCCCACTCGTTTTCCATGCGGCACAAAGTGGCGACGCCGTCGCCACGGCGATATTGAAAGAAGGTGCAGAATACCTGGATAACGTAGCGAGAAAACTGTGGGCTCGAAACCCCGGACGCATGGCCATGATCGGCGGCGTCGCCCACAAAATGACCGAGTGGATGGATGCCGATCTGGTGACGCGATTGTCGGCACCACTGCAGCAGCCAGAATATGGCGCGGTGTTGTTTGCCCAAAACGCTTACGCGCAGCAACAGCGCACGGCGAAGGAAGCTTAAGCATGTTCAGGCCAGCCATTGGATTATTGCTGAGCCTGAGCGGATTGCCCGTGATGGCAATGACCGTTGATGAGAAGAGCGTGACCTTTGCCGGCGGCGCTGTCGCCGGCATTTTTTGGCACAGCCCTGCTAACGACAACAGCCACTTTCGCCACAGTGCACAGAAAGCGGCCATGCTCAGCGAACGGCTGGGCGACACCGACCTCGGTGAACACGATTTTATTTACCCGGATGCCATGCTATTTGAGGCACCCAAGTTTGCGCATTTCCCGTCGCTTGAACATCCAAGCGCATCGTTAGACGACGATATGCCGAAGCTAGACACAAACGGAATCACACAGGCTCAGCCCGCAGTATCGGCTGACAATAATAACCAAACGGCCAGCAGGCTTACTGCGGGCTCTCGCAAACCGTCCTTCCTGGATACCCTTCGCATCCAGTAATACGAGGTACACGCATGCACACAGTTTCTTCCTCCAAAAGCACCTTGGTCCCGATGTTAATCATCGGGACACTTTTTTTGTTTTTGGTTTTGTGACCTGGCTGAATGGCTCACTGATTCCCTTTTTGAAAATCGTTTGTGAACTCAACGAATTCCAAGCGCTTTTTGTGACCTTTGCGTTTTACATTGCCTACACCTTTATGGCCCTGCCCGCTGCTGCCGTGCTCAAACGCACCGGCTACAAACTCGGAATGGTATTGGGCCTGGGCGTGATGGCTGTCGGTTCCTTGATCTTTATTCCGGCGGCCCAGCTTCAACACTATGCAGTATTTCTTATTGCGTTATTTATCCTTGGCACAGGCCTGACCTTGCTGCAAACCGCCGCCAATCCCTACATCGTGTGTATTGGTCCTCGCGAAAGTGCTGCCATGCGCATTTCCATCATGGGCCTGATTAACAAAGGCGCCGGTGTGGTTGTGCCCGTCGTGTTCACTGCAATGATTCTCACAGGCATGGATCAGTTTGAGCCCGATGTGCTTTCTGCATTGAGTGCCGCCGAGCGCGAAGCGCGACTTGCCGAACTGAGCGGTCGACTTGTCATGCCGTATATTTATATGGCCGTGGTACTGGTGGCGCTGGCCATATTTGTGCAATTGTCCGCATTGGCTGAACTGCAATTCGAAGACGATTCAGAAGAAAAAGCCGATGACGCGATGGGTATCTTACATTTCCCTCATGTCATTCTTGGTGCGATCGGCCTGTTCGCTTACGTGGGCGTAGAAGTGATTGCTGGAGACACCATCGGGCTTTATGGCCAAGGTCTCGGAGTCAAGCACTTCGGCTCACTGACCTCCTACACGATGGTCTTTATGGTAATTGGCTATCTGGTCGGCGTGCTTGCAATTCCGCGCTACCTCTCTCAGGAAAAAGCGCTGCTGGGCTCCGCCATACTCGGCCTGATTTTTACGGCCCTGGTTATGACGGGCTCGAGCGAAAGCACCATGGTCGCGGACATCTTGATTGGCTGGATGGGTATTCCTGTGGTTCCCGACACGGTCATGTTCCTCGCGCTCCTCGGCTTAGCCAACGCACTCGTGTGGCCAGCAATCTGGCCTCTGGCGCTGGCCAATCTCGGCAAATATACCGCTACAGGCTCGGCGCTGTTAATTATGGGTATTGCCGGCGGCGCGTTGATTCCTCTGGCTTACGGTCACTTTGCTGAAGGCGGCAGTGCCCAACACGCGTACTGGGTGTTGGTGCCGTGCTATGCGTATATCTTCTTTTATGCGATCAAGGGCCACAAGGTTAAGCAATGGCCAGGTGTTCGCAGCGAAAAAGCGGAGCACAGCACGCTGTAATGCGGCTTACGCTGAGTACACTAGGGCCTGTTGACACTCATTTCATGCGCTCTGTTGCCATCAAAATTTCTCTATCAAGGCGTGCGGAGTGCCGTTTAGTTACTCTAAACAAACGACAAACAACGCAGAGAGAGGGATTTTGATGGCAACCCGAAGGGCTGGGCCTGTATTTCCACCCTGCTGCGTTGCTTTTCACTCATTTAGCTCGCTAAACCACCGTTCAAAGCGCCTTGCAGTCTGGAAATACAGACCCAGCAGAGCGTATGAAATGAGTGTCAACAGGCCCTAGGCAGAGCGCGACGCGACTCTGCCGTTTTTTTTACATGGAGGAATAATAACAATGCCCGCCTCACTTCCCCGATACCGAGCGCTCGACTTATTTCGCGGTGCGACGCTCGCTGCGATGATTCTGGTCAATAATCCAGGCTCTTGGTCCCATGTGTACGCCCCCTTATTGCACGCGAGCTGGCACGGCCTCACCCCCACGGATCTGATTTTTCCGTTTTTCCTATTTATTGTTGGGTCTGCGCTCTGGTTTGCCCGACGCTCTCTGACTGCGCTCAGCACCGCCGCCAGAACTCAGAAAATTTTGCGTCGAACCCTCTTGCTCTTTGTAATCGGGCTGACGCTGAACGCCTACCCGTTCGTCGGTGCACTGGAGGACCTACGCTATTTTGGCGTGTTGCAGCGCATTGCGCTGTGTTACGGCGCGGCCGCAGTAATCTGCTTTCTTCCTGAGCTCGGGCGCTATGTGGTCTACGCTTGCCTGCTCTTTTTCTACAGTGTTCTTTTTTGTTTTTTCCCCGACGCCTATTCGCTTGAGCACAATCCCGTTCGCCTGCTGGATATGCAGATCTTTGGTGCGGCGCATTTGTATCAAGGCACCGGCGCCGCCTTTGACCCTGAAGGTCTACTCAGTACGCTGCCTGCGATCGTCACTACCATGGCGGGCTTTGAAGTCACCCAGGCTTTAATGCAGAAAAAGGAAGAGTCGAAAAAACGCCGCGATCTGTGTGCCGCCGGGGTCGTGCTGATTGCCGCCGGGTACGCTCTGGCCATGCTGATCCCGATCAATAAGCAACTGTGGACGGCAAGTTACACGCTCGCGTCCGCCGGTTTCGCGATACTCATGTTGATGCTAATGGTGTTTGCCGAACCACAAGCGTGGTTTAAACCGGTCGCGCGTTTTTTTGAGCCGTTTGGGCTGAATCCATTATTTATTTACGTGTTGTCGTGGGTCTGGATGGTGATGTACTGGTACATTCCCGTGGGCGATGTTTCTCTATACACAGCGTTTTTTCAAAGCCTCGACGCGTTCCTTCCCGCAAAACTGGCGTCTCTGGTTTTTGCCCTAGGCCATGTAATGCTGTTCTGGTTCATCGCCCTGTGGATGCAACGCAAGCAGATCGTGATCAAACTGTAGAAGGCCGTAGGCGGATGCACAGCCAATGAGCGGTGCATCCGTATAAGCGTAGGAAAAAGAAGGCCAAAGTGAATTGGCCTTCGATCAAGATGCGATAAAGAGATGGGGTTTAGAGTGTTTGTCGCTCGCCATCAATCCACATATCCGCAACATGCAGATCGTGGTCGAGGGTGATTAGATTCGCGCGTTTGCCTACCGTGATGCTGCCAAATTCATGGTCAAGATCCATCATCGCAGCCGGATACAAACTGGCCATGCGGATGGCTTCAGCCAGCGAAACACCTAGTTGTTCCACGGTATTTTTTACCGCGGTGATCATGTCGAGGTCCGAGCCCGCCAGCGTGCCCGAGGCGGTTGCGCAACGGCCGTTTTCGGCGATGATCATTTCACCGTTCAGTTCAAAGCGTTTGTCTTTCATACCCACCGTCGGCATCGCGTCCGTCACCAGCACTATTTTTCCGCGTGGTTTGGATTTCAGGGCAACGCGTAAAGACGCTTCATGCACGTGGTAGCCATCGACGATAACACCACACCAACTGTGACGATCTTCAAGCGCCGCGCCGACGCATCCGGGTTCGCGGCTTGTCATGGGCGACATAGCGTTAAATAAATGCGTGAAGCTGCTCAGGCCATTATCGAGCGCAAGCCGTATATCGTCGTAAGACCCCGCCGTGTGCCCCGCCGCAATCACCACTCCGGCATCGGCTAACGCCCGTATCGTACAGACGTCGGTGCGCTCGGGCGCGAGCGTGACCAGGGTTTTACCCTGATCCAGAGAGCAGAGCAGTGCGAGTGCGCGCTCATCAATGCGGCGAAATTTGGCTTCGTTGTGCACCCCTTTGCGTTCGGGGTTGAGAAAGGGCCCCTCAAGATGCACACCCACCACGCCGGGCACATTGGCAGCGATGGCTTCACGAGTAGCTGCAATCGCGGCTTCCATCACCTCAAGATCATCACTGATCAAGGTCGGCAACATCGTTGTTGTGCCATAGGGGCGATGAGCCTTTGCAATGGCCGCAAGACTGTCGACTGTCGGCGCATCGTTCAGCAGCACACCGCCGCCGCCGTTCACCTGAGTATCAAAAAAGCCCGGAACCAACTTGCGCCCTTTCAAATTCACCCGCGCTGACACCGATGCAGGCAAGGCATGCTCGTCGACGATCGCCGCGATGCGACCGCCTTCGATAATCACGGCTAGGCCTGTAAGCCATTCCTGTTCTGCCTCAGGTGTATCGGCTAGCAGAACGGCATTGATCAGCGCGCATTGCATTAGACGGTCTCCGTCACTTTATTCAGATGAGGTGGGGTGTCCGGGTTGTGACCTCGCGCCACACTGAGTCCATTCACCATGCGGTAAAAACTTTGTACGGCCAGGATAGGTGCGGTGATCGGGTTAGCATCCGCGACCACGGGCAGATTTCCCGGCTCACTTTGAGAAGCATAAAGTACCACGGCACCGCGAGCGCGATATTCTTTTACAAGCTCGTCCATGGCAGCGCGGGTGTCGTCTTCCTGGGCGATGGCCAGGACGGGAAAACCTTCGTTAACGATGGCCATGGGGCCGTGCTTCACCTCGGCGGCGCTGAAACCTTCGGCGTGAAGTCCGCAGGTTTCCTTGAATTTTAATGCCGCCTCAAGCGCAATACCGAAACCCAGACCGCGACCAATGACAAACAAGTTGCGCGCATCTTTCAGTGCGCTGACGCCCGCGTCTGTCCAATCCAGCTCCCATGCTTGCGCAAGTTGTGCAGACAGTTCATTACGCGCGGTCAACAGCGCATCACGACCGCTCCATTCACTGACGAGGTGCAGCAGGCCACTGAGCGTCGCGATATACGACTTGGTTGCGGCAACACTGTTTTCTTTGCCTGCGCGCAGAGGAAGTACGATGTCGACCAGCTCCGCCAACGGCGAGTCCTCGACATTGACCAGTGCCAGGGTCAGCGCGCCCGCTTCCTTGGCCTGACGGACACTGGCCAGCAGGTCTGGGCTGGCGCCGGATTGTGAGATCGCGATGTACAGCGCGCGATCCAGCTTCTGAGGCACCTGATAAACTGAACTGACAGAAGGCGCGGCCGAGGCGACGACGAGGCCGAGCTGTGTTTCGATCAAGTATTTGCCGTACATCGCAGCGTGATCCGAACTGCCCCGCGCCATGGTCACCACGACCTGAGGATCGAACTCGCGAATGCGCGCGACGGCCTCCTGCACACGCTCCGCGTTGGCGTCAAACTGACGCGCGACGACAGCGGAGGCTTCAGCCGCTTCGTTGTGCATGAGTGTGGACTCTGGCTGAATGGGAGCTTGGGAAGTATTCGCAGACATGTTACCTCAACTTGATCGCGCGGCGATTCATTAACTGTGTGATGCGATGTCAGGCTTAGCGCCATGACAACGTTGTCATTTAACGACACATTATTGGGCAATTCGGGAATTTGTCAACCATTGTTGCATTAATTCGGCGCAGGGCAGGTGGAATCGCGCACGACCAGGTTCGGGTAGAAGCCCTCGCTTTCCGCGGCTTGTCCGGGTTCACGCGACTTGATCGTGCGAATCAACAGTTGTGCGGCATGCTGCGCAATGACACTGGTAGGTTGCTGGGCCGTCGTCAGATTCGGCCAGGCTTGGCGGGAAAAGGGGCTGTCCTCAAACCCGGCAATGCTGAGGCGGCCGGGGACATCGATCCCCGCGATACGTGCCGCGAAGAGGGTACCGGCTGCAATCTCATCGTTACAGGCAAACACCGCGGTCGGCATGGCCTCACCACGTGACTCGATCAGCGAGCGCGTTCGCTCCACACCGCTTTCGAACGAGTAGAGGCCGGGCAGAATATTCTCCTCAGCTACCGGAATACCCGCCTCCTGCAAGGCCTCCTGATACCCCAACAAACGCTCCCCACTCGATTTGTGCGCCTCATCCCCGTTTAAAAACGCGATGTTGCGATGGCCGAGGCTGATCAGGTGAGAGGTGATGGTGCGCGCAGCGCGACGGTCATCGATGTAAATACAGGGTGAGCGATTGTCCGGGGCTTCGCTGCCAGAGAGCACACGCACTATGTGCACCCCCTTCTCCCGTGTCGCCGCAATAATGGCTTCGTTTTCCGAGATAGGCGGCGTCAGTACAAGACCACCGACGCGACTGCGATCAATCATTTCCAACACTTCCTGCACGATGTCTTCCGCATCGCTCTGGCAGGGGTGAATGACCAGTTCATACCCCTGCGCGCGGCACGCATCGAGTATGCCGTGCTGCATATCAATCACGTAGTTGCTGTTGGGGTTGTCGTAGATGAAACCGATGCTGGAGGCTGCACCGCGCAAGCCTCTCGCGCTTAGATTGGGACGGTAGTTCAGCTCTTTGACGGCTTTCCAGACTTTTTCCTGCAGCGCTTCACCGACTGTGCCCTCATTGTTGATCACTCGGGATACGGTTTTAAATGATACGCCGGCCAGGTTGGCCACATCCTTTATTGTTGGCTTCATGCAAGAGCTGCTTCGTCATTGGTGTAGCATCAATCCCGAACTCGCGGCGGGACGTAAACGCGTTAGAATTGGCTGAGTATACCTTGGCGCTAACATTTTTCCCACGACGAGACAGGAGGGAGCATGGACACCCACATTGATATCAGGCGATGTTTAAACGTGTTTGAGCGCATTAAGCAACACGGCACCCCCATCGGCGACGAAACGCGCCTGAACGGTATTGACGCCTGGTCCGACTTCGATGGCTATAACATCGTCCTGCACGATGACAAGGTGAAACTGAGCATCGGCTTTCACAACCGTTACCATCTCGACTACCCCAACCCCCTCGCGCTGAATGAGTTCAAAGACAAGCTCGCGACCATCGAGAAACAGTTTGCGTAATCTGGCGCGTTTTCAGTCTCACGACTATGATTCACGGGAGTACCTGAATAAAAAGAACGCAGACCTTTGACGCCACACCCTTCGACATCACCCTCGCCGCGCGCACGTACCGGTGGTTTTACCCTGATCGAATTGCTCGCGGTACTGACCATTGTCGGCATTCTCACGGCCGTCGTGCTGCCACGGTTTGTCGATCTGGGACAGGAGGCACGAAGCACCACCCTGCGGATGATTTCCGGCGCCGCCGAGAGCACCAACACCATGGTCCTTTCCAAAGTGATGACCGGCACGGGCGTGCAAGCGGTTCCCGGTCGTGACGACCTGATCGACATCGACCTCGATGACGACGGCAGCTACGAAACACGATTGAAATGGGGCTTTCTCGACAACACGGACATCGAGCGCTGGTTAACGCTCTCTCCAGAATTCGTCATCAGCTACCAAGGCATAGATCGCACCTACATCGGCTACGACATCGACAAAAGCGGCGACGCCCGCAACGACAACTGCTACTTCCTCTACACCCAGGCCGGCAGCCAGGGTGCCGTACCCCAATACGCCGTCGTAGACAGCGGCTGCCCCTAGCAACGTATCCATTGGGGTCAGACCCCGGCGTATACGCTGGGGTCTGACCCCAATGGATACGTAGGCTTAGTGCTGTGCGGCGAGTTGGATGAAGGCGTCGATGTAGGCCACGTCCTGTTCGCCTTCTCGCACACCGAGGTAGATGTGTTTATGTATGCCTGAGGATCCGAGACGGCACGCCTTCAGGGGCAGGCTTTGACTGTACTCTTCGACCAGCCACTGGGGCAGTGCGGCCACGCCCCGGCCTGCCGCCACGAGCTGGAGCATGATGTCGGTGGCCTCTATGGTTTTTCGTCGTGCCGGCAGGATGCGCGCGGGGGAGAGCAATTCGGTGTAGATATCGAGGCGCTCCGTCGCGACCGGATAGGTTAGCAAGCATTCACTTTGTAGGTCTTCGGCGATCAAAGGGCGGTCCAGCGCCCCCAGAGGGTGTGTTGACGTCACGGCCAAGACCATCTCGTAATCGAACACCGGAACGAACTGCACGCCGGGCCGAAATAAAGGGTCTGGCGTCACCAACATGTCGATATCGTAGTTGAACAGTGCCGCCATCCCACCAAACTGGAATTCCTGCTTCACATCCACTTCCACGTCCGGCCAGGCCCGCAAAAAGGGCTCCACCACGTTGAGTAACCATCGATAACAGGGATGGCACTCCATGCCGACACGTAAAAACCCACGGCTGCCGCGCGCAAATTCGCGCAGCAGCGCATCGGCATGCTCCAACTGAGGCAGCACCCGCTCAGCCACGCTCAACAAATGTTCGCCCGCTTGAGTGAAGCGAACCTGCCGCCCCTCTTTCTGCCATAACGCCGTGCCGAGCTGCTGTTCGAGCTTGCGAACGCTGTGACTGAGCGCAGATTGACTCAAGTGCAATTGCTTGGCCGCCGCGGTCAAGGACCCCTCCCGAGCGACGGCTTGAAGAAGGGCGAGATGGCTTCGTTCAATCATAATGATGAATATATTTCATGAGGTTCTGCAATATAACCACTTTCACTCATAAAAACCAGCCCCGGAAAGCCGCTTTATCGCCATTCATCAGAGCGTATACCTGCGATACCTGGTCAGAGTCGTCCGACATTCAAGAGTGCCACGGCTGTCTCCAAGGGCCAGTCTCGGCCCTCCTCCCGAGCTTGCAGGGTAAAGACCGGCACCTCGACGTCGACGGGCAAACCTCGTCCTTCGAACCATTCGCCCTCCAGACTCTCATAGCGCTCGTTCGATAGGGTCACATGCGTCCCATCGACGAGCTGAACCGCCAGCATATCGGATAACGCGCCCTGACTCGCCTCGCCCACAAAGATCACTTGCGGCAATGTGGAGAGAGCAAGCGCGCAGACCTCCGCCGCACTGACCGTGCTCGCGCTCAATAGCACGACAACGGGGATGTCTCGCAGGCTCGGCGCGTCGGTTGGCTCGAGGGACACGATTTGGGTCTCACTCTGATGTCCGTTGTAACGCGCAAACTTGCGATACAAGGATTGCTCCGCACTCAACAGGCGCTGCACCAAAGCCAGCGATAGCGTGTCGTAGCCTCCGCCATTGAGGCGCAGATCCAAGACCAGGGCCTGCACCTCGGCCAAATCACTAAAGGCGAGGTCCAGCGCTTCGTTGAACTGCGCCAACTCCGCTGCCGCTGTCTCTTCCAAGCTGTAGCCGTCCATCGCATCCACCGCGAGATACCCCATGCCCTCCGCTTCAAACCAGGTGAGCGACTCACTTTCATCCCGGTGAACTCTTTCCGGGCTGTTGGCGTAAGCCAAAGTGATCTCGCGATGACGCTGAAGCTGCTCGGACACGTAGTCCTCCGCTGCGCCATCAAGCGGCATTGGCTCGAGCTCTCCGCCACTCTGTTCAAGGTACTCGTCGTAAAGCTGCTGTATGACTAAAGGCTTGTTGGTCGATACGAGAGCGCCATCGATGGTTGTATGGCCGTCACGAAGTGGCGTTGCCAGCGCGACCAGCCTATCAAAAACAGGCTGCTCGTCGGTCATCTCTGCCATCGCCTGCGCCACATACTCTGGCCAGTTGATCCCTTGAGCAGCGGGGCTGATGGAGTAGTAGTCAATCAAGTTAATGAATTGGGCGATGGCGGTTTCACCGCTGTCATCACCTGGCACGTCGAGCTCCGAAGGGGCGCACAGTGACGGGAGTGTTGTAGCGCTGTCGTAGTACTGACCCGGCGCATGAAAATCGAGTGCGCCATAGTGGCCATAGTCCAGCAAGCGCCCCTCATCCGTCAGCCGATAATGTCGTTCGATTTCGAACGTGTCGACACCGTAATACTGCTTCTGTACCCAGCAGCGAAGATCCGTAAACGCATATTCGGTCACCGAATCGCGCTCCACTTCAAGTATTTGCCCGTAGGCCTCTGATACCCAAACACCCTGATAACGCGACGCGATCGCGGGGTCATTGTCATCGCCCCCGGAACAGGCCATCACCGCCACGATTACGCCTACCAGATACCCCACTTTAACGATACTCATACGCTGCTCCTCCCTTTAGCAAAATGAAATGCATTCACGCGGATTGTGGCGCGAGAGGCGAGAAAAAGTCGTAACAGACCTATGCGTTTTGGTAACGAAGTGTATCGACGGCGCTCAGCGCTTTTTGGCTAACCAGCGATCAAGCGCATTGGCAAACTTCTGTCTGTCGGCCAGTGACAGCGGCGGTGGGCCTCCGTGCTGTTCACCGCTGCTTCGCAGCTCTTCCATGAAGTTACGCATGCTCAGACGCTGGCGAATATTGTTGTCATTCAGGGACTCCCCGCGAGAGGTCAGTATCGCCACGCCCTTTTTCAAGAGTTCTGCCGCGAGAGGGATGTCCGAGGTGATGGCAATATCGCCGGCTTCGGCATGTTGCAGTAGGTAGTTATCGGCCACATCAAAGCCTTTCTCTACTTGTATTGACCGGGTGAAACGCCCCGGAGGCATGCTCAACGATTGATTGGCGACGAACAGCGCCTCGCACTGCACACGCTCTGCAGCGCGACAGATCACATCTTTAATCGCACGCGGGCAGGCATCGGCGTCTATCCAGATTTTCATTCCACTACTCAATCCGTCACGTTGGGGCTGTGCAGTGTCGGCGACCGTCACGCAGCGCGCAAGTCCGCTCTAGACATATATGTTTTTCCATATATAGTAGGGCTTCTGTTTTTGGAGGCAAACGATGGAGACCATCCCGTTTTTAAAGTGCCTGTCTGACCCCACGCGCTTAATGTCCACGTTGTTAATTCGCAGCGAGGGCGAGCTGTGTGTCTGCGAGCTCACAGAAGCACTGGAGATGAGTCAGCCAAAGATTTCACGACACCTTGCACAGCTTCGTGAATGCCAGCTTTTGCAGGACCGGCGCCAAGGCCAGTGGATTTTCTACAGCCTCAGTGACGCACTACCCTCGTGGGGGCATCACATCATCGATGCCGCGCTGATCGCGCAAGCACGGGAATTGAACGAGGCACTGACGCGCCTGCAGCGAATGGGTGACCGACCCGCGCGCACCGAACGCTGCTGCGAATAGAATTTTTCTTTTTACCACATTCATATCAAAAGAGGGGGACACAATGGGCTTGTTCGAACGGTATCTCAGCGTCTGGGTGGGATTGAGTATTCTCGCGGGCATCGCCCTCGGTACGCTCATGCCTTCCGTTTTCAACACGGTCGCGAGCCTTGAGTACGCCCATGTGAACATCCCCATCGCGGTGCTGATCTGGGTCATGATCTATCCGATGATGGTGCAGGTGGATTTCGCCTCACTGCACGATGTCGGCAAAAAGCCCAAAGGTCTCGTGCTCACGCTGCTCATCAACTGGTTACTCAAACCCTTTTCAATGGCCGCGCTCGGCTGGTTGTTCTTTCGCGTGTTCTTTGCGGGCTGGGTCGACCCTGACACCGCCACCGAATACATTGCCGGCATGATCCTGCTGGGCGTAGCGCCGTGTACGGCCATGGTCTTCGTCTGGAGTCAGTTAACTCGCGGCGATGCGAACTACACGCTCGTACAGGTCTCGGTGAATGACGTCATCATGATCTTCGCATTCGCACCGATTGCGGCGTTACTGCTAGGCGTGACGGATGTGCACGTACCGTGGAACACACTGATTCTATCCGTTGTGCTCTATGTGATTCTGCCGCTCGCGGCGGGGGTCCTGACGCGACTCTGGTTGCTGCGCCACGGCGGAGCAGAGGCGCTGAACCGCTTGCTGCATACGCTGAAACCGTGGTCGATTACCGGCCTGTTAGGTACGGTGGTACTGCTCTTCGGCCTGCAGGCGCCGACCATTCTTGCCAAGCCACTCGCCATCGTCCTGATTGCGATTCCCTTGCTTATTCAAACCTATGGCATCTTTGCACTGGCCTACGGCATCGCCAAAGCGATGAAGCTACCGCACAACATTGCCGCACCCGCGTGCATGATTGGCACTTCAAACTTCTTTGAACTCGCGGTCGCGGTCGCCATCTCATTATTCGGGCTGCATTCCGGTGCCGCGCTGGCCACCGTGGTCGGTGTGCTGGTGGAAGTCCCGGTGATGCTGTCTCTGGTGGCCTTCGCCAATCGCACGCGACATTGGTTCCCCGAGCGGGATTAAAAAAACTTTTCGCCTGACTGCACAAAAAACAGACAAACAGGATACGCCTCTGTATAATCGCGGCCCTTTTCTGCGGTCGCCTCACACTTTTTTTCAGCGGCGTGCCGCTACATCTCTCACTTCTGGAATACTTAATGAGCGAAAGCACGCCCACATTTGAACAGCTTGGCCTGAATGAGCCACTGCTGCGCGCCCTGCGCGATATCGGCTATGAAAGCCCCTCCCCTATCCAGGCCTCCAGCCTGCCCCCTCTGCTTGAGGGTAGAGACATCCTGGGCCAGGCCCAGACCGGTACCGGTAAAACCGCTGCGTTTGCGCTGCCCATCCTGCAAAACCTGGACATGTCGCAAAAAGCGCCACAGGTATTGGTATTGGCACCCACACGCGAGCTGGCCATTCAGGTCGCTGAAGCCTTTCAGAGCTACGCGCGTTATATGAAAGGCTTCCACATTCTGCCCATCTACGGAGGCCAGAGTTATGACGGCCAGATCCGCGCACTTAAGCGCGGCGTCCACGTCGTAGTCGGCACCCCCGGCCGCGTGATGGATCACATGCGCAAGGGCACACTGAAACTCGACAAACTGACACACATCGTGCTCGACGAAGCCGACGAAATGCTGCGTATGGGCTTTATCGATGACGTCGAGTGGGTGATGAGCCACACGCCGGACACGCGCCAGATTGCGCTGTTTTCAGCCACCATGCCGCGCGAGATCGAAAAGGTCGCCAACACCTATCTGCAAGACCCGGTACATGTCAAAATCGAAGTGAAAACCACCACGGCCTCCACCATTCGCCAGCGTTTTTGGCAGGTCGGCGGAATTCAAAAGCTTGATGCCTTAACGCGTATTCTCGAAGCCGAAGAGTTCGATGCAATCATTATTTTCGTTCGCACCAAGACCGCGACCGTTGAGTTGGCAGAAAAACTGGAAGCGCGTGGCTACAGCAGCGCCGCACTGAACGGTGACATCAGCCAGCAACTGCGCGAGCGCACCGTCGACAAGCTGAAGAAAGGCCAGATTGATATTCTGATTGCCACGGATGTGGCCGCGCGCGGCCTCGACGTGAACCGCATCAGTCACGTCATCAACTACGACATCCCCTACGATACCGAAGCCTACGTACACCGTATTGGTCGTACTGGCCGCGCAGGTCGCAGTGGTGATGCGATTCTGTTCGTCGCGCGTCGTGAAAATCGCATGTTGCGTGCGATTGAGCGTGCGACAGGCAGCCCGATCGAGCCGATGGACCTGCCGAGCACCTCGTCGATTAACGAACAACGTGTGGCGCGTTTCAAACAAAATATTCTCGACGTGATCAACAGCGAAGATATCGAGTTTTTCCGCCAGAAAGTGCGTGAGCTCCAAGCCGAAACGGATCACGAAGCGCTGGATATTGCGGCGGCACTGGCGCGCATCGCCCAGGGCGGCGAGCCCTTCCTGCTGCAGGAAGTGCCCGAGCGTCCGAAGCGCAACGAGCGTCGCGGTGACAAGCGTGAACGTGGTGGCAACGGCAGCGATGTTGATATGCAAACCTACCGCATCGAAGTCGGTCGCGCAGACGGTGTCAGCCCCGGCAATATCGTCGGCGCCATTGCCAACGAAGCCGATATCGAATCGCGCTACATTGGCCACATTCGCCTGTTCGACAATTTCAGTACTGTCGACCTGCCTGCGGGCATGCCGGAAGAAACCTTGCGCACCCTGCAAAAAACCCGTGTGTGCAACAAGCCTTTAAAAATGCGTATCGACGAAGGTCGCCCCGACCGCGGCGACGATCGCAAACCGCGCTGGAAAGACAAAGACGGCGCGCGTAAAAAATTCAAAGGCAACAAAAAGAAAGGTCAGCGCAAACAGTTCTGATCGATCAGGACAGCAGCGCCGCCGACTTGAGCTGGGCCCAGCAGGACTGGCCCGGCTCAAGTTGCAATTCGGCCAGTGAGCGACGGGTAATGCGTGCGAGTAGGTAGGCACGCCCGGCGCGCAAGCGCACCAACGCCATGGCTTGATCGCGCGGCGCATGCACCGCGTCCACCTGCACCGCCACCCGATTGGCAATACTGCTTGAGGTCGGCGCTTCTCGCGAAAGGCTGACATCGTCCGCCGCCACCCGCACACGCACTGACTGCCCCAATGCTATCGCCGAATTCGGCAGCCACAGAGCACCACGATCAAATTCCAGCCGCGCCAAACCCCACTCCGATTCTTTTTCGACGCAGTGCGCATCGATAATGCAGGAAGGGTGACGCTGACGCTGCGCAAAGGCGAGTAACGAGAATACCTCTGCCGCATTGCCCTGTTGCCGCACCTGCCCCTCATGGAGTTCGACTAGGTAGTCGGCCAGCATTTCCACCTCATCGAGGCGGTGACTGACATAGAACATGGGCAATGCAAAATGCGCCTTCACTTGCACCAGATAGCGGAGTAATTCGTGTCGACGCTCATCGTCGAGGGCGCTCAGCGGCTCATCAAGTAATAACAGCCGGGGTTGGCTTAACAGGGCGCGCGCAAGCGCGACGCGCTGCGCTTCACCGCCAGACAGATTTTCCACCGAACGCGGCAGTAACGCGCGAATGCCCAGCAACTCAACCAAGCTGTCGTGCTCACAAAAGGCGATTCGCGAACGAGCACGCTTGATCGCAAATTGAAGATTTTGCGCCACATTCAAATGAGGAAATAACGCCGCCCGCTGACTGACATAACCAATACCTCTCTCCTCCACCGGCGGCGCCGTCGGGGCGCAGCGCCAATTCACATCGGGCCCCACAATAGCGCCTTGCGCATCGGGCTCGAGGCCCGCTATACAGCGCAACAAGGTGCTTTTCCCTGCACCGGATGCACCAAAGATCGCCGTGACCCCACGCGCGGGCAACGCGCAATTCAGCTCAAAGGTAAACGCGGCGCGCGACAGGGAAAAATTCAAAGAGAAGGTCTCAGTGCTCACGCGCGCTCCCCAGCAAGGTGCCCGCCACCCAGCCTCGACGTCGCAGTATATTCAGGCTCAACAACAAGCACATTGAACTCACCAACAGCACCGCCGCGAGGGTGTGTGCCTGAGCGTAGTCGAGCGCTTCAACATGGTCATAAAGCTGCACCGACAGCACCCGGGTTTCTCCAGGAATATTGCCACCGATCATCAGCACCACGCCAAACTCTCCGAGGGTATGGGCGAAACCGAGAATCGCCGCGGTGATCAACCCTGGTCGAATAACCGGTAACACGACGGACACCAGCCGATCCATTGGGCCGGCACCGAGCGTCGCCGCCGACTCCAATAATTCACTGCGCAGGTTTTCGATACTGACCTGAATCGGCTGCACCACAAAAGGCAACGAATAACACATCGAGCCGATCACGAGCCCCGGAAAACTGAAGGCCAGTGAGCCGAGCCCTAGTGTTTCGGTGAACTGCCCAATGGGCCCGGAGGGCGCAAAGGCCAGCAAGAGATAAAAGCCCAGCACCGTCGGCGGCAAGACCAGAGGCAGCGCGACAATCGCCGAGACAAAGGGCACGAAGACCGAGCGACTGCGCGCCATCCACCACGCCAATGGCAGGCCGATCACCATCAGCAGGCATATCGTAAAACCCGCTAATTTCACGGTCAGCCACAGCGCTTGCCAATCGGCTTCAGTCATGGCGCGGCCTCATAGCCGAAGGAAGCCAGGACCGCACGCGCATCATCACTTTTCAAAAATTGCATAAAGCGCCGGGCCGTATCGCTGTCTGACAGCACGACGCCGCCCTGTCGAATCGGCTCGTGCCACGATGCGGGAATCAGAAAGTAGTGCGCGTCATCGAGTCCCTGCACCTGAGATAAGGCCACTAAGCCCGCCTGAGCCGCACCGCTGGCGACGAAGTGATAGGCCTGAGACACATTCTCCCCCTGCACAAGACGAGCGCCCTGCCCGTCTTCAACAGCCTCAGCGTAGCGCTTGATCACCGCCATTGCGGCCTGACCGTAAGGTGCATGGCGAGGTGCCGCCAGGGCCACGGTCGTGTTCGAATCTATCATGATGGAGCGCAGCAAAGGCGCATCAGGTTTTCTCTCCGCTGCGGGATACCAGAATACCAATCGACCGCGCGCGTATTCGACAACAGCCTCGGCTTGCACGGTGCCGTTGTCGATCAAGGCCTGAGGCTTATCGAGGTCGGCAGACAGAAACACGTCATAGGGCGCGCCCGCCACACTCTGCGCGTACAGCTTGCCCGAACTGCCGCTCACGATACGCAACGCCTCACCACCTTGGGCCTGCCACAGTTCGTCGAGTGCTTCGAGAGGTTTGGCAAAGTTGGCGGCTACCGCGACCGTCAGTCGCTCCGCAAAGGTATTCACGGCACACAGTAAGAGCGCGATAAAAAAAAGAAGCGCATGTCATATTCATCACATTGAAAGTCGCGAGAATAGCACAGCCCCCTGAGCAGCTCGAATTCACACGGCAATGACGCTTTCGTTTTTTCTGTTTAGACTGGTGGTGCCCCACCCGCCGCGAGAACCCCTATGCTCCGCACATTCATGCTGCTCACCCTCCTACTCTATTTGAGCGGTTGTACCATTCTTGACGATGACCGCTGGCCTGCAGGCAGTGGCAAAATTCTGCTGACCTTCGATGACGGTCCCAACCCACGCGATCGCGTGTCCGAGAACCTTTTTGCCGTGCTCGCCAAACACGACGTAAAAGCGACGTTCTGCTATGTCGGCCGCAATGCAGTAGCCAACCCGGACATCGTCCGCGAAGCGGTCGCGCAGGGTCACGATATTGCGCTGCACTCGTTCAATCGGAATTTTCCGTCCTTCTTCAACTATGCCAGCATGCTCGAAGAGATTGAACTCAGCAAAAAAGCGATCGCCGAGGCCGGTTTCGAGCGCCCCTACACGCTGGAGTACTATCGCCCCCCTCGTGGCATTGTCACTCCAACGGTAAATCGCCTGACACGAAACACCGAAATGAAACTCGCCTACCTGAGCTTTTACATCCACGATGCACCGGCCGGCCCGGAAGAAGCCGAGTCGCTCTTCGAAGACATGACGCGTGCGATTCGAAAGCATAACGGCGGCGCCATCGTCTTGCATGAGAGCCGCTTCAAAAAGGCCATCGAAAAAGATAACCTAGTCGATAAATCTTGGCTGCCCGACTTCGTGGATCGATTCATCACCTGGGCCGAAAAAGAAGGGTATGAATTTGTGCAGTATGGAGACGCACCCATTGAGCCGGCATCTTGATGTACTGCGTGCGCGAATCCGGATGTTCACCAAAACAGACACGATAGGACTATCGACACGAAGCGTTCTTGTTCATACTGGCACGCAATAGGCACTCCACCTTGATGGAGCCCCACGCCGATGCTGAACAACCCGATTGCGGCTAAAGCAGGGAAAATCAGCCGGTTTGCGAAAGGATCATTGGTTTAACGAAACTACCACACACGTTTGGTACATTAAGGAGCTGACATTGAACATACTCAAGATGAATTACTTACGAAACGCCATGCTCTGCCTGGCAACCCTGGTGCTTTTTGCGAGCTGTGCAAGCAAGCCGAAGATTCACTCCGTTCATGAGAGCGGGGTCGACTTTGACAGTTACGAAACCTACGCATTTTTGGACTCGCTGACGCCTGAAGGTCAGGAATACCAGAGTCTGGTAGGCAAATACCTGAAAGAGTCCATCTCTACCGAGTTGAAAGCCGTGGGCATGACAGAAGCTTCAAGTGCCGATGCCGCAGATGTGCTGATCGGCTTTAACATCAGCACGAAAGAGAAAATCCAGTCCACCAGCTCGCCTTCGATGTACTACGGGTATCGCGGAGGCTACGGCTACACCTGGGGAGCCGGCTACGGCACCGAGACACGCATCAGCCAATACACGGAAGGTACGCTCAATATTGACGTCGTCGATGCCGCACAAAAACAACTCGTGTGGGAAGGCGTTGCTGTAGGTCGACTAAAAGAGTCAGAGATTAAAGATTTACGCACGGATGTCAGTACCGTCGTCAATATGATCTTTGCCGAGTACCCATTGAACAAGGCTGAGAAGAAGTAACTGTAATCTACCCAACGCGGCATAGGCTAAAGAGATAGCCCTTGCCGCGCGAACCCGATAAAATTACTCGCGACACCCATGCGCTTCAGAGGATTGAACATGCATACTGGGAAAACGCTCCATCTATCAGGCTTGCTCCTATCGTTACTCATCGCTCAACAAAGCCACGCAGATTCTAAATACAGCGACGATCAAGTTTACTTTGGTACTCTCCACGGCCATTCCAGTTGGTCTATCGATGCGTACGGCCTAGGGAATCGTCGCGGCCCTGAAGAAGCCTACCGCTTTGCTCGCGGCGAGCAGGCCGACGATACGGCCGGTAATCCGGTTCAACTTAAAGAACCACTCGATTTCTTTATGCTGAGTGATCACGCCGAAATGCTGGGCACCGCGCCCTTACTGACGCAAAAAGGCAGCGCTGTGTATGACACGCCTGTCGCCAAACTCGTACAGGAAGGCAAGGCGACGGAAGCCTTCACCATGATCAGTGGTGCAATTATCTCTGGTAAACCGCTCGAAGGTCTCGGCGACGAAAAGGTTGGCAAGTCTATTTGGCAGCACTACGTCGAAATCGCCAACAGCTACAATGACCCCGGAAAATTCACGACCTTTGTCGGATACGAGTGGACCTCCCTCCCCGGTGGCGCGAATATGCACCGAAACGTAATTTTCCGCGACGATAAAGTCCCCGCCATTCCCTTTACCGCAATGGACTCGGATAAACCCGAAGACCTTTGGAGCGCAATGGAGTCTTGGAGGGATCAAGGCATGACGGTGTTTGCCATGTCGCACAATGGCAATGCCAGCCTCGGCAAAATGTTTGCGTTCACCGATTCCGACGGCAAGTTCATCACTAAAGAATATGCCGCAAGACGCAACCTGAACGAACCCCTCCATGAAGCAGGCCAAGTAAAAGGCGTGTCGATGGCGCACCCTCAATTCTCGCCTGACGACGAGTTCGCGGATTTTGAATTGTGGAACTACTACCTTCCTGCAGGCGCCCCGGTACCACCTTTGCGTACAAACTATGTGCGTGAAGCATGGAAAATGGGACTCGGTCTGAAGCACACCGTCGGCGCCAATCCGTTCATGTTCGGCCTGAAAGGGGGTTCGGATACCCACGGCAGTATCAATACCTTTGAAGAATTCAATAACCGTGGCAACCACTCCGAAATGGATGACACACCTCAGAAGCGCTATTTCGCCAAAGCCGGTCAAAGTGAAAGTGTTGAAGGCGGCAGCCTGTTTTTGAACCCCGGCACCTTGACCGGTGTCTGGGCCGACGAAAACGCTCGCGGGCCCATTTTTGATGCGTTACAACGTCGAGAGTCTTACGCAACTTCCGGTACGCGCATTCGCCTGCGCGCCTTCGCAAGTAACGACTTTCCTCGCAATCTCTTGTCGAAAAAAGACTGGGTCGACAAGGCTTACGAAAAAGGCGTGCCGATGGGCGGGGAACTGAATACCGGCGGCAAGAAACTTCAAATGGCCGTATGGGCCGAAAAATCCCCGCATAGCGCCAACCTCGACCGCATTCAGATCATCAAACTCTGGACCGACGGTATTCGAGACTACGAGAAGATCTACAATGTTGCCGCCTCTGGGGACAGAAAGCCTGACCCGAAAACCGGTAAGATCGCCCCGGTAGGAAATACCGTCGACATCAAAACCGCGACCTACACCAACGACATTGGTGCGGCGACCCTCAGTGCCTTATGGACAGACCCTGACTATCATCCCGATCAGGAAGCGGTGTATTACGTGCGGGTACTGGAAATCCCAACACCTCGCTGGAGTACTTATGACGCGGTGAAATTGGGTGTGGAACCTGCAGATACCGTCCCGGCCACGCTGCAGGAACGCGCTTGGTCATCACCTATCTGGATTACCCAAGCCGCTAAGTAAACGTAAAACCCGAGATAAAGCGCTGTGAGTTCTCAAGACCACGGCGCTTTTTTTTCACGCCGTGTGATGTTGCAGCTCACTTCATAGTATCAAAGCCTTGCAACCCGACTCGCGAGTCATGGCTGTAGAACTTAGCATATAGATTCACTTTATGGACAAAGGGGTATGGGCATGCGTCAGCTCAATACGGTTACTCAATCTATCTGCACTCGAAAAGTCAGTACGTTTTTAATCGCTCTCTTCTCTAGTGCACTCAGCTTCGCTGAAGAAGACCGCTTCCAAATCGCCACTGACATTAACGGCGATGGCCAGATCCACTTCCCGCTTGAGGGAGCCAATATTCCCTCCGATGTCTCCACCGCAGACACCCCATTCGTATTTTGGCTGAATGATGACAAAGACCAGCTAGCGCTTTACGAAGCCTGGCCTCACGACACCCCCGATAATAGCGACGATGTTCCTGGGTCATTGCGCGACCTGGAAGACATGGCCCGTATGCATATCCATTTTCCTAAGGGCTTCAAACTGAGTGATGACAGCACGCTGCGCTTAGCGTGGCTCGACGGCAATTCCCCAGCCATTCGTATCTGGCCCTCCGCGGACCCCAATGGCTCCCGTCGCTACCTGCTCACTCAGGACGGAGGCGAAGAACAGCTCGCGCTGGCGAATAGCGGCTCATTCGGCGTGATTCGGCCTGGCGAACCGCTCGAACTCGATGCCGACACGCTGAAACAGTATATGAAAGGCAACGAAAAACTTGCCTTACTTTTCGAAGGGGTCGAAGCTGGAACAGGGCAACTGCAAGCGCAGATCTCTTCCCCCTCGGCATCTGAAATACCCAGTCAAACCGCCATTGCACATATTGAACTGCGCCATATCAAAACCTTTTATGACCGGGTAAAAGTCGAGTGGCCCGAAGATATGGAATTCGTCTACAAATACAAACTCACCCCTCCTGTACCTGAGCTCACCATGGGACCGCAGCCACTGGGCTACGAGTTTGAACAACCCTGGTATGAGGACGACAACATCCTTGTCTGGGTACACGGTTGGATTCCACACGCCGAAGACGACTACCTGCGTACCATTGTGTTCTCCTTCGAGACCATGTGGAAACGCCTGTGGCACCAGGGGTATCGCGGCCGCGTCGTGCACTTTCACTGGCCGAGCCGAAAGCGCCAAGGCATGATCGGCTATCAGGAAAGTGAATTTCGCGGTTTCAAAAGCGGGCAGAAGCTTTACGAGTACATGGAGTCGCTGCCGAAAGACAAACGCGTTCACGTGACTTGCCACAGTTTAGGCGGCGTCGTACTCGCGGAGGCCGTCCATCTCGGCATCTCACCAGAACAAGCCATCTTTCAGGTCTCGGCGATCCCCGCAGAAGTGTTTGATACACGCGAAGATCTCGTCATCCCGGCACTCGCAGACAAGCCCACTCCCCGAGACAGTAAAGAGGGCGGGTTCGCGGGCTACATTGAGGAAAGCCAGACCCGCGTGTACAACATTTTCAACCCTGAAGACGTCACTTGGCTGGGCTGGAATCTCGTGCAAAAAGACGCAAAGCCAGCTAAGTCGTTCTCTCGCGCTTACGTCTACCGCCCAAACAATGACGAAGGCGAGCGCTTACTGTTGAAGTACTGGTGGTTCTTTGCTCGCCCGGTGGACGATCACCACGAGTCTATGGCTTACATTACACGTGCTAAAACGCAAGCCATCGGTGGCGAGCCTCGGGTACGAGGTCACGTACATGAATCTTTTAACCTCGCCATCGAGCCTTACCATTTTGGTAGCGACCATGTCGCTATGTGGCGCTGGAACCCGCAGCACGTCATGCCCTATTCCAACTTACTCCTTGATCTGATGAATGTGCCGTATAACTCACTCGTAAGTGAAGAGGAGGAAGTCCAATGAGCCTGTTTAGAATCATCACTGTCCTTGCTGTGGTGTTATTGGCTGCCTGCGTCACTCGCCCCGCCAACTACCAGACTGAAAATGAGCTGCGCTATGTGCGTGACGCTGAAATTTTACCGGACGACAATCACCTTTCAGAGGACGAATTACGCGAGCAAGTGGCCAAAGACGTAGAAACCGAACTTAATTTCTACGGCCGCGTCGTCGACGAAGAGGGCAACCCGATTCCTGACCTACCGATCCAAGCGGCGGTTTTTGATCATGTGCTGGAGCCCTTCGAATCGCCTTATTATGGATGGACCTATCTCACCGACTTCGTCACCGATAAAAACGGGGAGGTGAAACTCGAAACCAAGGGGGCTGCGATCTTTATTTCCGTACGCAAGGATGGTTACTGGAACGAGGACGGCTTGAGTGCAACGTTTTATTACGCCGAGCGTCTGCAGCATATGAACGTCTGGCCCTTACCGGATCACAAAAAAGATCCAGACGAGCTGGTTCTATCCTATCGCCCGAAAGAAGCCACGCCCATATCGGTCAGCACGGGCGCCGTTAGAATTGATCCCAACAATTGGTACGATATCGCGCTCAGAGGCCACCCCCGGTATCCCGCACCCGAGGGACACGGAGACCTCCAGATCTTACTTGAAAAGGCGGAAACTAACGTAAGCTCAGAGCCTTTTCATTGGCGTTTAACGATTAAAACAGCAGGTGGAATACAACGAAACTTTGATATCGATCCTCTTTATGCACCAGAGTCCGGCTATACAAATAGAATCAGTTTCGACATGAGTGCGGACAGCGAAAAATGGGACTACCGGGACCGCTGGAACTTTTTTCTGCAAACGCCCGAGGGACTCTATGCCTTGATAGAACTCCGCTTATTTGCGGGGGCCGAGCCTTATATCTCGATCGATGGCAGACTGAACCCCTATGGAGCCCGAATAATAAACTGACGCATCGATCAAGCAAGTCAGAGCGCTGTGGTAAGTCAGCAGTAGATGCACTACTGCTGAAAAATCGGAACGCTTTTTACTCAGCTGGCTTAAAACTGAACTTCTGCCCCGCAACGGAAGCCTCATACATCAGCCCTCCCTTCGCCACGGTAAACACGACCATACCGTTGCTGTACTGCGCTACAGCCTGATCCGCTTTTTGATTGCCTGATGCCGTGGCGGTATTGCCCGTGGTGCCGGTTTGCGCGCTGGCATTGGCGGTAATCGCAATCGCGGTGGCCTGGGCACTGAATTCAAAGTTCCCTTTGGTGAACGCATCCAAGGCTCGCTTGTCTTCAAAAAAGATAATTTGACTGTAGGCCTGCCCACCGAGCTGGAAGCCAATCGACAACTGAGTCATCTTGCTCTCACCGAGCACATTCCCCGCGCGATAGACTTTACCCTTGCCATGCGCCCCACCGATTCCCACAGCGCCTTTACCCACGGTAGGAAACAGCGCGTACCCGTAAGAATTATTAAAAAAGGACTGAACCTGTGGCGAGGCTTTGAAGGTAGACAGCGCCTCCTCGTAGGCATCGGCATGCGCCTGTCCCACACTCAAACAAAGGGTCACAACAAAAAATACGAAGGCCTTGTACATAGTCTGTGCTCCTGCTTAGTGATCTTGAGAAACGAGTAAAAGGGTGACAAGAAACTGAGGATTTTGAGGCGATTGCGCGACACATGACAGCATGCGTGGCGCATCACTGTCGTCGGGCAGAAGATCCGTATTGGCGATACACAGCGTATGCCCGGTCTGCCGAAATTCATCCATGCGAGTCAAGGTGCCCTGCAGCATACCATTCGCGGGATAGTCGAGCTGATCGGCGACCATTTCCAGACGGTACTGACGGTTTGCTTGCGTGATGTTATCGACATCAGTCTGATAGTACACGTCACACAGGCCCGCGCTGCAACTCGCCGAGGCGTAATCAATGCTTTCGATATTCGAATACTTACGCGCAAAGCCCACGTATTCCCCATCTAGGTCAGCAACCTCTCCCACACTGGTGCGCGGCAATGCCAACACGCGCGCATAGCTGTCCTCGTCGAATTCAATGACTGCGCTGGTGCTACTCAGATACTGATCCCCATCATCGGTTTGCGCGATGCCGCTGCTGCATGTGGCGGAATCGATACTTTCAAAATCGGCATTCACATTAAAGTCCTGTAACGCGACGCCATCCGTCAAGCGTATCGCCTCGCTACTCAACAGGTAGCGAAATTCACCGGCATAGTAATGATCGACGTTGGTCGCGTCGGATTGACTGTCAAAAGCCAGCCAGTTGATTCTGAGATCGGACTCAGGACAATCGTCATAGGGCACGAGCGGCATAAATTCGTAGTCGTTTGTCTCGACAGGGAACAGCACTACTCCGCTCTCTGCGACTTCTACGCCGACGAAAGTGGCGCTCGAAATAGCACTGGGCAAGGGGGTGGTCGTGATGGTGTATTCGACAAAGCCCGAATCCAGCCGCTCAAAGGTGCCGTTGACCGAATACTCAATATTGGATGTGGGTGTGGGCCGCTTGGTCAGCGTGAAGCTTTCCGCCGTCTTGCTCATGCTTAATCGCCATGAGGCGCCGTCGCTCGGGCCAGCAAATACGTTCGAGTTAGAGCCACTGCCGTCCTCATCATCGTCGAGGGTGTAGCCTAATTTACACGCGTTCAGCAGCAACGCTGTGATCACGAGAAGCATCATCCAAACTGATTTTCGCATACAGAACCTTGTTGGTCAGAGTCAGAACACAGGCGCCATTTTAGCCCGATGCGGAGGATGCTACCGATTGCCTGCTTCGTTTTCCACCGCCTTCCTGTGCCTTCGACCGCAAATTTTTCAATTCGCTCATTTTGCTGGCGTTCACCGCCCTGTTTTTACACTTCTTTACGCATCGATGACGTTAGAAGGTTTGACCCACCATGACCCAGAGGTGCGCGCCCTCCTCAGAAAACGCTGCATCCATGCGTATCAACACTTCGGCGACGTAGATTCGCGCACCGGCACCGGCGCTGATGTGCATGTCCTCATGCAGCGCGCCCATGTCCCAAGTCCCCGCCACCTGCGCGGCCTCTACAAAACCTGTGAACTGCCACCAGTCAATTTTCATCCCCAGTGGCAGCCGCCAGTCTGAGAGCGGGTTCCAGCGTGGCATAACGCGATATTCCGCGCTGTAGTACGCTGCCGCGCGGTCGTTAAATCGCCCGCTATCGAAGCCCCGCATGTCATTCCAACCGCCGAGACTGGCCCCCATGAAATGGGGCGGGCGATGCGCGACGCGACCATCCTCTTGTACCTCCCAGCTGGGCGTATCGATCCACCACGCACGCAGTGCAAGCACATCCTGCTCAAAGGTCTCTGGTAGCCAATTAAGGGGGAGGTATTTGCGCAGGTCCAGATCGAGGGTTGTCCAGCTTTGGGTGCTGTCAGCGAAACCGAAGTCGTGCTCGACGCGCACGCGCTGATAACTGCCCCGGCGCGGATTGATTTCAAAGTCCCGGTTATCGTATTCGAGCGATAGCGCCAGACCATTGCTCGAGAACGGCAGCGTTCCCGAGGCGAGCTCGTAGCTGCGATGCTGAGCGAACACCTGTAAATCCACGAGGGTGCGGCCACTGCGGCGCGGGTCCCAAACCTGTCCGCCCAAGGGCTGGCGTTGTAAGTAACCCCGCTCGGTATAATAGCGATGCAAGCCTGTGTCTTTTGCCGAGCCAAGTGGCAAGACGTATTTCAGATCCCACTCCAGAACGTCATCGTCGCCGTCAGCCTCGATATAGCCCTGCTCCGACACACTCGGCGCATCGCCGGGAAGTTCTGACGGAGATAGGTAGCCACGGAGTTCGCGATACCAGCCGCGCGTCACGAACAGACGCGTGTAGAGTCGATCTGCGAGCCGATAGTCGTCCGCAATAAAATACACTCCCTTAGCGCCGCGTGTAGACTTCAGCACCGCAGCCCCCAGTACAGCCTGACCCTGGCCCAAGCCGGTCACCGCCCCTCCCACACCATAAGCCAGGCCGAAGGATTCGGTATAAAACGCATAGGGCAATACCAGACGGGTACGCTCCAGCTCCTGATCGACATTGATCACCCAGCTCTGCCCCTTTACAGGCACGGCGAGCATGCCGAAAACGATAGGTAGCACGTACGGTAGAATAGTCGCGAAGTGACGGGTCACACGGTATGATGCTGCTCTCACTGAAGGCCTCTGCCACAGAACATAAAACGATAACGATACATGCGAGTGAAGTGACCCCACGTGACGCCGTCCCTGATCCATCGCATCATTGCGAACCTGTTATCAATATTGATCTCCGCCCTGTGCGCCACCGCTTCTGCCACCTCGTTGAATGTGGGCCCCGGCATCACCTCTGGTTCGATCTATTCCGGTTCCGGGCTCGTCAGTGACTTGCACAACCCCGCAGCCGGTGCCTTGTTCAGGCAACAGTTCCGCTCAACTTCTCATGTGAGGGGCGCGGTCTCACTCGGTACTCAACTAGAATATGGCAATGTCGACGATCTATTCAAACTGATCGACGAATTGAGTCAAAGACTGAGCGACGGCGACAGTGACAATCCGGGCGAAGGGGGCGACCGTCCACCGCCCCCCAGTATTGACCCGGAAAACCCCGAACTCGATGAACTCATCGAATATCTCAAGAAAGAAGTCACGACCCTCGGCGCGGTGATCGGCTTTATCGCGGCGGAAGGCTACACCACCGCAGAGCTGGGCCTCAACGCGCCGTTGTTAATCGATCGCGATATCTGGGGCGGTACGCTCGCGTTCGACTTTTCCTTCTCTAGCTCTGCGGCAGCGGTTGGCATTGCCGATGAAATACACTGGGACCTTGCGCAAGCCGAAGCCGCGCTGGATGCCGTTCGTGAACTGACACCCGACTCACCCAAAACCACCTTTGATTTAAGCGGCGGTATATACCTGACCATCGATCCCGCCACCGGCAAGACCTCGCTGCGCGTTGAAAACGACAGCACGCTCTTAACCAAAGCCGCCAATGTGTATGAGCTGCGCTTGAGCTACAGTCGACAGATGCTGGATACCGCACACGGCCAATTGTATGTCGGTGTGCAACCCAAGTTGCTGCGTTTGGGCAGCAGTAATGTCGCAAGTCGCATTGGCAGCATCACGGATTCCGAGTCATTGTTTCGCGATATCCGCGACGCTGAATTTCGTTATGACACTCAGCTCGGGGCCGACTTCGGTGTATTTTGGCAAGCGCCACAGTATCGTCTCGGTGCGATGCTGAGAAACCTGAATGAGCTGACCTTTACCTACCCCGCAATGAACACGGAAAAAATCAAAGAGCCCGGCGTGTTGCGGCGCCTTGAATCCAGCCGCTATTTTCAGCTCGAACGGCAAGTGCAAGTGGAGGGCAGTGTGCACAGCGAGGACCAACGCTGGAACCTGGGCCTGGCCGTGGATGTAAACCCTATCATGGACCCCATTGGAAACCTGAACCAGTGGGTGCATCTCGCGGGCCACTATCGGCCGCAAAAAACCTGGCTACCGTCACTGCGCGCCGGTGCGCACCACAATATATCTGGTACGCAGCTGGGCTACGTGTCCGCCGGGGTCACGCTGTTCAAATATATCAATATTGATTTGGGAAGCGCCGTCAACACCGTCAGCATCGAAGGTCAGGAACTGCCGCGCTCATTGAGTCTGAGCGCGGGCATCAATTTCGCTTTTTAGCCGCTTGATTGCGTATTAACAGGCCTTAAGGCGTGTTCGTGACAATCAGGCGCACGGCCGACAATTGAATCGTACTGGAGGCTTGCAACGCTTGCATGACTCGGCTTTCGCGATGGGCTAAGTGGTCCAAATCGGCCTGATCCACAGCCGGATTTTTTTCGGCAAGCGTTTTCAGACGCTCGCGTTCGGCACTGAAATATTTCTGAGCGCTGTCGATCGCATTCTGTAAAACCGCCGATTTCTTTTCTTCAGCGAAACCCTCTGCTTTTTTATACAAAGCCGGAAGCGCGTCCTTCTGACTTTTAATGATCTGTCGCGCGAGTTTTTTATCGACTTTTTGCAAACTCTTCAACAATTGCGCCTCTGGCAATGCCGCACTCAAATCTTTCTCAGCAAGATCAATGGCAATGGTGCGCAGGGAAAACGTTTCCAGAAAGGGCCGACAATTGGCCGCTTGATCACTTTGTATCGCGATATCAAAGCTGGCTTCTAACAAGCATTTTCCGGGAGGTAACTGTCTTGTTGGCAGCAACGCCACGCAGGCCGAGCCCAGTTCGCTGCTGTGCAGCAGTTCCCATAGCCCGACGATAAACGGCGCGTCCCACGCCATGAACAGCAAATCTTCGCGCGCGTTCGCGAGGGCGCGATCAAAGGTCAGCTCAACCCCTTCCGGTGGAATGCCCGGTAGAGCATCAATCATCATGTTGTCGGCGGGAATCAGGGAATAGCGCCCACCCCCAAGTTCTTCAAAATGGAAATTGAAGAGGTCGGCCGCTTCCTCCAGAAGACTCAAGGGCGTGTGCGATTCAAATTCGCGTACCTGCTCTGCAAGTGCATCCGCCTGTGGCTGACGACAACTGTTCATTTCGAGTAAGGCATCGCGCCCTTCTCGAATTTGCGTCGACAACCTCGCCACTTCGCTGCGCACCTTCGTTTCAAGCGCCGCATCGATCTCGGAAAAATCCCCGCTAAAATGCGCGTCGTGCACCGCACCGGCGGCGGGATTTTGCTGTGCCACGCAATCCAAGACCTCGTTAAACCAATGCCAGCGCTGCGCGTTCTCTGAACCCGGCGCGACCGGCACATGGATATGCACATCCTGCGTTTGTCCGATGCGATCCAGGCGACCAATGCGCTGTTCGAGCAGGTCCGGATGCTCGGGCAGGTCGAGACACACCAGGTGATGACTGAATTGGAAATTCCGGCCTTCGCTGCCAATTTCAGAGCACAACAGCACACGCGTGCCCTGCTCCATATCAGCAAAATAGGCCGCCGCTCGGTCGCGTTCGATCAGGTTCATTTCTTCGTGGAACACCGCGGCATCAATGCCGTGGGCATCCCATAAGAATTGCTCACACTCGGCGACGTCGTCGCGGGCGTGCGTGATCACCAACACTTTTTCTTCGGGCTTACTGCGCAGGAATTGCGCGAGCCATTCGTAGCGCGCAATCGCATCATCGCTCTCGATTGGATGCGCCTCCGGCAAGCGTTTCGGGAAACCCGCCACCGCCGCGCGCGCGTTGCGGTACATGACGCGCCCCACACCGTGACAATCCAAAACATGAGCCAACAAGGTCTGTTCATCAAGACTTGGATCAAGATCGAAGCGCTTGCACAGTTCTGCACGGCTGTCCGGCAGAGCGCGAATCAGCGTGTTCAAACTCGCATAACCGGCCTCTTCGGCTTTGAGTGCGTCGGCGCTGCTGTATTTATCGGGATCGAGTAACTGCAAGCGTGCGAAGTGACTGTCGAAGCCGAGCTGCTCCGGCGTCGCACTCATTAAGACAAGGTGTTCGCACTGTGCGGCGAGCGCACTGAGGGCATCGAACTCTTTAGTCTCGAGTTGAATGTGGTGGGCTTCATCGACAATCGCGATATCGAACTCCGCTTGAGCCAACTCCTCTTGTTCCAGCGACAGTGCATAGTGCGGAATGATGTGAATCTGCCCAGACTGAAAATCGTGATCAGCTTCATCATAGAGCACCGGTGCAATATTGAAGCGGCGCACCAGTTCGACCAGCCACTGTACTTGCAACGCGGAAGGAACGACGACGAGGGCACGTTGCACACGCTCCAACAACAGCAGGCGATTTAAAATCATGCCGGCTTCAATGGTTTTACCGAGGCCCACTTCGTCAGCGAGCAGGACGCGCACGCGTGCTTGTTCGGTTGCGGTATGTGCGACATAGAGCTGATGCGGAATCAACGAGGCCCGCACTCCGAGCATGCCATTCAAACGTGACTGCCAGAGCCGTGCCATTGCATCGTCGAGTTCGCGACGGAAATTAAACCAGCGGCGGCGGTCTATCTGCCCGGTCATTAAGCGCATGAAGGGCTGGTTGAGCTGAATTTCGGGGCTGAGCTGGGTTTCGACCAACAGGGCACCCTCGTCCACCTCGTAGATTTTGAGGCCACCCTGTTCGTGTACTTGATGCACGGTCAGGACTTGCCCTTCTAGCGTCCGCACGGTCTCGTCGACCTGGAATACGATGCGCGTCAGCGGCGCATTATCGAGCGCGTAGCGGCGTTCACAATCACCGAGAGGGAAAAAAAGAGAGACTGAACGGCCTTCCACCGCCACCACAATTCCGAGCCCCAATTCCGGCTCGGCATCGACAACCCAGCGTTGACCTTGCACAAATTCAGACATAAACACCGTCACTTTCAAATTCGGGCGGCAATTGTAGGGAGCTTGCCGCCATTAGACAAACGCCCACCACAATTTGTGTCAGCGTCGTCGCGAGCGTGTGCCTTTGCGCGGCGGCCCTGCACGGCGCCCCGGCTTACCCGGTCGACTTCGGCCAGGCGCTGACGCGCGCTCGGCCGGTACCAGGGCCTTCTCGCCGTCACCGATCAGATCATTGCGTCCCATGCGTTTAAATTCTTCACGCAGCAGGGGCCAGTTTTTCTCATCGTGAAAGCGCAGCAGGGCTTTCTGGAAGCGGCGCTGCTTCAAGTTTCGCGGCGTGTGCACACCGCCCTTCTTATAACTCACTTTCTTTAAAGGATTGCGATCGGAATAATACATTGCGGTCGCGAGTGACATCGGGCTCGGGTAGAAGGTCTGCACCTGGTCCAGGCGATAGCGGTTCTTCTTGAGCCAGAACGCCAGGTTGATCATGTCTTCGTCTTCACAGCCGGGGTGCGCGGCGATGAAGTAGGGAATCAAATACTGCTTTTTGCCAGCCTGTTTGGAGAACTTGTCGAACAAGCGCTTAAATTCGTAGAAGGTGTCGATGCCGGGCTTCATCATCTTGTTGAGCGGCCGCTCCTCGGTGTGCTCCGGCGCGATTTTCAGATAGCCGCCCACGTGGTGCGTCACCAGCTCTTGTATGTATTCCGGGTCTTTGACGGCGAGGTCGTAGCGCAGGCCTGAGGCGATCGCAATTTTCTTGATACCCGGAATCGCGCGCGCCTTGCGATACAGCCGGGTGGTCGGCCCGTGGTCCGTCACCAGGTTCTTACAGATAGAGGGGAACACGCAGGACAGGCGACGGCAATTCGCATGGATCTGCGGGTCCTTGCAGTTCAGCATGTACATGTTGGCCGTGGGCCCGCCCAAATCCGAGATCTGGCCGGTAAAGCCCGGCACCTTATCGCGAATGGCTTCCAGCTCATTCAGAATGGATTCTTCTGAACGGCTTTGGATCACGCGCCCTTCATGCTCGGTAATCGAGCAGAACGAACAGCCTCCGAAGCAGCCTCGCATGATGTTGACCGAGGTTTTGATCATGTCGTACGCGGGAATCGTCGCATCACCGTAACTAGGGTGCGGCACGCGCGCATAGGGCAGCGCGAATACCGCGTCCATTTCATCCGTTTCGAGCGGGATCGGCGGCGGGTTAATCCAGACTTCCTGGGTGCCGTGCCGTTGTACGATGGTGCGCGCGTTTTGTGGGTTGGACTCCAAATGCAGCACCCGCGAGGCGTGGGAATACAGAGCCCGATCATTGCGCACTTTTTCAAACGAGGGGATACGAATCACCGTGTGGGACTCGTCGAGTTCATGCTGGCGCTGAAGCGGCATCGGGATGATGCGCACCACCGACTCGTCCTCGGCGTCGTTTTCGGTGTCCACGGAAGCTGAATTCGCCTGGGTCTTACACTCGCTGGTGCCGGTGCCATCCATCGCGTAGGGGTTCGGAATGGCATCGATGTTTTTGGCCCAGTCGATGCGGCTGGAGTCGATTTCGGTCCAGCCTTCCGGGGTGTGCTTGCGCAATACGGCGGTGCCGCGTAAGTCTTTAATATCGGCGATGGATTCGCCGGCCGCGACACGGGTAGACAGGTCAATGATCGCGCGCTCGGCGTTGCCGTACAGCAAAATATCCGCGCCGGAATCGATCAGCACCGAGCGGCGTACCTCGTCACTCCAGTAGTCATACTGGGCGATGCGGCGCAAACTCGCCTCAATGCCGCCAATGACGATCGGCACATCGCGATAGGCTTCGCGGCACTTCTGGGAATACACGGTCACCGCGCGGTCGGGACGGCGTCCGCCTTCGTTGTTCGGGGTATAGGCATCGTCGTGACGCAGACGCAAATCCGCGGTGTAGCGGTTGATCATCGAATCCATGTTGCCGGCGCTGATGCCGAAGAACAGATTCGGTTTGCCCAACTGCTTGAAGCTATCCAGGTTTTTCCAGTCCGGCTGCGCAATCATGCCCACGCGAAAGCCCTGCGCTTCAAGTAGACGTCCGATCAGCGCACCACCGAAACTGGGGTGGTCGACGTAGGCATCGCCATTGACGATGATGACATCGCAACTGTCCCAGCCGAGCACGTCCATTTCAGCACGACTCATCGGCAAAAAGGGAGCGGGCTCAAAGCATGACGCCCAATACTTGGGGTAGGAGCTGAGGTGCGGTGCGCGCTTGATGGCTGGCATAGCGATACGGTCTGCTGTGATCGGGCCGCCATTCTACAGAATGCACGACAGAGTGCAAAAAATAGTCAGCCTTCGGCCAAAACAGCCGACTGCGCGTGGCGAAATCGTAAATTTTGCTCCGGACGCGATTGCGCCAACAGCAGGGCTTTACTGGCATCTTCGAGCATCAGACCGGGCACACTGTGGTGACCGAAGCCCGTAAAACCCACCGCGCACGTCAAGTTCGGCAGTGGAAACTGGTACGCCTCCACTCGCCGCACAAAACGTCGCAACGAATCTCGTGCCCCTTCGTATTCCGAGCCGTGCAGCAACACCGCAAACTCCCCACGACCAAGGTGGTAGAGCCCATCCAAATGACGGAAGCATTTACGCAACAAATGGCTGAACAGCCACAAGGTTGCGCGTTTACGCGCATTCAGTGGCCCCCGAATGCGCGCGGGGTCCACGCTGACCAGAGCCAGCCAGGTCTGCGCCGCACTGCCATCATCGGATTGCTTCATTTCTTGGATGAGTCGCCCGGTCTGCATTTCGAAGGCTTCACGATTGAGCAGGCCGGTCAGGCTATCGCGCTCGGACTCATCAAACTCAGAGGTACGTGCAGCATAGATTCCCAACAGGCTTAACACCTGACAGGTTTGAATTTCGTCAATATGACCGTGAATCAGCACAATGCGGCGGGGCACCACACTCCGGCTGACATCCAGCGCCAGCCACGGGCCCGCCTTTTCTATGAGGAAATGCCGCCCGGCATCATGGGCGGCCAGCACTTGAGCCACCTTACCTAGGCCGTCGTCGCGCATCTGACCTCGCGAAAGAACCCTGCGCACGACAGGGTCGTACTGATAGCCCAGCTTCGCCACATCATCGGGCTGCTGATCAAACACTTCGTAGACCGAAGCACTCTCCACGCCATCGTAGCCGTACAAGTACTCCAGCAAGGCTCGCGTCAATGACAAGTAGCCTTGATGTGCAAGTAAGCGCGCCGAATCCTGAAACGCGTGCTCTAGATGAATTCCTTTTATCACCGGGTCACCTCCCCGTTAGGAGCGTCTCCCTTCATGATAGTGGGTTCACCGAAGCCCTGCCTCACACAAGCAATTTACTACGCCAGAAATTTTTTGTTTAAGGGAGGTCGAGGAGGGTTTTCGGTGACAGGGACGGGAGATCCGCCTCCGCCTTACCGCAGTAGTCAAAACGTCGGAAATCGATATCGGGCCAGGTTTCCTGCCGCAATTTACTGCGGTAGGCCTTCACGTTTTGCTGGGTAATTGGAATGGGCTGCGTCTTTTTCTGAATGCCAATATCGTCGGCAAAGTCGTGACCGCAGCGGTAATTGTGGAAATAGATCAGCGCCAGCCCCGCTTCCACGAGGTGCCCACCTAGGCTGACGAATTGCTTGCCTTCGGCAATCAGGTCGAGATTTTCTTCGTTCCAGTCAATGCCGCCCACAAGTAAGTCTTTGCCCGGCTCGACGTCCATACCTTCCAGCATTTCGATCACGCCGGCGACAATGAAATCACTCGCGCCCCAAACAAAGTTGGTATCCGCGTGACGACGGAATAGAATTTGAGATTTGGCGAGCCCGTCTTCCTTGTGCCAATTGGTGTAGACCAGCTGCTGCAGTTCGATCATGCCCGAACGAAGCGCTTCGGTTTCCATGCCCACCACCCGTCGCGACGAAGGCCGATTTGTGCGATCACCGGCAAAGGCCAACATTTTGGCCGGGCGGGTGTCTGTCCAGGCTGCCAGCAGTATGCGTACTAATGCCGCGCCCGTTTCGATATCGTCTGGCGCCACGTGCCCCAACCAATGACGGTATTGCTCTCGCGGCCAACCGATGCTGCGCACCAGCGCGGGTTCGAGCGGCGCATTAAACGTGATGGTGTCCAGCTTCCGCTCATTCAACCCACTTAGGAGCGGCCCCTCGGCATCTTTCACAATAAACGAAATCACAAGCACCGGGCGCGCCTGCTCCGGCAAGCTGTCGATTCGCTCGAAGACGGACTTTGCAAAACGGAAGCGATTGTTCTCTGCAGGGGGAATGACATGCAACAGGATCTCGTAACCAAGATCCTCCGCCACGGCCTCCGCAAACGCATTCACATTACCCCAGAAAGGGACGTAAGTGCCGTCTGGGATGACCAGTAACACGCGCTCAGTGGGTTTTGCTGTGGCGAGTGCGGCGGGCACCACGGCACTGCAGCACAAAAGCAATAACGCTGACAGCACTCGGTAAAAGGCACCTTTGCCTATCGCACTCAACATGTTCACATCCAGTCAACCATGGGCAATGTGATGGTTTTTATAGCGTCCTGCCGATGCAGTTGGTCGTCCTGACTCCCTAACTATAGCTGCTGACGGAGTGTTCTCCAACGACAAGGCTTGACATCCAGCGGTTAATTTCTAAAATTTCAAAAATTTCTGAAAATACAAAATTCATCAAGCTGAGACATCACTATGCAACTCTCTGGCAGTACCGAGGTGTTTGTTATGCACTTCGGAGAAATGGGCAGTCGCTGGGGCTTCAATCGCACCGTTGGGCAAATGCTGGCCCTGATCGTTATCCATCCCGAGCCGCTGAATGCCGACCAGATCGCCACCATGCTCGGCATCAGTCGGGGCAATGTCAGCATGGGCCTGAAGGAACTCTCGGCCTGGCGCTTGATTACCAGCTATAAGCAGCAGGGCGATCGCAAGGAGTACTTTAAGGCCGCAGGCAGCATCTGGGATCTCGCGCGCACGGTGTTTGAAGAACGCGCGCGCAGAGAAATGGCGCCCACACTGAGCTTGCTGCGTTCACAGCTTTTAGAAACGCCGGGCGACGACGCGCAGGCACACGCCCATGAAAAAATGGCCGAGTTGCACGACTTGCTCGAAATGCTGGCAGAATGGAGCAACAGTATCAGCAGTCTCAATCAGGAGCAGCTGCAGCGCCTGATGAAAATGGGGACCGGCGTCGGCAAGGTCCTGGAATTCAAAGGCCGGCTCTGGTAGGCCCTCACGATCACTCTGAGATAGGTGTTCTGACATGGAAACGCTTGTACTATCGAGGATACAGTTCGCTGCCAATATCAGCTTCCACATACTGTTTCCGACCATCACCATCGCTCTGTGCTGGATTTTGTTCTACTTCAAATTCCGCTATAGCCTGAGCCGCGAACCGGTTTATATGCGGGCCTACCGGTTCTGGGTCAAGCTCTTCGCCCTCACCTTTGCGCTGGGCGTGGTCAGCGGCATCACTATGTCCTTTCAGTTCGGGACGAACTGGCCCGGCTACATGGAAACGGTCGGGAACATCGCCGGGCCGCTGCTGGGCTATGAAGTTCTGACTGCATTTTTCCTGGAAGCCACCTTTCTCGGCATCATGTTATTCGGCATCAATCGCGTGCCCGATAAGGTGCACACCGGGGCCACCCTGATCGTGGCGATTGGCACCACGCTCTCCGCCTTTTGGATACTCGCGCTCAATTCGTGGATGCAAACACCTGCCGGTCACGAAATGCGCGACGGTGTCGCCTACCCTGTCGATTGGATGGCGATCATTTTCAACCCGTCCTTCCCCCATCGTTTAATTCATATGCTTCTGGCCTCTGGCTTGACGGCCGCCTTTTTTGTTGCGGGCATTTCGGCCTACCGAATACTCAAGGGCGACAACAAACACGCACCGCGACTTGCACTGCATACCGGTGTGCTCCTCGCCGCCATTCTGATCCCGATTCAAGCCTTTGTCGGCGACCAGCATGGCCTCAATACCCTGCAACACCAACCGGAGAAAATTGCCGCGATTGAAGCGATCTGGCACACCGAAGAAGGCGCGCCACTGGTGCTGTTTGCACTGCCGAACGCCGAGACGCAACACAACGACTTCGCCATTGAAATTCCGCGAGTCGCGAGCCTGATCCTAACCCACGATTGGAACGGTGAATTGCTCGGGCTGAACGAATTTGCAGGGGACCACCCTCCCGTGGCCCCTGTCTTCTGGGGCTTCCGCATTATGGTGGGCGTGGCGGTGTTAATGTGGTTGATTTCATGGACCGCCAGCGCCTTCATCCTGCGCAAAAAAACCTTGCCCACGTGGCTGCTGAAAACGCTGGTCGCGAGTACGTTTATAGGCTGGGTGGCCACGCTGGCAGGGTGGTACGTGACCGAGTTCGGGCGCCAACCGTGGCTTGTGACCGGCATTCTGCGCACGGCCGATGCGGTGACACCGATCGCGCCTGAGAACGTCGGCCTGTCGCTCACGCTGTATCTGGTGCTGTACGCCGGTTTGCTCGTGGCCTACATTCACACCTTGCGCGTCATGGCACGCAAAGCCGTAGAAGTTGAGGAATACGACATGAGCGAGCCCGCCTCCGTAGGGCGTGCCGCGCAGCGTCGTGAAGAGGAGGTGCCTGCATAATGGATACGATCTTACCTGTTGTGTTCGTGGCTCTGATGGGCCTGGCCATCCTCGTGTACGCGGTACTCGATGGTTATGACCTCGGTGTCGGTATCCTCATGCCCAACGGCGACGCCCACCGCGCCGACCGTGACCGCATGGTCGCATCCATCGGCCCATTCTGGGACGCTAACGAGACCTGGCTAGTGCTTGCGGTGGGCCTGCTATTGATTGCCTTTCCTGCCGCCTACAGTCAGATTCTTCACCATTTTTATTTACCGGTCACTCTGATGTTGGGGGGATTGATCCTACGCGGTGTGGCCTTCGATTTTCGCACCAAGGCCTCGGTCAGTTTCCAACCGCTCTGGGAGCACTTGTTCAAACTGGGCTCGCTGATCACCGCGCTGTGTCAGGGCTGGATGCTTGGGCGCTACATTGTCGCCTTTGACCAGAGCATGCTGAGCTATGGTTTTGCTGTGCTCAGCAGCCTCGGCGTGGCGGCGGCCTACGCCTATATTGGTGCTTGCTGGCTCATCTTCAAAACTGAGGGCGACCTGCAACGTCGCGCCGTGCGCTGGGCGCGCTGGGCTGGACGCTGCAGTTTTGCCGGTGTGATTCTGGTCTCGGCCACCAACCCACTGGTCAACCCCGGTGTCTTCGCGCGCTGGTTCGACTTTCCGTTGGTGATGTTTGTGCTGCTTATCCCGTTTAGCTGCTTTCTACTTTTTGTGCTGAACGAATTACTTTTACAGCGCATGCCGAGGGCTCAGGATCGTTTTAGCTGGCTGCCGTTCGTGGCCTGCATCGGCATTTTTCTGTTGTGTTTCAGCGGCATCGCGTTCAGCTTTTTTCCCGACATCGTGCCCGGCGAGTTAACGGTCTGGGAAGCCGCCAGCGCAACAGAGTCGTTGCAGTTTATCTTCTACGGCGCCGTCATTGTGGTACCGACGATCCTCGCCTACACCGGCTACGCCTACTGGGTGTTCAGGGGCAAGGCCACGAAGCTGGAATATCACTAAGGCCACGACTTCCGCGTGATTTTAGTGGTGAAGGACAACCGGCCTTCACCACTACGCAGCGGGCACCAGTCATCGATATCGGCGCCCCAAACTTGCCGTAGGCGACGAATTCCGGTAAAACGCCGTTTTTTTGTACGCTGGGTCTCGCATGAGTTCGCCTTCTGACAACGAGTATTCAATGCGCTTTGGTGGCACGGCGAGGCTCTATGGCACCGATGCCCTCGAAGCATTGCGCGGGGCACACATGGTCATCGTCGGCCTCGGTGGCGTCGGCTGCTGGGCGGCAGAAGCACTTGCCCGCAGTGGCGTCGGCACGCTGACCCTGATTGACCTCGACGATATCTGCATCACCAATACCAACCGCCAGCTTCATGCGATGACAGGCCAGGTCGGCCGATTAAAAACCGAAGCCATGGCCGAACGTTTAAAGCTGATTAATCCCGCGATCACCGTGCACGCGATTGCCGATTTTCTGACGAAGAACAATCTCGCTGAACGAATTCAGGATCAACACGTCGTCATTGATGCGATGGATTCGGTCCATATCAAATCGGCCCTCGCAGCCTATTGTAGCCGCTTGAAGATTCGCCTGATTACGGTCGGCTCTTCCGGCGGCAAGCGCGATCCCAGTGCGGTCACCATCGCCGACCTCGCGCGCACCGAGAGTGATCCCATGCTCGCCAAAATGCGCTCGCAGCTTTTCCGACATTACAACTTCAGCCGAGACAGGGGCAGAAAGTTTCGCATCGATGCCGTGTTTTCTCCCGAGCAGATGGTCTACCCCAAGCCGGACGGCAGTGTGTGTATGGACAAATCTGTCCTCGAAGGCAGTGTGAAACTCGACTGTGCCAGTGGCTTTGGTTCCTCCGCCATGGTCACCGGCAGTTACGGCTTCACCGCGGCCGCGCGGGCGATTGAGCGCTACCTGGAACGGGCACTAGACAGCGAATAAGCGCTGGTAGTTGGCCGTGGTCACGCGCGCGACCGTCTCAACGGAACAACCGTGCAATTCCGCCACGACCCGCGCAATGGCGGGGAGCTGGTCTGGCGTGTTCGGCTGTCCCTGCCGACCGCAAAGCGGCATATCGGGTGCATCGGTCTCGAGCAACAGCGCTTCCAGCGGCATAGCCGCCACCGCCGCCCGAGTCTTGCGCGCACGTGCATAAGTGATCGTGCCACCGATACCGAGGAACAGGCCCTTACTCCAGTAATACTCTGCCAGCTCGGGGCTGCCGCTGAAGGCGTGCACCACACCCCCGTGTGCTGGCCTATGCTGGCTCAAACTCTGCTGTAAAACGTGGTGCATACCCACGCAATGCAAAATAACGGGCTTAGCGTGCGCATCCGCGATGCCGATCTGCCGCGACATCACATGACGCTGAATCTCGTCTGCTACGGCGAGGCTTTTATCCAGCCCGCATTCTCCCACCGCGACACAGGATGGATGCTGCAAGGCCTCAACGATCGCCGCTTCCAGTGCGTCGAGCCCCGCTTCGCAACCCGACACCGTCGAGAGGTCGCTCCCATGGTGCTTGAGGTAGGCTTCCAACCACCACGGGTGCAAACCCGCGGCCCAACGCAGTGAGGCATGCGCTCGAACCAGATCCAATTGCCGCTGAAAATGAGCCGGGGCAACCCCTGGTACCAGGATACTTTGCACACCATTCGCCCTCGCGGACGCCACGATCGATGCATGAGGTGCATCAAAGGCATCAAAGTCTAAGTGACAATGACTGTCAGCGAATTCAACAACAGGGCTCACGGCATACTCTTACTTACGTGATCAACACGGTGTGGAAACGGCGAATATGTCGCGATTATGGCGCCCAACTTCTGCTAGACTCAATAAACGACTGATGCTTTAAAGCCCTACTATTGCGGCAATTGAGGTTATGGCTAACACTAAGCGGCGTACGCGGCACCCTATAATGCTAACTCATTCAGATACTTCGCATGACGCTATTCGTTGAAGAACGCCGATATAACATCCTCTTAGTGGAGGATGAAGCGGTGAATATCAATATCATCCTCGATTGCCTCGGCAGTAAGTATCAGGTGTACATCGCGAAAACACGCGCAAAGGCCTTCGTCCTCCTCGAGCGTGAAGCCATTGATCTCGTACTACTGGATGTGAACCTCCCCGACGGCAATGGTTTCGATATCTGTCGCGAAGTCATCGACGATAAAGAGCGCTTCGGACAGGTTCACATCGTGTTTATGACAGGGATGGACTCCCCCGAGGATGAAGCGCGCGGCATCAAAATCGGCGCGGTGGACTACATCACCAAGCCCATCAACGCCACGGTATTACTTGCACGCGTAGAGTTGCAGATGAAGTTGATTCGTCAAACGGAGCTGCTCTCCAATCTGGCTCGCATAGATGGAATCACGGAGGTACACAACCGACGCGCCTTCGACGATCGCCTCGCGGAAGAATGGAATCGCGCCCAGCGAGAAAAGGCTTCCTTGTCGCTGTGTATGGTCGACATCGATTACTTCAAGCGCTTCAACGACACCTATGGCCACCCGGAAGGGGATCGCTGCCTCAAAGCGGTCGCACAATGCCTGTCTCAGAACTTCCAAAGGGGGTCCGACTTTGTCGCCCGTTACGGCGGAGAAGAATTTGCAGTCATTATCAGCAATGCCGATCTGATTATCGCGGAGTCCATGATTGAACGGGCATTGACCGCTGTGAAAAAGCTCGCCATTAAGCACGACGCCTCCGAAGCGGCGAACGTGGTCACCTTTAGCGCCGGTGTGGCCAGCTTGGTACCCGAATCGGGCTTCAGCATCAATGACTTTGTCAGCACTGCCGACGCCGCCCTGTATGAAGCTAAAGCGGAGGGGCGAGCACAAGTCATCAGCAGAAAATTTAAATCGCCATTGGCCCTCTCGCCAACCTGAACCTCTTAGTGCCCGTTAAAGCTGCCCCAAGGCCTCTTCGTAGTCGAAATTGTCTATCGACTCAATCAATGCATCAATGCTGGCTTCGTCCATTTCGCTTTTTGCCGATGAACGAAATTCGTTGATCAACGCAGGCGATACCGCAACGCTATTGCGTAACGAGCGGACCAATTCAAAACGCACCATTTCATAGGAACGCGAACTCACCGGCTTTTTTTCTGTCCGATTCGCGTCGAGTATGCGCGTGGCATCGTCGACCGACGCTGTAAGCCACGCACCCACCTCATCCAAGCTATCGCGTGATAGCGTTTCGCCTTCGCGCAGCACGCCTTCGGCCTGCTGCACAGACTCGTACAAGGGCATCATCGCCAGATTGCCGCTCGCGCCTTTGAGCGCGTGGAGTTTTTCCCGGAGGTTTTTCCAATCCGCCTGTTCAAAATCGGCTTGCAAAGCGTCCAGCAGGCCCTCGGATTGACGCACATAGGTTTTCAGCACGCGCACAAAACTCTTTTTCTTGCGTGCGATATCCGGTTTACGTACCGAGAAATCGAGGGTTTTTAAACCCTCTGGCATCACCGTGGCTTCACTCTGTTTGGGCATGGTTGCTGCATTCACCTGAGGTGTGGGCGTGGCGCTGGGCGCAGATGCCGTGTTACTGCGCATGTGTTTACGCAAAGACTGTAACACAAGATCAGGGTCGATGGGCTTACCCAAAAAGTCGTCCATGCCGGCAGCCAAACAGCGCTCTTTGTCGCCGCGCAAGGCATTGGCCGTGAGCGCCACAATGGGTAACTGCTGCGCCCGTGCGCCCGCCTCTCCGCGACGTATCGCGCGAGTCGCCTCGTAGCCATCCATTTGAGGCATCTGACAATCCATCAACACGAGATCAAACGCTTGCGACGTGTTTTTCAGGGTATCAATGGCGATACGGCCATTGGCCGCGACTTCGACTTCCAGGCCCCAGTCGCTCAGGAGGCAACTGATCACATCCTGATTAATTGCGTTGTCTTCTACAACCAAAACACGCCCGCTCGGGCCGCCCTGAGCACTGTCTTCGGACCCCGTATCGTCGTCGGCGGTGATGGCTTCAAGTACACTGGATGTGACGAAGGCCGGTGCTCCATCCTGCTTCGTCGTTAACAACGCAAGCGCCTTGTGCAACGTCGAAGGCATGGTCGGTTTGATCAAGCATCCGCTGAAGCCCACGTCACTGAGATTTTCGATTTTTTCTGCAAACTGTACAGAGCTGAGCAGCAGCAATTTTGGCGAGCTTTTGCCATATAAGCGCCAACGTCTCGCAAAACTCAACCCGTCCATTTCAGGCATTTGGTAGTCGAGCAACACCACATCAAAGGCCTCATCACCGGAATGCTCCAAGAGGGTCAAGGCGGCATGAGCACTGCCACATTCCTCGACGTGTACGCCCCAGCTGTGCAATTGCTCTCGCAGAATTTCTCGGTTGGTCGCCAGGTCATCGACCACGAGCACACGCAATCGAGACAGGTCTGCACTCATGCAGTCATCTAACACAGGTAGGCTTTCTACTGACGATAAAATCGTGTGGAATCGAACCGCGGTGCCTTCATCCACTTCACTCTCAATATCGACATCGCCGCCCATTAACTGACACAGGGTTTTCACGATGGTCAGTCCCAGGCCCATGCCGGTGTATTCTCGCGTGGTCGACACATCCACCTGAGTGAAAGCATCGAATAGTGAGTCCATCTTCTCGGGAGAAATACCGATTCCGCTGTCTCTTACCTCGCATTCAAACAGTACTTTATTTTCCGCAGAGGCCCGTGATCCCGCTTTGACGACGATGACGCCCGCCTCGGTAAACTTGATCGCATTATCGACGAGCTGAGCAAGAATCTGACGAAAACGCAGCGGGTCACCGGTGACTTGATGGTGCTTTAATTCGATCGCATCGAGTACGACTTCCAGCCCTTTTGCGTGCGCCAATCGTGATTGCTCACGAATTACCTGTTCAAGCTGTTCGGCGATCGAAAAAGGTACGGCTTCCAGTTCCACTTGATCCCGCTCGAAGCGCGCCACATCCAATACGTTGTTGATGAGCGTGAGCAGGTCTTTCGCGCTGTCATAGGCGATGCTTAATTTTCGCTGTTGCTCAGGGCGCATCGGCGCGCGCTGGACAAGCCCCAACATCCCCAGGATACCGTTCATCGGAGTACGAATTTCGTGGCTCATGCAAGCCAGAAAGTCGCTTTTGGCTTTGTTCGCCGTCTGAGCTTGCTGCATCGCGGCGCCCAGCTCGTTTTCATAATCCTTACGGCTCGCAAGAAGGTGGTTGAAGGTGTGCGCGAGGTGGCCAATTTCATTTTTCGCGCCTACCTCTACCTGCGCATCTAGGTTGCCTCGCGCCGCAGCTTCCGCCGACGAGGCCAGAGCACGCAAGGGACCAATAATTCTCCGGGCCATCCACAAGCCCAAAATCGCGGCAGGAATGGCAATCAACAACAGTATCCAGATGGAAGCCCAGCCAAGACTGCGGATACCACCAAGCGCGTGCGTCTCTTCCCACTCACTGACCAACAGCCAGGATACGCCACCTACGTCAAGCGCTTGCTGCACCCCGAGGACGACCGACCCTTTGGGGCCCACATAACGCTCAACGTGCATATTTGTCGCGTTCGGACTTGTCTCACCTTGCTGCCACGCCCTCACCTGCACTGATTGAACTTGCTGTAAAAGGACCTGCTCACTGTCACCTGAAATGGAACTGCGTAAGCGACCGTCCTGCCCCACAAGATAGTGATAGGAATGCGCATTGGGCGCGTTCCCCATGGCGGTTTCTATCTTGTCCAAGCGCATCTGCACCGCAAACGCACCAAGCACATCGCCTGACTCACCTAAAATGGGCGTCACAATAAAACCGGACACCAAATCATCAACGATACGGTAGCGCTCAAAATCCGAAAATTTCTGTTCTCGATCCTGCAGTGCGGCGCGTGTTGCGTCGGCAAAACGGGTCGATGCCAAACGACCGCCAACCAAACTGCCGCCGAGATCATCGCGCATCAAGGTCGAATACAGGATCTTTCCCTGAGGGGAAATCAGATAAAGGTCATGAAAAAACGCGAAGTGATTGCGCACATTGACCAAACCCATCTCGTGTTCATGCACAGTACGCTGCCATAGCGGAGAGCCCACACTCGACAGCTCCGCCTGCGCCTCAACTGCCACCAATTCATTCAGCAAGACCTTGGTGTAGTCGGTGTCAGCGAGGTAAGCGGCTTCCAACAAGCGATCATTGAACCACTCATCGAGAAATATGGCGTGGGATTTGCTGATTGAATGAAGGTGAAACTCAGCCGCCTGATTCAGGCCCTGACGCGCCACCTGGTATTTCAACACGACAACGGACATGGCCGGAACAACGGCCAACAGTAAGAAAATCACTACCAACTGAGTACGCAGGGAGTGACCGCGCCACTTCTCGAAGACGCGGGTTGCCATAGGACTGCTCACCTAAGGAGACCTCCGATGTTAACGGTTGCCGGTTCGGTGTTAAACACCGTGAGACCCGACGTGAAAATCGTCTATTTTTTGAGCTTAGCTGATTTTCACCAAAGTGCCGAGAAAAGCCCTATACCGCGCCCGACGTCGACTATACTGAACTCAGGTGGAGACACAGGCCCAATTACAAAAACAGAGTGGCGCCGACATGCGAAGTCACAGCCCTACCATTATCGACATTGAAGCTTCCGGCTTTGGCCCGGAGAGCTACCCAATAGAAATCGGCGTTGTAAACACGGACGGCGCCCGTTTTTGCTCTCTCATTCAACCCTTCGAAGACTGGCAGCATTGGAGTGGCGATGCAGAACGGGCGCATGGCATCACACGCGCCTCACTCTTCAAGCACGGGAAGCAAGGCAAAACGGTGTGCCGGGAGCTGAACGAGTTCCTCTACGACCAGGACGTGTTCTGTGATGCACTGGCACAAGATGAATTCTGGATTCGCCGCTTGTTTTATCGCAGCCGTATTGTGCCCGCCTTCCGACTGCGCGCGATCGAATACATCATGCATGAAGCCCAATACGAAATCTGGGATCAAACCAAGGCCGAACTCAGCCGCCAACTGCAACTTGTTCGTCACCGCGCAAGCAGCGATGCATACCTTATTCAGCAAACCTTTGCTCTAAGCCGCTCACATATTGTGAGATCTGCTCGTGCTTAGCGCGCGACGTTCTGAATAGTTTTCTTTTTATAATTTTTATTTAAATTTTAAAAAACGCTTGGTTTTGCGACCCAAATAGAAGAACTTTTATTTTGGCATCGTTATACTCGTTGCGCGGTTACAGGAGCCTGATGAGGCCGCAGTAGCCCTCTCGCAGACCCAATTCATAACGGTGTTTTACCGATAGATAATTCACGGTGATGCGGCTACGAACTTTCTTTGACTACCGACAACAGGACGTCGACCGTTTGATCAGGATCAGACAGCAATTCCACGGACTTGGCTTTGCTCGCTCCCTTCGCGCGATCACCGCGCTCGCCTGCCTGTTCACCCCACTTTATTCCCACGCTGATAGCCCCGTTGCCGATGAATACACCCTGCGCAGTGCCGTGGTGTATCGTCTGATTCAATTCAGCCAGTGGCCACTGAAAGAAGAGCGCTACGTCACCTTGTGTACCGCCGGCGAGGCACGCTCTGGCCTCGCGCTCAAAGCGCTTGACGGGGCACCGTTCCAAGGGGACACCTCCATATCCGTACAGGAGTTGAATCACGACGCATCATCAAACTGTGACGTCGTAGTATTGGGACCAAATGAGAAGCCAGAAATAGCCGAACTGATCCACAACCAATTTGTCATCTGCAGTGGTTGCTCACACAACCGCGACATCGCGGCCATTGATCTGTTTGTTCACGAAAACCGCTTGAGCTACTCAGTGAATCAAAGCGTGGCGGTCACAAACGGCGTGAATTTTAAAACGAGCCTGCTTCGCTCTGCCTCTCACATCGAGGGCTTGGAATGAGCGAGTTAAAGCCACGTCGCCGTACCCTCAACTACGCACTGTTGCGTGCGGTCGCGCTGTCAATGGTTGCGGCGTTTCTGATCGGTGGCTTGGTGCTACTCGGCTTTGGACGTCAGGTCGCCCACAATCACGTGGAAAGAAATCTCAGCACCATTGGCGATATTCTTACGGAGCAGCTCGCCTTTCCTTTAAGCCTCGCAACGGCATTGGGCGGGCATTACGCGCAAGAAGCAAAAGAAATTCTCAAAGCCGGCAAACATCACGACGACATTGATAAACTCTGCCTCTACCGTGAGGACGGACTGCTGTTTTCTTCCTACCGCTCCCCAAGAAGTCAGCACGCATGCGGTCAGTATTTCTCCCAACAGGAAGAAGGCTTGCGCCAACGCAGCGCGTTCTCAAGCCGCATTGTTTTTCCTGCGACAACCAATAACGCCACAGTCGGCTTTCTGGTGATAGAAACTCGAGGCGAAGAACTCCAGGCCTCGCTTGCAGCGATGGCACTGGCGATATTCGGAACGCTGTTCGCGGCCGTGCTGTTTGCGTTCCTGATGGGTCAGAGGCTCCTCACTCGATCCTTAGAGCCGCTGGCAAAGCTGTCTGTCACCAGCCGAGAAATTGCTCAGAATCCCCTTGCCAAGCAACGTGCAATGAAATCCTATGACGACGAAATCGGCGATCTAGTCGACACCTTCAATCACATGCTCGACGCACTTGAGGTTGAGAACCAAAAGCTGGGTAATAGTGAAAAAACCTTCCGGCAATTGGCCGAAAATGCACCGGTCGGCATTTTTAAACGCGCCTTTGCCAACAAGTTTGCCTATGTCAATGATGCATGGTGCCGTATCACAGGGCTGGATCGAGACTTAGCCGATACCTTTTCTTCCTATATTGCACCGGACTACCGTCGACGCTACATCGAAAACGTCGCTCAACTCGGCCAGAGCACGGATTACGTCAGTATCGAATTTGAATTTGCCCAACCGGACGGCAAATACCGTTTTTTGCACGAGTACGTGAGTATCGTCAACACCACGGAGGAAACCTATTTTGTCGGCACGCTGGTGGACGTCACCGAACTGAAAAACGTGCAGTTTGAACTCGAAAAACTCGCGTTTTATGACCCTCTAACCAAACTACCCAACCGACGCTTCCTTCAGGATCACCTGCAATACGCTTTCGCCTCCGCGAACAAAAAGCATAAAAAGATCGCAGTCTTTATGACGGATCTCGATAATTTTAAACGCGTCAACGACTCGCTCGGTCACGATGCCGGTGATGCATTATTAGAGAAAGTTGGCGGCAGATTGAGAGAGGCCGTATTTCGCGAAGACATCGTCGTCAGGATGGGGGGCGATGAATTTCTCATTCTGGTTGAGGATGTGGAGAACCTGAACAGCGTCGAATTTATCTCCAAACGCCTGATCAACGCGATGAAGTGCGAAGCGGAATATGAACGCACGCGAATTCCCGTCTCGGGGTCCGTCGGTGTGGCCATGTACCCCGATGATGCGGATACCCCTGAGAGTCTTTTGCGATACGCCGACATGGCCCTTTATAACAGCAAGGCTCGGGGCGGAGCCTGCTTTTCTTGCTACAGCTCCGAACTTGACGACGCCATTCGAGAGCAGGTCTACCTCGAAACCCGGCTGCGCGATGCACTAGAAAACAACCTGATTGATGTATACCTACAGCCACAATTCGAAGGGCAGTCTAAAACGCCGATCTGGGCAGAAGCGCTCGTGCGATGGTTCGACAAGGAAGAAGGCTATATTTCGCCCGCCCGATTTATTCCTGTTGCCGAAGAGAGCGGCTTGATCCACTTACTCGGCCAGCGGGTCCTCGAACGCGTCTGTGAAATGTTGCGCGACCATGGCACAGCGTTGCGCGCCATGGGCATACAGGGCGTATCGGTCAACCTCAGTGCACGCCAGTTCTATTCGGAGACGCTCGAAAAGATGATCGGCGACGTCTTCCGCCGCTACGCGATAGACCCATCCCATATTGAATTCGAGCTTACCGAATCCACAGTCACTGATGACATGGACAGAGCGATCACGGTGATGGAAACCCTGCGCGATGTGGGCTGTCGCCTTTCAATAGACGATTTTGGTACAGGTTACTCTTCCCTGTCGTACCTGAAGCGTTTTCCACTGAACAGTTTGAAGATTGACAGAACTTTCGTCGATGACATTCCCGACAACAAAAGCGATTGTGAAATCGCCTGTGCGGTCATTAACCTCGCGCATAACCTGGGCTTAAGTGTCGTCGCTGAAGGCGTCGAAACCCAGGCGCAACTCGACTTCCTGCATCAAAATGGCTGCGAGTACTTCCAGGGCTTCTATCTGGCACGCCCGCTGTCACTCGACCAACTGCTTATTCAATTCTCCGCCTCAAGCGAAGGGGCGCATCGCCTCTCTGAACCAGACTAATTGCGTTCTATTCTCAGTCAATATTGTTCTTCAGAATAAAATTAAATTTTTTATTTCTCACTGAAAATCAATATTTCTCTTCGCTATTTCAATCTCGCTCAAGCTATTTTTAGGTTCTTTAATAAGCCCCGCCCCTGCTTGTATTTTGGCGCGCGCCTTCTAGATTTAAGTCACTGCTATACGAAATCTACACGCAAGCGGTTTAGTGCGTACATTAATTGGATTGGAACGAGTGAGCGAAGCAAATAAAAAAACATTCAGGCAGCGTTCGTGGAAATACAAGCTGTCTATCGTGGCAACTCTCCCACTGCTGGTCGCTTTTGGCGCCATCATTGCGTTTTTGTTTCTCTCGGAAAAACAATCCCAGAATATTGAAGGCAGCCTGATAGAAAGCCAGGAGCGACAATTGGCCGCTTCCACGAACCTCTCGGCAGTGATGGAAATGCAATTTGTCACGCAGGCGCTGATAGCGGCGGATACGCCGGACGCAATTCGACGCTACGCGATCGCGTCACTCAAATCCTCAGCGGTATTGGATGAGCAAATGCAGCGACTCGAAGCGGCACTCCCTGGGAACCGTGAAGTTGACACACTCAAATCCGACCTTGCAGAAGTCAAACCTTTTCAACTCAAGTTGATTGGCCAGGCAAAGAAGAATAATGACCTTGCCGCGCTCGCTGTCTTTTCGCAGATCGAACCCAAACTCACGGCCATCGCAGACCGGTCGCGTGACATTCTTCTGAACGAACAGAAGATGCTCAATGCGCTTGCCGACAATAACCGCCGCTATATTCGATCCATGCTGGTTTATGTGATTGGTGCGCTCATGCTGGGTGCGTTGATCACCATTATTGTGACCATTATTTTTGGCAAACAACTGCTTTACAGTATTCATCGAATCCGTGAAGCGATGAGTCAGTTTAAACACGGTGACTTGCAACCCGATATCGATGATAACAGCACTGGCGAACTCACTTACATAAACCGAGATCTTCAAAGCGCAATTGAGACGATTCGAAGCGTGATCGAAGCGATAGCCGATGAAGCCAAGCTCTTGCTTGGTGAGTCAAAACATCTGTGCAACACGAGCACCGAATGCTTGGAGGACGCGCAGAGCGTGTCATCCAACTGTCAGACCATGACCGACAGCGCGCAGCATCTGCTTGCAAACTCCGAAGAGACCACACGTAAGCTACAGGAGTGCAGCAGCATCACGGCCGAGTCTGAAGCGGCGAATCAAGCGGCAACGCAAAGCCTGGTTGTCGGCCGAGAAAGTTTTAACACTTTGCAGCAGGAAATATCCGAACTGGACGACAGCGCCAACAGTTTGGCCAGCTCAGCCCAGGAAATTCAAAGTATTACCGATAGCATCCGCGCGATTTCAGAACAAACCAATCTGCTTGCACTGAATGCGGCGATCGAAGCCGCGCGCGCGGGAGAACAGGGCCGCGGTTTTGCCGTGGTTGCTGATGAAGTACGCCACCTCGCACAGCGTTCAGGCAACGCGACTGAACAGGTCAGTAAAATCACAGACACAATGAATTCTTTGGTGAACAGTACCGTTGGCAAGATTGCCACCGCGATGTCATTGATCGAGAGTTCATTGTCCGCCATGCAGGAAGCCGAAAATGCTTCTGGTGCAAGCCGCGATCTGGCCCACCGCTGCAATGGCATTTTGTCGGGCGTACTGAGCGATACAGAGCAGGAGCTCGGCCGCCTCGCGACCATCACCGAAGACTCAGAAAATATTTCGACACGTATTGAAAATGCCAGTACAAAAATCGGTGGCCTGGCGGCGCTGAGCAATAAGCTCGAACAGAGCGCCGTTCGTATGTCGGGGTCTATCGCTCAGTTCAAACATATTCCAAATGAACAGGAAATTCTTCCTGACAATCACTCGTGAGACGACAGTTATGAATATACGACGCTCTCTTTTCCAGGCCGCCCAAGCTGTGCCGCGAACCCTTTTAAAGCATGTCGCAGTGCTCAGCTTAGGCCTGTCCACAGCATTGGCCGCGCAGGCTGAGGATAAAACCGTGTTTAAAGCCGGTCATGCCTCCCTGCAGCAATGGCTGATGCCTGAGGTCCCCTACCCTGAAGAGAACGTGCCCACAGACGCGCGCGTCGAGCTTGGAAAAATGTTGTTTTTCGATACGCGTTTGAGTGGCGATGGCAATATGAGCTGTGCGACCTGCCACAGTCCACTTTATGGCTGGTCAGACGGATTAAAAACCGCTCGCGGATTTCAAAGTAAAGTGCTCGGCCGGGCGACACCCACTATCTACAATACCGCGTACCAAAGCATACAGATGTGGGACGGCCGTAAAAAGACCTTGGAAGACCAAGCACTGGGCCCGATGGTGTCCTCAGATGAAATGAATATTGGCGTCGATGGCGCGCTTGCCGCAGTCAAGTCGAATGCTGAGTATCAAGCCCTATTCGAAAATGCCTACCCCGGCCAAGGTGTCACGGGTGAAACGCTGTCAATGGCGATTGCCAGCTTCGAGCGTACTGTGGTTTCAAATAACTCGCGCTTTGATCAATGGGTAAAAGGCAACAAAAAGGCATTGACCAAGCGCGAGATCAACGGCTTCAAACTCTTTGTTGATCCCGAAAAAGGCAATTGCGCCGTATGCCACTCCGCGCCGAATTTTACCGACGACAGTTTTCATAATATCGGGCTGGCTTCCTTCGACAATCCACAAGCGGATATGGGGCGCTATGCGATCAAACCCATTCGCATCCTTAAGGGCGCTTTCAAAGCGCCCACCGTGCGCGAAATTGCGCATACAGCCCCGTATTTTCATGACGGTTCAGCCGCCACTCTGGAAGACGTCGTCGAGCACTACGCCCAAGGCGGTGCCAGCAAGAGCAACCTGTCACCCAACATCAAAAAACTGAACCTTAACGACAAAGAAAAAGCCGATCTTGTTGCATTTATGAAAGCCCTTTCTTCAGAAGAGCAGGCTTTTACGCTGCCTGTACTGCCAAACTAGGAGGTCCACCATGAAACGTACACTCATCGCACTATCAACCTTGCTTATGCTTGGCGCGACTTCAGCCTTCGCAAATGAGGTCGTTGGTCAGAAAAATAAAACCTTCACGGTCGCGGAACTGACGATTAAAAAAGGTGACACGGTTGATTTTTTAAATGAAGACCCCTTTTTCCACAACGTGTTCAGCCTGTCCGACGCAAAACTGTTCGACCTGGGATCCTTTCCCCAGGGTGAATCACGCTCCGTTACCTTTGAGGAAGCGGGTGATGTAGAAGTTGAGTGCGCCATACATCCCAACATGCAGATGACCATACACGTCGTCGAGTAGCCACCTCAGAGGATGACCGTCATGTCTTTTATCCAGTACTTAGTACGCAGAGCGCTCTGTCCAGCCCTAGCTGCATTCGCTTTATCGACAGCACACGCGGACGATTCAGACAACCCTACGCCAAGTCTGGAAATGGGTGCCGAGGTGTATGCGAAACGCTGCGTACTATGTCATGGACAAAGCGGCATGGGCGAGGGAATTCTGCCAATGAAATTAAAGAATTACCCCAACACCAACTTAATGATTGAGCAGAAAGCCAAAGATCGAAACCAGATAAAACAGGTAGTGATTTATGGCGGTTATTTCAGTGGTTTTAACGAAGCGATGCCGCCCTATGGGCAGGAGCTGTCTTGGACAGAGGTCGAGTCCGTCGCCGATTTCGTGGAGCTGATGCGGGAAAACCCCGAACAGGCCGCCGCGATGATTCAATCCTACCGAGCAGAGCAATTGCCAGCACTACAACTCGGTAAAGAAGCCTACGATACGCGATGCGTGTTGTGCCATGGTAAGTACGGCGAAGGAGATGGGCGTATGGCAAAAATTCTCAAAGACCCGCCCCCGTTTGACCTAACCGCTAGTCGCGTACCGGAAATGTACTTGCGGGAAATTATTCGCCTCGGCGGCGAAGCGATGGGACGCTCAAAACACATGCCGCCGTGGGGCGATCAACTAAGCGACAAGGAAATTAATGCGCTTGTCACTTACTTGATGACGATTCGAGACTGACATTTCAATACATGCAGGACACCACCACTCCGCACGGCCTCTATGTCAATCGGCGACGCTTTTTTCAATTGAGCGCTGCCCTCACCGCAGGCACAGCGTTCGGGCTCGACAGCCCGGCCGCGGGTGCACTGGACGAAAAATACCTCGAAGCACTTGAGGCGCTTGAATGCGCACCCGATCTCACGCTGCCGCAGGAAACGCTTACCCCATTCAAAAACATTGTGCGGTACAACAATTACTACGAATTTTCGCCGGATAAAAAAGCCCCGGCCATACTCGCTCAAGCACTCGATACCAGTGACTGGCATATTGATATCGGCGGTCTCGTAAAACAGCCCCTCAGGCTATCTGTTGCGCCCCTACTCGCGCGCGCGCTCGTGCATCGACAATACCGTCTGAGATGTGTAGAAGGCTGGTCTATGGTCATTCCCTGGTGTGGGATTCCGCTGCACACCATTCTCAGCCAGGTGGACGCGACCCCAGAGGCAAGGTATATCAAATTCACAGGCACGTATGAGCCTGAAGCGATGATCGGCCAGCGCCGCAATGCCCTCGACTGGCCCTATATCGAAGGCTTACGCTTGGACGAAGCACGCAACCCTCTCACGCTACTCGCACTGGGTTTATACGATAAAGCGCTGACGAAGCAGAACGGTGCACCACTCAGACTGGTTGTGCCGTGGAAATACGGTTTCAAAAGTATCAAGGCAATTAAAAAAATTGAATTCGTTCACGAGCAACCCGTCACCACCTGGATGAAAAAGGCACCTGCCGAATACGGCTTCTATGCCAACGTCAATCCCAGCGTCCCTCACCCACGCTGGAGCCAGCGCCGCGAAGTCCGAATTGGCGAAGTCAAAAAACGACGTACTGAAATGTTTAATGGCTACGCGCAGTATGTCGAACACATGTACGAAGGTATGTCGTTGAGCGACCATTTTTAATGTTGTTATTTGATTTTGCGCAGGCATGTAACCGGCATCGAAAACGCTGTGTTCATGGCGCCATTACACTCAGCTTCTTACCTCTGGCCGCACTCGGTATCCGAACCGCCACGAACAGGCTTGGCCCCAATCCTTATGAAACGCTCATGGCCGAAAGCGGCCTCTGGAGCATGATATTACTGATCGTAACGTTGCTGATCACACCGCTTCGCCGCTGGCTCACGTGGCTGTGTCAAGGCTGCCGCGCGCCGTACGGCAAACGTTTGGCAGACTGGAACTTCCTCATCCTTTGCCGCAAAAGCATCGGCAATGCCTGCCTGTGCTACGCCGTGATTCACGCGCTGGTGTACCTGCACTTTGACCTGCTCTGGTTTTGGCGCGAACTCTGGCTCGATGTGCGGGAACGCCCCTTTATTGCCGCTGGCGTGGTAACCCTGCTCGGCTTGCTCCTGCTCGGGCTCAGTTCACCCAAAGCGGTACAAAAGCGCCTGGGCCGTCACTGGCGACGACTGCACCGCAGTATCTACGTCATTGCCGTACTTGCGGTGGTTCACACTCTGCTGGAAGCCAAGCCCACCGACCTGCAGCCCTGGTGGTATGCCGCTCTGATTGCAGTCCTGCTCCTGCATCGATTGCTTGTCTCCGTTTACACCAAACTGAGAAACATCGCCGACGACGGCATGCCCGCGAGCCGTCGCTCGTGACCCGCGAACGGCGTGATCTTGCACACAGATGCTGTATTCATCGGCACATGAAGCGCACGCACGCTTCTGACAGGCTCACGAAACCGGGCTTCCCCCCCGCTGCCGTCTGGAAATGTGGCACGTAAAGTGTTCCCTCAATGCAGCCAAAACGCTATCATCGAAGAGACTTGGATCAACAGGGCTGTTACTTCATCAATGAAGACGCTGTATAGAAAGTTAAGCGCCCTCGCGTTGACTTTAGTGCCATTGCTGCTGCATGCACAGGTGCCGGATTACGACTGGCAGCCTGAGGCACGTGATCCCGTCTCCCTGGAGCGCTTTCGCTGGTACAACAAAACTCCGGACAGCTTTGAGCTGCACCCCGCCCTACAACACCAGAAATTCCGAAGTATCGAAAACGATGTGGACGTGGGCTATTTCATCTATCTGCCTGAAAACTACCTGCAGCCCGACTTCGCCACACACCGCTACCCCGTTCTGTACATGCTTCATGATGGCCGCCCGGGCAATGAGCACAAGGCCCTCAACCGATTTGATGCGCTGTACGACAAGATCCGTCAGGGCACCCTGCCCGAAACCCTGATTGTGTTTACGAATGGTGGACGACTGCCCTACTACGACCAGGGGGGCGACTACGGCGAACAGGCCATTCTCGAGCTGACCAAACACATCGATAAGCAGTACCGCAGTGTGCCGAACCGGGTAGGGCGTACGCTGTTTGGCTTCGGCGATGGCGCTCGCGCCAGCCTACGCTACATATTCAAACATCCCGAACTGTTTTCCGGCGCCATCGCGGCCCATCCCGGCCTGCAATGGGAGCATCAGGTCAGCAAACAGCAAGGTAGCGAGACTGAGGGCATCACGATTGAAGACCCACTCGACAACGCGTGGGATTTGGCGTTCTCTTATACAGCCAGGCAGCATGCCTTGAAGATCCAGCTCGCGATTGCGGTGACCGAAAACACCCAGGCCTTCCCGAGCACACTGGCGTTCCACGACTATCTCAATCAGCTCAGCGTCGCGCACGAATTTTACGTCCTCGCACCCGGCGAACTCAGCGCCGGTCAAAGCATTGCCCAAGAGGGTGAAAATCCTATGGTAAACAATGCCTTAGACCAATTCTTACGTCAGCAGCTGCTGATGAGTCGCGCGGGAAAACGGCTCGATGCCGAGATCGGCTCTGTGATTCCTGCGAGCTGAGCGAAAGCGCCTCCTCGGCTGCCCGGCACGCCAAATTCTGCTAAACTCCCGCTTTGGCTTCGGCCCCCCTGTCGCGATCGTTTTCCAAGTTAAAGCATGTTTTTCACTGAGCCACGCCTGCACCTTTTCAAGCCTCTGACCGGCAAATATCGGGAACAGGTGATCCAGTGCCTCTGCCTGCTCTACCAACGCCAATACAGTGCCTCGGCGGACTACGGCTCGTCGCTGTCCCGTGAGACCGTCATCGAGCTTTTCTGTGAAGCTCTCACACGTACCGCAGGTGTCGAACTCGATACCGAAGAGGGCGAGCAGGATCAACGCTTTCGCAGCGAGCGTGAACTGGCTACCTGGGTGCTTAAGAGCGTACTGGATGCTGGCTGGATCGAACGGCAGGTCGATACCGCCACGTTTCAATCGAGCTATCCCTTTTCTCGCACCGGTCGGCTGCTGACACAGGCCCTGCTCGATGTCGACACGGCGAATATTCGCACGCGCCACCGCAATACGCGCAATACGCTGAACGCCCTCGAGGCCTTTAGCAGCCGCGGTGACGTCTACGACCTGCTCGACGCGCTCGACTATTCAGAACGCATCATCACCGATTTCACCGACATCATCACCGAGCTCGATGATCGCAAACGCGAGCTGGTGAAAGAAGTTGAAGCGCGGCAACTCGCACACGAAGCGACGGACCAGTTCTTCGACTATATGGAAAAGCGCTTCCAACCGGATATCAGCGTGCGCCTGTCGGCCGACAGCGTCGAAAAGCACCGCGACGCGATTCGTCGAGTGATTCACGGCATCAAGCGCAAGCCGAAAAGCTTCAAACACGAGGCCGAGCGCGACCTGCGTGCCTGTGCACCGCAATTATGCGAGCACGAACGCAGCTACCTCTACTTCGCACTCGATACCATTGAGCAGCGCATGCGTAACGCTGCGGAAATTATGCTGCCTGCACTGCGTCGCGCACTGCACGGCTTTACCCGCAGAGCCGATCTGGTGATTCGTCAACTCAGCTACCTCAATGCACAGGATAACGACGATCTCGTCGACATTTGCCGAGAGCTGGCCGACCTCAACGACACCGAATTTGATGCGCGCATGCACGCCGCCTCGGCACAACTCGCCACCCTCGACATGGGTTTGATTGACCCCCGCCAGATAAAATTGCAGGAGCGACGCAAACGCGCCCAGGTCGATACCCGCGTCGACGAACCCGTTGATATTGACGATGAAGCACGCAATAGCCTGATGGTGCAGCAGTTGCTGGATCAGGCGTTCTTATTCAACCGCGCCGACCTGCACGACCACTTGCTACGTGGGCTTCGTCAGGGAGGCCGCATACGCGCGAGTGCCCTGCCCATCGAAAACGCCAGAGACTTGCTCACGTTGGCGCACATTATTGAAGCTGGCAGCGTCAACAGTCGCGATTCCGACAAGCAATTTGTCATGCGCTATATCGGCCAGACCGACCCCGAGCACGGCTATTTTCACAGCAGTGACGACTTTGAGATCCAATTGATCGACGCCCGCGACGAAAGTGACGCGGCGCCCCGGACCCAACCATGATTGAAGAATACTTACAGCCGAAACTTCAGGCACTCGGCCTGAGCCTCGAGAGCTTTTCCGAATTAACGCTACGCCTGCTGGACTACGGCGTAATCCATCGCGAAGAAAGTCAGATTGAAGCCCAACTCTACGACCGCTTTTTACAGTGCCACGAGTTAGTGGAAGACTATCTCGCCATTTTGCATTTACGCCTGCAACACGACCGGCAGTTTGCGTTCGTGCGCGTCTTCCCTCCCGGTGCCGAAGTGCCGGGCCTTGCCGACAACGACAGCGGCCCCTACAACGCGGGCCTACGTTATCGACCAAGCCAACAGGAAGTCGCATTAATTTTGGTGTTGCGCGTGGAATACGAAAACGCCTTGCGCGAGGGACGCGTCGACGATCGCGGCTGTGTCATGATCGCGTTCGAAGCCGTCACGTTTGCCATGAAAAATTTACTCAAGCGCAACCTGCCCGAGAACGCACTCGAGCGGAAAGCCCTGTTTAAGCGCCTGCGTCAAATGCGATTAATTCGATTTAATCAGGAGGACGCGTTTGAAAGCGGTGAAAGCTGGCTGAGCATACAGCCCGACATCACGAGCTTTGTGACCGCCGAGGCGCTCGGTGAGCTGTATCCGCACAGCACTTCTGACGAGCACGAGGACACGGCCGATGTTCTGTAAAAAATTGATTCTCGTAAACTGGGGCAATATCCCGTCTCAGGAAATTGAATTCGGGCCGATTAATTTATTTTCCGGCGGCAATGGCTCTGGCAAAACGACCGCCGCGGATGCCTTGCAGTCGCTGATGACGGCCGCGCATGAAAATCTGTTTAATTTTAATCCCGGCCAGGATGAAACCACACAGCGCGGTCGAGGAGGCAAGCAGGTGCGCACCCTCGCTTCCTATGTGCTCGGATGTGATGACGGCAGTTACGCGCGGCCACGCACCACCGACGGTTACATCGGCGCCGTGTTTCATCCCACTCAGGGTGAAGAGGGCGAACGATTCAGCGTCGTCATGTGCATGCGAGCCAGCCTCGATACCGCAGGCCAATCCCGTCAGGCACGCCTGGATCAATTGCAATTTTTAATTCTGCCTGATGAAGCACTGAGTCTGGAAGAACTCATTCGCGCTGATAAATCCGGAAAATACATCACACCGCTCGATGATCTGCCCCGGCTATTAAGCAAACAGTTCGGCGCGAACAGCGTTGAGAGCTACGATAAAAAAGGGCCCTACCTGCGCAGACTGTATGCCTTATTTCGCGGTGAACGCGGCGCGCTCAGTGATCGCGAGGCCAAGCACGCGGCGCGCACCTTCTCTAATTTTATGGCCTATAAGCCGGTGCGCAGCATTCACGATTTTGTTGCGCGCGAAGTCCTCGAGCCCAAGGATCTGAGTGAAGACATTCGCCAGGTCAGTGAGTTGATGAAAACCATCCACACGATGGAAAGTGAGACTCGTCGTATTAACAGTGCCTTGGAAAATCTGAGCGATGCCAAAACCGCCGCGCAAATTTACATCGACAATTGGAGTGAGCACTGCCTACTGCGGTACGCCGATCAAATTCGTATCCGTTCGCTGAATCAGCAACAATACCTGCAACTGAAGAAGCAGCAAAACGCCTGCGAGCAACAGCTGCAGGAAACACACACGCGCATCGACATTCTCGACGGCAAGCGCGATGTGTTGCAGCAGGCACAGGTAGACATGCTCGCCCAGCGACAGGGCATCGCCGCGCTAAAAAATAAAGACAGCCTAGAAGCTGATGTTGCGCAACATCAAAAAGCACTCGCCGAACTCACCGGCCCGCTGCTCAACGAAGATCAGAAAATCAGCCGGAACGTGTCGCACGCGTCGGCCATTTTAAACCTGGGTTATTGGCCTGACGACCTGCCCATTACCTTGAATCAGATTAAAAAGCCTCTGCAAGCCCTGTGCGACGCAGGCGCGGATACACAGTTGGACGCGGCCAGTCTGCAAACCCGAGACTGGATTGACAACAGCGCCTTAGAACACCGCTTACATAATGTGCTGTCACTGCAAAAGCCACACAATGCTGCCGTATCAGTGCTTCACGACGGTGAGCCTTCATTGGCACAACAACTTTGGCTCAGCGAAAACAAGAAGCGCGAACAGTGTGAAAAGTTGCGCGCGCAGGCCCAGCTCAAACAGCGAGAGATGGATCGTCTCGAAAATCAGCACACCAGTTATCCCCCTGCCGTTGAAGCCGCACTCGATGCCATTCGACAGCAATGTCCAGAAGCACAGCCTGCAGTGCTGTGCGAATTTGTCGACATCAGCGATCCAGAATGGCAGATGGCGATTGAAGGGTATCTCGGTGGAGCGCGTTTTGGCATTGTCGTCGACAGCGACTATGAGGCGGAGGCCATTCGCATTGTGCGCAGCTTAGGTGGACGACGAAATACTGCTCGTGTACTCCAAGCGTCACGCGCCGCACGCGACGCAGCGCGTTTCGATACCCCCAAAGGCAGTATTCTCGAGGTCATGCACATTGATCACAAGGCGGTTGAACACTACCTTCGCGCCAGCTATGGCTCGGTGTTGCGCGTGGCCAATGCCGAAGCGCTCAAACATACGGCTCGCGGTCTGACACCCGACGGTTTAGGTTCGGGCAACTACAGTCTGTTCCGCTGCGACATCGATGACAGCGACCTGGTGTTCGGTGCAGGTGCTCGCTCACGCGCGCTGGAAGCCAAGCGACGGCAATTACAGCAATTGGAGATTCAAGCGCAAGCTGCGGCGAACACGCTCGACCAATTAAAAACCCTGCGTCAGCATGTTGAGGGCATTCAGAGCATCAACTGTGGTGATTTGATTCACGACATGCTCGAACACGCTCGTCTGCTACAAGTGAACGAACAGAGATTAAATCAGCTTGATCTAAGTGACTTCAACGAATTGGAAAGCCAGCTCGACACCAATCGCGAGGACTTACGTGCGCTCGCTGCGGAAGCGAATACGCTGCGTGAAGAAGCCGGCAAGCTGAAAGAAAGTCTTGCCCAGGGTGAAAAAGTCATCCAACGATTGAGCCGTGAACAAGACCATCTGCAAGAGGCGTGCGAGCAGGCCGAGGCGCAGGTGGAAGCGCTCGCGCGTCGGCACACAGAACTCAAACTCGACACATTGCTGCCGCCCCTTGAACAAGAAGCCGCCGAACGCGGTAACCGCGATTACGCATCCGAAATTCAGGAAGCCCTGACTCAGTGCGAACGTCAGGAGCGCGTGCTCTACGAGCGCCTGCTCGAGCACAATCGCAATACCGCTCAATACAGCAGCATTCAGTTCGAAATGCGCAACACGGCCATCGACTCGCTCGACAACCTCACCCGTGTGCTCTCCACCCAAGGCGAAATCGAACGCGTGCATCATTCTCTGCGAAATAATGTCTTGGCCGGAAAGCACGAGAAGCTGCTGAGCTTGCGCGATAGCTTCAATACCACCTTTGTCAGCAGTTTGTGCCACTCGATTTACCAAAGCATTAACGAGGGGCAACGTACCCTCGATGAACTGAATACCGAGCTCGAGCACCATCGCTTCGGTGCCGACCGCGAACGGTTTTATTTTGCTTATGAATGGGTACCCGAATTCCGCGAGTACTGGCGCTTTTTTGAGGAACTGATTCAATCCCCGAGTCTCGGCGATGGACAAACCCTGTTTGACGCCGAGCTCAGTGCGGCCTCGACAAAAGTACGCGACCACCTGCTCGAAATGCTGCTCGATCGCGACGAGCAACACGCCCTGAACGAGTTGCGCCGTATCAGCGACTATCGCAATTATCGCCACTACGAAATTTTCAAAGAGCCTGAAGGTAAGCAGCCCATTGCGCTCAGCACCTACGGTACGGGTTCGGGCGGACAGCTCGAAACACCGGCGTATATTATTCGTTCTGCCGCTATCACCTCGGCGTTTCGTTTTAACGAAGGGCGCAGCCATTGCCGCATGGTACTGGTCGACGAGGCCTTTTCTAAAATGGATGAGACCCGCTCACGGGAGGTGATTCACTACCTCACGGAGACCCTGGGCCTACAGCTTATTTTCATCATGCCTTCGAGCAAGTCCGGCCCCTTCCTCGACCTCATTAGTCATCAGGTGGTGTTCAGTAAATGTCCAGCACAAACCCCTGTCGGTGAGCTGAAGACCCGTGTGCTCGTGGACCGCAAAGTCTGTAATCAGGAAAAAATTCGCAGCCTGTGGGCCAATCACCGTCGGACATTGCGTCAACAGGCGCAGCTGGACTTTATGGAAGGACTCGTCGAATCCACGTAACGCCAAGTGGCGCAAAACGCGGGCGCAACCCGTGTTTCGCGCCAGATGATATTTTTTTTACAAAGCTTCTCGCATTACAGGATAATTTGATTTACATTTAGGGCATGGGTTTCAGCTACGGCAAGGTGTCTTTTAGCCATGATGAACACATTCCGCACGCGACCCAATTGGGTCGATGAAGAACCGCTGATACAATCTATACTGAATCACTTTCTGGATCAGGTGGATGTCAGCGCCAAGCCCCTGTTTCGCATCAACGAGCGCAACACACCAGAGCTCTACGATCACGCCCACGATGACCCCCGCTACCTATGGGATCTGGTCAAAACGCTCGACAACGAATACCACATTTTTACCGTCAAAAAACAACGCAATCGCTCTGGCCGTGAGAGCTATGAGAATGCTCAGTTGTTTTTCAACGCGGAGAAAGAAGGCCAGATCCGCGAGTGGCTGAACCGCCCCGCGTTCGACCCCTACACGCTAACCTGGAACCAAAGCTTCCACAAAATCCGGCACCTATTTGAAGACGAAGGCCGTGCCTTGGAACGCCCACTGAGAGTGGAGGGCAAAAGTGCCGGTGAGGTGCTGCAGGCCTTTGCGGAGTTGTCGCGCGAAATAAAAACACCGCAAACCTTGCGCAATCTCAGTGCAAAATGTTTTTGGGGCGATTCGAAATTTCTCGATGCACATCAGGAACTGGTCAACGCCCTCTTCCCGCTAGCCAGTCAGGCCATACTTCCCCGGCCGATGATGTTGAACATCGCGCTGCCCGAGCGTTTTACCGAAGTCCTTTTTATAGAAAACCTCGACAGTTTTCTGATGATGAAGTTGCGCGCCCAAACTGAACCAAGCCTCATGCACACCGCTTTGGTTTACAGCGCAGGATTTAAAGGCACCTCACCGGGAGTCAGAAAGCGCGGCGAAGTGGTATTCAGTGTACTGACCGCGTCCTCCACCGAGAGTTTACGCGAATTTGAACGCTGGTGGCTCGACCAGCACAATACCGACATCCACTGTTTTTTCTGGGGCGATATGGACTACGCGGGCATGGCCATTCTCAGTGCCCTGCGCCGTTCCTTCCCAAATATTCAGGCCTGGCGCCCGGGATACCGACATATGCTTGCCTTTCATGAGCAGGGGCACGGCCATAAAATTCGCGACAGTAAAAAAATGCAGCAACTCGACCCACGTCACACAGGCTGCGAATTTGCGGACAACGTTTTGCTGCCTGCAATTCGAGCAAGCCAGCGCTTTCTCGATCAGGAAATCATCGCGGAACGAGATTTCAGTCGCGAATTATAAGGTGAACTCCAAGCTGAGCTGAGCGCGCCGTGGCAATCCAGGAAAATACCGGTATTCACCAAAGGACACATCTGCGCGCTCTGCGTAGCGCGTATCCGCCATATTCTTAATCGCCATACGTACACGCCAATGTGTATTCACCCGGTACTGTGCGCCGAAGTCGAGCAACACATGGCCGTCGTAACGGTAGGCATTTTCCGGGTCGAGAAAATACGCGCCCATTTGCGTCACACTCAAATACAACGCACGCTCCGTTTCCCACTCCCAGTTTAACACCGCACGTTGCATAAGCTTTGGCGCGGTATCCATGTCATTCCCTTCTATCGCTGCCGCCACCCCTAACTCGTCCGGGGAGTTCGCGTAGGTATGACGTGCATAAGTCCCCACCCAGCGCAGGCCCCATTGCGCACTTAATTGCCAGTCCAGCTCATATTCGACGCCATAGTGCTGGCTCTCTGCGCCTGTCAAAAAGGCCCGATCAGGATTTTGATAAATGCCATTCTGCTGCGCCATCGCAAACAGAGACCATTGCGACGAAAAAGTATTGCCGCGCGACCGCCAGCCGATTTCTGCCGCATTCAAGGTCACATCCGTTAAAGCAGCACCCTGCTCAGGCGCCTGCAAGCGATACAGCTCGCTTGCCTGTGGTGGGCGAAAACCTCGGCCAAGGTTCGCAAAGAAATGTTGGTTTTCGCTGAGGTCGAAACTCATCGCTACGCGCCCAGAAGGCGCAGTGAAGCGATCACTGCGATCCGCGGGGCGATAAAATCGGCATCCAGAGACGCCCTCATCACAGGCCCAACCGTCTTCTTGGCGGTTCTCATAGTCGTAGTGCAGTGTGTCCCAACGTAGGTTCAAAGCCAGTGTCCAGCGCGCACTCAGCGCATAACTCAGGTCCCCAAACAGCGCGGCACTTTGGCTGATCACATCGTAATCGTAATGCGCGCCCTCTGGGAATTGACTCGGTGAAAACGGTGCGGGCTCATATTGATATTCGCTGAGGTACGCGTCGGTAAACTCCAGTTCGCCGCCCACACTGGCGCGCAAGCGCTCCGATTCAACCTGCCAGAGGCTGCGTAAGCCGATGGATTGGTGGCCGTTTTCTTCAACCGGCTGCCAGGGCACAAAGTGCATTTTGAATTCCATGTCGTTACTGCGCCAATAGGGCAACACCACCCACTCGCCCGCGCCTGCGGCCCGACTCGCCCGAATGTGCGCTCGCCAACTGTCCACGTCTCGATACGCTTCCGGGTTTTCATTGGCTTTGCTGGCCTGTTTATCGTTGTAACGTTCGAAACCTTCGATATACCCGGCGGTTTCCTGCTCGAGGTGCATGCCTTGTAACACGCTACGCAAAGTCCACTCGCCTGCGATCGATACGTTGCCGAGCCCGATCTTTTGCTGACTTACACTGGCGTCCTCTCGCCAGCCCGCGTCGTGTAACAGGGTGCCGAAGCTCCACAGCGTGTCAGTGCCGGCATTCCAGCTCGCTCGCGCACTCTGTTCTGTGCCCGCCTCAAACAATAAATGACTACGTTCTGGCGCCCCGGGTGTAGTGACGTTAATGCCACCGTATAAGGCATTGGCACCATAGACACTGGAGTTCGGGCCCCGCCAAACGGTCAGTTGGGCCGCATTCTCGTAAAAGGTATCGAAGAGCTGGTTCGCATTGCAGAAACCGGCCGCACGCACGGGCAGCGTGTCCTCCGTAATCGAGAAATTGGCACAGGCCCCCGCCCCGGTGAAGACCGGTGAACGAATTGCCGTTAAATGCTCCTGACCATCCCCGCGACTGATCCAAGTTGCCGGCGTCGAAAAAAAGACTTCCGAAGGATGTTCCGACATCCAGGCTTCGATCTGCTCGGAAGATAATGTGCCCCCGCTCATCGCGCTGCGCCACAAGGAGGCTTCAGCGTAACTGGCGGTGACCACTAAGGTTTCCAAACGTCGTTCCGCCTCTTCGGCGCTCTGCTCCTGCGCGGCAATGGTCAGCGAGGTTCCAATGCCCATAAATAGCGTCGCAAGGTGCCACGGCCACTGTGGCGCTGATCTCGATCTCCTCATATCAGTCTGTGTCCGACCCCTTCACTGGGCTCATGCGTACGATACGCCCCTTGTCCTCTCCACGGAAATTCAACAGCAAATAAATGTGCCCATCGGGCCCGACGTTCACGTCGCGAATGCGCCCTTGCCCTTTGAGGATGATGTCATCTGCGACAATCTCTGTCCCGTCCAGCGTGATCAGGTGCAATTCCTCCGAGGCCATACCAGCCACCAGCATGCGGTTTTGCCAACCCGAAAAGGCGCCGCCCTGATAAAAATCGATGCCCGCCACCGCAATGGAGGGCACCCAATACAATTTGGGCTGCGCCATGCCCGCCTTTTTCGTCAGTGACGTAATCGGCGTGCCGTCGTAGTTCATTCCATAGGTGATCACCGGCCAGCCATAATTCACGCCGGGCTCGACTAGGTTGATCTCGTCTCCGCCTCGGGGGCCATGCTCTGATGCCCAGAGCTGTCCAGTTTGCGGGTGTTTTGCCATGCCCTGAGGATTGCGGTGCCCATAACTCCATATTTCAGGCAGGGCCTTCTTCGTATCAACAAAAGGATTATCTTTGGGGATGCGACCGTCATCATGAATGCGGAACATTTTCCCGTTAGGCCGGCTGAGGTCCTGCGCCAAGGCCTTTTGACCACGATCCCCGATGCCGAAAAAGAGGTAGCCCTGATCAAATACGAAACGTGAACCAAAATGAGAGCGGGAGGTGCTGTGCAAGTCGGCGTCGGTAGAGAAGAGCGTTTGCTGTTCGCGCCATTGGCCCTCTTTTATGCGCCCTCGCACAACGGCGGTCATCGCCGCATCCTCACGATCGGTGCTCTGAGAAAAGCTCAGGTAGACCCAGCCATTTTCGCTGTAGTCTGGATGCACGCCTACTTCAAGAAGCCCCCCCTGACCCCGCGCCCAGACCTCAGGCAGACCTTCGATCTCCGTTAGCGCCCCGTCGCGATAGTGCCAGAGCTGCCCTTCGCGTGCCGTGATCAGCGCACTGCCATCCGGCAGAAAAGCCAGCGACCACAAGACACCGTCAAGCTCTGCGAGCGTTTGCAACTCAAAGGTTTCACCTTGAGCACTGAACACACCGCTGGTGGCTGCCAGTTTAGAATCAAGCTGCTCGCTCTGATAGGCTTGTTCCTGCTCCTGGATGTAAATCACAAGACCGCGAATCGCCTCCGCGCTCAGGCCGCCTTTCCACGGTGGCATGCCACGGTCAGGCAAGCCGTCCTGAATCACGCGCGTGATGTCTTCCGTGCTGCCGCCTACTATCCACTTGCCATCCACCAGGGAGGAACCCGAACCGCCTTGCAGATTCTTGCCATGACATGCAGCGCAATTTTGCTGGTAGATCGCTTCTACGTCCTGTGCGCCAGCTGTAGTAACATTCAGCGCGCCCAAGACCGCGAGGCCCAGGGGTAAAATCGAGGTGTTCTTGAACAGCATACAGGCTCCTGAAATTCGTCTCGTTTCAGATTTAAAGTTGGTCTTTTAAAGGATGTCGTACGGTGGCGCCGCCCAAGTGGGTGGGTAACCGTATCAGTGTTTTTTCTTTTCGATAACCCACTCTGCGCGTGAGCGCAGGTGTTTTTTGTCACGGATGTTTGCAAAGGGATCCGGTTGCTCGACTTCGGTTGGCGCTTCGGACTCGGGCGTCTCAGCCCCTCGCGGGCGCCCTCGCCCCGAACGAGCTGGGCGCACCGTGGCGTCGCTGGAACGCGACAGAGTGCGCTTCACATAGCGCCAGTAGAGGAAGCCTACCAGCACGATCACTCCCCATTTGACTACGAAGGACAGCGCAAGATGGCGCTGATCTTCGCCCACTTTCACATAGTTGAGATAGTCATTGTGTACAGAAAAGATGACAAGCAGGAGAATGAGAACAAAAGGCAGTACCTTTAATGCCGCGCCGTAACGGCGCCAAATCCCCAGTAATACGCCCCACTTGAGCATATTGTGCAGCATTTAGAGCCACCATCCGATGCCCAGCACCGCCGCGAGTGCCAACAGCCCTTTTTCACGCAACTGCCCTTCGAGTTTTTCTTCTTCTTCACGGACGATGATCTCGAGCTCCTCTTCACTGAAATCTTCCGGTCTACGCCCGGCAATCAGCAGGCGCGTTTCCGTACGTGAAATCGCTTTTTCGCGGATTTTGCGTTTAATGCGCGAGGGCACCAGCGAAGAGAGTCTGGGAGTTTTCATGTTGCACAATTCGCCTTGTGGCAGCAAAAGGCAACAGTCTAGAGGAGGCGCGAGAACGGCGCAACGCAGTCAACGCTGACGCATTGGCGGTATGATTAAAGTCCGTCGAGCATATCCCGTCGGGCGTTGATCATGTCTTCGTAGGTTTGCAGGGTAATCAGGTCGAGATGGGCATCGCGGCGGCGAAGGCGTTCGAGCTGCATTTCCAGGCAATTAATCTCCCGCTGTAACTGCTTCTTGAGCACGGCGGTGTCTTCCATAGGGAAATGCAGGGAGGCGCGCTTGTGAGCTATATGCATCATAATCTGGCCTTAGACCTCTCAGGTTGGTTTGTGACCAATCTTTTCCTTGGGGGTCTCCTCATTTTAGACAGGAAACGCCTCTTGTGCGCGCCCATTTGGGGCTTTTTTAGCTTAATTATGAATAAAAGTAACCGGTTGCTGTGCGCTATCAGGCTTAAATCGCGCCAACGCATGCAACGGGTTACAATGCAAGAAAATCACGTGCCAAGTACAGCGCCGCAATGGTGCGCGCTTCGCTCACATCGCCGCGCGCAGTCAGTTCGGCGAGATTGTGCAGACTGAAACGCTCCACGGCCATCGGTTCTGGCTCGTCACCCTCCAAACGCTCAGGATAGAGCTGTTGCGCAAGAACGATCTGCGTTTTGTGCTGCATGTAGTTGGGGCTCTGACTCAGACACTTTAACAACGTGAGTGACTGGGCACCGTAGCCCGCTTCTTCTTTCAGCTCTCGATCTGCGGCTTCGGCATGACTTTCACCTGGATCGACCTTGCCCTTCGGGCACACCCACTCGTAGCCTTCTACGCCGATGCCGTATTCCTGTACCAGCAGCACCTCGTGGTCGCTGATCATCGGCACAATGATCACTGCAGCGGTTTTCCCAGACACCAGATACTCATAGTCACGCTCCACGCCATTGCTGAAGCGCAACGAGGCCGCATCGACTTTGAACAGGCGGCTCTCAGCCACTCTGTGCCGGGTGAGAATTTTAGGCAGCTCAGGCATAATGCGCTCATGACCTCCGGTAAACCGACGATTATAGTCCCATGATTGACTGGCATGCCATCGACACGGTGTTGCTCGATATGGACGGCACGCTGCTGGATTTGCATTTCGACAACTATTTTTGGCTGGAACACCTACCAAAACGGTACGCCGAAGCGCACGGCATGGATGAGTTGCACGCCCGTGAAGCCATCCATCAACATATCAAAGCGCTCGAGGGCACCCTTCAATGGTACTGCCTCGACCACTGGTCAGCGCTGATGCAGCTCGACATCCCCGCGCTGAAACGGGAGGTGCAACACAAAATCCGTATCCGGCCCCACGCTGAGCCGTTTCTGCAACGCTTGCGCGCACTCGGCAAAAAGCTGGTGTTGATCACCAATGCGCACCGCAAAGGGCTGGAGATCAAATTACAGGTCACCGAGATCGACAAGTGGCTGGATATCATTATTTCCTCACACGACTTCCAAAGCCCGAAAGAGGAACTGCTGTTCTGGCAACAGTTGCAACTCAGCGAACCGTTCGACCCGCAGCGAACCGTGTTTATCGATGACACCCCCCGCGTATTACGCAGTGCCCGCGATTACGGTATTCAACACCTTGTGTGCATCACCATGCCGGACAGTCAGAAGCCCAGGCAACACGCGGGCGAGTTCACCGGTATCTGCCACTTTGACGAAATCATGCCCCCTTTATCAGGAGAACCACCATGGCCGGTAACGCAGTAGCGCTGAATCGCGTGCGCGTTGACAAATGGCTCTGGGCGGCGCGCTTTTTCAAGACTCGATCACTGGCAAAGCAGGCCATCGAAGGCGGCAAGATCCATATCGATGGGCATCGTGTAAAACCCAGCAAGGAGCTCGAAGTCGGTATGCTCCTGCAGATTCGTCAGGGCTGGGACGAAAAAGAAGTGCGGGTTGTGGCGTTGTCCGACAATCGCGGCCCGGCAAAAGTGGCTGAAACCCTCTATGAGGAAACAGAAGAGAGCATCAAAGCCAGAACACAGAAGGCCGATGAACGACGCGCCAGCGCCGCCTTTGGCGAGCGCCCGGCACAAAAGCCGAACTCTCGACAGCGCCGGCATATACATCGCTTTAAGCGCGACATTCTGCATGGCGAGTAAGCCCTAGACAGGCGGCCTGTCTTTCCCCAAAATGCCGCACCCGTTGTAGCAGGAGTAGCTCCTATGTCCGACACCCCGAACCGTGATGGTATTCACCGCTTTCTTTTGGAAGGCACCGATATTCGTGGCGAAATTGTGACACTGGAAAAGAGCTTCCAGGAGGCCCTTGCCGGCCAGCATATCCCCAGTGAACTGGCACCGCTGTTCGGTGAATTCCTGGCCGCCACTGCCTTGATCAGCGACATGTTGAAGCAGGACGGACTGGTCACCTTACAGGCGCGCGGTGATGGCGCAGTGCCTCTGGTAATGGCGGAAGCCAGTCATCGCGGCGAACTACGCGGTGTCTTGCGACGCAGTGACGAAGCCCAGCCCCACACCACGCAGGATACGCTTTCTGCTCTGCCGCTGTCAGAGCTGGTGGGCAATGGTGTGCTCACGCTCATCCTCGACCCAGAGCAAGGCAAACGCTATCAGGGCATTGTGCCACTCAGCGGCGCCAGCCTGTCGGAATGCATTACGACCTACTTCGAACAAAGTGAGCAGTTACCCACGCTGTGTATTTTGTTTACCAACGACGAGCGCTGCGGTGGGCTTTTCCTACAGGCGCTGCCCGCGCAGGAGGTCACGGACCCTGACGAACGCGCCGAACAATGGGCCACGGCGAGCCAGCTTCTGAACACCGTGAAATCGGAAGAGTTTTTTGCGACGCCGCACAGCACCTTGCTGTATCGTCTATTTCACGAACAGGGCTGTCGCCTCTTCGATGAGAAACCCCTGCGCTTTCTGTGCAGTTGTTCTCGTGATCGCAGTGAGGCCGCATTAATTGCGCTCGGTCGTAAAGAGATGGAAAGCCTGATAGAAGAACAGGGGCAGGTGACGATTGACTGTCAGTTTTGCGGCACCCGATATGAGTTCAGCGAAGACCAGCTCAACGGTCTGCTGGCTCAGTGCAATACCCTGCATTAACACCGCAAGCACTGGCACCGATAACCATTTACCACAAACAAGGGCTCGATAGGGCCCTTGCTTTTATCGCCCCAGATTTAAGTCCAGCACGGCGCGTTCAAGTGCAGCGATATCCGGGATCACGAGATCTTCCATTCCCACTTTGACGGCCATCAAATCAAAAGGCCGTTTTTCTGCGCCTTCATTCTCCACGATGTCTTTTTCTTCAACGCGGGTCATACGGGGGATGTTTTGCGTTAACAGACCGATGAAGGGCACCTTGTCAGAGATACCGGTGTTGTTCAACACGGCAACGCGGCCACGCGCATTGAGCTTCGGTGAGTGACGCTCGTTGATGGTTTCAAAGGAGATCACCGGCACACGCACATTGCGCCACGGGTAGTAGCCCAGAAACCAGTCCGGGGTGCTCGGAATGATATCGAAAGGCTGGATCGGCGCCATTTCAGCTACGGTCACCGTCGGCACGAGAATGAATTCATCGAGAAGAGGCAGCAGCATGCACGGCACTTCTTTATCGAAGTTGTCCTCAGCCTCGTCTGGGATGCTCAGCGGCTGATCACCGCCCGGTTCGTACTCACTCATTTTCCAACCTTTCCAATCTCTGTGTAAGAGGTCATTGCGTCGCCAACGGCGGCCGCCAGTGCTGTGGCATCGCCACTTAAGTCTGCGCATCCCGCGGCTTCGATGCTGGCCGGCATGGAGTCGACCGCGCAGGTGTCTGAGCTTTGCACAAACACCTTGCCACCCGAAGCATGCAACAGACGCACAGATTCCGCGCCGTCATCGGCCATACCGGAAAACACAATCAAACCAGCACGCTGCTTGAATACGCGTGCGACCTTAGCCACGACCTGATTTATCGATGGCCGATAGGGGCCGTTCCAATGCCGCCCAGTCAGGTTTATGCGCTGAGCCGCGTTTAATTCAAATTCGTGATCTGGCGACACCAGATACAAGTGCCCAGCCAACAGGGGCTGCGCTTGATCACACACCCGCACCGGCAGTGGCGAGCGCTTGCGCAACATGGTCAACAATGACACCAGAGCAGACTGATCAATGTGCTGGGCATACAGAAAAGCCGCACTGTGCGCGCTGGCGGGCAAACTGCTGAGAAACTCGGCAACCGCCTCCGGACCGCCCGTTGACGCCGCCAATATCCACAGACGCTCTGCCAGCAGGCCCGTACTCTGCGCATCGGACTGATGGCTGGTGACGCTTGCCGAGAGCCTGGCTTCAAAGGCCTGAGGCGAAGCAGAGGCATGATCTTTGTCGGCCACGTCGTCGATGACGGCCGCGATATTCTGCTCATCCAGCCACGACAGAACTTGGTCCAGCGAATCGCTGTCCTGTTCGATACGTAACACCCAGGCATCCACGTCGCGGCTCAATGGCAGCGCTTTTTCATCTATCAGCGCTGTCGCACTGGCCTGATGTCGTGTTTGCCGCACCAGAGCGACCAGAGCCGCCAGTTGTGCTGGACTGTCCGCCATTAAGCCCAGCTTCAGGCTCAATCCGGAGGGCAGCATCTCGCTGAAGTCAGCGGCCTGATGCCCCGGCATCCTCACCGATGAGCTCCTGAATGGTTTCAATCAACGCGTCTTCTTGATAGGGCTTACCCATGTAGCGATCCACACCCAGACTCTTCGCATGATCACGGTGCTTGGCCCCGGTTCGGGACGTGATCATGATGATGGGCAGGTGCTTCCAACGCTGGGTGGTGCGAATGTTTTTCGCCACCTCAAAGCCATCCATACGCGGCATTTCAATATCGAGCAGCATCAGATCCGGGATGTCATCCTGCAGAACGCGCAGGGCATCGACACCGTCTTTTGCGGTGATCACGTTGTAGCCCTCCCGCTCGAGGAAACGTGTCGTTACCTTACGTACGGTTACCGAGTCATCGACGACCATCACCGTGCGCACGCGCTGAGGCTCTTGCGCCTCCTGTTCTTCGCCGTGCAACTCGAGCTGCGCGCGCTTGGCGGCATCAAGCAACAGGTCGGCCTTGGCAATTTCCTGACGTACAAGGGCGTGCGGGTCGAGAATCACAACGACGCTACCGTCCCCCATGACCGTCGCACCACTGAGACCCTGTACGGTACTAAACTGAGCACCAAGGCTCTTCACAACGATCTCGCGGCTGCCCATCAGGGCATCGACTTGCAGCGCCATTTTGTGCTGCGCGGTACGCACGAGCACGATGGGCAACGGCAGTGCGTGCCCTTCGAGAATCGCTTTGCGCCCCGGATAGAGCAGACCACCGAGATAGCGCACTTTAAAGCGGTCCCCAGCGTATTCGAAGTCGGAATCCGGGTTGTCGTAGTAGTGCTCCAGCTCGAAGGGGCTGATTCGCACAATACCTTCGATCGCGTTCAATGGAATCGCGTAAGGGTCCTGCCCGATCGCCACCATCAACGCGCGGTTAACGGACAGCGTAAACGGCAACTGAATAATGAATTCGGTCCCGCGGCCCCATTCGGAGTTAATGGTGACGTCACCGCCGAGCTGTTTGATTTCGGCATTCACCACGTCCATGCCGACACCGCGGCCGGAAATTTGCGTCACGCTTTCGGCGGTACTGAAACCCGCGTGCAGAATGAACTGCATGATGTCGTGATCACTGAGCTCAGCATCCGCATCCATCAGGCCGCGCTCAATCGCTTTTTTGCGCACGCGCTGCAGATCGATACCGCGACCGTCATCCGCCAGGCGGATGGTGACGTTACTGCCTTCGCGACCGAGCGTCAGCACGATGCGACCACTTTCCGGCTTACCCGACGCCACTCGATCTTCGGGGCTTTCAATACCGTGGTCGACCGCGTTACGCAGCATGTGCTCGAACGGCGGCACCATGCGCTCCAATACGTTTCGGTCCAACTCACCTTCGATGTTGTCGAGTTCGAAACTGACTTTTTTACCGAGTTCAGACGCCACCTGTCGCACGATACGACGCAGGCGCGGCACCAGACGCGAGAACGGCACCATGCGCGAGCGCATCAGGCCTTCCTGCAGGTTGGTGTTGATGCGCGACTGCTGCAACAGCGTGGTTTCAGCATCTTTCACTTTGTTGCTGAGATCACTGCGCAAATCGTAGAGATCCGAGGCCGACTCCATCAGTGAGCGCGACAGTTGCTGCAACTGGGAGTAACGGTCCATTTCGAGGGGGTCGAAGCTCTCTTCGTGAACCGCCATCTGCTCCTGTCGGAACAGGATCTGTGCTTCGGTTTCGATGTCGAGTCGTCGCAGCTGCTCCTGCAGACGCGAGATCGTCGCATCGACTTCATCGAGCGACATACGAAATTCTGACACTTGCTCCTCGAGTCGAGCACGGCTGATCGAGGTCTCACCCGCCAGGTTCACCAGCTCTTCGAGCAATTCGGAATTGACCCGTACCACTTCCTGAGGGCCGGCCTTTTTCGCCGCGACGGCTACCGCGGCGCCGCCACCCGTGTCGGGCATGCTGTCCATTGGCGCAGGCGTTTTCGGCTTGCCAACGAAGGGCACCACATTGCCACCGCTGCTGTCGCCCGAAGGCGGCGCCATGCTGGGCGTGTCTTCGACTTCGGCTTTATCCACCACGTCGCTTGCGGGGATGTCCGGTGTCGGTGAATCATCCAAGACGACCGCTGCGCCACCGAGCTGCGCTTTCACGGCGTTCACCGCGCGCACGCTCTTGTCCTGAAACTGATGTACCTGAGCGAACACATTCGCATCGACCTCAGCGGGGTTCAATGCAATCAAGTAGCTCTCGTAGTCATGCACCAGGTCACCCAGGCGCTGCAGGCCGCTCAGACGAGCACCGCCCTTCATCGTGTGCAGTGCGCGCTTCATTTCTTCAAGTGCGCGCACATCGCCTTCGGATTCCCAGTTGTGGATGGCTTCGTCCATCTCTTCAAAGAGTTCGTCGGACTCTTCGAGGAAAACCTCGAGAATGTCCGCATCGAAATCATCTGAGTCCATGTCGATGATATCCAGAGCACCGCCGACTGCCGCTGCGGATGTTTCCTGCGGCGTATCTTCTTGGCTGTCCTCTGTCGCTTCGAGATCAAAGCTTTCATCTTCCGAGCTCGTCTCTTCCGGCGCTTCGGCCTCTAGCGTGCTCGGCTCAGCATGCCATTCGTCCGATGGTCCCTGCTCCTCGCTGTCACCCACGAGTGCATCAACCGTGCTGTCTTCGAGCTGGGCTTCGAGTTCAATGCTGGGCTCTTCAAAACTGACATCGACATGCTCGTTGAGCTCGTGGGGCTCATCTGCGAAAGCGCTTTGCTCAGGCTGCACGAAGGCATCCTGAGCCGGCTGCATCTCGTCGCTGGGCAGGTCTTCGCTTTGGAAAACGGGTTCGGGTGTGGACTCAAAAGCGGACGGCGGCGTATCCCAGCTCGGCATTTCGTCAACCGGTGCTGCGTCAACCGGTGTCTCGTCAACCGGCGCGACGTCCTCAGGCGCGTCGTCGAGTAGCATGTGCTCGCTCCCGGCTTCAGGCGCGTAGCTGTCGGCAGGCGTTTGCATCTCGGCTTCCGTCTGCAGCGTATCCACGCTGTCGTCGACATACACGTCCGTAAGCGCAGGCATGCCCTCAGGCAGGGTATCGGCACTGGGTGTACTGTCTTCCACTTGGGCCAGATAAGCGCGCAAATCATCAATGAGGGACGCGGGTGGCGCCTGCACGTTCTGACCTGCGGCCACAGCATCCACCATGTCCAGCAACGCATCATGACCGCGTTTCAGTTGAGCGTGCGCGTCGCTATTGATGTGCTGAGGTGACGCCAACAACGCATCGTAGATGTCGACAAGAAGCAGAGAGACCGTCTCCATGTCGGGCAACTTGGCCTGCGCTGCGCCGACCGCGAGCGTCTTAAGTTCGGAGCTGAGTTCAGGCACACGGGGCTCGGAGGACGGATCGCGACACCAGCAATCCAGTATCTGATCGGCGTCGAGCAAGAGGCTCATTTCTTCGGCCATGAAGATCGACAAGAGACGCGGATCGACTGGCTTTTCACCATCGCGCTCAAGCTCTTTCATGCGCACTAAGTGGCCAACCGCCAGCTCCCGCAATTCGGCGGTACGCGCGAGGAATTGATCCAATTTGTCGATCTGAACCGGCTCGCGGCGACCGATCTGCTCGAGCGAGGTCAAGGTGTAGGCGACGGCATCTCGCATCAACTGGAGAATGTCCTCGTTGATGGGCACCTGAAAGGTCACCATCTCTTTGGCAAAGCTTTCCAAGACCTCATACATGCGCGCGATCGGCGTCACCTGCGCCATCCTCGCACTGCCTTTCAAGGTATGCAGGGCACGCTGGAGATCATCGGTGGGCGGCAGGTACAGCGGCGCTTCCGCTTCCATCCAGGCGATAAATTCACGGATGGTGCTGAGGTGAGTTTCCACCTCACTGCAGAAAATTTCTAACAGCGCTTGATCGTCTTCATCGTCGCTGTCGTCAAGCTCGGGTTCGAACTCGGCCGCTGGGGCCGGCTCCTCTGCCACGGCTTGCTGGGTGTCGATATTGAAATCATGCGGCACCACACCTTCAGCCAGGGTAAATGCCCAACGACTGAAGTCTTCGGCTTCGGCCGCTCGTGGATTCGGTTTGCGCGTACGGAACGCTTCGACCATGTCGGGCAGGATACCGCAGACCGCGTTGACGATTTGTCCATGCTGCGCCTGATACGACACGGATTGATCGATCACACGATTGAGCATGTTTTCAATGGACCACGCCAATTCACCCACTTCCATCGCCTCGACCATACGGCCGCTGCCTTTGAGGGTGTGGAAGGCTCGGCGCACCACCGTCAACGCTTCCTGGTTATCGGGCTGGTCGATCCATTGCGGCACGTGCTCTTCGAGTGTTTCAAGCACTTCTGCCGCTTCTTCGATAAAGACTTCGACGATTTCATCATCGATGTCAGATTCTTCTTCGACGGCCTCTGGCTCTGGCGCGGCAATAGGCGGCGCGTCAAATTCGTCGCTACTGCTCGGTGTCTCGTCTACCAGCGCTTCAGTCTGAAGCGAATCCGGTTCACTCAACTCTTCGGCAGGTGCGGCTTCGAATGGGGCAATACTTTCCGGCTCGGCCTCTACAGGCTCGACGAAAGGCGTTTCAGGTTCAGTGGGTTCAACAACGACTTCCGCTACGGGGGGCGCCGCCTCGACCACTTCAAGTTGCGGAGCGGGTTCCGGCTCAGCGCGCTGTTCCGCCTCGGGCTCACTCGCCCGTTCCGGTGCATCGAATCCCAACTCGGTCAAACTTTCTTCGGCGACATCGAGCAGTGAATCGGCATCCTCACTCATGTCGTTGGAAATGCGCTCAAGGAAATACTCGACACTGGCCATCGCATCAGCGAGTTTTTCCAGCGTATGCCAGCTCGGCTCAACGCCATCATTCGACAATTTGTCGACGATGAACTGAGAGCACTGATCAATGATGCGCCCTGCACGAGGCAGCGGCACCATGTCCAAGCCACCGCGAATGTCATGCAGCAACTGATCGATGTTCTCGAGGCGCTCTACGTCCCACTGCGACGAAATGTAATCGATGATCGCTTCTTTTGCTTTTTCCAGACCCACCTGGCACTCGCGAATGACCGCGAGCTTCGCCTCATCAATCTCAATACTGCGCTCATTGATGTTGCTCAGGTCGCGATGACGATCAACCGCTTTGGAAATCGCTTCGAGCTTGGTATCGACGTCGATAATATCGCTCGCCGAATGGACGAGGGTCGCCTCGTCAAGACTGTTTCGCTGACTGAGTTCTTCCAGCGCCTCCGCCTGCATCAGCATTTTGCGTCGCAATTCACCGATACCAAGTACCGCCAGTGTGTCGGCCACACGCTTGACCACCGGCAGCACTTCTCTTAATTCGCTAGGCGACAGCTGAGAGGTCAACACCGTATCCAGATTGGATTTGATGCTTTTGAGTTCTTCACGCAGTGCAAGCACCACCGAGCGTACGGCTTCCGGGTCCAATGCAGAGACGTTGTAGCCCTCGACATTTTCTTCGCCGTCAGACAGCTCGCCTTGCTTGACCAAGTAGCGTGATTTCACCGCCTGAATACGCGGTGTCTTCGCTTCGCTGCGCGCGACGTAGTACAACAGGTTTTTAATCAGACCTTCGCGCGGTGCAGCATGAAAAGACTCAGGTGCTTTCTCCGCCAGCACGCGCAATTCGCGCGCAAGATGACGAAGCAGACCCTGTACGGCCACGCTCATTTCGATGTCTTCGTTTTTCAGGCCTTCAATGAGCGCCAGTGCAATCGTCCAAAGTGGGCCCGCACGTGTCCCGCTGGTGAGTACCGTTAGGCGCTCAAACACTTTTTCGATGTAGGCCAGGTTCTCGCCTACTTTGATGTTGCGCAGCACACTGGCGGCGGCAAACTGGTACATTTCACGTAGTTTGCCGGTGACCTGACGCAATTTCGCCGGGTCATTTAATACCGGGTGTTTCGCCCCACCGAGCTCTTCCAGAGCGCTCAGGTCGGGAGAGAAAAGATTGGTTTCCGAGAGGTAAGCTTGTTTGCGAACCGCGCGAATATCGTTCAACAGAGGCAGGATCGAACGGGCGGTGTCGTCGCGGTAGACTTTGACGTGATCGAGGTAGATTGGAAGCTGCAGCAGGGAGCGCATCAGTACTTCTTGCGCGTCACTGACGTTAGAGACACTTTGATCCATGATGCCTTGCGCCAGCGCTTCCATTTCTTCGGCCAGCAATGACGCACCGTGGAACTCGACAATTTGCAGACTGCCACGCACCTGATGAATATGGGTCACACAAAAACGCAGTTGTGTGGTGTCCTTCGGGTTTTCAACATAGGCTTCAAGCGCCTGTCGGGCATCATTGAGCGTCTCTTCGATTTCGCCCAATACCCAGTCTAGTGCGGCATAGTTACGTTGATCACCCATAGGGTAGCCCTTGTCTCTCAGCGTCTATCACGATCAGCGGGCTTAAGGTAGGCCTGTACATCGGCCCGAGCCACCCGCTCAACGTCAGAGTTTGTCCAATTAATCACTTCACCCAGGCCGATCACGAGGATGCCCCCGGGTTTCATTTTTTTAACAATAGCGTCCAACAGCGTATGTCGCCGCTGCTGGCTGAAATACACCAGTAAATTCTGGCAGTAGATCACGTCAAACTGCAGGTTCGGCATCGCATCTGTATTCAGTGCATTCGCGCAGGTGAAACAGATTTTGTCTGAGACTTCATGAATGAACTCAAACTGATCCTTTTCGCAATTTGAAAAATATTTGTAGCGCAGCGAAGGCGGCACAAACTCCAACTTACGTTTCGAATAACGCCCGGTGCGCGCCAGTGAAATGGCCACGCGGCTGACATCCGTCGCCGTCACACCAAAGAGCGCTTCGCGCTTGGCGAGCTCAAAGCTCTCATTGACCAGCATCGCCAGTGAATAGGCTTCTTCGCCGGTCGCGCAGCCCAAACTCCAGATCTGAAAGGAGTCGTCGAGCGCGTTGTTGTTGATTTTGTCCTGCAGCTGATGGCAGACGAAATTGATGGAGGGCTGATGGCGGAAAAAGCTCGTTTCTTTTACCACGAGGCGATCGAGCAGAATGGACCATTCGAGTTGGCCATTCTCAGATTCGGTCACCAGGCGAAAATACGACGAAAAATCATCCGTCCCCACTTCGCGCATACGAATCGCCACCTGACTGCGCAGAAACTGCTTCTGGTGCGACGCGAGACGAATGCCTACCCGATCTTCAAGCAGCTTGCTCCACTCGGAGAATTGCTGCTCGGAGAGATCCGGGGCGGAGTTATAAGACCAGACCATCGGCGCTCAGCCGCTTTACACGCCGACCCGATCGCGCTCGGAGGACAACTCTTCGGCGTAGGCGTCTTCAACTTCAGAAAGCATCTGCTCTTCGGTCAGGTCCATGACCTCATCATCCAAGGTCGCAACCTCGTTGCCGGTCACGTCATCGTAATCCGCGTCTCCAGCATCCAGGTCCAGTGTTTCATCGTCGTTTTCAGCATCCACTTCAGCAGGCAGAGTGAAGCCCGATACCGACTCATTCAGCTCCATCGCCAACTGCGAGAGGTTACCAATCGATTTCGCCGTGGCGTTGGTACCGGCAGAGGTCTGTGAGGTAATTTCCTGAATCACGTTCATCGTGTTCGAGATGTGGCCCGCGGAGGACGCCTGTTGACGTGCCGCGTTCGAGATGTTCTGAATCAATTCTGCAAGGCTGGCGGATACCGTTTCGATTTCTTCCAGTGCCACACCCGCATCCTGTGCAAGGCGTGCTCCCCGTACCACTTCCGCGGTCGTTTGCTCCATCGAGATAACCGCTTCGTTGGTATCGTTCTGAATAGTTTTAACGAGTGATTCAATCTGCTTGGTCGCCGTGGCAGAACGTTCTGCGAGTCGCTGAACCTCATCCGCTACCACCGCGAAGCCTCGACCGGCGTCACCCGCCATCGATGCCTGAATGGCCGCGTTAAGTGCGAGGATGTTGGTTTGGTCAGCAATGTCGTTAATCAGGCCAACGATGTCACCAATCTCCTGGGAAGATTCACCCAGTCGCTTAATCCGTTTTGACGTGTCCTGAATCTGTTCACGAATGGTATCCATGCCGTGAATGGTGTTCTGTACCACTTTCGCACCGTTGCTCGCGATCGATACCGATCGCTCCGCAACGCCGGCGGATTCGGCGGCGTTCGCAGATACCTGGTCAATTGTGACCGCCATTTCATTAATTGCAGCAGAGGCCCCGGCAATTTCCTGCGCCTGGTGCTCGGCCGCTTCGGCAAGGTGCAGTGCGGTTTGCTGGGTATCACTGGAGCTCGATACAACCCGGTCGGCCGTTTCGTTAATGCGCGACACAAGGATACGAAGTTGGTCAATCGTGTAGTTGATGGAGTCCGCGATCGCACCGGTGAAGTCCTCGGTTACGGTCGCTGTCGTGGTCAAGTCACCGTCAGCGAGGTCGGCCAGCTCATCGAGCAGTCGCAAAATTGCGTTTTGGTTTCGGTCGTTCGTTTCGGCGGTTTCTTTCAGACGCTGCTTGGTAGCCTGGTTCAGCAAATAACCCACAATAAACAACACGAGGAGGGCGAGGCCCGCAATACCTAGAAGAAGGGTAGCGTTGAGTTTACGTTCGGAGGGGAGCTCTCCGATTCGGTCACTCAGCGCAGACACGGCACCCAGCAGGCGCGCACTGTCATCAAGAATTCCGTTGGCCGCCTGACGCGCCTGGAAAAGGGCAGGTGACGCTTCGAAGATATCGCGTACCTGACCACTTACGAAACTGAAGAGTTCATCGACTTCCGCCAGACTTTCTCGCGCTTCCAAATCCGTTACCTGAGAGATGTCCATCGCGATGTCGCCGGTTTGCATCCCTTCGATCACTTTACCGAAGAGGTTCGCATCGAGGTTGAACTGATCCGCCGCCTTACTCGCATCGCCGCCACCACGCAGCATCTTATCGACGTTTCGCGCGATACGCTCCGCACGCCAGCTCTGCATTTGCGCTACCGCCACCTGATCCGCCGGTGCGTTGTTATCCAGCAGAATTTCCACGATGGTATCGTGCTCGCTCTGGAGCTGAGGAATCGCTTCGTTCAGGTTATTGGCCACGTTGTGCAGGAAGAGGATCGTGCCCTTGTTTTCGATGATGACGTTGGCGTGATTCAAGGTGGAGTTCCAAGCGGAGTCATAACTTGCCAACTCCTCTCTCAACATCACACGGGTCTGATTGTCGGCCGCCTGAAGCTGATTCCAGGTGCTGTCCATCGTGCTCACAACACGCTCCAGATCCACAAACGCCTCTTCATCACCGGCGGTGGCGTCACGAGAGAGTGACGTTAACTGGAACGAGCTCGCACGCAATTCAGCAAGACGCTGCTGAAAGACCTGGTCACGTTGTGCGTCCTTGAAGAGGACGACAGCGATATACACCATCACCGCAACCGAGATCACAAGGACTGTGATCAAGGACATCATTATGGGGTTGTTTTTGATTCTCGTAATGAGTCCAGCTGTATCAGCTTTCATACGCGCTCCCGAGCGATTTAACTCAACCACCCTCTCAACAGGGCTTCTAATGCATTAAAGTAAAGCACTTGCGTGCTCGACCTCGTTTACCCCGGCCAACCTGTGTTGCCCGATTTTCTTCCGCCAACACCGCAGCGGAAGAGCTTAAACCAGTGATGCGTTGGCAAACCGGGGATCGGCAGCCAACTTCAAAAAATCAAAGACATGCCAGGTTTCCCCAGCGGTGTCGGTGTAGGAACCTGCAACATACGGTTCCAGAGCCGAACCTTGTGTGTCACCGCCATTCTCAGCAAATTGGCTCAATTCAAAATGCTGCATGCCGAGCGCTCGCTCGACCACAAGGCCACTGAACAGTTCTTCCGTTTCCAGCACCAGTACACGATGAATTTTGCGTTGTTGACTGAGCTGGCCGCCCAGATACATAGCCAGATCAAAAAGGGGAAGCAGCCGGCCACGCACGTTGGCAAGGCCGATTACCCAGGGCTGCACCCCGGGCAGACGCGTGGTGCCAGGCACCTCCATCATCTCTGTAATCTGGCCCATCGGCGCAACAAAACGCTGCCCCTGACACATGAAGCCAAGACCGCGCCAGCGGGGCACGGACTCGATTTTCTGCGGTAGCCCTCGAGCGGACTGACGACTCTTGACCGCGAGATCGGCCAGGACCTGATACGCGTTCGCGGCCATGGCGCTTATGCGCCTCCGAGCTTGGCAATAGTGGAAATCAACTCTTTTTCGTCGATGGGCTTGGTCAGGTAAGCCTTTGCCCCTTGACGCATTCCCCACACGCGGTCGGTTTCCTGATCTTTGGTCGTCACAATCACGACCGGAATGTTGCTGGTTTCAGGTGCCTTGGACAGCTGTCGTGTCGCCTGAAAGCCATTGAGCCCCGGCATAACAATGTCCATCAACACCAGGTCCGGCAGCTCGGCCTTGGCCGTGCTGACACCCTGTTCACCGTTTTCAGCCGTAATCACGGTGTGTCCGGCTTTTTCGAGTACACCAGTCAACTTGTATGTTTCAGTTGGAGAGTCATCGACGATGAGAATCTTGGCCATGATTGCTCCCTAATGGGTTAATTGTTATAGGAATTCAGTTCAATTACTTCGCACCGACATGCGCTTCGATCGCCCCGATCAACTCCCCTTTACTGAAGGGTTTGGTCAGGTATTGATCGGAACCCACAATCCGGCCCTTGGCCTTGTCAAAGAGGCCGTCCTTACTGGACAGCATGATGACAGGCGTTGACTTGAACTCGCTGTTGTTCTTGATGAGGGCGCAGGTTTGATAGCCATCCAGGCGGGGCATCATGATGTCGACAAAAATGATGTTGGGGCGGGTATCGGCGATCTTCGCCAAGGCATCGAATCCATCCGTTGCGGTAACAACGGTGCACCCCACTTTTTTGAGCAGCGTCTCCGCTGTTCGGCGAATGGTTTTACTATCATCAATCACCATCACTTTGAGGTGCTCGAGATTGACTTCCATATTGCTGACCTTATATAGCGTTTCTCTCACCCGACAGCGAACTGACAGGCACCGACGATGGCACATAGAAGCGCCAACTTTTAACACAGTTTCCCAGTTTAATCTATAACTGCTTGAAAGAAATAGAAAAGTATCTCAATTAAAAAGGAATACGGAATACTGTGACCCACTTCCGTATCTCACTCGATAAAACTTATAATTGATCAAAATTCACCGCTTCGCCAACTTCTTTTTAGCAAAAAAGTGCCATAAAGCAAATTTGGTGACACAGCGCATACTTTACCGCCAAGGAGATTCTCGTGAATCGCAAGCTCCGCATCGGGGTCGTTATGGACCCCATCCAGCGTATCGCCTACAAAAAAGACACGAGCCTCGCCCTGCTGCTGGCGGCCGCCGAGCGTGGCCATGCACTTTACTACATGGAAATGAACGATTTGTTTATCGCCGACGGCGTCGCCAAAGCGCGCTATCGCGAGCTGGAGGTGTTCGCGGACCCGCAAAAATGGTTCGCCTTCGGAGACACGCACGAAAACGCACTGGGCGAGCTCGATGTGGTTTTGATGCGCAAGGACCCACCCTTCGACAATCAATACATCTACGCCACCTACGTACTCGAACAGGCCGAAGCGCAAGGCTGCCTCGTGGTAAACCGCCCACAGAGCCTGCGCGACTGTAACGAAAAGATTTTCGCCACACGCTTCCCACAGTGCTGCCCGCCGCACATTGTCAGCCGCGACCCCGCCATGCTCAAAGCCTTTCACCGCGAGCACGGCGATGTGATTTTCAAGCCTCTGGACGGCATGGGCGGCAGCGGCATCTTCCGCTGCAAATCGGACGACCCCAATGTGAGCGTCATTCTTGAAAGCCTGACCCTTCACGGTGAGAGCTACATCATGGCGCAGCGCTACCTGCCTGACATAAAATCCGGCGACAAACGGGTGCTCGTGGTCAACGGTGAAGCCATTCCCTATGCGCTGGCCCGCATTCCCGCCGATGGCGAGACGCGCGGTAACCTCGCCGCCGGTGGCCGTGGCGTCGCGCAAGCGCTAAGCGAGCGCGACCAATGGATTGTGGCGCAAGTGGCGCCTACGCTGAAAGAGAAAGGCCTGCTGTTTGTCGGACTCGACATCATCGGTGACTACCTGACCGAAATTAACGTCACCAGCCCGACCTGTGTACGCGAAATCGACGCCGCCTACGACACCCGAATTGGCGAGCAGCTAATGAAGGCCATTGAGAGCTTAAAAGAAGATCACACTCCATAATGAGCGCCCCCAGCACCACCGACAGACTCAGCTTCACCGTCTTTCTCGCCATTGCACTGCACGCCATGGTGATTTTTGGCATCAGCTTCTCGATCGCACGCAGCGACAAGGTGGCGCCCACGCTGAACATCACGCTGGCCACCCACGCCAGTGCGCAAGCCCCTGAAAAAGCCGACTTCCTTGCGCAGAACAATCAGAAGGCGAGTGGCACAGAAGCGCAAGTCAAAGAACTTACGACCACAGAAGTCGCGCAGGTTGCCGACGTGCAGATCAACGAAGTGAACCCCGTACCGGTGCAGCAGGCGCGGGAGTTTGTCGAGCAGAAAGAGGAAGTGTTGAGCACCATCAACGACAGTGTGCGCAAGCTCAACTCGCAGGAGAAGGTGAACGACCTGCAAGACCAGCAACACGGCCAGGAACTCAACACCCAAGATGAAGCCCGCACTCGCAAGCTTGCGAGCCTGCAGGCCAAACTGGATCAACAGCGACAGGCCCTCGCACGCGAACCGCGCGTCACCAGACACACCTCTGTATCAGCGAAGTCCAGTATCGAAGCAGCCTACTACAACAAGTGGAGCCAAAAGATTGTGCGTGTGGGCAACCTGAACTTCCCACAGGAAGCTCTGCGCGACGAGATATTCGGCCAGCTGCGCCTCTCGGTTCAGCTGCGCTCCGACGGCTCTGTGGCGAAAGTGGCAATCCTAGAAAGCTCCGGCCACGCCATCCTCGACGACGCCGCGCTGCGCATCGTGCGCCTCGCCGCGCCCTTTGAACCCTTCCCGCCCGAAATCGAAAAAGACTCTGATATCTTCGAGATCATCCGAACCTGGAAATTTGAAATTACCGGTCTCAGCGCCAGCATCGATTAAGCACGCGAGAGCGCTTGCTTTTCGAAATTCCGACTCCAATAATGAGAGTAGAGAAGGTACTGATTATGGCCGAGAAAGACGAAGACACATCGACAGCATTTCAAAGTCTGCGCAATCAATTTCTGATCGCGATGCCCGGCGTGAGTGATTCTATTTTCACGCATTCGGTCACCTATATTTGCGACCACAATGAACACGGCGCAATGGGCGTGATCATTAACCACCCCCTCAGCATCACCTTGGGTGACGTGTTTGATCAACTGAACATTCGCACGCGCGATGAGACCCGTCAGCTCCCTGTGCTCGCCGGAGGGCCGGTGAATTCCCAGCAAGGCCTGGTGATACACCGCGACGAAGGTCAGTGGGAAAGCACCATGCGCATCAACGATGAGATCTGCCTGACCGCATCCAAAGATATTGTCGAAGCGATGGCGCAAGCCGCAGGCCCCAAGAGTGCGCAGCTTGCGCTGGGTTATGCCGGCTGGGGCAGCGGGCAGCTCGAAGAGGAACTGGCGAATAACCTGTGGCTCACGGTGGCGGCAGATTCGCGCATCATGTTTGATATCCCACCGGAGCAGCGCTGGCAGACCGCGGCGGCGCAACTGGGCATTGACGTTAACCTGGTCTCAACCCACGCCGGTCACGCCTGAGTCCTTGCCGATGTCGCATTTTACCGCACTGGCCTTTGACTACGGCCTCAAGAATATCGGCGTTGCAGTGGGACAATCGTTGACGGCAAGCGCACGAGAGCTTGCGCCACTCAAGGCGCGCGACGGCATCCCCGACTGGCTTCAGCTCGAGCAATTGCTGAAAGAATGGCAAACGGGCTTAGTGGTCGTCGGCATCCCGTTAAATATGGATGGCAGCGAGAGCGAGATGAGTCGGCGCGCACGTAAATTCGGCCATCGTCTGCACGGCCGTTTTGGTGTTGAAGTCGCGTTTATCGATGAGCGCTTAAGCACCCGAGAAGCCAAATCCCTTGCCGCCGAGCGCGGTCACAGAGGCAATTACGGCGAGGCGCCCATCGACTCCCTCGCCGCCTGTCTTCTGCTCGAGAGCTGGTGGGCCAACAACACCCCCAGCGCACCTCAGACTTAGAAGCGTCGGAAATTGTCTGACTCTTCGCCTTGAATTTCCAATTCGTCCGCCGCGTTCGACAGGTATTCCGAATCCGTCTCTGAACCGAGCTTGATGCGCAGGCGCAGGTCGTTTGGAGAATCCGCGTAGGCCAGGGCGTCTTCGTAGGTAATTTCGCCGCTGTCGTAAAGATCGTACAGCGCCTGGTCGAAGGTCTGCATGCCTTGCTCGGTGGAGCGCTTCATCAGATCCTTCAATTCGTGCACCGCCCCTTTTCGGACGAGGTCCGCAGCCAGCGGCGTATTCAGAAACACCTCCAGACAGGCGCGTCGACCATTGCCGTCGGGTGTGGGCACCAGTTGCTGCCCCACAATGCCTCTCAGGTTCAACGACAGGTCCATCCAAAGCTGCTCATGACGGTCCGCCGGGAAGAAGTGAATAATGCGGTCCAACGCCTGGTTCGCGTTGTTCGCGTGAAGGGTACACAAGCACAGGTGCCCTGTTTCCGCGAAGGCAATGGCGTGATCCATCGTTTCACGCGAGCGCACCTCACCAATGAGAATCACATCGGGCGCCTGACGCAGCGTATTTTTCAACGCGACTTCAAACGAATCGGTGTCGATGCCCACTTCGCGCTGTGTGATAACACAGCCATCGTGCTGGTGAATAAATTCAATCGGGTCCTCAATGGAGATAATGTGCCCTTTGGAATTGCGGTTGCGATGCCCAATCATCGCCGCCAGCGAGGTCGACTTACCGGTACCGGTGGCACCGGCGAAAATCACCAGGCCGCGCTTGGTCATTGCCAGCTCTTTAATCACCTCCGGCAGACCCAGGTCATCAATCGACGGAATTTTCGTTTCGATGCGACGCAGCACCATGCCGGCAAGGTTGCGCTGGAAGAACGCACTGGCCCGGAAACGTCCCACACCCCGAGCACTGATCGCAAAATTCAGTTCTTTCGCTTCCATGAACTCTTTGCGCTGGCGTTCGTTCATGACGCTCAGTACCGTTTCCCGCGCTTTCTCGGGTGACAATGGCGTGGTAGACACGGGGACGATACGCCCATGCAATTTGATGGAGGGCGGTACGCCTGCCGTGATAAACAGGTCGGACGCTTTTTTGTCCACCATCAGGTTAAGTAAACGATCGAGTTCCATAGTCGCTTTCCGTTGTGCTTTTTATCGGCGTCAGGCGCCTTTAGAAATTTTCCGGCATTTTGGCTTTTTCTTTCGCCACATCGCGGTTAATGATGCGTCGCTCGACAAGATCAGACAAACACTGATCCATTGTCTGCATGCCAATGGAGCCGCCGGTCTGAATCGCGGAGTACATCTGCGCCACTTTATCCTCACGAATCAGGTTACGAATCGCCGGTGTGCCACGCATGATTTCATGAGCCGCCACGCGACCACCGCCGTTGCGCTTGAGCAGAGTTTGCGAGACCACTGCCTGCAGTGATTCCGACAACATCGAACGCACCATGTCTTTTTCCGCGGCGGGGAACACGTCGACCACACGGTCAATGGTTTTTGCTGCGGAGGTGGTATGCAGGGTGCCGAACACCAAGTGACCGGTTTCCGCCGCTGTCAGTGCGAGCCGAATGGTTTCGAGGTCTCGCATCTCACCGACCAGAATGATGTCCGGGTCTTCCCGCAATGCGGAACGCAACGCTTCGGCAAAGCCGTGCGTGTCTTTGTGCACTTCCCGCTGGTTGACGAGGCATTTTTTACTTTCGTGTACGAATTCGATGGGGTCCTCGATCGTGAGGATGTGCTCGTACTTATTTTCGTTGATGTAGTCCATCATCGCAGCGAGCGTGGTCGATTTACCCGAACCGGTCGGACCGGTTACCAGTACAAGTCCACGCGGCACCGCACAAATGTCCCGAAACACCTGCCCCATGCCAAGTTCTTCCATCGTCAGTACCTTAGATGGAATGGTACGAAATACCGCACCGGAACCCCGATGCTGGTTGAACGCGTTGACCCGGAAGCGCGCCACGCCGGGCACTTCGAAGGAGAAATCGGTTTCGAGGAACTCTTCGTAATCCTTACGCTGCTTATCGTTCATGATCTCGTAAATCAGGCTGTGCACTTGCTTGTGCTTCATGGGAGGCACATTGATACGACGCACATCGCCGTCCACACGAATCATCGGTGGCAGCCCGGCACTGAGGTGCAAGTCAGATGCACCCTGTTTGGCGGAGAAAGCTAGCAGTTCCGTAATATCCATAGTTCGTTCTCAAAAAGACCGCAGCGCGGGCACCGCTTCGCGTTACACTAACGCCTTGGACCCACGATGAAATTTCACCCGGTGCCCCCATAAATGGGTACCAGGCCTCTGAAAGCACTTATAAGTATATGCACAGAATCGATGACACACTAACGCAAGTTCAGCAGCGCATACACGCAGCCGCCATGAAGGCCGGCAGAAATGCAGACGACATCACACTCCTCGGCGTCAGCAAAAAACAAAGTGTTGAAAAAATCGCCGCTGTCGCCGCACTCGGCCTCAAGCACATCGGCGAGAACTACCTGCAGGAGGCGCTCGACAAACAGGCGCAGCTGACAGAACAGGCGCTGACCTGGCACTTCATCGGCCCCGTGCAGTCCAACAAAACACGCGCCATCGCCACCCATTTTGACTGGGTACACAGTGTTGATCGACTCAAGATCGCGGAGCGACTCGCCAATGCCCGAGCCGACCACGACCGACCACTGAATGTGTGTCTGCAAGTCAATATCGACGACGAAGACAGTAAATCCGGGTGCGCCCCCGAGGAGGCATTATCACTAGCGAAGGCCCTATCACAATTTGACAGCCTTCGCCTGCGCGGCCTGATGATTATTCCCAAAGCACAAGAAACGCTGGAACAGCAACGCCCAGCCTTTGCTGCGGCGCGTGCGCTGCGCGACGACATCGCCAGCGCGACCGGACACCCGCTCGATACACTCTCGATGGGCATGTCGGCGGATCTGGAAGCGGCCGTTGCCGAGGGCGCCACAATTGTTAGAATTGGCACCGCGCTTTTTGGCTCCAGGCATTGATACTCGCGCGCCATGCTCTACGCGACACCACACAGGAACCTATTTTGTCTCTGAATACCTTAAACAAGATCAGTTTTATCGGCGCAGGGAACATGGCCAAGGCCATCCTGCAGGGTCTGCTCAATGACGGCCTCGACCCTCGAAAGGTGTGGATCACCACGCGCACTGAAGCCAGTAGAGCACAACTGCAAAGCCAACTCGGCGTGCGGGCCGCGGCGAACAATGTCGAGGCCTGCCAGGATGCCGATCTCATCGTGCTTGCGGTGAAACCTCAGATGTTGGCGGATGTCTGTGCCGAAATCCAAGCGCACATCCCAGCGCAGGCGCTGCTTGTTTCCGTCGCCGCGGGTATTCGCTGCGCCAGCCTGGAAGACTGGCTTGGGCCCAAAGCCATCGTCAGAACGATGCCCAACACGCCTTCTGCCATTGGCATGGGCGCTTGCGGCCTCTTCGCCAATGCGCACACCTCACCCAATCAAATCGCGCTGGCGACCGAACTGATGTCCGCCACTGGACTGGTCGTCACACTGGAAGACGAAGCGCAGATCGACGCCGTGACGGCGGTGTCGGGCAGCGGCCCGGCCTACTTCTTTCTCTTCATCGAAGCCATGACCGAAGCGGGCGTCTCACTCGGCTTGAGTGAGGCACAGGCGAGCCTGCTCGCTCGCCACACCGCGCGCGGTGCCGCACAGCTCGCGCTTGAGAGTGAGCTCGACGTGGCCGCCCTGCGTCAACAGGTGACCTCACCTAAAGGCACAACGGAGCAGGCCATTCTAAATTTCGAGAACAATGGGCTACGTGCTATCGTGCGCGAAGCTATGGAAGCTTGCGCTGCGCGCGCAGCTGAACTCTCTGACGAACTGGGATCGCGTTAATGAACACCATTCAGGAAATTCTGGCCTTTATCATGGAATCACTGGGCACCCTGTTCCTGCTGTTTGTGATTCTGCGCTTTTTCCTACAACTGGCCCGCGCTGACTTTTACAACCCGTTTTCACAGGCGGTGGTTAAAATCACCAACCCCGTACTCATCCCATTGCGACGTATCATTCCCGGTGTGTTCGGTATCGATATCGCCTCGATCGTGCTGGCCCTGTTGGTACAAATACTGATCGGTGAACTGATCTACTTTGCCTACACCCTGTCGCTGATGAATCCCTTGAACCTGCTGATCTGGGGCGTGATTGGTACGCTCAAAGTGGTCACCTACATGGCCTTTGTGTGTTTGATCGTGCTTGTGATCACCAGCTTTATCGCCCCCTACAGCACACACCCGGCCCTGATGCTCATTCGACAGCTGCTCGAACCCGTGCTGTCACCGATGCGCCGTATTATCCCTCCGGTCGGTGGGCTCGACTTCTCCGTCATGTTCGTGTTCATGGGGCTGGTGATCGTGCAGAAACTCGTTGATGCCGTGGCGGTGAGCACTCGCCTGAACCCGCTGCTGATCGTTGGGTACTAGCGCCGCATGTCCAAGTCACTGCCCGCCAACTCGGTCGGAATCGTCGAGCCCAAGGCGCTCGAATTTGACGAGCCACTGCGGCTCGCCTGTGGCCGCACGCTGGAGCGTTACACGCTGGTCTACGAGACCTACGGCCAGCTAAATGCTGACAAGAGCAACGCCGTACTGATTTGCCACGCGCTCAGTGGGCATCACCATGCGGCGGGTTACCACAGTGAAGACGATGCCAAACCCGGTTGGTGGGAGCACTATATTGGCCCCGGTAAACCGCTGGACACCGAGCGCTTTTTCATTGTCTGCCCCAATAACCTTGGCGGCTGTCATGGCTCTACAGGACCGACCTCCATCAACCCCGCCACCGGCCAACCCTGGGGCTCGGATTTCCCGGCCATGCGCGTGCGCGACTGGGTACACAGCCAGGCACGTCTGGCCGACGCACTGGGCATCGGCCAATGGGCTGCGATCGTGGGTGGCAGCTTAGGTGGCATGCAGGCCATGCGCTGGGCCCTGGAGTATCCCGAACGGGTCAGGCACTGCGTGGTCATCGCCTCATCCATGAAGTTAACCGCACAGAACATCGCGTTTAACGAGACCGCACGGCAAGCCATTCAATCGGATCCGGATTTTCATGACGGCCACTACCTGCGCCACGGAACACTCCCGAGCAGCGGCTTGTCGGTGGCCAGAATGATCGGCCACATCACCTATCTCTCCGACGACGGCATGGGCAAAAAATTCGGGCGCGAGCTGCGTTCTGGCAGTTTTGAACAGGGCACAGAAGAACCTGTGGAGTTTCAGATTCAAAGCTATCTGCGCTATCAGGGCAGCAACTTTTCGAAGGGCTTTGATGCCAATACCTATATCTTGATGACCCGCGCGCTCGACTACTTCGATCTCGCACGGGAATACGGGGACGATTCGGCGGCCGCTTTTGCGCACGCGCAATGTCGATTTCTGGTGGTCTCGTTCACCTCGGACTGGCGCTTCGCACCCGAGCGCTCGCGCGAAATCGTCAATGCCTTGATGGCGGCCAATCGCGATGTCTGTTACGGCGAAATTGATTCCCACTACGGCCACGACGCGTTTCTCGTGCCGGGACAACAGCGCTACTGGGACCTGTTCCAGAGCTATATGCGCAACGTGGAGGTGTAAGCATGCGGCTCGACTATTCCATCGTCGCTGACTGGGTTCAACCCGGCGCCCAGGTACTGGATCTCGGTTGCGGTGACGGCAGCCTGCTGCAACGCCTGCAGGAGGAAAAACGGGTGCACGGCTATGGCCTGGAAATCAATGAAGAAAATATCCTCCGCTGCGTACAGAATGGGATTAATGTCATTGAGCAGGATATCGAGAAGGGCTTGAATAACTTTGAGGACAAGCGATTCGATACGGTGATTATGTCGCAGGCCATCCAAACACTGCAGCGGCCCGACAAGGCCCTCGCAGAGATGTTGCGCATCGGCCGCGAAGCCATTATCACTTTCCCCAATTTCGGTCACTGGAAAGCGCGCCTTCATTTGGCCTTTAATGGCCGCATGCCGGTCTCAGACTTACTGCCCTATGAGTGGTACAACACGCCGAACATCCACTTTTGTACTTTTGAAGATTTCGACGTGCTCTGCCGAGAAGTCAACGCGTCCATTATCAATCGTGAAGTCGTCGCCACCTATTCGCTTGGGCGCGCCCTGCGAAATTTACACCCCAACCTGTTTGGCGAAACGGCACTGTACCGCATTCGCCGGGACTGAGAGGAACTACTGTGATACGCATCTGCACTGTACTTTTTGTCTGTGTGTTTTGCCTCGGCCTGACGGCGCACGCCCAGGGCATTAAAGCTGAAGACCAGGCGCCCTATAACGGTCAGCAGGATTTCAAGCAGTACTCCGTGCATTACGCCGTCTTCAACAGCACCTTCATACCGGCCGATGTGGCCGCACGCTACGAGATCAAACGCAGCCCCTATGAAAGCCTGATTAATGTCTCACTTGCCCCCCGCGGCGAGTACGGCGCGCTGCCCGCTGCTATCAGCGGCTCGGTTCGCAATCTGATGCAGCAGCAAAAGCCGCTGAAATTTATTGAAATTCAGGAAGACGGCGCGACCTATTACCTCGCACCGATTCGCGTCAGTTCAGAGGAAGTGTTGCATTTCGAACTGGCGCTCACTCCGCAGGGCAGCGATGACACCCTGCACGTCCAATTCAGCAAAAAAGTCTACGCAGATTAGCGCCGAGGAGAAGCGATGAAACAGGTGGTGCTCGCCAGTGGTAACCCGGGCAAGTTGGCCGAATTCAAAACCCTGCTCGCCGATTGTGGTTTCGATGTTCGCCCTCAGGGTGAATTCGATCTGGAGAGCGCAGAGGAAACCGGACTGAGCTTCGTCGAGAACGCGATATTAAAAGCCCGGCACGCCGCGCGCCATACCGGTCTGCCTGCGCTCGCGGACGACTCGGGCATCGAAGTTGACGCCTTGCTGGGTGCCCCGGGCATTTACTCAGCCCGCTTTGCTGGAGACGGTGCAAGCGACGCCGACAACAATGCCAAACTGCTCCATGCGCTGCAGGACATGCCCGAAGCGGAGCGCAGCGCTCGCTACCAGTGTGTCCTGGTGTACATGCGCCATGCCGCAGACCCCACCCCGCTGATCGCACAGGGAAGTTGGGAGGGACGTATTCTGACGGCCCCTCGCGGTGAAGGAGGCTTCGGCTACGATCCCCTGTTCTGGGTGCCCAGCCACCAATGCGCGGCCGCTGAACTCAGCAAAGCCGAAAAAGGTCTGATCAGCCATCGCGCTCAAGCGATGCAGGCCCTGCTCAACGCACTGGCAAAGGACCATGCGGGCTAGCGCCGTCGCGGCCATCGCGGCACTGAGCTTTGGCGCGGGCTACCTCGTCTCGCAGTACCAATCGCTTCAGCGCCCATCGCCTCCTCTTGATCGCTCGAGCGCACTTGAAAAGCCGGCAGGGGCACACGCCCCGCTCGCAACACGCACCGAAGCGCAGGCTCACACTGCGCCCTCTCCTCAACAGCGGAACGAAGCACCACTCGCCCTCCCAGAGACCGACGCCACCACCGATATTCGTACCCTGCTGGATCAAGGCCAATACCAGGATGCCGTCGAGCGCTATGCTCAAAGCGAGTCACCTGAACTGCGCGCGGTGTTCCTGGCCCACCTCGACGCGCTCAGCGATCACTCTCAACGCGACGCCTTTCAAAGCCTTGCCGAAGCTTGGCTGGGTTACTACTACACCGACACAGAATGGCGCCTACGTGTGGCGCGCTATCAGGCTGAGCTCGGCTGGCAGGATCAGGCCGCCCAGAGCTTTGAGTACGCTTGGCAATACGCCCACAGCGATGCGGAGCGAAATGAAGCACGCAGCAGCTTCCAGCGCTTTGTGGTCGACACCGACCGGCGACTCAGCGAAAGCGAAGAGTGGGAAGCCCTGCTGGCGTTTTATGCCGATATTCGAGAGATGGAAGTCAATGTCGCGGAACATCGTTTCAGAGAGGCCGAATGGCTCTTGAGCCTCAACGAACGTGCACGTGCAGAACAATTACTCGCGCAATTGGCTCAGGAACCGCAGTATGCCGCGAGAGTGGAGGCGCTGCTTGCACGAGCCAGTACGGAGCAGCCTCAGAGCCAACAGCAACGCCCTGAGGGCAGCACCCTGTGGGACAGCGAGATCGCGATGCAGGCGCACGGTGCGCACTTCCTGCTCGACGTCAGGCTCAATCAGGACGACACCATCCAACTCATGCTCGATACCGGCGCCAGCATTACCTCGCTGTCCACTGACGCCTTTAACGCGCTGGATACGCGCCACGATTTTGAATGGCTCGGACAAAGCCAGTTCAGTACCGCAGGTGGCATCGTCGTCGCCGATGTCTACCGCGCGACATCGCTGGCACTGGGCCCTTATCAATTTGAGTCGGTCGACATTGCGGTCGTGCCCATCCCGGCCAACGCCCATTACGGTGGCGTGCTCGGCATGAACATCTTAAGGCAGTTTGAATTTCAGATAGATCAGCATTACGCGCTGCTGAAATTAAACCCGCAATCCACGCCCCGCTAGGGGTTCACCCTCACTCGTCAGTGATGCGCAGATCCACCCAGACGAGACGATGGTCGGAACCGGTTTTGCGCTCAGCAACGAGGTAGGCCAGATCATCGGTTGAAGTGGGCCAAAACACTCCGGTATCCACCACTTCCAGCCCATCGCGTGACGGCAGCACGTAGTCAAGGCGCAAGCCCATGTCATGCGTGCTGCGTTCGGCACAGGGTTTGTCCGCCCATTTTTGCGCGGCCGCATCACTGCGCGGCTTCGGATCCTGCACGCTCGGATGGGTCAACAGTTGCTTGATGGCCTCTGGGTGCGCGGCCCCACCACAGTCGGACGCATTCAGATCGCCGAGGATGACAAAACGCGCCCCTTCGGCCAAGCCGCCTTTGCGACCCGAGTCGTCATAGAGATAGGATGCATTGTTAATATAATCCGCCCACAGGCGAATCTCATCGTGATTGCGCAGGCCATTGCGGTCCTCATCGCCATCAAAGACAGGCGGCGTAGGGTGGCTGGCGAGGAAATGCACGCGAGTACCATCAACATCAATCGGCACATCCCAATGGGATTTGGACGAAAGCCGGAATCGCTGCCAGGCGTCTTCGCTGTAATAGGGACGACCATCGGCAAGGCGAGGCACTTGCGCATCGGGCATGTCTTTCCACAGGAAGGTCTGGAAAGTGCGGACTCTGGCTGTATCAATGGGGTACTGACTGAGCAGTACCATGCCATAGTGCCCAGGGAAACGCCCCCAGCCATAGGCATCTTCGGGCAAACTGACTTGCCCATCCCCGTTGAGGTCGACACCGCTAAGCACTCCGGTATTGACCGGCGCGACGTAGGCATAGTCGTATCGGATGGGCTCCTGGTCATTTTGGGAGCGCCCCAAATAATGCGTCTGGAAGTCCTCAATGCATTGTTCCGGGCTGGCGCATTCATCAAACTCATTCAACAACACGACATCGGGGCGAAGGCGCTGAATTTGCTCGGCGATACCATTGATCTGAACATTGCCCGCAACCTTCAACTGACGCGCAAGCGTGTGTTGGTTGGGCGCACTGTCGTCGGGGTAGTTGGTGGCTTCCATCGACACATTGAAGGTCGCAACCCGAAGCGTGGAGGACTCCGCCATTAGCTGAGGAGGGAGGAAGAAAAGCAGTGCGGCTGAAACAGCACAAAGTAAAGCGAATACGGCTCGGTGATACATAGTGCGACCTCCTGGCGTCGACATCCATCATTCACAATAAAGCACCTCATCCGTGGCGAGCGCATCTATGAGCATAATCGTGTTGTCCGCCAACAGAATGCCATGGGTCTTGCAATGCTGACGACTGACCGCATCCGTATAACTTCGCGAGACCACCTGCTCACGGTCTGTCACTTCATTCAAGGCCATCAGTACCGGGAAGTACGGTCGATGGCTCCAAAACCAGCCCTCGCTCTGAGGATCGATTTCCACTTCCGCGCCCGTAAAATTGTAGTTGGGCGAGATTTGCTGGCCCTCATGGTCGCAGATAAAGAAACGCAACACACCTGCTTTTTGCAGGAGGCTCGTATTCAATCGATGAATCTGATCACTCTGATAGTAGTCAACGATTTTTCGAATATATTTCTGGAGTTTCCTGCCGTTTTCCGCCGACGCTTTGATGCGATCTTTTTTCCGCTTCAGGTAACTGATTTGGTGATTCGCGAGCTGGGCTCGGGGCGCATCCCAAGGCAGTAGCAATTCATTCGCCCGACCAAAAAGCCAACCCTGAACTTTCTGCGCGCCGCACTCCAGCGCAAAGTGGAACTCCTGCTCGGTCTCCACGCCCTCACAAATAATCTCGCAACTGGACTTTTCAGCCAGGGCCGACAGCGCCATCAATACTTTTGCGGACTTACCGGCTCGGCTGGCATCCTTGAAGATGCCCATGTCGATTTTGATGTAGTCCGGGTCGAGCGCGATCAAGCGATCGATTTGAGAGCCCCCTACCCCGAAATCATCAATGGCGATTTTAATCCCTGCTTGCTTATAGGCGTCAATTACGGAGCTCAGCGATGCGATATCACCAAACGACTCGGTAATTTCCACAACAACACGGCGGGGGTTCATGCCCGACTCACGCATCATGCGAATCGTCGGCGCCTCTTTGCCCGCAGTCAGACGGCTCACCCAATCGGGGGAAATGTTCACAAACAGCAAGCCCGCTTCGGGCCGAGCGGCAAAATAATGCATCGACTTTAAACGGACCGCGCGATCAATTTTAAGCCGCTGTTCCGCTGGAACCGTCTCGCTGTTGAATATCCAACCCGCGCTGATGACTTCACCTTCGGGACTAAAGGTTCGCGCCAGGCTCTCATACCCGGCAACACATCCACTTGGCACATCAATGATGGGCTGATAATGAGGGTAGTAAAATCTCGGATCGAAGCAATGCGACGAATCGGCATCACTTGCCTTCATTCGAAGCGCTTCTATCAGAGCGTCACTACCATTTTTGTACTGCATAAAATGTAACTTTTTGTAAAAGCGCAATTCGCGCTGCCCTGAAAAGCCGTCCGAATCTCCCCTCCCTGATTCTGGCTTAATGAATACGAGTCGATCGCTCGCGGGTCATCGCGATGAGACAACCCACTATGATATACATATTCGATGACAAGTTGTGTCAAGATCTGTAGAAAAAACGCGATTTTATTGCGGTAAGTTTTGTTGAGGCGAATTTACCCGCCACCTCACTGCTCAAATAATAGTCACAGTGACAAAAGTCAGGCTAAACAATCATCAAACCTCAACATACAGCGTGTCGTCCTCCGCCAAGGTATCCACCAGCATCACGGTATTGTTAGAGAGCGCGATGCTATAGGTTTTACACAACTGGCGCGTGACGGTATCGATATACGCCCTGGAAATGACCTGTCGGCGATGCTCGACTTCATTCATCGCCATCAGCACAGGGAAGTAGGGCCGGTGACACCAAAAATGCCCTCTATGGACGGCACTTTCGATCACCCCGCCGTCTTCAAACTCGTAATTTGGCGACGTTTGCTCTCCATTTCGGGTACAGATAAAAAAACGCAAAATGCCCATGTCGGCAATCATTTGGTGATCAAGATCGCCCACACGCCCCGACTCATAGGCCGACACGAGTCGCTCAACACAGCTCTGCATCACACTGGATTTTTTAGCCGTCGCAACCAGCCTCTGCTTTTTCCTGCGCAAATACTGCCGCTGCAAATCGCTGATTTGCTTTTTGAACACCTGGGGCTCGGAAGGATGCCTGCTCGCCGCTGCGAAAAGCCAGCCCTGCATAAGTTGCGCTCCGCACTCCAGCGCAAAATCAAATTCTTGTTCTGTTTCGACCCCTTCGCAAATCAGTGCACAACCGCTTTGGTCAGCAAGAGAGGTTAGGCTCAAAAGAATATTCGCCGCACTCCCTTTCCGACTCGCGTTTTTGAACATGTGCATGTCAATTTTTAAATAATCCGGATTCAGCGAAATCAAGCGATCGATCTGTGAACTCCCCACACCGAAATCATCAATCGCCACTTTCATCCCTGCGCGCTTGTAGGCGAGCACTAAATCTTCCAGCAATGAGGCATCACCAAAATTTTCAGTAATTTCGAGTACAACACGCTCAGGCGGCATCCCGACCTGTCGGAGCATGGCTATCGTTGGCGGCTCTCGCCCTTCGGCCAAATATTGAACCCAATGTGGCGATATATTGATGAATAGCAACGCGTCGTCGCCGCGCTGAGCAAATCGGGTAAGCGCCTGTCGACGAATGGCACGGTCCACTTCTATACGTGTATCCAGAGGCACATGATCATCATTAAACAGCCAACCCGCGCTGATTTCTTTTCCGTCAGCATCGTGAGTGCGTGCAAGCACTTCAAAGCCACGAATGTGCCCACTGGGAACATCGACAATAGGTTGATAGGCAGGAAAGTAAAAGTGCGGATCAAAGGCGTGCATAGTTCAGATTGGTGCAGAATGGAGCCGGCATTAGACATCTCTCACTATTTTTGTGCGGTGTCCAGCATGAGCAGGCTCAGCACCGAAAAAAGAAAGATAATATGCAGGAAGCGTGCCCGAGCCACAGACGGCAGGCAAGTATCATCCAAACACGATCAATTCATGCTCGAAAAGTAATACTTCACATTAATTATGAAAGAAAGGACATATCCGGTAAAGAGACCGGACTGCAATATAAAATATCGTCCGAGGCAATGGAGTCGACCAACATAATCGTGTGCTCATCCACCAACACGCTAGTGGTTTTACAGAGCTTTTTCGTTGGGCCATCCACATAGCTGCGTGACACAATTTGAGCACGCTGCGTTTTTTCTTTTAAGCCTATCGCGACAGGAAAATAAGGCCTGTGGCTCCAGTAACAGCCTACAGGTTTACTATCCAAGACTATGCCGTCTTCATGAAAATCGTAGTTTGGAGAGAGTTGGCGGCCATGCAAGTCGCAGAGATAAAACCGCAACAATCCCGCCTGTTGAAAAATTGAGGAATTCAACTCTTCCAAGCGGTTTTGTTTGTAAAACTCGACAATCAACCCGACATACTTTGCAATAAGGTTATTGCGCTCAGATGCACTGACGACTCTCGCTTTTTTTCGCTCGAGATACAGTGTCTGCAAGCACGCTACCGCATCTCGCGTGACATCAGGATCAAGTAGCGGGCCATCCGCTTTTCCAAACAGCCAGCCCTGTATTTTTTGCGCGCCGCACTCGATCGCAAAGTGAAACTCTTCCTCACTCTCGACACCTTCGCAGATAATTTCAAATTGCGCCTGTTCCGACAGAGCCGACAAGGCAAGTAAGACTTTGGCAGACTCGCCGTTGCGACATGCGTCTTTGAATATCCCCATGTCGATTTTCAAATAATCCGGCTTGAGTGCAATCAGTCGATCTACCTGAGAGCCCCCCACACCAAAATCATCAATCGCAATTTTCAGCCCCTCGCTTCGGTATACATCCACTAGCGATTCAAGCACGTGCACGTCTGCGATTTTTTCGGTGATTTCGATCACCACGCGGGAGGGGTCGATACCCGCTTCGCGAATCATGCGAATGGTGGGCGCTTCTTTCCCAGCCGACAACATACTCGCCCACTGCGGGGAAATATTAATAAACAGTAAGCCGCCATTCGGGTCATTGGCGAAGCGACGCAGCGCTTTCATGCGAACAGAGCGGTCAATACTCACCCGTACCTCATCCGCGATATGGTTGTCATCAAACAACCAGCCCGCACTGACGATGCTGCCGTCCTGTGCATGCGTGCGTGTCAGGCTCTCGTAGCCGATAATGCGGCCGGTCGGGATATCGACAACGGGTTGAAAGTGCGGGAAATAAAAACGAGGATCAAACGAATGCGTGGGGCTGGGACTGGGGGTTAAAGCCTGAGTGGACGAACTGGCAGGCTTGCCCTTGTTCGACGAAAGAGAATTCACCGCATCGTGCTGCGTGTTCAGGAGTGAATCAAGAGGAGAGCCCATCAGTCTCGCATACATGATCGACACCATTGGTCAGCGAGCCCGCTGACACCTCTGTTTCTGGCTGGCATTAAAACCTGCCGTAGACTGGCTGATCATGTTTCCCCCCGGAAGCGGCAATGCCGCGCTCCATCAAAACGACGGATAAAAGGCACTCGCAAGTGCAGTGGTAGTGATTCAGTCGAAACGGGATGGGCCTAGCGGAATCGTCGTGCTCAAACCGTGCGCTAAATCAAACTTTCGACGACAATTTGACACGAAGAACCACTATAGTCAACTCTTCTTTAAGAGTTATTTATAAATTATTGTTTTTTATAGCTTTTTCCCTTAAGTTTTAGGGGAATTATGGCGCCAATATTCTCATATTGGCGCACATATAATCTTTTTACCTACCCCGCGAAGCGATTTTCTGGCAAGCCAGCCACCTCTACGCGAACCCGGAACACATCCCCCGTGTGTGGCAGCTCTTTCTTTTCTGCTTCGGGGCGGCCACCGGCGGTCGTGATATACAGCGTCTTCATGTCTTCATCACCAAATGCCACCATCGTTGGGCAACGTGCGGGCACCTCGATTTCCTGCACGATCTCACCATAGGGATTCAGGCGAACAACACGACTTCCCTCATAGAGCGCGGCCCAATAACACCCCTCCACATCGACTGAAGCGCCGTCGGGGCGACCAAAGCCGCGTGGGAATTCATGAAATACGCGGCGATTACTCACTCGGCCCGTGTCCAGATCGTAGTCACAGCGATAGATGACATGCTTGGGCGTATCCGAATAGTAGAAGGTTCGATTATCCGGGCTGAACGCGATGCCATTGGTTGTCAGCAGGTCATCGGCCACTCTGTTCACCGAGTAATCACCGTCGAGACACCAGAGATTCGCCCCATCGTAATCTTTCGGTGGGTAGTACGAGCCGGCGAAAAGACGGCCTCGCACATCGCAACGCCCATCGTTAAAGCGGGTTTTGTCGAGGTCGGCTTCCGGGTCACTCAAAAAACGACGTTCCGTATTCCATGCGTCGAGCAGGTAGTAGCCCGAACGCATGGCCAACACGAAACCGCCCTTTTCCCGCAGGGAAAAGCACCCAATCTCTTCATCAAACTGGAGGAACTCGTCGACGCCCGTGACAGGATCAAAACGATGCAACTGAAAGGCATCAATGTCAGTCCAGTACAATTTTTTGCTTTCCGGGTCCCAGCGGGGACATTCACCGAGCTTGGCTTGTGCGGCAATGGCCACTTCGACTTCTGACATAGGCGAGACTCCACTCATTAACAAAGGGCGTTAGTGTACGGTCTCGCCTGCCGGAATAAAAGGCGTGCTCACTTGCACCCGGGGCTACAACATAATGCTGTAACTGTTCCCTCTCGCGACCATCAATCGCCCCTTATAGCGTGAAAACTGCGGTCGTAAATACTCCATCTGATCGCCGCGAATTCGCGCGTTGTTTATCAGCGCGAGGTATTCATACGGGTTGGGTCGGTAGGGCAGCGCAAGCAGTTCCATATTGGTTTCGGACAACAACATGCTGCCTTTGCGCTGATTACATCGCTTACAGGCGGCCACCACGTTTTCCCATCTATCCTCACCCCCTCGACTGGTGGGATGCACGTGATCCCGGGACAGATCCCCCAGGTCAAAAAAACTTCCCGCAATAGAGGCACTGGCAGTTATCGCGGAAAAACAGGCCGGTATTTGTCAACGGAGGGACTGGGCGAACCGGAGCGATGCGCTCCCCATCGCATGCGATGATCGCGGGTAGGTCGATAAAGGTTTGCTCGCCCGTCAAACGGGAACGCCCTCCGTGCGCGCGACGCACGATGCCGCCCAAAGACCACATTACAATATCCCGCGCATACAAACTGACGCACTCTTTCCAGTTCAGCCATTCCAATGGCTGCCCCGCCATATTCAGTCTGAGAATCTTGGCTTCCATCTCATCGCTGCCTCGCTAAGACCATTTTCGTTTAAGCAATACGATACTGGGCTCGATGCGGCCTCGGGGGCGATGTGATATGGGCACAACGGACCTGGGGAGGTGCGATCGACACTGTATCGGATTGGGCGGTTTTTTTAGAGGGAGGGGAGCGTATGAAGCCGTGCATGCAGGATGCGGCTGACGGAAGTTTGGGCTTAAACTGAGAGTCGGTAACTCGGGCGGTTGGCCAAAAAGGCTATTGACCAGGGCCACAGCTACCGAACCTCGCCCATTGGCGCTGGTTAGGTGCTTGAAGACTAAACCCTCCAATTGCAGGCGTTTACAATAAAAATATTACGCCGATCTGCTCACTAGTCAAGTCTATTTAAGCGCGAAAATATGACGGCAGTGTGAAGGTGCCTGTTCTGTTGCTCGCACTCGGACCGGTGAGCAGGCGCTAAAGCTTTTGTCGCGATTTCAGCTGGGTCGCCTGGCTCTGCACAACGTGCTGAATCAGCACTTCCTGATCGGCCACAGACATGCCAAAAAAATCCACTCGGCAGTAATATTCGTGCTCGTCGTCCCGCGATTTTTCACAGGCGATGACGATGCCGTCCGAACTGACCTTCTGCTCGTCGGGTAGCAGGGTCATGTCGATACGCACCTTCGACCCTTCGGCAATCGGCTCCTCGTGCCCAAAGCCCATACCGCAGGCTGAGATATTTACTTCCTGCACGCGATGAGCGATGCGTGTCACTAACTGGTTATCCGCAGCCACCATCATCGCCACGCGCTCGAGCTTTTGATTCAGTAACGACGCTAAGCGCGCGACCTTGGGGTGATCGGGCTCCAGACCCAGAATCAATTTCTCGATTTCATTGTCGTGTTCGGCAACAAAGGCGGGCGCCTGAGTAACCTCCGGTACGTCACCCGGCAGTGCCGCATGCGCGTCCCCGCCAAGCAACTGCACGGACAACCCAATGGTTTCATCAATTCTGAAATAGCGACGACGCTCTACCTTGCCCATCAAAATATTTCATCCGGTTCCAAATCAAATAAATATTGTGGCTCAAGATTTAATTCTCGAAGAATATCCTGACCCTGCTTGTCTTCCTTGAGCATATCCAAATCTTCTTCCGGCAGCTCGTCTTCAAGACCCTGTTTTATCAAAATTTCGACGCGGCGATTTCGCGCGCGATTATCCGACCCGTTATTCGGCACCAAAGGTTGCGTATCGGCATACCCGGTTATTTGAAACCGTCGGGAATTCACGTCTCCGCCTTTCATTAATTCATGCGCGACGGAGACGGCGCGCGAAGAGGAAAGCTCCCAGTTCGAGCGAAAACGAGAGGTATTAATCGGAATGTCGTCCGTGTGACCCTGGACTTCGATTTTCCCCTTTTTCATCGCGAGGACCGACTTCACTTCGCGCATCACGTCTTTGTATTCAGGAGACATCTCTGCCGACCCTGACAGAAAGGAGCCCTTCTCGCGGATACGAATGATGATAAGACGCCCGCGTGTCTCAAGCTCGACCTGCCCCGCGACAATCTGTTCGTTCAAGGCCTCGGCAAGTTCATAGGCGTCTTCACGTGTTTCTTCAAGCAGCTCTTCTAGGCGCTGCTTTACCTCCACACGCACACCGGCTTCCATGCCTTCCGTACCCTGTTCAATCGAATACTCTTCAGCACATTCTACTTCGAGTGACATCTCTGTAATGTCCTCGGTTTTCTGCCAGATCTCGTTTATTGGTGTGGGTTCCGGTCGGCCGGGGCTGAATTCCTGCGCAATAATGCTGGTGCCCTTGGGAATGTCTGTCACGTTCAATTTATTCTGTACGCCAAAGGCCTGTGCCATCGATCCAGCAAGACGCTTGAACTTCATCGCGTCCATCTCTGAAAACGATAACAGCAGGACGAAGAAGCACATTAACAGTGACATCAAGTCCGCAAAGGTGCCCATCCACGCCGGTAGTCCCGGGGGGCACTCGCAATTATTCTCGTCGTCGTCACTCATAGATTAATCGCCGGGACTAGTCCGCCCCTTCCACGGCCCGCTTTCCTTCGGGCAAATAAGTACGCAACATGGAATCGATCACACGTGGATTCTGTCCCGCCTGAATGGCCAGCAGCGCGTCGATCACCAGGCCCTTGGTCATCGCTTCTTCCGCCGCCCGCAGTTTAAGCTTGTCGGATATAGGCGCACAGATGGCGTTGGCAATGATGGCGCCGTAGAGGGTGGTCAGGAGTGCGACCGCCATCGCGGGACCAATCGCCTTTGGGTCATCCATATTCGCGAGCATCGCCACCAGACCAATCAGGGTACCGATCATACCCATCGCGGGCGCCATATCGGCAAGCGCCGCAAAGATCGACGAGCCCACGTTATGTCGCTCAATGGCTTGGTTTTTGTCTTTCGACAACATGGCTTTGACGACGTCCGGGTCATGTCCGTCGACCAGCAATTGAATACCGCGCTGTAAAAAGTCACTGCTGACTTCTTTACCCTCGAGCGACAGCAGCCCCCCTTTGCGCGCCTCATCGGCCAAACCCACAATCTCTTCGATCAGTTCGTAGACATCAGGCAGCTTGTATTTGAAACTCTTACCCGCCACTTTGACGGCGCCGAGAAACTGGCCGAGGCCATATTTGGCCATCACCGCGAAGATACTTCCGCCCACTACGATGACCAGTGACGGGATATTCACGAACATGCCGAGCTCGCCACTGAGCAGCATCGACACCACAATCAGCGCAATGGCGCCGAGCATGCCCACGAGGGTAGCTAAATCCACTTCCGAAACCTCTTTTGAATATTGTCTGACGCCTGAGCGCCCAAACGCGGCGCGTGTATGATTCTAGTCTAGCCGCATTTGACTCTGCGCGTGTAGGTGTTTCCTGCGCCCAGTCACTGGCGCGCTCAATGCTTTGATCTATCGGCCGATAGCCACATCACTTGAGGAAGGCACAGGGATGCCCGGTGGCGTATTGACCACTCCGCAGTGCTCCGGTAGCCTTCCCAGCAAATTCTGGAGGTCCCACACGGTGACAGAAAAATCCCCCGTAAGCCATTTCGAAGCCAATCTGCAAGAGCTCGAAGCCCTGGTTGAGGCATTGGAAAGCGGCGAGCTCAGCCTGGAAGAATCGTTGAGCCGATTTGAACACGGCATCAAGATGACCCGCGAGTGCCAACAGGCCCTGTCCACGGCCGAACAACGCGTCAAAGTGCTGCTGGAAAAAGATGGTGAGTTGGCGCTGCACGATTTTGATGGCGCCGAAAGCGATTAATATGTACCTTTGCGTGCCATTTCGAGCAGGCACACCGGCTTTTGAGTACACTGACTGGCCGAACACCCGTCCCATACAGGAGAGACGAACGTGAGCAGTAGCGCCTTTCTCGACGACATTCGCTGGACCAGCGACGGTCTGGTCCCCGCCATTGCGCAGGATCACAAGAGCGGCAAGATTCTGATGATGGCGTGGATGAACCGCGAATCACTCAGCCTGACGGCCGAAGAAGGCATCGCCGTGTACTGGTCGCGATCGCGACAGGCACTCTGGCGCAAGGGAGAAAGCTCCGGGCACACGCAAATCGTGAAGGCGATCAAACTGGATTGCGACTCAGATGTCATAATACTCGACGTCGAGCAGCAGGGTGGCATCGCATGCCACACTGGTCGTGAATCCTGTTTCTATCGCACGCTGAGTGACGGGCGCTGGCAGGAAACGGAAGCCGTATTAAAGGACCCGAAGGAGATCTACTCATGAGCGATGTACTGGCTCAGCTGGAAGCGGTGCTGGCCGAGCGCAAGCAGGCGGGCAAGCCCGATGAATCCTATGTGGCACAATTGCATCACAAGGGCCTGAACAAGATACTCGAAAAAGTGGGTGAGGAAGCGACCGAAACCATCCTCGCCGCGAAAGACGCCGAGCGTTCCGGACTGACGGATTTGCTCGTGTGCGAAACGGCTGACCTCTGGTTTCATTCTTTGGTCATGCTCTCGCACTTAGACTGCAGCGCTGAAGACGTTCTTGAAGAACTCAGCCGACGTTTCAACTTATCTGGCCTCGAAGAGAAGGCCTCTCGTAACAACTGACCTCAAGGCAAGCACCATGGGTATTAGCGGCATCAGCATTCCTTCACTTCTGATTATTCTCGCCATCGTTTTGCTGCTGTTCGGCACGAAGCGCCTGCGCAGCTTGGGCAGCGACCTCGGCGGTGCCATCAAGGGCTTTAAAAAAGCCGTCAGCGAAGATGAGAAGAAAGAAGAAGACACCCCCGCCGTTGAAGCCGATCAGCGTACAAACGCGACGACAGGCGAAACTGTGCAGGAAAAATCCTCTCAAGAACAAAAGTAAACCATGAGCTTTTGGGAGTTGCTCGTCATCGTTGTCGTCGGCCTCTTGGTCGTCGGCCCTGAACGCCTGCCCGATGCCTTGCGCAGCGGCATGCTCTGGTTCGGACGCCTCAAGCGCAGCATCAATGACACGCGAAGCGAATTTGAACAGCAGCTCGGTATGGACGAAATCCGGCGCGAGCTGCACAACGAGCAGGTGATGAAGTCACTGAAAGCGCTCGAAGAGGCACAACGCGATCTCGCTCGCGATGTCGACGAGGCCGATGATGCCCTGAAGGCCCAGATCAAAGCCATCGAGGACAGCATCGACGAGCCGGTTCCGCACGATGAGCCAGCCAATCCCGAGCTGTCGACCTCCGACACCGAAGCTTCTACTTCCCCATCTTCCGTCAACAACAAGCCCGAGCATGAGCCAGAACGACGCGCAGACTGATCAGGGCCAGCCTCTGGTAGAACACCTCATTGAACTTCGATCCTGCCTGGTACGCGCGATCGTCGCCGTACTCGTGGTGTTTTTGGGTCTATTTGCATTCGCGAACGACATTTACGAATTTGTCGCCGCGCCCCTGCAGAAATTCCTCCCAGAGGGGACCACCATGATTGCGACAGACGTCGCATCGCCCTTTCTGACGCCGTTCAAGCTTACGCTCTATACCGCGATCTACATCAGCGTGCCCTACATTCTCTATCAGATCTGGCGCTTTATCGCGCCCGCGCTCTACGCGAAGGAAAAGCGCATTGCCTTCCCGCTGCTGGCTTCGAGTATCGTGCTGTTCTACTCGGGTACGGCCTTCGCGTACTTCGTTGTCTTCCCGCTGGTGTTTCAGTTTTTCACCGGCATTGGGCCCGAAAGTGTGTCCATGATGACGGACATCAGCAGCTACCTGAGCTTCGTGATCAAGTTGTTTTTTGCGTTCGGCTTGGCCTTTGAGATCCCGGTGGCTACAGTACTGCTTATTTACGGCGGCTTCATTTCTCCGAGCGGACTGGCGAGTAAACGCCCTTACGTCATCGTCGGCTGTTTTGTGCTGGGTATGTTTTTGACCCCGCCGGATGTCATTTCACAATTGCTGCTGGCACTGCCGATGTGGTTGCTGTTTGAAGCGGGCCTGCTTACGGGTCAGTTACTGGTGCGAGGTCGGGAAACCGAAGAAGACGCTGACGCGGCATAGTCACTGCGGCATTTCACCCCAGACAAATAGTGCGCGAGGGAGCAGGTCTCGGTCAGCGAGAAATGCTCTCCTGTCGGCTCGCACGCCTGAATGCGATCCACCCTGAAACTGCGATACCCCTCGCGCAAACAACAATGTGCGACCACCGTCCACACCTGCCCCCAGAAAAAGATCCCCAGAGGCCACACCACGCGCTCGCTGCTTTGCTCATCGAGCGACAGGTATTCAATGCGCAACGCGTGTTGTTGACGCACCGCGTCTCGCAGCAGAGGTGCGTGAGGGTTGTGCCGCTCCAGATCCGCAAAACGCGGTACCTCGATCACCATCGAGCGCTCAAGGTCCTTCAGGTCCGGAGGCAGCACTCCAATGATTTTATTCAGTGCGCTGTCGGCATTGGCGGCCAGGGCCTGATCACTCCAGGCTCTGACCATGCGCACACCTAAAATCAACGCTTCCACTTCGTCCGCATCAAACATCAACGGCGGCATGTCGAAATGCCGCATGATGCGATACCCCACGCCCGCCTCTCCCTCGATCGGAATACCGGCCCCTTCCAGCTTCTGCATGTCTCGATAAATCGTTCGAATGGAGACGTCCAGTTGCTCCGACAAGTCACGAGCAGTCAACACGGTGCGGCGATTACGCAACAGATTGACGATTTTCAAGAGTCTTTCAGTGTGCTGCATGCGCAGGGCATTCCTGTGGTAACGGTACTGGCGAGCGCAGGCGTATTACGCGCGCAGTGGCTGCTTCGACGGACAGATGTGCGACACGACCGTCGCTTTCGTCGCGACCACCGTATCCAAATCCAGCATGTCCATCCAGGCCTCAAACGCCTCATCCGCCATCAAGGGCTCGACGGCCGCGTGCGCCTCGTTATCTTTCCAGTAAACCACATCCTGCCACTGCTGTGCATCGACTCGGGCCAAAGTGCGATACAGGAAGCCCTCTGCCCCCAGTAACAGCCTGTCGACAGCGGCACTCTGTCGTAAGAGATCGGATTCCTGCACGCCCGGAATAGGGCGAAAACGGTATATTTGCATAACGGTATGATTCATGGTGACTCTCCTTGCCCCAGCGGGATTGAAGCCCATCTTCAACACCCGAACTGCCACTATAAGCGGCCCCTGCTGACAGCTGCCTGTCAGTAGCCATGCAAGAACGCATTCTCGCATTGAATTAGCGGCCACAAGACCTAGAATGAAGGTTGGAATCGATGTTGATATCGATGAAGCTATTGGATCAGGAAGGCTAGGAATTGCCATGACGCCGCTTTACCCCGAGATCAAACCTTTTGCTCGCCACGACCTCAAAGTGGACGACCTGCATACGCTCTACATTGAAGAGTGCGGCATCCCCGATGGCATACCCATCCTCTTTATTCACGGGGGCCCGGGAGCGGGCTGTAGCGGGGATGATCGCCGCTTTTTCGACCCCGAGAAATACCGCATCATCCTGTTCGATCAACGCGGCTCCGGGCGCTCTCGTCCACATGCCGAGCTGACACACAATGACAGCCAGGCGCTGGTGTCCGACATCGAAAAAATCCGTCTGCTGCTCAATGTCGACCGCTGGGCACTGTTTGGCGGCTCCTGGGGCTCCACACTCGCCTTGCTCTATGCGCAAACGCACCCGGAACGGGTCCTGGCGATGGTGCTGCGAGGTATTTTCCTCTGCCGGGATGAAGACCTCGAGTGGTTCTACCAGTCCGGTGCGGATCGCCTGTTCCCGGACTACTGGCAGGATTTTATTCAGGTACTGGACGCGTCCGAGCGAAGCAACATCTTGCAGGCGTATTACAAAAAGCTGACCGGCGACAACGAATTGGCCAAAATGGCTGCGGCTAAAGCCTGGTCTTTGTGGGAGGGTCGCTGCGCGACACTGCGACCTCATCACGATGTCGTCGCGCGTTTCAGCGAGCCGCACCTGGCGCTGTCGCTCGCGAGAATTGAAGCGCACTATTTCATGAACCAGGCCTTTATGGAGCCCAATCAGCTGCTGCGCGATTGCGAGCGTCTGCACGGCATCCCCGGCACGATTATTCATGGCCGTTACGACGTAATATGCCCGCTCGACAATGCCTGGGAGCTACACCGATGCTGGCCGGATTCCGAGTTGCAAATTATCCGCGATGCCGGGCACTCAGCCTATGAGCCCTCTATCGCCGATGCGCTCGTGAAAGCGACGGACCAACTCGCCAAGCGCTTAGACGAAAACGCATAGCGCGCGGTACTGGGTCAGTGTTGGGCCTAGCCAGTTTTGGGCCAGGCAAGCGTGAATTGCGCCCCACCGAGCTCCGAGCGCGTCACCGTCGCGTCCCCTCCGTGCCACTCCATGATTTTTTTCACGAGGGCGAGGCCGAGCCCAAACCCACTGTCCTGCTCGCACGGCCCCCGTACGAATGCGTCAAAAAGCGTGTCCTGCAATGCATCAGGGACGCCAGGGCCATCGTCTTCCACGACAATGCAATAGCGCTCATCGCAGCTTTCTAGCCGCACGCGAATGGTATGTTGTGCGTAGCGCTGTGCATTGTTCAATAAATTGCGAACCGCGTGCTCCATCAGCTGCCACTCACAGCGCCACAGCGTAGCGCCATCTGAGTTCACGAGCGCGTAGTTAAGCGGTGACACTTCCCGTTTTTGGGCGAGCAGCTCCTCGATCATTGCCGCCATATCGCCACACTGCAGGTTCAAACTCGCGCCTTGCTTTTCGAGTGCGGCAAAACTTAAAAAGGCGGCGATCAGGGATTCCATATCGCGCACATCTCGGCCCAAGGCCAACAGCCCGGCATCGTCCTCACCGATTTTACGACCGAGGCTATCCAGAGTGAATTTCATACGTGCCAAAGGGGTGCGCAACTCGTGAGAAATGGCATGGGTCATGATTTTCTGGGTCGACAGCAAGTCTGTGATGCGAGCCGACATGTGCACATAAGCCTGCTGCAATTCCGCAATGGCCGAGCCTGCTCGAACCACGGGTGCATCAAAGCGGGCGTCGTGACCGAGGTGACGCGTCGACTCACGCAGCATTCTTAAATCCCGCGCCAACGGCCAGAACCAGAACAGCACAAGCAGGCCAAGCATCGCGTAAAAAAACAGGATCAGCGCACGATACACCCAGGTCAACTCCGCATGTTCGGAGCGTACGCGCATCTCCAGTACCAGCGGCGCCTGATCAAACTTGAGATACATACGCCGATGTCCCTCGGCCTCGTGAATCGTCACAGGTGAACCCGATTCAAGACGTTCCAGCAATGACGAGGACGCCAGCTCATCCAGGCCCAGCACGCGCACCTCTAGGCCATGTTGCGCCACCCTGGCCTGCAGGTCAGCGGTCGCCGCTTGCGGGTCATGGGTCGTCGTGAGCGATTCGAGAACACGCATTAATGGCAGCACGGTCGAGGAAAGAGGAGGCTCAGGCGCAAACTGTCGCCAAACGAATTCCGTCAACGCTCCCAGCGCCACGACCGAGACGACCAGCAGAAGATAGAGCGACAACAGGCCGCGCTTCACAGGACGCGCACCATCGCGTTACCAGACATCCGCCACGAAGAGATAGCCCCGCCCCCAGATGGTTTTGATTTTTTGGGGCTGCTCCGAATCGTCACCGAGCTTTTTTCGAAGTTGGGAAATACGGACATCAATTGTGCGATCGAGCCCGTCATAGGGGCGGCCGTAGATTTTATTAAACAAGTATTCGCGGCTGAGCACTTCTCCGGCCTTCTGGGCCAGTACGGCGAGCAAATCAAATTCATGACTGGTCAGCGACACGTCTTTTGACGCCAGAGTGACCGTCCTTGCCGCCAGATCGATACGCAATGCCCCGACGGCAATCAAAGGCGTATCCTCTTCAGATACCGCGCCGCTGCGACGCAGTAAGGCCCTCAAGCGCGCCAGCAGCACTCGCGGCTCGACGGGTTTAATGACATAGTCGTCCGCACCGAACTCAAAGCCAAGGACCTGATCCAAGTCGGAATCGCGTGCGGTCAACATCAGAATGGGCGCGGTGAACTCCGGACGCAAGTCTCGACAGATACTCAGGCCATCCATACCCGGAAGGCCTATATCCAAAATCAAAAGGTCGGGGTTGAGGGCGCGCACCTGGCGCGGGACATTGTGGCCAAAGCCTTCGACAACCACGTCAAATTCATGCTCTTCCAAGAATTGACGCACTAATTGAGCCAGCCGTTCATCGTCTTCTGCGAGCAATACCAGCCGTTTCACGTTTTTTCTCCGTTGGGGTATATCAACTCGAAGCGTGCGTGCGGTGTGCACCTTTGCGTTCGAGAAGTCAGACCCTAAAAAAAGCTCCAGGGGTTTCTGCGTCGATGGCGAAACGCTTTATTATCGTGCACGACCTCGAAGCGCTCGGCAACCAAGGGTGTGCCGTCTTCAATTTCACGTAATTCAAATTCAATATTATCCCCGGTGCGTATTTCGACTTCGTGGTGCCCCTCACGCTCGTCTTCCCAGCAGCGCAGCGGTAGAGACTTACCACTCTGAAACAGACACACCGACGTGGCGGCGCGCGCGGACCAGACCAATTCCAACTGGTCGTGACATTCGCGCTCGTCGGCATCGAGCACACACAATCGCGGCTTCACACTAAAGCGAATTCCCGACTCACCCGCCAATGCCCAGAGTGACATGCCGGACAGAAGTGCCCCCAGTGTATACACACTGAAGAGACGAAGCCTTCGTCGAGACACGCCGTTAGAAATGATACACGCCTCCAAAGAAGCCCGTCACCACGTCGTCTTCGGCGACCAAGGGGCTGTCGGTCGCACTGTCACTCAGCCAGCGCCAGTGCAGTGTCGCCTGCAGGCTCCAGCGCTCCGTCAATCGGTAGTGCCAGTCCCCTCTCACGAAAGGCGACACGCCGGCATCGGCTTCATACACCAGGCGAGGGTCATCGACTTCATCGGCTCGGATACCGTAGTAGTAATCCAGCGCGCGCGCGTCCTGCCAGATAAACCCGCCACTGACACTCAGCCAGTGCCGAGCATACACAAAATCGTGCAACACTGAGGCGCGAACTTCCTGCCCCTTGTGCACCCCGCTGATGTCCTGCAGCGCCTGAATCGTTACGTAGGTCGGCCCGGAAAACGCTCGATATTCAAAGCCCGCGAGCATCGCTAAATTACGGTCATGCAAATCATCTGTCGAAGGCGGAGCCGGCGACGCGGGACTTTGCTCAAGCTGCCTAACGCCGTCGGCCTCTTCACCCAACAGCGAATCGGCCTGTTCGGGCTGCACCGTCTGCGCCATAAGCGGCGCCGAATTCACCCCTCCGCCAATCACCAGGTTGCCAATACTGAAATCGTTGAAAAACATGTGCTCGTAGGCGGGCGACATCAGCACATTGAATTCCTGGTGCCGACTTTGCGCAAGCAAATAGCCGATGTTCAGGTTGTCGATAAAGAATCGCTCACCGTAGTAGTGAACGCTCGGCAACAGGACCAGAGGGAGGGGCTCACCGTCTTCGAGCGGGTTGCTTCGCGCACCCAGGCCGACGCCGAGTGACACCGCCCACGTGTCCACGGGAATACAGTCCCGCGTCTCTTCCACGCAGTCTTCCGTCGCGTTCAGTAGAGGGAGAGGGAGCGCCACTAGGGCGATAAAAAGGCTGCGCCGGAGCTTCGCGTGTAGGGACATGGGGTGCTATCGTAATGCATTTGCGGTATTGTCGCGATCCACTGCACACCACGTTGTAAATATTTGTACCGGGATTCAAACGGCTTATGAAAGTGCTCCTGCAACGCAGCCTCGCGGCATCCGTCAGCGTAGACCAAAAAGTGGTTGGCGCCATTGATCACGGTCTCGTACTGTTGGTGGGCATTGAACCCGAAGACACGGAAGCCGTGCTCTCACGCATGGCGGACAAGGTGCTCGCGTACCGTGTGTTTTCCGACGCGCAAGGCAAAATGAACCTGAACGTCGGTGAGGCTGGCGGCGGCGTGCTGGTGATTTCACAATTCACATTGGCCGCCGATACGCGCAAAGGCTTGCGCCCGAGCTTTAGCCGCGCCGCGCCACCGGCCCAAGCGGAAACTCTGTTCGCGCGCTTCGTCGAGTTGCTGAAGGCGCGACACGATTGTATTGAGACCGGTATATTTGCAGCCGACATGAAAGTCAGCCTGACCAATGACGGTCCGGTGACCTTTTTGCTCGAGATGTGAACCCAACTCACGATGGCCGTTGATCCGCGGGGCTTGCCCTGCGAGTAGAACAAATTATAATCACCCCACACCACAGCGATAACAACAAGACGAGGTGAGCATGGACCCCTTATCGGCTTCTTTTATAACTTTCGGCGCTGTACTACTCCTTGCGAGTTGGGCCTACTTGATCATTGTCTCTTTCCGCAACGACTATAGCTGGGGTTTGACCTCGCTTTTCCTCCCACCTCTGTCTTACTTCTACAGTCTGTTTCAAATGAAGATCGCCGGCGCGGCGGTGGCGATGGCCTGCATCGGCAGCGTGTTGGTACTGTTCGGACTGATGTGAATCGCCTGCTTCTAAATTGCGACCTCGGCGAGGGCATGGACCACGCCGATGCACGAATCATCCCACTCATAGATCAGGCCAACATTGCCTGCGGTGGTCACGCCGGTGACGAGCGCAGCATGTTGCGCTGCATCAGCCTCGCCCATTTCCACCAGGTGGCTCTAGGCGCGCACCCAAGCTACCCCGACAAAGCGCACTTCGGGCGGCGCAGCCTGAAGATGTCTGCGCTCGCTCTGCGACAATCCCTGCACGACCAAGTTGCCTCATTCAATACGCTTTGCGAGCAACAGGGTTTGCGCATGCAACATATCAAGGCCCACGGCGCACTCTACAACGACAGTTTGCGCGAACCACGACTATTGCGCATGCTGTTCGAGCTGGCCAGTGAATTCCATTGCGCACTGATGATTCAGGCCACCCCCGAATCCCACCCAAGCCGGGTGATGGTCAAGCGCTTCGCCAGAGAGTATGACGTGACGGTACTTAGAGAAGGCTTTGCGGATCGGCGCTACACCGAATCCGGCGCCCTGCAACCACGCAATGAACGAGGCGCGGTGCTGCATGAAGTCGAAGCCATCGTGCGCCAAGCCGAGGCCTTTGCCTCGCGCTCAGCCATCGAAAGCTGTGAGGGCATGCCACTGACTCTGGAAATTGAAAGCCTGTGTGTACACGGAGACAACGAGGTCGCAATCGAGGCGGTCGAAGCGATTCGCAATGTATGTTATTGAATGCCTGAGTGAGGACTGTTTGCAACTGCGCTTCGAGGAACATGAGCTGGAGCGTGTTTCCGCCTTGATACAGGCCATCGAGACCTTCTTGCGCACGCAGTACGCGAGCGCGCTGCGCGACGTGATCCCCGCCTATGCATCGCTGACCATTCAGCTGCGCTTCCCACAATGCCTGCCACAACATCTTGTCGAGCCGCTCAAGACATTTATTGATGGGTTCGAACAAAACCAAGAAGCCAGAGCCAGTCGCCACATCCAGCTCCCATGCTACTATGGCGGTGAGTTCGCACCAGACTTGGACCACGTCGCCACACACTGCGGCCTCAGCCGCACCGACGTCGTCGCCCTGCATACTCAGACCCCGTACCGTGTCTATGCCATTGGCTTTGCGCCGGGCTTTCCCTATCTGGGCTTTACCTCTGCTGCGCTGGAGATTGGACGACGGGCCGAGCCGCGCACTCAGGTGGCTGCGGGCTCGGTAGGTCTCGCCGGACGACAGACAGGCATCTACCCTTGCAGCTCGCCGGGAGGCTGGCAAATCATTGGCAATTGCCCCGTCGCGATGTTTCAACCTAAGTCGCGTTCAGTGGCGTCGCTGTGCCCTTTGCGCGTTGGCGATACGGTGCACTTCTACGCGATTGATCGCGACGAATATCTTCATTTGAAAGCACAACACCATGCTGTCGCAAGCTGATGCCAAGCTGCACTTGATGCAGTGTCGCGGGCGCGCGATGGTACAGGACGATGGGCGTTATGGCTTGCAGCATCTCGGCGTCAGCGAAGGCGGCGCCGCTGACCGTGTGGCATTTTATTGGGCCAATCACCTGTTGGGGAACACCGCCGATGCCGCGGCGCTTGAGCTTGCTTTCGGTCATTTTTCTCTGCGCCTTAGTCACACAACGCGCCTCAGTATCAGCGGCGCTGAGCGTCGCATCACCCTGAACGGTAAAACGCTCTCCGGTGCGAGCAGCTTCGACGCCAATGCAGGAGATGTACTCGAATTAACCAACCCGACACGCGGCGTCTACAGCTACCTCGCCATCGCGGGAGGCTTCTGCGCCGCCGAAGTATTTGGCAGCCGCAGCATGAATGCGCGCGCCGGATTTGGCACACATGGGGGGCAACCCTTAACCAGCGGCTGTGCCTTACCCTACCGTGTCTCAGCGCACAGCCCCCCTCGCGGCCTGAAACAGATTCCACCACGTTATCGACTGCCCCAGGGCTCGCCTCTCGTACTCAACGTGATCCCCGGAGCGCAATTCAATGCCCTGAGCAAAGAGGGGCTGAAGCGACTTTTTTCAAGCGTGTATGAAATCAAAACGGACAGCAATGCGATGGGCATGCGTTTGGAAGGCCCTGAGGTCAACATCAATGCAGAGGAATTACTGTCTGCAGGTACGCCCGTGGGCTCAGTGCAAATTCCCGGTGACGGCAAGCCCATCGTGCTCATGACGGAACATCAGAGCATTGGCGGTTATCCACGTGTCGGCACCGTGTACAAACGCGACGTCGCGCGACTCAGTCAACTCAGGCCGGGAGAAAAGGTGCGTTTTGCAATGGGCAGCCTGACGCTGGCGCAGCGCGAATGGACAGGGATTCGGCGCTTTTTCGATTTGGTGGATTAAGCGCCCCATCCCAGACATTTTATTTTTTGTACGCTGCGGCGTTGTCGTCAAGCCAGCCGTGCAGGTCGTCAATGCCCATCGGCTTCGCATACAAAAACCCCTGAATTTCATCGCACTTTAATTGCTTGAGTAAATCGAGCTCACTGCTGTTTTCGACGCCCTCTGCGATCACACGCAAATCCAGGGTATTGCCAAGCTGAATAATCATTTCGATAATTTCGCGGCCACTTTCTTCGCCCGAGGTATGCACAAAGCTCTGATCGATTTTAAGGCGATCAATGGGCATTTTCTGCAGATAACTCAGCGACGAAAATCCCGTTCCAAAATCATCAATGGAGAGTGTAAAGCCCAGGTTTTTAATCTCGTTTAATCGCGTTAAAGCCATCTCCGAATCGGCGATGCCCATCGACTCCGTGATCTCGAGATCAATGCAATTGGTCGGCACCGGACTTTCTTCGGCGATACGAGCCAGCATATTGAGAAAATCCGGATGTCGGAGTTGCGCTGCGGACACATTGACGGATACATGCGAGCCTTCCCAGCCACGCTGATGCAAGTCATGCAAGGCGTCGACGGCCTTGCGCAGAATCCACTCCCCCATCCGTACGATCAGACCACTCTGCTCGGCAATCTGTATGAAGGTGTCCGGGTAAATAATATTGCCCCCCTCATCACGCCAGCGCAGCAGGGCTTCGAAGCCGCTGATACCATTGTTCGCCAGATCAAACTTGGGTTGAAACACAAGAAAGAGTGCGCCGGACTCAAACGCATCGCGTAAATTCCTGAGGACGCCCAAGCGCTCACGCGCGTGCTTGAGCATGTCGCTGTGGTAATGCAGCACTTCTCCGCGATGCTGGTTCTTGGCGAGCTTTAACACCACCCCGGCACTTTTCAGCACGTCGTCTTTGTCGTTGCCAATGTCCGCGAGGGCGACGATACCGCAGGTAATCGAGACGAGCTGATGCTCGTCCTCTACCTCAAAATATTCTTTAAACGGCGCGTGGACATGCTCAGCTGCCAAGGCTTCTGTCTTCGCCAACAACGCGAAGGTGTCTCCGGCGATACGTGCGACGATGGCGGGCGGCGGAAACGCGTCCTTCAGACGCTCGGCGATCGCGACGAGTAACTGGTCACAATATTGCTGACCCAGCGCTGCGTTAATTTCTGCAAAATTATCAATGTCGACCAGCGCGAGTGAGTAATCTGCAGCATCGGGCCGCGTGAGAAGCTGCCCGACGCTTTCATTAAAGGCATTGCGGTTGGGCAATTGCACCAAGGCATCGGTAAACGCGAAACTGCGCAAACGATCGACGAGTTCCACATTGTCCGCACAGATCGAAATATTGCTGCAAAACAATTCCAGCAAGCCTTTATCGACCTGACGCATCGCCATCGTAGAGCCGACATAACAACTCATATCACCGCGTTCGGTGCTGCCTAAATAGAGTGCAACGCCGTGTTCACCATAGATGTTGCTCGCGGTGTTCAAACTTTCGGCGAGCATGTCGCGCTCTTCGGCTTCGGTCATTTCCGACAGCGGGCGATCGATCAATTCGCAGTAATGTCCGGCTGCCGCAATAATGAACGGTTCAGCTCTTTCCTTCTCGTCACGGCGCACACAAATCAGCCCCTCGGGCTTGATCGACAACAGGCCGGCCAACTGCACAATGACACCAGTGGCGAAGTCAGTCAGTCCGCGTTTCGACATCAGGTCTGAGCTACCGCGAACGATGAGGTCGAGCCCCTGCTTACTCGACTCAATGGTTCGAATCTGTTGATAGGAGCGCACGGCCGTGGTCAGCGACGCGTAGAGTTTGTTCTGGGTCAGCTCAGATTTGAGTTTGTAGTCGTTGATGTCGTAGTCACGTATGACTTCGATCTCTGGTGCTTGGTTCGGCTGACCGGTGCGCAAAATAATCCGAGACTGGGAATTGCCTAACTCCTCGCGAATAACGGCGACCAAATCGAGTCCGGCGTTGGGAGTTTCCATCACAACATCGAGCAGGATCACGGCAATGTCGTCGTTTTCCTTTAATATCGTGAGTGCTTCCTCGGCCGACTTCGCATGCAGAAATTCGAGGCGGCGCCCCATGATCTTGGTATTGCGCAGCGCAAACGCGGTGGCCGAATGCACGTCCTGCTCGTCATCGGTGATCAGCACCCTCCAGACTTCTGGCGCGCTGGGCTCGACCGTGGCCGGCGATGGCTGCTTGGGCTCTTCCTCTCCGAGGAAGGTCATTAAATCTTCGTCACTCATTGCGAGTCGCTCCGTGTGTCTCTTCCACATCCTGAGACGCGGACGTCTCAGTCATTGCACTCCCTTCCGGGGCTCGATACGGCAGCCGAATCACAAATGAGGTGCCCACGCCCTGCGTAGAACTGACCTCGATCGTGCCGCCAAGCACGCCCGTGACGAGATTATGCACGATGTGCATGCCGAGTCCATTGCCGCCCTCGCCAAGTTTAGTGGTAAAGAAAGGATCAAAGATCCGATTGATGTTATCCGGAGGAATGCCACAACCATCATCGCTGATTTCGAGCCGGCAATACTCTTCATCCACCTCTTCCCCTTTTATCAGCACGCGACCGGATTCGGAACCCGCAAAGGCGTGAATCAGCGCGTTATTCAGCAGATTGGTGATGATTTGCCCGAGTGGGCCCGGATAGCTGTTCAGTTCGATCGAGGCATCACAATCGATGTCCACGATATAGGGCGTGTGTTTAAACGCAGGCGACACGGTCAGTTTGGTTTCCGCCATAACATCAGCCAGTTTGAACTGCCGCCGCTGCGCTGAGGTTCGGTCCATCGCGACCTGTTTGAAACTGCTGACCAGCTCAGACGCACGATCGAGGCTTGAGACAACCAGCTGCGTACCCTGATCCATATCATCGAGATAGGTCTCCAGCGCACTGCGTGTCATACCTCCGGCCATTTGCTTTCGCAGCTGCCGCGTTTCATCGTACAGAGATGACGCTACGGTCAGGCCGTTACCGATGGGCGTGTTCAGTTCATGCGCGACACCGGCAACCAAGGAGCCCAGCGCGGCCAGCTTTTCCTGCTGTACCAGGTTGCCCTGCGCTTGCTTGAGTTGATCGAGCGTGTCTTTCAACTCGTGGTTGAGGTTGACCAAGTCGGCCGTGCGCTCACGCACGCGCTCCTCCAGTAAGGTAAAGGAGCTCTCGAGCGAGCCCCTCATGTGTTCCAACTGTTCAGAGAGCTGGCCAAACTCATCGTTCTTTAATTTCGGAATCGAGGTTTTCAAGTCGCCGGAGGCAATCCCCGCCGCCGCCGCTTCGAGACGTGTCAAAGGACGAATCACGCGACTGCGCAAAAAATAACTCACTAGGAAGATGGTGAAAATCAACTGACTGATCAGGATTACCAAAAGCATGCGACTTTCGTTGACCGCACGCTCCCGGGCATTTTCGAGGCTGTAATCGAGCTCTACCGAGCCGAGCAGTTCGCCGTCATAAATGATTTCACGACTGAGGCTGATCTGTGCGGCGTCCTCGCTGCTCTGAGCCTGATAGAACAGAAACTGCTCTCCGTGCAATGCATTGACCTGAATGCGCACAACAGAAGGGTCAATACTGACCGAGTCGATCAGTGGCTGGCCGAGATCAGCCGCGATGTTCCAGAGCGGCATGGTCATGCCCGCTTCGAGCAACTCGATATAACTCGTTGCCATCTCGCGGCTGTCGTTGTCCACGGTGCGATGAAAGTTTTCGCGAATCAGGAGCAGGCCCGTAATCGTGGCGGGTATCGCCACGGAGGCCACAACCACCAGCAGCAAAAAGCGCTGGAGGCTAGAGTTTTTCGATTTGCTTTCCGCCACGGCGAGCTTCCAATTGTTCACAGTTGGGGCAGGCGCAAAAAGCGCGTACCGACGGAGCCGAAACTGGCCCAGAGCCCGGCGCGAACGACGAGGGGGCTCTTTGGAAACTATAGACTAAATAGGCAAAAAGAAAGGACGCGACTGTGGCTAAGCCACAATCACGTCAAGCGAGGAACACGAATTGTGCACAGTGTCACCTGCGCGCATTAGAAGGCGTACTGGTAACCGAGCGTCCACATGGCATCCATTTCCATCTGAATCCCATTGACGTCTTGCAGCACAGGAAGGCTGTACTCGAAGGCCAAACGATGTCCGGCCAGTCCACCGTGCTGACCCAGCAGATTCACACCCAAGGCCGCATCCACCCAGTCTCCACCGTAATAATCGGGGTTGGCCGTTTGCACCGGCCCCTGAATCTGATCGTCCATGCCATCGATAGCACCCTGACTTCTCGCCTCTATACGTAAGGAAGCGCTTACTGCGGGATGAAACAGATACTGGCCCCAGCCGGTCAGTGTCTGCTTGTCACCCAAGGTATAACCCTCGTCGTTTTCACCGAGCCTCACCACGGCGAGATATTGTGCACCCCAGCTCCAATGCGCACTGTTGCCACTGTAGGTGAGGCCTGGCTGCACATCCCAGGTGCCTGAACCCAGCTGCATCGAGTAGGGCAGTCGCATTGTCATCATCATCGGTGCACTGGGCATCTCGCCCATGCCCATGTCCGAATCCATGCCCATATCTGACCCCATGTCCATGTCGGAGCCCATGGACATCGGTGGCAGCACCTGGCCCTCTTCATCCAGGGCCCCCGTGGGCACGGAGACCACGGCATTTAAATGCAAACGATGTTCAGGGCGATGCATCAGGGAAATTAACGCCCCGACACTCGTGTCACCCAAGCCCTCCGTTTGGGTTTCGAAATGGCCGCGAACTGTGGTGCCCATCATGCCTTCGTAGGTGGTGAGGCGCATGTCTTTGCGCAGGTAGTTCAGCATTAGCATCAGCGTCACCCGATCGGAAGGGGCATACATCATTCCGAGCATGTCCATGCTGCTTTCCATTTCCTGCGGCACTATCCGTAACACAGGGGGTGGCGCAAAACGGTTCGGTGTTGCGACAATGTCGGCGTCGCGGATGCTGTCGCCGCCCTGTAGGTTGCCACTCATACTCATCGCCATATGACGATAGGAGACCATCCACTCGCCTTGTTTGTGCGTGTGATCGCCCATTACGCCAATCGGTGCGTGACTATCGGCTCTACCGGTGCCATCGGCAGATGCCTGCAGTGCCAGCCCAAGCCCCAGTATGGTCAACATTGTTTTTTTCATACTTACCCCCATTCCTTTATGGGCATCATGCTAACAGCGCAACGCCGTCGCGCGGATGCGACATATTGTCACAGGGGGCATGTCACACTGACCCGCCGAGCTTGAGCTTGACGCAGACAGCACGTAGAGTGCGCGACACAGGACTACCGAATTACCCATTAAAGACAGGAGCAAGGACATGGCAACAGTCACACTCAAAGGCAATCCCATCGAAACAGTGGGAACGCTTCCACAACCCGGCGCCGCCGCCCCGGCCTTCACACTCGTGAAAACCGATCTGAGCGAGCTGAGCCTGGCCGACCTCGCCGGTAAGCGCGTGGTCTTAAACATTTTCCCCTCGGTCGATACGCCAACCTGCGCCACCTCAGTGCGCACGTTTAATGAAAAAGCGGCCAGCCTCGACAACACGGTTGTCGTATGCATTTCCGCCGACCTTCCCTTTGCCTTCGCGCGGTTTTGCGGCGCAGAGGGTATCGCCAATGTGGAATCGGCATCGGGCTTTCGTTCGAGTTTTGGAGAGGACTACGGTCTGACCTTCAGCACTGGCCCATTGAAAGGCCTGTACAGCCGCAGCGTGGTGGTCTTAGACGAGGCAGGTAACGTGCTGCATAGCGAGCAAGTCGCTGAAACTGCAGACGAACCGGACTACGAGGCGGCACTCGCCGTACTGTAATCCGGTCTGGCGCCCGGATTACCGGGCGCCTAGAAGCGACTTATTCAGCCGCTTCGGCTTGTTGTTCCTGGTACTTCATCAGCACTTGTTGCGCCAGCTCCTGACCCCAGGCCTGACCCACCATCATCGACTCCTGCATGATTGCAGGCTGCACACTGATCAGTTTCTTGCCCTCTGGGGAATCGAAAAATTTGCTGATCGCATCGACGTCTTTTTGGCTCAAGTATTTTTGATAAATGGGAATGGTTTTCTCAACCATTTCATTGGGGTCAATGCTGCTCGCAAAATCCTGCCAGAACGCGGCGGGTGCATCCGGTGCCATTTGCTGCAACGCAGGCAACATTTGTTGAATTACCTGCATGCCCATTTCACCGGCGCCAGTTTTGTCCATCAGTTCACGAACGCTTTCCGTGCTTGGTGTTTCTGCGGTGGCGAGAGAGGAAAAGGCAATTGAGGCGCTGAATGCGGCCACTTTCAGAAGGGTTTTCATAGCGAGTCCTTGTCGTTTTCGAGTAATTAGACGTCAGCGCAGGGCACTGATCATCGTCTGTCGAAGCCTAACAGATCTGTAACGAGGAAAAACCCTTTTTGCGCAGTACTTGGCCTATGCTTCGTCGACATTCAGCCACTTGATGCCAAATTCATCCAATGTCAGCTCAAAGGCAATGGGCCTGCAACAGATCTGGCAATCCTGAATATAGCGTTGGTGCTCCTCGCCTGGATCGACGAGCAGTGTTTGCGATTCCCAGCAGTGGGGGCATTGAATAGGCGTGTCTAACAGGTACATGGTGTTGCCCTGAGTCACTGTGCGCGTGGCGTTATGCCGATTATAGCCAGATTACGCTTTGTTTGGCGCTGTTTACGGGAACACGCTATAGTGCCGCCTCCCCAAGCTCCACTCACTCTGAAAAGCAAGCAGGACTGAATTTTGAACCCGGAAGCTTTAAAAGATTACGATGCGCTGATTTTCGACATGGACGGCACCCTTGTCGATAGCGGTCAACTTCATGAAGTGGCCTGGCGTGAAACCCTGACAGAATATGGACTGCCCATTGATCACGCGTTGATGCGCTCCCTCGCCGGCGTGCCTACGATGGAAACAGTGCGGCTCATCGCCGAGAAAACCGACACTGCGCTCACTGCCTCGCTCGAAGAAATCAACGACTTCAAAGAGCGAGTGGTCAAGGAGAACATCCATCGCTACGTCAAAGCGACTGCGCTTGAACGCGTGGCACGGCACTATCACGGCACGAAACCCATGGCCGTCGGCACCGGCGCCTACACTGACGAAGCGCGTGAAATTTTATCGGTCTGTGGCCTGCTGGACCTGCTCGACGCGGTGGTCGGCGCCGACCAGGTTGCGCGCCCCAAACCTGCCCCCGACACCTTCCTCGCCTGTGCGGAACTGATCGGCGTGAGCCCGAGCCGCTGCATCGTGTTTGAAGACAGCCCCCTGGGCTTGCGCGCCGCTGAAGACGCGGGAATGAAGGGCATTGACGTCGCCGCCGAGCTGGATATTCACAACCACTACTTTCTCTGAGTCATCCCATGAGCCACACCGTACAACAAGACACTGTCGTCTCTTTCCACTATCGCCTCAGCGATGCCGAAGGCAATGAGCTGGAAAACAATTTTGACGCCCAACCGACGGCCTACCTGCACGGCCACCGTAATCTCTTTCAGGCTATGGAAGCCGCTTTGGAAGGGAAGCAGGTGGGCGACGAATTGGAAGTGACGCTGACACCTGAACAGGCCTATGGCCCCTTGCGCGACAATGCCTGCCAAAAAGTGCCAATCAAGCACCTGCTCGGCAAACCCCGCAAACTGCAAGCCGGCCAGTTAGTGAAGGTGAATACCGAAAAAGGCGCAGTGGACGGCACCGTCGTCAAAGCGGGACGCTTTATGGTGGACGTCGATTTTAATCACCCCCTGGCCGGTAAAACCCTGACCTTTGCGATTCGTATCGCGGATATCCGCGAGGCGTCTGCGGATGAGCGCGCGCACGGCCACGCCCACGGCCCAGGCGGGCATCAACACTAAGCTCTGAAGCGGGTCACGAGGCCCGCTTATATATTATTCTCCTCTGCCAAAACCGTCTCACCTACGTACACGTTCTGTAGCTTTTTCCGCCAATTTTTTTGATTTCGGCCATATCCGCACTAGACTCAAACGAGTAGATTTCTCATTTAGTTCACAGATCATGATTGTAGATTACTGGCATGTCCCCGGCGTGCTGTATACCCGATACCTGGGTGTCGTCAGCGGACCCGAGCTTGTGCAAAGCTCGCTGGCGGCCAGTGGGGATGAGCGTTTCGATAATATTCGGCTGATCATCGGAGATTGGTCCGAGGTGAAGAAGACCCTCATTGAGGCCGAGCACGTCAAAGAGCTGGTCGCGTGCCTGGGTGCGGTATCACGAATTTGCCCTGATGCCGTCAACGCATCGATTGTGCGGCGTAACGAAACCGGGCTGGCTCTGGCCGCATGGTATCGTCACTTAGCCACGGTATTACCTTGGGAAATTGATATCTTTCACAGCGCGGAAGAAGCCGGGGCTTTCTACGGAATCTCAGCGCCGCAATTGACAGAAAAGCCCGGCGAGACGCGGCAGTACTCTCTCTATACGCGCTGCGCTAACTGAGTTCAGCGCGCATCATCCAATAAATGAACGATAATACGGCGCCGCTGCGCGGCCTTGCGGTGCTCCCAAAGATAGATTCCCTGCCATGTGCCGAGCGCAAGCTGCCCTTTTAATACGGGAATGCCAAGGCTAGTGGCGGTCAGCGCCGCCTTGATGTGCGCCGGCATGTCGTCATCGCCCTCAAGCGTGTGTGTGTAAAGCGGGTCCCGCTCGGGAACGAGTCGATTGATCCAACGCTCAAGATCGTGCTGAGCGGAAGGATCGTAGTTCTCCTGAATCAGCAGACTGGCCGATGTGTGCTGGATAAAGAGCGTACACAGGCCCGTTTGAATGTGACTCCGCGTCACCAGACTCTTCACCTGATCCGTAAAGGCAAACAAACCCTGACCCGAAACGGATACCTCAAGTGTCTCTATCATGCTGATCTCCGATGTTGCAGCGAGTCGGGAATGCGGCCGAACTTGGTGTCATCAGCGTCTATACTGAAGTTGTTCGTCAACGACTCGCGAGTGTTAAGCGCGCATGATAATCCACAATTGGAGCCTACCCAACGTTCTGCATACACGCTACCTCGGCGTTGTCACTGGCCAAGAGCTCGTGCAGGCGACGCTGGCGTCCACGGGCGACGAGCGCTTTGACGACCTCGACCTGATCATCGGCGATTGGTCTCTCGTCAGGAAAACGCTGATTGACCACCACGATGTGCGCTATCTCAGCGCCTGCCTTGAACAGGCGACCAAAAACCATAAAACCATCGCAAACCCGACGATTATCCGCCGCTCGGACACCGGTATCGGGCTCGCCACGCTGTATCGGCACTACGGGCGCAATCTGCCCTGGGAAATTGCGATTTTCTACACGCTGGACGAGGTGATCGCTGCGTACCAACTCGATGAGGCGGCGCTGCATGAATCCGTCCAGGTGATCGCAGGGGACTACGACCTGAGCTACAAAGACGACGAACAACCTCCCGTTTGCCCACTCTAGTCGCGGTAGGACGGCGGCAAGCACTGTCTATTCATAAAACGTATCTAAGCACCTAGCACCAAAGGCCCTTTTACACATCCAGAGTGCCCTCCGCAGGGCAGTCTATGGCATACTCTTGCGTCTTTGCATACTCTCTACTTGCATGGACGTTACATGTACGCTTTCTTCGAACGCCTGCTCAACCCCTTCCCAGATAGACAAACCGTAACCCCACCCAAATCCATGTGGGCGTTTTGCCTGTTCTACGCGCGGGGTGCGAAAAAATACATCTTGCTGATGTCTGTGTTTACAGGCTTGCTTGCGCTGCTTGAAGTCTCCTTGTACGGCTTTATCGGCCAGATCGTGGATTGGCTCAACACACGCGAGCCCGGCAGCCTGCTTGAGGGTGACAGCGCCAACGCATTGTGGCTTGCGACGGGGGCACTGATCCTTCTGCCGATCACCATCCTGATTCAGTCCATGCTGCTGCACCAGACCCTGCTCGGCAACTTCCCAATGGCCATACGCTGGCTGACCCATCGCTACCTGCTTGGGCACAGCGTCGGCTACTACCAAAATGAATTCGCCGGTCGTCTGGCGACCAAGGTCATGCAAACGTCACTTGCCGTGCGCGAAACCATCCTTAAATTGATGGACGTGGTGCTGTATGTGTCGATTTATTTCCTCGGGGGCTTGATTCTGGTGTTCAGTCTGGATTGGCGACTGTTGATTCCCTTTCTCGTCTGGCTTGCGGTCTACGTGAACCTGATGCGCTACTTTCTGCCGAAACTCGCTGCCGTATCCGAAGCCCAGGCAGATGCCCGCTCCATGATGACCGGCCGCATTGTGGATACCTACACCAATATCTCGACGGTAAAACTGTTCTCCCACTCCCGACGCGAAACCGACTACGCGCGCGAGGGTATGGAAGCCTTTCTCGAGACCGTACACCCACAGATGCGCTTGGCCACATCCCTGACGGCCATGGTCTGGGCCTGTAATGCGCTGCTGATTTTCTCTGTCGGCGCGGTGAGCTTGTGGCTGTGGTCTATCAGCGCAATCACCACCGGGGCCATCGCCGCTGCAAGCGGTTTGGTGCTGAGGTTGAACGGCATGAGCCATTGGATTATGTGGGAAGTGTCGACCCTGTTTGAAAATATGGGCACCGTGCGCGACGGTATGAACACCTTCACCCTGCCGCGTAAAGTGCAGGATGAGAAGAACGCGAAACCGCTTGAACTTTCACGCGGGGAAATCGAATTCCGCAATGTGCAATTTCACTACGGGCAACAACGCCGCATCATCGATGATTTTTCCCTGCGTATCGCGCCGGGCGAAAAAATTGGCTTGATTGGGCGCTCCGGCGCCGGCAAATCCACGCTGGTAAATCTACTGCTGCGTTTTTACGATGTTGAGCGCGGCGAGATTCTGATCGATGGTCAAAATGTGCGGGAAGTGACTCAGGACAGTCTACGTCAGCACATCGGCATGGTGACTCAAGACACCTCGCTTCTGCACCGCTCTGTGCGCGACAACCTGAAATACGGTAAACCCGATGCCAGCGAATCCGAAATGCTGAACGCCACCATGCGCGCTTCCGCCGACGAGTTCATCATGAACCTAGAAGACGCGAATGGCCGACGTGGCTATGACGCCCATGTCGGCGAGCGAGGCGTCAAATTGAGTGGTGGGCAACGTCAGCGCATTGCCATCGCACGTGTGCTTCTCAAAAATGCCCCCATACTGATTTTGGATGAAGCCACATCGGCGCTCGACTCCGAAGTAGAAAGCGCCATCCAACAGAATTTGCATACGCTGATGGAAGGTAAAACGGTGATTGCCATCGCGCATCGCCTGTCGACCATTGCTGAGCTCGACCGCTTGATCGTGATCGATGAGGGCCGTATTGTCGAGGAAGGCACGCATCACGAACTGATTGAAAAATCCGGCCTCTACGCTCAACTTTGGGCGCGCCAGACTGGAGGCTTTTTGGCAGAGAACCTCTGATGCTTGTCTGCCTCATCGGGCAAAAACCTACTAGCGCCAAATAAGCCCGTAACGCTAGCCTGCAAAAAAATAATTTGCAGGCTTTGCCCTTATGTTTTTGTCGTATACGACACGTTTAGCCATTAGCGTCTCGCTAGGAGGTTTTCTTTTCGGGTTCGATGCCTCCGTCATTTCCGGCGTCGTGCCACTGCTAAACGATCAATTACACTTGTCAGACTGGCAGCTGGGTGCGCTGGTCAGTGCTCCCACCTTCGGTGGTCTGATCTCAGCGACCTTAGTGTCCACCTTGAGTGACCGCTTCGGCCGCAAGCCCCTACTTTTTACCATTGCGTTAATCTATTTGTTCAGCGCCATCGGCTCCGCCCTAGCCCCCAATTTTAACCTTCTCGTGCTGGCACGCTTTATTGGCGGGCTTGGTTTCGGTTCGCTGGTCTTGGCCCCACTCTATATTTCCGAAATCGCCCCCCCGGCACGGCGTGGGGCGCTCGTATCCTGTAATCAGTTCAATATCGTGATCGGGTTTGCGCTGGCCTATTTCAGCAATTTCGCACTGCACTCCTTGAGCCAATACGACGCATCGTGGGTGCATACCATTGGTTTAGCGCCCCACCTCTGGCGCTGGATGCTTGGCCTAGAAATTCTCCCCGCCACCCTGTACGTGCTCACCTTAACCGCCTTGCCGGAGAGCCCCCGCTGGCTGATATTACAAGGCCAGCCAAACCAAGCAGCTCGTATTTGTGAGCGCCTACAGATCGCACTACCCATTTCGGGCACCCAAACACGTCTCCCACCGCTAAAACAAAGACTGGGCAACATCGTACGAGGGCGCTCAGGGAAAATGCTGGGTATCGCACTCATTGTCGCAATGGCCCAGCAAATAACCGGCATCAATGCAATTTACTTCTATGCGCCGAGTATTTTTGAGATGAGCGGCCTGTCTCGTGATGCAGCCTTCGCGCAAGCGAGTATCATCGGCTTGGTGAACATCGCCTTCACCGTGCTCGCGATGCTACTCATAGACCGGCTTGGTCGAAAGCCGCTGTTGTTAGCCGGTTTGAGTGGTGTCTTCCTGAGTATGTGTCTCTGTGCGTGGGAATTCCGCCAAGCACACTACCAAATGGATCCCTCATTACCCGATCAGTACGAAGCCCATGTACAAACACGACTGGCGCCCTTGGCTGGTCGAAAATTCGAGAACCGCCTTGCTTTCCAACAGGCGTATGCTCAGGTGTTAACGCAGGCCGAACAGGAGAGCGGTGAACTGTATTCGACACTCTTTCACCTGCAATCGCAGGTAGAAGCGGCCTCAATCCAGCTCAATGCCACGCGAGTGATGGCCGGTCTATTGCTCTTCGTAGCGGCATTCGCTTTGTCATTAGGCCCAGTGATGTGGGTGCTGTTACCCGAGCTGTTCTCGAACAGCCTCAGGGGCGTTGGCATGGCCATTACCGGCCTGGCCAACAGCTCGGTCAGTTTTCTCGTTCAATTCCTGTTTCCCTGGCAAATCAGCACCTTGGGTATTGGTCCGACATTCCTGATCTATGGCGCATTTGCTCTACTTGCTTTAATCGCGATTGCCTACCTGCTCCCAGAAACACGCGGCAGTGATCTGGAGTCTCACGAAAGCACATCTTCTGAGCTTGTGACGCACCCCGGTTAACAGGCGCCTTGAGCCTTGCTATATTGCCTCCTCGACGAAATGTGATCAGGAGTGTTCCAATGCGTGTCGCGACCAGCCACGGTGAAGTGTTTGCCAATTTTTTGCGTCACGAGCAAAGCAAGCAAGTACCCACCTTGTGTCTCCTGCCTGGCGGACCGGGCTTCAGCCACCGCTACCTCAAAGATGAACTACTGCCTCTGAAATCAAGCTGCAACCTGCTCTTCTTCGACCCTATAGGCACGGGTATATCCGACCCTGGTGATCAAGCTCACTGGACTGTAGATGAATCTGCAATAGAGGTGCTCGACGTGCTGGACCATTTCAAGCTTGATCACGTCTATTTTCTCGCGCATTCTGCAGGCACCCTGACGCTACGCACTTTGCTTGCCAAAGCCCCTAAACGCGTGCGTGGAAGCCTATATTCGAGCCCCGCCATTGCACAAGTCCTGCCCGGTATCGCTGAAATATTACGTACTCGCGGAGACGAGCAAGCCGCTGACATCGCAAAAAGACTGTGGAAGTACGGAGATTTCGATTGCGTCGCGGATTATTTTGAACATGTCTTTGAACACTATGAGACTGTTCCACTGCCCGATAGTTTTGTGCAGCGAATAGAGTTCAACCTCGATAAGTTTATCGCACTATTCCCAGCGCTGATGGACGACTCAGAACACACCCCGCTATTTCGTCCCGGTATCCCTGGAGCCTTACTCTTGGGAAAAGAGGACCCGTTGGCACCACCAATCGCAGTGCAAGAAGCACTGGGCGCTCAACTTAAAGACGTTCGCGTACACTGCTTCGAAAAAAGCGGCCACAATATGTATTTATCTGAAACAGACGCAGCCGTGCTTGCGGTGAAAGAATTCATCGAGGACTGTGAGGCGGAGTACGCTCTGAAGAACAAGTCCGATACTTGAGAAAGGAATGACCTGGCTCGCTCATCCCCCAAATGCGCGATGAGCAAGCCGGATGAGCTCAATTATTAGTCGTAGTCAGCGTGCTGAATCCATATTGAATCATTGTTCACTTCATTGAGCCAACGCTCAAGAATAATTGGGTTGCCTTGCACTCGCGTATCCCCCCAATTTCCATTGGCACAGCCTTCGCCACCCGCAACCGCACCCTGGTCACAATGCCACATTGGCTGAGACTCCCAGTGTGTGTTGATGTACGCCACGGCTCGAATCACATCGCGATTATCATAGATAAACTGGAAAAAGGGCGCATACCAGGCCGCCCATAATGCTTCAGCCGATAGGGGTTTCGGGTTATTTGTCTGGATAGGCGAACGGGTCAACGCTCCAGTCCGATAGCCCTGGGGCGCCGCCTCGGCAATCATCACCGGCTTGTTATGCGAACGTGCAAAACTCAAGAGTTGATTTTGCGCTCGGTCGGGGTCATCTGGCGGAGTATAATTCCATTGGCTCAAATCCCGATAGAACACAGAGATCCCCACCCAGTCTACGACATCATCTCCAGGATACCAGCTATCCAACATCCCAGGTTCACGATGGTCGTAGCGCGCCATGCTCGGCCCTGCGATGCTCGGGTCCGGCCATACTGCGCTTTGCCACACCGTGGCAATATTTGAGAAGCCTCGCGAATGAATGCTTTCGAAAATATGGCGATACGCCGCCTTATAGCTTTCAGGTTCGTAACAGTTCCATGGGCCATCAAATTCATAGCCAATCCGCAAGAATACTTTCCGAGGCGCAAGCGAGCCGAAATACTCCAGCATTTTTGCTATTGAAGCATCGTACTGGCCATTCGCAATCGCCTTCCCGTGAGCGGGCTGATTGCATTGATCAAATGCCAAGCCCACAGCCAGTGCCGCTTGCGGATTCTCTGAGAGTGTGAAATCAAAATCGACATCGCCTGCCTGCCAATTGGCTCGTGAGAACATGGCTTTCAAAGTTTTGTCAGGATCACTGTTTTTCAGTTCAGTGTATAAGGTTAGTCCTTCCAGAGTGTCGGGAACTTCTCTCACATAGGCGCTGATGGTATCGCTGTCCTGACCAACAAACATCAGCAATTTCTCATCCGGTGGCAGCAAACGGGCGCTTACAGTAGCTGCTGAACTGAGCGGCGCCTCACCATGTTCTACAGCAGGATCGTCGGCATCGTCTTTATGTTCACCGCTACAACTGGCTAGCGCCAACACTAGCCATAGTGCAGGATTGAGTCTGAATGTCATTGTCGACACCTCCAATCATGTATTTTTTCATGAATTTCTGCCATTTTAGCGTTATCAAGTCGATAGGCTGCAGCCAACCCGATACAGATCAGCGCGCAACCTATCGGCACCGTCGAAAAGATATGGCGAATTCCAGCTAGCGTCTCTTCCGTTTGCGGGGCATTCGCTTGATAGCCCCAAAAGCCAAGTAGCCACCCCGCCAACGCGCCACCAACACCGAAGCCTGCTTTGACCGCCAAAAGTTGGCCGGAGTACGTCAGACCCATTATGCGCTGACCGTATTTACATGCGCCATAATCTACGGTGTCTGCCACCATCGAAAACATCAGAATCACCACAATATTCTGGAAATATTGGGCAAACACGAACTCAAGTAATATCAAATTAAGATATTGATCAGGTGTCATTAATAACGCGACACCACTCAGGATCGAGCCGAGCAATGCACACCACATCAAGTGCTTCTTTTCGACATACCTTGCAAGGTAGTTGGTACACACCGCGCCAATCAATGCCCCCACGTTGGCCCAGAGCAAAAATCGCCCCAAGAACGCATCATCTTGACCAAGCACATATTTTACAAAGTGTGGCGCAACGGAAATACGCGCGCTGAATAATATGAGTACAAAAAATGAAATCCCCGCGACGATTGCCCATTGATCGTTGCGAAACAAAGTTTTTAAATCGGCCAGTACAGAATCATGTTTTCGATCTTGCACACTTGGGCTGTTTTCTTTCGTCCAAAGAAAACACAAGACAAAACAGGCGATAGCGAATAACCCCATACAGGTCATCGCGCGAGTGTAACCCTGCTGTGGGTCACCTTGACCGAGCACGCCCACCAAATTGGGTACCGCCCAAACAACAAGCATGGCTCCCAACATGGCCATCGCAAAGCGCCAAGACTGTAATGAAGCCCGTTCACTTGGGTCCTCTGTCATGACCCCGCCAAGCGCTGCGTAAGGAATGTTGACCATCGTATAGGCCAACATCATCAGTGCGTAAGTGACGAAGGCGTACACGAACAATGCGGTTCCGCTAAAAGGAGGTGTAGTAAAAGCGAACACCGCCATAACGGCAAAGGGCACCGCCATCCACAACAGATAGGGGCGATACCGCCCAAAGCGAGTACGCGTGCGATCTGCGACCATACCCATGATTGGATCCGTCACCGCATCACCCAAACGAACCAATAATAGTATGGTCCCCGCCGCGACAGCGGAGATACCAAAAACATCGGTGTAGAATATCAACATGAAATTGGCAACGGACTGAAATACAATGTTGCTGGCTAGATCCCCGAAACCATAACCCAGCTTCTCTTTAGCTCTTAACATCGTCTCAGGTCTATCCCTTCATGCGATCTTGAATAACGCTCGCGGTTGCAAACTGATAGCGCATATTCCGGTATACACAAATATCCGTGATCGATTCCGGGACTTCCGCAGGCATACAACGAAAGTTCGTCGACACTCGGTAGTGGGTGTTCGCAGGTCGCACGCGATGCCAAGCGTGACCATGAATTAACAGCAGGGCTCCGCGCTTCGGACTCAACTCGATCTGGTCTTCGAAGGTCTCATCTACTTCGCCCACCGTAATCTCGCCCCGCTTATGAGACCCTGGCACCAACAACACTTGGCCACCCGTTTCTTCATTAATATCATGAGTGTAAACAAGTCGATTCAAATTATACTGGCGAGCATCTTCTGGCTCACAATCCTGATGCCACGCCTGACCACGGCTCCCTGGCTTGGAGAACATGGTCATACAGTACAGACTACGCCATTTGGGGCCTAGTATGGCTTCAGATAGCGCACGCAAGTAAGGATCTGCTTCAAGTGCATCAAAGCATGTTTGCCCCTCCTGCTGAGGAAACCAAGGAATGACTTCTGTTGCCGCCTTACTTAAAAACTCGTCGCTGTGACTATAGTTGGGGTTGATGCCATAGTGCTCGAGTATGCTAGCGTGCAATACCTTCATGTCGGCATCATCAAAAAATTGCTCAAGATACAGGTAGCCCTGCTCCCAGAAGCGCGCCGCGTATTCGGAAATTTCAGTTGCTGTCATCTCTCTCCCCTTAAAAAAAGGCTGGCGCCCCCGCTTAGGGCGCCAGTCAATAACACAGGAGAAGAAAGTACGTTCTTTCCTTAACGTCCTGCCGCAACAATAGATTAGAGTGTAAGAGAAGCCGTTGCTGGTACTTATTTAGCTTTCTTCATGAACAATCAAAATCCGCTGTTCTGGGCACCTAAGGAAAGTCCTATTCCCCTTCTGAAGCGGCAGGTTCCATCGATGCCAGATTCAGTGCTTCTATGTCTTCGTCTTTCAATTGCAAAGAGCCTGCAGTAACAAGCGCTTGTACTTGGTCAGGCGTTCGCATTCCGACGATGGCCGCACTTAGTGCGGGATGGGCAAACGTCCACGCAATCGCTGCAGCGGCGCATGACACCCCATAATTAGAAGAAATACCCTCAAGCACTTGCACTATGGCCAGATTCACACTGAGTTGGGGCTCATTAAACGCTGGGGCTTCACGTCGCCAATCATCTTCGGGCAGCGCCTCGATTCGAGTACGCGTCATCTTACCGGTCAATAACCCAGATCCCATAGGGGAGTACGCTAAGACACCCATGTCGTGCATGTCGCAGTATGGCAATACATGCGTTTCAACATCGCGATGTATTAAGCTGTAATTTGGTTGTAAGGAGTCAATTGGCATAATAGGCGAGATACGCTGCATCTGCTCCACTGAGAAATTACTGACTCCCGCGTAGCGGATCTTTCCTTCCTGCTTGAGCTCACTCAATGTGGCCCATGCCTCTTCTAATTCCGATTCCGGGTTCGGCCAATGGATCTGATACAGGTCAATCGTTTCTACGCAAAGTCGCTTTAGACTTGCTTCGATTTCCTCGCGGATACTGCGCGCCGTTAATGAAGGCGTCACGTCACCTTGGCCATTCCAGTTAAAGCCACACTTGGTGAATACCATTGGACGCTCACTTGCTGGAATGTCAGACAATGCCTTGCCTACCACCTCTTCGCTATGACCTAGACCGTAGACCGGTGCCGTATCCAACCAGTTTACTCCTTGTGTTAGTGCTTGGTGTATGGTTTCTATAGAGTCGCTATCCTGCTGACGGCCCCACCCCCACTGCCATCGACCGCCCATAGCCCAAGTGCCTATACCTATGCGCGAAACATTGAGATCCGTTTCCCCTAGCTTTTTAAAATTCATATTTATTTCGCCTCACCTTGATTCACACAATATTTCGATAAATAGTCTTGATGTTTTGGTAGCCGACGCACTTTGTCTTGAATGTCCTGACGAATTCCCAACAAAAACTGCTTTAACTCCTGCTCTGTCATTTCATCGATAAGAGGATGGTGACGCTCCGGCGGCAAGCCCTGACCGATCATCACTTGCTGCCAGGAATCTACGAACAGCTCGTTACCTTCTCTGTATACGTGCCCGGTCTTGCGGAAAAGATCTATTCGATGGGCTAAGGTGTCCGGCACGTCCATATTTTTACAGTAACGCCAATATTCACTGTCTTCACGTTGCGTGACCTTGTAGTGCAAGATAATGAAGTCCCGAATACGCTCAGTATCAAATACGGTCTGTCTATTAAACTCCGCCACTGTCTCCGGCTCGCAACCGCTATGGGGAAACATACGCAGCAGCCGCAGAATGCCTTGCTGAATCAGGTGAATACTGGTCGACTCCAAGGGCTCTAAAAAGCCCGATGCCAGACCTAAGGCGATACAGTTATTCTTCCAAACCTCTCTGCGTCTGCCGGTACGAAAAGGAATGATTTTTGGTGCATTAATGCACTCACCGCGGAGGCCGGACTTCAACTTTTGTTCTGCCACCTCGTCACTCAAGTGATGACTGCTGTAGACAATGCCATTCCCTATACGATTTTGCAGGGGGATACGCCACTGCCAACCTTCAGCATGCGCATTGGAGCGTGTGTAAGGAACACATGCCTCGTTTGCTTCGGTTTGTACTGCCATCGCACGATCGTTAATCAGCCAATGCGACCAATCCTCATAGCCGACATGCAATGCCTTTTCTATCAATAGTGCGCGAAAGCCTGTGCAATCAATAAATAGGTCACCCGCAATCTGCTCACCCGATGCAAGTACGAGCGAGCGGATGTCTCCGCTAGACTTGTCGAGCACAACCTTGTCGATATTGCCTTGCTTCCTCTGAGCACCTTCCCGCTCAGCGATACGGCGTAAAAATCCCGCATAGGCGCCCGCATCCAAATGATAGGCGTAGTTCAAACCATTATTCGGCAGATGAGAGAAGCTATTTGCCTCGGCCACGACAGCTTCCAAGCAGTAGTCTCCAAAGGCATCTGCCATTCCAAGCTCTCTACCACGCAGCCAAAAGTGCTGGAACCCGGATGCCCAAAAATCTTTTCCGGTGGTCCCGAAACCATGGAAATACTGAGTATCCGTGTCTCGCCAATCTGCAAATTGAATACCTAACTTAAAGGTTGCATGGGTTTCTCGCATAAACGCTCTTTCGTCTATGCCAAGGATTTTGTGAAACAGCACCAGAGATGGGATGGTCGCTTCACCGACACCAACTGTAGCGATCTCATCACTCTCAACCAAAACAATTTTCTTGCTCTTTCCTAATAATTTCGCGCAAGCAGCAGCGGCCATCCAACCTGCTGTTCCACCTCCAGCGATAACGATTTTTTGTATTGTGTTGACGTTCATGGTTGAGCTCTTCTTTTCTTATAGGTATTAAACGCAAAGAGCAGCCCCTGTATACAGGGGCTGCTCTCATACCATCCTTGGGGCCTAGATGACTTTAAAATTTGTAACGCACACCGACTCCATATCTCGCCCCTTGCTGAACCGCATCGATCACCATGTTCGGGTGGCGGCCATGCAAGCGCTGATTTTCACCTGTTACATTGATACCCTCTACAAACGCGCTTAATGCATCAGTAAAGTCATAGCTCACATTCACATCCCACTGACCGTAGGCTTCCGTGTAGATTGGGTTCATCTGGCCATCGCCGTCGAGCGTACTGGTCAGGAATTCATCACGCCAGTTATAGGCTATACGTGCCTCGAGGCCATGCTTATCGTAGAAGCCGATCACGTTATAGCTGTCACTCAGCCCTAAGAGTGCGAACTGATTTTCGCCAGTGCGGTTGGTATTGTAGTTGTCGTAGCCGATGTCTCCGTCCACAGTGGTGAAATTGACGATCGCACCGAAGCCGCTATCCCAGAACATGTGCTGCAACGCGACTTCAAAGCCATCAATCGCTGCTTCCTCAGCATTCGACGGAATGATCAAAGTGAACACCGTCGAAGGGTCACCCAGTGCGCTATCTCCCACCACCGGCGCGCCGTATTCCCCTTCCATGTAGGGTCGGATAACCGCTGGGTCCGTATTGCCGCCATTCGCCGCAACAGCGTCATCGTAGCGCGGGCCCTGCGCGGGATGCGCCAAGTCAAACACGGTCTCCTCAACGGTGGACTGCCCAATGAAATTCACAACGTCTTTCCGGTAGTAGCCCGCCGACACATAACTGCCTTCGGCGTAATACCACTCAAGCGACAGGTCCAGGTTATCAGATTCGAAAGGTTCTAGATCCGGATTCCCCGCGCCGCCTGTACCACCGTTAAATCGAACCGGAGTGTTGATCGTTACGCCGCCCTGTACGTCCTGATAATTAGGTCGCGCAATGGTTTTGCTGATGGACGCCCGGGCCTTGAGTGAGTCAAAAAACGTAATATCAAAATCCACGTTGGGCAGCACATTCGTGTAATCGCCACTCAACTCTGTGAAGTCAGACTCGCCCGTAGCGATTGGGCTAAATTCATTATCACCTGTCCAAGCTAAACCATCGTAGGTAGGCACCAGTGCGCGCGACGTCACTTCGGTTTCTTCGTAGCGTACACCGAGTACAAGGTTCATCGGCATGTCGCCATCCCAGGCAAAATTTGCCTGTACATAAGCGCTTTGCTGTGTCTCTTCCATGCGTCTGTCGGTATCCCAACTGTTCATGTTGGCGCACAGTCGTGTACCGCACGGACTGATCTCTTCGCCATTCTCCTGAGCAATTGCCCCGATTGCGCCAATCAGCCCATCAAAATCCACTTCGGCGTAGTAGGGCTCCAGCATGCTGTTTCCTGAGCCCCCCAGATCGGAAAATTCATTACTCAGGTCTTTCAGGGTGTAAATACTGTCATCGTACTGGGCCGCCGTACCGTAGCCACCCCAAGTATCGCGCTGCGCATTGGAATAGGCACTCTGGTTGTTGAGCTCTGTGCTGCCCACTCCAAAATCGATGCTGCTTAAGCCTGCCCAATCGAACTCGTAGCGACCATCAATGCGCACCTGCTGTATCTCGGTGTTTTGGTAGCTGTTTCTAAAGCTGGTGCCGCCTGACAACATACGAGAGGCATCTAAACCTGTTACGCCGTCCGCATAAATAATGTCGAGCACCGGCATATCGTTGGAGTAATCCACCACCGAAGAGGCGCGATCATATTGCGACGCAGTGACGATATTGTTGGTACCTCTGTCATCTACTGCACCGGCCTCCGCTGACGAGTCATGGTAATCCAGCGCGAGCGTGAGCGCGTCGGTAGCCCGCCACTCCAGATTAAATGCGATAGATTGGTTTTCGTTTTTGGTGCCCCAATCGCCCACACCCATGCCGACATCCACACCCGTGTTGTCCGCGTAAATCACCGGCCCCACGACAGAGCCTTCAACGTTGGTTCCCTGGGTGTACTCGCCGTAGCTTGGCAATCCATTAAACCACGCCGATAGTTCTTGGCGATGCTGCTCCACTTCAAGCTCGGAATAGGTATAATCCAACGTCGCTGTCACGTCATCGGTAGGCGCATACTGCAGTGTCACCAATCCATTCATGCGCGTGCGTTCGAAATCCTGAATCCGATACATAATATTTCGAGGCACTGAATACACATCGTTTTCTTCTGGCCTTGGGTCAAAGCTGCCATCCGTAGGTAAAGAGCCCCAATCCGCATCGTAGCCCTTAATCGTATACCAACCACTTGATGTACCCGCAGTGTTCACGCCAAAATCTCGACGAGCATAGTTGCCTGACACTGCAATACCGAACGTGTCATCCGCGAAAGTCTGACTATAGATTCCGGAGACTTCAGGCGTGATATCCTCGCCGGTTCGATTGGACGTATCGTGCACTAATTTTCCACCGACGCTGGCATTCAGTCCTGGCATATCAAGCGGGCGAGCTGTACGAATATTAATCGTTGAGCCGAGTCCGCCCGTGGTGAAATTTGCTTTACCCGTTTTATATATATCTACTCCGGCAACACTTTCCGCTGCAAGGTTGGCAAAATCAAAGGAACGATCATTGGAAGCCGAGGTATCTGCGATATTCGCAGCAGGCATTTGACGCCCGTTCAGGGTAACGAGGTTATATTGAGGACCAAAACCTCTCACAGTTACCCTTGAACCTTCACCATTAGTACGATCAATCGATACACCGGTGATACGCTGGAGTGATTCAGCCAGGTTGGTGTCTGGCATTTTTCCGATGTCTTCAGCCGAGATGGAATCCACCACACCCTGAGCATCACGCTTCAAGTCCATCGAACGTTCAAGTGAACTTCGAATTCCGGTAACGACCAACTCTTCTTCCACCTGCTGCGCCAGCGCAACCGAACTTACGCCCGCGTTAATAAATGCTATTGATATCGCTAAAGGTCTTAATTGAATCATTATTGTCTCCCACTTTTTATTGTGTCTCCGAGATTTCTCAGCTTCGATTAGCTCGGCATTCTTCGCTCACTTTACGCCTGTCGAAATCACTTGGAACAGTACGGAATTACCCACCTTGCAGCACAAATTTATCCAAATCAGGCATTCCCCTCCGGGCGATACTCGAAGTATTCAAAATCTGCGTTTTGCCTTTGACCCGTTAAGTCTTGGCATGCCATGCCAATGAAGGCACCCGTAAAATTCGCACCCTCCCCCTTACCTGCTTCGTCTGAGAGCAAACTGAAATCAAGCTCAATGGGCAATGATGTCCAGGTCTCACCGGTCTCAGACCAGGAAAATAGCAGGAGGTCGTAATTGACTTCTGCGCGTAAGTGAACGGTGTCCGTGGTTACCGGTATTTTTTTATCCCACAATGGAAACCGCACTTCCAACGACTGCTTGCCTTCACAAGACATGACACCAAGGTAACGACCTACGGCGTCATCCCACCCGAGATACAGATAGTGAAATTTATGTGCGTTGTAGTAACACACCAAGCCAGCCATTTGCTGAAAGGAGGATGGGTTGAACCTCAAGGCGCAAGCCGCACGGAAACGAAAGTCCGTCTGGCGGCGTGCGACAAGCGCACTGGTAAAACAGCTTCCAATCGACTCTGCTCCGTACATCCGCAGTACACCGGGTGCATCCCCCAAGCTAAAAATACGATGAGGTTCTGGAATCCTAAGCCATTGAAAGTCCTGATGTAGGTCCGGCCCATCAAACTGATAGCGCCGGCCTGCATTTTGGTTCACACACGCCGATGGCAACGTCAATGTCAGTGCGGGCTCAGTCACTCCATCCTCTAGGCGACACCAGCCATCTTCGCCCCAACGGATTTTTTGTAATGCGGTTTCTCGCCCCATCGGGCTGCGTTTTTCGCGACCGCCATGCAGTGACAATGGTCGACTACAAAGATGTACGGCATACCACTGCCCGTCTTCGTCCTGCACGATATCGCCGTGCCCCGCTCTTTGTATGGGGTGCTTTGTATCATGGCGCGCACTGACGAAGGCCCCCTCTGGGTCGACCTCGTAAGGACCAAGTAAATTTTTGGAACGCGCCATTGTCATAGCATGGTCGTACCCTGTCCCCCCTTCGGCGGTTAACAGATAGTAGTAACCATTTAGACGATACAGATGCGGCCCTTCCGTAAAGCCCAACGAAGACCCGGAAAAAATATTGTGCACCCGCCCCACCAGAGCTTGCTCTTTCTCCGAATACTCCTGAAGTAAAACGCCCCCAAAAAAACTCCGATCCGGCCGGTGATCCCAAACCATGTTTAAGAGATATTTCTTACCGTCTGTATCATGAAAAAGCGAGGGGTCAAATCCACTGCTGTTCAAATACACGCGCGGGCTCCACTCCCCATCGATATTCTCGCACGTGGTCAGATAATTGTGCGTATCTTTAAAGTTCCCATCGAACCTTTTGACATTGGTATACACCAGATAAAAACGCCCGTCGCTGTAGCTCAAACAGGGCGCCCAAACGCCACACGAATCAGGCACTCCGGTCATATCCAACAAGTCCGCCCGATTGAGAGGACGTGACACCAAAGTCCAATTTACTAAATCTTTAGAATGATGAATCTGTACGCCCGGATACCACTCAAAGGTGGACGTCGCGATGTAGTAGTCATCGCCAACTCGACATATACTGGGATCGGGATTAAAGCCCGGCAGGATAGGATTGTTTACAGCCACGTTGTTACTCATGTTGTTATTCGAAGGTAAAGCGCAAGCCAATGTGTTTACGAATCACATCCAGCGTACGCAGGGTATCTAGAGTCAGGGAAGGAGTGAGTACGTCGGACGTTACGTGCAAACCATTCATGCGCTCAACGACATGCGCAATTTCAAATTCGAATCCGCTATCGCCAACACCGGAGTTAATCTGTTCGCTTTCCACGCCAGTCTGCAACGTCGCACTGCCGTTATCCCAAAAGAAGGGTGCGATCGATATTTTCCCCTCGGTGCCATAGAGCACAAAGTTGTTATCCAGTTGGGCGCCAAAGCAACACAAGAACTGGCTTAAAACACCGTTTGCAAACTGCAAGGACACACTCACGTTTTCGTCAACACCGGTTTCGCCTAACACGCCTTGGGCATACACACTTAGTGGTGCATCACCAACCAGCCACAGGCTCAGCGCCACGTTATAGACACCCATGTCCAGCAAAACACCACCGGCCGCTTCGTGATCCAGATAACGGTGCCCTTTCGTTCTAGGCACGCGAAAACCGAAACTGCTTTGAATTTGTTGTAACTGACCAATTCGCCCGTCTCGCAGCCAGCTTCTCACTTGCTGCCAAATGGGCAGGAAGGGAGTCCACATCGCTTCCATTAGAAATACATTTTGCTGGCGCGCGACTTCAAAAGCCTCTTCGGCTTGCTTCGCATTCACCGTCAGCGGTTTTTCACAGAGCACGGCTTTGCCCGCTTCAAGGCACTGCAGAATCTGTTCAAAGTGAAAGCGGTGGGGCGTCGCGATGTAAACCGCATCCACCGAAGTGTCGTCCAACAGCGCCTCATAGCAGCCGTAAGCTTTGGCGATGCCATACTTCGTAGCGAAGTCCCGCGCACGCTCTTCGCTTCGACTCGCCACCGCGTCCAAGCTCGCCTCAGGAACCGCTTGAATCGACCGCGCAAAGCGACACGCGATCGTGCCGGGGCCAATCAACCCCCAGCGACAGGGCCGTGTTTCAGAAAATCGGAGCGACATTGGTGTACTGACCCCTGGTGTCTATGGTGGATAATGCGCTCAAGCATCGGTCATCAGAGGCAACATGCTGCGAAATATTGAAAACGTTTACAAATACTTTTTTAACCTATCGGCAGGCGCACTTTCCGCTCACTCCCGCTTTCATGGCAGAATGCGAGCCAGTACAAGGTCCACCAAGAAAGGTTCAAACCTTCGGAATCATGCATGAACTCGATTAAAGACGTTGCGCGCCTTGCCGGTGTCTCCATTGCCACCGTATCGCGCTACCTCAACAATCCCGAGCAAGTTCGAGATAAAACCGCACGCAAGGTTGCCCAGGCCATTGCCGATACCGGCTACTCCCCTAACCGACTCGCGCAAAATTTCCGAAACGGTCGTACAAAGCAGATCATGGTCGCCGTGCCTTCGATCGGTATTCCCTTTTTCGAGCTGATCATGCGCGGAGTACGTCGCGTCGCTGCGGAGACGGGGTACCATATCCTGGTCATGGAGACCCATAGCCACACGCACGATTTCGATGACTTTAGCCGCCTCGTGATGACGAAGCAGACAGACGGAATCATCCTGCTTTCCACATTATCGCCATTCGAGGAACCTATTCTGGATACCGAAGGCGGACATCCTCCAATCATACTGGGCCTAGAGAACCTATCCCCCGAATTGTCTAACTTCCCTTGTGTGCGAATCGATAACCGACTTGCAGCGCGCGAAGCCACAGAACTCCTGATTCACCTTGGGCACCGTGACATCGCCTTTATGTACGGCAAACAGACCGCCAACTCAGCGCTGACTCAGCCCCGAGAGCAGGGCTTTCGCGACGCGCTTGACGCTGCAGGACTGCGCTTTCGAGCAGAGTGGTTTATCGATGGCAAGCTCACCATTCGGGGAGGACGCGACGCGACCCGACAACTCCTCGCCGCCAAGACACGGCCCACGGCCCTCTTTTGTGCAAATGACGAGATGGCGATGGGGGCACTGCACGAATTGAAACAAGCCGGCCTAAGCATTCCCCGAGACATCTCCGTGATTGGCTTTGACGACATGCAATTTTCAGAAGTCGCCGACCCGCCACTCACCACAGTCGCGCAACCCGCGGAGGAAATTGGCGAGCGCAGCATGAAGCGCCTCCTGGCCATCATCGATGGCAATGCCCCCGCCAAGGGCGCTGACGTGATACCGCATCGCCTGGTTATGCGGAAATCCGCAGCGCCACCTGCCCAAAAGCCATAAGCACGCGCCACCACAATCCGCCCGCCTCCTAGCGCCCACTGTCGTACCCTTATTGAACGCCCTCTGCTTATAACTACAAGATATTTTGTAAACGTTTTCATTTTTGACTAGGATAGTAAGTGTACAGCGCAGATTCCAGCGGCACCTCGCTCCGAACGCGTTAAACACCGCTGCGCGAGGCACAAAAACAAATATAACAACATATTCCGATAGGTAGACTGATGGAACCCAGGCTTGAACACATCACTCCAAGCGACGAGCAGTCCATTCGCTTACTGCACATCCAATGCACCCGCTTTCAGGAAGATCATGACTGGCACTATCACAGCGAGTGCGAAATTGCCTTTGTTGCCAGTGGCTACGGTACTCAGCTTATGGGGGACAGCGTGACGCGCTTTCAACCCGGCGATCTTTTGCTGATTGGTGCCAACCTACCTCACTGTTGGCGCAGCAGCGAACAAAGCCTCCCCTGCGAGCTCTTAGTACTGCAATTTGACCCCGTATACCTTGATAGCGCGCTGCTGTCGGCACCGGAAGCACGGCACCTGAAGCCCTTACTTGCCGATGCGCAACGGGGGCTGCGGTATCGCGGGAAAGCGGCTCGAGACATTGGCACCCAACTGCATTGGGTAAAGCAACACACCGCCGGTTTAAGTCGCTTCTCAGCCCTTTTACAACTTCTCGATCGCTTAGGGCGAATGCCCGACGCTGAATTTTTAAGTAGCGAAGTCTATGCTCTGGAAAATCGTAACGGAGAAAACTCGCGTCTACAAAAGGCGATTCAGTTTGTTAAAGCGCATCTCTCGGAAGAAATTAAACAGACCGCGGTTGCCGACCTGGTATGCATGACGCCACAAAGTTTCAGTCGCTTTTTTCGTGCGCAGACGGGCCGGACATTTGTTTCATTCGTCAATGCGATGCGGATTAATGAGGCTTGCAAGCACCTGCTTAACAGCGATGCCGATATCATCGACATCGCTTATGCCTGTGGCTATTCCAATCTATCTAACTTCAATCGGCGCTTTGCTGAAATTGAAGGCTGCACCCCCTCAGAATTTCGGCGAAAACACGCGCCGACTCAACAGCTCGCAAGCTAAAAAAGGCAGCGTCGCGCTGCCTTTTCTTCATACCTCAACAAAAGCTAATAGGGCGTACTGTCCGTAAAAGGATCAAACCACAGCTCCGGCCTGTCTATAGGCGTTTCCGGTGTGAGATCCGGATTCTCTAAATCAATCACAACGCGCTTTTCAAGGCCGGATGCGGTTAGAGCCTGACGCACCTCCGCCTGCTCAAAAAATAGTTCTTTATGGCGCCCACTGACGGTCAGCTCCTCCATACCTGCAACGAGATAGTCATGAAGCGCCTTGTTGTCTTTCGACACAAAGAAATAAAACGGTACGCGGTATCGTAACAGTACGTATTCATCCACAGTTAATCGGTATGCTTCGTTTCGCGCGATCTCATCCCAAGGCTCGTGTATCGCTCGGGGGAAATAGTCGAAGCGCCCACCTTCAAGCATGGGAAAATGACTCTCGTACTTCGTGACCGGAACAGTGGGAATGCCGTTTGCTATTAAGATATTGGTATCAGCCCAGTTCTTGCCTTGGCCTGCGGTGAACTGCTGCATATCCCTGAGGTTTCGAACGCCGGCAAATTTTTGCGTTTCTTCCTGTTTAATAATGGGAATTCTGAGACCAAACATGCCTAAGTAAAGCGGGTAATGTACCGCCTGCCAACGCGCTTCGTATTCCCGATTTGAAAGCGTCCATAATAAATCCAACTCACCCGCTTCAAAATCTGAAAAAGTTTTATCCAGTGAAACACGCCCCATATCTTTCTGAGGAAAAACCAGACGATATTGCCCCTGTCTTTTTACAATCTCTTCCAACACGATCAAGGAAAAATTGCTGCCTCCCGGGACGGGGGAGGTGACTTTCAGTTCTTTAAGTGTTTCTGCTTGCGTCTCCACACTGACCTGCAGCAGGGCCAAAACCATGCCCAAATAACCGAGGAATTTCTGCATTTTACTCTCTCTTTTATCATACTTTTTGAACAGTCATCGAAGCGACCGCCCTTATTATTGTTATGAGAATTTTGCTGTGGCTGCGCACCGAGACAAACTGCGCGAAGCACGCTAAGTGTAGTTCAAATACAGAGGAGTGACTGCAGGAGATTTACCCGAAGGCAAGGGGAAAACGAGAGTGCAAAGCACTCTACGTTACGGCGTGGCATCTGATAAAGGCCACTAGGGGACAGAATGACCGGTACTGGCTTCCCAGATTGCGTACCAGTGTTCTCGAGTCAAGCTCAGCTCTAGCGCAGCAATGGCTGTTTTGACCCGTGACAATCGAGAGGTGCCGAGTATCGGTAGAGGTTGAGAGGGGTGCATTAAAGCCCAAGCGTAAATCACCTGATCGAGACTTTGCGCGCCCGTGGCCTCCGCCACTTTCTGTAAGGCCGCGCGCAATCGAACAGCTCGCTCATCGTCTGCAGTTAAGATGCGTCCGCCACCCAACACCGACCACAGCATCGGATTCACTGCCCGCTGCTGACATTGATCGAGCACGCCGTTGTCCAAGGGCTCGAGATGGACGGGCGAAAATTCTATCTGGTTGGTGACCAGTGGAAAGTCACAGGCCGACTGAAACAACGCAAACTGGCTCACTGTAAAATTGGAAACGCCGATGTGTTTGACCTTACCTTGCGCGAGTAACGCCGCACAGCCTTCCGCCAATTCGCGGGCGTCCATCAGATAATCGGGGCGATGCACGAGGAGCACATCCAAAAAATCGGTGTTCAGATCCTTCAAGGTGTGCTCAACGCTTTGGCGAAGATACGCCGCGGAGCTGTCATAGTGATTCGTGTCTTGTGCACCAAGCGGACCAAAACCACCGGGGCGAATACCAAATTTGCTGATGATCTGCATCTGATCACGCAGCGAGGGGCTCAGTTTGAGTACGCGCCCAAACTGCGCTTCGCTTCGATACACGAACGCGTGATCCATCGAGGTGACGCCAAGTTCCAGCAAACCTTCAACAAAGGCCTGCAATTGTGCATCCGAAAAGTCCCACGCGTTTTGCCGCCAAAAACCGGCGATGAAGCGGGAGACCTTTAAACTCTCGACCGTCATGGTTGTCTGCATCGTGCGCGCCTCTATCGTTGGTATGTATTTATAGGAAAAAGCGGTAAGCCGGATTTTCCGTTTCGTCCCAATAGATGTAGTTCAACTCATCCAACAGTGCTTCTAGTTCAGAGCGCTCCGCTTCGGGCACTTGCAGCCCCAACAGCACACGGCCAAAAGCGGCGCCGTGGTTGCGGTAATGGAAAAGCGAAATATTCCAACGGCCCGCCATACGCGTTAAAAAGTTCAACAACGCGCCGGGGCGCTCCGGAAATTCAAAACGATATACGGCCTCGTCAACCACACCCGGTGCTCGTCCACCCACCATGTGGCGAATATGCAGCTTGGCCATTTCATTGTCGGTCATGTCGACAACTTGATAGCCTGACTCGGTGAGCCGTTCAACGATTTCTTCACGGTCATTGCCTTCTGGAGAAATTTGCAGCCCGACGAATATGTGCGCGTCCGTATCGCTACTGTAGCGATAGTTGAATTCGGTGATTGAGCGCTTGCCCAACAACTGACAGAATTTTTTATAGGCGCCCGGGCGTTCGGGAATCGTCACCGCAAAGACTGCCTCCCGTTTTTCTCCAATTTCCGTGCGCTCGGAAATATATCGAAGGCGATCAAAATTGGTGTTCGCGCCGGAATCGATGGCGACCAGAGTCTTACCTTCGAGGCCGTGCTCGGCCGCGTATTTTTTCAAGCCCGCGAGTGAGAGCGCGCCTGCCGGCTCGGCAATGGAACGGGTATCTTCGAAAATGTCTTTGATCGCCGCACACATTTCATCTGTGGTCGCGGTGACCACTTCATCCACACACGCTTTGATGACCCGATACGTTTCTTTACCGATCTGCGCCACGGCCACGCCTTCGGCGAAGAGCCCCACATGATCTAGCGTGGCGCGCTTATTACGTTCTAGCGCTAACTTCAGGCAGGCCGAATCTTCCGCCTCTACCGCAATCACTTTGGTTTCCGGGCGCACGTGTTTGATGTAGGCAGCCACGCCGGCACACAGCCCACCCCCACCGACCGGCACAAACACCGCATCGATTTCGCCACTGTACTGGCGCAGAATTTCCATGCCGACGGTACCTTGCCCGGCAATCACATCCGCGTCGTCGAAGGGGTGCACATAGGTCAGCCCCTTTTCCTCAACCAGCTTGTTCGCGTGCGCGGCGGCTTCATCGTAAGTATCACCAATCAGCACCACTTTCGCGCCCCGCCGCCGAACGGCATCGACTTTAATTTGTGGCGTGGTGCGAGGCATAACGATGGTCGCGTTGACTCCAAGGTGCTTTGCCGCCAATGCCAGGCCTTGGGCATGATTCCCTGCGGACGCAGCGACCACACCTCGAGACTTTTTCTCGTCATCGAGCAGGCGAAGCTTATTGTAGGCACCGCGAATCTTGAAGGAGAAGACCGGTTGCAGGTCTTCGCGCTTGAGCAGCACGTTGTTGCCGGTGCGGGCACTGATCAGCGGCACGGCGTCGAGAGGGGTTTCTACGGCGAGGTCATAGATGCGCGCGTCGAGGATGCGCTTGATGTAGGTCTGAGGCATGTCTGACAGTTCGATCATTCTTGCGTGAAGTGTGAGCGCATACTAATGCAATCACTGCATCAAGTCATGAACGCAGGGGAGAAATTTTCATCTTATTAAATTACACTTCGCGCCTGATTCCGCCCTCGATAGAGCAAGACTGATCGCTATGGACCAAAACGCGCTGAAGCAGCAGGTGGCGAGCGCCGCCCTCAAATACATCCTCCCCAAATTAAAGGCTGACGACATCCTTGGCATTGGCACCGGGTCGACCGCCAATTTCTTTATCGACATGCTCGACGGGCACCAACAGGACTTTGCCGCCGCCGTGGCCAGTTCCGAGGCCAGTGCGGAGCGCCTGCGCGGGCTCGGCATCCGCGTGCTCGACATGAATGAGGTGGAGGGCATGGCGTTCTATGTCGACGGCGCCGATGAGAGCAACGAACAACTTCATCTGATCAAGGGCGGCGGTGCGGCACTGACGCGCGAGAAGATTGTCGCCTCCGGCGCGCGCGAATTCGTCTGTATCGCGGATGAAAGCAAATGGGTCGCGACCCTCGGCCAATTCCCCCTGCCAGTAGAAGTGATTCCCATGGCGCGTAACGCTGTGGCGCGAGCCCTGCGCACACTAGGCGGCAATCCCGTGTGGCGTGAAGGTGTGGTCACCGACAACGGCTGCGATATTTTGGATGTGCACGAGATGCGTATCCAGGATGCCCCCGCGATGGAAACAGCCATCAACCAGATACCTGGCGTGGTCACGAACGGCCTGTTCGCTCACCGCGCAGCGGACATTCTGCTGCTGGGTACCGCCGACGGGGTGCGCATGATCTACCCCAAACTCGGTTAAACCCGGCAAGCTGAGTACACACGCGGCGTGCGGCGGTGTCGGTGCGCGGCGTGCTCATGCTACAATGCCGCGCCTGTCGCCCCTGTCCGGGCCGCGACCTCACCCCTGTGTACACAAGGCCTGCCTAAGAAAAGGCCCTAGAATGTGCGCCCGCCATGCCGGGCCCAACAGAGAGACCTATGAGCAAGACTTCACTGCAGAAAGACAAAATCAAGTTTGTACTTCTGGAAGGTGTCCACGAAAGCGCCGTGGAAACCCTGAATAACGCTGGCTACACCAATATCGAATACATCAAAACCGCCTTGAGCGGCGATGAGCTGATCAACGCGATTAAAGATGCGCATTTTGTTGGGCTGCGTTCGCGCACCCAGCTTACGCGAGACGTGCTTGAGCAATGCCCCAAACTGATCGCGGTCGGCTGCTTCTGTATCGGCACCAACCAGGTGGACCTGAGCGCCGCGCAGGAGCACGGCGTCGTCGTGTTCAACGCCCCATTCTCCAACACACGCTCGGTGGCCGAGCTGGTGATCGCCGAGGCGATTCTGCTGTTGCGTGACATTCCTGCGAAAAACGCCGGCTGTCACCGTGGTGAGTGGCTGAAGTCGGCACAGGGCAGCTATGAAATTCGCGGCAAAACCATCGGTATCATCGGCTACGGTTCCATCGGAGCTCAGGTCAGTGTACTGGCGGAGTCGCTCGGCATGCATGTCCTGTTTTACGATGCGATCACCAAATTGCCGCTCGGCAATGCGATGCAGTGCAAATCGCTACAGGCCCTGCTCGCCAAATCCGATATTGTCACCCTGCATGTCCCGGAGCTGCCGACCACTAAGAATATGATCGGTGAACAGGAATTAGCGGCGATGAAGCCCGGCGCGATCCTGCTCAACGCCTCGCGCGGCACTGTGGTCGACATCGACGCTCTGGCCGAGGCGATGCGCAGCGGTCACCTTTCCGGTGCGGCGATTGATGTGTTCCCCGTCGAGCCCAAAGCCAACGGCGAAGAATTTGTCAGCCCTCTGCGCGAGTTCGACAATGTGATTCTGACCCCGCACATCGGCGGTTCCACCATGGAAGCGCAGGAAAATATCGGGTACGAAGTGGCCGAAAAGTTGATTCGCTACTCCGATAACGGCACGACCATTTCTTCGGTCAACTTCCCCGAAGTGGCCCTGCCGTCGCACAAAAACGTGCACCGCTTACTGCACGTCCACCAAAACGTGCCCGGCGTTCTGACGGCCATCAACCGCGTCTTTTCAGACAACAACATCAATATTTCCGGCCAGTACCTGCAAACCAATGACCAGGTGGGCTACGTGGTGATTGATGTGGATGCGGAGTACAGCGAGATGGCGCTTAAGCAATTGCGTGAAATCGAAGGGACGATCCGCAGCCGCGTTTTGTTCTAGTGCTACGGCGAAGGGCAAGGTTACTTGAATCCCAAGTCACTTTGCCCCTGCCCATCCTGCTTCAAGAAATCATCTATCGCGGCAAACACACGCTGACGCCAGGGGTCCGCCTCACACGCGAGATGATGCATGGCATCGCGCACATAGACGATGTCGAGATTGGGAAAGTGTGATTCCATTAGGCGCATGTTCTTTTTCGCATCGACAGTGGCATCTTGAGTCCCCTGCACGACCAGTGTTGGCAAACCGCAGCCCAGCGAGGCCCGGAACTCTTTCTCCCACGCGATCATCGCGCTCACCCAGTTCACGGCAATGTAATGCGCCTGTAGAGGGTCGCGTTTTAACTTTTCGCAAAAACCTTCGCTGTGCGAATTGGTAATAAATCGGCGGGGTACACGATCCACGAAATGACGCAGCAACACATGCCCTGCACGAATGCTCGTCCACGCATAGGCCCGAATCAGAGGCGCAAGCAATATGAGGCTGGTGATACTGGTGCGCTGGCTGTAGCGCAATGCATGGCACATTAGGGCCGCCGCACCGGTGCTTTGCCCCAAGCCGATTACCGGACGCGGCAGCTGCTTGGAAAAATAATCGAGCACGCCCTGTATGCACTCGGCGTAAACGCCGAAATCCGACAACTCGCCAAAGACCCCCGAACTCAAACCATGCTCGGGTAAATCAAAAGCGAGTACGCTGTATTGCTCACCGAGGAGGTGATCAATCAGCTCGACAAACAATCCACAGTGATCAAAAAGGCCATGACACACCAGCACCGTGCCCCGTGGTGCATGGTGTTGCCAGAAGTGCACAGCGAGCTTACGGCCACCTACGTCAATCGTGCCCAGTTGATGGGTGACGCGTGCACTTTCAAGGCGATGAAACCCGTAGTACGTGTAATATTCCTGCAAGTCCGCCGCGACATCACTGCCCCCGGATACCTTTGCCGGGTAGGCAGGAAGCGACGTTTTCAGCCTGATGATCCCGGCACAATCCATTGAAATGTTCCTCTGACGCAATGTTACAATCATAGCAGCCACGCACCGACCCCGCGTTTACAAGGACAGAGCATGAACTGGGAACCCGCACAACGCATCCTGCACGATCTCACCTGGCAGGACTACAGCGTCATCACCTTAAATGTGCTGCTCATTATTTTCGCCCGCCCCCTGGTCAAACGCCTCGGCGCCAGCGGACTCGCGGACTCGACGGTGCATCTGCGCACCAACCTGTTACGCGCACTCAACATTTTTATCCTGATCGCCTACAGCTATCAAGTGGTCTACCGCCCAATTGAAGAACAAGGCATTGCCATCAAAGCCCTGTCGATACTCGGCGTGATCTATTGTGCGTATCTGCTCAACTACCTGAGCCAATATTTTATTAACAAACACTATGGCCGCGCGCGCGAAATCGGCGACCAGACCCTGTATATCCAAACCTACCAGAGTCGCCTGTTCAGCATTATTGCGGCGATCGTGCTGACCATCATCGCGATCATTTCGATCGTGCGCATACTCGGATTTGAATCCATGCTGGAAGCCGGGGGCGTGCTCGGCATATTCGGCGTCCTGCTCGCGCTCACCCAAGCGTCATGGGCGCCCGACATCATCAGCGGTCTTATTATCCTCAACAGTGATATGTTTGAGGAGGGCGATATCGTCGAATTCGATGGCATATTTGGTCGCGTTTACCGCACTAAGCTGTTTCACACAGAAGTCATCAACCTCCGCAACAATCACCGCATCATGCTGCGCAACGCCAACGTGCGTGATCGCACGATTCACAACCTCAGTAAGTTTGCGACGGGCGTGGGGCTGCGCGAATGCCTGACATTCAATATTGGCTATGACGTGCCCGGGGATGCCGTGAAAACCATGCTGAACGATGCGTATAACAACGCACTGGAAAGCGGGATCGCGCTTGAACCCAATTCATCTCCGCTGGTCAAAGTCCTCGAAACGGGAGACCATGCGGTGACCTGGGGCCTACTCTTTCACGTAAAGAAAGTGGATCAGCTGATCAATATCCGGCGGGACCTGCGCGAGTTGATTCTCGCTTACTCGCGCGAGTGTGATATTTCGCTCGCGACCCCGCTCACCCACGACGTCAGCATGAGGCCTCCGGCCATCGAAGCCCATTCATAATAACGCAAGGATTGTTATGCACTTGAATCGCCACCCGGCCTTCGCGGGCCTGCTGTTTACCGTATTCACTCTGCTGTCGAGTTGCGTCCGAGCCGAACCCTACTCACTCGTCTATGAAGTCCGCTTTGACCCCAAAAGCGAATCCGCCGATGTGCGACTGATACTCGAAGACGCCGGCCCCTTGAGCAGCCTGGACTTCAATATCAAGAAAGGCGTGCACAGTGACTTTTCTGGTGATGGCGAGATTGAGCAGGCCGACGGTCGTGTAGTGTGGACACCGGGCGAAGGCGCCGCGGAACTGCGCTATCGGGTCAAGATCACGCACGAACGCGAGAGCAACAAAGACGAACCCCATTACGACGCTCTGATGACCGACGACTGGGCGCTGTTTCGAGGCGACGACCTCGTCCCACCCGCGAAGGTCAAGGCGCGCAAAGGAGCGGAATCGGCTGCAGAATTGCGTTTTGTGCTGCCCAAAGGTTGGACCAGCGTCGAAACCGGCTGGCCACGGGACAAACGCAGCCAAAAAGCCGGAGAGTCGAACCGTCCGGCCTTTCTGATTGATAACCCAGCGCGCAATTTTGATCGACCCACCGGCTGGATGATTGCCGGCAAACTCGGCACGCGTCGCGACTGGGTGGGGCGCGGTGATAAAAACCTGACCCGTGTCTCGGTCAGCGCCCCTCAAGGCTCCAGCATGCGCCGTATGGACATCCTGCTGTTCACGAATTTTGTTTGGCCTGAATTCCAAAAAGCCTTCGGTACGATGCCCGACAAACTCTTGCTGGTGGGCGGTGACGACCCCATGTGGCGTGGCGGCCTTTCCGGCCCGAACTCCCTGTTTTTGCACGCTGACCGACCGATAGTCAGCGAAAATGGCACCAGCTCGCTACTGCATGAACTCACCCATATGCTGACCCACATCAGTGGTGACGAAAATGATGATTGGATCGCCGAGGGCATCGCCGAGTTTTACTCGATTGAAGCGATGTACCGCGCGGGCGGTATGGGCGAGGAGCGCAAACGTAAAATCCTCGAAGGCCTCGCTGACTGGAGCAAGGACATTACTACCCTGCGCAAGCCCCGCTCCACCGGTGCCACCACTGCCGCGGCAACGCTGCTGTTCTTCCAGCTCGATGACGAGCTGCAAAGCAAAGGCGAGAGCCTCGACGACCTGGTAAAAATCCTCATGAAAGACCCCAAGGTGAGCCTCGACGCGCTGCGAGAGGCCACCGAGTCATTGCTCGGCAAACCCTCTCGAGTCTTACAAAGCCCCCTTTTGAAAGATTGAGTACGTCGCTAGGCGAGCTCGCCTAGTAACCCGGCGGGCTAATTAGTAACAATACCTCTGCGGGACACGAATCGAGATTTTGTCACCGTAACGGTATTCCACCCGATAGCAGTTGCCATAGCGCCCGCGTACATAGTGTGCGCGTGGTACGTGCCTGCGCCGTTGATCGTAGTGATGGCCGCGCCCTAAATGCCCTACGTAGACACTGTCGTGACGCGAATGGTGATGGCGATTGTCGTGATGGTGATCTCGTCGGTGATCGCGGCGATCATCGTGATGCCCTCGGCGGTCATGATGGTGATCCCGCCTGTCGTCATTACGGTGCCGATCTCCATTGCGATGACGGTCATCGTTCTGGTGCTCACGACGCCGATCGTCATGATCTCGATGGCGATCTCGGTCTCCGGCCTGAGCGGTTGTCGCTAAACACGCTAAGAGCAGGGTAAAAACGAACAATTTACGGCGTCCGGGAAAGGTGCGTGGTTTCATGTGCAGTCTCCTTTTGAGAAGTCCTGCATAGGCTAGATCAGCCACAATGAACGCAATCTGAATTGAACTAGGGCACAAAAAAGGCGCCACTGAGGGCGCCTTATCGCGGGCTCGTCTTTGAGAGCCGAAGTTCTGCACTTAGTGCGCCGGGTTTTCCTCACCGGCTGCCGCTGCGGCCTCAGCCTGCTTGCGCGCCTCCACCATCGCTTGCGCAAACAAAGCGTCAAAGTTGATTGGTGGCAGCATCAGCGGCGGGAAACCACCACGAACAACGAGGTTGTCGACGGCTTCACGCGCGTAAGGGAACAGAATCTGGGGGCACTGTGAGCTCAGCAGGTGCTGTAACTGCGGGCCTTCAAGGCCAGAAACCGCAAACAGGCCGGCTTGGTGTACTTCAACCAAAAAGGCGGCTTTGTCTTCTTCGTTGTTGACCGTCACGGTGAGGTTCAGTACCACTTCGAACAGGTCATCTTTGATGCGATTGACTTGTGTATTGAGGTCTTGATTGACCTTCGGCTGCCAGCTTTGCGTGTTGAGCAGACCGTTGGGGGTCTCGAATGAGGCGTCTTTCACATAGATACGCTGGGTCGCAAACTGCACTTTTTTCTGTTGCGCTTGCGCGTCTTCATTCGGAGTCTGTGGGGTTTCGTCAGTCATAATGTTTGCCTTTCAATGGGCGTTCGATGGGGTGATCGAAGGTTGTTATCAAAGTTATCGTGAATGTACTGCGCGAATGCCTGCTGCGCTCTGCTGTCCTAGATGGGGGCACTCACCTCAGCTTCAAGCGCCCTGTCCGCTCAACAGGCGATCCAGTTCACCACTGCGCTCGGCGGCATAGAGTTCGTCACAGCCGCCCACGTGATGCTCGCCAATCCAGATCTGAGGTACTGTCGTCCGACCACTGCGTTCCGCAAGCGCCTGGCGTGCGGCACGGTCGCCATCGACAGGCACTTCTTTAAATTCAAGCTGTTTGGACTTTAACAACTGCTTGGCGCGGAAACAGAAGCCACAAAAGCGGGTGGTGTAAATCGTAATCTCAGGCATGAGCGTTCTAATGGGGGCCGATCAGCCTTTTACAAGGGGAAGATTCTGGCTCTGCCATTCCACCATGCCGCCCTGCATGCGTGCGACCGTAAAGCCTTTTTCACGCAGCACCTTAGAGGCGGCGCCGGCATGCTGGCCCATTTTATCGAGCACGACGATGGTCTTGTCTCGATGCTTCTCCAGCTCACTCAACCGATCCTGCAGCTTGGCATAGGGGATGTTCAACGCATCCACGATATGGCCAGCGCTGTAGTCCTTCTTGTCTCGCAGGTCCACCAGAATGGCCTGATCCGAATTCACAAGGCGCGTTACTTCGTGCAGGTTCAAAGCGGTACCGGCGCGCTGCTTTTCTACCGTCACCAGTGCCGCAATCAGGACGAGCAAGAGGCTGACCAGCAACCATTGCTCGCTAATAAATACCATCCAATCCACGATTTGCTCTTTCTTCTCTGCTTCTGGAAAGCGCGCGAGTATACACGATTCACCCATTGGAATGGGCCAGTCAACGTGAAAAAACGCGCTCGAAACGGGGAAAATCCGCACGCACACTGGTGCCACCCCCGCAAAGCCCGTAAAATAGGACCGCACAAGAGGCCCGACCCCAGGCCCGTCCCGCGTAACTTCAGCGCCGACGGCCACTCACAGGGCCCGGTGGCGGTACTATCGCCATACGAACCTGCTCGCTTAGCGACCCCATTGACACTTATCTTGACGGACTCTGGATTTTCTCATGACTGCTGTAAAGAAACCTGTTGCGCTGATCATTCTTGACGGCTACGGCTACTCCGACATCACCAAGCACAACGCCATCGCCAATGCCGATGCGCCTGTGATGAAAACGCTGTGGGAAAATGCCCCACATACCCTTATCGGCACATCCGGTCTCGCGGTCGGCCTGCCCGAAGGCCAGATGGGGAACTCCGAAGTGGGTCACATGACCCTCGGCGCTGGCCGCGTGGTATACCAGAACTACACCCGCATCAACAAAGCCATCAGCGACGGTGATTTCTTCGAAAACCCGGCGTACACCGCAGCGGTCGACAAAGCCATTGCCAATGACGGCGCCGTGCACATCCTCGGCTGTCTCTCAGACGGCGGCGTGCACAGCCACCAGGCACACATGTACGCAATGATGGAATTGGCCGTGAAGCGCGGCGCTAAAAAAGTTTACTTGCACGCCTTCCTCGATGGTCGTGACTGCCCACCCCGCAGTGCCGAACCCAGCCTTGCCGAGGCCGAAGCTAAATTTGCCGAACTCGGCACAGGCCGGATCGCCTCGATTATTGGTCGCTTCTTCGCGCTGGACCGCGATAACCGCTGGGATCGAGTTCAAAAGGCCTACGATTTGATTACCCTCGGTGAGGGCGACTTCACCGCGACGAGTGGCGTAGAAGGCCTGAAAGCCGCCTACGAGCGCGATGAAAACGACGAATTCGTTGCCGCGACCGCGATTACCGATGAAAACGGCGATACCGTTAAAGTGAATGACGGCGACAGTGTCATCTTCATGAACTTCCGCCCTGACCGCGCACGCCAGATCACGCGCGCCTTCGTCAACGCAGACTTCAGCAACTTCGAGCGCCGTGCCATTCCGCAACTGGCGGATTTCGTCATGACCACCGAGTACGCCGCTGACATCGACACCGCGTGTGCCTTCCCGCCCGAAGACATCAACAACAGCTTCGGTGAAGTACTAGCCAATGCCGGCAAGAAACAACTGCGCATCGCGGAAACCGAAAAATACGCGCACGTCACCTTCTTTTTCAGCGGTGGCCGTGAAGACGTGTACGACGGCGAAGATCGTATCCTGATCCCTTCGCCGGACGTCAAAACCTACGACATGCAGCCTGAGATGAGCGCGCCAGAAGTGACCGACAAGCTCGTCGAAGCGATCGAGTCCGGCAAGTACGACGCAATCATCTGCAACTACGCGAACTGCGACCAGGTAGGCCACACCGGGAACTACGCCGCCGCCATTCAGGCCGTCGAGTGCGTCGACAAGTGCTTGGAGAAAGTCTTTGCCGCGCTGAAAAAAGTGGACGGCGAGGCGCTGGTGACCGCCGACCACGGCAACGTGGAAGAGATGTTCGATGAAACCGCCAACCAGCCCCACACCCAACACACAACGCTGCCCGTGCCTCTGATTTACGTCGGCGAGCGTCAAGTGTCGTTGAAGGACGGTGGCAGCCTCGCGGATATCGCCCCGACCATGCTGGCGATGCTCGGCATGGCACAACCCGCCGATATGAACGGCCAAAACCTGATCGAGAGCTAAGTTCGCAATGCCGCGTCATCGTTTCACGCCGCGGCTCTGCGCCGCGCTGCTTCTCGGCACTGTGCTGAGCGTTGAGCCTGTGCTCGCGCTCAGCGATGCCGAACAACAGAAAAAGTTTGAAGAGGTGAAGCGCAACATCGAGAAGCTCAAGCGCGAACTCGAAAAAACCAAGAGCAGCCGCGACAGCCTTCAGGAAAGCCTCGAGAACAACGAGCGAGAGATCCAGAAACTGGATCAGAAAACCCAGGAACTGCGACAAGGCATAGACCAGAAGCAGAGCCGAATCAAAGACTTACAAATCGAGCAGGCCGGCCTCGATCAAAAAAAAAGGCCCAGACCGAACAGGTTGAAGACTACCTGAACGCCGCTTGGCGACTTGGTCAAAAAAGCCAGCTGCAGTTGCTGCTCAATCAGCAGGACCCCGCGCAAGTGACGCGGATGATGACCTATTACCAGCGCTTCAGCGCCTCGCGTCAGGAAAAGATCAACACCTTCATAGCCACACTGCAAGAGCTGCAAGCTGTTGAGCAGGCTGTCGCACAGGAGCGCGTTGCGCTCGAGAACAACTACAACAACCTGAAAGCACAGCAGAAACGCCTGCATGGCTCTCGCGAAGAACGGGAAGCCATCCTGTCCAAGCTGGACCGCGACCTGCAATCTCAAAAACAGCGTTTGACCGCACTCGAGACCGACCGCAAACGACTCGAAAAACTGCTGTCCAAAGTCTACGAGGAGATCAATGCTCAGGAACTGGCCATCAACGTCAGTGATTTTGGTCGTCTCAAAGGCAAGTTACCGCAACCCACCAAGGGCACCTTGCGCAATGTCTACGGTCGGCCACGCAGCGGCAGCCAGCTTCTGTGGCAGGGAATTGAGTTTTCGGCGCCGAAAGGGACAGATGTCGTCGCCATCCACCACGGTCAGGTGGTATTCTCCGACTATCTGCGCGGCCATGGCCTGCTGCTGATCATTGATCACGGCTCGGGCTACATGTCCCTCTATGCGCATAATGACAATTTATATAAAGAGCTCGGCGAGTGGGTAGAAGCCGGCGAACCCATTGCCAGCGTCGGCAACACCGGCGGGCGGCGGGACACCGCACTCTATTTTGAGCTGCGCCACAATGGCCAGCCCACCAACCCGACACACTGGCTCAAGCGCGCCTGAGCCCGCCCCGAATAAGACTGGAGAAACGGGTGTTTAGACTTTCCCATCACTGCATTTCCCGAATTCACGCCACGGCCGCCTTACTGTTGGCCACGCTCTCAAGCGCCCCATTGTGGGCACAAGAGGCCACGCTCGACGAAGTCAGCACGGAACAAGACAGCAATGTGGTGCAGGCCCTGCCACTGGAAGAGCTGCGAGTGTTCACCAAAGTGTTCTCCGGTGTTCGCGCGAGCTACATCGAAGACATCGACGATGCCCAGCTTCTCGAGTACGCGATCAAGGGCATCCTCAGTGAACTGGACCCCCACTCGGCCTACCTCGACGCCAGCAGTTTTGATGACCTGCAAGAGCAGACCACCGGCGAATTTGGCGGCCTCGGGATTGAAGTCGGTATGAGTGAGGAAGGTTTTGTCGAGGTCATTTCACCGATTGACGATACGCCCGCACAACGCGCGGGCATCGAAGCGGGCGACCTGATCGTAAAGCTCGATGGCGACACCGTGAAGGGGATGACCCTTACCGACGCTATTGAAAGAATGCGTGGCGAATCCGGCACCGACATTGTTCTGACCCTCATTCGCGACGGCGTTGAAGGCGCGTTTGATGTCACCCTGACTCGCGATGTGATCAAGGTGAAGAGTGTCCGTTCCGGGGTGCGCGACGACTATTACGGCTACATCCGCGTGGCGCAATTCCAGGTGAATACCGGCAAAGACGTGGTTGATGCCTACCATGAACTGCGTGAAGCGAGCCCCGACCTTCGTGGCTTGATTCTCGATTTACGCAACAACCCGGGTGGCGTACTCGGCGCAGCAGTGGACATGAGCGACGCGTTTCTCGACAGCGGCACCATCGTCTACACCGAAGGCCGATTGCCCGGCGCACAGAAAAAATACTACGCCCAACCCGGTGACATCTCGAACGGCTTGCCCATCGTGGTGCTGATCAATGACGGCTCAGCATCGGCCTCAGAGATCGTGGCCGGCGCCCTGCAAGACCACGACCGCGCCTTAATCCTCGGCACCCGCAGTTTCGGCAAGGGCTCCGTCCAGTCCATCATCCCGATCACGGAAGACCGCGCAGTCAAACTCACCACCGCACTGTATTACACACCGAATGGCCGCTCCATTCAGGCTCAGGGCATCGAGCCGGACATCACGGTCGAGCGTGTCCGCGTCACCGCAGTGCAACCGCGTTCGCGTGTAACAGAAGCCGACCTGAGCGGGCACCTTAAAAACGGCAATGGTGGTGACGATATCGACTCACGCCACCGTCCTGAGGCCGATACGGAGTTTCAAAATCAGGATAGCCAGCTCTATGAGGCGCTCAACCTGCTGAAGGGGCTGACGCTGTTCAAAGAAAAACAACACCGAGTGGAAGCACGGGAAGCGATGCAAACCCAGGCACGCCTAGAACCATAGAGCCCGTGAGCCCTCAACGGATCGTTCTATGGGCACTGCTATTGTTCACCGGCCTGGTGGCTGGTGCGCAGGCCAGCCCTGAGCCGCAGGCTCCACGCATTGCCATCGTGATTGATGACCTCGGCTACCGCAAAGACCGCGCGAGACAACTTGCGCAAATGCCCTACCCTATCACCATGGCCGTCATTCCGGGCTCCCCTCACGACCACTACGCCGCGCAAATCAGTGTTGAACACGGGCAAGAGCTGATTCTTCATGTGCCGATGGAAACCCTCGGCGAGAACCGCTGGGAGCAAGGCCTGACCACGCAAATGGACTACCTCCAGTTCATGCAGTCTGCGCGCAACCTGTTTGATCAGTTCCCCCATATCGAGGGCATCAATAATCACGGCGGCAGCCGCCTGACTGCAGATAAGCTGCGTATGGAATGGTTAATGCCAGAGCTGGCCTGGCGCGAACTGTATTTTCTCGACAGTCGCACGACTCGCCTCAGTGCCGCAGCCCACGCTGCGCAGAAATTCCGCGTACCCCATGCCAGCCGAGACGTCTTTCTCGACAACACCCAGACGGAAGCGGCCATCGCGAAACAGTTTGACCGCCTGCGTAAAATCGCCCTGCAGCACGGCGAGGCCATCGCCATTGGCCACCCCCACCCAGAAACACTCGCACAGCTCGAAAAACAACTTCCCGCTTTGATTGACGAAGGCTTTGAGCTCGCTTTTTGTTCTCGACTGCTTCGCCGCTACAGCACATCAAAATAAGCACCAAGATGGCGCATATTTCATCTAAAAGAGGTGATTGGCATAGAAGTTGGCGCGTGTAACTCCCTTTTGTTATAACTGCCGGTAGTGCTATGAACAATTAGTCGCATATTCGCATGTGAAGCCCGTCTCATATTTGCTAAAATTTCACAAGTGTTCAATCTGAACGCTACAGGTAAGGACTGGTGAATCCGCTTTAGCGGGATACATCCAATTGGAGAGCAGGGCCGTAAACACTCCTACCCGCTCCAATCGGCACCAGCAGGCAACCCGCTACCGGTAGAGCGCTGCCCTAACGTTAGCTGCCCCGAAAGGAAGTGAACTCAATATTATGGACAATATTTGTTGTGAGGATAAAGCTATGAACCGTACTGGCGAACAATGCGATCTGCCTAGCCGCAAAAGTCGTTTTTTCCAATCTGACAACTACTGGTACTACAACACTCGTGAAGGCGTGGCCATTGGACCCTTCGACACATTGAGTGAAGCAGAGACCGGTGTCAGCGATTTTATCGACTTCATTATGCACGCCGAGCCTTCCGTTTCGGAGACGCTCGCGAAGTACGCTCAGCACGCAGCCTGATACCTAGCCTGTTTGCAGATTCCAAGGCAGAGCATTGCGCTCTGCCTTTTTCATTTCTGCCCTTCTCATTTTCTACCCGCGTTCCCCCAAACTGACGTCTTCGCCCGTCAGGCTCATGGCGATCTCGCTTAAGTCAGGATTAGTGTCGGGTTTAGTCCCGCACCTCAATGCCACGACCGCGCATATGCGCCTTGGCTTCGGCCACGCTGTACTCGCCAAAGTGAAAGATACTCGCGGCCAGAACAGCATCCGCGCCACCCTCTGTGACACCGTCGGCCAGGTGGTCAAGATTACCCACACCGCCCGATGCAATCACCGGAATAGACACCGCGCTGCTGACAGCCCGCGTCAACGGCAGGTCAAACCCATTTTTGGTGCCATCGGCGTCCATACTGGTCAGCAGAATTTCACCCGCCCCGTAGTCCGCCATTTTACGCGCCCACTCGACGGCATCGATGCCGGTAGGTTTACGACCACCGTGGGTGAAGATCTCCCAGCGTGGCGCTTCACCCTCTGCGCTCACCCGTCGGGCATCGATGGCGACAACGATACATTGAGCGCCGAAGCGTTCGGATGCGGCGCGCACAAATTCGGGGTTCGACACCGCTGCAGAGTTGATCGAGACTTTGTCCGCGCCCGCATTCAGCATTGTGCGAATGTCTTTGAGCTCGCGAATGCCGCCCCCCACCGTCAATGGAATAAAGACTTCCGCGGCGATTTTTTCAACAGTGTGCACCGTGGTGTCACGCCCTTCGTGGCTGGCCGTGATGTCGAGAAAGGTAATTTCATCCGCGCCGGCTTCGTTGTATCGACGTGCGACTTCAACCGGGTCACCAGCGTCACGAATGTCGACAAACTGCACGCCTTTTACGACTCGCCCCTTGTCTACATCCAGGCAGGGAATGATGCGTTTTGCGAGTGCCATGTGGATCCCCGTTATTTTCCGTCGCAGTACTGTTGTGCTTCGGCAAGGTCGAGCGACCCCTCGTAAATGGCCCGCCCAGTAATGGCGCCACTGATGCCCTCGGAGGCGACATCCGCCAATGCGCGGATGTCTTCCATATTCGTGATGCCGCCGGACGCAATCACGGGAATGCTCGACGCCTTCGCCATGGCCACGGTCGCGTGTACGTTCACGCCCTGCATCATGCCGTCGCGGTCAATGTCGGTGTACACAATAGAATCGACACCATCCTGCTCGAATTTCCGAGCAAGCTCGGTGGCCTGAATTTCAGACACTTCCGCCCAACCATCCGTTGCGACCAGGCCGTTTTTGGCATCCAGACCCACAATGACATGACCGGGGAAGGCTTTACACATTTCCGTAACGAAGGCCGGCTCTTTGACCGCCTTGGTCCCGATGATCACGTAGTTCACGCCTGCTTCCAGGTAGTGTTCGATCGTGGCCGCGTTGCGAATCCCGCCGCCAATTTGAATCGGCAGGTCCGGGTAGGCGCGCGCGATTTCGGTCACGATCTCGCCGTTGACCGGCTTGCCATCAAAGGCGCCGTTTAAATCCACCAGATGCAAACGTCGGCAACCCTGTTCAACCCAGCGCCCCGCCACTGCGACGGGGTCGTCTGAAAATACCGTGGAATCGTCCATCAGCCCCTGACGCAGGCGCACACACTTGCCGTCTTTGAGATCAATTGCGGGGATTATCAGCATGCAAACACCTATACCAGTATAAAGAGGGGGAGCGCCTTATTGCGCGCCGTCCCAGGAGACAAAATTACGTAATAACTGCAGACCCGCCGCATGGCTTTTTTCCGGGTGGAATTGGGTCGCAAATACATTGTTTTGCGCGGCAGCCGTCGAGAAATCGAGACCATAATGGCTGCGCCCCGCTTCCTGACCGCGTTCACCGAGCGCAACATAGTAGCTGTGTACGAAATAAAAGCGCGTGTTGCTCTCAATGTTGTGCCACAACGGGTGCGTGATGCTTTGCGCCACTTGGTTCCAGCCCATATGGGGCACTTTGAGGCGTGCACCGGTCTCGCTCAATGCGGCATCCGACGCGGTTTGGAAGGTCTCCGATGCCGAGAAAAAGCGCACTTCACCGTCGATCACGCCAAGGCAATCGACACCGCCGTTTTCTTCACTGCGGTGCATCAGCGCCTGCATGCCGACGCAGATCGCCAGCACAGGCTTGCCGCTCTGCACTTGCTCCTGCACCAACATGTCAAAACCCAGCTTGCGAATTTCCGCCATGCAGTCTCGAATCGCGCCAACGCCCGGGAAGATCACCCGATCGGCGTTCTTTACCACTTCATGATCACGCGTGATCACCACGTCGGTATCCGCACTGACATGCTGAACGGCACTCGAAACGGAGTGCAGGTTGCCCATCCCGTAGTCGATGATGGCCAGTTGCTGCCGACTCATAGCGTGCCCTTGGTCGACGGCATCACGTTGCCCAAACGCGCATCTGGCGTCAGTGCCATGCGCAGCGCGCGGCCAAAGGCCTTGAAGACCGTCTCGATTTGGTGATGCGCGTTATCGCCGCGCAAAGTATCTATGTGCAAGGTCACCTGAGCGTGGTTGACGAAGCCACGGAAGAACTCGAGAAACAGCTCCGTATCAAAACTGCCGATGCGTTTCTGAGTGAAGGGAATGTTCATCTCCAGCCCCGGACGACCGGAGAAGTCGATGACCACACGTGACAAGGCCTCATCCAACGGCACATAGGAGTGGCCGTAACGCGTGATGCCTTTCTTGTCCCCCACCGCCTGTGCAATCGCCTTGCCCAGGGTAATACCGACATCTTCCACCGTGTGGTGATCGTCAATATGTGTATCGCCATTGCAGTACACATCCATGTCGATCATGCCGTGGCGGGCGATCTGATCCATCATGTGCTCAAGGAAGGGCACGCCCGTATCGAACTTGCCTTTCCCGGTGCCATCCAGATTGACCGAAATTTTAATTTGCGTCTCTAGTGTGTCGCGGCTGACTGTCGCCGTTCGTGCACTCATTTTTTTATCTCAATGCCATGGTTATAAGGCGCGGATTATAGCCGTTTGAGCGTCTATTGACACGGATCAATATCCAATGGCGCCGATAGGGTAAATTTAGCCTACACACTCAACGACACACTTGGAGGCGATTATGCACAGTGCCGTGCTATTAGGTGGCAGCGCGATGTGGGTTGGATTTGCTGGGTTCTTGTTATTGGGGCTCGTCGCTGGAGGCTTGCTCTGGTATTGCGAACATGTCGCCGCTCAGCACAGGGGCGCCCACTGACCTTTGGATACCGACACTGGCGGAGCGGCGCCTGAGCGTTTTTGACAGCATATTGCCGGTTTCAGGGCTTGCTGCTCACGCGGAGCTGTGCGACATTGGGTGAAAAACCTGTTAGAACCCAATGACTGCCATTGCTCCAGTATTGAATCCCGACCTTGGGACAGGCGACGCTGCGCCAACTCATGCCCTCAGCGCCTCAGCTAAGCCGCTTCGCATCGCCCTGCTGGGCTATCGCAGTCACCCGTTTGTGGGTGGTCAAGGCATCTATCTGCGCTATCTCAGCCGCGCACTCACAGACCTTGGGCATCAGGTGCAGGTCTTTTCCGGCCCTCCCTACCCAGAGCTCGACCCGGATATCCCACTTACACGTGTACCCAGTCTCGATCTCTACGCGCAGGCGTCCGTCTACAAGGCCTGGCGCTGGCGCTATTTGCGCTCATGGACGGACAGCGTCGAATGGTGGAGCAAAGTCAGCGGCGGCTTTGCCGAGCCCTATACCTTTGGCCGGCGCTTGCAGCACGTACTTAAGCCCGATGACTTTGACATCATTCATGACAATCAAAGCCTGAGTTACGGGCTTTTAACGCTGCAGGCGCAAGGCGCAACGGTGGTCAGCACCATACACCACCCAATCCACCGCGACCTCGAACTCGCACTCGGCGCCACGGCGAACTGGGGCGAGCGTCTGCTTGTAAAGCGCTGGCACAGTTTTTTGCGCATGCAGGAAAAGGTCGCGAGAAAGCTCAAGCACGTGGTGACCGTATCAAGCCAATCGCAACGCGACATCGTGCAATACTTCCAGCGCCCGGCCAACACCACACCAGTGATTTTTAACGGCATTGATACGCGCGTATTCCGCCCCCTATCGCACTGCGAAGAGGATGCCCAACTGCTGCTGACAACCAGCTCCAGCGATCAACCACTCAAAGGCCTGATGGTCTTACTGAAGGCATTGCTTGAGTTGCGAGAACGCAACCCAAAGGTACGGCTGCGGATTATCGGCAAGCTCAAAGAAGACGGGGAAAGCGCGCGCTTCATTCAACAGCACGGGCTCAGCGACGCCGTCGAATGCGTACATGGCATCAGCACGACATCGCTGGTTGAACACTATAACCGCGCGGCTGTTGTGGTCTGCCCTTCGCTCTACGAGGGCTTTGGTTTGCCCGCCGCGGAAGCCATGGCCTGCGGCCGTGCGGTGGTCAGCAGCGACGGCGGCGCACTTCCAGAGGTAATAGGTAACGCTGGCTGCATCGTCAAGGCGGGCGACAGCCAAGCCCTTGCGGATACGCTCGCCTCGCTGCTTAGTGCGCCTCACACACGAAAAACACTGGGCCAACAGGCACGTGAGCGCGCCGAAGCCTGTTTTTGCTGGACACGCGTGGCGCAGGAACTGAGCACCTATTATTCACACTGCCTGACACAACGCGCGCATGGAAACACTTGATTTCAAACGCCTGGCCATCCAGGCAGGTGATATTATTCTGGACCTGGGTTGCGGCGAGGGCCGTCACGCCATTGCCGCGCAAGCCTACTTTCCCGACGCCACCGTCATCGGTATCGACCTCAATGCCAACGACCTCGCAACAGCGCGTGCACGCAGCCGCGACTTTTTCGGCGAACAAACACAGCCGTATTTTGTGCAAGGCGATATTTACAGGCTCCCGATTCCCGATAAGCACATCGACCATATTATTTGCTCAGAAGTGCTCGAACATCTGCATGACTATCCCCGAGCCCTGCAGGAAATGAAGCGCATGCTGAAAACCGGCGGCAGCCTAAATATCAGCGTGCCACGCGCCTGGCCGGAGAAAATCTGTTGGTGGCTGAGCCGCGAATATCATGAGGTCGAAGGCGGCCACGTCCGCATTTTTCGTGCGCAGCACCTGCGCAACGCAATTTGTCAGCAACGGTTCAGATTCAAGGGGCGACACTGGGCCCATGCGCTGCACTCGCCCTATTGGTGGTTGCGTTGCGCGAGGTGGAATCAAGGCGAACAGAATCGCATCGCCGCACTCTACCATCGCCTGCTCGTATGGGATTTACTTAAACGCCCCCGCATCACGCGGTACCTGGAGCAGCTACTGAACCCGGTACTTGGAAAAAGTGTCGTGATGTACTTTGATAAACAGGACGCGCAATGAGCACACAACTTTTCGACAAGCAGGACGCCATTGCCCTCAGCCAACGCATCGCGGACTTTATACTCAGCGAGCAACAAAGCGATGGCGCGATACCCTGGTTTCGCACGGGTAAACTCGACCCCTGGGACCACTGCGAGGCGATTATGGCACTCAGCGTCGCAGGGCAATTCGATGCGGCTATCGCAGGGCTGAATTGGCTGCAAACGCAGCAGCTCGACAACGGCGCGTGGTATGCCGCGTACTTTGATCAAGACGCCGCACCGAAAGATAAAATCGAAACCAATTTCGTCGCCTATCCCGCCACCGCACTCTGGCACCTGTACCAGTGCCAAAAAGATATCGACGTACTTCGCACCTATTTTCCGATGATTGAGCGCGCCATCGATTTTGTGCTGTCACATCAACGCCGAGAAGGCGATATTCAATGGGCACAGAGCCAACAGGAAGCCCTGCCAAATGATGCGCTGGTTACCGCGTGCTCTTCGATCACAAGAAGCCTGGAGTGCGCTGTCAACTGCGCAGACGTACTCGGCCACAACTATGCGCACTGGCAGCACGCCCACCAACGCCTCGCCGATACATTAAAAAATAAACCCTGGCGTTTCGACCGAAGCTGGGAGAGCAAAGCCCGCTTCAGCATGGATTGGTTCTATCCGATTTTAGCGGGCATCTATACCGAACAAGAAGCACAAACGCGCTTGAAGCAAAGCTGGTCTCGTTTTGTTGTAAAAGACCTCGGGTGTAAATGCGTGGACGATGAGCCTTGGGTGACCGTTGCGGAAAGCTGCGAGTTGATTATGGCGATCGCGGCGGCAGGGCAAAAAGCGCTCGCCCAGCGCATGTTCACTCTCCTATTACGATGGGAAGATCACGACGGCGGCTTTTGGACGGGGTACGTCTATCGGGACAACAGTATCTGGCCAGAAGAAAAGCCCACATGGACCGCCGCCGCTGTAAGTCTGGCCGCAGATGCCCTATACGGCCTCAGCCCCGCACAGCATGTGTTTACCACTCCCAGCGGCTTGTTCTTCAACGAATAGCGTGACCTCAATCCGCTTTCCGCCTTAAGGCCCCCAAGCTGTTCACCTGATCAAGAAGCTCAAACGAACCCGTCTCCAACACAGCCGTTAAACCCATCCAGGGCCCCTGCCCGCCGTCTTCCGGGTTCGGGAAAATATCATGGACGGCCAAAATACCCCCCGGGACGATAAACCGTGACCACTCCAAACAATCGGCAATGGCCATCGGTTCGCTGTGGCCCCCGTCAATAAACACGAGAGAAAGGGGTGTTTGCCAATGGCGACGTACCACCTCGGATGTGGCCACGATGGGTACCACCGTATCCTCAAGATTGGCCTTTGCCAGCGTGCGCCGAAATACGGGAAAGCTGTCCATTCTCTGAACCTGTTGGTCATACAACTCAGGATCATGATACTCCTCCCCCAGTTGATGCTCTTCAGAGCCACGGTGGTGATCCACTGCATACAACGTCGCGCCTTCGTCCTGACAAGCCAGCCCGAGATACACCGTCGACTTGCCACAGTAACTGCCGACCTCAAGACAGGGACCAAGATGTGCCACTTCTCGAACGAGCGAGTCCAGCCGCTCACCTTCATCTTGTGCTAAAAACCCTTTTACATCGTTCTCACGCAAAAACTCGCTCGGACGCATTGCACTACCACCCCAGGAAATCACTCAAGTTAGTCAGATAGGATACCGATATTTGTTCTGCCATGTGAGCTCAAATATCATCAACCGGACTCACAATTCCGCGCTTTTCCACACCGACCACGTGGGTGTATATTTGCGTAGTCGACACATCCGCATGGCCAAGCATTTCCTGAATCGTCCTGATGTCCGTTCCTCGCATAATCAGGTTCGTGGCAAAACTATGCCGGAAAGTATGGCAGCCCGCCTTCTTATAGATACGCGCTTTACGAATCGCTCGATGCACTGCGCGTTGAATCTGCTGCTCACCAATACGATGACGCCGCCACACCCCACTACGAGGATCGCGCGACAAGTGACTCGCTGGAAACACATACTGCCACGCCGGCTCCTGATTCGCATTCGGGTATTTCTTTTCGAGAGCGTTGGGCAGGTAGACTTTACCAAACCCTTCAGCCAAGTCGCGGGCATGCAAAGCCAAAGCCGTGTCGACCTGCAATGCAAGCTCACGCTCCAAAACTTCTGGCAACAGAGTGCGACGCCATTTCAACCCCTTCGTTTCACGTACTAATAAATAGCCATTCGAAAAATCGAGGTCCTGCACCCTCAGGCGTACCGTTTCCATAACACGCAAACCACTGCCATACATCAACTTTGCACAGAGCGCATGGACGCCGTTTAGATGATGTATCACCCGCTTGGCTTCCTCATGCGAAAACACAGTCGGTAAAGTACGCTGCGAGGAACTCGGTAGAAACTGTAACTCCCCCAAATCTTGACCGAGAAAGCGCTTATATAGAAACACTAATGCGTTGAGCGCCGTTTTTTGTGTATTCACTGAAGCGTGCCGGCTCACCGCAAGGTTACTTAGAAATTGATCGACCTCTGCAGGGCCCATGGATTCGGGCCTTCGCATATTGTGAAAACGAATGAATGCTGCGATCCAGTGGCAGTACGTTTTCTCGGTGCGATACGCAAGCTGGCGGGAACGTATACATTCCCGAAGCTTATCCATGAAGCGTTCTGGCTTTTCAGGAATCGGTATAGGGATGTCGTCCATTGTCATGGCCCGTGATGCTGTATTTATATACAGCTTTAATCAAAGTCAGCGGGAAATCAATTGAAATATTGATTGGGCGACGCTGATATAAGTGGTATTTTTAGTGGAGGCGTTTTTATAGACGATTCAATAACTTGTAAGGCTCTGATTTGGCGAGTCATTTGGTGATATACGGCGCGCGACCGTTGATTTCGTGTCCGTTAATTCATACTAACCTGGCGCGGGTTGAGGCTTGGGGGTAGGATGGGTTTTCGGGATTAGTGGGGTTGGAAATATTGTCACCTGGATATAAGTCGGGCGACGTTGATTAAAATGTTAGGCAACCATATGGGAAAAGAATCTCGAACTGTCAGATTCGCAGTTTGGCTTGTGAGCAATAAAGTTGGAAGATATCTATTTTCTAGCCGAAATCGAATTCAAATAGTAATTTGGTGCTTTCTGCTTTTCACACAAGGTTTCTATTGGGCAACAGCTTGGTGGTCCCCATGGCCATACCTAATATTCATGGCTCTTGGTGTTTGGTTTGGGCAGGGCTTATTAAAGCCATGGTATTTGATTATTTCGCAAGCAATCGAACCAGAATACGATTCTTCACTATTGAAAGTGGCAATTCCTTTTATCGTGATTAATTATGTGGCGGTCTTTGCTTGCTTATATATGTTCGGTGCTGTTGTTGATGGTGACGGAAATCAAATTGCTGGCACATGGAGTCATTTTTACTTTAGCGCTGTGACTTTAACTACCCTAGGGTATGGGAATTTAACGCCGGCAGGCATGTTCTCTGAAGTTGTTGCTACTATTGAAGCAATTGTAGGTTTTATGGGGTTTGCTGTTATGGCGGGTGTTATCGGCTCTATTGCAATTAAGCGTGTGGAACTAGACAAAAATGCCTAACAAGCTGGTCAAATGGACGGCTTTTCCGTTGCTTGATTTTTGTGGCGAAAAAGCTTGCCACAAAAACAATCAACTCCAAAGCCGCCATTTACCTCGGCGTTAGGCATCTTATGCTCCGATTATTGATAGTTGCGATTGTATCTACGTTCCTGCTTATTCCTATTGCAGGTTTCTCGAGCAATATCATAAAAAATGAGATATTGCTCTTTATTGTTAGCTTCACTACTGGCTATGTAATTGTTCCTATAATCCTGCTTAGGTTGTGGCCTGAAAAACAAGTAAGCACCGAACTAGATACTCTAGATCACGCTCTTGAAAAAGGACTCATCGCAACATGCGAATATTCTATTTCCGAGGCAGTTGAGATTGAGGAATTTGAGGATGAAGGGCTTCATTATCTTCTATCAATATCCCCTACAAAAACCCTGAGTCTTTTTGGCCAATACCTTTATGCGTACAGTGAGCTATCAAACTTTCCTTCTACAAGAATTCGTTTATTCGTACATACAAAAAACAATCTTTGTTACGGTGTCGAATGTATTGGAAATAAACTAGAGAAAGTTTCAACAATGGAGCCTGCATCGCCTGAAGCATGGGGAGCAAAGGTTGTCCCTTATGACATGGAAATTATTGAAAAACCAATTTCAAAAGTTGTCGGCCAAATACAAAAATATGCCTAACAATACGCTCAAGTTCGTTGCGGTACTTCGTGCCTCCACGGGACGCCAAAAGCTTCGCTTTTGTCGCCCCTTAGCTAATCGTTATGTGTAAGGATAGATATGGCCTTTGATATGTCTCTCAAGGATAAGAGTGAAAAGATTCATTACGATGAAGAAGATTTCTTTATCATAATTACGAGAGAAGAAGGTTTTCCGAATCTTGATTGGTTGTGGGATAATTTCTATCGAAGTCCCAGAATATATGGGGATAGGAGCAAAGCAATAGCCATGGAACTAGAAAAGGCTAAAGAGATTAAGTCTATAAAGTCCCGTAAGCATTTCTTGGCTTTTATAGATAGAGTTAAGCCCTTTTTTCAGGAATCTTTTGATTCAAATACGGTAATAATGTGTGTCAGCGATTAACTCGAAAAAATACACATAACAATCAAATCAAACCAAGTTTTTGTCAGCCTTCGGCTGTCAAAAAGGACTCGCGCTGCGGCGCTCGCCGTTTATTTGGGCGTTAGCTAACCAAATAGAATTATGAAATGTGTCGCGCTATTTGAAACTGTTAAACGTAATTGGCCGGAAGAAATAGAGATAAATTATGGTACCAAAGAATTTCTGAATACGTACTATGGAGAGCTTGATGCAAAGCTCGATCATGAACGAGATCATTGGCTGGATATTGGTTTCTGGGC
>NOXC01000007.1 GCA_003265435.1 Cellvibrionaceae bacterium AOL6
GCATTGAATCTGAGGCCTGACGCGCGGTAAAGCTTTGGTGGGGCTTCACCCGCAGGGATGCCGGGGGGGGGGGGAGCCTACACGGATGTACTTGCCGCGTCCCCGCCAAAGCTTTACCGCGTGGCAGGCCCCCTCGACTTCCTGTGTTTAAAGAATCGCACGGCTTCCAATCAATAACGCAAAGGCCTTGCTCAAGTTGTGGTTGATGCTACGAATTAAGCAACTGTATTCGAGGGGGCCTGCTCCACCGTATTGTCCTGCCTGGGACGCGTGAATACATCCCTGTAAGCTCTCCATTCGCGTCCCTGCGAATGAGAGCCCAGTCAGAACAATACGGTGCATCAGGCCTTGGGAGGCGGGAGTAAACTTTTGGCGCAGCGCTATTTACTGAGCTGTGCGGGTTCGTTTTCTTCGGATTTGGATGAGAGGGGTCAGAGCACTTCGTGGTCTGACCCCGCGAGCGATTAGATACGTTTTCTTTGTTTTGAGAATTGAGGGGTCAGAGCACTTTGTGATCTGACCCCGCATACGATGAGAGACGTTTTCGCTGATTCGGTTTAATGCCTTTCGATAAGTATCGCGGCGTTGAAGATTGGCGTTGCACCCGAGGCCTGACGCGCGGTAAAGCTTTGGCGGGGCTTCACCCGCAGGGATGCGGGTGGGGAGCCTACACGGATGTACTTGCCGCGTCCCCGCCAAAGCTTTACCGCGTGGCAGGCCCCCTCGACTTCCTGCGCTTAATGAATCGCACGGCTACCAACCAGTAACGCAGAAGTCTTATTCTCGTTGTGGCCGGTGCTACAAATTAGGCAGCCGTGATCGAGGGGCCTGCGCCATATCATTGAGGAAACCTACTCTACAACAAGCCAACATTTAGGCGATCAAGATCACAGTCATCCGCTACCTATGCGGCAGAATCGTCACAGTCTGCTATATCTAGTGCAAGCGATCGTTTCGCTGCGCCCTCGCGCGTGCGCAATGCATCGAATTCTGACCAGCACCACGGAGACACCATGATCAAACACACTCGACTACTCACCTCACTCACGCTCGGTACACTGCTCAGCGCCACCGCACACTCCGACGTTGTCGGCGTCTACCTGGGAGGCGGCATCTGGCAGAGCAGCTTCAGTGGCGAAGTGGGTATCGACGAGCAACCTGCGTCACTCGAAGAACTGGGGATTGACGACAGTCAGAATACCTACTTTTTCGCCGCTCTCGAACATCCCGTGCCGGTATTGCCCAATGTGCGCCTCGTCCTCAACAACATCAGCACAGAAGGCAGCGCCGTTGTCAGCCGTGACATTATCATCGACGACATCGTGATTCCCGCAAACGCCGAGACCGACAGCGAGCTCGACCTCAGCCACACCGACTATACCTTCTACTGGGAACTGCTCGACAACTACGTCAGCTGGGACCTGGGTTTAACCGCAAGAGCCTTTGATGGGCGCGCCAGCATCAGCTACTTCCGCGAAGCCGACGACGAAATCCCGGAAGACCTAGAAGATGCGCAAGAAGAAGAACTGGCAGAAACCATTCCCATGGCTTACACCCGCCTGCAAGTGGACCTGCCCTTCTCCGGCTGGTTTATCGGTGGGACGGTGAACTACGTGGGCTACGACGGGAATACCGTATCCGACCTCGAAGCGCGCATCGGCTACTTAAGTTCCGGGCTGGGGCTGGACGTCGGCTTTGATCTTGGCTATCGCCAATTACAGATGACCGTCGATAACGACGAAGACATGTACGCCGACCTCAAAACAGACGGCGCATTTGCATCCTTGATTGTGCATTTCTAAGTGAGCGCTCGCGGGAGGCGCCATAGGGCCTGTTGACACTAAGGCTTGAGTGACTCCCGCCAATCTTTCTTTTTACTCGTATCAGACTCAGAACCCTTGCCACTGCCGGCTTTTTCAGCCAGCTTTTCGAGCGCAGTCTGAGTTTGAGCGCTGGGCTCCGGTTCGGGTAACTCTGCAGCTGCCGCCTCAAGCTCCGCCTGAGCTTGCGCCGCCTCTTCTGCGACACGCTGTTCCTCAGCGAGCAAATCCTGCAACAGAATATCACTGCTCATAAACTCCGAGGAACGCACCAGCAACTCCTGGGCATCGTCCTTGTCCTCATTCACGAGCCAGTGATAACTCGCCCGGTGCAGACGCGACGCCGTAACATGACGGTACTCTGACGCGGTGCTCGCGCTAATACCGTTCTCTTCCAACATTTGCACGACGCGAGAGGCGATCCGAGCAGCGCTGTACCACGCATCCGCGGCGTCCTTATCCCGACCGGCGAAACCCGCCGCCCAACCGGCCTGCTCGTAACAGCGGCCGGTGATGTCCGCGACGGCCTTCATTAATAACGCCGTATCTCGATCAAACTCGCCGCGCGACATATCCCTGTTTAGACTGTCCGCATACTTCTGCCAATGATCGGCGAGTGATTCTGTATCAGAGGCATAGTCCTCCCACGCGTCTTGGGCTTTATCCTCTTTGCCTTCACCAATCCAGTATTCGGCGACGCTTTGTTGCGTCTCGAAAAGCGAGTCCAGATTGCGTTCAGCAATCCGCAATATGGTCGTGGCGTTCTTCAGGTTGCCTTCTTTGTAGGCATCAATCGAGAAATTTGCATCCTGCCGTGCAGACCAGTAAAACGATGCAATCGCTTCGTTCGCATCACGCACACTGTCCGTCGCGGGCACATTGGGCACGCGGGTCACCAGCGCCAAAGGATGCGCGGCAGGACCATGCACAGTACAGAAAGCATCAGCGGATTTATCTTCGGCGCATGCCGCTTCTACACGCAGCTGTTGGCGTTCGCAGGTGGCAACATAGGCGGGGTCAAGCAACGACGCGCAGTCACAATTGATAGACGCGCACCGTTCAGCCGCTTGAACAGGCAGGGTTGGGAAGAAAAGACTGGCGGCCAGTAACGCAATAGCACGGCCTCGCGCAGGAAACGTCAACATATACTCCTTTACTGCCGACCCTCGTCGGCGACTGCATTTACGTGGCAGGCCCCCCATTCTCGTCCATCCGGGACGATCACCTACCGATTGAGAATTGTATTCAGACCAAGTGTAGCCTACCCCCTGCTATTGGGAGGTTTAGCGACAATAGGCCCTACCTATAATATTTTAGAATCTTTGCAGCAAAACGCACGTCCATGAGAGGCGGGATGTGACATATAGCAAGTTTTGCTGCCAAAAGGCGTTAACGAGAAACCGAGCCAGGGATATCCGGCAAAGCGCGCTCAGCCAGACCATTCTGTGCACGATCCCGCAGCGCATGGTCCAACAACGTCAGCGCCATCATGGCCTCGGCGATCGGCGTCGCGCGAATGCCGACACACGGGTCGTGTCGGCCCGTGGTGACCACTTCAATCTCATCACCATGCACATCGACCGAACGGCCCGGAATTCTAAGGCTGGAAGTAGGCTTAAGCGCTAAATGCGCAACCAGATCCTGCCCTGAGGAGATCCCGCCCAACACACCACCTGCGTGATTGGACAGGAAGCCTTCCTGGGTGATCTCGTCGCGATGTTCGGTGCCTTTCTGCGCAACGGAAGCAAAACCATCTCCAATTTCCACGCCTTTGACCGCGTTGATACTCATTAGACCGTGCGCGAGCTCGGCGTCCAAGCGGTCAAAGATGGGCTCACCCCACCCCGCCACCATGTTTTTGGCGACGACAGTAATGCGGGCACCCACGGAATTGCCTTCTTTAATCAAGGCCTGCATATATGCCTCAAGCTCTGGCAGCTTCGCCGGGTCCGGACAAAAGAACGGGTTGTTTTCAATTTCGTTCCAGTCTACGGAGTTGATCTCGATGGGGCCTAACTGGCTCAGGTAACCCTGGATTTCAACACCCCATTGTTCTTTCAGTACTTTCTTCGCGATCGCGCCGGCTGCAACACGCATGGCGGTTTCTCGCGCAGACGAACGACCGCCGCCACGATAATCCCGAATGCCGTATTTCCGGTGGTAGGTGTAATCGGCGTGCGCTGGACGAAATTGGTCTTTGATCTTCGAGTAGTCTTTGGAGCGCTGATCGGTATTCTCAATCAATAAGCCTATGGGCGTGCCTGTTGTTCGCCCCTCAAATACACCGCTGAGTATCCGGACTTCGTCGCCTTCACGACGCTGCGTGGTGTACCGCGATTGCCCCGGCTTTCGGCGATCGAGATCGCGCTGAAGGTCGGCTTCGTTGATTTCAATTCCCGGTGGACAGCCATCAATGATGGCGCCCAACGCGAGCCCGTGACTCTCACCAAAGGTGGTAAGCGTGAAGAGTTTCCCAAAAGTGTTGCCAGACATAATGAATTCAGTAATCGTTAACGTTGTGAGGCCGCGAGCAATTGCTCGCGACTTAATATGAAGATACCGCAGCCGCCGTGCTCAAACTCAGGCCAGAAGAAGGGGTATTGCGGAAACCGTGCCTCGCAGGCCTGCCAGCCATGCCCAACCTCGACTAACAGCAAGCCGTCCTCACTCAGGAAGTCGGCCGCACGCGCCAGCAGCATCTCGACAAAGTCAAAACCATCGTCGCCCGAAGTGAGACCCAGCTTGGGCTCACGCAAGTACTCTTCCGGCAATGCGGCGTATTCGGCTTCGCTGACGTAGGGCGGGTTGGAGACAATCAGATCGTATTGACGCCCTTCAAGGTTTTGAAAGCCATCCGATTCTGTAACCGTGACTCGATCCGAGAGCCCGTGCAGTGCGATATTCTGCTCCGCGACGGCGACCGCCTCCGCTGAAATATCACTGAGATCCACTCGCGCCTCATCAAACGCGTAGGCACATGCAATCCCGATGCAGCCTGAGCCTGTGCACAGATCGAGAATATGCTGTGGCTCAGACTTCAGCCAGGGCTGAAAGCCATTGGCAATCAGTTCCGCAAACGGCGACCGGGGCACCAGTACGTGCTCATTGACAGCAAACCGCAACCCGGCGAACCACGCCTCCCCTGTCAGGTACGCGGCAGGACAACGACGCTCTATACGCTGCGATACGGCATCAAACAATCGCGCCTTTTCTTCAGCAGTCAAAGCGGCTTGCCAAAGTTGATCAAGGCGCTCCCAAGGCTGCTGGATGGCCCACAGCACAAATAAAAGTGCTTCTTCCCAATCGTTTTCGGTACCGTGACCGTAAAACAATTCAGCGCGACGAAATTCGCTCGAGCTCCAGCGCACCCAATCGAGAACGGTGGATAAGTCATTGATCGGGCTGTGATTCATAAAACTTTGGCAATTCGGCAAAAGGCCGCTATTCTACCGCCTTTTTCCGCGAATCGCCTCAAAATTTAGTCCAAACTCGCGTCAGAACAAGCAGCAGGAACCCTCCATGAAAGACCTTTTTGCGCAAATCATCCAACAAATGGGCGAAGATCTGGAACGCCCCGGACTGGTCGACACGCCCCAACGCGCAGCGAAAGCCTATCAATATTTGACCAAAGGCTATGCTCAAACGGTAGAGGAAGTGGTTAACGGCGCCTTGTTCCCCTCTTCTTCTGAAGACATGGTGATCGTCAAAGATATCGAGCTCTACTCCATGTGTGAGCACCACATGCTCCCTTTCATCGGCAAGGCGCATGTCGGTTACCTTCCTCAAGGTAAGGTACTGGGCCTATCCAAGGTCGCCCGCATTGTCGACATGTACTCTCGCCGCCTCCAGATTCAGGAAGAGCTCAGCTCGCAGATCGCCAATACCATCATGGACGTGACGGAAGCTGCCGGCGTCGCAGTGATCATCGAAGCGAAACACCTTTGCATGATGATGCGCGGTGTCGAGAAGCAAAACTCATTGATGCGCACGTCTTGTATGCTCGGTCAATTCCGCGAGGAAGCGACGCGTATGGAATTCCTCTCTTTGATTAAGTAAGTTTTTACTGAAGCCCTGTTTCGCAGGGCTTCTCGCTCTCCGAAAGCTAAGCCGTTGAGATGCAGTATTCGGGTGCCGCATATTGGGCAACCGTATTCGAGGGGGCCTGCTCCACCGTATTGTCCTGTCTGGGACGCGTGAATACATCCCTGTAAGCTCTCCATTCGCGTCCCTGCGAATGAGAGCCCAGTCAGAACAATACGGTGCATCAGGCCTGGGAGGGAGGAGTATCCCTTTTGATACGCGCTATTTGCTGAGCTGTGCGGGTTCGTTTTCTTCGAGTTTGGATGTGAGGGGTCAGAGCACTTCGTGATCTGACCCCGTATACGATGAGAGACGTTTTCGCCGATTCGGCTTCATGCCTTTCGAGAAGTATTGCGTCGTTGAAGACTGGCATTGCACCCGAGGTCTGACGCGCGGTAAAGCTTTGGCGGGGCTTCACCCGCAAGGATGCGGGTGGGGAGCCTACAGGGATGTACTTGCCGCGTTCCCGCCAAAGCTTTACCACGTGGCAGGCCCCCTCGAAAATTCTCTACTCGAACCAAAACCGAAACGTTTTTAAATCTACAATGCGCACACAAGTAAAAAAGAGAAGAAAAAAACCGTCAATGCACCGGCCGCGTAGACGAAAGAATGTCGAGAAAATCGACGCCCAGTCGATGCATCTCCCACCACAATAACAGCAGGAAAAAAACAAACAACAGCAAGCCAGGAAACAGCAGTCGCGCGGCGTAATTCATACTCTCGCGGTGCATACACCAATAGACGTAGGCGTAAGGAAAAAATAAGAAAATCGCGATACCTGAAATATAATGGCGCTGACCGAGCGCCACCAACATCGCCATCAAAGCGCCCACGAAGAGCAACGCAATACCCACCGCACCACTAATCGATGCAATGGTAATCAAAGTCAGATTCGGTTCCATAGCAAAACGCTCCCAGTCGTTATTGTGCGGTTCTCACCAACAACTCCACACGGTCCACCATCCCTGAAGTACCAGGGGCCAAATCGCCTACAGACTTAATTTCAAGTCGAGAGTTTCGGATGCCTCGAGACTCCAGCGCCGATTTTAACGTAAGTGCATAGGTTTCACCCAACGCCTCATTGGCCTCGGCGCTGGCTCCGGAATACGCGTGCCCTACCAGCGTTAATTGCGTAAACGGCCGGCTTTTCAGTGCCGTCGCAATGGCATTAAGCGCTTCATCCGGAAAAGAGGCATTCAAGCCACGAAGCGGTAACACAAATCGCCCGTCACGCTCAAAAGCACTGTTAATCGTCGACGCACTGACAGGGATGGAAGGTGCATCACCTGAAACAGAAATGGTATCCACCTGAGCGTATATGCGACGGTTGCCACGCTGCACAAAATACAGTGCAACAAACTCAGAAGGGTTCGCTCGATTCACCAACGCGAAATATTTTTGGCTTTGATCCAAACCGTACAACTGCTTTACGCCAAAGCGATCATTCGCCCAAGCATTACTGCTACCACAGCGTAAACCTTCGCAGGAAAATAACTCTCTGTAGTCACCATCAAGATAACGCGAGCGCAACATCTTCCACGCCTCGGAGACAGGCATATTACGATCGAACTCAACCGTGCGTCGTTCAACGTGACCGCTTAACAATACCTCACGCTCCGCACGATTTTCACCGTTAACCTTTTTTAAAACGCCCAGCGTGAAACGGTATTCGCCATCAAGCTGCGTCGCCGAATACAAAGTGCGCTGCTGGTCAAAAACCGCCTGCGCGGACACACTGAAGGACAATATAAACCCAATGTTCAGGGCGATCGTTAAGAAGATACTTTTATTACTCTGAAAAATACGCATTGATCTCCTGCGCCAAGGTTCGCATGGTTTCGGGGTTATCAGTCAGCTGAAGGTGATGCGGCCCCTCCAGTGTTCGCCGGCGCAATCTGGGGTGGCGACATAGCCAACCCGAAGCGTCATCCTGAAGCTCGCTGGGGATTATGCCATCTCTGGCAAGAACAAGCAGTGCTTCTCTCGGAAGCGCGTCGAGGAAGGCCATGGCCTGAGCGTCACTCATCTTAAACTCCGAGGCGACCATCAAGCGCGGGTCATAACGCCAGTAATAGCCCTTCGCAGACGGGGTCACAGCGCGGGACGCGAGTAACTCAGAAGCCGCGGCACTTAGGGGAAACGCGCCTCGCGTTCGGGCTTTGGCGGCGTCCTCGTAGCGCTGATAGTACGAACGTTTACGCTCTGAACTGCGCTTCAGGTCAATCAAAGCCTGACCTAACTGAGAGGGAAGCGCCTGCTCGGGAATACAGTGGGGCAATACCGCATCAATCAAGCCTAGTCGTTTTACACGTTCCGGGAAGCTCGCCGCCAGCAATAAGCCGATCATCGCACCGCGCGAATGCCCAAGCACAGAAAACTGATCCCAACCCATCGCATCCGCGACCGCGAGAATTTCGGGTAAATCCTGCCAGATATTGTAGGCGCCGCCGCCGGGGCGATAGCCGCTTCGTCCGTGCCCTGCGAGATCCAGCGCGAGCACATTACAGCGAGATAGGTCCGGAGCTAGCCAGGAAAAGCTGGCCGCGTTGTCGAGCCACCCGTGCAAAGCGATCACAGGTTCGCCGTCTCGCGCCCAGTGAAGGGCAGAAAGCGTCAGGGAAGGAAGGGAGAATTGGCGCTCACGCGCCTTTAGGGACGTTTCAACCACTGTAACGTACAGCACCCCCGAGCCACGGGGTCACATTCCAGGCAGGCCAGATTAGCCGTCCCCATGCGATAGCGCCCCGTCTCGAAGCCACCCAACTCATCGACCAAGGTACCGACGAGCGGTTGGTGTGTCACCAACAGTACGGACGCACAGCGCTCCCCGACTTCATACAGAAAATCGATCACTTTACCTGGCCGACCGTTGGGCACTATAAGCGGCTGGTCTCGTCGCTCAGCGGTTAAATACTGCGCAACGATATCCGCTGTTTGCTGGGCCCGCAAATAGGGGCTGACATAGATCAACTCTACCGATTTGAGTTCATCGTAATTCGCCTGGCAGACACGATGAACCTCGAGTTCACCTTGCGCAGAGAGTGGCCGGAGATCATCTGCAGGCGCTTCTGCCTCGGCATGACCATGGCGCAACATGAAGAGCTTCATGCGGGGCGGGTGCTCTCGTCGTCGCGGTCCGTATCGGCAAGTTCATCCGTGCCCTCTTCGACATACTCCGCTTCAACCTCAATGACTTCGGCCTCCGCCACAGCGCTGTCGCCAGACTCCGCTGCCTGCGCGATGGCCTCATCGTCAATCGCATCCTGTTCGGGTTCTACAACGGTGGATTCGGGGAGATCACTAAAGGGGAAAGGCTTGTGGTCTGAACTGAAGCTGATATAACGCACGCATTCAGCAATATAAGTACTCAAGATGTCGTTAAACTGAGCCAGGCGGAACTGGCGATCCCCGGTGATCAGGACAAACAAAAACTGAACCAGAGACACCAGCCAAAACACCGCCAACGCGACATACAAAATCAGCGCCGAGACCAGCATATAGGCGAGACGCAACCAAATGTGCCCCGACGTAACGTTTTGCTTCAACTTCTCATCCATCTGCAATCACTCCTGTTCACGAGGTGGATTTTCGGAATTCGCACGATGCTGGTGAGAGTCGACATCGTAACTCATCTCACCGGTCATCAGGCGGCTGACAACACGTCGGATATTCTGCCCTTCGAACAGAATGGCGTAAAGCCCCTGCACCAAGGGCATGTATACGTCGAGCTCAACGGCTTTTTTCTGCACCGTAACGAGGGTATTCACCCCCTCGACGACTTGACCGATTTCAGCCACTGCTTCATCCAGCGACTTGCCTTGCCCGAGCGCATAGCCGGTACGGAAATTACGGCTTTGGTCTGAAGTACAGGTTAAAATAAGATCCCCTACTCCCGCCAGCCCTAGGAAGGTCAGCGGGTCTGCGCCGAGCTCGCGTGAAAAGCGGCCCATTTCCGCGAGGCTCCGAGTCAACAACATCGCCTGAGTATTTTTGCCCGTCCCCAACGCTTCAGCCATGCCGGAGACAATGGCATAAATATTTTTGAGCGCACCGGCAAGCTCCACACCGAAACGGTCAGAATTGCGATAAACCCGATAAGAGCTTGAGGAAAACAGTTCCTGCACGGTAGCCTGCAACGCACTGTCTTCGCTGGCAATCACACTGCCAGTAATCTGCCCCTTCACCATTTCTCGAGCGAAGTTGGGGCCACTGAGTACCCCAATGCGCGCCTGAGGAATTTCCTCCTCGAGAATTTGGCTCATCAATTTGAACCCTTCGACTTCGATCCCTTTGGTCGTACTGATTACCGGCATGCCGTTCGGAATGCGAGGCGATATGTAGCGGGTTAAATCCCGGAACGATTTACTGGGTACCGCAATAAAAATCAAATCCGCTTCACCGATCACTTGATCGAGGTCAGAGGTAATGACGAGCGCATCATTCAGCTCATAACCGGGAAGGTATTTTTTATTTTCTCGCGAAGACTGGCAGGCGGCCGCCTGCTCGGTGTCTCGCATCCACAGAAAGGTACGTTGTCGATTTGCCGCGGCCATATTGGCGATCGCAGTGCCAAAACTTCCGCCGCCGAGCACGGCAATGGTATGAGCTGACATGTGTGGCGTCCTGGCTCCTTGATTCTAATTTAGCGTTAGTCGAACGCCTGTGTGACAGTGGAGCCCTGCCCTATTCAGCGTTTCACGCAAAAAAGCGTGGCTCCAAGGCCAGATTATAGATGCTTTATTGCGTCTATGTGAGTGGTGGGAGGGACAGGCCTCCTTACACGCCGGTGTAAGGAGGCCATACTGTAGATCAAGACTGGCTCAGCTCCAACAAGAGCTTGTTCAAACGGCGCACATAGGCCGCCGGGTCTTTGATGCTGCCGCCCTCAGCGAGGCTGGCTTGATCGAAGAGTATTTCGGCGAAATCCGCAAAGCGAGCCTCATCCTGCTCAGCATCCATTTTTTCAATCAGAGGGTGAGTGGGGTTGATTTCCATGGTCGGCTTGTTTTCCGGTACGGCCTGACCGGCCTGCTCCAGCAAGCGGCGCATCTGCGCACCCATGTCATGCTCGCCCACCACTAAACAAGCGGGAGATTCTGTGAGGCGGTGCGTGACGCGTACGGACTCAACATTCTCGCCAAGCACATCCTGCAAACGCTTGGTGAAGTCTTCGAACTGCTGCTCCACTTTTTCCTGGGCTTGTTTCTCTTCTTCAGAGTCCAGTTCACCGAGGTCCAATGCGCCCTTGGCGACATCCTGTAGCGACTTGCCGTCAAACTCCGTCAGGTGCCCCATCAACCATTCATCAATACGGTCGGAGAGCAGCAGCACTTCGATGCCTTTCTTGCGGAAAATTTCAAGGTGCGGGCTGCTCTTCGCGGCGTTGTGGCTATCCGCTACCACGAAATAAATTTTGTTCTGGCCTTCCTGCATTCGAGACACATAGTCGGCGAGGCTGACGGTTTGCGCGGCGTCATCCGTGTGCGTGGAGGCAAAGCGGAACAAACCGGCCACTTTTTCACGGTTCGCATAGTCCTCGGCGGGCCCCTCTTTCAGTACTTCACCAAATTCCGTCCAGAAGGACTGATAGGTTTCTGCGTCGTTTTTGGCGAGTTTCTCAAGCATATCCAGTACGCGCTTCGTCAACGCGCTCTTCATGCTTTCAACATTGGCGTCTTTCTGCAGGATTTCACGAGACACGTTCAACGATAGGTCGTTGGAGTCCAGTACGCCTTTTACGAAACGTAAATACAAGGGCAGGAACTGCTCCGCGTCGTCCATGATAAAAGTGCGTTGAACGTAAAGCTTTAAGCCTCGCGCCGCGTCTCGGTTGTAGAGATCAAAAGGCGCCTTGGCGGGAATGTACAGCAAGCTGGTGTAATCGAGCTTGCCTTCCACGCGGTTGTGGCTCCACTTCAACGGCTCGCTGAAGTCATGGGAGATATGTTTATAAAATTCGGTGTATTCCTCATCCGACACGTCGCTGCGCGAGCGCGTCCACAATGCCTGTGCGGTATTCACCACTTCCTCTTCGGGTTCGGCATTCTCGGCTTCTTCTCCCACCGCTTCTTTTTGCATCACAACGGGGATGGAGATGTGGTCGGAGTATTTTTTGATGATGGAGCGCAGCCGCCACCCATCCGCGTACTCTTCCTGACCAGGCTTCAGGTGCAGGACAACCTTAGTGCCACGCTCTGGTAGCTCGAGGGTTTCTACACTGTATTCGGCTTCGCCTTCGCTTTCCCAGTGCACGCCTTCGCTGGCAGGCAGGCCCGCACGGCGAGTGAAGACCTCAACGCGATCCGCCACAATGAAGGCCGAGTAAAAGCCCACACCAAACTGACCAATCAGGTGGCTGTCTTTTTTCTGATCACCCGTCAATTGGGATAGGAACTGCGCGGTGCCGGAACGTGCGATGGTGCCCAGATGAGAGATGACCTCATCGCGGCTCATGCCGATGCCGTTGTCGCGAATGGTGACGGTTTTGGCTTCCTTGTCGAAGGCGATTTGGATTTTGAGCTCCGAATCGCCCTCAAAGAGGCCGTCGTTGTTCAGCGCTTCGAAACGCAGCTTATCAGCTGCATCCGAGGCATTGGAAACCAATTCTCGCAGGAAGATCTCTTTATTGGAATAAAGAGAATGAATCATCAATTGAAGCAGCTGTTTTGCTTCGGTTTCAAAGCCCCGGGTTTCTTTGACGGCTTCAGCGTTCATTAGGTACTCCTGACATTTTGACTTAAAAGCTGAAGCCTAGATGGGGTCGGGAGTGGCTATTTCAAGCGCTTTATTTGCAGCGATACACCTGAAAGCGCTGGCTACCTTCCTCCGGCGCACTCAAGGAGACCAGGGTATCGCCACCCATCGACGCCGCCTCGTTCTTCGCCAAGGTCAATAACTCTTCAGAGACCTTGTCCGACTTGCGCTTGAGCCCCGCCACCTTGTGCTTCACCGACGCCGTGGCTACGCCCAGGCTATCGCAGTTTTCAACGTGGGCGGTTTTGACCAAAGCCACCTCTTCCGCACCCTCTTTTGGCTTGACCCAGGTGCAAGCCGTTGCCGACACCAGTGCAATCGTGGAGAGGGTCAGAAACAGAGTGTATAAATTCATGCAGAAGCTCCTAAATCAGGACGATGAGTTTGAGCGGATTATAGGGGATTCATGTGACAGATCACAGCATTCAGCGCACAAAATCGACGGGGCAAACATCCCTAGTAATCCCGCATGTCCGGCGGCAGATTCGGCGATCTCGGGTAAGCCGGCCGATCGCCCTTACCGCGGCGGAATTCACGCAGCTGGAAGACGTACGCGAGGACCTGCGCGACGGCCACATACAGACCTTCAGGCACCTCTTCATCAATGTCTGTGGTGTGGTAGATCGCACGCGCCAGCGCCGGTGACTCGACGAATTCGATCTTGTGCTCTCGTGCCACTTCCCGAATTTTCATCGCCATGTGATCTACGCCTTTCGCGAGCAGAATCGGCGCATCCATGGTGTCAGGCTGGTATTTAAGGGCAACCGAGAAGTGGGTCGGGTTCGTAATAACCACATCGGCATCGGGTACTTGTCCCATCATGCGGCTCTGGGCCATCTGCATCTGCATCTGGCGCACTTTGCTTTTGACCTCGGGTTTCCCCTCGGTATCTTTCAGTTCGTCTTTGATGTCCTGACGCGACATTCGCAGTTTTTTAGTGTTTTCCCAAATTTGAAAAGGGATATCAATCGCCGCAATCAACAACGTCGAAGCCGACATCAAAATAGCCGCCCAAAGGGCCAGTTCCAGCGCGTGAGCGATGGCACTCTCAGGTGTTTCTTCCGACAGGTTGAGTAATTCCGAGCGCATCATCTGCATCAGCGCGTACGCGACGCCAATAACCAGGAGTACCTTCGCGATCCCTTTAAACAGCTCAACCAGCGCGCGGACACTGAACATGCGTTTCAAGCCCGCAACCGGGTCCAGTCGGTTCCACTTAGGCGCTAAGCTTTTGCCGCTGAACAAGAATCCACCCAAGGCCATGGGCCCCACAATTGCAGCAAAAGCAACCACAGCAAAAAACGGCATCAGCGACAGCAAGGCCTGTCCCATCGCCACGCCCAATTGTTTGAGCATCATGGGCTCGTCAAAAATGACCTCGCGATCAAGACTGAAACACTGCTCCAATATTGCCTGCATCGCTGCGGCCATCTGTCCCCCGAACACGAAGAGCCCCACGGTGGCACTCATCAGTACCGCAAAGGTCGTCAACTCCTTTGAGCGGGGAATCTGCCCTTCTTCGCGTGCCTTCTGCAAGCGTTTCGGGGTCGGTTCTTCGGTCTTCTCCTGGGCGCTGTCCTGTTCGGCCATCAGCGTGCCTCAATCAGTTCATGGACGGCTTCGAAACCGTGCTGCATAACACGCTCGAAACTGTCCATATAGTTAATCAAGCCAATCCAGATCAGTGCGAGACCACACATCAACGTGAACGGAAACCCCACCGCGAAAATGTTCAACTGGGGCGCGGCTCGACTCATGACACCAAAGGCGATATTGACGAATAACAGCGATGTCAGTACCGGAAGCGCAAACACCAATGCGGCAACAAACATCCAGCTGCCGAGCTGCACGACATAATGAAACTTGTCCGGGTTGAAATGGACGGCGCCGACCGGAAAGCTCTGGAAACTTTGAACCAAAAGCGAGAGCAAAAACAGATGGCCGTTCACCGAGACGAACATGACCGTCGTCAGGATCAGGAAAAATTGCGAGATGACGGTGGTCTGCACGCCGTTGGTCGGGTCATTCATCATCGCGAAGCCCAAGCCCATTTTCATCGCCATGAACTGCCCGCTTAGCACAAACACCTGGAAGGCGATTTGAAAGACAAAGCCCATTAGCGCACCGAGCGCCATCTCGCGCATGATCAGTAACAGGGATTGCAGGCTGAAATTGGTCACCGCCTCAAACGGGGGTAACAGAGGCACAATGACGACCGTGATCATTAGGGCCAACATCAACCGCGCGCGCGCCGAGACCACGCGCGAGCCCAGCACCGGCATCACCATCAACATCATGCCGATGCGGGCGAACGGGAGCGCATATTGCTGAATCAGCGCAATAATGCTCTCCTCAGTAAAGGTCATGATTGAATAATTTCCGGAATCTGCAAGGCCAGTTGCGTAAACAGATCCAGAAATTGCTGCAGCAACCAGGGTCCGGTCATCATGATGGTAAGTAAGGTGACGATCAGCCTTGGCAGAAAGCTCAGCGTTTGCTCATTGATCTGTGTGGCGGCCTGAAACACACTCACCGCCAAGCCGACCATCAAACTCGGCCCCACAATGATCAGCACCATCATCACGATCAGATAAAATGCGTGGCCGAACAAGGCCAATGCGACTTCGGGTTCCATCGAGTGCCTCCGAATTTAGATGCCAAAGCTCGCTGCGAGCGTGCCCACAATCAAGCCCCAGCCATCCACCAGCACGAACAACATAATTTTAAAGGGCAGCGAAATGATCAGTGGCGACAACATCATCATCCCCATGGCCATCAATACACTGGCCACCACAATATCGATGACGAGAAAGGGGATAAAAATAATAAAACCGATCTGGAAGGCCGTTTTTAACTCTGAGGTTACGAAGGCCGGCATCAAAACCGTAAACGGGATTTCCTCAGGCACGCTCACTGGCTCCACATCACCGATTCTGAAAAACAGGTCAATATCGTTTTCTCGGGTGTTGGACAGCATGAAGGCGTGTATGGGCACTTTTGCGCGATTGAGCGCTTCAACAGACGTGATTTCTTCTGCAATATAAGGTTGCAGCGCCTCGTCGTTAATTTTCTCGATCACCGGCGACATGATAAAAAACGTGAGGAACAGCGCGAGGCCAATCAGGATTTGATTAGACGGCGACTGCTGCAAACCCAGCGCCTGCCGTAATATTGAAAACACGATAATGATGCGAGTAAATGAGGTCATCATCATTAGCATGGCAGGCAGAAACGTCAGCATCGTCATCAGCATCAGCACCTGCAGGGTGACGCTGTAATCCTGAGTCCCATCGGGTCGCGTGGTTACGGTGAGCGCTGGTAAGGCACCGATGCCCTGAGATTCCAGTGCCTGCGCGCCCTGCAACAAAGTTTCCGCACGCTGCAAACCTTCCGCGTCCTGCGGTTGCGCATGGGCGGCCGGAAAAACCAGGACGGCGAAGACCAGAAAAACCCAGGCCGCGACCTTATTTCTCATTGCCCTTCCCTGAATTCATTACTGTCTGCAAAAACTGGGCAAAAGCCGGGTGTGTGCTCGCCGTGGTGTCACCGGCATTCGGCTTCGACATGGCCTCCACTTCCGCCTGGCTGAGGTCGCTGAAGTGATGCAATAAGGTGATCTGATTCTGGGCAATGCCAATCAAAAAAGTCTGACCGCATACTTCGATCAGCGCGACCTTTTCCTTGCGGCCCAATGGCAGCATGGCCAGTGTTTTCATACGGCCCTGCTGATAATGGCCCAGCACATTGGTTTTTTTCGCCAGCCAGGCCGCCGCAAGTATCAAGCCGATAATCAACGCCAGCGCGCCCCCAACCTGCAATAGTGCAGCGCCGAGGCTAGGCACAGCCGCCTGCGCGGTGCCCTCGTCCGCAGCCCATAGAGCCGGGGCGAGCAGCCCGGCAAGCACGGTCAGAAGCTGGCGCATTAACGCAGCCTTTTAATCCGCTCGGAAGGACTGATGACGTCCGTCATCCGTATTCCGAATTTTTCGTTAACGACGACTACCTCACCATGCGCGATCAAAGTGCCGTTGACCAATACGTCCAACGGTTCACCCGCTAAACGGTCTAGTTCTATCACGGAACCCTGGTTCAACTGCAATAGATTGCGGATGGTGATGGACGTGCGGCCCACTTCCATTGAGATGCTGACAGGGATATCCAGAATGACATCCAGATCCGGCTGCCCCGCGCCGCCACCGGCGCTGGCACCGGGCGCATCAAATTCATCGAGTTCGACCGCTTGCGCCTCGTCCATCGCAGCATCGACGGCGTCCTGCTCTTCCATCGCTGCGGCCCACTCATCGGCCATCGCTTCCTGATCCGGATTTTCGTTTTCTTCATCACTCATTGCTGTCTCCAAGAAGGTTATTGTCTTTCGGCGGCTTAGGCCGATCGATCAGACCTTCGATTTTCAGGGCCAGATTGTCATTTGACTGCCCAAATTGCGATTTGAACAACGGCACGCCATTGGCCGTCAGAATATGGAAATCGGGAAGCGTGATCGGGATGATATCGCCCTCTCTAAGGTCAACGATATCCCGCAGCGAGATTTTTTTCTCTACGACCGTCACCTCAAGATCCACTTGCGCGTCCATGACATCTTCTTTCAATGCGCGCACCCAGCGCTCGTCGCGCTCATCGGTGTCGGACTGCAAACCCGCGTCGAGCACTTCGCGAATGGGCTCCACCATCGAATAGGGCATGGTGATGTGCAATTCGCCTCCACCGCCATCCAGCTCCACGTGAAAGGTACTGACAACCACCACTTCACTGGGGCTGACAATGTTGGCCATCGAAGGGTTCACTTCCGAGTTGATATACTCGAACTTGATGTCCATCACGGCTTTCCAGGCTTCGCGCAGGTCAACAAAAACCTGCTCCAACACCATTTGCACGACACGCAGCTCGGTCGGGGTAAACTCTCGCCCTTCAATTTTCGCGTGACGGCCATCGCCGCCGAAGAAGTTGTCCACCAGCTTAAACACAAGCTTGGCATCAAGAATGATGAGCGCCGTTCCCCGCAGTGGGCGGAACTTCACCATATTTAAACTCGTGGGCACATACAGCGTGTGCACGTACTCTCCAAACTTCTGGATCTGAATGCCGCCGACGGACACGTCGGCAGTACGACGCAAAAGATTGAACATGGAAATGCGCGTGTACCGCGCAAAACGCTCATTGATCATTTCCAGCGTGGGCATGCGCCCGCGCACGATACGATCTTGACTGGTCAGATCATAATTGCGGACCCCTTCGGCGTCCTGATCTGACTCGGTTTCAATGTCGCCATCGTCGACTCCGTGAAGGAGCGCGTCGATTTCGTCTTGTGATAATAAATCCTGCACCGTGACCTCTTTGGTTACTGGCCGCTATTGCATGACAAAATTGGTAAACAGCACCTGCTCAATGCCAGGTTTGCCGATTTCCTGCTCAAACAGCGCCTGCAGCTCTTGAAGCAATTGCAATCGCAAAAACTCCTTGCCTTCGGCGGTTTGAACCTCTTCAAAAATTTGACCACCCGCGACCAAATTCACAACATGATCGACCGATGGACGGTGTAATTCAATCGCGGCAATCACGTCTTCTTCCCGCGTCATGACGGTCAAATCCAGGCGCAAGTAGCGACGGCGACCGCGCGCATCGATATTGAGAATGTATTCGGGTTTGAGGGGATAGTAGATAGCCGGACGTGGCGGCGCTTCAACCACTTCTTCCGCAGCCTCGCCTTCTGCGACCGGAGCCGGAGGCTGCGTCATTTTCAAGACGGCAATGGTGCCGCCCACAGAAGCGCCGATCAAAACCAGTGCTACGAGCACCAGCATTATGAGCTTTTTCTTACCGCCTGACGCCGCTGCGTCGTTTTCGTTATTTTGCTGATCGTCTTCAGCCGCCATGATGTCAAGTTTCCGTCACAGATCCGTTACTCAGGCATGGCAGCAAGAGTTATGCCACGAGCAGGAAACTCGAATCAGACACTCACACCAGCTCGTCCACGCCCATTCGGGTTGAGGTGCGTAGCACCGTTTCTTCTGTCGTCACGTCCTCTTCATCCTGTTCATTCGCCAGTGAAGTCTCGGACGACGCCTCTGATTCTAGCGCATCTTCGCCTTGCTGTTGTTGTTGATCACGCACATCCACATCGACCAGGTTCAGCCCTTCCTGCTCGAGCATCTCTCGCAGGCGCTGGTTGGTCTGTTCCAGAGCCTCTTTCACTTGAGCGTTTGCGGCGGTAAACGCCACGGTGGCCTGGTCTTGCGTCACTTGAACCCGTACCTGCAAGGGGCCGAGCTCAGGCGGATCGAGTTGAATCTCCGCAAAATTCAGTTTCTGTGACACCATCTGTGCCACTTGATTGGCGACACCTGCGGCCCACTCGGCACGCCCGAACTGCACGGATACCGAGAAGCGCCCGGTGGCTTCATTCGCGGCCATACCCGGTTGCGTCAAGGAAACCTGCGCGGACACGGGGATGGGCGATGTCGCCGTCACTGAAGACGTCGATGCAGTGTCTCCAGATACCGGCAAGACCTGTGGATTCGCCACCACATCCGCCATGACGGGTTTAGCCGCCGTCAGGTTGCCCATAGGAGCCACAGGTGCAGCGGACTGGCTGGCAGACGCAGCAGAGGATTCCAATGTCGTCCTCGCCGAGGGCGCCACAGTGGTCGAGTCACGCAAACCGGCGTTCCACTCCAGTTCCGTGACGCTCGTCAATACGCTCTCTTGCACGGCACCCGTACCGGATACCACCGCGGGTCTCACCAATGCGGCACTCAACTCCGAAGCCAAGGGTCTAAATGCCTCAGGCGCGCCGTTCGTGTCGAGCGTGACAGGCGCAAGGGCACGCAGTTCTTCTGTTACGCTATCACCTTCGCTGTGCAGAGGTTGCCTGCCTGCTAAGCCCAGCGCTCGAAGCGCGGGGTTTTCTGTCAAAGCCAATGCGGCGTCACCCAAGGCCGCTTCGGCGTCTCCAGCAAGGTCTTCTGAAACAGGCGCCGACTCTGACGTCGTCGACGCGGTATCACGATGGCCATGTTCGCCACTTTCAGCTTCAGTACCGTGCTTCTTATCGGCGCTGACGTCGCGATCACTTGAGGTATCGGCGCTGGCCGTCTGGGAGGACTTATCCTCATGCGCCGCCCCGCTACGCCCCTCAGGCGCTGACGACGCTGAACTGTCTTCTCGCTTTCGGGCCGCGGGCGCTTCCCGCTCTGGACGTGCGCGCTGCTGTTGAGCCATCGCGTCCTTGAAACCAGAATTCGGATTCACATCCGCTGCGTCGGCCGTTGAGATATCGATGGGGCTACGGGAGGGTAATAACGGCGAGGCCGCGTTAGGTAGCAACAAATCGGATGCGGGCATGGATAGTCTCTTCTCTCGTAAAATTCGCGCCTGATGGCGGTATCGGGCACTGTCACGAGTGTTAAAGAGCAAGGCCTGTACCAGTTTTACAGCAGGCCTGGAGCGCCCGGCAGCCGGGGCTTACGTCGATTAGGACTGGATCAGCGCCTGAAGTTCGCGGCAAACAGCGGCAAAGCCTTGCTGCACAGCGGAAATTTTTTGCTCCATGTCGGTGGCGTCACCTTTGCGCGCCTGAGCCTCGATATCTTCACAGATCTCCGCCAGAGGATTGGCACCGATATTTCGGGAGCTGCCTTTGATGCCATGAGCTTCGTCTTTTATGACACCAAGGTCAGTCGTTTCTAGCGCCGACTGCAAACGCTGCAAGCGCGCCTCACCGTCGCTGATATAGGCATCCACGAGTTGAGTGAACTTGTCGCCAAGCAGGGTTTTGAGGCCTTGCAGCATGTCCTGATCCAACACCGCCTGTGTCATCGTGCGTCACTCCTTGAGCGTCTGAAATCCCTATTGATCGTTCTCATGCCACGTAAACTCAATTTCAACATCATTTCCCGGCGCACGCAGTGTCATGCTTTTGCACACGGACCGAATCAGTTTCAATCCGCGGCCAAAATATTGATGCTTGGCGGCTTCGATTGCAGACTCATCCAACATGTCGTAAGTGACGTCGTCTGCGACGCCAAAACCGGGGCCGCTGTCCGTCACCCTGACTTTCAAACGCCCATGCGCACCGCTCTCGTCGCGAAACTGTTTATGCGAGATCGAAAAACGTATCCACCCTTCTTTTAGTGCGTGAATTTTTTGCGCCCGGTGCTCGTAGTACTCCATAAAGCCCTGCGGGGTTTGCTTCAGTTCAGAACTCAAGCCAAGAATGCCGTGTTCCAGCGCGTTGGAGTACAACTCTGCAACCACGGTATACAGCACCGTTCTATGCGGTGTGAGGCCGGTCACCTCATTTAAAATTCCGGTCACCAGTGGCAAGGGGTCAAATTGACGAAGCGTGTTGGCATTAAGATCCAAGCTCATCGACCAATCGGCGAGCTTGTCTGAGGTCTTCTGATTCGGAGAGTGGTATTTCGATTCGTAATCTCGCTCGACGATGGGAATTTCAATCAGCGAAATATCATCGTCCTTCTCCGACTCACCAATGTGGCCTTGGACGGTTTTTAAGATCGTATCGAAGAGTGTGTCCGAGCGTTTGTGCGTTTCCAGCAAAGCATGCAGACGGTCTTCACCAAACATGTCGCCGTCGTCATTCCGCGCTTCAAAAATACCGTCCGACCACATATACAGTCGATCGCCAAACTCAAGCTGAACCCGTTCGGTTTCCGCCTTAAAATCTTTCGATGACAGCACACCGAGCGGCAGGTTGCGCGACGACAGCTCTTCAAATTGATTGTTTTCTTCCCGGTACAACATGCAGGCGGGCAGCCCGCCGTTCCAATAGCGCATGCGACGGGAAGCAATATTGATATCAATGCAGGTTGCGCAACAAAAGAACCCAACCGGCAAAATCTCATGCAGTTTCTGATTGATCTCCGACATAATGTCAGACACGGAAAACCCCTTCCGTACCATGCCGTAAAAGGTGGTCGCCAACGGCATCGAGCCAATCGCGGCGGGAAGTCCGTGACCGGTAAAATCACCCAATAACACTACGAGGCTGCCGGTAGGACTGATATCCGCAACAATCACATCGCCGTTAAACACCGCCAGCGGTGACATGTAGTAGCGCAAATACCCTTCGTCCAAACACCCGCTGTGCGCGATCTGGTCGAACACTTGCTTGGCAACCGTCTGCTCCTGAATCAGGTGCTGGTTGTTGATTTCAATCAGGGATTTTTGTTTCGCTAGGGTTTTATGCAAATCTCTGAGGCGTGCGAAGGCTTTGATCTTGGACAGCAACACCACTTGATTGTAGGGTTTAGGAATAAAGTCGCTGCCGCCGGCCTCGATACACTCAACGAGTGAGTCGTTGTCCGTCAGGGAGGTCAAAAACAGGATGGGGAGTAATTCATCCTGACTTTGCGCGCGCATTTTCTGTGCCGCTTCCAAGCCGCCCATATTCGGCATAATCACATCGAGCAGAACGATGTCCGGTCTGGTCTCTGCAAATGCCTCAAGCGCGGCTTGACCATCGCCCACCGGGATAGCCTCATAGCCAGCCTGGGTCACGATGGTTTCAAGAATCATTCGATCTGCGAGAGAATCCTCTGCGATCAGGATGCGTAATGCCGTGTCATCCATAGAAGTGTCCACCGGCCGCTATGCGCTGCCTACTGGATGTCGAAAAGCTGTGTAAAGCTGGAAATGGCGAATATTTTTTTCACTTCCGGTGAGCAGTTTTTGATGGTGATATTCGCTTGGTCGCCCCCTGCGAAGTCACGCAATACAAGCAACATACCCAGAGCCGAGCTGTCCAGATGCACCGTGTCTTTTAAGTCTACGTGGTACTGATTGATTAGATCACTGTCCACATCTTCGTAACTGCGTCGAAAATCGTCCAACGAAGTCGCATCGAAACGCCCGTCGATGGTGATGGTCAATATGCCCTCATCCGACGAAACATTTGATTGAATTGCCATATACACAGTCTCCCAGGATCTGCTGTCACGAATTCCTTCGAACATTGTTTATGATAGACCAATAATCGGGCGAAAACCCAAGTTAAGTGCGTCAGGCCTAACAACGTATTTTTTATTGCTTCCCTGAACGGCACGCTGTTCATCACATTCGCGCGCCAGTATGCCATTGGGTATAGCAGTCCGCACTAAGCTCGGCAAGTTAATATGATGAAATGTGTGTTGCCTCGAGTTCTGAGCCCTTGGAACCTGCTAGTGCATGCCGTACCGCGGTAGGTTTTATCTAATGGTTACTATTAGGCCGTCACTCCGTTCACGGTGGATGATCGAGCGGTCCTTTTTGGTTGTTGATGGGGCTTCTTTTTGGGCAACCGTATTCGTGGGGGCCTGCTCCACCGTATTGTCCTGCCTGGGACGCGTGAATACATCCCTGTAAGCTCTCCATTCGCGTCCCTGCGAATGAGAGCCCAGTCAGAACAATACGGTGCATCAGGCCTTGGGAGGGAGGAGTACCCCTTTTGCTACGCGCTATTTGCCGAGCTGTGCGGGTTCGTTTTCTTTGGTTTGAGAATTGAGGGGTCAGAGCACTTCGTGGTCTGACCTCGCGGGCGATAAGAAGCGTTTTCGCTGACTCAGTTTTATGCCTTTCGATAAGTATCGAGTCGTTGAAGGTTGGCATTACATCCGAGGCCTGACGCGCGGTAAAGCTTTGGCGGGGCTTCACCCGCAGGGATGCGGGTGGGGAGCCTACACGGATGTACTTGCCGCGTCCCCGCCAAAGCTTTACCGCGTGGCAGGCCCCCTCGACTGACTCTTTTCAAACAATCGCACCGTTCTCAATCGATTCCTAAATAGCTTTCTTGAGTTGTTGTTGGGGCTACGGATTAGGCAACCGTATTCGAGAGGGCCTGCTCCACCGTATTGTCCTGCCTGGGACGCGTGAATACATCCCTGTAGGCTCTCCATTCGCGTCCCTGCGAATGAGAGCCCAGTCAGGACAATACGGTGCATCAGGCCTTGGGAGGGGGGAGTATCCTTTTTGCTAAGGGCTATTTGCTGAGTTGTGCGGGTTCGTTTTCTTCGGATTTGGATGAGAGGGGTCAGAGCACTTTGTGGTCTGACCCCGCGAGCGATTAGATACGTTTTCTTCGGGCTTGGACGTGAGGGTTCAGAGCACTTTGTGATCTGAACCCGCATACGATGAGAGACGTTTTCGCTGATTCGGCTTTATGCATTACGAAAAGTATTGTGTCGTTGAAGGTTGGCATTGCACCCGAGGCCTGACGCGCGGTAAAGCTTTGGTGGGGCTTCACCCGCAGGGATGCGGGTGGGGAGCCTACACGGATGTACTTGCCGCGTCCCCGCCAAAGCTTTACCGCGTGGCAGGCCCCCTCAACTTCCTAGCCTTAAGGCCTCAGCGCTTGCGGGCCGCGTGTTCGTCGAGTAGTTTCTGCTCTCGGCGGTCTTCGACGCGTTGTTCGTCATCCCGGCACCGGGACTGATATCGTTCCAAATTGTCCGTTTTCAAATGCGCCTGCTGCCATTGCTGGCGCGCCTCCTCCACCTTGCGTTCACATTGCGCGACTAACAACGTTTGGGCTCGGCAGGCGTCACTGAGATTGGCGAGAAAACCGCGAGCGTGGGCGAGATCTGCCCCGCGTAAAGCCTGAGTCTGCGACTGAAAGCGCTTATCGTATTCCGCGTAGTAGGCCTTCAAATCCATCAAGCGTTGACGCGCGGCAAGCTCCTCCTGCTGCGCGTGTTGCAGGGCCTGGGCAGCGGCATTTTCCTGTTCTGCTGCCATCTGGATAACCAGATTCACCCGCTCAGACTTCTTAGCTGCCATGATCGCCCTGTCGCATCAACACCTGCTGGAGCTGTTGAGTGCTGTCATTGTAACTTGCGCCTTCACGCATGCCTTGCGAGACAAAACGCATCAAGTCCGGATAACGGGCAATCGCCTCATCCAATTCCGGGTCCGATCCCTTCGTATAGGCGCCAATGGTCACCAAATCCTGATTTGCGCGATACTTCGCCAGAAGGCGCTTAAATTGCTGAGCGCGTGCTAAGTGGGCAGGGTCCACGATATTTGGCATGACTCGACTGATCGACGCCTCAATATCGATAGCGGGATACACCCCCTCCTCCGCCAGACGTCGAGAAAGCACAATATGCCCGTCTAAAATGGCGCGCGCAGAATCGGCAATAGGGTCCTGCAAATCATCGCCCTCGGTCAGCACCGTATAAAACGCGGTGATCGAACCGCCTCCCTTCTCCCCGTTCCCGGCACGTTCAACCAACTCCGGGATTTTGGAAAACACCGAAGGTGGGTAGCCCTTCGTCGCAGGCGGCTCTCCGATCGCCAGAGCGATTTCCCTCTGAGCCTGACCATAGCGTGACAGCGAATCCATAAGTAGCAACACATTGCGGCCCTGGTCACGAAAATACTCCGCGATCCGCGTCGCCAACTGAGCGGCTCGCAAGCGCATAAGCGGCGCATCATCCGCGGGCGACGCGACCACGACCGACTTACTCAAACCTTCAGGGCCGAGAATATGATCAATGAACTCCTTCACCTCACGGCCACGTTCACCAATCAAGCCGACCACAACGATGTCTGCCGAGGTAAAGCGCGTCATCATGCCCATCAACACACTTTTGCCCACACCCGATCCGGCAAACAAGCCGATTCGCTGCCCCTTGCCCACCGTCAAAAGACTGTTGATAGCACGGATGCCCACATCCAATGGGGTGTCGATCGGGTGGCGCTGGAGGGGATTGATCTCCTGAATTTTGAACGCACTGCGCGATACGCTGTTCATGTCGCCCAAGCCATCAAGGGGCCGGCCAACGCCGTTCAAGACACGACCACATAAATGCTCGCCCATCACCAACGCACTGCGACGATCAATCGGTACCACGCGCGCGCCAGGCTGCAAGCCTTCGACCCGCTGTACCGGCATGAGGTACGTAATGTCATTGTTGAAACCTACGACTTCCGCTTCCACTTCGCGGCCGTCGCGATTAATAATCAGGCAATTGCGACCGACAGAAACTTGAATCCCGATGGCCTCAAGCGTCAGCCCGACCATGCGCGTCAAACGGCCCGTCACAAGCGGTGTATCGGGTACGAGATCGTAGCGACGAAAGCGCTGGAGGCTATCGTAAAGAGAGGGATGAGTATCAGCTGGATGGCTCATCGTTTTCGAGTTCCGTTTCGCTCTCGCTGACATAATCTTTCGGTGGGGCAGTATTTTCCGCCTCGGCCTGCTCGGCCTTACTGCGGAAGTGGGTCAGGCGTGAACGCACATCATATTCGACGAGGGAGTGTTGCCCCTCCAACCGACAGCTGCCTCGCCCTAACTGGCCATCCGTTTCAATCGACCAACTGCGTTGAGATGCCGGCAGCAGCACCTCGAGCAGTTTTGCGTCTTCAGCGCTGACGTACAAACGAAAGTTGTCGTTGCCTTTGGGAATACTGTCGAGCACAGCATCGACTATCGTGAGCAAGCGCTTCGGCTCGGCATCGATTGCGTCACCGACCAATTGTTCCGTCAGCGACAAGACCATTTCCAGAATGACATTGCGCAGCGCATTTTGCTGCTCCATCATCGGGTCCATTAAGTCCTGGATAAGCCGTTTTAGTTGCTGCTGCAAGTGTTCAATATCTTTACGGGCTTCGGTGTACGCGCGCTTTTCACCGTTCTCGGCGCCAATTTTCGTGCCTTCACGAATCCCTTGCTCCGTCCCTTCCTGCAAGCCTTGCTGGAAACCCTCACGTCGGGCTTCTTCAGTAATGCGTTGTAATTCTTCAGCGGTCAGGTGTTTCGGACGGCGATTGGAGGGAACGGATTCTATTGCTTCGTTTTGCGTGCCCGATGCGGGCGCCTGCGATTTGGACTGACGGCGCGCACTCTTGACCACACTGCGCCCGTCACTGACAGGTGGCAGGTTCCAGCCACGTACCGGCGTTTCCTCTCCGAGGCTTTCGAACGGAATGCGATTTTTATCTGGCTTGTCGTCGCTCATGGACTCAGATCATATCCTCACCGCCACCACCGAGCGTAATTTCGCCGGCATCTGCCATGCGTCGGGCAATGGTGAGAATTTCTTTCTGTGCCGTTTCCACATCAGAGACTTTAACCGGTCCTTTCGCTTCGAGGTCGTCACGCAACAGCTCGGCTGCACGCTTGGACATATTCGCAAAGATTTTTTCCTGCAGTTCTTCGTCGGCACCTTTGAGCGCCAGAATAAGGATGTCCGAAGACACTTCACGCAGCAGCGCTTGAATCGCACGGTCGTCGACTTCTTTGAGATTTTCGAAGACGAACATGAGATCCTGAATCTGCGTCCCGAGATCTTCGTCGATTTCGCGAATCGAGTCCATAAGATCGCCGCTGACGGAGCTTTCCAGGTTGTTGATAATTTCGGCCGCGGTTTTGTAGCCGCCGATGTCTTTTGTCTGAGAGCCTGCATTGCCGCTGAACTGCTTCTCGAGAATATTATTCAACTCTTGCAACGCGCTCGGCTGAACAGTGTCGAGTGAGGCGACGCGCAACATCACGTCGAGTCGCACTTTTTCTGGAAAATAGGTTAACACTTCCGCACTTTGATCCGCATCGAGATACGCTAGAACAATGGCCTGAATCTGCGGGTGTTCATTGCGGATGATATCAGCAACAGAGCGCGCTTCCATCCACTTCAAGGTATCGAGACCCGTGGTATTGCCACCGAGGAGAATTCGGTCGATCAGCCCGTGCGCTTTGTCTTCGCCGAGCGCCGAGACCAGCATGTTGCGGATGTAACCATCTGCGCCCATGCCCAGACCGGTCTGTGTGCGCACCTCGTCCATAAAATTATTGAGCACCACTTCCACTTCGTACTGCTGCACGTTGGTCAACTGAGCCATCGCCGTACCAAGACGCTGCACTTCCTTCGGCCCCATATGCTTGAGCACATCGGCCGCGGCCGCTTCACCCATGGACATCAACAGAATCGCAGCCTGATCCAATTTGTTCAGGTTAACCGCGGGCTTCTCTCCCGCCTTAGCTGGCGCAGCCTTGGTATTCATTCTTCATTGATCCAGCGCTTAATGACTTGTGCAACCCGCCCGGCATCTTCAGCGACGAGGCCTTTGACGGCATTGAGCTGTTGTTCGTAACTTTCCTCTGGGCTTGGCAATGCCAGCGCATCGCCCCCGGTCAACGTCACGGTCTCATCAGAGAGCGACTCAAAAGAATCGAGCCCGGATGCCTGCAACGCGGCCAGTTCTTTCGCTTCGTCTTCCTGTTTGGCTTTCACACCCGCGGCAGCGAGACTTTTCATGACTGGACGCATCAAGCCAATGACAAGCACGATGATCATCAGTACACCCGCGAGCTGCTTAGCGAGTTTGATAAACCAGTCCTGTTCCCACAAGGGGATGTCCGCCGGGTCACCCATGTCGGGCAGCGGCAGGAAGGCTTCGTTCAGAATATTGACGCTGTCTCCTCGTACCGCAGAGAAACCTACCGCATCTCTTACCAGTATAGCCAGTCGCTCCAATTCCACATCGGTCCAAGGCGTGGCAACCAACTCGCCCGTCTCAGGATCGAGGCGTTTTTTGTCGTCAACAACCACGGCGACAGTCAGGCGGCGCAAACGACCTTTTTCGTGCTTGGTATAACTGACAGTACGATCGAGTTCATAATTCTTCACAGACTGAGACCGTGTGCGGCTGGGATTACCGGCCTCACCACCTGCGCCCCCCGCTCCGGCCACTTCTGGAGCTTGACCATCGGCGGGCGGCTGATTCGCCAGCGCGCCAGGCACTCCGCCCGCTGCACCTGCGCCAATTTGCTGCTCGTCGACGGTTTGCTCGCTGCGAATCGCAGGAAGATCGGGGTTATAACTCTCTTCCGCTTGCTCGATTTCTGTAAAATCGATATCCGCAGCTACTTCGGTTTTAAAATTGGCGTCGCCCACGATCGGCATAAGCAGACGGCGAATGCGCAGGATTATGTCGTTTTCAACGGTTCGTGTGTATTCAAGGTGTTGCGCCGCGGCGGCCAGCTTTTCGTCTTCTTTTTCAACGGAAAGCAAGTTTCCGCGCTGATCGACTACGGTCACATTTTCGATATCAAGCTCGGGCACGCTCGAAGCCACAAGGTTTGCGATGCCTCGAATCGACTTGGGCGCAATCGGTCGGCCCGGGTACAAATCCAGAAAAACAGAAGCACTTGGCTCTCTGCCATCACGAATAAAAACGGTTTGCTTAGGGATCGCAAGGTGTACGCGCGCGCTGCGTACGGCACTCACATTAGTGATGGTTCGCGCCAGCTCACCTTCAAGCCCACGACGGTATTTAATGGACTCCATGAACTGGCTAGTACCCAGTTGCTGCTCCTGGTCGAGCAACTCGTAACCGAAGTACTGGTCACTGGCGACGCCACTATCTGCAAGCACGATACGCGCTTTGCCGACATCGTCCACGGGTACGAGTAACGCCCCGGAACTGCCTTCGATTTTGTAGGGAATTTCATTAAAGTCGAGGATACGACCCACTTCGGAGGCATCGAGTCTATCCATGCTCCCGTAGAGCGGCTTCCAGTCTTCGCCCTGACTCCAAAGCACAACGGCGAAACCAATGGCGACGCTGGCCGCCAAACCGATCATAAGACCAGCTTGACGCAACAGGTTCAGATTATTAAAGCCTTCAATGAGGTCGTTTGTGGATGCCGTTGCCGGGGCGGAGGGAGAGTTGGCCATAGTGTGTTATCTCGCTTCCAGTGCCTTAGATCGGCATGTTCATCACGTCGCGGTAGGCCTCGACGAGTTTGTTTCGAACTTGAACCATGGAGTCAAAGGCGACGCCGGCTTTTTGAGATGCGATCATGACATCGGTCACGTCAACATTGGGGTCACCTTGCAGGTAGGCATTGGTCATCGCCGTGGACGCCTGCTGAACTTCGTTCACTTTATTGACGGCCTGGGACATGACCTTGCTAAAGGTTTCGTTGCGCTGTACCTCGCCCACACCGGCGCTGTCGCGCGCCTGCATTTCCTGAGCACCACCAAAGGCCTGCGTTTGCGCCTTAAGCGCCCGCATTTCCACTAACAGTCGATTGACATCAATTCTGTCACTCATCCCGCTTTCTCAACCTTTACCGTTCGCATTGCCAAAAATTTGGCGATTCTCGACCAAAATTGGTCCTTTGCTAGGTAAGTGCACAAAGCAGGCCAAAATTTGCCGCCGGTGGTTTGCTGCCGCCAATCGGGAACTCACGCTTGTTAGAGCGCTGGCACCGAATCCGAGGCCTGACGCGCGGTAAAGCTTTGGCGGGGCTTCACCCGCAGGGATGCGGGTGGGGAGCCTACACGGATGTACTTGCCGTGTCCCCGCCAAAGCTTTACCGCGTGGCAGGCCCCCTCGATTTGCTTTGTCTAAATAATCACACGGTTCTCAATCGATTCCGTAGTAGCTTTTTCGGGTTGTTGCTGGCGCTACGGATAGAGCAGCCGTATTCGAGGGACTTTTTCAAGGTTGTTCGCGGCCCTGGGGACTACCGAGCCACATTCGAGAGGTCACAAAAGGAGACGCCACAGCCTAGGCTGTGGCGCACGGCGCAGCGGCCGTGGGGAGGAATTAACTGTCTAGATCGAAGTCGAAATCGAATTCCTGCATTTCCCTTCGTAGTCGCTGTTCCTCAAGTTTGTCTTCAAGACGACGGCGTGCATCTGTACCGTTAATAGGCTCGCTCAACGCCACCCAGACAGATTCATCAACAAAAGACATCTCAGAAGATTGGTCTAACATCTCAACACCCATAAACAAGCCTCATCAAACACTTCTTTAAAATGCTGGACGCGAGTGCAACAGCGAACATACGCTCGCGCGTGACGTTTGCCCGATAACCATAGAGTTCATGCAAAGGTACCGCTAAACGCAATGCTATCGTGGCGCTTTATAATGACACCTTTGTGAACAAAGTGTTAACTTTTTATGCGGATTTTTGGCGTGGGATACCACGGAGGGGATACGCCTCCGTGGTGCCGACTGAGAAGCCAGAACAGACGCTACAACTGAGCGTCTAGGCGAGTGCGGTATCGAGATCGTAGCCCTCTTCGCGGAGACGGGCTAACTTATAGCGGAGCGTGCGAGGGCTGATGCCGAGGCGTTCAGCCGTGTTCTTTTTGCTGCCTCGCTCCTGACGCAGCGTCTTGACGATGATGTCAAACTCATGACGTCGCATATCTTGCCCCAACTGCGGCTCCTCCACGTCCACAAAGGACTCTGCAGAACTGACAGCGGGCTGAGCCGTTGCAACGCTATAAGGTTGAGCGCTCTCGGCACCCAACAAAGAAGGCTTCGTACTGACAGACACATCCAACGACAAACCCAAATCGGCTGCGGCGATACGACTGCCCGGCTGCAAAATCAATGCGCGTTGCATCACATTGTCGAGCTCCCGCACATTCCCCGGCCAGGCGTAGCTTTGCAGCGCCTGCTCGGCCTCGGGGCTGAAGCTGACTGCGCCACGATGCTGCTTACGAGCGTGCTTAGCCAAAAGCTGTCGCGCCAGCGGCAAGATATCCTCTACACGATCACGAAGCGGTGCCCATTGCAGGGGTAACACGCTCAGACGGAAATACAAATCTTCACGAAAACGCCCCTGCTCCACCTCCAAACGCATATCCCTGTTCGACGTCGCGATCACGCGCACATCCAACTGAATTGTTTTACGGCCACCGAGTCGCTCCACCTCGCGCTCTTGCAAGACCCGCAACAACTTGGCTTGCAGGGCGAGATCCATTTCAGAGATCTCATCGAGAAGAATCGTCCCGCCGTGCGCCTGCTCAAACTTTCCTGGCGCAGACGTATAGGCTCCGGTGAAGGCGCCCTTCTCGTGACCAAAGAGCGTGGCCTCGAGCATGTTTTCAGGAATCGCTGCGCAGTTCACCGCAACGAAAGGGCCCTCCGCGCGCAGAGACTGCTGATGAACAAAGCGCGCCAGCACCTCTTTCCCCGTGCCGGACTCACCCAACAAAAGTGCCGTTGAATCCGTCTTCGCGACACGCGTGGCCAATTCAAGCAATTGTCGACTGGACGGCGCAAACGCAATCGGCGCATCGCCCGCGGGCGTCGCCGAGGCGACAAAACGATTCACGGTTTCCACCAGCATGGCCGGCTCAAATGGCTTAACGAGATAATCTACTGCGCCATCTTTAATGGCCTGGACCGAATCTTCGATGCTGGCGTAAGCCGTGACGAGCAAGACGGGAATGTGGGGAAACTGCTCTTTTACAACACGCAGTAAATCGTGCCCAGACATCGCGCCCATGTTCACATCCGACACGATGAGGTCATAGTGAGCACTCTTTTGCAGACACTCGAGCGCAGCTTCTGCGCAAGCGGCTTCCTCCACCTGCATGCGCGCGAGAGACAGCGTGTCACACACAGCTTCACGCAGACTTGGATCGTCTTCGACAACCAAAATGGCGGGTTGTTTTTTACTCATCCTCTACCTCGACATTGGATACACTTGCGGACTCGGCCGCCAAAGGAAATAACAGACTGGCGCAGGTGCCCTGCCCCGGTTTCGACGTTAATGAAAAGGCCGCGCCGTGAGCGCGTGCGACCGATCGCACAACCGCGAGGCCCAACCCCGTGCCCTGTGCTTTTGTAGTGGTAAACATCTCCTGAACACGTGCCAGCGTGTCCGCATCCATACCGGCGCCGTTATCGATCACATTCAGGCGCAACACCGAATCCCCGTCCTGTATATCTGGCGTTACTTCAATGCGAATACGCGGCTGTGGGCCGCTCTGGATGGCGTTATTGATCAGGTTCATCAATGCGGAGACCAGCGCAGCACGATGGCATTTGAGCTGCCCTGACGGCAGCGATTGTGGCCACTCGCAGTGCGCTGAAGAAGTCTGTAGGGCCACTTCAGACGCGGCCTGTAGATCAAGAATCAAATCGGCGGGCGATAATTGATCGTTGAGCGGTAACTCGCTCTTCACGAACAGCATCATATCGCGTACCTGTTTTTCCATGTGCTGCAAGCGGCCCAGACATTTGTGAGCAAAGCGAGACCGGGTGGACGCTTCGAGTTCGTCGTCAGTGAGATGCCCGGCATAAAGAATCGCGGCAGACAATGGGGTACGAATCTGATGCGCCAGCGCGGACACCATTTTGCCCATCGCCGACAGCTTTTCGTGACGACTGACGTGCTCTTGTAAGCGGCGTGTTTCCGTCTGGTCTGTTAACAAAATGATTTGACCTTCGCTACCCAGCGAGCTTGTCGAAATACTTAAGCGCTTGCCGTGCCGGGTTGAGACCTCAAGGCCGTCGTCGTTTTTGGGCGCGAAACACTCACCGATGATATGTCGCCAAATTTTGTTTTGCGGGTCTGTTCCCAATAGGCGTTCCGCTGCAGGGTTCGATTCGACCACGTGCCCCCGCGCATCCAACACAACGACTCCGCCAGGCAAAAAATCGAGCAGCGCTTGCATGCGGCTCTCTAAGGCATGATTTTTTTGATTTTCGACATCGCGCGCGGCTTGTGTGCGATCGAGCTCGGCACTTAACTCCTGAACCCGTGCTTCCAGTGCCCGGTAAGAGCGAGCGAGCTGTTCAGAGGTTTCGTTGAAAAACGCAAACGCCGCTTCCAGACTTTGCTGGCGCGAACTTTCCGGCTTTTCGAGGGCGTTGGCACTTTGATTCACTGGGGCATCCCCGACAACTCTTCGTCATTGTTGCTGTCATTGAGGGGTATTTAGCAATCAAGATGCCAGAATTATTTTACCTATAAAATCAATGGCTTAGAGATCAAATCATTTAAGCAACAGGAAAAAAGTCAGGGAATTGACGCGAGCTTAACGCTGCATGCCGTACTTGCGCATTTTCTCCACGAGCGTTGTTCGACGAATCATCAGCTGATCTGCCGCGCGAGCGACCACGCCTCCGTTATTGTCGAGCGCCTGCTGAATGAGGTTCTGTTCCAGCTCAGAGATGTATTCCTTGAGGTCAATACCCTCTTCAGGAAGGAGCAGCGTATCGCCCACTCCGACAAGGGACGGGCTGGCTTCGGCTTCGGTGTCTTCTGCGACGTCTTTGAACTCTTCATTCGCTTCGACATGCCGGTATTTGGCGGGCAAATCTTCAACGCCGACCACCCCGTAGGGACGCATGATGGCCATACGCTCCACGAGATTGGCTAATTCACGTACATTTCCAGGCCAGGGATGACGACATAACGAAAGTATCGCAGAGGAGCTGAAGCGAATAGACCCACGCTGTTCACTCTCAAGACGTTTGATCAGCTCATTCACCAGCAAGGGAATGTCTTCGCTGCGTTCGCGAAGTGAGGGCATTTCGATGGGGAACACGTTGAGGCGATAGTAGAGGTCTTCCCGAAAACCGCCGTCCTCGATCATTTTTTCGAGGTTGCGGTGTGTCGCGGCGATGATTCTTACATTGGTGCGGAAGGATTTGTTCCCCCCCACTCGCTCAAAACTTTTTTCCTGGAGCACGCGCAGGATCTTCACCTGCATATGTAAGGGCATGTCCCCGATTTCATCCAGAAAGAGCGTGCCGCCTTCGGCTAATTCGAAGCGGCCTGCGCGGGCATTGATGGCACCGGTGAAGGCGCCCTTCTCATGCCCGAATAATTCACTTTCGAGCAACTCTGCTGGAATCGCCCCACAATTTACAGGGACAAACGGCGCATCTCGACGATCACTGTGGTAGTGAAGGTTGCGGGCGACCACTTCCTTGCCGGTACCGGATTCGCCTTCAATCAGCACCGTCACGTCTTTGTCTGCAACCTGCGCCATCATATTGCGCACCATTTGAACTTGACGGCTGGTCCCCACCAGGCTGCGAAACAGGTGAATCGGGCGCTTACTGCGCATGTCCGTTCGTGCATTTACGGCTTCGAGGAAACACTCTGCACGGTGTATGGCATCATTGAGCTCGCTGTAGGTGGGTAATTCGCTGAAGCTGGCGATCAACATACGTTGCACACGCGCGGGCAGTGACTCACCCACTTTCAGGTTGTCGCCGATGTCGAGCACGGGCACCTCGCCGAAGGCGCGAAAACAATCATCGAGCAATTCGGTGTCCGGTGTGTCCGAAGCGGGCATTTTGAACAACACGAGACCAACGTTGAGGTTGTCTATTTCAGCGACGTCGCGCTGCCAGTGTTCAAAATCAACACAGATTGGGCGCTCGCCAATAAAAGACAAAATCGCCTCAAGATCCTGTCGATCTTTCGGGTCGTTTGCGATGACGAGAATGGAACGGCCATTGAGCATACTGCTTACCTTGCTGAACCCCACCTGCGGTGGACTTCGAGGATTCAAAGCGGCAGGCGAAAATGTGACTCATGTCGCAATTTATAGTCAATAAACTGACTGTAGTCAAATTATCGGCGAGATGTTTTTGGCAAAAAAGAATGAGAGTGAAAAAGCACGTCGATTGGCGTAATAATCATGGGCTTGTCGCCCATCACAGCGCAAAGCGTCGTTGTGGATTAACTCAACGTGCTTGGGACAAAATTCAGGCTTTCTGATGCATTTTTAGGCAGAGCTTCCACCATTCTGGCGTAGGTGTCGAGGACTTTTTCCATTTCCTTAATCAAGGCATGAGCATCGCGCGAAGAATCGTCGAAAGCGCGATTCAAGACCTCTCCCATTTCAGCATCGACCGCCTTCATCGTCTGCCAGTCGCCACGGGTAAACGCATGTTCCAGTGATTTTCGACTGCGAACGAGATCAACATGGGACTGACTGATGATGGACATATCTGCTCCGGGTATAAACACACTCTGTTCCCCTAGTTAACGGCAGCAATGACCGGAGCTTTACGACTTTTTCTTAGACAATTTCACGCTGCTTGTTTGTCGAGTGCATCCCAACCGGATTTGACTTCACCCATCAGGTTTTGGACTTCGCGCAATGCCGCTTCCTGTTCACTGGCGGCAGACGCTTCGACCAATCGCACACTCATGTACTCATACAAGGCATCGAGATTCGAGGCGAGTTCACCACCGCGTTCAAAATCCAGGCTGCTGCGCAGGCCGTCAATAATCGCAATAATTTTCCCAAGCAGTATTTGCTTCTCGTCAGCGTTCTCTTCACCGATGGTCTCAAGTGCCTGAGCGATGCGCTCGAGACTGCCTGCCATGAGTAATGAAATCAGCTGGTGGGGCGTCGCATTTTCTTGACGTTCCAGCTCCAGCGCTGCTTGAGTAGGTTGAATAGGCATAATCTTTCTCCTGCGATGACATTTTTGGTGATAACCGGCAATGCCTTGCCGACAATCACATTTTTTAATCAACTGAGTGAGAAGTTGCACACAACGTGCCAAAGAAAAAGAAGGGAAGAACGCGTTACGCGCCGATCACATCACGATGTCGGCGCAGAGCAAAAAAATGCAGTGAGATCAGGCAATTTGTTTCCAAGCGGAAGCCACATTATCAACAAGCTGAGCGGCTTCATCGAGCTTGCTAATATCGTTGTTTCGATGCGCTTCCAAAAGTGTTTGCTGAATGTAAACGTATAGGGACTCAAGATTACCCGCGAGCTCGCCACCGTTGTCGTGATTCAGGTTTTCACGCAGTCCGCTGATGATGTTAATTGCGCTGTTGATTTTTTTGCCTTTCAACTCGATATTTTTATGCTGCAGTGCCCCCTTCGCCTGCGCAATGCGCTCCTGCAAACCATCAAACAGCATATCAATGAGTTTGTGCGGAGAGGCATCTTCCAACGCAGAATGCGTTTTAACCTGATTGTATGAAGCGGCTGCTACTTGGTAGTTCACTGTATTACCTCACCGGAGAATAAGTTTCTTTGCTCTTAATGGTTTTCGGCGTCGCGCGCCGTTACTTTAGGGCTCGTTTATTCAAAATAGTCACTGGCTTTCCGCCATCGCGGTCACACTCGTATCAGCGTGCCTTTAGTCTTTGCTGGATGTAAAGGGTAATGATTCAATCAGGTTATCTAAAAAGGTCTCTGAGGTACTCAGCGACGATAAAATTCGCTCCATCGCGATAAACTGATTTAACAGACGTTCCTCATACGCTGAAATACGTCTTTCCAACCGTTCCTGCTCCGCTTCATAGGATTCTATATTGCCTTCAAGCGTCTCAGTACGCGTGGCAATGACGCCGCTCGACGTCATAAAGGAATCCAGAAGACGCTCCAGTTCTCCGGCGAAGCCACGTGAAAAATTCACAGTCGCTGATCCGCCCGCGCCACCGACAACCAACGCGAGGCCTTCACCGGCTTCGCCCAACGCGGGCAAGAGCACATTGGCGGAGCCGAAAGCCGCTTTGCCATTGATCGTACCGGCAACCGTTGTACCCGGAGTCCCGGCACCAACGGCTAAACCAAGGTCAGCAATGGCATCAGCGCTCGACGTGAGCACGGAGACATTAGATGACGCGCCGTAAGAACTCGAGGTAAAGTCCAGGCCACCCGAAACCGCGTTATACGACACCGCGACCGATACGCCCGCTGACGCGACCAAGCTGTCGGAATTAATCAGGCTTTGAATGGCTGTTGCGAGTTCGGCTTCCGAATCATAGGTGCCCGTTGCGAGCGTCAGCTCGGCCGTATTGGTGCCATTTACGTCAAACACAAAGGTGTAATCTTTGCCGGTCGTATCCAGCGGGAAGGTCAAGCCTGAAAACGCAGCGCCTTCGTAGAGGCCGGCTGAAGGTGCCTGTGTGACAACGACTTCATATTCGCCCGCCAGGGTCTTGTCGTTGTAGCTGTTGATAAAAATATCGTTGTTCGATGTGGCCGTTGAAGGCGCCAATAATTTTTGTACATCTTCAAAATTATCGTCAAAGGCCCGCTGAAAATCTTCTTCGTTGATGCTGATGGTACCGTCAAGCTCGGTACGAATACCGATATTGGTCATCGCCGTAAAATTGGAGTCGGCTAGACCGGGGATACTGGATGCAATGACGTTGCGAATCTGTGTCAGCAGCGACTTGGCCAGCGCGTCGTTGGCCAAAGACCCGGTTACCACCTGCACTTCACCGTCTTCGTCCTCTTGCTCGCTTTCACCAAACAGCGGGTCAATCACTTCGAGAAAGCCGTTGTACGCGTCGACAAAGTCGCGAATATTCTGCTCGGCGAAGGCTTTGTCTTCGGTCACCGTGATGGTCACCAGATCCGCCGCATCCATGGTTTTAAGAACATCAATTTTGAGCCCGTCCACGATATCGTCAATGGTGTTCGTGGAACGTTCGATGGCAATACCGTTTAACGACAGCATGGCATTTTGGCCACCCTGTGCGTCCGCGGCCTCGAAACCGGCTTTATCTTGCAGGAATGCAAAGCGGGACAAATCATTGTTGTCCGTGTTCGTCGGCGATCCGCCACTTTCTGCGACAGAGATTTCGAGCTCATTGCTCGCACCTGACTCCGCCACAATACTCAGGTTGTAATTTGTCCCATCAAAGATGATATTGGCGCTGACGCCCATATCCGCCGCATTAATGGCGTCACGCAAGCCCTCTAGGCTGTTGTTGGTCGCATCAATGGTGATGGTTTGCGATTCTTTATCGGTGTTTTGCGTAAACGCACCCGGTGTACCTGTATCGATGTCACCGTTGCCGTCGCGCAACCAGGTACCGAAATTAAAGGTGAGTGTCCCCTCTCCGACCGCATCCGCCGGTGACGAAAAACCACTGAAGGCCATTGTGTGGGCCTTGGCAATCTGACTGACATTGAAGGAATAGCTACCCGGCTCGACCTCAGTACTCAGCTCCAGAGGCACAAGCGCGTCACTCTCGGTAAACGACGCGGACTTACTGAACAGGGCTTCAGGGTCGGTTAACACGGCGGCCGCATCTTTCAACGTCGAAAGCGCACTGTTGAGCAGGCCAAAATCGGAAATGCGCGTTTCCGCCAGTTCCGTTTTGCTGTCGATACGAGCCTGTGGCGCAGCGCGCTCAATCTCGACCAACTGCTTGACCAGGTTCGGAGTATCGATGCCCGAACCGGCGCCCAGCGACTGAATGATATTGTTGTCTATCATGGTAGAGTCCGACTTGCCTCCTTCAGGCAATCACGATGTCCGCCTTAAAACGTTGGCGTACCCTTTCAGTATCGACGGCTTTGGCCGCTTCTGTAGGAACCTTTGGTTAATAGCAGGCTCCGTGTTATTCGATCTTCGACTGACGGGTCAGTGTACGAAACCCACAACCACAAAAAGGAAGCGCTGTCACCAACGCTTCCTCTTCGAGAGATTGTCGAGTGTCCTCTAACCCAGTTCGCTCAGAAGATTGACTTCTCCGTCATCCTTCAACCTTCGTGCCAACTCCAGAAAAATGTCTTCCGGAATCTGACGAATGAGTTCGCCGGAATCACTGTCAACAACACGGATTACCGTGCGTTCCAGCTCATCATCGACGCTAAACTGCAGGTCACGTTGTACGGTTTGCACATAGTCATTGACCTTGGCCACCTCGTTTTTGAGCTGTTCTGCGGACACAGGCTGCGCTTTTGGCGCGGCCGTCGCAGTGGCAATCTCTGCCTCCGTCGGCAAAGAATTGCCGCTCACCTGCGGCTTAGCTTGTACGGAACCTTTGGATGAAGCAGAAACAACCGAGGGCTGCACGGCAGTCTTTGTAAACGTTACTTCATTCATGGGTTACCTCTCTTAAACGTTGAGCCGGCGCTTACTACCTCCGGCTCAGTGTCATACTCCATATTGCAATCTAATGGTTACGTGATTACTGGAGGAGAGAGAGAACCTGCTGAGGACGCGCATTGGCCTGAGCAAGCATCGCCTGGGACGCTTGTTGCAGGACCTGGGCACGGCTCAGGTTCGCCGTCTCGGAAGCGAAGTCTGCATCAACGATACGAGATCGTGCAGCAGAGGTCTTTTCAGAGATGTTCGACAGGTTCGATACCGTAAAGTCCAGACGGTTGTTAATCGCACCCAGATCAGAACGTGTGGAGTTGATTTGCTCCAACGCTTTGTCGATGGTGTCGATTGCCTTCTGCGCACCTGCAGCCGTCGCGATGCTCACGCCTGCGATGGAACCCGCGCCTGCAGCCGCATTACGCTCCTGGAAGCCCGTAGCGGCAAGCACATCCGCATCCGTCGCCGTATCACCGTACTTAATGGAGATTTCCTGACCAGTGGTTGAACGCAGTTCCAAGCGATCGGTATCGCCGTCCAGCATGTAGGCGACAACGCCGGTTTCAGAAGACTTCAGGTTGATCGCTTCGATCACATTGTCCGCAACGTTGTCCGCAGACGCGTCATCCGCAATCGCACCGATTTCCACACCGTTGATGATCAGGTCGCCTTCGCTCAAGCCCGCTGTCGGTGACGTGATCGTCGCGCCCATCAGGTTGCCGTCGTCATCAGTGGCATCAAGACCCAGGTTCTGCAGGTTGGTGACCGCCGTGGCTGAAGGTACTGCACCGGCTTCGATTTTCACGCCGTTGCCTTCTGCACTGGTGTCAGTGAACTGCAGGGAGAAGTTGGTCGTTGCCGCGGCAACACCACCTGCCGTCAGGCCTCGGCCTGCGCCTGCGATCTGAACGCTGGTCGCGCCATCAGCAGAGAGAAGCAGTTTGCCTTCGCTGTCCAAAGAGGCGCTGATGCTGGTATCGGCGTTGATTTTGTCGACCAGCTCATCAATGCTGTTGGTGCCAGTGATGATGCTCACCTGAGCATTGCCATCGCCGTCAGTGACAGTGAAGGTCAGGCTGTCAGTACCGGCACGCATGATACCGTCACCCGCGCTGGTGCCTTCAACAAACACGGCTGCAGAAGCTTCCGCACCCTTGCCTTCAAGATCGCTGTTAATCGACGCCAGCTTCAGGTTCAGAGTGGCACCTGCCGCCGCATCCGCAAGGCTGGAAAGCGTAACGTCATTGACGGTCAATGTGGTGTCCGCATCCGCACCTGTAAAGGCAGACAGTGCCGCAACACCGGTTGACGCTTCACCGACGATATCGCCAGAAGCACCGCCGAGTGAAGCAGAGCTAAAGCCGTCAATTGAGAAGTCGATGGTTTGGTTGGCTTCCGAACCCACTTGCAGTGCGACGTTGCCCAGCGAGCCATCGAGAATGTTCTGGCCGTTGAACGCGGTGGATTCCGCAATACGGTCAATTTCCGCTTTCAGCTGCTGAACTTCGGCGTCCAGAGTCGCGCGGTCTGTATCGGAGTAGATACCGTTCGCAGACTGGATGGCCAGCTCTCGCATACGCTGGAGGATGTTCGTGGTTTCGTCCAACGCACCCTCTGCAGTTTGAATCAGAGACACACCGTCATTGGCGTTACGAATCGCCTGATCAAGACCGCGAATCTGTGATGTTTGACGGTTTGAAATGGCAAGACCTGCGGCGTCGTCTGCGGCAGAGTTAATACGCTTACCGGAGGCCAGACGCTCGCTCGCCTTGTCCAGTTCTGCGCCAGATTGCAGCAACTGACGCTGGGCGTTCAGAGATGAAATGTTACTGTTAACTACTAAAGGCATGGTCAGCCTCCCAAGTTTTGTCTTATGAAGCACAGTCCTCATGGACTGAAATCAAAATCTAGGAAGCGTTCCTAACGTCTCGCTCCCGGTACTTTGGGTTTCGGCGCCAGTAATTCAAACTTTAGAACTAATTTACTATTTTCCTGAAATCGCCTCAGCACGGAGGGCGAAAAAGAATATTGTTGTTATTTTTCAATAACTTACACAGATACCGACAAGGAATACTTGGAGCAACCAATGCGCAACTTTTCACAGAATGCGGTAAACCAAGACATGGGAATAAGAACAAATAATGATAACAACCGAGAAAACACTAACTTAAGGCTATAGTGTTTTCCCGGTCACCCTGCCGCGTGATGCGGGCTATGCTTAGCCTTGCAGCAACTGCAGAACCTGTTGCGGCTGCGCATTGGCTTGCGCCAACATCGCTTGTGAAGCTTGCTGCAGCACCTGTGCTCGGCTGAGCTCTGAGGTTTCCTTCGCGAAATCCGCGTCGAGGATTCGTGAGCGAGCGGCCGAGGTCTTTTCACTGACGTTGGCCAGGTTGCTCATCGTAAAATCGAGCCGGTTGTTGATCGCACCCAGGTCTGAACGCGTCGCGTTGATCTGCTCCAGTGCCACATCAATCACATCAATCGCAGCCTGCGCCCCAGCGGCTGTATCGATCTTAATGCCGGACACAGAACCACCGCCCTCTGCCGCATTGCGTTCCTGGAAGCCCGTAGCGGCTTGCACCGTTGCAGGCGTGGCGTTTTCACCATACTCGATGGCAATTTCATCGCCGCGCGTTGAGCGCAACTCGATGCTGGTGCCCGCTGCCGCACTCTCGTACGCCACCACACCGTGCTCTTCACTCAGCAGATTAATCGCCTGAATGACGTTGTCCACATGTGGCGCTGCAGTCGCACCGTCCGCGATGGGGCCAATAGCCACGCCATTGATAATCAGGTCACCTGCGTTCAACGCGGCGGTATCCGCATCGGCGACAACAGAACCGACCAGGTTGCCATCGTCATCCTGCATATCAATACCAAGACCCTCAGCCAACGCATCATTGACTGCGCCCATTTCCACTTTCACGCCATTGCGTTCAGTGCTGGTATCCGTCAACACCAATGAGAAGTTCGTCGTCGCGCCCGTGGTCAAGCCGGAGGCGCCCGAGGCATCGGTCACCGCAATGCTGGTGGCATTGTCCGCAGACAGGATCAACTTCCCATTCTCATTGATCTTCGCGTCGATCGTGGTGTCGGAATTAATTTTATTCGCGAGTTCATTCAAGCTGTTCGTATCTGAGAGTACGAAGCTTTGCGTCAAGCCATCGCCGTCCACCAAGGTCAGCGTCAGAGAGGTCGCGCCTGCGGTGAGAATACCGTTGCCCGCCGCGCTGGCTTCAACAGACACCATTGCAGAGGCTTCCACCCCTTTACCATCAAGGTCGGAGTTAATGGAAGCGAGTTTATTATTGAGCGTCGCGCCCACAGCTGCATCCGTCAAACTGCTCAAGGCAATGTCATTGACGTACAGCGTGCTGTTCGCCGCTGCGGCATCGAAAGCCGTCAAGGCACCCAGACCTGTCGTTTGTTCACCGACCACATCGCCTGAGCTACCACCCAGTGAAGACGTACTAAAACCCTGAATTTCAAGATCGATGGTTTGGTTCGCTTCCGAACCGACCTGCAAGGCCACATCACTCAAACTGCCATCCAACAGAGGCTGGCCGTTAAACGTGGTTGACGTAGCGATTCGGTCAATTTCAGCCTTCAGCTGCTGTACTTCCGCATCCAGCGTGGCTCGATCCACATCAGAATAAATACCGTTCGCTGATTGAATCGACAGCTCGCGCATGCGCTGCAAGATATTGGTGACTTCGTCGAGTGCACCCTCTGCGGTTTGAATAAGGGACACACCGTCATTCGCGTTTCGGATCGCTTGATCCAGACCGCGAATTTGCGAGGTTTGACGATTTGAGATTGCCAGGCCGGCCGCATCATCCCGCGCAGTGTTTACCCGTTTGCCTGACGCCAGGCGTTCCATGGCCTGCGACATATCATTTCCTGATTGCACCAACTGACGCTGAGCATTCAGCGCAGACACGTTGGTATTGATGATGAGAGGCATAGCGTTCTCCTATAACCTGTAAACATTTCTACATTGAGTTCGCGAACAAAATTTCGCCGCTACGAGTAAAATTGCAACGCCTGTGCCAAAAAGGAAAAAACCCTTATTTTCAAGGGTTAAGGCGCGAATTTAATAAAATTTAAAACTCGGAGTTCGAAAGCTTGCCGCTTTAGCGGCAAGCTTTGTCGGTAGACCTTGTCGGAAAAAAAAGCTGAGGCAAGAAACAATACGGAAAGGCACTACGCGCAGCACACAGAGTGACCGCGCGAGAAGAAGGAGTACTATTAAATTTGATCGAACAGACTGAGGCGACTGACGCGCGCGAACGCGGTCTGTGCGGCTTGAAGAATCAGTGACTCAGACGCGAGGCGCGCAGAGGCTTCGGCGTAATCGACATCGCGCAACTCCGACAATAATTCCTGAATCACAATATCCGAGTCGTAATGCAGCTCTTCCGTACTTTCCAGCGTATTAAAGCGCGCACCAATTTGCGAAGTCACTTCCAGCACACTGGTCTGAGCATTTTTTAAGTTGCCAATACTGTCCGAGAGATTCAATTCTAGCGCGGCCCGGTTTTCGGGTGAGCCGTCATAGGCACGCAATGCTTCGGAAAACCGCGCGAGCGTCGTCAGCACATCCTGTTTCTGTGTCGCGTCAATGAAGACCCGATCGCCTGCTCGTCCAGGCTCGGCAGAAGCAGGATTACCGGTCATATAAAAACTCACACCATTCGCTGTGATTTCCTCACCGGATGAGTAGCGTTGATCCGCCAATACAACGCGCCCGGTTGACCGTTCTGTGATCGTGAAATTTTTTCCAGGAGGTGCGATGTTACTGTCTTCATTGAAGGTAATCACCATATCCTCGGGGAAAAAATCGCCGTAGGCTTCAGGGTCAACGACGTTTCCTACCGAAATGGTCAACGGCGGATTGGACCGGTTTGACGCGCTTGCATAGGTTTGAACCGTAGGGCTGGCCGCGGCCACGTCGACAAACGCGGCTTTACCTGAGTCGCTGGAAGCTACCGTGGTATTGTTGGCCACCTTGATAAATTTTTGGCCGTCATCACCCTGGTACCGAAAACCCGTTTGAGCAGAGCCCGAAAACGGCTCCTTCTGACTTTTGAAACCGCCGAAAATATAGTCGCCGTTCGCATTTTGCGTATTGAGCACTTGTTGCAGCTCGTCTATACGCGCATCCACCTCATCCGCGATGGCGTTATACTCACTCGGCGACAGCGTCGCGGTGTTACCAGCTTGAATAGCCAGCTCCTGCACGCGCTGAATCACGTTGAGCACGCCGTTTAGCGCGGTTTCTTCAAGCTCCAAATCATTTTTAGCAATATTAATATTTGCCTGATATTGCTTGATGGAGGCCAGTTCGTCGCTCAGAGCCAGAATTTTAGTGGATGCCACAGGGTCGTCAGAGGGCTGCAGTACACGCTGCCCCGTAGACAATTGCTGTTGTGTGCGAATGATGGACTCATTGGCATCGGCCATACTTTGCGTCGCGATGTTAAATATTTGCAAAGACGAGATGCGCATAGCGGCAAACCTTTTCCGTTAAAACGTATTGATCAAACGATCAAACAAATCTCGTGCCACAGAGATCACTTGTGCGTTCGCCGAGTACATTTGTTCGAAACGGATTAAAGCGGCCGCCTCTTCATCGAGATTCACCGCCGACACGGCGTTGCGTTGCTCCTCGGTTTGCTGGAGCACCTGTTCGGCTGCATCGCGGTTAATTTTACCGGCCGCCGTATCAATACCCACGCTTTCCACAAGCGAAGCATAGCTGTCGCTGAAACTCGTTCGACCATTGGCAACCGTCTTATCCGATTGCAGGTCCGCAAAAGCCAAGGCATTGCGGTTGTCGGAGGCCGCATCCTCATTAAACGACAGCGTGAAGGTATCCCCCGCTTGCGCGTCACCGCGAATACTGGCTTGAATACCAAAGTAATTGTTTTGAGCGAAGCCTGGCGCACTGCTGTCACCGAATAGACCGCTGACGACGGGGTTGGTACTGAGGCTCAAGCCATCATCCAACTCAATATCCATCGTGCCGCCGACCGTCAAAGAACTCAGGTTTCCGACGCCCGCACCCGTCATTGCCACAGTGGGGTTGGTACCGTCACTCAGCGCCAACGTCTCGCCAGGCTGTGCCTCCAGATTAAACTGCAAGTCATCACCTTGATCGGCGGTCACGCGAAGCGTTTCCTGTCCAGCGCCATCCACACCGGCTTCCGCGCGAATACCCAGCGAACGCAGCGTGCTGTTGCCATTGATCTGCGAAGCTAAATAATCGTTAAATGCGACCGGGTCTGTCGTAGGGTCGGGCACATGCGCCGCGACGACGTAAGTCATGCTGACCGCATCGTATTCATATTCAATCAGGTCTTCACCGTTTAAACTCACCTGCAACGGTGCCGCAGCCGTCAGCCCACCAAAGCCCGACAGCTCCGCATAGGTGAACGCATTCGCGCTTACACCATCAATGTTATTGAGTATGCTGGCCGTCGTACGCGCGCTGGCATCGGCGCTGGTGCTAATAGTCTGAGTGATCGGCGCCGCACCCGGCTGCGCACCCGGACGGGTAATGGTGATATTTTCCGAAGGGTAGCCATTTGCAGGCGCCGGCCCAGCCACCGCGACGCTACCACCAGGTAAACCAATCGCAGAGCCATTCATTTGCACTAGGGTCTGACCTGGATCACTGGAAAACAACGCATTATCAATGCCCGGTACATAACGCCGATTCTGTATCGGTGGGCTAAGCGACACTGGATTACCCGGATCACTGTTATCCAAAATTTCGTAGGTGGTATCCGAGGTAAATCGAACCAAAAGCGGCGGGTCCATGACGCCGGCATTGGCAAATAGCGGCAAAGCACTGCCGTCTGCGGCGGTCAACGAGAGCAGTTCGCCCGCACTGATTTTTGCTGAGCCCTGATTGCTTAAATTCGCATCGGTTAGTAAGGGCACGCCAAACGCAATGCCGCTGGGGTCGGCGATAACCGCTGCAAAATCGCGCGCGCCGGTTTGCGTGGGTGAGATCAAAAACTCATCACCAGATTGAAAGCTACCGCGCTCAAATACCAGCTCAAGCCCGTCGAACTCGACACTGTGCGGGTAGGCGCCAGGCAACACATCTCGAAGTACTTCCTGGCCATCACTCACGCGCGTGATGCTGTACAAGCCATCATTGATCATGCGCAGCTCATAGTCACTCGTGCCGATCTGCGACGCATCAGCGATATTAAGACTCATTACTCGATCAAGCGGCGGCGCATTATCCGAACTGCCGATCACACGGCTGAGTGTCAAGTCTCTTTGATTAATATCAAAGAACATGTCACCGCCAAACTGGTTGTTGAGATCGACACCCATACTGTTTTGCGTATTGAACGCGTCGGCCATCACGATGGCGATACGACCCAGTTCGTTATAGGTCCCGTTCAAAACCTCATCCCGGAAGCGGAACAGTCCGCTCAACTCTCCGCCCAAGACATCGCCGTCCAATGCTTGTTGCGTGCGATCCCCAACGAAGACAATTTCATCCTGGCTGGCGTTCTCTGTGCCAGCGACCACCGCGAGGCTTCTCGCTTCGCCACCCACGACAAGGTTTTGACCACCCGGCAATAACACGTTGACCTCGCCAAATCCCTGCTCGTAGGTCTGGAAAGAGACATATTGAGAGAGCTTCTGCAGCGCTTGGTCGCGCTGATCTAGCAAGTCATTCGGAGACCCGCTGTTCTTACCGACGGCATCGGCAATTTTTTGATTCAGCTGAGCAATGTTCGCTGATAGCGCGTTGATTTCCTCGACCGCCACTTGCATGGAACTGTTGATGCCATCGTTGATGTCGATCAGACGACCGTAAATGGTATTGAAGCGATCCGCGAGGTTTTCAGCCTCACTGATAATGAGCTGACGGGCCGGGATGGAGGTGGGGTCATCGGCACCATTCTGCACGCTCGCAAAGAAGGACTCAAATGCGCCCGCGAGCCCCGTTGACGGGTCGGAAAGCAGGGTGTCGAGTTGGTTGATATTGTTTTGATAAATATCAAGTTCACTGTAAAGCGAGTTATCCCGTCGCAATTGTTGCACCAGGAAGTCGTTTACCTGACGCTCAATCGCGGCGACATTCGCGCCGGTGCCGACGTACACGCCACCCATCGGCGTAGCCGGGTTCGTTTCCGCTTCAATGCGCTGACGGCTATAGCCTTCTACGCCCGCATTGGAAATATTATGGCCCGTCGTACTGAGTGCGGATTGCGAGACACGCAAACCACTGATCGCGGTATTTAATAAACTACTCATCCGCGTCCCCTACCCTGTCTTCACCGAGTATGTCTTTCACCCGATGATACACACTGGCTACTTTTTCACTGTATTCCGGGTCGGTCGCGTAGCCTGCACGATGAATATTGCGAATATAAGCCATCGCATCATTGGCTTTTTCCACAGCGGGACGATAGCGCTCGTTTCCCAAGATAAATTCAGAGTAGTCTTCGAAGCTTTGCTTCACTGATTCGTAGGTTCGGAAACTGGCGGACGTTCGAGCAAGCTGACCGCCAAGAAACTCCAGAGTGGGTCGTTCTACCCGCTCACCCGACCAGCGCGCGTCCGCTTTAATATTAAATAAATTGTGCGTGCTCTGCCCTTGCTCATCGGCATACACATGCTCGCCCCAGCCTGTTTCCAAGGCTGCCTGAGCAATCAACATGGCCTTGTCAACGCCAATGCGCTGCGCGGCTTCTTCCGCACTGTGTTTCACACGGTGTACAAAATCCTCTGGGGAATCCGCCATCGCTGCCCGCGACGCAATAGCACTCGCAGAAGCTGCATCGGAAGCCGTCTCACGAAGTGCACCAGCCTCTTTCAACAAGCCGTCGAGACCCTGAAGCGCATAGGCCGCACTGCGATCCTGCATGACCGGGCGCTCGGTATTGGCTTCTATCGCCAATCCGCGTTGCTCGCTGAGTTGGCGATACAGCGCATCGGCAATGCCAAAGCCTCTGCCCTGAGCGAGAGACAAGGCAAGCTGCTGATCGTGCATGTCACGGTAAAAATCGCTCTCACTGCTGTCGAACAAGCCGTCTTCGTTAAACGCATCGTTTGCGGAATGCATGTTTTTAAGCAGCAGGTTCACAAACATCGCTTCAAATTGTTCGGCGACTTTCCGCAATGCCGTCGCTTCATCACCCTGCCCTTTTAGGTTCTGCAGACTGTTGAGGTCGGTGTAGACATCTGTCGAGGGCATGCGGGTCATGCCTTTAAATCCACTGTCCATCAGATCACCACGATTTCGGCTTTGAGCGCGCCAGCTTGTTTCAGTGCTTCGAGGATGGCCATGAGATCACCTGGCGCGGCGCCCACTTCGTTCACCGCCCGGACGATGTCATCCAATGTGGGGCCAGGTGCAAAATTGAACATCTGCCCGGATTCTTCCTCAATCGTGACTTCACTGTCTGGCACCACCACGGTCTGACCGTCACCAAAGGCGCGAGGCTGACTAACATCGCTGTTTTCACGAATCGTCACCGTTAATGAGCCATGCGTGACCGCCACCGGCGCCACACGCACATGTTTGCCCACCACAATGGTGCCAGTGCGAGAATTAATAATGACTTTTGCCGCCGCCTCAGCGGGAACAACCTCGACATTCTCGAGTAAAGAGAGAAAATCCACTCTGTGGGCGGGATTCGCAGGTGCTTGTACCGCAATCGAAGCCGCATCAGAAGGTGCGGCCACGCCGGGACCCAGCAATCGGTTGATGCTGTCTGCCACGCGTTTTGCCGTGGTAAAGTCCGGCGAATGAAGATTAAAAACAATTTCTTTGTCACCACCAAATTGCGTCGGTACGGCTTTTTCCACGGTGGCCCCATCGGGAATTCGGCCAACACTGGGAACATTCACGGTAATTTTTGAGCCGTCCGCTCCTTCCGCACCAAAGCCGCCAACAATAAGGTTCCCCTGGGCCACTGCATACACATTCCCGTCGATGCCCCTCAGCGGCGCCATCAACAACGTGCCCCCGCGTAAACTTTTTGCATTGGCGATCGACGAGGCGGTGATGTCAATTTTTTGGCCGGGTTTCGCAAACGGAGGCAATTCCGCATGCAGGGCCACAGCCGCCACATTTTTTAATTGAAAGGTGGTGCCCTCAGGAATCGTGATACCGAGATTTTTCAGCATCGAATTGAAAGACTGGGTGGTGAATGGGGTTTGGTTTGTCTGATCACCCGTACCATCTAAGCCAACAACCAGACCATAGCCAATCAGCTGGTTGGATCGCACCCCCTGAATGGATGCAATATCTTTCAAGCGCTCCGCGTTCGCATTGAAAACGCTGAGGAGTAATAAGACTGACAACAGGCATTGTTTCATTAGAAAGGCCATACCGGGCTATTGAAGAACCGTGTGATCCATCCCATTTCTTGCGAGTCTGCCAGCTCGCCCGTACCACTGTATTGAATCTGCGCGTTGGCGATCTGTGTGGAGAGCACGGTGTTTTGTGGCGAAATATCATCAGCGCGAATGAGGCCACTGATGCGAATAAACTCCGACCCGCGGTTGAGCGTAATCCAACGTTCGCCGCGTACTACGAGTGTGCCATTCGGATAAATATCGACTACGGTAACGGAGATACTGCCGCTGAGCTGATTGCTCTGATCGGCATCCGCTTCACCTTTGAATTCACGGTCATTTTGAATATTGATGCCGACACCCCCGCCGCTGATGGTTGGGGTTACACCCAGTACCCGCGTGGTGGAGGCATCCAGGCCAGAAATATCGTTTTCTTTCTTAATTTCGACGTTGGCGCTTTTGCTGGAGCTGGTTCGTTCCTGCAGAATAATGCGAATGATGTCCCCTACCCTCGCGGCCTTGCGGTCACCAAACAGGTTCATTGCAACATTTTCCTGATACAGTGAACCGTTTGCCTGCTGATCTGGAATGGGCTGTGTCTGCATAACGGGCGCGTAGTACGGATCACCCGGTGACGGGGGTTGTTGCACCACGCAAGCAGACAAACTCAGTACCAACGGCAACAGTCTCAGCAGGGTTTTCATATCAGCTCACTCAGTTTTATAGGTTCTGGGTTACAAACTGCAGCATCTGATCTGCGGTAGACACAATTTTCGAATTCATTTCGTAAGCGCGCTGGGTGGTGATCATGTTCACCATCTCCTCCACGATGTCGACATTGGAGTTTTCCAGCATGCCCTGTTTAATTTGACCGAGACCATTGATGCCCGGCACACCGGTCACCGGATCACCACTGGACGCGGTTTCCAGAAACAGGTTTCCCCCTGCAGCTTGCAGGCCCGCCGGGTTCACGAAGTCGACCGTTTGAATATTGCCAATGATCTGAGGTGCTGGCTGACCCGGCACAAACGCCGACACAATGCCATCCGTACCAATTGTCAGGCGATCTGCATCGGGCGGTAAGGTAATGTTAGGCTCCAGCAGCAAACCGTTCGCAGTGACAATCTCTCCGTCCGCACTCAAATGGAACTGGCCAGAGCGGGTATAGGCAATCGTGCCATCGGCTTGAGAAATCTGGAAAAAGCCTCGCCCATCAATGGCCAGATCCAAAGGCTGGTCAGTGACTTGCAAGCTGCCATAGCTGAATTGTTTTTGAGTTCCGGCGACACGCACACCGGTACCAAGCTGCAAACCTGAGGGCAGTTCAGTCTCTTCCGTTGTCTGCGCGCCAGGTTGCCGATGAATTTGATACAGCAGATCTTCGAACACAACACGATCGCGTTTGAAACCGACCGTCGACGCATTCGCCAAATTATTGGCAATGGTGGTTAACTGCTTGTCCTGCGCTGCAAGACCGGTTTTACTGACATAGAGTGCGGCATGCATGGTAATTACCTCTTAATCATTCACTTTAGCGACGTCAGGACATCTGAAGCAGACGGGCGGAACTCTCTGAGTTTTCTTTCACCGTTTGCATCAGCTTGACTTGCATTTCGTATTGGCGAGACAGGCTCATCATGCCCACCAGTTCTTCCACCGCGTTCACATTAGAGCCTTCAAGAAAACGCGACACCACGCGCACCCCTGCATCGGCTGGCACTTCTTCTTCCTGATTCAGCGCACGGAAAAGGCCGTCTTCTCCTTTCTTGACCTGATCCACACCGGGATTCACCAAGCGGATACGCTCCACCACGGCGGCTTCTTCTGCGCCGGCCCCAATAGGAATAATGCTGATACGCCCATCGGCGGCAATTTCAATTTTTTCTGCAGGAGGAATCGCGATGGGACCACCATTGCCCATCACAGGCAGGCCACTGCCTGTGCGCAGCATGCCCAACGCGTCCACATGCATGTTGCCGGCTCGAGTGAAGGCTTCCTGACCGTCGCGCGCTTGAACCGCAATAAAGCCCTCACCTTCGATGGCAATATCCAGATCATTCCCCGTCGCAACCATCGGCCCAGATTCAAAATTTGTCGCGCTGTTTTCTGTCAGGGCATAGGCTCGAGTGGGCTGGCCATCGCCGTAATACACGGGCATGGCGCGCGCTTGCGACAGCTCCGCTTTAAACCCTGTGGTGTTCAGGTTGGCGAGGTTGTTTGAGCGATTTACCTGCGCAAGCATGTTGTGCTTGGCGCCGGTCATCGATATGTAAAGTGCTTTATCCATCGGATTCCGCCGTTGTTTTTTTGGCTCTTTTGGTCAATAACAGTGATTCTGCAAAGGCAGTGCCAAAAAAGCCAAACACGGGAAACACCAATAAATACGCGGGCTGCAGCAAAGCAGTCCGCGTCGGAAAGAGAAAACAGCGGGAGGAAAACGGCAAGATAAAGCCGGCAAAAGAGGCCGGCTTTTACCGCTTAACGCAGGTTGATAATGGTCTGTGTGGTTTGGTCAGCGGTTTCAATGGTTTTGGCGCTGGCCTGGAAGTTTCGTTGCGAAATAATCAGTTGCACCAGTTGCTCGGACAAGTCGACATTCGATTCTTCCAACGCTCCCGATTGAATCGCGCCGAGTGCGGCTGTGCCGGGTTCATTGATGGTCACCGTCCCGGACTCGAACGTTTCCGCCCACGAGGTATCTCCTACCGCCTGCAGCCCCTGCTGGTTCGCAAAATCAGCAAGCAGCACCTGACCCTGCGCCAAGGATTGTCCGTTGGTGAAGCGCGCGAAGATGATCCCCGTCTCGTCGATACTCAAGCCCGACAGCTGACCGGCGGAATAGCCATCCTGATACACCGAGTTCACCGCGAATGGCGCGCCAAACTGCGTACTGCCGGCGATATCAATGATGAAATTCGAACTGGTTGGCGGCTCAGGTAAAGGCAAACCACCCCCTTGAATCACAGGCAAAGGTCCGAGGGAGTTGTTCGGTACCCCGTTATCGTCCAACGGCGTCCAGTTTGAAATCAGAATGTCTTCTGTCAGCAAGTTGTTCAAGGACCCATCTTCATTGAAGTAAATATTGTACGACGCAGGAGTGGGTACGGTAGGGTCAGCCGGATCGGGATCACCGACATCCTGGCCGTCTACCTGAACGTGCATCACCCAATGATTCGGCGATGAGGTTGGGTCGGTTGCATCGAATGGCTGCTTGACGAAGAACTGCGTCATCACATGCGAAACACCAAAACTGTCGTAGATCGTTGTCGATGTCGCAGAGTTATAAGTACGCGGGTCGGTTGGGTCGAACGCATTCAAAGTGACTTCTGCGAATTCAGGGTTCGCCGGGTCATTAAAATCGCCCAAGGCTTGGAACAGGCCAGTGCCACTCGGTGTTTCATTACTGACGGCATAGCCGTCTTCAACGGTGACGTTCAGTTGGCCGCCCACAATCCCCTCCGTCTGTGCGCCGCCCACCTGTAAGGCCAAGGCTCCACCAGACAGCCCCTGCATGTCGAGGCCTGCACCTGGATCCCCCGCCACGGCGACGCGAATGTCCGCACCCACGGCTGAGCTGATGCTTAAGTTACCAGTGATCGGGTCTATTGTTGCGGACAGCCCGGGCAAGGTGGAATTGGTGCGCTGATTGATTTGTGTTTCAAGCTCCGTCAGGTCGGACGCCGTCAGATCCACATTGTTAATTGTGACGGTCATGGGGTTCGTGACGTTGTTAAAATTCGAGAGCGTCACCTGGTTTGTCGCCGAAGCCGTAATCCCGAGGATCGAGTTCATTTCCGACGCGATGGCGGCGGCAGAATCGTCCGGCATAGAGGTATAGGTCAACACGTTGCCATCCGGGGCGGTAATATCAATGGCCTGCGCGGGGTAGCCATTGGCCGTGCCCGCCGTGGCCACGCCAACAACAGGGCCGGTGCTGCTAAATTGGCGTCCTGACGTCGACAACACTTCTTCTGTGGCATTCATATTGAGACGCTGATCCACATTCGTCGTCAATCGAGGGTCGATGATCGTTCTGCTGATTTGCAGATCCGACATCACGCTATCCACATTGCCGCCATCGTCTGCAGCATAGCCCTGCAGACGGGAGCCACTATTGGACACGATATAGCCTTCGGCATTGAGCTTGAAAGTACCGGAACGGGTGTAGGTGCGATCACCGTCATTGCTGAGGATGAAAAAGCCGTTGCCGTTGATGGCGAGGTCCAGCTCATTCTCAGTGAAGGTGATATTCCCCTGCGTAAAGCTCTGTGCCGTTTTCTGGATTTCGACCCCGGCACCCACCTGATTGGCGCCGGCGCCCAGAACAGAGGTCGCATACACGTCGCCAAATTCCGCTCGCGAGGATTTAAACCCGGTCGTCGAGGCATTCGCGATGTTGTTACCCGTGATCGAAAGCTCGCTGGATGCGGCGCGAATTCCGCTTAGTGCTGTATCAAATGGCATGGGTTTACCTCACACTACTCATTAAACTGTTTGACGTCAGAGAGACTGACGCTGCCGATTCCGGCGAGATTCAAAGACAGGGCGCCATTCGCGCCGACTGTCACACTGTTTACGTTCGCGCTCAGCGCGGTATCGAGGGCGGTTTCCTCACCATCGAGGCGCGCCGTCACTTCAAAGCGATAGTTGCCGGGCGGCAAGCCTTCCTCAGCACCGCTTTGCCAATCCAGTAATTCACCGTTCAACTCCGCGGACATGCCATCCCAGCGCAATAGCAACTCACCGGAGGGCTGAGTGCCCAGCGCGATCTGATCAACCAGAACGCCCGACTCGCTGTAAATATTGACGCTAACATCGCTCGAAGACGCCGGCACATTCGCGCTGAGATGCACCAGCCCACCGGCTTCAAGTGCCGTTTGTTTCGCAGGCACGGTGACAGAGCGACCCACAAGGGACGACGCTTGCAAGGCCTGGTTCGCGACGAAATTGTTCGTAAAGCTGTCAAAGTTATTGTTGAGCTTGTCGAGACTCTCGACCGAGCTGAACTGCGCAAGCTGCGAAATAAATTCCGTGTTTTCCTGCGGGTCCAGCGGACTTTGATTTTCAAGCTGCGTAATCATCAGCTCGAGAAACGCGCTTTGACCAAGCTCGTCGCTCTGCTTTTCTTCGTTCTGCCGGGTCAGCCCGATATCGCTAAAGATATTGCTGCCGGTTGCATTGATTTCAGTCATTCACTTCACCTACTGGCCGAGCGTCAATACGCGTTGCACCATCTGCTTGGCAGAGTTCATGACATCCACGTTGACCTGAAACGAGCGTGAGGCCGAAATCATGTTCGTCATTTCTTCAACCACATTCACGTTTGGGTAAAACACATAACCTTCGGCATCGGCCTCGGGGTGATGAGGTTCATAGCGGCGCTGCAGGGGCGCATCACTTTCGACAATACCGGCAACACTGACGCCCACCGCTTCACCCTGCGGCAAATTCATGCCGCTTTCGGACATCTGCTGCATCAAGCGACTCTGAAACACGGGGTGACGCCCCCGATACACCTCATCGGTGCTCGAGCTGGCGCTTTCAGCATTGGCAATGTTGCTGGCGGTGGTATTCAAGCGCAGGCTCTGCGCATTCATGCCGGTACCGGCGATATCAAAGATGGAAGACAGGCTCATCGTTATTCACCTCGCACGGCCTTGCTCAGGCCCTTGAAACCACTGTTCAACAATTGAAAAGCCACCTGGAATTCCAGACTGTTTTTCATAAATTCGGAGTGTTCGACATGCTCTTCGACGGAGTTCCCATCAATTGAAGGCTGACTGGGAATACGGTAGAGGCGCTCACTGCCCTCCAAACCCAGGTCTGCGACACCGATATGACCACTGTGCGTACTGCGCAGTGTCTGGCTACCGCTGTCGGTCGTACGGGCTTTCAGCTCGGCTTGGAAATCAATATCTCTCGCCTTGAATCCTGGGGTGTCGGCGTTGGCGAGATTACTTGCAAGTACCGATGCACGGTCTGCACGCAATCGCATTGCCTGCTCTCTCATCCCAATCGCATTTTCAAAACTGATGGCCATACGCTGCCGCCTTCTCACTGAATGACTTACACACACAAGAGGAAATGCAAGCCACGTGCCAGACACGAAGAACCATCATAAGCCCATGTTTTTATTATATTTTTTATTTATAGAGAGAGATCTGGAAAGGCGGATGACGGCAAGCGATTACCGCATACAGGCAAATATCTGAAACGAAGGGAGAGAGGGGTAAAACAGGGAGGGAGGCGCTACTGCGCCCGATACACCACGCCAGGATTGCAGTGCACCATTTCAAACAGCTCACCCGCCGCACCGAGGCTTTCAGAAGAGCCCAGGAACAGGTAGCCGCCAGGCTTCAACGTTGCATGTATACGACGCAGAATGTCTTCTTTCAATTCAGAAGAAAAATAGATCAATACATTGCGGCAGAACACCACATCAAACTTGCCCATGATGGCAAAGCTGTCTTGAAGGTTCAGGGCTCGGAATTTTACGCGCTGCCGCACTTCAGGTTTGACTTCCCAAAGGTTGTCATCCACGGAATTGAAGTAATTGCGCAAACGCTGGTCCGACATCCCGCGCGAAATCGAGAGTTTGTCATAGCGGCCCGATTTGGCATGCTCGAGAATACTGCTGGACAGGTCTGTTGCCTGGATCTCGAGCGAAAACGCGTTAACACCCAGGGCACCACGTACAAATTCGTCGGCGGCAATACTAATAGAATACGGTTCTTGCCCCGAGGAACAGGCGGCACACCACACGCGGGCCGTACCAAAGGTACTCTTTTGCTTGAGCTCGGGAAAAATCGTCGACTTCAGATAATCGAAGGGATAGATGTCGCGAAACCAAAAGGTTTCGTTGGTGGTCATTGCGTCAATCACTTGCTGCCGCAAATGCCGTTCGCCTGGCTGACGAATTTTGCGAGTCAGGTCGCTCAGGGCATTGAGCTTGTGCTCAACCAGAATTTTACGGATACGCGTCGTGACCAAGTATTGCTTGTTGTCACCAAGGTCAATACCGGCCGCGTCCTTTAAAAACGTCCGAAATTCGCTGAACTCACTGGGGCTTAAGCTCACGGAGGCCCTTCCTGCATCTGTGTTGTTCGGTAGCGCGAGGCGTGTCATCGCCCCCTGCCCTGAATTAATCTTGTGTTAGCGCGCCGATTCTATCATTGACGCGGCTCGCCAATTCATCTGGATGGAATTTTGCGAGAAAATCATTCGCACCTACTTTTTTCACCATCGCCTCATTGAACACACCACTGAGCGAGGTATGCAAAATGATATGCAACTGGTCCAACCTCGGGTTGGCTCTGACTTCGGCGGTAAAGGTGTAGCCGTCCATCTCTGGCATTTCAATGTCCGAGATGATCATCAGCAGTTCGTGGTAGGGGTCTTTCCCTTCATCCAGCAAGTGCTGCAGGTAGTCCACCGCTTCCTGACCATTTTTTAAGGTCGTCGTCTTCACCCCGAGGGACTCAACCACCTTCTGAATCTGCTTGCGCGCAATCGCGGAGTCATCCACGATCAGCACGTGTTTTTGCACACTGACGGAGGCGTCCACGCTTTCGATGATTTCCGCACTGACTTCATCAACTACAGGTGAGACTTCAGCAAGGATTTTCTCTACATCAATAATTTCTACGAGCTTCCCCTCAACCTCGGTCACCGCAGTCAGGTAATTTTCCTTACCCGCGCCCTTCGGAGGTGGGTGAATGGCGCCCCAATTCATATTGATGATGCGCTCGACATTTTTAACAAGGAAGCCCTGAGTTGTGCGATTGTATTCAGTAATGATGACAAAGCAATCCTCAACGTTCTGCAAGGGGCGCCCGCCTGTGGCGTGCTTTAAATCCATGATGGATACCGTGCCACCTCGAATATGCGCCACCCCTCGTACGACTGGGTTGCGCTTGGGAATTTCATTGAGGGGCGGGCACTGCAAGACTTCTTTGACCTTGAACACATTAATGCCGTATAGCTGCGAGCCGCCCAGACTGAACAGCAACAGCTCGAGCCGGTTTTGCCCGACTAATTGTGTACGTTGATTGACGCTATCGAGTACGCCCGCCATTTTCTTTCCTCTGCCGCTCATTGGTCCGGGTGACCGAACCTGGTGTTACATTTCCGGCATATGCCTTGCAAGTTAAGCTTACCAAAGAGAAAGTGACAATTTTCCGTCACCCTTCGGCTGTTTACTGCACCGCCGCCATAGATACATACAGCATAGGTCAAGAATGATGAGACGGACGTTTTTTTATGCATCTGTGTTCTGCTGCCAAGCATGGCCTTCGCCAAGCAGAACGCAACGCAGGCGCTCGAGGATATCGAGCAACAGGTCCTGTCCGCTGCAGAGCGCTATCTCAGCGGCATCTACGGCATGCAACGACTTGAAAACGACATCGAGCTTTCACTCAGTAATCTCGACCCCCGGCTCACCTTGCCCGCCTGCCCTCAACCCCTGAATATTGAGTTGCAACAAAGCCAGTACGGTGGCTCCAAGCTCAGCGCCAAAGTGCACTGTCCTGACGGAGCACGCTGGACAATTTACGTTCCCGTCAATGTCGATATCTACACCGAAGTCGCCATCAGCACCCGCAACCTGCGCAAGGGCGAACGTATCAGCAAACACGATTTCAATTTCCAGCGCACCAACACCTCTGACATCAGTCACAGCTTCCTCGACTCACCAGAAGATTTGGTCGGGAAAGAGGTGAGACGCCCTCTGCGCGCAGGCGCCGTGATTCGCGATCAGGATCTGCAAGAGGCTAACGTGGTTGAAAAAGGCGACACCGTGATTGTCACCGCGCAATCCGGCGGGTTGATGGTCAGCACGGAAGGCGAAGCACTGACGGATGGACATGTCGGAGAACAGATTCGTGTTAAAAACCTGCGCTCCAACCGCATCGTTGATGCACGCGTCATGGGGCCGGGAGAGGCGCAGGTCGACCGCTGGTAACATCGCTCTTTTAAGCGATAAAATAGTAGCACCAAAAAAATCAGCAAAATGTGTAAAAAAGGCTTAAGTCGCGCGCGTGTTTGCCGATATCCTCTACAGACCTTGCTTTCCTCGTCTAAAGCCGTCTTTAGACTCGGTGGATCGCAAAACTGAAAGGTAAGTGAAGATCATGGTTATTGACCCTAACAGCATCAACAACTCGACCAGCGCCAGTGCTCGCGGCAAAGCTGCGACGAGCGAGCGCGCATCCGCTTCGCGCGATGCGGATGCCGGTCAAAAAAGCGAGGCGCCCAGCCGTGGCGAAAGCGTTTCACTCAGTGAAACCGCCCACGCAATGGGGAAACTCGAAGCCGCGATTGCCGCATCCCCAGATGTCAATCAGCAACGTATCGAGATATTGAAACAGCGTATCGAGAGCGGACAATATCAAGTCAATGCCGATAGCATTGCCGGCAAAATGCTGAACCAGGATTTGCTATCCTAGGGCCTAGGCCCTTCCTCTGCGGCACTGCAGCCCACAGCAGTGCCAAAGCTACGCGCTCTGGCGTTGAATTTGCATAATCTCGTTGAAATCTCTACATCACCGTTTTTTTGACGCGAGGCACCCCCATGTCATCAGTACTCAACGCTCAATCCCTGCAACAGCACATCGTGCACGACAAGCAGGTATGCACTCAGCTGTTGACCCTCTTACAAAAAGAACAGGAAGCGCTGAAAGAACGCGACGCCGATACGGTGGACAGCTTACTGGAACAGAAGCTGCCGCTGCTGGAAAAACTCGAGTTCAGTGCACGTCAACGTCAGGAGTGGCTCAAAGCAAGGGAACAGCAAGGCGAAGGCGCCAGCTGGGCGGTGATGCTGGACGAGTTGAATCAAAGCCCATTGACTGAAGCCTGGGCAGAGGTCAAAAGCCTCTACAAAAAAGTACGCGAACAAAACGAGATGAACGGCAAGCTACTGTCTCGACACCAGAGCACGGTCAACCGCATGCTCGACATCCTGCGTGGCACAAGCAGCAGTCCGAATCTTTATAATGCCTCGGGCTACTCTTCAGGCCGAGCCAGCAGCAACAAATTCGGCGAAGCCTGATAGCCCAGCCAGTCTGCTTAGATCCTCCGGCCGATCAATATCGGCCAGGGGGGGCAACTCTATCCACGACAGCCCTGCTGCACGCAATGCATCGCGACTTTGTGTCATGACCTGCGCGCTCCCCCAGTCTATCCCCCTGAACAACGGGGAACACACAGTCTTCAGCGCCAAGGCGACATAGCCCCCATCGTCCGCAGGAATAAATACGGCATCGACAGTCGTCAGTGCATCAATCATGTCATGCAGATGGCTACGCGTCAGGAAGGGACAGTCACTGCCGATCAACACCCGAGCAGATGCCGGCTCGCTCGCCACAATGTACTCGAGTTTTACGCCGAGATCCCCTGCACATTGCGCTTTAATCGGGAGACCGAGTTGCGATGACAGTTCGTCGAAAATTGGGTGGGGCCCGGTCGTCCAAAGTTCAAAATCATAACGCGATGAACCTGCAAGCGCGTGCGCACAGTGCGTCAGTAAGGCCTCGTGCAAAGCGCAGGCTTGTTCGGCGCTCAAGGTGGGTTGCATGCGGGTTTTCACTTTCCCGGCCTCAGGGCGTTTTGCCAGTTGCGCAACGGTGACCTTCATTTTTCGTGTTTCCCGTAATAACGTTCAGCCAGCTGAGTATCGCTTACGCCCAACCTGAACAACAATTGCAAATACCACATCGTCAACACCGTGCGCACAACACCGTGCTTCTCCCAGCGACGCGCGGCGCTAATGAGCCCCTCCTGAATTCGAGTCGGCCAGCTCAACGTGCGTAAACGACGAGACAGTGCAACATCTTCCATCAAAGCCAGTTCAGGATAACCACCCACCTTTTCAAATACCGAGCGCTGCACAAAGAGGCCCTGATCCCCAGTGGCCACACCCGTCACGCGAGCTCGCCAATCAATGCCACGCTCGATGACTCTGAATACCCAAGACGAACTCGACAGTGACAGGCGGCAATAACCCCACGGTGCCAAACTGTGCCGAAGCGCAGGAATTACGCCCGGCGTACACTCGGTATCCACATGCAAAAAAAACAGGAGCTCTCCTTCTGCACGACTCGCCCCCGTATTCATTTGTACTGCCCGCCCCTTTGGGCTCTGCAGTACCGAGTTAAATCGCTGCTGCATCCACTCGAGCGACCCATCAGTGCTCCCCCCATCGACGAAAACGCATTCGTCAGCCTCTGCGACCAAGGCCAATAGCGCCGCTTCTCGTGTGCAGAGTGTGTCGATTTCATTGAGTACGGGTACGATGACACTGACCCTTTTTTGCCCCATGCGCAGTACACACCCTCTCATTGAATTTCACTAATCGCTATGGCAAGGTAGCGGCCCCCGTCCCCATCGATTAACAGGATAAATCCCGGGCCTCCTAAGCCCGTGCTCCAGGTTCGAGTCCTGGTGGGGACGCCAGCCCCTTAACACGTGCACTATGAACATCATCCTTCTCGAAGACACGCAGTTTATCAGCGAGCATGAGGCTCTGGCGACGCCACGTCAAAGCACACATATTAAACAGATACTGAAAAGTGCGTCTGGCGATCGAGTCAGTATTGGACGCCTCGGTGGCGCACTCGGCTCGGCAACCGTCCACTGGCAGGACGACCGCTGCACGCTGGCGGAGGTCACGCTCGACACGCCCCCGCCGTCACCGCTACCGCTGAGCCTGATTCTAGCGATGCCACGCCCACAGATGCTTAAACGTATTTTGCAGACCGTCTCCATGTTTGGCGTGAGCAGGCTGTATTTAATTCAAACCGCGCGAGTGGAAAAAAGTTTCTGGTCTAGCCCAAGCGCCACTGAGGCCGCCATGCGAGAGCAACTCCTTTTGGGCTTGGAGCAGGCAAAGGCGACACAGCTTCCCCAAATTCACACATTCCGCCGCTTTCGCGAGTTTGTGGAAGATCACTGCCCGGGGCTCACGGCAGGTCATAGAAACATTCTCGCCCACCCCGGGCCCTACCCTTTTTGCCCTTCCGGCGTCAGTGCTTCGCCGCTGACATTGGCCGTCGGCCCCGAAGGGGGCTTTAACGAATTTGAAGTGGAACGATTTATTGCGGGTGGGTTTGAGCCCGTGCAATTCGGGCCCCGAATTTTAAAAGTGGAAACAGCCGTTACGGCACTGCTGGCCAGACTGATGTAAAGGTCAAGGCTCGGCGATCCAATCCACCGTGCCGCGCGCCAGCAATTCTGCGAAACGTGCGGCTTCGACAGGTTTGCTGCAGAGGAAACCTTGGTAATAGCGGCAGTGGTACTCTTTCAACAACTCGAGTTGTTGAACGGTTTCCACCCCTTCCGCGACCACTTCCAGGTCGAGCATATTGCCCATCGCACTGATGGTTTCTACCAATACCCGGTCATTTCGATCGACCGTAATGTCTCGCACAAAACTCTTGTCAATTTTCAATACCGACACCGGCAACTGCTTCAAATAGCTGATCGACGAGTAGCCTGTACCAAAATCATCCAACGCGAACACAATGCCTAAATCACGCAGCGTTGCCATCGTTTCAATGGTCACATCCAGATTTTGGATGACAATGCCTTCGGTGATTTCCATTTCAAGCAAGCGCGCCGGGAAGTCGAGTTTCCGCAATAATTTTGCGACGTCATCGACAAAGCTCAAGCTCTTGAACTGACGTGGACTGATATTGACGCCGAGGCGCATACCGTCTTTCCACAGCCCTTCCCCCTGCCAGGCCTTTACCTGCCGCATGGATTGTTCCAATACCCACAGACCCACGTCGACGATTAATCCGGAGGTCTCGAGAATGGGAATAAATTCCGCGGGGGACACCATGCCGCGCTCTGGGTGCTCCCACCTTAGCAAGGCTTCCGCACCCACAATACGGCTTCCGTTATTGTCGACACGCGGCTGAAAATGCAGGTTAAACCGGTCATTTTCGAGGGCTTTGTGTAGGTCGCCCTCCATCACCAGCACATTGCGCGCGTTGTCGGCCATGCGCTTATTAAAGAATTCGATCGCGTCCCGGCCCTGCTCTTTTACCTGGTACATCGCCGTGTCCGCATAGCGCAGCAACTCAGTCACGGTGACGTCTTCTTCTGGGAACATCACAATGCCCACCGAGCACGTGACATGCAATTCCATATCGGAGTAGAAATACGGCACTGACACGCTGCGGCGCAAACGTTCGGCTGCGGATTCAGATTTGAGTATGGCCGAGGGCATGTCGCTGCCCAACTCGGTCAACACGACAACAAACTCGTCACCGCCCAGTCGCACCACGATGTCTGTATCTGAGGTCGTCTCGGTCAAACGTTCCGCAACATGTTTCAAGACGGCATCGCCGGCCGGGTGTCCGAGAGAATCATTAATATTCTTGAACTGATCAAGATCGATGAACAACAGCGCCCCAAACACACCACGCTTGCCTGCACGCTTGACCTCCTCGTCCAGCCGCTCAATCAAGTAGCTGCGATTGGGGAGGTCTGTCAGGGCGTCGTGGTACGCCATGTGCTCCATTAATTCCTGAGTAATTTTAAGCTCAGTGATATCGGACGAAACAACAAGCGCCACCGTTTCGTCGTAAAACTCCATCGGCATGATATGCGTGTGCATGTGCCGTTCTTCGCCTTCCGCATCGATCCATTTTTCTTCCCAGATCTGCGCGTTCACTTTCGAATCGATGACTTCGGCATCCAGGCGCACAACTTCTTCGGTACTGGTCACAAAGAAATCTTTAAAGTCAGACAGGTGCGAGCCACGCATCGCATCAGAAGTCGTCTGTAGAAAGTCAGCCAGTGCTTTATTCGCAAAAATGTAATGCCCGTCGCGATTTCTCGCGCCCACCCAGACAGGCAGACTGTCGATGATCTGCCGTACATGCTCTTCACTCTTGCGCAGCACCACTTCAACAGCGCGCCGCTTTGCCAGCGCGAGATCAACCGCATCGAGCAGGGAATTGGCTGAGCCTACCAATTGATGCAGCTCATCATCGCGGCCACCGACCGGCGCACTTAAACGCTGCTCACCGGGGCTGCCAGGATTGATTTTTTTGATCTCAGCACTAAGCCGAATCAAAGGCTTAGTCAACATGTAGTAGAACGCGATGAAGAGGAAGAACACCAGAATCGAACTGCGAATCAGACCGATACTGATCACAACAGCGGAGTGCTGGTAGAACGGCGCAAAGGCAGCATCCATATCGACCACGAAGCGAATATGACCGCTGGTATCATCGTGACGGGGCACCTTCAGTGGCGCCTCGAAAGGCATGCGCTCTTCGCTGATAAAACGCGTCAACCAGCGGGTTTTCGACTCCACCGGCGTGCGCTGTTGATGCGCCACGGTGCCACCGAGTTCATCGTTCAATGCCACTTCAACGATGAAGTCGTACTGCATTAAGCCCGTTGCCACCTCATCGGCCAGCTCACTGTCCAACGTATACACGGCACGTTCAGCGGGCGGGGTGGCCACCTTAATGACGCGATTGATCATCGCATCGACTTGCACGATCTGGGATTGGTAATCGATGTAAATCTGGATGGCACTCATCAATATACCGACGATCAACGCCAGTACCACACCCACTTTGGCGAGTCTGAATGAGATGCCTTCAAAGAAACCTTGCACGTATGCGTATCCTGTTGCTGCCTTCGTCGTTGTCATGTATGCAGTGGCTTCGCCCCGACCTTAAGTATAAGCGGGATTCCGCACGATGCTGGCAGGAATTTCATTCTTGGTCCAGCCTCCCTGCCTGACGCTACTGATATTATTTACGCGACCTCAAGTCGCTTTATAGGTTGATCAGAGGTTTACCAGCCTGATCGGGTCGAACAATTGGGCCTCGCCCGAAGCACCTTCCTCCGGCACATCGCTCTCGTCTGCACTGCGGTCCAGCGCAAGCGAGTGGAAGTCATACAGTGAGGTATCCGCCAGTTGCGATGCGGAGACACGCTGCAAGGACGCGAAGATCGTATCCACGCGGCCGGGCTGCTCTTTGTCCCACTGCTGCAACATCGCCTTGATTTTCTGGCGCTGCAAATTTTCCTGAGACCCGCAGAGGTTGCAAGGAATGATAGGAAACTCACGGTATTCGGCGAAGGCTGCCAGATCACTTTCCTTACAGTACGCCAGAGGACGAATAACGATGTTGCGCTTGTCATCGGCCAGTAACTTGGGCGGCATCGCCTTCAGGCGGCCAGCGTGGAACATGTTCAGGAACAGCGTCTCGACGATATCGTCGCGATGGTGGCCCAACGCGATTTTGGTCGCGCCAATCTGTTCAGCAAAACCGTAGAGCGTCCCCCGGCGCAGACGGGAGCACAGACCACAGGTGGTTTTCCCCTCCGGCACGACCGATTTGACCACGCTATAGGTGTCTTTCTCAATAATGTGGTATTCGATGCCCAGCTTGTCGAGGTAGGCAGGCAGAATGTGTTCTGGAAAGCCCGGTTGCTTCTGATCCATGTTGACGGCGATCAGATCAAAGTGCACGGGAGCCGTCTTCTGCAGGTTCATCAGAATATCGAGCATCGCGTACGAGTCTTTGCCACCAGAGAGGCACACCATGATGCGGTCACCCTCTTCGATCATGGTGTAATCGGCAATGGCCTTGCCCACGTTCCGACGCAAGCGTTTCTGCAGCTTGTTGAATTCAAGCTTAGTGCGTGGTGTGGTGAAATCGGCGCTGTGCATGGATATGGACAAACTCTCGGTAAAAAGGGGCGTCATTGTAAGGCCTAGCGCGTCCTATGTGAACGACAGAGCAGAGTAAAAGCATACGATTGGCGCGTGGACTGTTGGATTTGTGAGCAGCGGCAAGTTCTCACTGCCACATCGGCAATGTCTTGCCCGACGCATGCCCCTAATGGCGACGCAGCCCCCGCCAACACTGACTTCTCGACAATGGCATTGTCTTTGCTCTCCTTAAAGGAAACGAACACCATCGCCGCGTAAGCGAGACGGGATCGCTCGCTGAAGCAACGATTCCGATAAGCCGAAACGCCGACTAAAGCACTAAACCCAACGGAAAACACCATGTCTTTGACACTTGATACGCTCCAGATTCGTGCCCTGCTTCGCGCCATCGACCAGCATCAGCACTTGCGCGTGGCTTTGGAAAACGGCGCAAGCGAGTTCAGTGCACAAAGCATCCTCTTGGGGGCAGATCTCGACAACGGTTTACTCTTACTGGGCGAGACCCTGCCGTGTATCAGCCCGCTCTTCAAGCACCACCAAACACCCCGCCGTTGCTGGCTGCAGGTGAAATGTGGAGAACGTTACCTCGTACTGGAAGCCCGCCCTCAGCAACTCGAACACGGCCTGTTGACTGTCGAACTCCTGGGCGCGCACTGGAGTGAGAACCGACGCTGGCACAGCCGCTTAATCTTTGCCGATTTGCAGGGCCCCTCTGCTGAACTGATTCGCGAGTTTTCCGCGAACCTCAAAGGCCACCTTCGTGATTTAAGCCGCGGAGGCGCAGCCATTGATTTCTGGAGTAAAGCACCTGCGGACACCGTCGCCAAGCAATCCCCGCTGAAAGTCCGACTGAGTTTTAACAGCCACTTCGATGTGATAACGGAAGCGCGCGTCATCGACCGGCAGTTAATTCGCAGACCCAGCTGCCACACTCGCCTGCGCTTGCAGTTCGCGCCACTCGATGCCGTACAGGATGCGCAAATCAGCTATTTTATCGACAGCGCGCAACACGCCAACGTCGCCTAGCGCCTGCTCACACACTTGCGCCGCGTTCGGGCATTCGTCACACTGTGCCGCCCGTGTGGATCACGCTCTTAGTGAATCCCACCGCAGAGTCTGAACAGTATTCCCGGAGCCGAACGTGAGCACGCAGCCCCTCTCGATGCAAGAGATCTTGCGCATCGACCAGCAACACATCTGGCACCCCTATGCCAGCTTCCAATCCCACAACCCCCTGTTTGTTGTGGACCGCGCAGAAGGCGTGCACCTCCACCTCGCTTCGGGGGAGACACTGATTGACGGGATGAGCTCCTGGTGGAGCACACTGCACGGCTACAATCACCCGGAACTGAATGCCGCCGCCCAAGCTCAAATGGGCAAAATGGCGCATGTGATGTTCGGCGGCTTTACCCATGAACCGGCCGCGCGGCTCGCGGCTCACCTCGTACGGCTGAGCCCCGACGGTCTGAATAAAGTGTTTTTCAGCGACTCGGGTTCGGTCGCCGTAGAGGTGGCTCTGAAGATGGCCATCCAGTACTGGCATGCGAAAGGCCAGACACGTACACGTATGCTGACCATCAAGCGCGGCTACCATGGAGACACCTTTGCCGCGATGTCCGTGTGTGACCCGGTCACCGGTATGCACACCCTGTTCAGTGAGGCCATCATGCCACAGCTGTTCGCCGAACAGCCTCGCTGCCGCTTCGATGGACACTGGGACGAGAAGGACGCCGACAGCTTTCTACAGCTCCTGGAAACGCACGAACAGGACATCGCCGCAGTCATTCTGGAACCCATCGTACAGGGCACCGGCGGCATGCACTTTTATCACCCGAACTATCTGAAAACCGTACGCGAGGCCACCGAAGCCCGCGGCATTCCATTGATTGCCGATGAGATTGCCACGGGATTTGGGCGCACTGGCCGCCTGTTTGCGTGCGAGCACGCCGACATCACACCCGACATTCTCTGCCTCGGCAAAACCTTGAGTGCTGGCTACCTGACGCTGGCCGCCACACTGTGCAGCGATACCGTCGCGGAAACGATTTGCAGCGCTGAGCCGGGTGTATTCATGCATGGGCCTACGTTTATGGGCAATCCCACCGCCTGTGCCGTCGCGGCACGCAGCATCGAATTACTCGAAGAACATCACTGGGCATCACAGGTGCAAAACCTTGAGCGCGCCCTTCAGCGAGGCCTCGCGCCCTGCCGTGACATAGCAGGGGTGCGCGAAGTCCGTGTACTCGGAGGCATCGGGGTCGTAGAAATGGACGAGCCTGTCGATCTCAAGCTGTGGCAACCGGCCTTTGTTCGACACGGCATCTGGCTGCGGCCTTTCGGCCGCCTGATCTATATGATGCCTCCGTACATCAGTACGGAGGACGACATCGCAAGGCTTTGCGAGGGTTTGCTCAATACCTTGAAAGAGCAGCTCCGCGCCGCTTAAAGCGGACGAATACCGACCGCGCGTTTGATGTCGTCAATGAAGGGACGACTGATCGCGCGCGCTTTTTCGGCGCCGGCCTGCAGGACTTTTTCTACCTCATTAGGCGCAGCCATAAGCGCCTCATAGCGCTCCCGCGCCTCGGCGAGCTCATCATTAATCAAATCGGCCAGGCGTTTCTTGGCTTCGCCCCAAGCAATGCCATTGGCAAAGGCTTCGCGCATCTCTGCGGTTTGCGCCTCGGTGGCAAACGCCTGCCAGATTTGAAACACCGCTGAGCTGTCTGGGTCTTTCGGCTCGCCAGGCTCAAGCAGGTTGGTCTTGATCTTATTGATGTGCTTGCGCAGCTTCTTCTCAGGCAAAAACAACGGAATCGTATTGTTGTAACTTTTGCTCATCTTGCGCCCATCAAGCCCTTGCAGCACCGCGACGTGCTCATCGACTTTGGCTTCCGGCAAGGTGAAGGTCTCACCAAAATGATGATTGAAGCGCGCAGCGATATCACGCGCCATCTCAACGTGCTGAATCTGGTCCTTTCCGACCGGCACGGTGTTGGCATTGAACATCAGAATATCGGCGGACATAAGCACGGGGTAACAAAACAGCCCCATCGTGATCCCGTAGTCGGGGTCCTGCCCTTCCTCCGCATTTTTATCGACTGCAGCCTTGTAGGCGTGCGCCCGATTCATCAAGCCCTTTGCGGCCACACAGGTCAGCACCCAATTCAGCTCAGAAATTTCGGGCACATCGCTCTGGCGATAGAACACGGCCTTTTCTGGATCCAGTCCCAGCGCCAACCAGCTCGCCGCGATCTCACGCGTGGATTGATTCACCTGTTCGGGATTCTGGCATTTGATCAGCGCATGCAGATCTGCGAGGAAGAAATAGGTATCGACCTCATCACTGATACTCTGAATCGCTGGCCGAATCGCACCGACGTAATTTCCAAGGTGAGGCGTACCGGAGGTCGTGATGCCGGTAAGAATGCGCGGTTTAGCCATGTGCTCGTGCTCTGAATACTGAATGAAAAGCGGCAATCATACCGGCTGCTTCGCATCTTGCAAATCCGCGCCAGGTTATGCGCCTAGAGCCACTGTTCAATTAACTGTTTGTAAACCAATCGCTGTCGTGCCCATGACAAATGCTGCACATCAACCGGCCTTGGCTGTTCACACAGGCGCCGTTCTATATGTCGCGCAGCCTCTTGCAGTTCTTGCTCGATATGCGTCTCGTCGTGGTTCTCGACAGAGTGGTAGCGGCAGTCATCGGGAATAAACTCAGGGTAAGCGAGCCGGTCCGGCACCAAGGGTTCACAACCCAGTGCGACGGCTTCCAGTATGGAGAGCCCCTGAAAGTCATGTAGCGCAGTAGACAGGACAATACCGCCCTGCGCCAGCAGTGACAGATACTGTTCACGCGGCTGCACAGGCCCCCAGTGACCAAGCCACCCTCTTTCCGTCAGCAAGGTTTCCAACGATGCCATCGCAGGTGGTAACGAGTGGAAACGCTGCCCGAGCACAAAGACCTTCAACGGCAGCGACGCAGGCAACCTTTGCACGATACCCAGCAGGCGCTCGGGGGCTTTGTCGTACTCCCAGCGGTGATTCCAGATCAGACGCGCTGTGTCGGTGGCAGTTGCATGAGCCCTTTCAAACAGGCTATCGGCCAGAGGCACCGGCACAACCGAGCTTTTACTCTCCAGCTCTGCAACGACATTCGTGGGAACCCGATCCGGAAATCGACGCAACAAGGCCTCGGCTCCAGAAAAGAAGCTGCGCTTGTTGTATTCCGAATTGAACACACAGTGTTCCGCAGCCAGCGCCGAGTAGATATTGACCATCGCAGGCTCGAGATACTTTTTCGCCACATCGCTCGCGGGATACGCCAACTGGTTTTCATGAAAATAGACTAACCAGGGCACGGAAGCGAGCTTGGGCACAAGCCCCCGTAGCGTAGCAAGATCGACCATCGAAGTGGCAATCACCAGGTCCACGGCCTCTAGCGCACGCAGGTCGCGATACCAGCTCAAGGGGTTGCCGCGAATCCGCCACGAAAAGTGCCTTGCAGGCAGGCTGTATGGGAGCCACTCATATTCGGGAAACGCCTGCATCAAGCCATCGCTCCAATAGCAATGGCTCTGCGCGGCATACGCAGACAACAGCAGAATGCGAGGTCTGGACACCGCTGGACTATTCAGCGTTTAGGACAGGGTCTTTATCCTGCAAGATGTAGGCATCGAAACCCGCCTGACACAACAGGTGAGCGGCAATTTTGGAGCGACTGCCGGCATCGCCCGCAATCACATAGGCATTGGTTTTGGCCAGCTCAGGAATGGTCGCGCGCAAGCGCGCCAGTGGCAGGTTGATGCTGCCTTTGGCATGAAAGGCCCGATATTCCAGAGGCATTTTCACATCAATTAGCTTGTAGGGTTTATCCAAGGTCGCAAGGCTTGGCGTATCGGTGTAAAGCAGCACCGGCTCCGTCAGCAGCGACTGAAAATCTTCCGCTTCCAGCATTTTCAATTCGCCATCTTGCAACATGGTAATGGTGGCATTACGAAGGGTCTGTCCGAGCAGCGCTTCTTCACCGAAGTGCTGGCCGGGACCGATAACCACATCTACGTTGCCACTGTGATTGGTAATCCGGGCGCCGCCTTTTGCAATCACATAGAAGAAGTCACCTTTCTCTCCTTCCTTGATAATGCGCTCGCCCTTTTTCACGCTGCGATCCTTGAAGCGGGAGAACAGATCCTGAACATGCGTGAGCGGAACGCGCTCGAACAGCGGCGACTTAAGCAAAGCAGACATCCAGTCACTCGAGCTCTCCTCATCCACCGTAATGACATCGAACTGCCCCGTCGAGGACGGGTCAAAGGGCTGACCATCCCGCGCACTCATCTCGGCCTCAAAGGCCGACTCAGCCGATTCAGACCATGCCGTCAGCCGATCCAGAGTTTCGGCATCGATTTGAAAGATCATCACACTCGGATCTTTGACGACACAAGAACAGCGTGTCGGGCTGTCTGGGTTGAGCATAGACTTCGCGGCGGCACTGCCGCCTTTAATGCTCTGAGCATGATACTGACTGTCGATCAGATCGACCTGTCCTTCCAACAGGAAAAAGCGCGAAGCGACAGCGCGCCCCCGCTTGAACAGCATTTGACCTTTGGAATACGTTTCGACCTTGATATGTTCCAGAGCTTCGAGCAAATACTCTTCTTGCAAGCCATCGAACGGGGTGAAACTTTTGAGAACGTCGATTTCCATAGCGCGGGTTTAACCATCAACTGAATTACAGAGGTAATTATTGTCGAAGATTTTAAAACGGGGTGCGCTCAGAGTCACGGAATGACAAAAATGAGAAATAAAACGACGCCTGAAGATCAAGATCTGATCAAATTACCAACAGTGTGACAATTTGCGTCAGTGAAACCACGACAAATCGAGAAGACGACCTTAATCCGCGTGCTCGAGCTGACGATCAATAAGGGGGTAGACCCAACTCGCCGAGTAGCCGCGTGAGACCATAAACCGCAGTCGCCGAGCCACTTCTTTCTGTTCAGTAGCGGGTTGATCGCCAAACTTTCGGCGATAGGTTTTTTCGGCGTGTTCTCGCCAGAAGCTGTCGCCTGAAGGCATACATTGGTCGATCAGGCTGTCATCGATCTTTTTGAGGCGCAGGTCCTGCCGAATCTTAAGTGGCCCTTTCCCCTGCTCCAGCCGGTAGCGAACAAAGCTTTCACAAAATCGCTCATCACTTTGATAACCCTGTTCAGCCAGTGCGGAGAGCACCTGCTCAATCAGCTGCTCGGATTCGGCAGTACTACTGCGTTTCAGCAGGCGTTCACGCAGTTCGGCACTGGAATAGTCCCGACGTGCGAGGAGCGCCAACGCCGCATTGCTGAGGCGATGGAGCTCCGCATCGGTATCCGATGCCTCAGGCATCTTGCTCTTCCTGCTCTTCAACAGGTGCAACGCCGCCCAGTAATTCCTGCTTAATCTTCTTCTCAAGCAGCTCGGCTATTTCGCCATGCTCACGCAGATACTGCATCGCGTTCGCCTTGCCTTGACCGATTTTGTCGCCCTGGTAGCTGTACCAGGCTCCGGCCTTCTCGATGTAACCCAGCTTCACGCCATAATCGATGATTTCACCCAGCCGATTAATGCCCTGACCATAAAGAATCTGGAACTCGGTTTGTTTGAAAGGCGGCGCAACCTTGTTTTTGACCACTTTGACGCGGGTTTCAGATCCGACCACCTCGTCACCGTCTTTCACGGCCCCGATACGTCGGATATCCAAGCGAACAGAAGAGTAGAACTTAAGTGCGTTCCCGCCTGTCGTGGTTTCAGGGTTTCCAAACATTACACCAATTTTCATGCGGATCTGGTTGATAAAGATCGCAAGGCAATTCGCGTTTTTGATGTTACCGGTGATTTTACGCAGCGCCTGAGACATCAGGCGAGCCTGTAGCCCGACGTGGTGATCGCCCATCTCGCCTTCAATTTCCGCTTTGGGCGTCAACGCCGCTACCGAGTCGACGACCAGCACGTCAACGGCACCGGATCGAACCAGCATGTCGGCCACTTCCAATGCCTGTTCCCCAGTATCTGGCTGAGAAATGATCAGATCATCCACATTCACGCCGAGCTTTTCGGCATAGATCGGGTCCAGCGCATGCTCGGCGTCCACGAAGGCGCAGGTCCCACCGGCACGCTGTGCCTCGGCAATCACCTGCAGTGTAAGCGTCGTTTTACCTGAGGACTCCGGCCCGTAGATCTCTACAATCCGGCCTTTCGGCAGGCCACCGATGCCCAAGGCCACATCAAGCCCAAGCGAACCGGTTGAAATACTGGGTATGGCGACTCTTTCCCTGTCCCCAAGGCGCATCACTGTCCCTTTACCGAATTGACGATCGATCTGTGCCAGTGCGGCGGCCAGCGCCTTCTCTTTATTGCTGTCCATTTGAAACGCCTCAATATGCTGTGTGAATGTACTGACGCCTTCATGCGCCAGTTGGAACGTGTTTAGGGGCCGCATGTTAGCTAGCGCGCAGTAAGAAGTGAAGGCCCCTCACTGCTCGAGCGTCCCTCAAGCACGTGATCGCAAGCATAAGATAAAAACACTGTATATGCAAACAGATATAGGTTTTTATACAGTATTTCTACCTATCTATCGAGATGCGTGATCTCGAAGCCAGGCCAGCATCATGCTGAGCGCGTGCCGCACGGCTGCGGCGCGCACCTCGGCGCGACTTCCGGGGAAGTGGTACCGTTCTGCATGCCATTGATCCGCACTGCCCCAGGCAAACCAGACCGTGCCCACAGGCTTCTCATCAGAGCCGCCTCCCGGCCCGGCAATCCCGCTGATCGCAACACCAAGGTCGGCCCTGTCAGCCTTTAGTGCCCCTTCAAGCATGCGCTCGACAACAGGGCCACTAACCGCACCAAAGTCGTCAATCAGCTCTGCGGGCACGCCCAGCATGTCCGTTTTGGCCCGGTTGCTGTAGGTCACAAAGCCGCGCTCAAACCAGGCCGAGCTCCCTGCCACGTCCGTGATCGATGCCGCAACGCCACCCCCGGTGCAGGACTCCGCCACGGTCACACGCATGCCCCTGTTTAAAAGCTCGTGCCCCAGAGCTTCGGCTAGCGAGAACATCTCGCCATTCGCCTGTAATGTCATGTTTCTACTCCCTCACTTTGGCTGAGTACGACGGCACATGCACCCCCATCCCGTCACCTCGCCACGACATGAAATCGTGCTCAATGATTAAACGTTCGACTCATTTTACAAGCAAATTGTTGCGACTTTGACACACACCGCGCTCGCGACTTTCCGTTCGGCGTCAGTGCGCCTAAACTAGGGCCTGTTGACACTAATTTCATACGCTCTGCTGGAGTCTGTATTTCCAGACTGCAAGGCGCTTTGAACGGTGGTTTAGCGAGCTAAATGAGTGAAAAGCAACGCAGCAGGGTGGAAATACAGACCCAGCCCTTCGGGTTGCCATCAAAATCCCTCTCTCTGCGTTGTTTGTCGCTTGTTTAGAGTCATTAAACGGCCCTCCGCACGCCTTGATAGAGAAATTTTGATGGCAACAGAGCGCATGAAATTAGTGTCAACAGGCCCGACAAAGGACTCGATAACAAGGAAACAACCCTGTGGGTAAGCTCATTTTCAAAATCGCGGTCATGCTCATTATCGTCGTGGGCATGTCCAATTACGTAATGTACATCATGACGGGGAAATCGCCTTTCTCCTTTAGCGGCAATGGCCCTTCACTCCCCAACGCGCCTTCGATGTCAGACCTGGTTCCAGCCGGCAAACAAACCGCATATAAATGGACCGACGCAAATGGCGTCGTGCATTATTCGTCAGAACCCCCACCGGAAGGCCAGCAAGCGACCGAGCTGGAGGTCGATCCTAACGCAAATTTAATCCAGGGTTTGCGCGAGGCGCCCGCAGACAACCCGGCGCCTGCGGCCACTCCCGAGGCGGTCATGCCCCAGGGCCATGTCTATGACCCGCGCACGATTCAAAAACTGATGGACGACGCAAAACAGGTTCAAGAAACCTTAAATGAGCGCTATGAGGGGCTCGAAGAGCTATAACACCCCCTAGCAGGCGGTGCTGACACACCGACCAAAACCCGCCTGCTCAATCCTCCCCAGACTTCTCCCCCGATCACACCGTTGAACGTGAACCTTTTCACAAATTAAGCGAACGTCCGTCTCAGCTTAGCCCTGAGCACACCAACATACTTGTATCACATGCTACGATCTACCCACCTGACCATCTTACACATTGCTAGGCTGCCTTATGCATCATGGACCCCCTCGTCACTCACGCCACACACTTAAAACGCTGTCGCTGATTATTGGAAGTCTCTCGACGAGTATTGGATTTGCGGCGCCGACCCTAGAACAAGAAATAAAAATTACCGATATCGGACTGCATTTCGACGGAACCAAACGAACTAGCAACCGCAATGACCCCGAGGTAATAAACGATGAAGCCTACCATTACTATTTCGGGTCCCGCATAACTCCCCACGGGGACTCGATTAAAAAACACAAGCATTTTGTGTTTATGACATGGTACCGAGGGGGGAAAACAGATCGGCACGTCATGCTCAGTCGATACAATACACAAACGGGCAGTATCGCGACTATAGAGTTTCCTCATCGCCATACTGGCTACCAAAACCAATGGTGGATTGGCGAATCGCACAACACGATCGCGGTAGGCATCAGCCCAATCGACGATACGATTCATTTACTGTACGACATGCATGCCTACAGTCAGAACAAGCCTTCTGACGGCAGCCTCGCAGATGACTATTTTCGCTATTCCTACTCGCTTCCCGGAGCTGCCGTAGTTGAAGACGATGAATTTACCTTGGATCAATTCGTTAAGGATGTGAGTCGTGTCAGCGAAGGGGAAAACGACTACAAACACCTCAGTTTGACGGGACGCATTGATCACGCAAATTTTTCTGGTTTAACCTATCCAACTTTTTTCCTCAATACCGATGGCACTCTATTGATGTCGATGAGGGAAGGAGGAAATAACAACGGGGCCTACAAGTTCTCCCGCTACGAGCCCGACCAAAAGAAATGGACAGACTTTTATCAATTTAACACCCTCAACGCAAAGAGCTTCGGCGAGCGCTTTAACTGGGGTTTATATGGAAGTATGAAATACCTAAATGGCAAGTTGGGCATTGGTTACCAGCGCCGATCTGCCAACAATAACGACAAATACCTCTATCAAAATGGATTTTATTATGCGTACTCTGATCACCCAGACGGAGCTGAGCAATGGAGAACCCATGATGACATGCCGATTGATATACCGCTCATCGACTCGGACGAGATTAAAATATACGAACCCGGAAATCTCGTCCCGACTACCGCTAAAAACCAAGTGTATATTGTAGGCGGATTTGATTGGACAACCACTGCTCGAGGCGATGTTCATTTTATCGGGAAAGTCAGAGACACGGAAAACGACATCCGGGTCAATGTCCATACTTACAAACCCGCTGACAGCAGCGCTTTTATTACTTCAACGAATTTCTCTGGAGCAGATGAACTCTATACGTCAGGTGATTATGTTTACATTATTGGATTGAAAAATGGGCGCCCCTACATAGAACAAGCACTAGGCGGAACAAATGACTTTACACAAATTTACGCACAGTCTGGTGGAAGACAGTTTAGACACGGAAACGTCTATATTCACGAAGGTAAACTGTACTACTACCTTATGGAAAAACGCTCAGGCAGTGCACAACCTGTGTACTTGCAGATCATCGATTTAGACCTCCCCCCTGCACCTACGCCAGCACCAACACCTACTCCGGTACCCACTCCTATGCCGACACCGGAGCCTACTCCTGTACCGACACCGGAACCAACTCCTGTATCGACACCGGAACCAACTCCTGTATCGACACCAGAACCAACTCCTGTGCCGACACCGGAACCAACGCCTGTACCGACACAGGAACCAACGCCTGTACCGACACCGGAACCAACTCCAGAACCGACACCGACACCGGCACCAACTCCAGTGCCTGCACCTACGCCAGCACCTAGCCCAACTTTAGCTCCAATCCCAATTCCGACCCCAGAGCCAACACCAGTGGTTTCTCCATCCCCGACAGCCACGCCGCTTCCCACGCCGGAATCTACCCCCAACCCTTCAGAGCCTGATGGCAACGACCAAAACAACTCTCTGTTGGGTGGAGGGAGTTCAAGCGGAGGAGGAAGTACCTCACTGTTTTTCTTAATCGCGCTGATGAGCGCAATGACGGCGCGATTAAAGAAGAGCGGAAAAACAGCAGAGGAAAACTAGGCTGCCAAGCCGCGCTAAAAGAATAGGTGACTTTTTTGGCGCGGCTTGGTTTTAGATTGAATTCGTTGTAGGGAAGCGTCCCTATACTACTTTGTTGAAAGCAAATTCATGCAGGTTAGAGACTTGGCTCTAGAAAACGCCACCTTTGAGCGAGAGTAGCATCATCAGCACGTGTATCCACGTTTGCGCCGTTATTGTCGCCTCCCAACACTTGCCCTAATACCTCCGAACCGCCATTTACGCGAAGAATAAAGCTGCCGTCACTCTGCGCTTCTATCCGCCATTCTTGATTTAGGTTCCCGACGCATTGCCATTGATGTACATTATTTGAACCCGAATCGGCATCAAGACAAGCCCCGCTGTGCTCGGCAACTAAGATATAGCGTCCCTCACCAAGCGGCTCAACCGCCCAATGTTGATTTCCTCCCCCAGAATAGTCCCAAGTCTGAACATTCGCGCCATTCGCGTTTGAAATACCGGCCACGTCGAGTACTCGCCCACTCGCCTCGTTGACGATCGCATAGGTTCCCGGTGCGATCTCGCTAGGCTGAGTTACTCCATCATTTAGCCTAAAATCTACCCAATTAATATTCACGCCTCCTGCTAGGATCAGCACCCGAACATCGTGTATACCTTCTGCAATCTGTACCGGCAAAGTTGTACTCGCCCACTGCTGCCAACCACCGGTTGAAGGGACTTCAATCACTCCACGAGCTTCACCATCAAGTAGCAACTGTAAACGGCCACCACCGGGATCACTGGCAACGCGAAATGTGACGTCATAAGTTCCTGTCTGTGCCACTTCAATGCGGCCCAAATCTACCCAATCTCCTGCATCAGTCCAGCCAATATTATCCCCACCACCCGCATCCGATGTAGGCTCTATTTGCACCCCAAACATGTCGCAGTAGGACTCAGCTTCCAACTTTATGGGTATCGGAAAGATAGGCCCCTCACAAGGCGACGGAGTGGGCGTGGGACTTGGCGTAGGGAGTTCAGCGGCTAACCAGTTCAAATTCACGCCAGAACTTTCGAAGCGTACGCTTAAAATGTGTTCACCCGCCGGTATGTAGACTTCTGTATCGCTCGTGACATAGCGTTGCCACTCACCAGTAACAGGCAGTGACATGGAACCCAAAGCCTCCTCATTGAGCAGGAGACTCACCGACCCGGGGTGTTCATACACCGCTGCACGCAATTGAAATCGGTACACGTCGTCTTCTGCAACCTCGACTTTGTACTCCAACCAGTCACCCACATCTACCCAGCCTACGTTTTGAGCTCCGTCTATGTCACCCGTTGTTTCCAGCTGAATCCCCTGAGACGCGCAAAAAACCTTCGGCTTCTATACGGCCCGGCAACGCCATCGCTGATGCGGTGTCACAGGTGACAACTGGGCCAGGGGAATCGCCTGCCGAAGGTTGAATGGCGTCATAGAATCCGCCGTGCCAAATGTGGCTAGGGTGCCCGTTAACGATATTATTTTGAGCAAAGCGAATCATGCCCGGATAGGAATCTGTAGGCGCCGTGCCGCCATTGTTAATAAACTGTTTGACTCGCTCATAATTAGTGTCGCTCGGAATGGTCCACAAGGTTTTGTCATGCGACATTTTTTTGAATGACCAAGGGTAGTAGCCAGCTAGATGTTGTTTCGCCCAATCGGCAATCGCCTTGAGATTGCTTTCATCGGTTTCGCCAAATTCTCCGATAATTAATGGGATCCCGAGTCTGTTAGTAATTTCCTCCCTCCCCATGGTATCAGCCAGAGGACCGTAGTGATGAATCTGATACACAAGGTTGTGATCCCACTGCGTAGTAACGCCACTCGCGGCCTGCACATCCGGGGCCTGCCAATCAATTTTTGTCAAATCGGATCCCCACCAGCTGCCTTCCGCCACAATCATGTGATTGGGGTCCACTTCCCTGATCGCATCACGTAAGGTCACTAACGAACTCAACAGTTCTAACTCGCGCCCCGGTTGTGGAACGGGCTCGTTAATTAAGTCATAGCCGAGAATCATAGGCTCATCTCGATAATAAGCAGCAATGTGTCGCCATACCGCAGCGGCAGTTTCAACGTTATCCCCATCCCAGAATTTTACCGTATCACGCGGCTGCGACGCGTTAGAATTCACATTATCGGCATGGTCCCCCGGATTCTGGTAACCGGGCGCAGCATGCATATCTAATAGCACGTAGATATTGTGTGTTCGGCAATGTTCAAGTAAGGCATCAATATACTGAAAGCCATGATCTCGAGGCGCACCATTCCCCCAAAACATGTTGTAGTGAAACGGAACGCGTACCGTATTAAAGCCCAACTGTTTTAGATCCGCTATGGCACTACCTTCCACGTAGTTCAAGCGCCACTCATGCTCAAACTGCAAGGCCTTCTCCATGCTCCCAAACGCTTCACTTAAGGAATGCAGGAATTGTGTGTGTGTTCGATAATTAAAATCGCCCATCATCAGATACCCTTCCCACAACAGCCAGTTGCCCAAATTAATACCACTAAGGTACAGCGGCTCACCATCCGGGGTAACGATGGAAGTCCCTTCCGTTCGCACAAATTCAGCGTTCGACTGCGCGGCTCCTAACATCGCCAAGACTAGCGCAAAACTACCTACCAACTTAGGTAAGGCGTGCCTTAAGCTACGAATTTTCTGTTTGAATTTCATGTTGATTGCTGCCTCTTTATATCTATTTTTGTTGGTGTTTTTGCAGCGACGACACACACCCACTGCGACGAAATATCACGTTCCAAACTAAAAAAACGCCCCCAAGGGGGCAAAGCCGCAGTGGGCGAAGGAGAGTGCCTCAGAAGACTATCTAAGTAGAAAGCTGTCGTGCAATCCGGACTGAGCATCGGGAGCAATCCACACATCAAACTCGCCACGCTCCAATATAGGTTCTGGACCGTCGCCGTAGAACGCCAACTGATCGGTCGTAAGTTCAAACAACACAACCTTGGACTCTCCAGGCGCCAAGCGTACAAGCGAAAAATCTTTCAGCTCTCGCACAGGCCGTACAATACTGGCCACACGGTCTCGCACATACAATTGCACTACCTCTTCCGCTTCCACCTCCCCCACATTGGTAAGTGTGACGCTGGCCTTAAGCGTTTCGCCAATACCGATTTCTGAATGACTCAAGCGAAGGTCGCTGTATTTAAATTCGCTGTAGGTCAAACCATAACCAAATGGATATTGAGGAAGATGACCATAGTCGAGGTGATTGGAAGAATTTCCCGGTGCATGCTGAAATACGCCCTGTTCAATGTCATACATGCGCGTATAGTTCTCATCAGTAGCCGGTCGCCCTGTCGCTAAATGATTGTAATAAATGGGAATCTGTCCTTCAGAAATAGGCCATGTGAGAGGCAAGCGCCCTTTCGGGGAAAAGTCTCCGTAGAGCACATCAACCAGCGCTGGCCCGGCCATCGTACCAGGGTGCCACGCCATCATAAGTGCATCGACAAGCTTATCGCTGCCATCAAGAGCGAGAGGACGGCCCGCCATAATGACCATAACAACAGGCTTACCGGTCTGCACTAAGAGGTCAACCAATTCTCGTTGTGCTCCCGGCAAGCTGATATCCCCTCGACTGTGACCCTCCCCAGAGAGAATCGATTCTTCACCCGCAACATAGAGGATTACATCGACTTTTTTAAGCGCCTTTGCTGCAGACGAAAAATTCTTTGTTGAGCGGTCTCGAGAGTTTTCCAAGATTGGAATATATCGAACCTGCTTTTCCCCAATGCGTTCCTGTAACGCCGGTAAGAGGCTTCTGCTGTCCTCTTTAGAGCCATCGTAGATCCATGTTCCCAACTGCTCGTGGGGAACATCCGCCAGAGGGCCGACAAGCCCAATGCGTTGGTTTGTTCTCAAGGGAAGCACGCTGTTCCTATTCTCTAACAGAACAAAGCTTTCACGGGCTGCTCGCCGAGCCTGCTCGAGATACTCAGGTCTTAGCCAAGGGTCCTCCACCGCCGGAGGCATGGGGTGCTGGAACAAGCCTAAATTGATCTTCGCTCTCAGCATATTCCGAACCGCCTGATCAACTTGCGCCATTGACACTACTCCTTCACTTATCAGCGAAGCCAAGTGGTGCTCGTAGGTACGCGTGTACATTTCAAAATCGACCCCAGCGTTGAGCGCGCTCGCCGCGGCCGCTTTAGTGTCCTCAGCAAATCCGTGTGGAATCATTTCGGCCACTGCGTTCCAGTCACTCACTACAAAGCCTGGGAAATTCCACTCCCCGCGTAGAATATCGGTCATCAAAAATCGATTCCCGGTCGCAGGGACGCCATTGAGCGTACTGTAGGACGTCATAATGGACGCCAAACCTTCTTCCACCCCCGCTTTAAAAGGGGGAAGGTAGATATTTCTCAATTCATGCAGAGGTACGTTCACAGTCGCATAGTCTCGACCTGCCTCACCCGCACCGTATGCCGCAAAGTGCTTGGCTGTCGCTGCCAGCGCAGTGGGATTAGACAGATCATCTGTTTGAAATCCGCGAATCATTGCCGCGCCTAAGCGTGAAGTCAGCAGCGGGTCCTCGCCCAACGATTCAGCGATTCGCCCCCAGCGAGCATCTCGACTTAAATCAATCATCGGAGCAAATGTCCAACGTATTCCTACACTACTGGCTTCCAGAGCGGCCACACCTGCCCCCACTTCAACGACATCAGCATTCCAGCTCGCCGCCTGCCCGAGAGGAATAGGAAATATGGTTTTGTATCCGTGTATTACATCCTGGCCGAATAGCAGAGGAATGCCCATCCGGCTCCCTTCCACTGCGGCACGTTGAAGCTTTTCAAAGGCAACAGGATCCAGCTTGTTCGCACTGACATTGAGAAAACCACCAACTTTCCCTTTACGCACATCTTCTAGTACTCGCGCCATCGCATCTTCCGAATCAGCCATACTCCAGTCTCGTAAAGAGAGCTGACCAAGCTTTTCTTCAAGTGTCAGCGCCGAAAGAATTTCCTCGACTCTTTCGTCGATAGGATTCGACAATTGGCTGACTTGAGCATGCACCTCACTAGCGTCTGCCTTCATAAAAATTGCAGCCATCAGAAAAGTCATAAAATATCTGAATAACATCATTTAGTACTCCAAGCGACAGGGTCTTATTTTTCAACAGCAAGACACGAGCCCGAACGGATCAAGACTATGCCGCCACAATAAGTGTTAGTATTTTTGGTTGGTCGCACCCGCGCAGAACCGCGCGGGCACGAAGGGTGAGTAAGTTGGATTAAAGTGCTTCTTTAAATTCCAACCAGTTGAGATTCCATTGGTTGTCAATGGAGTTAAGTCTCAGTGTGGCCGAACCCTCTGGCAGGCTCACCGTAGTCGACACTGTCTCGTAGGACTGCCAACCACCGGTATTGGGGACGGTGATGATATCAAGCACAACGCCATCCAGCTCAACAGCAAATCGCACGTCACCTACTAGACTCGCCAATCGAAAGTCCAACAGATACTCGCCCGCTGAGTCCACTTTTATTTCATACTCTACCCATCGATCGGTTTCAAAATGACCAATATTCAAGCCACCGCCAACATCACCAGTACCTTCCGTTTGTACACCTGGATGAGCCGCCGTGTAATTTTCGGCTTCAATTTTTATCGGCAAGGTGTAGAAGGTGGGGCCGCTTGCCACAATCTCACTGGCATAGCCCTCATCGGTTTCGTTGTACGCCGCCACGTAATAGTAGTAAGTGGTTTCTGGTACCAGATCTGAATCTTCAAACCTCGTATCTTCGACTTCAGCCACATTCGAAAAACCGGACCGAGGAGCCGTCGATCTATAAACTCGATACCCGTCTACCTCCCCACTCGAAGCCGACCACATGATGGCATTGCTGGAATCGGAAGGCGTTATCACCAGGTCGGTGGCTTTACCTGGTATGTTAGTAAAGATCACTGCGGGCTCGGGACTCTGCAGAGAAGTCATCACCGCTTCGTTCAAAACATAGTCCATCGACTCGAACGCGCTGAAAAAGGCTTCAATATCTTCGATAGAATCGGTATTGATATCCACCGCGGGCAACGCTCGCCCATCGACGTCCTGCCACCACTGTGGCTCATCGGGAATCAAATAGACCTCAGACCACATGTCGTTCCCGCCATCGCCATTATCTTTGAAACGCCCAGACAGAGTGTATGATTGGCCACCTTCGATCTCTACCGCTTGGTAGATCACGGTGTTATGTCCGGCAGGTGCTGTCACTCTTAAGCTCGGGGAGCTGTCTATTCCCGCGATTTCGCCCGAATCGCTGTTATAGTCGTAGTCATGTGGGTCTCCCCACACCTGGATTTTAGTCCAACCCGTATCCGAACCGAATTCACCATTGACGATGACGTTTTCACCGGTCTCGTCATTGATCAGTGCGATGCTGTCATAGCTGACATCAGTGCCATTAAACGACCCTGTTTTTATAGCGAGGTACATTGTCTTGCTCCCCTCTCCCGCATAGGGCAATGTAGATCGCGCAGGGACATCGCAGGCATCCTCGAAGGTAGACTCCCAGTTGTTACAACTCCAAGTCTGCGCCTTGGTCAACAGCTGGTTACCATTATTCGTTACGAGCCCCCATTGGCCATTACCCACGCCTCCAGATTTGGACGTGGTTTTTAAAGACCAAGCCGTCGCAGCCCAATTCAATAAGTTGTATTTATCAAAACTGGCTCGGGTAATTTCACCCCCCATCTCACCAAGTCCGGTCCAAGGCTGCATTTCTCCAACCAATGTGGGTGTGTACACATCACGCGCGAGACGGGCCCAATCACACACGCCCTCTTGCCCCGACTCGCCACAAGTAATCCAGTCGCGATGCACGGCGTAGCCAATTTCCCCCCAACCAAACAAACCGGGATAGAAATGCAAGTCAAACGCGACGTTTTCCATACCCAGATCGAGTGGGTCACCATAAGCCTCTATGCCGTCAGCGTTATGGCCAGCGAGGATGACGATATGGTTCTGGTCGATTTCCCGTATTGCCTCAAACAATTCCACGGAGAACTCAGCCAATGTCTCTGAATCGGTGCCCCAAGGCTCATTCAGTAAACCGTAACCCGCCACTGCGGCTTCATCGTTATACCGAGCCGCGATTTGTTGCCACAACCAGCGCGTGCGATCGCGGAATTCAGCATTCTCCCAAAGTGCATTTTGACCTTCGCAACCAGTGTGTTGTTCGTAACCCTGTCCTCCTACAGCACCATGTAAATCCAATACCACATACATATCACGTGCCTTGGCTTTGGCGATGGCATCATCGAGGTATACCCACGCATCTTCTCGAAGGGTGTAAGGTGCGGTCTCGTCTTCGATTAAATTGTACGGGAAGGGAATACGCACGAGATTAAAGCCGGCCTGCTCCATCACATCCCAATCAGTGTCCGTAATCCAAGAATCGCGATGTAGTTTGATGATGCGCTCCTTCTCGTCATAGCCGAAGCGCGTTTCCAATACGGATTCCAAGGTGCACTGATCATTAATGCCCGCACCCAGCGGATCCTCCCCCGCATCGAACATCCAGAATTCCATCGATAACCAATTACCCAGGTTAATTCCCCGAAGAGAGACTTTTTGTCCTTCTTCATTCACCCAAAGTGTACCGTCCGCCTTCAATGCACTGTAATTCTCCTCCCCAGGTGCAGGCTCTTCAAATGCGGGTGGCACAGGAGTAATCGGGTCTGGCGCGTCGCTGCCACAGGCGCCAATGAGGGAAGCGACTGCTATCGCAGAGCTAAGTTTAAGTGCACGTTTACTAAGCACGTGCTCAATCTTTGAAAAGAGTGGTTTTTTCATTATTGTCACCATACAAATGTCGTTATCGGAGAGGGGCGCACCCCTCTCTACGAGAGAACCTATCTGTTAGAAATTCGCTGAAAAACGGACGCCGGCCGTACGAGGGGCCGCATAGCGCCCAGGAAACCCTGCTGCGGTATTATTATCGACAGAAGCACTGGATTTGGTCATTTCGTCAGTGGCATTGTTGACGAAGAGGTCCACGGTCCAGTTGTCACCAGAGTCGTACATCAACCCCAGGTTCACTTTTGCATGCGCGTCCTGTCCCGCGGGATTCCCGTAATAGCGTCCTGTCTGCTGAACATCATCAATAACATTGTTTATCTCCGCGCTATTTTCATTTTGATCGCGGAAGTACACATCATCGATATAGCTCACATTGATACGGGGAGTCAGGGTCGAAGATTGCAATTCGAAGTCCCAGCGAAAACCGAAATTCACGGTAAACTCAGGCGATTGAGGAAGTGTATTGCCTGCAAGATCGTATAAGCCTGTCGGCTCCCCGTTGTCATCCAAAATCGGCGTATTGTTGTCACCATAACCACCGTTATCCACGATGTAATCGGTATACTGCGCATCGAGATATCCGCCAGATACATCGAGCACCCCCGACTGCCCCACCAGCCATGTCAATTCAAGCTCGACGCCTGAAATTTCTGCACCCGCGACGTTTGAATTTACGATTTGATTTTCGTCTTCGTCATAACCAGAGCGAATCAGATTGTCGTATTCCATGAAAAACGCTGCCGCGTTTAAACGCATGCGGTTGAAATCGACTTTGTACCCGATCTCATAGCTCGTACTGTTCTCAGGTTCTGTTGCTGCGCCCCCATCCTGAATCACGCCCGCTCGATACCCCGTCGCCACACTGGCATAGGTCATCTGGTCGCCCCACTCATAGGTTGCCCGCGCCAGATAGGTTGTTTGCTCGTCTTCAACTTCGACATCATTGCGTTTATCCGCCGCGCAGCTACCGCGCTGACGTTCTTGGCCCGTAAGATCATCCAAGCCATCCGGCCCTTCCGCGCCGGTGCGATTATTGAGAAAATCTTCAAAGGTGACCAAGGCAGAGCCACCCAAAGTTGGGCGAATGTAGCCATCACAATCATCACCGTAATTACGCCCCCCCGATCGTATTTAAGGTCATCGGTATAGCGCACACCCCCGGTCAAAGAAAACGCGTCACTAATGCGGTAGGTTAACTGACCGTAAGCCGCAGCCGACTCAGAACCGCGAGCAGGTTGAATAAAGGTCGCGCCACGCTGGTTTAACCATGGACCATCGCCATCGAAATCAAAGCGAATCGCGGTCTCTTCTTCAAAGTAATAGAGACCTACTGTCCACTCGAGCCTGTCACTTCCGGAGTTTTGAATCTTAATTTCATGGCTGGTCGCGGTCGAATCTTGGTATTCCGTGCGAGCTTCACGAAACATGGACAGCACACCCGCGTCCTGATCGACGACTTGGCGACGACTCAAATCACTTGTTCCAAAGAGATACTGAGCGTTAACTCCATCCGTAATGTCGTAACTGAGCTTGGATCGAATCACATCGCTGGTCATGTCCAGCATTACCGGCGAGTCGATAAAGGCATCGAAGTTCCCCTTCTCAACTTCCACCGGATTTAGGAGTACCCCAGTATTGCCTTGGTCAGTAAAGGTTTCATAAGAGAGCGTCCAATCCAGTGCATCGGTCAGCTCCCACAGTCCCGTTAGACGAGCCGAACGTACGTCAGTATTGTTCAGTTTCATGCCGGAGGTGTTGGCCGTACGCAGGGTTGTCGGCCCAGAATATTCGCCTTCCAAACCCCGGGGATCGGTATCAATGGCGTTGACCCAACCGTCATCTTGATCAGAATACGCCGCCACGCGGAAAGACAGAGAATCACTGACAGGCAAGGTAAACGCACCTGACACCTGCTGCCGGTTGTAGGTGCCATAGGTGACTTGGATATCGCCCTCAAATTCTTTCCCTGGTCGGCGGGTTGTCAGTAGCATTGCGCCGCCCGTGTTGTTACGCCCAAAAAGCGTTCCCTGTGGCCCACGTAACACTTGAACGTTCTCCAGGTCGTACATCAAGGCCAAAGCCCCCTGAGCACGTGCTGCAAACACGCCATCAACGTACACACCCACCCCTTGATCGCCTGTTTCAGTGGGGTTGTTCGTACCGACACCTCGAATGTAGATTTTGATATCGCTTTGATCTTCCTGACCGGAAACAATGAGGTTGGGGACAAAGCCTGTCAGCCCTGTCACATTCAGAATGTCGTTTTCAATCAAGGCTTCCTGGCTCATAACCGATACCGCGATCGGCGTGCTCTGCAACGAAGCTTCACGCCGTTCGGCGGTTACAATGACTTCTTCGAGTCCTGGTTGCTCATCTTGCGCGAGGACTTGGGATGACACGCTGAAGGCCAAGATTCCCGAAATCGCAACCGCGAGGGGCTGCCTTTTATCTAAAGGGCTGAACATGATCTACCTGCCTGATTATTAGTATGTTTAATTATTCGATATCAATATATGTACTTCTTTTGCAGCGCGGCCCAGTTGTCTGATATTCGCGAACAGGACAACCAAGAGACGACGTGGCTCCACACGGCAAGGTTAATCCTGTCGCGTCCAAGCCGAATTTGCGTTCGCTAGAATACAAATACGCGTTCGACTGGGTAAAAGTACGGCATTTTTGAGGTTCGACTTGAACAGAACGCCTAATTATCGTTGTTTTTTGCTATATTTTGAGTGATGGCAATAACGTAGTGCGAAGAGCGAGCGCTCAACCAACTGTGAAGTTATCGAGGGCCACGCCAAGGTGAACATGTCCGCCGGGGTATTGAAGGCGTAAAACGGTCAAGCGTCCACGTCACGCTCGTCGAGAAGGGCGAGCCATCACACCGGCGACTTACGACGCACCAAAGATGTCTTCTCCGCATTCCTGGTGCTGAGCACGACAGCTTTCACGATACTGACTGGGAGTCTGGCCAACGATACGTTTAAAGTAGGTATTAAAGACCGACTTACTATTGAAGCCTACGTTGTAGAAAATGTCGGTAATGGACTGATGATCAAACGCTGGATCAGCCAAACGAGCCTTAGCAACATCAACCCGATGCCGATTCACGAACTCGTAAAAGTTGGTCTCAAAGTGTGTCTTCAGTAGCTGCGACAGTCGCCTAGGAGGCACGTCGAGCGCCGCCGCCAACTTATCTAGTGATATGTTAGGCAGGGCGTACACGGCGGGGTCTTTCATGCCTTGCTCGATCTGTTTCACCCACTCCTGTGTCATCGCATCTTCAGGCTCTGATGGCGTAATGGATTCCGACTCAATCGCCTCAACCGACTCAAACCGGGAAAACTTGAGTAATACGAGGATATTAATCGCTAGAAAGTTGAGATGATAGGCACTCACACCAAGGTTGTTCAGGAGATCCATATTGAAGTGTTGCTGCACTAGCCCGTAGATCTTTACTGATGCTAGTACGGCATCAAGAGAAAATAGCGAAAGAATGGTGAGCAGCATCGCCTTTAGCCACACCTGATCTCTGTAATTGATGTTTGCTAATGACAGCTGAATGTGACGTCCATAACGCCAGACGAGCCCCAGGCTAAGCACCCCATACACGATACGGATGTATTTACTAGCTGCGTCGAAATACAGAAAGGGGGAGGAGTAAGCAATGTGCTGGGTTTCAATCAGTGCACTTTTTTCGTGATTGCTTAAACCATAGAAGTTGAATACCAACAACACTGCATAGAGCGCGAGCGGGATCAAATGCAGGCACTCCAAACGTTTTAGAGTGAAGTCCTTAAAAAGCAAAGAGCGCACGAACAGGTATAAGAAAGGACCGTCCAGATAGTAGGCGTAGCTCCCGAGAAAAAACAGATTGGGTGAAATATCCAAGACCCAAAGACGGAACTCTTTACCCCAAAAAACGAGTTCATGCATTGCCATCAGGCTATGACATGCAAGAAAGCCCACAAAAAACCAAGTACTCATGCGTCGAGCGCGCTGGCTTACACATAAAATAGCCGCCACCAACAGGCATTCATAACTTAAAAGAATAAGTATTACGTCATGGAAATTAAATACGACGGTATCCATCGGCGCCACAGCTATTATTGTTTTGAGCGCAGCCTAACACATTCCTCATCCTCAACTGAAGTACAAGAGAAGGCGTACCAAGCAAAAAAAAGCGGCTCGTGTTAGCAAGCCGCTTGGAGAGGTTACCGACTGATACGTATCAGTAGTACTTCACTTTAACGAATTTACAACCATTTGATGGATTAAACTTGACGGTAGTACCGCTTAGCGAGCTTGACGATGCGTAATTACCACTCACATTTAACTGACCAGAACCGTTCACTGACACGACCGATCCACGAAAATCGCAGGAATCGTTTGCATCACTGTCCCATACCTGTAGCGTACGCCCGCTGAGATTATGGGCGAAAGTAGCACAGTTGGCTTGATTCAAATTTAACTCCACGCGATCTCCTTTACTCACTGACACCGTGGACGAACATCCACTACCTCCACCTGGTGTAGGAGTCGGAGTTGGCGCGGGTGTAGGAGTAGGCGCTGGTGTTGGCGTAGGGGCAGGAGTAGGAGTAGGCACTGGGGTGGGCGTAGGGGCCGGTGCAGAACCACCGCAGCCACCGCTCAACTCATCATAGCAGGAATACGGCCCAGCCCAATCCTGTTCGATCGAGGCATCGAGTTGGTCATCGATGTGGCGCTCTTGATAAGAAGCATCCAGCCGCTTGGTTCCGCCGTCTAAGCGCACATTGTCTCTAGCGTGAACCATCTCTTCAATCAATTTGAAAGTCGGAGCACCGGACGGCAATCTAAACGTATTGTTGTAAATGTTTGAATTACGGTGCTCATCTAGGGTCAAGATAGCGTGAGCAACATTGTTGTCGCCACCGTAATCCATATCATTATTTCGAATAATCACATCCGTTCCCTTGAGATCAATGAAGCTATCTGCATTTGGGAACTCTGCTGTACCGATTATGCCGACGGCATTGATCGTATTGTCTTCAATGATCGTGCCTTTGGTACCCGCTTTTACATCAAAGGCTTCTGCAGTGATTTGCGGGCCGAAGGTACAACCACCAATCCGGTTGTAATTACTGGCATCGACCGGATTCATTTCATGGCCATCATGTGAGCCAACATACACCCCCTCACCCGTCCCCGCTTTGCCTTGACGGTTTCCCGTATCATGTACATAACAATTTTTTAAGGTGTTGTAGGACGATGAAAAACGGAAATGAATGGCTTCTTGCCCCGTGTGGAACACCTCTACGTTATCGATCACGTTGTGGTTAGAGCCTTCCAACATAATGCCTTTTTGTGCTGTGGAAAACTTCAAATCGCGAATGACCCAGTAGTCCGCATTCTCCAATCGAAAAATGTAGCCACTATCGACATTCGTGCCCTTCAGGGTTTGCTTCGCACTTTTGGATTTACTCTTCAGAACAATCGGTGCATTGGCTGTACCGCTTCGATCACTGTAGAAATGTGACGCGTGCCCGCCACTAGAATCCTTTGAACCGATATAGGTACCAGGATGAACAATAATCGTATCGCCCGGTGATGCGTTCTTTAGAGCGTTTTGCAGTTGCACAGCATTGTGAACATCGATGTTTCCAGCGAGCGAGGAGGCAGAAATAGCGATAGACGCAATGGCGCTAGCCAGCGTTAGTTTAGTTTTCATTACAAAGACCTCTTGAGCCCCAGTGACGGTTCGATCGACTGACGAACGCTGACACGGAACTTTTATTATTATTTACTCGATACTCAGGACTCAGGTTCCCATCCATGCAGAATGCCGCACAACATCAGCGGCATTCCCTTTCCCGGTATCACCAAGCCACAGCAAAAGCACAGACCTACAACCCGTCAATCTCATCTGTATAGATGATTTACGTGCCCTTGTTGTGTTGCTTGCCAGTGAAAACTCGGCATCTGGTCAAGTGGCCTTACCATAACAAACGGATGACCAATTTGGCTACCACTAATTTGCTTTTACGGATACTTTGCGGCGGAATTCACGTCGCTAACAACAAAGGTCGGCTTTATAGGGCAGAGCGTTGATGTATAAGACGTCGAACGAGCCCTACTCCAAGTACCGCGAGAAAGATCACAGACGATGCGCCCCCCCCACGCCGAGTTTCTTTTACATCAGTATCTGGATCACTGATCGAATCGGTAGGCGTTGGACTCTCAGAGCTTACTGGTGTCGGTAAGGGTATAGGCGTCGAGGGTGAAGATGTAGACGTAGGTGTGGGAGCCGGCACTGGCGTTGGCGTTGGCGTTGGCGTTGGCGTTGGCGTTGGCGTCGGCATTGGCGTCGGCATTGGCGTCGGCATTGGCGTCGGCATTGGCGTTGGTGTCGGCGTTGGTGTCGGCGTTGGTGTCGGCGTTGGTGTCGGCGTTGGTGTCGGCGTTGGTGTCGGCGTTGGTGTAGGTCCAACCCCACCAGACACAGGTTCACTCAACACCCCGGAGTATGGCATACCATCGTAGACAGCTTCCGCATTTGCCTGATTCCAGGTCTCGATATTCTTGCCGTTAACATTGAGATGGACGTAGCGCTCGCCATCCCATGCAAAGGTATATTGTGTATCTGGTGTATCAAATACACCCCACGTTTCTATCGGCGCCCCCGCTTCGACAGCCTTTTTAAACACATTGTTAAGTAGAACATTATTAGGGCCTGTTGGGCCTGCCCATTTGCTCGCGTGATCTGCCGAACCATACCATATAGGCTGCCAAGTGCCACTGCTGGGCGTGCCTGTACTGGTATTCCAGCTTCGATGTTCGAACGGCACTTCGCTTACATTATTCCGAATGGTATTGTTTCGCTCCCAACCACCATGCAAATTTATATCGACATTAAAATAGTTGTTTTCTACCACGTTTCCGGTCGCGGACCATTGCAGACTAAGATGGCGAATATTGACAATATAATTTCCAGAGATAAGGCTATCGTACAATTTTGAACCACGGAAATAACCATTTCCGCCAGCCCCTTTATTCCAAGCTCCGTCGATGTGGTTATCCAAAAAAGTGATGTTCTTCGCGTGCTCAGTGACGACTGGATGAGATCCCATCATCTCCATTCGAACATCTTCGACAAACGCATTGTGAACAAATTTAAAAATAATGCCATGGATCGCATCTTCAGGGCATAAATTAAGATAACGATGACCTACCCCGTCGGGATTCGATTGACTAAATGGCTCACGGTTCAGCCCCTCACATGCCGTGCCCACCGGATCCAAGGTGAGATAGAAATGTCGAAACCCTACATTTTTAACGGCTGTGACAGGCATGACTCGACTATCGTAACCCCTGGATTCATTCTGAATTGGAACATCAAATTCCAATGCCTTATCCAGCGTGATTTCATCTAAAAGGGGGTCAATAGCGGTGACTAAGAATAGTTGCGTTCTCATGTGTCCAGTTTGAATATGGGATGCATCGCGTCTTTCGTCCGGCACACCACTCAAATCTAAAAAAGCATCATCGTTTGCCGCCCCGACATACACGACATCGCCTACTGAGAAATTATCCTCAACACTCTTATTAATCGCTAGCGTGTCCTCCCCCATGCTGGCGGGGCGAGTAAGTTCGATAGAATGCTTCCAGTGAAAATTTGCACTCCCCTCGTACGCAGGCTCTTTAGGATGTTTTTCACGTGTTTCTGCTCTGAATACCGCGAAGCCAGGCCAGTATTTACTATCGAAATCAGGCGAATTATCGCTCGCAATACCGTAGGGTTTCCAAGACCTCGCGACAATCTTCGTCCCTGACTCCGGGTCACTTCCACGCCCCTCAATCACTATACCCGAGCGGTCCACATGAACTTCCTGATTCAGTATTATCTCTCCTGCGGGAAGAAGAATTCGGATGAGGTTGGACTCGGGATTATCGATATCAATGCTATCGATAATTTCTTGTAAACTGGATGCATCATCCAGCCCATCATTGGCAATGACGCCTCGCTGATCGGCAAAGATAGTCTGGTTAAATATCGTCGGGAGACTTTGCCCCTCATAATACCCGGCATTCGCATAAACCTGGACAGGGATAAAGGAAACGAAAAGTACTGCAAACGAAAGTTGAAAACGGGCGGCTATTTTAGAGTTCAACATACTCAAGCGTATTCATTAGAAATTAACGGGTGGCAAAAGACGGAGACTCTCTTGCCCTAAATCAGAGAAAACGGATCTATACAGCGCTCTCAAAGCTATCCCAATCTATGAGAATAGACGCATTCGCATCAGATAGGCACCGCCTCCCTTCGGCGCCTATCCATCATAAGGTTCACTGTTCGTGAAATCAGATGTGCGGTATAGGCTTCAATTTATTTACTTTGCTCATATTCTATTTTACGAATGTTCGCTTCGATAAAATAAAAGTCTGCGTACACAATAGGGGTATCAAGCTCAGACCCTTTACCCATATCCCCGGTTGCTTCAGCTAACACGAAGCCAAGCTCATAGCTTTCGGGTCGGCCATTCTTGGCTCGATCGGTACGGTAATGCGCACTCAGCTCCGCCATTATCTGATCCGCCAGCCCTGCGAACTTTTCTTTCTCTGACGGGTCGTTTGTAAAGGTTGCGTACCGATACATAGCGGCAGCATAGATCGCCGCAGCTGAGGTGTCTCTAGGTATTTTGGTGCCCGTCTGCTGGTAAGGCTTGGAACCACACGCTAACAGCTCTTCCCCTTGGATAACAGGCTCACCATATAAGCTCTGCTTGCCCTCTAAACGCTGTAGAGACTCAGAAGACAGAATTGATTTGTTCAGAACAATAGGTCGGTAGCCGACGTAGGGTAGAATATGGTCTTCTACAAAGTGCTCGCACAATACCAAAATACCGGAAAACACCGCCGTATCGTCGGAAACATTTTCCGCATACTCGTACGCATTCTCACGTACCGCGAAGTAATCCCAATAAGGTACTAAGCCATCTTGAAGGAGATATTCCACACTGCCGAAAACACGGTTCAGGTGCGCTTTAAAGTCGGGGTAGTCGCTCAGGTCTATATTGGCCTTCTGCATCGCTTCCACGACGGTAACATAACCATACAACGACCATCCCTGCCCTCTGGCCCATGCACTGACATTCCCCACGCCCTGCCAATTCCCAGGCTTACTCGACCCATAATCGAACACGTGATACGCGAGAGGATATTGTTGATTTATATCGGACTCATCGTAGAAGTAGTGATTGAGACTCGTGTATTTCGCATGATTGAATGCGATCTCATGATAACGTTGTGAGTCACTGTCAAATAAGAACTCCAGATTCATCATGTTATCGACGATGACGGGGTAGGTCCAAGGGTTAGACAACGTGTAGAGATCGTCTACTCGCTCTCCCTCTTCGAGCGTAGATATGCGCATGCGCGGAATCCAGTCCCATGAGCGAATTAACCCTACTTCATCGGTGTAGCGAGTCGCCAGCGTCGCTCTCCCTAGCTCTAACAGTTTCAAATAGTGTTCGCGGGTTTCTTCATCCAGCTTGTCGTAAGCGAGCGCTTCTCCAAACGAGTCATAAAGAATAAAGCCGAGATCATGAGTGGTACCGCGCTCAGCTTCGGACTCTAGGCTAGCCTGATAATATTTTGCGCTTTTTAACAAGCTTTCTTCTTCACCTTCGCTCCAGTTCGAAATCTCCTCGTGAGAAGCAAGTAGCTTCCAAAGCACGCCGGGGAAAAAGCCGTTGGTCCATTTTTCACTCTCCTCGAGATAGATACCGTCGTGCTCTTCTGAACGAGGGACGCAGATCATACTAGGTTCAAGGGTGCAGGCAGGCTTTGGCTTCAAATGGCGATCCGCATTGATATGCCCAAGCAGTTTTAGATATTGATCTTTAGAGAAGGACAAATTGGCGCGCGCTTCTTCGACAGTAAAAAGGTTCGACTCTGCCGTACTCTCGCTGTCTATTTTTGCGTCAGAAGAAGATGGAGCTTGATCGTGAGAACAGCCCAATATCGCCATGCAACTGAATATTGCTGCACACAAAGAGAATTTATTTTTCATTATTACCCTACAAGCGTTGTTTTAATAGCGTTGCTCATGCCCTCCCCCGTCAAGTCCCTGCTAGACGGCGCTGCGCCGCCAGCCCCGTAACGACTTCGACCCGCAGTAGGCACTGAATTCACCCGATTTTCTCAGGCATTACTTTACCCAACCCTACACTTCTGTCAAGTGGCCTTACCATCATACATCTATACTTGATCCGTTTCCGTACGCGCCAAAAGTATCAGGGATCCAATCCAAAAGCTGGGTAGCATCATAGAATTTTCCTGAATTAAACCAAAGACTTAGCTCATAGCAATTGACTATAAACGACAGAGCGCTTATAGTGGTCGGTCAACTGGCCTTACCAATATATTCGCAGTGATTCGCACCCAAATTAACCTAAATTATTGATCAAATTTCTGAGGACGGCGTGGAATTTAAGACGATAAAAACAGACAGACTTTACATCAAAGTCGCGGAGCAGCTCACTAATCTTATTGAGGATGGCTCTCTGAAACCCGGAGACAAGTTTCCAGCGGAACGCTACCTTGCCGAGAAGCTCGGTGTAAGTCGACCCACCATTCGCGAAGCTATGATCGCCATGGAGCTCGCAGGTAACATCGAGATCCGAACCGGCTCCGGTGTGTACGTCTCGCCGCAAAAACCCAAGCTAGAGCGCGCCGACAAAGGGGTGGGGCCTTTCGAAATTCTAGAAACTCGCTATATCCTCGAATCCGAAGCCTGTGCACTTGCCGCCGCTCGCATCACCGACGAGCAAATTCACCGGCTCAAGCAAGTAATCGGCGATATGGAAGAGGAGCAAAAGCACGAAGACGCATCAGAGAAGGCAGACTGGGAGTTCCATAATATTATTGCTGAAGCCAGCCAAAATAGCGCTATTGCTTCGATAGTGAACTGGCTGTGGGAGCTCAGAAACAATTCGGAGCTCAGTACAGCGTTCCTTGAGCGGCTACGTAAAAAAGGGGTTCACCCTTCGATCGAAGACCATAGACGTATCGTCGCCGCGTTAGAGAGCCGCAACCCAGAGAAGGCACGGGCTGCAATGCGAGAACACATCGACAACGCAACCGCAGCCGCAGCTTCACACTTTGAGAAAAGCGAGTAGCACTCTACCACGCGGTAAGCGAAGATCGGGCAAAGACTCAAGCACCTGTTGGTCATCATGTTTCTCCGTGCTTTGCCCGATAGTGTGTTACTTATAGCCAATACTTTCCAAATACCCAATCAAACCCTTTTCGCTAAGCCCCGCACAGTACTCAGATACGCGCTGTTCAATTTGCTCTTGCCGGCCAGGAGCGAACTCTGAAGAGAATAGAAGTGCTAACAAAGCCTTCACCGGTATACCCGTATTGGCGTCTTGATAAATAGAAGTGAGGGCTTCTAGATTTGGGTCCTTCACCTTTGAGTCTGAATCATTCACTGCTACCCGCATGGCCAATACCCATATTCCCAAGGTCAGTGCTGTCAGGCGCGGCTCAATGCTACGGTCGAGCAAGTCCGAGATCGGCGCGAGAATACGTTGAGGCAGTTTTAATGTCCCGTCCGTGCCAACCTGAGAGTTGAGGTAGGGCACGTATTTGTTCTCAAACCGGCTTAAGATTAGAGAGCAGTACCCTTCTACATCTACGCCTTCAGGCACAACCAGCGACCTGGCCATCTCATGAATCATTATTGCCTTCACCAAGGCACGAATTTGAGGCCGAGATACCGTCTCATGTATGTAGGTGTCGCGAAGTAGAATGCCACTGTATGCGATGAGACTATGGCAACCATTTAAGACACGTAATTTGAGTTTTTCGAAAGACTCAACGTCGTCGGTGAATGTTGCCCCAGCCTCGTCCCAAGCGGGGATTGGAGTAGCGAATTTACGCTCTATCACCCATTGTTTAAATGGCTCACAAAGAACGGCACCATTATCTAGCAGACCAATCTTATTCGAGATCTCTTCATTCCCTTCTGGGGTGCTTGCGGGGACAATTCTATCCACCATAGTCGAGCAAAAACTCACGTTATCTTGAATCCAACTTTTCAGATCAGAGCACAATAACTCAGCATACTCGAGAACGACTCGTTCGAGAACAGAACCATTCGAAGGCAAGTTATCACAGCTAATCACTGTGAGTGCGCCGTGCCCCTGCTCCATACGGAGCTTCAACCCCTGAAGCAGAGCACCCGGCATCGTAGACACGCTCCCCCCATTCAGCTCCTGCTGAATAGATTCATGATTTGTGTCCAGCACACCAGACTTCTGGCAATACCCCTTTTCTGTCACCGTTATGGTAACCACCTGAGTTGCAGGATCAGCGATACTCTCAAATACAGCCCCTGGATCTTCCGGCAATAACAGCACTTTTTCCAAGCAGCTAATTAACTGGTAGTTCTGCCCGGAAGTATCGCGCTCCGATACGGTATATAGGTAGTCCTGTTCGAAAAGCGCATCTCTAACGCGGCTACTATTGAAGCTGACGCCCACAATAGACCAGCCAATGTCACCGTAACCATTAGCGTGTTCCGTAAATACGGCTTGATGAGCCCTATGAAAATTACCTATACCAAGATGCACGATACGATATTGCGGTGTCGTTCGTAATGGATTTTGAACGACCAGCGCTTCAGTCGCCTCAGCAAGGCTCGATTTGTTCAACAACTTCATATATTTGACCTAAATTCTGATCGGCCAGCTCAGCTGGCCATATACCGGAGCGATTTCAACTCGTGATCAATCAGTGTAATTGGAAATTTTTGGCATCGAGTTTGAGATAGACACCTTTAAAGTTCTGTGTTTTTGCCTCAATAACGGTTTCGTTCACAGCAGCTAAATTAGCCTCAATCGCCGCATACCCGCTAGCAAACTCAATGGATTTCGATCGAGTAGGCGTACCGTAGTCTCCAAGGAGCACACCAGCCCCATTTACGGAATTAAGATCAGAGAAATAGACCCGGTCATTAAAAGTGGTTATACGGCGCCCCTCGGCATCGACGGCCTCGGCCTGGATTAACACATTTCCATTCTCCAGCAAAGCCGTGCTCAGCTCGATGCGTTCGAAATCACCTGGCTCGCCGACGTAATATTGGAGAGTATATTCGTCTTGCGCTGTGACCTTTCCAGAATCGTCTTTGCCTATCACCGACAAGGTATTTTGCCCCTCCTCGAAAGGCACAGCCCAACGCAAACCCGATGCCGGAAAGTCGCCATGTACTCTTCGACGCTCACCAAGGGACTTACCATTCAAGAAGAGCTCAGCCGTCTGTGTGTTGCAGTAGACATTGACTTCACGCCCCTCTTTTGGACCATATCGAACAGTCCAGCTGTGAGACTCGATGTAACAAACCGGCTGCTCGGACCAATAAGATGCATAGACAAAGTATGCGTCCTTTGGTTTACCTGCGCGATCGAACAAGCCTTTTTGATTCACGTAAGGTATTGGGTTTTCAGGCCGCAAAGGTGTACCAAAATCGCGAATGGCCCACTGAGCTGTTCCACTGAGTCCGGGGAAGCGCTCGCTAACCATAAGGTGCCAATCAAATAGGTCAACCATATAGTTCTCGTTCCAATCAGATGCTTTCGCGATGCTGGTAACCACGGTTTGATTCACTGCTTCTTCAACCGATACCTGAGCACCAAGCATACCCTCCTGGCCAATAGGAGATTCTACATGTCGACCGACATGGCTGGAGCCGCCATATTCCATGTGAATAAAATGAGGATAACGTTTTATGAACTCTTCGAGCGCAGACTCATATTGGCCATAGGCCCCCCCATACCAGCCCGCCCAAATAGACGGCGAAAACACATCCACAATATCCGCACCGGAGTAATATTTTCTTATACTAGTCAAGCGAGATGAATCGCGTGTTTTGACATAATCGTTTAGCTTCTGCAAATAGGGAATGAGCTCGCTATCTTCACCGCCGCCTTCAAAATCCGCCTCCCAATAGATTTCATTTCCCAGCGACCAGAAAGCGATGCTAGGGTGATTGAAATTTTGGTCGATTTGCTGCTCAAGAAGGTACTCTGTGTTTCTTTCCCATTCTTCGCCGCCCTTGCCTCCACGACACCATGGAAGCTCATCCCACAATATTAAACCGAGTTCATTCGCAGCCTTGTAGACCGTGGGGTCTTGAGGGTAGTGCCCGAGTCGTACAAGATTGCCCCCCATATTTTTTATCGCCACCATATCGGCATAATGCTGTTCATTGGTCATCGCAGCTCCCACTCCAGCTATTTCTTCATGCCGATGCGTTCCTCTGAGCAACAAACGTTCTCCATTCACTTTAAAACCGACACCCGGCTCTATTTCAAACCAGCGAAAGCCATATTGAATAGATGTTGAATCCAGACTGGACTTAGCATCATCCAATCGAATATTCACTTGGTATAGGTTTGGGCTCGATGGGGACCATAACTTCACATTCAATATTTCTGGGACATTCACCAAGTGCTGTGTCTTCCCTGACTTAATTTGAATACTTTTAACAGATGAAGCGACCTTCGAACCGTCAGAATCGAACACATCCACGTACAATGTCCCATCGGTCTCCTTCGTGCTATCTAATTCCACCAGCACGGTCGTACTCGAGCGCCCACTCGAGATCTCCGGAGTAGTAATCTCCACACGATCAACCATGGCGTAGTGTTTATATTCGAGCCAAACATCACGGGTAATTCCTCCGTGGATGAAAAAGTCCGATTTTTGCGAGGGAATCAAATTAGGGTTAAATTCGTTGGATACTTTGACCACAAGCTCATTCCAACCCCGACTCTTTATATGTTCCGTCAGCTCAACATCGAACCCAATATATCCGCCAACATGGCGCTGAAGGAAATGCCCATTCAAGTAGACCTCTGTCTCCATGTTTGAGCCTTCGAAATGCAACACATATCTATCTGCTTTACTTTCGACTTTGAATCGCTTTTTATACCACCCAGCCGCTCGCCTATAACCCGGCTGTGCATCTACAGTATCGGTAGCATTCCAAGTATGAGGTAAGTCAATAAGCACCCAACTCGATGCCTCTATATCTTTACCGGCAACATAATCTTCCGAATAACCCCAACCATCATTGAACAGCCTGCGTGAATCCTCCTCTCCTGCCAACGTAAATTGGGACAATAAAAACATCCAAGTCAACAATATTGAAACCGAGCGTTTGTGTACGCCGAAAAATGGTTTAGTCATTGATTTTATATTTATGTTCATCACCGATCTCAAAGTTAAATTGATTGTATTTGGTTTGGCGCGCTACAAACAGGCGATAAGTTCGACGACCCAACGAGCATCGAACTTGTCAATGATCACTCTACATCCACATTGAAGCCAAAGTAGGCGTTCGCATTATTGAAACAGATATCACGAACCATACCCCCGACGAGTGAAATATCTCCAGGCAGCAAGCCTTTATTTACGTCTTCTGCGAGCAGATTACATAAAATACGACGGAAGTACTCGTGTCGTGGGAACGAGAGAAAGCTGCGACTGTCTGTTAACATCCCTACAAAGTTCGACAATAGACCCATATTTGAAAGCGCATCAATTTGAGCTTCCATTCCGCTCTTTTGATCCAAAAACCACCAGCCCGACCCATACTGAATCTTACCCATAATTTCACCATCGTTGAAGTTTCCAGCCATAGTAGCGAACACTTCGTTATCCGCAGGGTTAAGATTATATAAAATCGTCCTAGCAAGCTGACGACTATTATCAAGCTGATCAAGGTACTTAGATAAGCTTTCGGCCTGAGAATAGTCACCTATTGAGTCAAAACCAGTGTCCGGGCCCAGCTCTCGGTGCGCTCGAGTATTTGTATTCCGAAGTGCACCGAGGTGCAACTGTTGAGCCCACCCATATTGATGATATAAACGACCTAGCTCCAGCAATACGTACTGAGATAGCGAATTTTTCTGATACTCGTTCAGGTCTCTTCGATCCCTTCTGATTGTCAGAAAGCTCGACTCTACCTCGGCCATCGAAGCCTGTTCGTAGGGTAAAAAGCTGAAACCCAAATCGGACAAACGGCAGCCTAGCGAATCGAAATATTGTACTCGGCTGCTAAGTGCATCAATCAAGTCATCGACACTTTTAATTTCGATTCCGCTAACCTCCGACAATCTATCGAGGTAGCTATTGTATGAATCCACAGAATCGAACATAAGCGCGCGGTCAGGACGAAAGGTAGGAAGCACTTTGAGTGTACTCCCCATCGTGTTCGCATGCTGGTGATGAGTTAACGAGTCGACAGGGTCGTCTGTCGTACACACGACTCGCACATTTTGCTGCACTAGGAGATCTCGAGCGCCTCTTCCACTGAGCTGCTCACTACAATGATCATAAATAGCTGTACTACTCTTCTCATCTAACAGGTCATAAACGTTGAAGTAGCGCGCCAGCTCAAGATGAGTCCAATGATATAAAGGATTTCGCAGTGCTTTTGGTACGGTTTTAGCCCACTGCAAGAACTTTTCCTCGGGTTTGGCATCACCGGTAATAAAGCGTTCGGACACACCATTTGCGCGCATAGCACGCCATTTGTAGTGGTCCCCCTCCAACCATGCCTCAGTCAGATTTTCGAATTTTCTATTTTCATCGATCTCTTTTGGGGAGAGATGATTGTGATAGTCGATAATAGGAGCACTTTTGGCAAAGTCATGAAATAGCTGTTGCGCAGTGTCGCTTTGCAACAAGAACGCATCATTAATGAATGACATAGTTGTCGTACCACATTCGAATTATTGGATTCAATGCTAGCACGTCTAGCATTAACGAATTTTATCTTAAAGGAGGAATTCGGCAGGAAGGGTACTTAACGATATCTCACCCCCGAATAGCTGAGAAATCACCACTTACCCAACCTGCCGAACTCCTACTACCGGTTCAAACTCCCCTGTCTTTCTAGAGAGTTTAAAGAGGGAATGCAGCCTGCCAGGGCTAGCTGCACTGCGCAGCAATCACGGCTACGCCAGAATAAAAAGGGGCTCACATCCTCCGTGAACCCAAAATGGGACGGCAATATTTTAAGCTCTACTCCCATATAGCACTCACAACTTGTAACTAGAACGACCTGGGCATCTATCTAGCCAACCAACCGCCATCGACCGCAACAGTGAAGCCATTCACGTAATTCGAGGCATCACTTGCCAAGAAGACGGTGGGGCCCGCCAGATCCTCGGGCTCCCCCCAACGGCTCGCTGGAATGCGACCTAAGATCTCCGCATTACGCACTTTGTCTTCTCTTAAGGCTTGAGTATTGGCTGTCGCCATATACCCTGGCGCGATAGCGTTGACGTTAATATTGTGCGGCGCCCACTCGTTCGCCATCAGCTTGGTCAACCCCAGCACACCGCTTTTCGAAGCCGTGTAGGACGGTACTCGTATCCCCCCCTGGAACGAGAGCATCGAAGCAATATTGATGATTTTTCCTCCCTCACCTTGCTGGATAAATTCCTTAGCGACGCGCTTAGAGAGGAAAAACAGCGATTTGAGATTGACATTCATGACGTCATCCCAATCCTCTATTGAGAATTCAACTGCGTCATTTCGGCGAATAATTCCCGCATTGTTCACAAGAACGTCTATCCGCCCGAAAGCCTCTTTTGTCGACTCCACAATTCGTTCCAGGTCATCGAGACTCTTGAGGTCAACTCGAATATCAATGAACTTACGCCCGATAGACTCTATTTTTTTTGCAGTGTCAGATGCATCACTGGAATTTGCACCAGCGACGTTGCACCCGGCTTGAGCCAGCGCGATAGCCATCGCCTGACCTAATCCTTTATTACAGCCAGTGACAATGGCCACCTTTCCAGCGAGATCAAATGCGTTCAGCACCATGTTTATTACCCAAAGAATAGTCGTTCTAGCTTCAAGGAATACGTCGATACATCTCGGTCGTAATCCTGCGATACATTGGTTAAACAGCATGTTATCATACTACCTGCCATCGTAAAGTATTTTTGGGAAAGCCTTGCGCTCTTCTTTTATCGCAGTCACTGCTAGGCGCGGAGAAAATTTAGAAAATTCACAATAAAATCAATGAATAAGGCCTAGCGCATGCGCTCGCACCCATAGCCCAGCCACTGGGAACCATGCTGTATTCCACAGCTTATATGACAACATGTGACTTTTTGACGGATACTTATTAGAATTCGAGTTAATAAGAAGCTCTATCATTACGCATAGTCACATAAACACTATGTAGACCACCCAAGGCTATCGAGTATGCAACACCTAAATATCACCCAGGTCTCAAAATCAAAGAGTTTAACCATTGAACTCATGGAAACTTTGCGCAATGAAATCGTTAGCGGAAAGTTTAAACTAGGCGAGAAACTGCCTTCATCAAAGTATATCGAAGAAAAAGCCGGCGTGAGCCGAACTGTCGTTCGCGAAGCGATTGCGCAATTGCGAGCCGAAGGGCTGGTCGAAAGCCGCCAAGGCGTCGGCGTCTTTGTATCCAAAACCGTCCCACACAAAGCCTTTGTCATTCAAGCGAGCGAATTTGAATCTGTAGTGGAGGCCATTCATATCCTTCAGCTACGAATGGCCGTAGAGTCAGAAACCGCAGCACTAGCAGCGCTGAATCGAACCGACGAGCAAATGCAAGCTATTCAGCAGCACCTCAATACTATGAAACAAAGTATTCTAGAAGAGCGCGACTCAGCAAATGACGACCTGAACTTCCATCTCGCCATTGCAAATGCGACAGGCAACCCCTATTTCTCCAGGTTCATGCAATATATCGGTGCTGGCGTTATACCTGGAAGAACTCTAATAACGGAAAACATGACAAAAGAAGAGATGTCTTCATTTTATGCTGCCATCCAAGAGGAACACGAACAAATCGCTCGCGCAATACAAAACGAAAGCCCTGAAATGGCCAGTGCCGCAATGAAAGCCCACCTGAACGCAAGCATCAGGCGCCATAAAAAAACTCGCCGATGCGCTAAACGTACCCACAATAAAATAACTTCACCGAATCAATGGTACTCGCGCATAAGCCTTTTTGTCGATGATCGCACCTTTGTGCTGCACCACTTCTCTGGATACACACATCGCATTATCAACAGAATCTGCGATAGCTAACCCCGATGCGCGGGAAGCTAGGTAGGATCCTGCAAACGAATCTCCAGCGGCCGTACTATCGAGCTGTACAGGAGCAGCAATCAAGGGCCTATGGCATCGAGAGGCCTTAGAAACAGCCACCACACCTTGCTCACCCGCTTTTAAGATAATTTCTTGCAACTGAAGCTGGTTGAAATATGAAAACACTTCGTCTTCACTAGAGTGCCCCCATAATTCGAAATGATCATCCAGGCCTGGAAACACAATATCCGAAACTTCATAAGCTGACGCAATACTGTGTCTCGCTTCAGCAAGAGACTCCCAAAGTACCGCCCGGTAATTGGGATCAAATGCAATTTTCACTCCAGACGCTCGACAACTCGCAATCACGTCCAGTAAACGCCTCCGCCCAGCCTGCGATAAGATTGCCAGACTAATGCCACTAAACACAATATAGTGGTATGAGCACATTGCTTGGCAGACAGATTGCGTCAGGTACTGATCCAGACATCGAGCCGCAGACTCTCCTCGCCAATAGAAGAATTCTCGCTCGCCCTGTGCGTCTGTCTGAATGGAATAGATCCCCATGTTACGCTCGGTATCCCGCATCACCAGGGTCCGATCTATACCCTCCTCTTCTAAGCTATCGAGAAATTCTGTACTAAATAGATCACGCCCCACTACCGAGAGAAACCCTACCTGTAAATCAGTATTAAGCCTTTTTGCATATATGGCTGCATTTAGTACATCCCCGGCATAGGCGTTTAGCAAGCCTCCATTCGAGTCTCGGCGAAGCTCAACCATTGCTTCGCCTATAAATAAAATTGCCATAATATCGACTACCTAAGGCGCATAGAATATTCATTGAGATACGTTCGCCACTGAGCAAAATCGGTAATCACACCCGCTCTTTGCCATGCAAACCCGGCATGATAGCTCACTGAGCCTGCACTATCGGTATGGAGAACATAAAGCGCGTGTCCGCTATCTTTGACCCCCTCATCCAAAATAAGCGCTTCTGCAACAATTCGATCTTCTGGCACTATCACTGCACTACCAACGCCAAAACCATCCTGCAAAACTTCCCATGTCGAGATAACACCGTAATCGGGCGAGATGACTGATTGAGCTGCGCCATCATGCGTTGCCACAGCAACGGCAATAGGAAGATCCACCGCCAATTGACCGTCTTTGTAGAAAACAGAATCGACAGAAAAAAGCTGGCTGCCCAACTCTAGGACAACTGTTTTCTGTTGGGTATACACGTGAGACTCGTGCTCTAGTCGATATTCCAATACAAATTCGACACGCTCGCGGGACATAGAAACGATCCGATGCTCTACCCACGTTTCCATTCCAACTCTCTGCCCGTCTATCCAAAGCGCTTCACTTCCGATTCCGGCCGAGCTGCCTACATGATAGATGTCGTAACCATTCCCCCAGTCTTTGTGATATGACTGATCATTATTTAGGTGATCATCGTAGCGCTGCTCAATAACTGGACGGGTCACATACTTATACCAGGCATCTATCCCATTGTTTTCAGCCCCCGAACGGGCTGCAGGCCCATACGCTCTAAACGCAACCAAATCGTTTTCCCATGCGAAGTCGTCCATTCGCTCAGGTTTATGAACAGCATAAACACGAATCTCTTCTGATTGTAGAGCGCTCGACGCTTCTTTCCCCGATGCGCATGCTCCCCCCAAAAACGCCATCACTATGATGGATGCCCATGCTCTAGTATTCGCTGATTTGATCGTCATAATTCACCAAGAGATTAAAAGAAGTCATTTAGAGTGCGGATAATATTTTCACGCTAGACACAGCCGCGCCATAGCCATTGTCAATATTGACAGTCAACAGGCCTGAAGCACATGAACCAAGCGCCGAATGAAGCGCAGCCCTGCCGCCTTCGGTGACTCCGTAGCCTACGGAACTCGGTACCGCAATAATCGGCGCCTTTACTAGCCCGCCCAATACACTGAACAATGCCCCCTCCATGCCTGCTACCGCAATCACTATACGGTGCAGCCGGATGTCTTCGAGCCTCTCCATCAGCCGCCATAGCCCGGCCACGCCCACGTCGGAGTATACTGGCGCTTCATATCCATAATACGCTAGCGTATCTCTAGCTTCTTCCGCCACTGCTAAATCCGAGGTTCCTGCACAGACAATGCCCACATCGCTGCGCCGTTGAGCATGAGCGCTCCCCAACATAAATCCAACTCGTGATCGAGGGTTATAGCGCATCGACTCACGATATTTATTCGGCAACGCTTCCCACTGCTCCATGCTCAATCGAGTCAGCAATACACGACTTGCTGCGTCGAAGTGAAAAGCAACAATAGATTCTAAGTCTTCTCGCGACTTTCCTTGGCAAAATACCGCTTCTTCTATTCCAGTACGGTTTGGACGGTCTTGATCCCAGATAAAGTTCGCCATAGCGTTAGGAGGCCTCCATTAAGAATGCCGAACCTTTCGCATAGGGCTTGATACCAGAAAACACTCGCCCCTCTCTAGCGCACGCTTGCTCTACAGTACGCCGGACTTTTCCCAATGAGTCCTCGCCAGGCATTTCCGCCAACTCGAGGACAACGCCCGAATGGACAACGCGACATCGCACCACCGCATTGCGACCTAAAATATCTTTTACCGCACTTTCCGACTCGTCAATGAAGCGGAGGTCACCCTCTTTCACCGCTATACCGGTTTCCACCCGACTCGCTAAACAAGGCGAAGCAGGAAGTTCTTGCAAGTCGTAAAGATTCAGGCCCCGCGCCAACGCGTAGATCTGATCTTTCTTGATGCCGGCATTCACATAAGGATGAACAACTTTATGCTCATCAGCCGCGATCAAACCCGGGCGGTAATCCCCCAAGTCGTCAAGATTCGTACCCGAAAAAACACAAGAATCAGGAAACACCTCTAGAATTCTTGTGTATAAGTTTTTTTTACAATAGTAGCAACGATTGATTGGGTTCTTCGTGTAGTCTGGATCCTGCGCTTCCCTCGCATCCAGATAGACCACATTCCAATCATATCGTCGCGTGTACACTTCGATCCGCTCGCGCGCTTCTGTAGGCACGGCACTGGAAGTAGCATGTACGATGCGCACCTTTCCCTTGCTGAAACGCGTCGCCACGAAAGCCAATACCATACTGTCTATGCCACCGCTCAGGGCGATAGTAAATTTCGAGAAGCGATCGAGCTCTGCAACCAAACTTCCTAACGCCGTGTTGTAATTATTTTTCGCCATATTCAATACCTGCTTTGATCTTTCGGCGCTGATCCAGAGTAGGTCCATCGACTAAATCATCGGCCTCGACTTTTGTGGTTTCCTCTCCGCCAGGCCTGACCACCGTCTTAGTTCGAAACCCTGAGCGCATACCACCCACTCTCTCAAGGCAACTCCGAAACTCGTGCCGCCACCTCAATCCAATGGTTGAAGTTTGCCGAAAGCAAGCCTCAATGACGTTTGATATTGATGCAGGGTCAACCAACAAGACCAAGTGCTCCAGTGCACGCCCTTTCTTTCCACGCGCCGCAACAGAGAATAGATCAATTACAGCCTCTTCCTTGCGCAGCGTTTCTATCGCAAGTGAAATTTCTTCGCCGGTCATATCATCAATAGAAAACTCAATGACACCAACAATTTCAGAGCTACTCAGAACCTTCTCGGAAGCACGAAAGGAGCTCATTCGCAATATATTTGGAATGCCGTCGAACTCTTTGCTACCAAGACCATACCCGATACGATTCAGAATCCCCCTGCCTGAATTTGAAGTCCCGACCTGCGTCAGCAAGCCCTTCTCTTTTAAGTATTTTAATATCGCGGCGCCGGTAGGAGTGATTCGCTCTCCGACAATACCGTCATCAAAGAACTCGAAGCCTTTTAATAACTCGAGCGTCGCAGGAGCGGGAACAGGCAGCCGACCATGCTCTGTCGAGACCAACCCCTGTCCAATAGGTAGCTTTGAGAGTGACCACATAGCGGGAGATAGACTGTCGAGAATCGTTGCCGCCGCGACGATATCCATGACGGAGTCCCAATCTGCCAACTCGTGAAAATGTACTCGATCGAGGTCCTGAGCGTGAACACGGGCCTCCGCTTTCGCCAGCAAACCAAGCAGTTCAAGCGAGATATGCTTAGACGACGCATCTAGATCGGATGAAAGAAATATTTCCTTGATGACAGTATAAGTCGTCTTCTCGAGACGCTTGCCATTTACGTTCCCCTCGTTGAAATCTAAATCAATTCGCAATCCAGAAATGCCTTTACTCACGGCTCGCCACGCTTTTATCGTGCCAATTGACTCCGGCAGCACGCTATTCACTGCGGCTTCAACCCGTTTCTCTAGCTCTGGAAAACAATCCAATGCACTGGCAATAAACATATCGCCAGCAACGCCTCCAAGGGCATCTAGATGCACAATATCGCCGGGCTGAGCTAGACTTTCCACTGGTTATGTCCTCGATAGTTAGCCGACAAAGCTGCTCTTCGTGGCCCACAAACCAAGCGCAGGGTTACTAATATAGAAGACCTCTTCGCCATCTGACGTTGTATTCCAACCATTTTCGAACTGCTCAATTTGATATTTTTGGTACATTTCATCCAGGTGGCAGTAGCCGTAGTTCACAGATTCCACTTCTTCTCGGCTGATTTCATCCCCAGGGCAATAGGTTATCTTGAAACGCCCTTCGCTGGAGCCGTGAATAAGGTGAGCAGCAGCTGAAAGATTTCCTGCTAATTGTGGGTCGCTTTCGACAGCCTTTAAAGTCTCTTCAGTACTTCGGTAGCCGTACTTCCGTATAAGTCCGTCAATTTCCATATCTTCGCCAAAGCGATGAAGTGCGGGAGCGAGAATGATCAACTCACCGTCATCGGCCATCGCCATTCTGGTTCGATATATCGCCTTGTTCCCAAGCCAAGTCGTTTTGAACTCCTTTGGGTCAAGATACACTATCGCCTTTTGAATGGGCTTCTCAAGTAAATCAATATTCAGCTTCTGACTGAGCTCACACGCCGAGAAATAGGTGTCATCGTCATCACCAATGAATACGCCTTGCAGCGCATTTTTTCCGTCTACCTTCCCAACGACAGTCAGAATAAATTCAACATCCAGATGCCTGAGAAACTTAGAGTAGCCTTCATTTAGAGCAGCACGAACGGGGGTCATAGATCGACCCATGATTTTTTCCATACCGTACGCTGCGCCTAAATAATGTGATTTGTGAATCGTATCGCTGCCGCCCACACCCACTAATATATTTTTCGTATAATTGGCCATACCTATCACTTCGTGAGGTACGACCTGCCCGACTGAAACAATGAGATCCCATTTCTCGTCCAGCAGTAGCGTGTTCACAGCAACGTCCATAGGGAAACTTACGCGCCCCTCAGATAGGGCTTCAATACGCTCACGGGTGAGCTCTCCCACCTTGCGTACATCGTCGCGCCAAAAGTGAGGTAAAAAGCGATCCTTAGGTATCTCGGGCCCGAACATTGCATCAATGTCATCATTAGACATGGGGTCATGAGTCCCCAATGCCGGGAGAAAATAGATATCGGCTTGCTTATGTAATTGTTTGTACAGGTACGCTGAGATGTAACCTGCGCGCGAATAAAACCGCGTGATGTCCGGAGGTAAAATCAATATTTTCTTGGCCGATTTAGCCCGTCTATCAATAAACGCGTCCAATAAGGCATTCAACTCTTCATCTGAAATACCCTTCTCGAGGTCTTGATGCTGCAACACTGTACTCACCCTCTTACCCTTTCGGTGATATCGTTAACTAACTCTTCGATGGGTTTATTGATATCTATCTCCCATGCATCCTTTGGTTCCTCTAGCGTGTCAAACTGACTCTGCAGCAAGGCTGGATTCATAAAATGCGATTGCCTTGCCGCAAGCCTTTCAGCGATGACCTCGTAGTCACCTTTCAGATAGACAAATTGATAGCACTCAGGAATATCAGCAACGAGCACATCACGGTAGCGCTGTTTCAGACCAGAACAAGCCAAAACCGCCCCGCCATCGCGATTCCACTCCTGCAGCTTTGACGCTAACAGCTTTAACCAAGGCATTCGATCGTCGTCGTTTAAGGGTACTCCCTGCGCCATTTTATTTTTGTTTTCTTCAGAATGAAAATCATCCGCATCATAGAATGGCAAACCTAGCCTTTCGCCCAACAGAGAGCCAACCGTACTCTTCCCACACCCGCTCACACCCACTACCAAATAAATCACGACTCAATCTCTACCCTATCTAGGCCGCCCCATTGCGGCAAGCCCAAGATTACACGCCACAGGTCAGATGGTAAAGTTGTATTACAACTAAGGCCGCTGTAATTACCAGCAACACTAGCCCGCCGGCACGCCCCTTAATAATAATTTATTCTTTTTAATCAGTTGGTTATAGAGATATAAAGAGGGGAGAGCGCCCTTTGTCTGCAGCGCCAACACCATTACGTATACGCATATATAACCTCGAGCAGGAAGAAGTTCAAACAATCCCCTCTGTTGTATTACAACCTTGCCACCTTACTAGCTGTTGACATGACAGAAAACTGATGCAAATATGCGCATGCCACTGTGATTTTCATAAATTACGTCTATATATAATAAGCATAACGGGAGAAGTGCACATGTATAAGCCACACAAAGCTTGTATGACATCACCTTTCAAGAAAACAATGCTCAGCAGTTTGATTGCTCTTTCTGCCACAGCCGCTTACGGCCAGGAAGGCATGGAAGAAGAGCTGATTGTTATTGGCACCTTTGAGCGAAATCTAAACAATGCCATCGATCTCAAGAAAAATGCAGAGGTCGTTTCAGACGGCATCTCTGCAGCAGACATCGGCGACCTACCAGCGCTGAATATGGGCGAGGCATTGCAGGCAGTTCCTGGCGTGCAGCTCAATCGCGAAGGCGAGCGACGTGAATCAAGCGTCAACCTACGCGGCCTGCCCTCTGGCTTTATCAAAACCACTGCAAATGGTCAGGGCATCGCCGCTCCGACACGCGGAAGTCAGAGCGACCTCTTCGGCGCGCCTAGCCCTTTCGGCGCCTATGACCCTTCCATTTTTAACGGCATCAATGTCCTCAAGACTCAAGAAGCCAGTATGCAGGAAGGCGGAATTGCCGGTACGATTGACCTCCTTCTCCCTTCTGCCCTTGATAAAGACAATGGCGGTAATGTCAGTTTAGGCTTCCGAAATGAAGAGCTCGCTGGCGAGACTGACCCCGAATTCGCGGCTAGCGGCACTTATCACATCATCGACGATGTACTGGCTATCACAGGCGCCATTGGTTATAGCGAACAGCACTGGCGTACGGATTCCGTCCGCGCAGTGCGTTACAGCGACCTCTCTGATGGGAACTACAGCCAAGGCGATACCGACTACGCCACATTGGCTGACTGGAAAGCAGCAAACAATATCCCGGACAATGCTTCAGTCACTTATCCTGGAGAAGTTCGCCAAGGCAGCGAAATCAATGGTGGAAGCCGTTTGTCCGCATCCGCCAATATTGAGTACCAAGTTACGGATGAACTCAAGCTTGGTGCAAGCTACATCATGACCGACCGAAATATGGACGACAACCGCTACGAGCAGATCGAATTACGCTCACGCGAGTACACCAATATCGGCGTTACTCCAACCCATGCTCCTGTAGACCTTGGTGTGGAAAATTCAGACGGAGCGCCCGTTTACATGGTGCCCGGTGTACACCTGGAAGACACCCGATACTTCTACGACAATCGCCAGTACGACTTCTACCAAGACTCCCAAGCATTCATCTTCGACGCCGAATGGACGAATGATGTTTGGACGATCGACGGCACTTTAACCCTCTCCGATGCAAAGAACACGTGGGATGAAATCCTTCTTTCTCCGCGCGCCGAAAGCAGCTCAGAAGCGGATGCTGATTTCTACACCGGTAGTGGAAACGTTGAAAACTGGCTCATGAATGTTACAGACTTCGACAACGCTATTAATTTCGACGAATGGGTTTGGAATGCAGCCTCGCGTGAGACCCAATTAACCAACTCGGGTGCCGTGCCAACCGATCCAAGCGGAAACGTTTTGCTCACTACCGGAACCTACGATGAGGTCGAAAACACCCTTAACTCCGGTGAGGTCAACTTTGAGCGCGTTTTCGATACCAGCTCCGGGATCACGGCCGTCGCATTTGGTTTTCGCAAATCAGTAGAAGAAATGGATTCAAGCCGCGTTCGTATTGGTTCGACAGATCTGGATCCAACCGGCATATTCACAGAAGCAGGGAAAATTCCAGCGAATGCAAATGGCGACTTTTTTGGCGGCAATATCCCTGGCGCTGCGGACGTCACCGATGGTTGGTATTCCTTTGATTTCGACAGCGTCAATTCAGCCCTGAAGGACACTATACGCGACGACCTGTCCACCTTGGAGCCAAGAGGTTATGAAACGGCCGCACTGACGCCAAGCGGATACGTGATCCGTGCAAACGAGCTTGGTAAAGGCTACGACTTCACTTCGGAGCTGGATATTACTTCACTCTTCCTGATGGCGGACTTTGAATACGGCGTAATGTGGGGTAATGCTGGTCTTCGCTACGTTGATACCGACATTAATACGGTGGCACCGACCTACGAAAAAGAAGGCAGTACCGTAGTCGCTAGACTTGAAGACGCTAACATTTCGAGTGGATACGATAACCTCTTACCTTCCATCAATTTAAACTTTAACCTGATGGAAGATTTGATTCTTCGAACAGCGTATAACGAAACATTCGTACGCCCCAACATGCGAGCAGCGAGCCCTGAATCGCGCGTTGAATTCGAAGAGAGTGGCGATAGCGTAACCGCGACATTACCAGGCACGCTCTTGAAACCGTTCGAAGCCCAGTCATTTGACGTCTCTCTTGAATGGTATAACGGCAAGAGTGGCATGATCTCACTGGCCTACTACGATAAAAATATTGATAACTACTTCGTTCGCGAGAATATCTGCGAGCCGATTGATGGTTATGACTTCGGAGATTTGACTTACGACAGCGCTGCAAACACGTGTACTTCAGGCGGCACGAGCGAGCTGAACCCGGGCGCCAATGTCGACATCACTGCGTATGTTAACAGTGACGCAACGATCAACGTACGTGGCCTAGAGCTCTCCTTGCAGCAAAAGTTTGACTTCCTCCCTGCTCCATTCGATGGATTCGGCGGTGTGTTCAACTATACTAAATCAGACCAGGATTCTGATGTCGCTGCTGATGAAGATCCAGTAGAAATCTACGGAATCTCCGATAATTCCTACAACCTGATTGCCTACTATGAAACAAGCGATTGGGGTGTACGATTCTCTTATAACTGGCGCTCTGACTATGACATCCTCGCAACGAACACGCTTTACGGGGAAGGTATAAGCACCGTGAAAGCACCTAGTCGCTTGGATACATCGATCTACTATCACGTGACCGATGACCTGACATTGCGCCTGAAGGGTTACAACCTGACGGAAAACACCTATGAAGAGTATCAGGACATCGAAACGCAAATGCGTCGATCTGACTTCGAAGGGCGCACTTGGGTTTTGTCACTCGGATATAAGTTTTAATTTACCCCTCTGCTGGAAAGCACATTGCACTTGCGGGCAACGCCCGCAGGTGCTTTTTTTTACCTGAATAATCATAAGAAAGACGAGGTATATGGCCAATGAAGCCCACGCCCACCCTACGCCTTCCTGTGCTCATGTTCTTATGGGTGCTTGCGCTAAACCCAGTTGCTTACGGAGCGACAATAAAGCACCCAAAAATCACAGTACATACCGACAGGTACATGATCGAACTGCTAAAAATTGCGTTAAGCTACTCGCCGACCAATTATGAGTTTATAGAGCACTCAGAAAAGGTGAGTGGCGCGCGAGCGATGACACTGGTAAGCGAGGGCGAACTCAGCGTCATGTGGACTGGAGCATCAATCGACAAAGATAAAATTCTAAAACCTATACATATTCCTGCTTACAAAGGGCTTATGGGACATAGAATTTTTATTATTAGACAGGGAGATCAAGCTCGCTTCGATAATGTAGCAACACTTGATGATTTAAAACGGATTACCATGGGGCAAGGTCGCTTTTGGAGCGATACAAAAATATTAAAGAATGCAGGCTTTACCGTGATCACAGCAACCAAACCGGTAGGACTTCTTCACATGGTTGACGGTGCTCGATTCGATGCCTTCCCGCGAGGTGTACACGAACCATGGACAGACATGGAGAAAGCACCGGAGCTACCACTCACCGTGGAAAAAAACCTCGTCCTAAAGTACACCATGCCCTACTATTTTTATGTATCTAAAGAAAACCTAGAGCTTGCAAGTGATATTTTAGATGGCCTGGAGAATGCGATAGCGGACGGCACCTTTGACAAGCATTTTTACGCCGACCCAAAAATCAGAGAAGCGCTCGAAAGATCCAAATTGAGCGAACGAACACTATTTAGTATTCCAAACCCCAACATTTCGGACGAGGTCCCTATTGAGCGAGAGGCGCTTTGGCTTGACTTGGACCAATTAGAGAACCTGGCCGAATAAATCGACCTTCTCACCAATTTCCGTGCTCAAGAACGCAACCAGAACTATGAAAAAATATTAGCGGTGACGCAGGTCTTACGAATCATTTCCCAATTTTTTTGCTCGACCCACTCCGGCCTAGCGACCCAAGAGCCACCGACCGCAAAAACATTGGCAAGATCAAAGTAAGCCTGCTTATTCTCAGGCTTGACGCCACCCGTTGGACAAAACTGCACCTTCTGGAATACGCTCGAAACGGCCTTAAGGAAGCTTACTCCGCCACTTAGTTCCGCGGGAAACAGCTTCATTTCAGTAAAGCCAGCCTCATGAGCGAGTGCTATATCCGCCGTAGTTGACACACCAGGCAAGCAAGGTAGATCGCTATCGACCAAACACTTCACCAGCCTAGGTGTGAGCGCCGGTGTCACGATAAAATCGGCACCAAACTCAACCGACTTATCAAACATAGGCACATTGACGACAGTCCCCGCGCCGACCTTCAAAGCAGGAAAAGCCACCTTAATCTCCCTCAACGCATTGAACGATTCCGGCGTACGCAGCAGCACCTCCACACAATGCAAACCTGCCTCATACATTGCTTTAGCGACTGCCACGCCGTCCTCTGCCGAGTTCACTTGTATGAGTGGAAGCACCTTCTGATCACCCATCAAACTGGAAAAATACTGCATTCTACTTTCTCCCGAGGTGGAATTAATAAATTTACATGATACGGAAGTCGACACCAACTAAGCAGGCCGTCGAGACCTGCTAGCAGCGCTCCAATTCAATAACGCCCTACCCGTCAATATCCAAACTGCCCATTGACGAATTGCGGTTTTCGTTATTTCTGATAGAGCTCGAAATATATGGGGAGGAACTCACTAATCTCTGGCACATAGGTCACCAGCAACAGCGCCACTATCATCGCCAAATACATCGGCATCAAGGGTTTTATCAGCTTGGCGATTGAGGTTTTTGCAATACCACAACCCACAAATAACACCGACCCGACTGGAGGCGTACATAGGCCAATACACAGATTAAGAACCATCATAATACCAAAGTGTAGAGGCGACATACCCAGAGCAACGGCGATGGGCAAGAAGATAGGCGTAAAAATAAGCACCGCCGGTGTCATGTCCATAAATACGCCCACCGCCAGCAAAATCAGATTTATCGTGAGGAGTATCACCAAGGGGTTGTCGCTGAGCCCCATGAGGGTCTCTGTTATATTTTGAGGGATATTTTCATAGCTCAGCATCCACGACATTGCCGTAGAAGTGCCGATTAGCAACATAACAATGGCCGTAGTTTCAACGGATTTCACCAAGATTTTTGGAAGCGATCTTACTTTCACCTCTCTGTAAACAAACACAGAGAGGATCAATGAATACAGGACAGCGACAACACTCGCTTCCGTCGCAGTGAATATCCCCCCAATAATCCCGCCAATAACGAGTACGATTAACATTAAACTGGGAATAGCATCGAAGGTCTTTTTGAAGAACTCGGAAGCCGTTGGGATTCGTCCAACGGGATAGCCGTTGATCTTTGCGTAAATCGCACACACGAACATCAAGCTCAACGCGACTAGAATCCCTGGCAGATATCCTGCAACAAACAATGCTGCAATAGAGACGCCCCCACTTGCGAGAGAGTAAACGATCAAAATATTGCTCGGAGGTATGAGCAACCCGGTTGTTGAAGATGAAACCGTTACCGCGGCATTAAAGCTCTTGTCATAACCCTCTTTATTCATAGTAGGTATCATGAACCCACCAATCGCAGAGGTAGCCGCAACAGCAGACCCAGATATCGCCCCAAAAAGGGTGCAACTGATAATATTTACGAATGCCAAGCCACCCGGTAGAAAGCCAACGATCACTTTCGCAAACTCAATTAATCTATGCGCGATCCCCCCCTGGCCCATTAACATTCCCGATAGAATAAAAAACGGGATCGCTAACAACGCGAAACTATTAATACCACCGGCCATTCGCTGCGCTACCGTCATAGCGGCGGGGACAAAATCCACTGTCACCAATAACGCGCTAAAGCTCGCAACGCCAATGGCGATCGCTATCGGGACATTTAGAAATAACAGAACAACAAAAATAGAAATAAGTACAATAACTGATAAGTCCATCTTTAATACCTCTTATTCGTTGACGGACGCTGAACTGTCTGTGTCGACTCGACCATATATCAGACGCTCGAGTGAAAACAGGCAAATAAGAACTCCGCTTAGAGGGATCACGCTATAGACATACCCCATAGGAACCTGAAGTGCTGCTGAATACTGCTCTAGCTCCAGGGTCAACCACATGATCTTTGCACCGCCAAACACCATAAGAATTGCCGCGAAGAGCAGTGAAACCACGTCAGAAAAGCCTTCGGCCAGCTTTTTCACGTAACCTTTTAGGTTCGCAGTCAATATGTCCAGGCCAAGGTGCGCAAATTTCCGAAATGCGTATGCACCACCCAAGAAGCCAATCCAAAGAAGTAAAAATCTTGCCAATTCTTCTGAGAAGGAACTGGGATGAGACATCACAAATCTCGACAACACCTGCCAGGTAACGTCTACGACCATTAGGCCCATCAGCCAGGCACACACGAATTGCAATATTTTTTCCAGCGCCGTATTCAATGCAATCATCTTGGTGCTCCCATCTTTTTGATCTTTTTTATCAGGTCATAAGCCGGTTGGCCTTTGACCGATTCATACATGGGCTCCACTTTCTCGGAGAAAAGCGTTTTGTCTGGATAGATGACGTTTACCCCTGCTTCCCGCACACGCTGTAACGCCTGCTCTGTCGCTTCTGTCCACAACACTCTCTGGTACTCGACACTTTCATCCATAGCCTGCTGCAACCACACCTGCTCCTGATCAGAAAGACGATCCCATACATAGGTACTGATCAAAACGATATCCGGAACATAGGTGTGTTCGTTCAGGCTGTAATATTTCGCGACCTCGTAGTGTCGCGACTTCTCGAAACTTGGTGGGTTGTTTTCTGCGCCGTCAACCACTCCTTGGTCCAACGCGGTATACAACTCCCCAAAGGAAACAGGCGTGCCCGCCCCTCCCAAAGTGTTCACCATACGGATCGAGGTTTGGCTTTTCTGTACACGAATTTTGAGTCCAGCTAAGTCCGAAGGTGTTTGGATGGGTTTTTTCACACTGTAGAAACTGCGCGCGCCCGCATCGTAGTATGCCAATCCGCGCAAGCGGACCGATTCGCCGGCGGTTAATAAATCGCGCCCAATCTCGCTATTCAGCACTGTCCAGTAATGTTCACTGTCGCGAAATACGTAAGGCATACTGAACACTTTCATTTCCGGCACAAAGCTTTCCATGGGGCTGGATGAAACTTTGGTCATCGCCAAGCTGCCGATCTGCAATAATTCCATCATTTCGCGCTCAGAGCCTAGTTGCGCACCAGGATAGATATCCACTTGGATCTTTCCTGAACTCAATTCGGCAACTCGATTGGCAAAAAATACAATGGCCTCGTGCACAGGATGGTCGGTCGGTAATGCATGACCCATTTTGAGTACAGTGTGCTCCTGCTCTGAGCTACAGGAAGCCTGAAAAAAAGCGAAAACGGCGAGCAGGAATACTACGCCTATTCTCAGCGATGAGGCCATTCGCTCTCCAAAAGCCCCTTGAGTCTCTCTACGAATTTTCATTGTTATTGCTCTTGTTAACCGGATTCACCATAACGGATCATTCCTTCGAAGTCGCTCGCACTTCCCAAAAAGAACTTTCTTTACGAGCCAAACGCAACCTTCGACCGCACGCCGACAACATACCAGCGTATTAAAAGTCGATCCATGTAAGCCGCGCTTTTTTGAGGCTTACTTCAGCTCGCAGATGGGAATACCATCCATATCGTTAAACACTTGGTTTTCTCCTCCCATAGCCCAACAGAAGCTATACGAGCGCGTTCCACAGCCTGAATGGATAGACCACATTGGTGAAAATACGGCGTTCTCATTCTGCACGGTAATGTGGCGGGTCTCGTCGCTGGGCCCCATCATGTGGAATACAGCATCCCCTTCCACCACATCAAAATACATGTAGACCTCTGTGCGTCGTTCATGGGTATGCGCGGGCATGGTATTCCACACACTTCCCTCTTCAAGCGCAGTGTAGCCCATTACCAATTGACAGCTTTGAATTCCACCTTCATGAATATACTGATAAATTGTGCGCTTGTTTGCCGTTTCCTGTGAACCTAGCTTCACTGGGTTCGCATTGGCTCGGGAGGCCTTCGTGGTAGGGTATGAAGTGTGCGCAGGATAGCTCACCAAATAAAATTTAGCCGGTTCACTGGGGTTGACACTGGTAAAAGAAATGGCCTTGGCGCCCCTGCCGACGTATAGACAATCGAGGCGATCCATTTCAAAGTTTTCACCGTCGACCACGACCACACCGTTTTGACCGACATTTAAAATGCCTAATTCACGCCGTTCGCAAAAATAGTCTGAAGCGAGCTCCTTCCCTGTTTCAAGCACCAAGCTGCCCTCTGTCGGCACCGCTGACCCTACAATGCTGCGCTCTACTTCACAGTATACGAGACGCACAGAATTGGGCTCAAAGAGTGTATTGATAAGAAATGTGTCTCTGAGCTCTTCGGTAGTCATTCTGCTATATTCTTTTTTACCTACCGTATATCTAACTTCCATTCTGCACCTCTTACTGTCGAATTCTACGAAGCATTAGAAGCGCTTCACCGCCTGCAGTCAATTGCAATATTACTACCAAACATTACAATATATGGAACTCCCACACATACCGCTTCGAGCCGGATGAAAGGCACTCCACACTTATGAGCAGCTCCTCCAGAAAACAGACCAAGCACTACGATGTGCTCTTAGCACTTTCCCGCTATGACCATCGTACGCACCGGGGAATCATGCGATTCGCTTCCGAACACAATTGGCACTTGAACTGCGATCACGCACTCAGCGGCACGCTGCCTGAGTACTGGCAAGGAGACGGGATCATCACACTGATGACAAAAGAAGACCAAAACACCGTTGATTTTGTGCTTTCACGCAACACCCACCAAGTGGATCTTTCCATTATGCGTATGGATGTTCAGGTGCCGCGTGTTTCAGCCGACCACCAGGCCATTGGTGGGCTCGCCGCAGAACATTTTATTGCAAAAGGATTTCGACATTTCGCTTTTTTTTCAACAACAGACGATGCTGTATCACACTCGCGAAAAAACGGCTTCTATCAGGGAATTGAAGCACACGCCACTCAGTTTAATGACTGGATCTTACCCAAGGAGATCGCGAAGAACCAAAAGCTCCACAAGCACATCCAACACTTGTTGCGAGGCGCTGCCTTACCCCTCGCAGTATTCTGCAATAGGGACAACGATGCTGCCTTGCTACTAGGGGTATGCCAACAGGAGAACCTCGGTGTGCCAGAACAAGTCGCGATACTTGGTGTCGACAACAACGAACTCTTCACCAATTCGTTAAAAATTCCGATATCCAGTGTCAATCACGATGTTGAGGCGCTGGGCTATGAGGGGGCAACTCTACTGCATGAGGTGATGACTACTGGAGCACGGCGTACCACGCTGCCCAAGCCAAAACTTGTACAACCCAGCGGAATCACCGCGAGGCGCAGCACGGACTGCCTGGCCGTGAACAACAAGCTGGTCAGTGCGGCGCTTAGCCAAATCAACCACAACTACGCGCAAACCAACTATACTGTGGCCAAGGCTGCGGAAAACTGTGGCGTATCTCGGCGCCACCTAGACAACCTGTTTCTTCAAGAGCTCGGCTTCTCAATGCATGTAGCGTTAAACAACACGCGACTCAGACAGGCACACAACGCATTGCTGACAACCACCGATTCGATCGCGAAGATTAGCGCCTACTGCGGCTTCACTCGCGTTCAGTACTTCAACAAGTGCTTCAAGAAATTTTATGGGAAGACGCCATCGGAACTCCGAAAGAATGTCAGATTGACGTAAAGACAGCCAGGCAAATCCATGACTCCACTCGCGAAACGACTTGAGAGGCTAATACAGCCCCACAAACAATCGAAGGCCAACAAAACCCGGCATTTTTGCCACCTGCTAGCTCGAATAAGGGTGTTCACTGCCAAGCTTGCAAGCGGCCTCCTTGCTCTGGGTTTAGTGCTCGTTGCGCATGCCAAAGATGTGATTCAGCTTCCGGCACCGCAATCAAACTTGGATGTGCGAAACCAGTACAAAAGTGCGGTGATCACTAAAGCCCTGGAGTTGACAAAGGAAGAATACGGCGACTTTGAAATTCAGCGCAGCGGTTCCAAAATGAACAATCTGCGTGCTCATGATGCGATTCAATCCGGCGAATCACTCAACGTTTTTTTCGCAGTCGAAAGTGACAAATGGCAGGCCTCCGCCATCCAAATCCCCATCCCTGTCCGCCTCGGCGCAGGGAACTATCGACTACTGCTGATCCATAAAGACAACCTGGCCACCTTTAAAAACATTAAAAATATTGAACAACTCCAGTCACTCAGTATGGGCATCCAAAGCGACTGGTCGACCAAGGCTTACCTTCAAAAATACGATTTCAATATGGTAAGCGGACAGAGCTATGACGGCTTGTTCGATATGCTGGAACAAAAGCGTTTTGACTATTTACTTAGGGGGGCCCATGAAGTCCACGCGGAGCTAGACCAGCGTCCAGACCTCGCAGAAGCACTTACCATCGCCCCAGACATTGCCCTTTTCGTGCCTATATCCACCTACGTTTACGTTGCTCCGTCTCAGCCCGAACTCGCACGAAGGATTGAACTGGGACTACAACGAATGATCGACGACGGCAGTTTGGTTAAGATTTTTAATACATTTCATGGCGACGCCATAGAGAAATCCCAACTGTGCCAGCGCACCCTTCTTTTCCTTTCGCCTGAGCACGAAAAACTCCTGGAAAGCCGGCCCGAACTGTACGTTTCCCAGTGCCAATAATCCCCCTCTGATGGGCTGGGGCGACGCCCTTCACCCTGGGATATTTTCACCTGCATCCATTGAAAGCCAGTCTCGCGCCGCCCTTGGTCAGCACCCACAAATCGAGTAATATACGCCCTCAATTATTGGTGTGAGCTGAATTTTTTTACTTATGAATCAACAAGTTAAAAACGAAACAACGCACACCCCAATGATGCGTCAATACCTGGCCATCAAAGCCGACCACCCCAATGAGCTGGTGTTTTACCGCATGGGGGATTTCTACGAGCTGTTTTACGACGACGCGCGAAAAGCGGCCAAGTTGCTGGATGTGACCTTAACGGCTCGTGGCAAGAGTGGTGGCGAGCCGATACCCATGGCAGGCGTGCCTTATCATGCCGCCGAAGGCTATCTCGCAAAGCTGGTGAAGCAAGGGGTATCGGTGGCGATTTGCGAGCAGATTGGTGACCCCGCAGAAAGCAAGGGGCCGGTCGAGCGCGCGGTGGTACGGGTGGTGACACCGGGTACGATCAGTGATGAAGCCTTACTCGATGCGGGGCGCGACAACCTATTGGTCGCCGCCTGCATGCACGGTCGCCATGGCGAAGAGTGCTTCGGTGTCGCCACGCTGGATATGGCCAGTGGCCGCTTTAGTGTCTTCGATGTAGACAGCGCCGAGCAACTGCGCGATCACATCGCCCGCCTGGCACCCGCTGAACTCCTGCTGTCCGAATCCCTACCCTATCAGCATGCCTACGAACACCTGCCAGGTTTACGATTGCGCCCAGAGTGGGATTTCGACCCTGACTCCGCGTTGAGACGCCTGACCGCGCACTTCAACACTAAGGACCTTCAAGGCTTCGGCTGCAAAGATGACATGGTGGCGATTCGCGCCGCGGGCTGCCTTTTGAATTACGCAGAAGAAACGCAGCGTACGACCTTACACCATGTAAACCAACTCCGCGTTGAGCAACCTGGAGACAGCGTGCAGCTCGATGCCGCCACGCGCAAGAACCTCGAAATCGACATCAATCTCCATGGCAGCGATGACAACACGCTCTTCGATGTTCTGAATACTTGCAGTACCGCAATGGGTGCCCGCCTTCTACGACGCTGGCTCAACACACCATTACGGCGTTTGGACGAATTGAAGCTGCGCCAGGATGCCGTCGCCGCCCTCCAAAACCATACTCTCAGCGATCGACTGCGCGAGATTCTCAAACATGTGGGTGATCTTGAGCGCATACTTGGCCGGGTGGCACTGAAATCCGCCCGCCCCCGCGACTTGTCTCGCCTGGGCGACTCCCTTGCGCTGTACCCGGAGCTGCAGCAAGTGCTCGCGGAGACCAACGATCGCCGTCTACGTAACCTTTCGGAGGAACTCAGCGAGTTCCCGGCACTGGTAAGCCTGCTGCAATCGGCTATCGTCGATAACCCTCCGGTCGTGCTGCGCGACGGTGGTGTAATCGCGGAGGGCTATGACGCCGAATTGGACGAGTTGCGCGGTATCAGCCAAAACGCGGGTGACTTTCTCGTAAAGCTGGAACAACAGGAGCGCGAACGCAGCGGGTTGAGCACCTTAAAAGTCGGCTATAACCGAGTACATGGCTACTATATTGAAATCAGTAAGGCCCAAGCTGCGCAGGCCCCTGCTGAATATATCCGGCGTCAGACCCTGAAAAACGCCGAGCGCTTTATTACGCCTGAACTTAAAACATTTGAAGACAAGGCGCTCTCAGCAAAAAGTCGGGCGCTTGCACGAGAAAAAGCCCTCTACGAAGCGCTCATCGAACGCCTGAATACCGACTTAGGGGCACTGCAAATGTCGGCCTCTGCTGCCGCAACGCTAGACGTGCTCAGCACGCTCGCGGAACGGGCATTGTCTTTGAACTTCTGCAAACCCCAGCTTACTGAAGACGGTCGCATTCAGATACTCGAGGGTCGGCACCCCGTCGTCGAGCACGTGCTGGACGGGCCCTTCGTCCCCAATGACCTGGAGCTCGACAGCGAACGCAAGATGCTGATGATCACCGGCCCGAACATGGGCGGTAAATCCACCTACATGCGTCAAGCCGCCGTCATTGTATTGCTTGCGCAAGTGGGCAGCTTTGTCCCGGCGAGCCAGGCCCATATCAGCCTCTGCGATCGGATATTCACGCGCATTGGCTCCTCGGACGACCTTGCTGGAGGGCGCTCGACCTTCATGGTGGAGATGACCGAAACCGCCAACATTCTGAACAATGCGACCGCCCAGAGCCTTGTCCTGATGGATGAGATCGGCCGCGGTACCAGCACCTATGACGGGCTCTCTCTCGCCTGGGCCTGCGTCGAGCACCTCGCGCGCAAGGTGCAGGCCTTCACCCTCTTTGCGACGCATTACTTCGAGCTGACCCAGCTCGCCGACGCACTGGATGGTGTCGCCAATGTGCACCTGGACGCAACGGAACACGGCGATGACATCGTCTTTTTGCACCACATCAAAGCCGGACCAGCCAGTAAGAGCTTCGGCCTGCAGGTCGCAAAACTGGCCGGCATCCCCCGCAGCATTCTCAGTGCCGCACAGCAACAGTTGCGCGTATTGGAAAGCGGGCAAAGCACGGCTCCCAGCCCTTCACACAGTCAGACAGCGGCATTTCAAGCCGATCTGTTTGCGCAAAACGAGCCACACGAGGTCGTTCAAATACTCGAGGACAGCGATCCCGATTCGTTGAGCCCACGCCAGGCCCTGGCCCTTCTATATGAACTCAAGGAAAAACTCCAATAAGACGCTGGTTTTCGTCGCCCGCAGATCCTGCTAGAATGCGCGCCTCAGAATCTGGCTAGAGGTAGTAACATGACTTTCGTAGTGGGTGAAAACTGTATCAAGTGCAAGCACACTGACTGTGTGGAAGTTTGCCCTGTGGACTGTTTTTATGAGGGTCCGAACTTTCTCGTCATCCATCCAGACGAATGTATTGATTGCGCCCTGTGTGAGCCTGAGTGCCCGGTAGATGCGATTTTCTCGGAAGACGAGCTGCCCGAAGACCAAGAAGCTTTCGTAGAGCTCAATGCGGAACTGGCTGAAATCTGGCCCAACATTACCGAGAAGAAAGACGCCCCCGCTGACCACGAAGAATGGGACGGTGTTGAAGGTAAGCTGCAATACCTCGAACGTTAATACCTAACGTTCGCGCATAAAAAAACCGCCCAAGGGCGGTTTTTTTTCGTCTGCCTTTCGGAGACCTTAACCTTAGCCTTACTGAGCACCAAACAGCGCTGACGCATCCAGACCTTGCGCTTCAAGGATGTCGCGCAGACGACGCAGCGCTTCAACCTGAATTTGACGAACTCGCTCACGCGTCAGACCGATTTCGCGGCCCACTTCTTCCAAGGTACTGGTTTCATAACCACGCAGTCCAAAGCGACGCGCAATGACTTCGCGCTGCTTTTCGCTCAGCTCGTCGAGCCAACCGTCGAGGCTGTTGGTCAGGTCGTTTTCCTGAAGGATAGAAGACGGATCACTGACCTGTTGATCGGGCACGGTGTCGACAAGCGTCTTATCCGATGAGGGCCCGATGGGGGTATCCATTGAGCTCACACGCTCGTTCAGCGCCAGCATTTTTTCCACTTCGGCCACAGGCTTATCGAGCAGATTAGCAATCTCTTCCGGCGTCGGTTCGTGATCGAGCTTTTGCGCCAGTTCACGGCCCGCTCGGAGGTAGACATTCAGTTCTTTAACAACATGAATCGGCAGACGAATTGTGCGCGTCTGATTCATGATCGCGCGCTCGATGGTCTGACGGATCCACCAGGTCGCGTAGGTAGAGAAACGGAAACCACGCTCTGGATCAAATTTTTCTACGGCACGGATCAGGCCTAGGTTGCCTTCTTCAATCAGGTCGAGCAGCGCCAAGCCACGATTCACGTAGCGGCGAGAAATTTTTACGACAAGGCGCAGATTACTTTCAATCATACGCTTGCGGCTCGCTTCGCAGCCTTTCAGCGCTTTGCGAGCAAAGTACACTTCCTCCTCTGCGCTGAGCAGAGGCGAAAAGCCGATTTCGTTCAGATAGAGTTGGGTGGCGTCGAGGCTGCGATCATGAGTGTCATCGATATCCACGTCAGTGAGTGCGCTTCGCCGATTTCGACTTGAGGTTTTTTTCGTTGGCCTGGAAGGAGATTCACTCGCTTCGGAATCCAAAGCGGCGCCATTGCTGATTACGTTGGTGTCTTCTTCTGCGAAAATCGAGTCAAGTTCTTGCACTGCCATGACCGGATACCTCTTACTTGGTTTTGTCGTGTCGGCCCTTTCTTAGGCCTCGTTTTTTAGTGAACCAAGAGATCTTTATGTGTCCCATCTCTTTTGTTCCATCGTCGTCGACCTGTGAGCACGGCAGACTAATACTTAAGTATGTCGGCCGCGTGACAAAAGCTTTAGCACTTTTGTTCCTAAGACTTCGATGGTAGATGAGCTAATGGGTCAACCGGCTTTCCGTCATAACGAATCTCGAAATGAAGCTTGACCGAGTCCGTCCCGCTTTGTCCCATGGTGGCAATCTTTTCACCTTTCTTCACTGTGTCGCCCTCTTTCACAAGCAATCGCTTGTTGTGCGCGTAAGCGCTGAGGTACTTGTCACTGTGCTTAATGATGATCAGCTTGCCATAGCCCCGCAGCCCTTCACCCGCATAAACAACGGTCCCCGAAGCAGCTGCAGAGACAGGCTCTCCCAATTTCCCCCCAATATCAATACCCTTGCTGAGCGCATTTTGCGCCTGAAAGCCCTTTAAAATTTTGCCCTCGGCAGGCCACGCCCAATCCACTGCAGTGGAGTGAGACTGTTTCGTATTCTCTTTTTTTACTACCGGCGACTCTTTTTTTAAACGATCAGAGCGCGAAGAGCTTGCTACTTGCGTATTAGTTTTGACGACAGGTGTCTTTTTGGAAGAATTCGGCGCCACCGCAGTGCGGGCAGTCGGAGCGGCCAGTTTCCGACCGTCGAGATAGATACGTTGACCGGGGTAGATTGTGTAGGAACGCCCGATATTATTGGCCTTAGCGAGCTGTTTGTAGTCTTGATTGTAGCGCCAGGCGATGCTGTACAGTGTTTCTCCTGGCGCCACCACATGCACTGCAACTTTAGTACTAGGTGGCTGTGTATGGTCTTTTACTGGCGCGAGAGTTTTCGGCGAGCTGCAACTGGTTACACCCAACAAAATGATCAATATATTAAACAAATTGCGCTGCATTCGCGTAAACCCGTGATTTACTGCCCCAAAGTACTAGCACTTTTTGATGATGGTGCGTTTCGAGGGATAAAGCATTTAGTTATATAAATCTCAATCAAAATTACCAATAAGTCTAGCCAAAAATGCTGAATTAGATGCCACAGGTGTCAGTTGGACGAAAAATCCGACTTTTTCTTCAGATTTTGGTATGAGCCTTCCGATTCAGCGTCCATTCTTTTAGATAGAAAATCAATACTAAGTACTAGAAGCGCACCTACGAAAGCGCAAAAAATCACCGCCCCTAGCTGTGCGGATTCACCCGACAACTGGGCAAAGGTCCCTGGCAGCGTGTTTTGCTGCATCAGCGATACCACCTCCCCGTGCCGGTCTATCATCGTTTCTGTCACAATTTTCCACGGCCACGTCACGTAGAGTGAGCCCGCGAGAAAACCGAGCATGACCGCTAACGTGTTGGTATACCAACGTGCCAAGAGCCAGGAAAGAAAACGCGAAAAGACCAGCAGGCCGGCGATACAGCCCACACCGAAGCTCGCGAGCGCAAGCAAATCCAACTGATCAATCGCGGCAAGAAAGACCGGGTACAGACCCATCAATAAGAGCAGGAAGCTCCCGGAAATACCGGGAAGAATCATCGCACAAATGGCGATAAAGCCACCGAGGAACAACATCCACCACTCTGCCGGAGCCTGAGCCGGCTTCGCCAGCGCAATCGCAACCACAAGCGCGGCTCCGAGCACGAAAAGCAGCAATTGCGCTGCTCCCCATCGCGCCTGATCACGCGCCAACACGTATAGCGAAGCGGCAATCAAACCTGAAAAACCGCCCCAAACCAGAAGCGGCTCGTGCTCCAGGCACCAGGACACCCCAGCCGCGAGCGTTTTTAAACTCAATAGAACACCGCCAAACAGCGCCAACAGAAAATTACCATTAATATGGCGCCAAAACGCCGGCACGCCTTGCTTAAACAACACCAGTAGCGCCGCAGGCGTCAGTTGCTTCAGGCTGCGTAACAGCTCTTCATACACGCCGGTAATCAAAGCAATGGTGCCGCCAGACACCCCCGGTACGATGTCGGCTGCGCCCATCGCCATGCCACGTAGCAAAATAAAGAAGTAATCTCGAAGTGTGCGTTGTTCCATGCTTAGCGTTCCCGATATCCGACAAATAGCTCAGGACAGTCCTGAGAGAAGTGGCACAAATTTAACTGTATCGTAGGTCAATTTCTTGAAGTTCTCGCTATCGCCCTCGCGGATTACCACGGTCAGCGTTTGCGTTTCCCCTCCGATGGGAATGACGAGCACGCCGTTGGGCGCCAATTGATCGCAAAGTGATTTAGGTAAGGAGCGCGGGGCTGCGGCCGAGAGGATGCCACTGAACTTATGCCCCTCTTCCGGCCAGCCCAGGCCACCATCGGCATGGCGGAACTCCACATTCTTTACACCGAGCTTGCGCAGACGCTCTTTGGCTTTGTCTTGCAAGGGCTTAATGCGTTCCACGCTTTTGACATGCGGTACCAGCTGAGACAGCACCGCAGTTTGATAGCCACACCCGGTGCCGATCTCGAGCACTTCGTCCAACTCCCCGGCTGCCGCAAGCAGGAGTTCTGTCATGCGAGCCACAATATACGGCTGTGAAATCGTCTGGCCATGCCCGATGGGCAAGGCCGTGTCTTCATAGGCGCGGTGTGCCAGCGCTTCGTCGACAAATAGGTGTCTGGGGGTATTCGCGACGACATCAAGCACGGCTTCATCGCTTACGCCATTCTCGCTCAAGCGCGACACGAGGCGGTCGCGAGTCCGTTTGGACGTCATGCCGACGCCCTGAAATAGTAAATTATCCACGATTGTGCTTGGCTCCACTCAGCTCGTGTTGTTGTTCTTCAAGCAGGACGATCTCACGCAGCACCGAGGTGGCGAATTGCCCTGGATCGAGTTCGAATTGCAACTCCATATCCTCACCATCGAAGGCCCATGAGAAATTCCGAGGCTGCAAATTCAAGGCACGCCGCTCCTGCTGCAGGCCGACGTTTTCTAACGCCGCACAACAGGACGCATAGGGCTCCAGCACGGCAGACTCCAAGGCCAACAACGCATCCGTCGCGAGCGAGCGCCCCCGTCCCCATAACGGTCCCGTGCTGCCGAATTCTGGCGCTGGCTCGCCGGACAGGCCTTCAGTCCAGTTGCCCGCTTCAACCCGTGCGCTGAGCACCCGATTAAATAAATAACTCCGCGCAGAAGAGATGATCATACCGCGCAAGCTGCGATCCCGGAATGCACGAGGGTCGACCATCCAGCGCTGCACTTTTTCGAGGTTGCCGCCGTCGCGCCCAAATCGCTGTTTGCCAAAATAATTGGGTACGCCTTCTCGCGCGACACCCTCGAGCCGCTTTAACAATGCCTCATCTTGCTGAACATCACGCAGGCGAATACAAAAGGCATTGGCGCTGTGATCGCCCATTCTCAGCTTCCGATTGCCCGTTCCCCAACGCTCAAGCGTCGCGTCCAATTCGCTTTCTTCTATGAATTTCTGCCAATCCGGTTCATGCTCGCGACCGGGCAAATACACGCTGAACCATTGTGTGGTGATCGCGTGCCGATCTTTCTTCCCTGCATAGCCGATGTCGCCCTTGCGCACGCCGAAATGACGAGCCAACTTACCGGCAACCCAATCCGTATTTTCCCCACGCTTTGTGATACGAAGCCAGAGGTGCTCACCGCTGCCGGAAAGCTCGGGCTCCAGACGCTCATCCACCACAAAATCGGCTTGGCTTACACGAAAACGCGCGCTTTGCTCCGGCTCGCCCTGAGCAAACGCGAAATCTAGATGGTACAGGTTCATGGTGTATCGCTCTCATCCTTAGTGTTTTCGAGGATGAGAAAAAAGGTTTCATCCTTGCCTATCAATCCCAATTCCTCTCGCGCTTTTGCTTCGATGGCATCGTAGCCTTCGCGCAGCGCTTCTACCTGAGCATTGAGATGTTCGTTTTGCTGTTTTAATCGCTGGTTTTCTTCTTGCTGACGCGAAATTTCTGATTTCAGCCGCGCCACATGCGCAATACTGCCCTCTCCAACCCAGAGACGGTACTGCAAAGCCAGAAAGATCAAAACAAGAATAAGCAGCAGGGCTTTCATGGCGCCATTGTACGTGATTGACGATGGCAGGGATATTGAGAAGCGAGGCTTGAGGAGGCTGTCACAGAGATCAGTGGCCGAAGTCGACTTCCAATAACCGAGGGGGAAAACGAGATGAAGGCCCTTCACCGCACGCCTTGGGCGCGCGGTGAAGGAACACGGGTCAGTGCTTAGTTTTTGAACTCAGCACGGCCACGGTAAGGGGCTTTTTCGCCCAGCTCGGCTTCGATGCGAAGCAGGCGGTTGTACTTGGCGATACGGTCTGAACGAGACAGTGAACCCGTCTTGATCTGACCAGCCGCCGTGGCGACAGCCAGGTCAGCGATGGTGGTGTCTTCTGTTTCACCGGAACGGTGAGAAATGACCGCCGTGTAGCCTGCGTCCTGCGCCATTTTGATCGCTTCCAGGGTTTCGCTCAGTGAGCCAATCTGGTTGAACTTGATCAGGATGGAGTTACCAATGCCTTTCTCGATGCCTTCTTTCAGGATCTTGGTATTGGTCACGAACAGGTCGTCGCCGACGAGCTGAGTCTTGTCACCGATTTTCGCAGTGAGGTCGGCCCAACCGTCCCAGTCACTCTCGTCCATGCCGTCTTCGATAGACAGGATGGGGTACTTGGCGACCAGGCCTGCCAGGTAGTCCGCAAACTCAGGCGCAGAGAATTTCTTGCCTTCGCCAGAGAGATCGTACACGCCGTCTTTGTAGAATTCAGAAGCCGCACAGTCCAGTGCCAACGTGATGTCTTTGCCCAGCTCGTAGCCCGCATTCGCCACGGCTTCGGAGATGGCTTGCAGTGCACCTTCGTTAGAAGGCAGGTCAGGAGCGAAGCCGCCCTCGTCACCCACCGCCGTGTTCAGACCGCGACCAGACAGCACTTTTTTCAGCGCGTGGAAAACTTCGGCACCCATGCGCAGCGCTTCGGTGAAGTTCGGTGCAGAAACAGGCTGAACCATAAACTCTTGAATGTCGACATTGTTGTCGGCGTGCTCACCACCGTTGACGATGTTCATCATCGGCACAGGCATGGTATAACGGCCCGGCGTGCCATTGACGTTGGCGATGTGCTCGTACAGAGGGATTTTCTTGTCCGCGGCGGCCGCTTTGGCTGCAGCGAGAGAAACTGCAAGAATCGCGTTCGCGCCCAGGTTGGCTTTGTTTTCGGTGCCGTCGGCGTCGATCATCAGTTTATCAAGCGCATATTGTTCGGCGGCGTCTTTACCCACCAGCAAAGGCTTGATGGTGTCATTGATGTTGGCAACGGCTTTCAATACGCCCTTGCCCAAGTAACGGCTCTTGTCACCGTCGCGAAGTTCGAGTGCTTCACGTGAGCCTGTGGACGCACCGGAAGGTGCACAGGCTGTACCCACTACTCCGGACTCAAGCACGACTTCTGCCATCACGGTGGGGTTACCGCGTGAATCCATCACCTCAAAACCGATAACGTCTGCAATTGTAGTCATAGGTCTATCTCTCTATACCTTAAATGATTGCTAGGAATGTCTATTGAATATCCAGCTCGGGCTGACTTTTAATCAAGTCATCCAGTGCTTTCAATGAGTGTAAAAAGCCCTCCAGCTTGTCGAGCGGCAAGGCACTCGGACCGTCGCATTTCGCCTCATCGGGCTTGGGATGCGCTTCTAGGAATAAACCCGCCAGACCCACAGCCATACCGGCGCGAGCCAATTCAGCAGTCTGGTGGCGACGCCCGCCAGAGGCCTCAGACAGCGGGTCGCGCTGCTGCAGGGCGTGCGTCACGTCGAAAATCACCGGCAGGCCGCCGCTGCATTCTTTCATCGTGCGGAAACCGAGCATGTCGACGACGAGATTATCGTAACCCATGCAGCTGCCGCGCTCACAAAGAATCAGTTGCTCATTGCCACACTCTTTAAATTTATCGACGATGTTTTTCATTTGCCCCGGGCTTAAAAACTGGGGCTTTTTGATATTGATCACCGCGCCGGTTTTGGCCATGGCCGCGACCAGATCCGTTTGCCGAGCCAAGAAGGCGGGCAACTGAATAATATCGACCACATCCGCAACAGGTTGCGCCTGCTCAGGTGCATGCACATCGGTGATGATGGGCATGCCGAATTCCGCTTTTAGGGCTTCAAAAATTTTGAGGCCTTCTTCCAGACCGGGACCGCGATAGCTGTGCACCGAACTGCGATTGGCCTTGTCGAACGAGGCCTTAAACACATAGGGGATGCCCAGTCGCGTCGTGATGTCGACATAGGCCTCCGCAACCCGAAGGGCGAGGTCACGGGATTCGAGGACGTTCATGCCGCCAAACAAGACGAAGGGCTTGTCGTTTGCGACCTCGAGGTTTTGTACTTTAACGATACGATTTTTCAATGCTGCTTTCCTTAAATCGTTTTTATATCACGCCTTTGTGGCTTTATATTGACAGGCTGCCTCAATGTAGCTGGTGAACAGCGGGTGCCCGTCGCGTGGTGTCGAGGTAAATTCCGGATGGAACTGACACGCGATGAACCACGGGTGATCCTCGATTTCGACCATTTCCACGAGCGAATAATCCGCAGACCAGCCGCTGATTTTCAAGCCGCCCTGACGCAGATCATCCAGATAGTTGTTGTTGACCTCGTAGCGGTGACGGTGACGCTCGTAGACCTCCGGCTTGCCGTAGATCTCCGCCGCTTTGGAACCCGCTTCCAGATGACTCTGCTGAGCCCCCAAACGCATGGTGCCGCCGAGGTCGGCGCTCTCGTCGCGCTTTTCCAGGTCGCCTTCTTTATTCACCCACTCGGTAATCAAACCGATGACTGGGTGAGGCGTTTTACGATTGAACTCGGTGCTGTTGGCACCGTCGAGCCCGAGCACATTGCGTGCAAACTCGATAATGACCGATTGCATACCCAGGCAAATACCGAGGTAAGGAATCTTGTTTTCGCGTGCATGGCGCACCGCCATCAACTTGCCTTCGAGGCCGCGTTCGCCGAAGCCACCCGGCACCAGAATGCCGTCGACACCGTCGAGTAAGCCTATGCCCTCTTCTTCAAGTCGCTCGGCATTGATGTAGCGCATGTTCACTTTAGTGCGTGAATGCAGCCCGCCGTGGCTCAGTGCCTCATTCAAGGATTTGTAGGCGTCGAGCAGCTCCATGTACTTGCCGACCATCGCGATGGTGACCTCGTGCTCAACATTGCGCTCGTTTTCCAGCACTTGGTCCCACTCGCCGAGATCCGCCTCGGGCGCAGTGATACGAAAACGTTCAAGCACAATCTGATCCAGCTTGTAACTTTGCAGCAGGCGCGGGATGCTGTAAATCGAGTCGGCGTCGGGCAATGGCACCACAGCACGCTCTTCCACGTTGGTGAACAGCGCGATTTTGCGCCGACTGTCGTCGTCGATCACCTTTTCGGACCGGCAGAGCAGAATTTCAGGTTGAATCCCGATGGAGCGCAGCTCTTTCACCGAGTGCTGAGTGGGCTTGGTTTTCATTTCGCCCGCCGTCGCGATGTACGGCACCAGCGTCAAATGCATCAGCGCGGCGCGCTCTGCACCGAGTTCGACCTTAAGCTGACGCACCGCCTCGAGGAAAGGTTGGGATTCGATGTCACCCACGGTACCGCCAATTTCAACCAACGCGACATCATAGCCATCGCCACCAGCGAGGATGCGACGCTTGATTTCGTCGGTAATATGCGGGATGACCTGCACGGTGCCACCGAGGTAGTCGCCGCGCCGCTCTTTCTTCAGTACGGTTTCGTAAATTCGTCCCGTAGTGAAGTTGTTCAAGCGGGTCATTTTTGAGCGGATAAAGCGCTCGTAGTGGCCAAGGTCTAGGTCCGTTTCGGCCCCGTCGTGCGTCACAAACACCTCTCCGTGTTGGAAGGGGCTCATGGTACCGGGGTCTACGTTAATGTAGGGGTCGAGCTTGAGGATGGTCACTTTGAGGCCGCGTGCTTCAAGCACGGCAGCCAGGGATGCCGAAGCAATACCTTTTCCTAACGACGAGACAACCCCGCCGGTAACAAAGATAAATCGTGTCATGTATTGCCCTAAGAAGGTCAGCCTGGCCAAAGGCCTGGCTTGATGGAGTCTGGGTTACGGTGTCGGGCGTGGAATTCTGAGATCGGTGCACTGCCCAGGACGGGGCGCCAGACTACCAGAAAGCGCCCCTTATCTCAATCCGATAACGCTATTCGAGGTGGTTGCTGCGGATCATTTGTCGGACCTGATCAACATACGCCTGCCCTCGCTCAGAGTAGGCAAGCAGGCCAGCGGCCAGTCGTCGAGCACTGATTTCGTCGTTGCGATCCAGTTCCGCACGCAGACGCCGGAAGCGGTCGTAGGCGTGGAAGGTATTCAGGTTGTGCAGATAGCCGCGCAGTGAGTCGACAGGACTGTCAAACCGCTGCACTTCATGGCTACTGCCGGCTGGCCTGCGGTCCGGCACGATGCCGCAGCCCGGCGAGAAGCACCACTGGCCAAAGTAGTTGTTCGCTTCAGCCGCAAAGCGTGAAGTGCCCCAACCCGACTCGATCGCGGCCTGAACTTGCACCAGGGCCACCGGCACGATGTTGACCCTCAAGCGCAATTCGTTCAACTGCGCATCAATCGTCTCAAGCGCCTCCGCTTCCAACGCAAACTGCGTGCTGAGCTCACGCAGCAACGCGCTGTCAAGCTCGTCGAGCTGGCCTTGCGACGCGTAGCGCGAAGCAATGCCTAACAATTGTCGCCGTTGATACTTCAACCGGGCATTTTCATTCGCCGCGATCACTTCAAAGTAGTCAAGAAAGGCCTGCTTGCGTTCGGGAATCGATTCAATCTCATTGAAGGCCGGAACGGTGCCGACGGGCCGAGGCTCAGGCGGGATGAGCTCATAGCGCTCGTAGAACTGCTGCTCAGCCATACGAAACCAAAGCAGCACCGCGGCGAAAGCCACGAGGTAAAACAGAAAAAACAGCAGCAAGATTGAGGATTTCTTATGCAAGCGAGCACTCCGTTATTGTTGTTTGTTCGACCGTCCGAGCCCTATTCGGATACAACCAGGGGGTCACCGGGCGCGGCAGTATTGTACAACCACTGGCAGCCCTGCAAGGCCTCTGCTCCGTTTTCACTCGTGACAAAAACACCGGCCACCGCCAACAGGGCGTCGCCACGATACACCAGCGGGACACGATCGCGTAACCACGGCTCGAGTGCGTATTCATGCAACACTTTTTTTAAAGTCTGACTGTGCGTGCGCTCGCGCGGCTGGACCCGTTCCCCCCCTGCTCGGAAGCGAATTTCCAGGGGCCCACCCGGCCAGGGTGCGCCATCTTCTAACGGAGGGATTAACACCGCCCCGTCACCGAGTACGATCGTTTCACGCCGGTGCCAGACGCGCGTCGTCGGCTTCGGCAATGGCCATTGAGGGAGAAAATACACACGATCTCTGAAACGGCAACACCGACCTTCGCCGATAATCAATTCAGGCGCTGCGTCTTCACGGGCAAGACACAGCGCTTCCAGGGCTGCTCGACTTTGGAAGCTCGGTGGGCGCGTCAAAAACGTCATCAACCAAGCGCGCAAAACCGCCGCTCGGCGCGACTCGTCGAATTCGCGCAAAACCGTCAAATCAAGGCTGAAGCCCAAGCGCTCAACGCTCGGCGCGCAGCGTTGAACATCTGCAGCCACATAACGCTGCAGCAGGGCCGACGCTTCCGCGAGCTGCGCGGCGCTGCGCTGTGCGGCCTGATCAAAATGAGGCCATCGTTGCCGTAGAGGTGCGAGCACTTCAGCACGCAGATAATTGCGATCGAAGTGCAACACGTCGTTGCTCGGGTCGTCCACCCAAGTTAATGAATGCGCTTGAGCATAGGCCAATAACTGCGCGCGCGACTGCGTCAGCAGTGGGCGATACAGCCACCCGGACGCGAACTCACGACATTCGTGCATGCCGGCCATGCCTGCAAGCCCGGCACCACGCGTCAGGCGATAGAGCAGTGTTTCCGCCTGATCACTGGCATGGTGGCCCGTCACCACCACATCGCCCGGAGCCATCATGTCGGCAATCACGCGATAACGCGCGTCACGCGCTCGCGCCTCGATATTTCCCTCGTCCGTCGGCAGGCTCAATGAAAAAGAGGTAAAAGGAATGCCCCACTCGCCACACAGCGCCCGGCAGTGTGCCTCCCACGCATCGGCCTGCCCTTGCAGACCATGATTGACGTGAACCGCACTGACGCGATGGCCCCACGTACTGTGCCGCAGCAGGTGCAATAACACAGTTGAATCCAGCCCCCCGCTGAACGCGACAAGCACGCGCGAGGCCCCCTGAACAAACTCGTCCAGTTTCTGTAACATAGCCGGATTGATGTGAGATTGGATACTGGTATTCACGAAATATGATGACGTCAGATTCCCAAATTTTACCTTGGGGGACCTGGCCCTCCCCTATTGGTGCCGAACAGGTTGCCTACGGTGCGCCACGACGCGCAGAAAGCAGCCTGCACAACAACGCGTTGTATTGGCTTGAAAGTCTGGCCGACGAGTCCGGGCGTGTCACGCTGTTCAGAGCCTCGGCGGATGGCGCTGTCGAACGCATTGTGCCACAGCCTTTTTCTCTGCGCTCGAAAGTCCATGAATATGGTGGTGGCTGTTACGACTTTCTCAACAATCGCGTGTTTTTTGTCAACGGCGATGATCAGGAAATCTACAGCGCTCCGCTGGAGGGTCAGGATGCTCCCGAACCGGTCACGCAAGCCTCCGAGTTTCGGTATGCGGACCTGATCGCCGACCCTGCCCGAGCACGTTTGATTGCGGTGGCGGAACGTCACAGTGACAACGGCGTCGAGAACCTGCTGGTCGCCATCTCGCTGGACGGTCGCATCGAAACCTTGCGCGAGGGCAGCGATTTTTACGCTTACCCAAGGCTGAATCACGATGGCTCATCGCTGTGCTGGATAGAATGGCAACACCCCCAAATGCCTTGGGACGATACCGATTTGTGCATTGCCGAGCTCGATGACATCGGCGCAATCGTTCGCACAAGGAAGATAAAAAAAGCCGGCGAAGAAAGTATTGTCCAACCGCTTTGGCATCCTAACGGCGAATTGTTTTTCGTCAGCGATAGAAGTGATTGGTGGAACCTCTATCGCGTTACGGCCGACGAGCTTAGCCAGAACAACGAACCCGATGCGCAAGTCATCGTCGCCTTCCAGGCTGAGTTCGCGACACCCCTTTGGGTTTTCCGCATGCAGAACTACGCGCTGTACGACGAGCACACACTGTTTGCAAGCTTCACTGAAAACGGCTTTTTTTACTGTGCGTTAATTGATATTGAGTCTGGCGAGACCACTCGGTTTGATACCCGTTTTGGCAGTATTGAATCGGTAAGCGCGGAAAGCGGCTCACTCGGCTTTATCAGCGCGGATGCCAGCAGTTTTCCGACCGTACAGCGCGGTGAAATACGTGAGGGCCGCCTGCAGCTTCAACCTGTTAGCCGCCCCGACCCTATCGACACACGCTTTATCAGCTGCCCTCGCAGCCTTCAGTTTCCGACCGGCGACCGCGCCTTTGCTCACGCATTTTTTTACGCACCCTATCACCCAGAAGTTGAAGGTAATGGCGCCCCTCCGGTCATTGTCTTGTGTCATGGCGGCCCCACCGGTCAGACACAAGCGACATTGAATTATAAAATTCAGTATTGGACGAGCCGCGGCTTCGCCGTGGTCGACGTGAATTATCGCGGCAGTACCGGTTATGGCCGACGCTTCCGCCACGCACTGTATCGTCATTGGGGACAATACGACGTCGAGGACTGCTGTGCGGTTGTGCAGTACCTCGGAGAACAGGGCCTCGCTGACCCTCAGCGCTGTATCATCAAAGGCAGCAGCGCGGGCGGTTACACCGTGCTCGCGGCATTGGCGTTCACACAACAATTTAAAGTAGGTGTGAGCCTGTACGGCATCGGTGACCTGCATCTGCTGGCGCAGGACACCCACAAATTTGAAGCACACTACCTCGATCAACTGATCGCCCCCTATCACAGCCATAAATCGCTCTACTCGGAGCGCTCGCCGCTGTATGCCGCTGACGCCATGCGCTGCGCCCTGCTGCTGTTCCAAGGCCTGGACGACAAGGTGGTCCCACCCAATCAAGCCGAGACGATGGCAAAGGCGCTTCGCGAAAGGGGCTTGCCTGTCGCCTTGGTAAATTACATTGGCGAAGGCCACGGCTTCCGCAAACCGGAAACCGTCCAACACATGCTCGAAGCGGAAGCCTATTTTTATCAGCGCATTTTCGACCTGCCCCACGCCTCTGGCGACGCACCCATACACATCGAAAATCTGGACTGATCATGCCGCGATGGAGACCCAAAGCACCGCCCTCCTCACCCTATATCACACCGGAGGGCATGGAAAAATTGCGGGCCGAAGTGCAACAGCTCTGGAAGATTGAACGGCCCCAAGTGACAGAGGCCGTGCATCAGGCGGCCTTGAATGGCGACCGCTCAGAAAATGGCGACTACATCTACGGGAAAAAACGTCTGCGTGAAATCGACCGTCGCGTGCGTTATCTCAGTAAGCGCATTGAATCGATGAAAGTGGTGGAGTACTCCCCGAAGCAGGAAGGGAAAGTGTTCTTCGGTGCCTGGGTAGAGTTGGAAAACGAGTCGGGTGACTGCGTCACTTATCGCATCGTCGGCGCAGACGAAATCGCCCCCTCGCTCGGTTATATCTCACTTGATTCACCGATGGCAAAAGCGTTGATTGGCCGCGCCGTAGACGACGAAGTTCACGTCGAGACCCCACAGGGAGCCGCGCTCTGGTTTATTAATTCGATTCGCTACCAGGCCGAGTGAGTTTCGCCGCGCGTGCTGCCACACTGAATAATTTGCGCTCAACCAGCTCGGCCAATTGCAAACCGTAGCAGCCATCAGGTAGCGTGCGCTTAATCAAAAAATTGCGACCGAGGTCATTTTGAATAAAGGTATTCAAATCCAGAAACCGTTCTCGGACTGGCTGCTTATCCCGATTGAGTAACAACAAGATGCGTGGCAAGTGACGTGGACCGTGCGCTGAATCCACAACAACGGCCACCATGCCGTTCACTAGCTCCACCAACATTCCGGGATGATAAATCCCGATCGTCTGAATGAAGGCAAGCACCAGTTTATCGTCAAACTGCTCGCCTCTTTGCTCGTAGAGAATACGCAATGCTTCCGACACCGGCCGCCCTTTGGCGTAGACACGGTCGTTCGTGATCGCGTCATAACAGTCGACAATCGCAATGATGCGCGTAAACAAAGAAATGTGTTCGTCCTGCAGACCTCGGGGGTAACCTGTTCCATTCGGTCGTTCGTGATGGGCGTAGGCCACCTCGATGGCCTCGTGATACATGTCTTTTTTTTCGGAGAGCAAATCCCGCCCGTATTCCGAATGCCGCTTCATCAGCGCAAACTCTTCGTCGGTAAGACGCCCGGGCTTATTGAGGATTTCCGTCGGGATTCGTGCCTTGCCCGCGTCATGCAACAAGCCGCATAGGCCCAAGTTCACAAGCTGTTGCTTGCGCAGCCCCAGCTTGCGTCCGAAAATGATCGCGAGCATGCACACGTTCATGCAGTGCTCGGCCGTGTACTCGTCCTGACCGCGCAATTTCGTCGCAAAGGCCATGGCGTCCGGGTGACGAATTACCGAATCCACACTTTCTTCGACCAGCACTCTCGCCGCGGGCGAATCGACAGACTGGCCGAGACGCACGTCATCCAACATGCCGCGTACAAAAACACGGGCTTTGCTCGAAATGGCTTTCACCGAAGGCCATTCCTGCTCGGCTTTACCGGAGATCGGGTAGTGTTCGGGCTTGCGACCAATGAGCTCACCCGATTCAAAATTCACGGTTTCGGTGATCTGTAAACGCCCAGTGCCAATCACATACACATAGCGACAGTATTTGCGCACCTGCTCGATGTCTTCACGAGTGCGCACGTAAAATCCCTGCAGCGCAAAAGGCGTTTCTAGCCAGTCGCGATCCAGCCCGCACACAAACATCCCTTCGCGCAAATCCTGCACCGGGATTTTAATCTCTCGCTTGATATCCGTTTCTCTAACGGGGCGACTGACACGGCTACCGTGTGTTTGTTTGCTCATGATCAATAACGCAACTGCAGCCCTTTTTTCTGGAAGTCCGCGACGGCGAGGCCGAAGCTTCCATCAGGCCATACTTGTTTAATCAAAAATTTGCGTGGCAGATCGCCATGTTCAATCTGCGACAAATCCACCACTTTCTCTTTTTCTCTGGGACGCTTGTGCGCATCCAGGGCCAGTATCACTTTAGGGAGATGACGCCGTTGTGCATTGGCCTCAATAACAAAACCCACTTCGCCGGAATACAGCTCGACGAGACTTCCAGGGGGGTAGAGCCCGATGGTCTTAATGAATTCGAGCGCGAGTTCACCGTCAAAGTGTTTGTCTCGCTCGGAGTAGATAATCTTTAAGGCTTCGGTACTGGTCTTCGCCCTGGAGTAACAGCGATGTGCGGTCATCGCATCATAGGCGTCGACGATACTGATGATGCGCGTAAAGCGCGAAATGCCATCGGCTTTCAATTTTCTCGGGTAGCCGGTGCCATCCATTTTTTCATGATGGCTGTAGGCCACGTCGACCGCGCCCGTATAAATATTATTGGTCGAAAGCAGCAGATTGCGACCGTGGACCGTATGGGCCTTCATCAACGACATTTCTTTCGGTGTCAGCGCAGCGGGTTTGTCGAGAATTTCCGCGGGCACGCGCATTTTTCCAACGTCGTGCAACAAGCCACACAAACCGAGATGCTGCAGATCCGGCTCACTCATCCCCAGATGGCGGCCAAATGCCACGGCCAATACGCACACATTCAGGCAGTGGTCCGAGGTGTAACTGTTCTCATCACGTATCTTTGATAGCCATAACATCGCATCGGGGTGACGCAGTATAGACTGCACCACGTCATTAACGGTCTCTCTCGCCACCTCACTATTAATCGCCCCTCCTAAACGGATCTGGTCGAGCATGGAGCAGGTCAGGCTGCGTGCGTGACGAAAGGTTTTATACGCTTTCTGATGTTCCTCTTGGATGCTGACTTCATTCACGTAGCGGGCCGGGCGACAACTGGCCGTGCCGATATTCGACGAGGCACTGCCTAACTTCCGGGATTCCGCGTGATCCACCCAAACGTGTTCGCAGTATTCCGCCACGATGTCGATGTCTTCTGGGTCTTCAATGAGGAAGCCCTGCATGATGAATGGCGTGTCTAACCAGTCTTTGTCCAGAGCAGAGACGTACATCCCCACGCGAAGATCGGCTACGTGTATTTTTGTTGAATCCGCCATCTCGATAATCTGTTCCACAGTACACTTACGCGCGCATCGAAATGCGCACGCTCTATGGAGTATAGCAGCGGATCAGGGGGGACTAAGGCAAGCCACGGTGATATGCGTGCAGAGCAGGCGAGGCGCTGCCTGCAGCGCTTTCGGCCCTAGTCTAAAATGCCCTGCAGTGAGGCCACCAGATAGCTCAGGTTCTCGTCATTGATTCCCGCCAGATTGATACGGCTGGAATCCGCCATGTAGATACTGTGTTTCTCGGCGAGCAAGGCGACCTGCTCAGGTGTCAGCCCCAGGAACGAGAACATGCCTTTTTCGCGCTCAATAAAGTCGAAACGCGCACTTGCTGTGGCCGTCCTCAGTGCGCCAGCGAGGTGACTGCGCACGCCCTGTATGCGCCCGCGCATATGATCCAGCTCTTCGCGCCAGCTCAGGTCCAGCGCCTCGGATTTGAGTATGGTCGCCACCACAGACGCGCCGTGTGAAGGCGGCATGGAATAGATGCCGCGTGTGATGCTTTTCAGGTGGGAAGAGATAATTTCCGCCTGAGCCGGTTTTTCTGCCAGAACATAGATTGCGCCCACGCGCTCGCGATACAGTCCAAAGTTCTTAGAGCACGACACCGCAACAAGCACCTCGGGCAAACGAGACACCGCCAACTGCACGCCATAGGCATCCGCATCCAGGCCATCCCCAAAGCCTTGATAGGCCGCATCGATCAGGGGTACCAGTGCTTTTTCTGCACAGAGTTCGATCACCTGCAGCCATTGGTCCTTGTCCAGATCCGCGCCTGCCGGGTTGTGACAACAGGCGTGCAGCAACACCACATCCCCCGCTTGAGCTTGCTGGAGCGCCGCGAGCATCGCGTCAAAATTGAGCCGGCTCTCACCGAAATCATAATAGGGGTAGCTGATGATGCTCACCGAGCCGTGTTGCCCGCCTGCCCCACCCAGGAGGGGGACATGATTGGCCCAGGTTGGATCACTCACCCAGATTCGACAGTCGCGTCGCGATTTGACTAATAACTCCGCAATCACTCGCAGCGCGCCACAGCCTCCAGGTGTCTGTATCGATGCCAGGCGGCTTGCGTCAGGCACCGCATCGCCGAACAGTATCTGCCCGAGTGCATCGAGAAACACTACGTTGCCTAAGGGCCCCACATAGGCCTTGCTGGGTTCATTGGCCAACAACCACTGTTCCGCTTCTTTGACGGACGCGAGCACGGGCGTCTGTCCTTTTTCATCTCGATAGACGCCCACGCCCAGGTCCATTTTTTGGGGGTTGGTATCTTGTTGATAGCGTTGGATCAGCCCCAGCAGTGGGTCGGGGGGCAACAGAGACAGTGATTCAAACATAGGGGTATTCCAACAATTGGGCATTGAGCCGATGCGGCGAGCGGCCTAGTATAGCCTCTCGTGTCAGGAGCGTTAACCGTTCCGTAGCGCCACCCACGGATCAGATGCTGGAGTCACTGTGAGCACACAACTGGATGAATACGATAAAAAATACTCAGGATATTACAGGACAACGCCGAGTATTCGATGAACGAGCTCGGAGACAAAATCGGCCTCAGCCACACCCCCTGCTGGCGCCGGGTCAAGCGCCTCGAAGAGGAAGGCTACATTGAAAAAAAATGCACCCTGCTCAGCGCACGAAAATTGGATCTGAATGTGTCCGTACACGCGTATCTGACGATCAAAAAACACGATGAAGAGTCCTTGAACCATTTCGAAAATTCCGTTCTGAACATTCCCGAAGTGGTCGAGTGTTATTCGGTGACCGGCGACAAGGACTACCTGCTGCGCATCGTCGTCAGCAATGTCGAGCAGTACGAAAAGCTGCTGAAGTCCACCCTCGTCCACCTGCCCAACGTGGCTTCCGTGAATTCCGTGTTCGCGCTAAAACAAGTGAAATACACCACTGCACTGCCCATCTGACAGACACAAAAAAAAGGCCCACTTCAAACGAAGCGGGCCCCAACTTTCAGCACATGGAATAACAACAAAGGATACTTTGGAGAAGTTCACTACCCAACGCGTTGCGAGTAACAATCTGTAAACTTGTTTTATTTATAGACTATTTCTGAACGGTAGCTAAAACCAATATGAAATAACAAAAGCAGAATTGCTCAGATTTACTCATAAATATCGCGAAATTGTCACGAAATTCCACAAAATGCGGATTACTGGCACGAAAGCAGGATCTTTCCACGCACTTCACCGGACTCTAAAGCCGCATGCGCTCCCCCGGCCTCCGCCAGCGGGAAAACCCGGTCTACCACAGGCACAATGGGCAGCGCCGCCCTGGCGCCTTCGAGACAGGTTGACCAAAGTTGCTCCACAATGGCGTCACGCATCGCGGCTTTTACCTCAAGGCTTCTGGCCCGAAGCGTCGAGCCTGTCAACGTCAGGCGTTTTAGCATCAGGCGCATCAAATCCACTTCAACCCGGCTGCCTTGCTGAAACGCGATCTGCACGATACGCGCGTCCGCATTGGCAATCTGAATGTGCTTCGCGATGTAAGCCCCCCCCACCATGTCCAATATCACATCCGGAGCGCGGAGGCTCGGATCCGTGCGAAATGCCTCGACGAAGTCGAGTTCGTCGTAACGAAGCACACGATGGGCGCCGAGTGATTGGCAAAATTCCGCTTTATCGGCACTGCTCGCCGTGGCGACGATAGTGGCACCCCGCCAGCGTGCGACCTGAATCGCCAAGTGACCAATACCACCACTGCCACCATGAATAAGCACACAGTGCTCAGCCTCCAGCTGCCCTCGCTCAATCACATTGTGCCAAACCGTAAACAGGCCCTCCGGCAATGCGGCCGCCGCCTCGAGTGATAGCGCATCACCGTGTATCGGCAAGAGCTGCCCTTCGGGCACCACTGCCTTCTGCGCGTACCCCCCGCCATTACACAGCGCCGCAACCGCTTGCCCCAACCATTGCGAGGACACGCCTGCGCCCACGGCTGACACTACCCCAGACACTTCGAGCCCAAGAATGGGCGAGGCGTCTTTTGGCGGGGGATACAGGCCCTGACGCTGCAGGATATCGGGTCGATTCACCCCGGCAAAGGCCACCTCGATCAGTACTTCTCCAGGACCTGGCTCCGGTTCAGCCAACTCGGTCAGTGCTAGCGTACTCGCGTCGCCTGCAGCGCTTTGTGTGATGGCCAGCATAATCGTGTCACTCCTTCATGCTTTAAGGTGCGAGTCGTTCGATGCTCCAACCCTGTTCACCAAGGCGATACTCGAAACGGTCGTGCAAGCGATTTTCGCGGCCCTGCCAAAACTCCATCGCCGTTGGCTCCACGCGGTAACCGCCCCAGAAATCGGGCAGCGGCACTTCCCCCTGCTGGAATTTCTGCTTCATCGCTTCGAATTGCTGCAACAGCACCTGGCGCGATCGAATTGAGTGACTTTGCTTGGAAGCCCATGCAGCCAGCTGGCTTTCATGGGGGCGGGACAGAAAATAACGCAGGCTTTCTGCGGTGCTGATGCGCGTTGCGCGCCCCTGCACTTTGACTTGGCGTTCAAACATATGCCAAGGAAAGTGCAGGCTGACCTGCGGATTCTGTTCGATATCCTGAGCTTTACGGCTGCCATAATTGGTGAAGAACACAAAGCCCTTTGCATCGCACTGCTTCAACAGCACGATACGTTGGCTCGGCGCACCGTCTGCACCCACCGTTGCCAGTGTCATCGCAGTGGGGTCCTTGATCCCGGCGTCCACCGCCTGCTGTAACCACAATTCAAATTGCTTTAAGGGCTCCGCAAACAGATCCTCGCGGTTGAGCCCTTGCGCAACATATTCTCGTCGTATATCGTCCAGTTTCATTCGCTATTTCCAATTGTGATTCGATCTTCTAACCGTACGCAGCCGCAGGCTTTGAGGATGAATTCGCCCGACATTGTCAACATTGTCGCGTGGTACCCCTCCTCTATCCAACGCCTGGCAAACAGAGTTCAAAAGACATGGAGCAGCAGGAAACTTCCCGTCCCTGTGCAGGCGTGATACTCGCCGGCGGTGAGGGGCGACGATTCGGGGAGCAGGATAAACCCTTTGTGACGCTATGCAAGCGCCCGCTGGTTCTGCACTCGCTTGATCGCGTACTTCCTCAGGTGAGTCAGCTTGTACTGAGCATCAACGGGGACCCCTGTCGCTTCGCGGAGCTGCCTCTCACCACGCTGAACGACCGCCATCAACCGCCGCGAGGCCCGCTAGAGGGCCTACTCACGGCCATGTCCCACTACCGGGAAGCGCATACCACATCTCAGTGGCTATTCAGCGCGCCAGTAGACTGTCCCTTTGTGCCTCTTGATCTTGCCGCACGACTCTACACCCACGCACGCCAACGCGGTCTGCAAGTGTGTTATGCCGCAGACCCGGAACGGGAACATGTATTGTGCGCGGTGTGGATGATGTCACTCGAACCGCTGCTGAAGCGCTTTCTCGAAACCGGCGAACGCGCCGTCTACCGCTTCCTCGCCACCGTTAATGCGGCGCCACTGCGCATTGACGCGCCAGAAGCCTTCCTCAACATCAATCAACCACAGGACGTCCAGCGAGCACAATCCCTGCTCCAAGCAACGCCCTGCACCGCCGATTAAACCCGCCCGACACAGACGCCAACGCATGATAAATCGTTTTTCACCCCGCCCTTTGTTCTTCGCTCTGTTATTCGCCAATGGCGTCCACGCTCAATCTCAGGTGTCCACCTGCGAGGCACAAGCGCGTAGCGAGCTCGAACACAGCTATTGCGAGATTGTTGCCGCTGGTGGCAGTGGTGCACTGCCAAATTTTGAAGATTTTAAGAAAAATCCAGAGAAGATTCAGCGCTTGCTGCTCAAGCGCGAGGCCGCCCGAGTTGGGGTGACACTGCCAGAGGCTCCCGTCGCGCAAACGCGCAGCCCGGAACCGGCCAAACCCGCTTCCGCGATGCCGTCCTTGCAGCACTGCGAGCTCAAAGGTGAGCAAATCGCCTGCGCTCAGAAAAGCTACGCATTGCAAACGAATAAGAAAAACAATCAGCTGCGCGCGAGCGCATTTTCAGCACAAAACGAACTGCGTTTACCGTCAAAGTCGGATACGGATTTTGCGGACGAATCCGACTACCGGTATTTGAGCCAGATTTATCCACTCTATATTCAAAAAATGCTGGAGCTGGGACTGGGAGACGCCACGATGTCGTTCACCAAGTTCGCCTCGGTGTATTGGCAGAGCAAAGTCGACAAGGTCGATTTCAGCGAGCGTTTTCGAAGCATGTACAACCAATTGAAAATCGAGAAGAGCCGCAATGCCGTCGCGCGGCGCTACACCGACGCCCTGCCGGAATCGATCCAGCAGTGTATGCGGCTTGACTCAAGCATTATCGTCTGCGACAACAAAGTTCAGAATTGGGTTTACAAACTGAGGTAGAAAAGAAGAAGAGATACAAACACGAGGGCGCGGCGTCAGACCGCACCCTCTTGGGATGATGGCGTTACTCAGCCAAAGGCACCAGCTTGAAGCGCTGACTTTCCGCACGGAGGTTGATCAGCACCGCAGCACCTTCTTTTTCCGTGTCGTAATTGACAGTGGAACTGAGATCATCGAGGTCCACCATTGTCATTGCGTAGGCACTGTTATAACGGTTCGTCAGTACGACCTCTCCGTTACCCACTGCGTTCACGATCCAACGCAGGAACGAGGACTCATCAATATCGCTATCAGAATCAACGAAGAAGCCCACTGTACTGCCATTGACGTTGCCACCACTGCGCGGGGCGGCTTTGGCGGCGTCTCCTTCGATACTGCGAATCAAGACCTCGCCTTCGCCGTCATTGACGAAACGCCACTTCTGCTCTGCCACATCCGCACAGGCATTGGCCAGCATCAGCTCGAAATTGGCGAGGAGGTTGTCGTTCTCATCCAACAGGTCCACCGATTCTCTCGCCAGACACAAGCTGCTGTCTGAAGCCAACTGCAACTGATAGACGGGGCTCGTGAAACTCTCATCAATGGCGGCGCCAGAATAGACCACTTCACCACCATCGATACGCGTATTTTCATCGACGAAAACGGAATCCACGGTGGCCTCGGCCATCACCGCATTGACCGCATCGGAGCCGTTAAAATCGAACTGGTTGTCGAATATCTCGGTATTCTCGCCCCAGGCTTCGGTCAGCCAATCCGTCTCAGCGTCGGCGACATACATCGCGTGCAACATCACGCCCGGACTCTCATTCTGTTGCGTGGTGTAGGAAATTTCAGTCTCATTGCCGCGAATGACCATGGCGGCAAGCGCTTCTGCGCTGTCGTTGAGATCACGACTATCCAGCACCATGTTCGCCAACAGCGTATTTTCGGCACCTTCTTTAATGTCTACGAGTTCTGCGTAGATGGACGGCCCAATTACGATGTTCGAAAAGCGGTTATTGCTGTTCAAGGCTTCGTAGGGCCCAGCTTCGGGCGCGCTGCTCCAGGTACTGGCGGGGCTACCGACCACGAGACCTTCACCCAAATCGACACTGCCTTCCGCGACCGGGCCGATGTTATTAATAACGAGGCGCGCGAATGCGTTGCTATGACTGCCATTGCGCAGTTCCACACCGCGCTCGCTCTGCTCGGTGACCACAACCGTATCAAAGGTGTTGTGGCTTGCCGCATCGAGCACGATGCCACGAGCTCCGCCCTCTAACGCGATATTGGTGACTTCCCAGTAATCCCCGCTGAGTTGAAGGACGGTATGCTCCCCTTCGTCAACGGGCTGCAACACGGAGCCGACGGAACTGCGGATCACGATGGGCTGCTCCTCGGTACCGGAGGCATTCGAATAGAAAACCACACCGTCCATCCCGCTGAGCTCTGCACCCGCTGCACCTTCATACAGGGCCGCATCGAGCACGATTTCCTGGTTCGCTTGCGCACTTTGCAGAGCCGCTTGGAACGCTTCCGCTGTCTCAACACGCACCCAGTTGGTTTCGCTGCGCGTCACGGTAAAGTAATAATGTGGCTCAAGCTCGTCGTCATCATCACGATTGAGTGCAATCACGTATTGGTTGTCTTCGCTTCCCACTTCGATATCGAGCGTCACAGCACCATCAGCCGGGATGGTCTGAATATCGACATATACAGTGTTACCTTCGTCGTCTTCCGTCACTCGAGCCAGTTCTACAACGCGCTCTGACACGGTCGCAACGGCAGATACGTCTAAAGTTGGCTGATCGTTATTGACTCGAACCTGATAGTTGGCAATCAGACAATGGAACTGACTGTCGGCGCCGGAACTCAGATCCGCCCCGGCAAAATCCAGGCTCTGCAGCGTGTAATTTTCATCCAGTGCTTCCTGATCACCTTCGCGACGCTCCATGGTCAGGTTGAACGTCTTGCTCTCAGAACCATCTTCAGAAGTCACAACGACTTCAATCGGGGTATTCCCGACGCTGAGATCAATATAGGTGTATTCGGTGAGACTGACCTCTTCTCCGTTTACTGTCACAGTGGAATAGCGATGCGAACGTACAGGGCGAATCCCGACGGTACACATGCGATAAGGCGCGGTCAGCTCGTAGTCCGTCACTTCCGGATCGAACTCCTCTGGGTCGACGTACTGCACATAGTCGTCTTCATCACCGCCCGAGCCTCGGAAAGAGTCGAACACGAAACCATCCAGTTCAGCTTCATCACTAATACGGTGAATGCGGACCAGGTAGCGCAGATACTGACCGCCATCGTCGGTCTGCGTGCGCACGTGGATCACATTCAAGCCCTTTTCCAAAGAAAACGTCATCGCCTGGTTGGGTACGACGGTTTGGGACTCTTCGCGACCAATAAGGTTGTCAGTGGAGAGTGCGACCTGTCTGTAGGCCGTAGCTTTGATATCGTCGTCGTAGAAGGCCCCTACTGTGACCTGCACCTCACTGACATCAGTGTCTACCGTAATTTCGTATGGGCCGACAGAATTAGGGTCGAACGCAGGGCTGAAGTCACCGAGATTGATCTCGATACTTTCTACACGCAGGTCCTGTTCAATTTCACGATTACCGGTGAGTGTACTGCCACTGTCACAGGCCGAGACGATAAAGAGGCTGACCACAGTGAATAAGAGGGCATTAAGACGATTTAGCATCAGTGTTTCAGTCCAGATTCTTCGAATTCGAGGGCGTCGTTTTTGTTATCCGCAGGAGCTTGCGCCTCGTCGCGACGCAACGACAGAAATGGGCGCTCACGGTACAGGGATTCCTGCAACGAGTAAAGACTAAAAGCCAGGCTCAAAGCACCAGCACCCGCCGCAGGACTTCGACCACGAAGCGCCACAAGAGTTCTCGGCGCGATCAAGCGTGCCAGTGGACCATTCTAGCGCCACCCTGCACCATAGGTCAGCACTATGGTGCGCACAAAAAGCAAGCAGACCTCACCCAAAACCCACTTTCGCCCCGGAAGTCGCACCACAGGCGTGCAAAATCGCCATTTTCCGCCTTCGCCGAAGCGTAAAACAGCGCAGAACGACCTTGGCAACCCCTTTGCAATGCACTTAGTCATGCGCCTGCCAGATAAAAAGATGAACATTTTTTGTTCACACTCTGCAGCAGGGCACCGAGACGAGACGTAAAGCTCCCACACAAAAAGGGAGCACACACACAAATCCCTCAGAGTAAGGGCTTTCAGCGCATGACACGCGATATAAACACATCGGGCGTCCGTTACGCTCAGGCGGTCGACGCCGAACCAAGTACCCTCGGCCACGTGGTCGTCGTGGGTGGTGGCCCGGTCGGTCTGCGCTTCGCGCGTGAACTGCTGCAGCGGGTTCCCGACTGCGAACTCACCCTGTTGGGCAATGAGGCCAGTCAGCCCTACAATCGTGTTCAGCTGTCGTCACTGTTGAACGATGACATCAGCTACGAATCCATACTCAGCGCCCTCCCCTCCCCAGAGCAACACCCCCGCTTTCGTTTCTTAACCGCCACCGTGCGGGAGATCGATACGGCATTCCACACCATTAAGGACAGCCAGGGCCAAGTCTATGTGTACGACACCCTCGTGCTGGCCACCGGGTCGCGCCCCCATGTGCCCAACATACCCGGCGTGCAGCAGACAGGGGTGTTCACGTTCCGCAATTTGCGCGATGCCGAACATCTCTACGCTCGACGGGCGCGCTCTCGGAAGACCGTCATTGTCGGCGGGGGCTTATTAGGGCTGGAGGCGGCACGCGCGCTTTGCCGTCATCACACCGACGTGACCGTGGTACAGCAGGGTCCGCGCTTGATGAACAGGCAGCTCGACCCCAAAGCGGCAGCATTACTGCAAAAAGAAATCGAGTCACTCGGTATTCGCGTGATCACCGATACCGGTGTGCGTGAAATTCTAGGCGATGGTGCTCGGGCCACCGCCGTCGTCACGCGCGATGGGCAGGAAATCCCGGCCGACACCATCCTGATTTGTGCGGGCGTTCGTGCAAATCTGGAATTGGCTCGCAATGCAAAGATCAAGGTCGGACACGGCATTCTTGTCGATGATCAGATGCGCTGTTCCGAAGACAATATATTTGCCATCGGTGAATGCTGCGAACACCGAGGCCTTGTCTACGGTTTGGTCAATCCCGGCTTCGAGCAAGCCGCCATCGCCGCGGACGTTATTTGCGGTGGCCCTTCTCGCTACCAGGGCTCTCTGGAACTCAGTCGTCTCAAGGTCGTCGGCGTGGATGTCTGCAGCATGGGCGATATCGAGGATGCGGGGCGCGAGGCCTTTCGACGCGAACTGAGATATCAAAAGAACGGAGAGTACCGCCGCCTTACCCTGCACCGCGGTCGCCTGCGCGGGGCGCTCGCAATTGGTGACTGGCCCGAATCACGACGATTACAAGATGCCTACCAACACCGACGACGTATCTGGCCCTGGGAACAGTGGCGATTTCTGTTAACAGGCTATGTGTGGGGCCGCGCCGCGGGCGAAGACCCCGCGCTCTGGCCCGCTAGTGCATTGATTTGCCAGTGCAATCAAATCAGCCAGGGGCAGGTGGTGGCGTTGATCAACGAGGGCGTCAACACCACCGGGCAAATCTGCACACAATCCGGCGCAGGCACCGTCTGTGGTTCCTGCCGGCCCTTAATTTCACAATTGTGCGGCAGCACAGAAGCACCGGAGAAAACGGCTGGCTGGACTTGGATGCTCCTGGCGGGTGTGCTCACGGTGCTCGCCGCAGCCCTGATGTTATATGTCCCGGGCTTGCGCCCCGCTGACTCGGTGCAAACACAAACGGCGTTTGAACATTTCTGGAACAATAAGTACTGGAAACAGGTAACGGGCTTTTCCGTCTTGGGCCTCACCCTCTTTGGCTTGCTGATGTCGTTGCGCAAGCGTTTCTCCCTCACCTTTTTAGGCCCCTTCGCTGCCTGGCGAGGGCTACACATCGGCCTTGCACTGCTCTGCATACTGTTGCTGTTTTTCCACACGGGGTTTCACACTGGCGAAAACCTGAACCGATTACTGATGTACAACTTTTTGACCGCACTGGTTGCCGGCGCAATCGCCGGCGGCGTGCTCGCACTCAGCCACCGCTTAAAACCCGGGTCAGTGAAACGCTGGCGACAACGAGTGAACTGGGTGCATTTGCTGGTGACGTGGCCGCTGCCCATTCTCGTTGCCGCGCACATTATTACCGTGTATTACTTTTAACGGACTCCTATGAAGACATGGCTTTGGATTAGCTGGCTTATTGCCAGTGTCATCGGCGCAACCTGGTTTGCAAACACGCTGATGTTCAGTGAAGACAAGTCCACGCTTCTTATTGGTGAGGCGACACACGGGCATCACCAGATTGAGCTTGCCTGCAGCAGCTGCCATACCGATCCATTCGGAGGCAAAGAGATTTTGCAAAATGCCTGTTTGAATTGTCATGAGCAGGAGCTGACCGATGCCTTCGATTCCCACCCGAAGAAAAAATTTACCGATCCTCGAAATGCCGATCTCATTGAAGTGATCGACGCCCGATACTGCGTCAGCTGTCACACTGAACACAAGGAGTCTTTCACCCACCCAATGGGGCTGACGCTACCGGAAGACTATTGCTTCCACTGCCATGAAGACATTGGTGAAGAACGCCCCAGCCACAAAGACCTCGCCTTCGACAGTTGCGCCAGTGCCGGCTGCCATAACTTCCATGATAATCGTGCACTCTATGAGGCTTTTTTACTCGAACACGCCAATGAACCGTGGTTGCTCGAAATTGCCCAGCTCAGCGAAAAAAATCACGCATCACTGAACGCGAAGCCGGACGCCCCCGCCACACCTGATCCAACGCTCGCTTTGAGTTACCCGAGCATGCACGACGAGTGGGACCGCAGTAAACACGCACAAGCCGGCGTCGCCTGCCAGCACTGCCATCAGTCCGATAGCATGGATGAAAACTGGCTGGAAAAACCTGGGGTGGCCGTGTGTCAGGGTTGCCATGATCGCGAAGCGGAAGGGTTTTTATCTGGAAAACACGGCATGCGCCTGGCCGAGTCCGTACGCTCCGCCATTGAGCTAGAGGCCGTTCGCCCTGCCGATGGACGCCTGACCTTTCACGAAAATGCGCTGGAGACCGTTCACGGCTGCAATAGCTGTCACAGTGCCCACGAATTCAACCCTCAAAAAGCCGCGACGGAAAGTTGCCTGAATTGTCATGCGGACGAACACAGCATGGCCTTCTTGGACTCACCTCACGGCGTACTGTGGCAACAGGAAATTGACGGAGAGATTGCGCCAGGAGAGGGCGTCAGTTGCGCCACTTGCCATATGCCACGCATCGAGAACACGCATAGAGGGACAACAGTGGTGCACGTTGAGCACAATCAAAACGCAACACTGCGCCCCAACGAGAAGATGATTCGCCCTGTTTGTATGCAATGTCATGGCCTGGCGTTCTCTATTGATGCGCTCGCCGATGAAAATTTAATCCGAACGAACTTCAGCGGCAAACCAGAATTGCACATTCCTTCGATTGATTGGTCCGTGGAGCGGGATAAACGCTAAAAGCCCCAATTAATTTACGGTTTTTTTAATGCGCCAGCGAAAAGCACAAAAATTGGAACATCGATTGCAATTCATACAGTGCAGTACAAAGCAACACTTCGACGCACCTAAAGTGCGCACATTAATCGAGCGTAAATATCAAGCACAACATTTGTGCCTGAGATCCAATTAGTTCATCAGGAGCCTGATAAATGAAAAAACAATTATTGATATTTTTGGGGACAATGACTTTGCTGGTAGCGGGATGTGGCGAAGAGGAAAGTAAAGGCGTGGAACCCGCAGTCATGACCGACGCGCTTTTTGCCGTGATGAAAGCCGACCGTACTAACTACACCAAACTGATCGTCAAACGCATGGGACCACAGGGTGTGAACGCGGTCATGCCGGTTGAACACTGGAAGGATGTGGACAATGGCATTCCGCTGCCCGCGCAAATGTTCCGAGCAGGCTCGGAGGCGGTTGCGGATATGACGGACTCGTTTACGTATTCCCTGCAAAGCCTCTGGCCCATCAATAGCCAGAATGCACCTAAAACCGACGTCGAAAAGGCAGGGCTCGAATACATTGCGGCCAACCCTGGAATGAATTACTACGGTGAAGAAACGCTGGGTGATACCACCTATTTCACCGCGGTCTATCCCGATGTGGCGGTATCAGATGCGTGTACGCAATGCCACAACGAACATAAAGACACACCCAAGACGGACTTTAAAGTCGGTGAAGTCATGGGCGGTGTTGTTATTCGGGTACCGCTGTAATGGGCCGCCTGTGTTCAAACCTCAGCGGCCGAATCGTTCGGCCGCTGCTCACGCTGATTGCTTTGTCGACCTTGTTTGGGTGCTCTAACCCAGAAGAAGAAGCGCGTCTTGCTGCGCTGGCCGAGGGAGAGGCCATTGTCAAAAAGAATTGCTTCGTTTGTCACGGGCAGGGTATTAACGGTGCGCCCATTATCGGCAACAGCAAAATGTGGGCGCCGAGACTGGAAAAGGGCAAGGAAGCACTGGTGCAAAGTGCAATGAACGGCTTTGGCCTAATGCCGCCGAAGGGTGGCAATACGGAACTGGAAGAAGCCGACATTCAACTGGCCGTGGGCTACATGATGTCACAGGCCACCCCCGAAAAATAATGAAGTTACAACAACCCCAGCTCCGCAGATCACGTTAAACCAACGGAGCCTTTTAGGAGACGAACGATGTTTAATTTTTTTAAAAAAAAGCAGCCTGAAACCCCACCCAGCCTCTATGAGAAAATCGGTGGTGAAGCCGCGGTCAATGCCGCGGTAGATCTGTTCTATCGGAAAGTCTTGAGCGATGATCGAATTGCACACTTTTTTGATTCGATCGACATGGACAGTCAACACGTTAAACAAAAAGCGTTTCTGACCATGGTATTTGGTGGACCGAACAGCTACTCAGGGAAAGACATGCGCGCAGCACATGCGCACATGAATTTAACTGAGGAGCACTTCAATGCCGTTGCCGAAAATCTGATTGCGACATTGAAAGAGCTCAACGTGGCCCAGGAAGACATCGACAGCATTGTCACGATCGCGCTGAGCGTGAAAGACGACGTACTGAACAAATAGTCATTACATGACTCAATAAAAGAGAGGCACAAGGAATGTGCACTCGGACCTCCGGAGAGTGATCATGCGGCCAACCGAGTTTATCTCAAACCTGTTTACCACCCTGCTTCAGAAACAACCCGTGGTACATTTTCGCGATGCTGCCGGTGAGCGCACGCAGGTACCTATTATAAAAGGGCGCTCTCTGCTGGATAGTCTGCTCGACGCCGGTGTTTCAGTACCGCATTCCTGTCGCTCTGGCTTATGTCATAGCTGTGCGCTCTACTGCAGTAACGGGGCACTGCCATCCGCATCACAAAAAGGGATTAAAGACGCAGAGAAAGCACAAGGTAAATTCCTGTCCTGCCTGTGCATGCCCGATACCTCACTGTCCGTTCACCTTTCAACGCCCCTGCCCAGCACCCGCACCGCCACGCTGGACAGCGTAGAGCATTTAGCCTCGGGCGTGAGCATCCTGAAAATGCGCGTAACCGATTTCGCGTTTACGGCTGGCCAGTTTTGCAACTTGACCAATGCCTATGGCGTAACACGCTCCTACTCTATCGCCAGTCGACCCGGGGATGAGCACCTCGAGTTTCATGTCCGCCATGTTGAACAAGGGCATTTTAGTCAGTGGGTGCGCTCGCAACTCAAAGCGGGCGACGCGCTGTCCATACAGGGCCCAATGGGTAACTGCTGCTATACCTTCTCCGCCCACAAAGACCGCCCGCTTTTACTCGCTGGCGTGGGTACCGGACTCGCCCCCTTGTATTCGATCGTCTGCGATGCGCTTTACTCAGGACATCTCGCACCTATCACCCTCGTACTCGGTGCAAAAAAAACCAGTCAACTTTATTACACCCAGGCACTCGTCGCGCTAACCAAGAAATTCTCGCAATTTAATGTGCATTTTTGCGTTCAGGACGACGATGAAAGCGGAACGGAAAACCTAGTGGAGGCTGATCTGTATCAGTGGGTCAAAACCAGCTACCCTGAACTCGCGCAATATACGGTGTTCCTGTGTGGTGCACAGAGCTTCACACGCAAAATGCAGCGCCAATGCTTCCTGGCTGGCGCCTCGATGAATGATATTTTTCACGACAGTTTTATTCCTGCCACCCCCTGATTTGCCCCAGTATCTTCCACTCGTCTTGTATTTGCACCGAGTTAATATTCCACTTTGGTGCACCTCAAAATAAAGCAGTTCGTTTTTTAACCAACACGAACTTAATTTTTGAATCAAAAAAGCACTGTAACGGCGCCACTATCACCCATTCGGTGCACTGCTTGATTCTCGCTCCATACTTGGTAAGCCAAATTTTGACCAAGAAACACCCTCGTAAGCCCCTGTTTTTACACGGTTTTTAGAATAAAAAATCAACTTTTTATACGTTTGGCAAGCTTATTGCGATAACCCTGTCGCATGCTTTCTCAAACATGAATTCGTTGAAATAACGGGGCAAAAAATGACATTTAAAAAACAATTCACGAAAAAAATCGCGCAGCTCTCTGCAGCGACTTTTTCAATGCTTGCACTCTCGGGGATCGCGACAGGCGAAGAGCTTGACGTAGAAAAAGATGAGCTGACTTTCGGTTTTATTAAATTGACCGACATGGCGCCTTTGGCGGTAGCGTACGAAAAAGGCTACTTCGAAGATGAAGGCCTCTTCGTCACATTGGAAGCACAAGCAAACTGGAAAGTGCTGCTCGATGGTGTGATCGACGGCAAGCTCGATGGTGCACATATGCTCGCGGGCCAGCCCTTGGGCGCGACCATCGGCTACGGTACAGAAGCACACATCATCACCGCCTTCAGCATGGACCTTAACGGTAACGGCATTACCGTTTCCAATGACATCTGGAAGCAAATGAAAGAAAACATTCCTCACGAGAATGGTAAGCCTGTTCACCCGATCAGCGCCTCTGCACTGAAGCCTGTCGTAGAGAAATACAAATCCGAAGGCAAGCCTTTCAACATGGGCATGGTTTTCCCAGTATCGACGCACAACTATGAGCTGCGCTACTGGCTGGCCGCCGGCGGCATTCAACCTGGTTTCTATGGGCCCGGTGCTGCAGGTAATGTGGGTCAGATCGGCGGTGACACGCTGCTGTCAGTAACCCCTCCTCCACAAATGCCCGCCACGATGGAAGCCGGCACGATCTACGGCTACTGCGTAGGCGAACCATGGAACCAGCAAGCCGTATTCAAAGGCATTGGTGTACCCGTCGTGACCGACTATGAAATCTGGAAAAACAACCCAGAAAAAGTCTTCGGTGTGTCTTCCGAATGGGCTGAAGAAAATCCAAACACGCATCTTGCAGTGATTAAAGCACTGATCCGTGCTGCCAAGTGGCTCGATGAAAACGACAATGCGAACCGTCCGGAAGCTGTAAAAATTCTGTCTCAACCCAATTACGTGGGCGCAGACTACGAAGTGATTGCGAACTCCATGACCGGCACCTTCGAGTACGAAAAAGGCGACAAACGCGAAGTGCCTGACTTTAACGTGTTCTACCGCTACTACGCGACTTACCCCTACTACTCTGATGCGATCTGGTATCTGACTCAAATGCGTCGCTGGGGCCAAATTGCTGACGACAAGCCCGACTCCTGGTACCACGAAGTGGCGAAGAGCGTGTACAAGCCCGAAGTGTACATGGAAGCCGCCAAGCTGCTGATCGAAGAAGGTCATGTTAAGAAAGAAGACTTCCCCTTCGACACAGACGGCTACCGCGCACCACAGACGCACTTTATTGATGACATCGTGTACGACGGCAAGCAACCCAATGCCTACCTGGCCAAGTTCCCCATCGGTCTGAAGCAAGGCGAAAAAGTCGACGCGACAGGCGTCGTCAAGTAACACCGGCCCCGGGGCCACAGTGTGGCCCCGGTTCGTTCAACAAAAATGAAAACAACACAGCAGGAACCTTAACAGGAAACGCTCATGATCAATCGAATTATCAACTTTCTTCAGCTATCCGGCCTCACCTGGTTTGTGCCATTAGCCCGGCTGGCATCCGGTGAAGATCCAAAAGAGCAGCTCAAGCAGCTTTGGATGGTCATGGGAATTCCCATCGTCGCGTTTATGTTCTTCCTCTTTTTGTGGGCCCAGGGCGCCAGCAAAGTGGAAACCAGTCTCGGTACTATTCCTGGTCCGGCCCAGGTGAAAGAACAGGCCGCCGCGCTGTGGGAAGACCACAAAGCGCAACGCGCTAAAGCGGACGCTTTTTATGAGCGTCAGGAAAAAAGAAATGCTCGCTACGAAGAGCAGGGTAAAACAGACAAGATCAAATGGCGCGAATACACCGGCTCGCCCACGTATATTGATCAAATCTGGACAAGTATCAAAACCGTATTCATGGGCTTTTTGTTGGCCACGATCATCGCCGTCCCGTTGGGTATCTTCTGCGGACTCAGCCCGATCGTGAATTCGGCCTTCAACCCCATTATCCAGATTTTTAAACCGGTATCCCCACTGGCCTGGTTGCCCATCGTCACCATGGTGGTCAGTGCAACCTACATCACCACAGACGACTCGTGGTTCAGCAAAAGCTTTTTGAACTCAGCCATCACCGTAACGCTGTGTTCCCTGTGGCCCACATTGATCAACACCGCTCTGGGTGTGGCCTCTATTGATAAAGACTTGATGAACGTCGGCAAAGTTCTTCAACTTGGCTGGTTCACGAAAGTCACCAAATTGGTACTGCCCTCTTCACTGCCATTGATTTTCACAGGCTTGCGGCTGTCTCTCGGTGTGGGCTGGATGGTATTGATTGCAGCAGAAATGCTCGCGCAGAACCCTGGCCTCGGTAAGTTTGTATGGGATGAATTCCAAAACGGCAGCTCTCAGTCACTGGCCAAAATCATGGTGGCGGTACTGACCATCGGCATCATTGGTTTCCTCCTTGACCGAATCATGTACACGCTGCAAGGCCTGTTCACTTTCAGTGACAAACGCTAACGCCCAACGTCGAACTAATTAGAGCAAGAGAAGCCTTATGACTTTCTGCCAATTGAACAACGTCAGCAAACACTACGGTAGCGGTAATCACCTGACCGAAGTACTGTCTGACATCAACCTCGATATCAAGGAAGGCGAGTTTGTTGCCATTGTCGGATTCTCCGGCAGTGGTAAAACCACCCTCGTTTCCGCCATTGCCGGACTCATCGAACCCGACGCTGGAGAAATTCTCTTCAAAGGCGAGCGGGTGAAAGGCGCGAGCCCTGAGCGCGGCATCGTTTTTCAAAGCTACTCCCTCATGCCGTGGCTGACTGTGTACGGCAATATTAGCCTGGCAGTGGACCAAGTGTTTGGCAGCTGGCCTAAGGCCAAGCGCCGGGAGCACGTAAAGAAGTACATCGATATGGTGGGCTTGAGCCACGCGACGGATCGTCGCCCCGCTGAGCTCAGCGGTGGTATGCGACAGCGCGTCGCGGTTGCACGGGCATTGGCCATGCAGCCTGAAATGCTGCTGTTGGATGAGCCGCTTTCAGCACTGGATGCCCTGACTCGATCCAAACTTCAAGACGAGATCAATGACATCAGCCAGATTGAGAAAAAAACCATTCTGCTGATTACGAACGACGTGGACGAAGCCATTTTGCTCGCCGACCGGGTCATTCCGTTGAACCCCGGCCCACGCGCAAGCCTCGGCCCCGAGTTCGTCATCGATATTCCTCGGCCGCGTGACCGCACGGCAATGAACCACGATGAAACCTTCAAGAAATTGCGCAAGGACATCACGGAATATCTGCTGCGAGTAGGTATGGAAGCGTCAAACGAAGACGACTCGTTGACACTTCCCGATATTTTGCCAAACACGTCCAGCGATTTCCCAAATAAGGCGGCCGAAAAAGCCAGCGAAGCGAAGTCCATCGCCTTGGACCGCTACGTTGAGTTTTCTCAGGTCGACAAGATTTATCCCACGCCGAAAGGACCACTCAAGGTCGTAGACGGTTTCGACCTCAAACTGCGCAAGGGTGAATTTATCTCCCTGATCGGGCATTCCGGCTGTGGTAAGTCGACCGTATTGAGTATGGTCGCGGGCCTCAATGACATCAGCAATGGCGGCATCATTCTCGATGGCAAGGAAGTGACCACCGCAGGACCGGATCGCGGCGTTGTGTTCCAGGCCCCCTCACTCTTTCCCTGGCTGACCGCGAGACAAAATGTGGCACTGGGTGTGGAACGCGTGTACCCGCACGGCAGCCGCAAAGAGCGCAAAGAAATCGTTGAATACTATCTGTCCCGCGTGGGCCTCACAGATGCGATGGATAAGAAAGCCTCCGAACTGTCCAACGGCATGAAACAGCGTGTGGGGATTGCACGTGCCTTCGCCCTATCGCCCAAGCTCCTGCTTCTGGATGAGCCCTTCGGGATGCTCGACTCTCTGACGCGCTGGGAGCTTCAGGAAGTGTTGATGGATGTATGGAAGCGCACTCAGGTCACCGCAATCTGCGTGACTCACGATGTGGATGAAGCCATCCTGCTCGCCGACCGCGTCATCATGATGACCAATGGGCCCAATGCCAAAGTCGGCAAGGTACTGGAAGTGGATCTGCCCCGCCCGCGCACGCGCAAGCAGCTGCTCGAGCACCCGGACTACTACCGCCTGCGCGAAGAATTACTCGGCTTCCTTGAAGAGTATGAACATGGCCCGGCTAAAGCCTCAGCCACACACAACACGGAAGAAAAAACCAGCGAAACGCAGGACAGCACCGAAGAAAAAGAGGCAGTCGCGACTGCTTGATATCACGTTCTATTTAAACAGCTACCGTTAAGGGGAAAACAATGAAAAACATCAAAAAAGCCGTATTGGCGAGCGCAGTGTCCGCGAGTGTCTTCTCTGTCCCGGCCATGGCCGAAGACACCGATTTCATGAGCGCACTGAAAGACGGCAAAGCCTCACTCAGCTTCCGCTACCGTATGGAAGATGTGAGCCAGGACACCAAAAACGACGCAATGGCAAATACCCTGCGCACACGTTTGAATTTCCAGTCCGGCGCGTATAAAGGCTTTAGTGGTTTCGTAGAATTCGATCAAGTCTCTGAACTGCTCGACACCGACAACTACTCCACGCCCGGCAACATCATCGACAATCAAGCGGTGATCGCTGACCCTGAAGTGACCGACCTGAACCAGGCCTATGGCCAATACGCCTACAAAGGCACCACCGCTCGCTACGGTCGTCAGCGCATCAATCTCGACAACCAGCGTTTTATTGGTGGTGTCGGCTGGCGTCAGAACGAGCAAACCTTTGATGCGTTTTCGATCAAAAATACAGATGTTGAAAAGCTGACCTTGTTCTACGCCTACATTCGCAACGTGAACACCATTACCGGTGCAAATGCCTATGCGAAAGACCACCTCGTCAATGCGCAGTACAAGTTCAGCGATGCCTTCGTGGCAACAGGTTATGGCTACCTGCTAGACAAAAAAGACACGGATGATGCCAACAATGACACCGTCGGTGTGAGCCTGACGGGTACGGTAAGTGCCTTCGAGTACCGTGCTGAATATGCTCAACAAAGTGCCTACAAGGGCGGTGTTGCGTACGATGCACCCTACATGCACCTCAAAGGTGACTACAAAGTGGGCGGTGTGAAACTCGGCTTGGGCTACGAAGTCCTCGGCGCTGACGGTGCCGACGGCGAATTCGAAACACCTTACGCAACCAAGCATGCCTTCAACGGTTGGGCAGACACGTTCCTCAATACACCTGATGGTGGTTTGAATGACCTTTACGCGTCCATTGGTGGCAAGATGGGCCCTGTTACAGGTGCCTTCGTTTATCACCAATACACCTCTGACGATGACAGCGTAGGCCCTGGTGACCTTGGTTCAGAAATTGGTGTTGTTCTGAAAGGCAAAGCGGGCCCGGTAGCTTTGCTCGCAAAATACGCCGATTACAGCGCCGATGACTACGGTCTTGATACTCAGAAATTGTGGCTGATGGCGAGCATGTCATTCTAAGCCCTTCGGTGTCCCGGCGCCTTTCGTGGCCGGGACCCACCTCCCCTTTTTATTTTCCCTCATTTATTCAAGCGCTTTGCGCGAACTGCCTCACTCTCTCATCGATAAACTGATCAATCAGACCCAGTGTTTCTTCGGTCTTTTCGAGGTGATACATATGGTCCGCATCCGACAAGCGCACAACCTGAAGATCTTCGCAACTCTCTTCGAATTCCTGTAGCCGGTCTGCGCGTGTGAATAAGTCATACTCACCGGTGAACACCAGAGTGGGGACCGGAATGGGTAAGGAATCTAATTTTGAGCTCAGCAAACGCTGCGAGTTGGCGATAAATTTTTCTCTATCCTGCTCATCCATTCTTGACAGCGAGCGCATTAACACCTGCTGTATGCGCCGGGCATTCGGAATCGTTGCCGCTTGGGTATTGCACATGATTTCCGTGAACACATTGGGGAAAATGCCTGCTCGATGCGAGCGCGCAACCCAAAGCATCCAGCGAATCTGATATTCCATCAAGCGATCAATGTAGCGGCAAGAACCCCCGAGTATCATCGCTTGAGTCGTGTGCGGGTGCGTCGCCACGTAATGAAACACAGACGGCGAGCCATAACTGGTCCCCACCATAATCACGGCATTCAACCCCGTTTCACGGATGACCGCATCAATGCACTGCGCGGTGAACGAAAAACCATAGTCTGGGGGGAGAAAATCGGATTGCCCGAAGCCCGGAAGTTCAATCAAAAGCGTTTGGTAGCGATGAAACCAATGCTCGGCTAGTGGACCTAGCCTGTCGATGGCCTGGAAGGCACCGCCAACAAAGACCAGCGGGAGGCCCTTCCCCTCCAATGCATAGCGAAAACGAAAACCCTGGTACGATGTACTGCGAATTTCCATATTTGCTTGTTCCCAGTTAGGGCCTGTTGACACTAACACTTCACTACGGAACAGAGGCTCACACGGCGACATCTAGCGCGAGATGCGACGCCCCCCTTCCACCAAAAGTACAAACAGCGGCAAGGCCACCGCAGACAAGGCGGCGGCAATCCAACCAAACAGCACCGGTGCCAGCATCAATGTGGACATCAAACTCTCCTGATAATAGAAGAACCATTGATGCTCATCAGGAAAGATCCAAACATGCAAGGTATTGAATACCTTTACGGGGCCGGCAATAAGCAGGATCAGCCCGGCTAACAGCGCCACCGCCGCCAGGCCAATGCCCTGCCAGCGCCAGCGAATCCCCCCGAGCCTCCCCCAACGAAACCACGCGAGCAGCCCAAGCCAAAGCAGCGCATTCAGTGCAACTACCCACTTCAGAAAATCAATCAGATTGGCAACATCAACGAGGTGTACGATTTCCGGCTCACGCAACAAGCGTTGCGGACCGACGCTGGTCGGCGTTTCATAATAAATAGCGGTCAGACCTTCGCCACCGCGATGCACCGCCACATTGATTTGATGGAAAAGCGCTACACGCTGGGCTCGATCGGTGTCGCCGAACCCTGGTTTGAATCGATTTTTGGGACCGAACTGGTCAATCCCCGCACCAATTCGGGTGTGGTCATGCCAAACGGGATAAAGGAAGTCGACGCGAGCCAACAAGAACCAAGCGATGAAAAACGCGAAAACCAGACTGCTCAAAGCGAACAAGGCGTTCGCCGCGCCCGACCAAAGTGCACGACTAAGTGGAGACGCTTGCTTGGATGAAACTAATGACACTAAAACCCCCTCAAAGCCCGGATATTTGGCACCACAATAAGGCATCACGCCACTTTTTGTTCCACTGATCACCTGTGGAATTTTACAAATTGATTATTTTTATTCCGTTATCGCTGAAAAACGCACTAAAATGATACTGGCATGGTAGTTGCTCGGCGTTTACACATCGCATTTTGAATACGAGGACAGCCCATGAGCTCCGCCAAGCTAAATCTGCTCGATTTTTCGCAGGCCAACATCCGCCTGCTGCATCTTACATGGTTTGCGTTTTTCCTGACATTCGTCGTTTGGTTCTCGCACGCGCCCCTCCGTCCCCTGATCATGGAAACATTCGACATGACCATGGACCAGTGGAAAGCGCTGCTGATTCTCAACGTCGCCCTGACAATTCCGGCGCGTATCGCAATTGGTATCGCCGTGGATAAGTTTGGCCCCCGCATCGTCTATAGTACGCTGCTCTGGGTATCCGGCATATTGTGTGTGGCGTTCGCCAGTGCGCAAAGCTTTGAACAACTCGCCGCATTGCGCTTTGCCATGGGTTTCGTCGGAGCCGGGTTTGTTATCGGCATCCGCATGGTGGGTGAATGGTTCCCGGCTCGACAAGTTGGCCTGGCAGAAGGGGTGTATGGCGGCTGGGGGAATTTCGGTTCCGCGGCTGCAGCCTGGACGCTCCCGACCGTGGCGGCCGTGATCTTCGGCGGTGACGACGGCTGGCGCTACGCCATCGGCATGACCGGCGTATTTGCGTTTGTCTACGGCATCATCTTCTATTGGCGAGCACGCAACACCCCTAAAGGCTCCACTTACTTTAAGCCGAAGAAAAGCGGTGGTCTGGAAGTCACCAACAAGCGCGATTTCTACTTCTACCTCGCGATGAATATCCCGATGTACATCATTCTTGGTGTGCTTGCCTGGAAACTGAGCCCTACCGGCGTGGGTCTGCTGTCTGCGACCGCAACCAACGCGATGTACCTGATTCTTGTTGCGCTGTGTGTGTTCCAGTTTTCTCAAATCTATAAAGTGAACAAGGACATGCTCAAAAATGGCGTGCCCGAGCATGACAAGTACAAGTTTAAGCAAGTCGCGGTACTCGACTGGGCCTACTTCATCACCTTTGGTTCCGAGCTGGCGGTCGTGTCCATGCTGCCTGGCTTCTTCCTCGACACCTTCGAAGGCCTGTCACTGGCTCATGCAAGTATGCTTGGCGGTGCCTACGCGTTGATGAATCTCGTCGCACGTCCTAGCGGTGGTTTCCTCAGTGACAAATTTGGCCGTCGTAAATCCCTGTCCATCTTTATTCTGGGCTTGAGTGTAGGCTACTTTATTCTGTCTCAAATCTCCGGAGCCTGGCCGATTGCTCTCGCCGTATTGGCAGTGATGTTCTGCTCGTTCTTCGTTCAAGCCGGTGAAGGTGCCGTATTTGCCATCGTGCCACTTGTTAAGCGTCGTATGACGGGTCAAATTGCCGGCATGGCAGGCGCCTATGGCAATGTGGGTGCGGTGACCTTCCTGACGATTTACTCCTTTGTCGATGCCTCCACCTTCTTCTTGATCATTGGCGGTCTTGCCCTGGTTATCTTCGGTGTTGTGCAGTTCCTGGACGAGCCTGAAGGTCACATGACCGAAGTGCTCGAAGACGGCACCATCCAAAAAATCGAACTCACCTAAACCCGCAATGCATACTTCGGGGTCAGACCCCAGCGTATACGCTGGGCTCTGGCCCCGTTTTGTTTTTGGGCTTTGTCAGGCTATGCTCTCCCCCCAACAACACGGTGAGTGACCATGGATCATTTACAAACCGAACTGAAAATCGCACTGGCTCAGTTCTGCGACAAGGGCATTAAACCCGAAAATCAAGATACCGTGGGCGCTCGCATCCCCGAAGGCAGTGCGTTGATCTCGAAGGGCATCGCCATCGCTATCGCGGATGGGGTCAGCTCGAGCAGTTCGGCGCAACAGGCCAGTCAAACAGCGATCACTGGCTTTCTCACGGATTACTATGCCACACCCGATACCTGGCGAACTCAGCAATCGGCGATTCGCGTCATCCAGTCTCTGAACCAGTATCTTTGGGGGCAAAGCCGAAACAGTGTGCGAGAGGAAGGCTATCTCACGACCTTTTCGAGCCTGATCCTGAAGGGGGACAGCGCCTTTGTCTTCCATGTTGGCGACACCCGTGTTTATCGCTTCCGCGACGGCTACCTGGAACAGCTCACCCGCGATCACTCTCAGCGCATCGACAAAAAAACCACCTATCTCAGCCGTGCGCTGGGAGCCGACCTCTCGCTCGAAATCGATTTGCATAAAACAGAACTCTGTCGCGATGATATTTTTCTGCTTACGAGTGACGGGGTGCACGACGTCGTGCCTAGAAGCGAGCTGCAAAGCATGGTGCGCGATGGCGGAGAAGTCGAGAACATCAAACAGGTCATCGCTGATCGCGCCTTAGCCCTCGGTAGCCAGGACAATATCAGTGTGCAGGTCTGTAAAATCGAAGCACTGGGCGCCGCGTCGCAGAATGATGCGGTCACGGTGCTGTCGCAGCTGCCCTTCCCCCCAGAGATGGAGCCCGGCAATAAACTCGATGGCATGACCATTAAATCGATCATGCACGAGTCCGAACGCAGCCAGGTGTACCTCGTCGAAATGGCTGACGGCCGCAACGCCGTCATGAAAACGCCCTCACGAAATTATGACGACGACCCGGCCTACATCGAACGCTTCGTGATGGAGGCTTGGATAGGCTCTCGCATTCAAAACAACAATGTTGTGCGGGTACTCACGCCTGAGCACGAGCGCAGTTTTCTGTACTACCTGACCGAACACGTGCCCGGCCCCACACTCGCCAACCTGATTAAAGAGCGGGCGCCATTCGATATTCCCGACGCGATAGAGTTACTCGAACAAATGATCAAAGGCGTGCGCGCCTTTCACCGCAAAGACACGCTCCATCAAGACCTCAAACCCGAAAACATCGTCATCGGCAGCAATGGGCCGGTCATTATTGATTTTGGGTCGTGCTGGGTGGCCGGCGTGGAAGAGGCCTCCGCGCCGTTTAAAAGGGACACCATACTCGGCACCTTGCGCTACTCCGCGCCTGAATACCGTACCGGGACCAGTATCGGCCAACGCTCCGATCAATTTTCGCTGGCTGTGCTCGCCTATGAAATGCTCACGGGCCACCTGCCCTACGGCAGCGCCTATGAAAACCAGCACGACGCACGCGGATTTCAAAAGTTAGCCTACCAACCTGCACGGAAACACAACCCGCTCGTCCCACCCTGGATGGACTACGCATTGGAAAAAGCGCTGAGCATGCACCCCGAAAGCCGCTACCCGGCGCTATCGGAGTGGCTGCGCGACATGCAACGCCCCAACCCCAACTGGACACGCAAAGAAGACATTCCATTGCTAGAGCGCAACCCCCTGCGTGTATGGCAGGCGCTCGCGGCGACGGGTTGGATTGCGGCGATCGCCGCATGGGTCCCTTGGAGCTAAAACAGACCTCGCTTAACGCGGGGTAATGTAGGCCGTCTCTCTCAGCGACTCGATAACACGCATGTTATTGACGGCATCACTGAGTGGCGTCGGCACCACGGTGTCTTTCGCTACTGCGGCAGAAAAGGCTTCAATTTGAGCGCGGTATTGATCATGAGCCTCGATGACCAGGTCCCGCTCTACCCCCTCTTCGACGACCTTAATGGTGACGGGCGCATTCCACTCTGGCGTAAAGGGCAGGTCCATGCGGATTTTGCCTCGCTGACACTGAATCTCGACGCTTTGCTCGGGGGCACTCTGCGTCGAGCAATAAAAGCTGGCCGACACGTCCGACGGAAAATGCATCAACGCCGCGGTGTGACTGTCAGTGCCAAAAGCGGGGTCAATGTGTTGCTGCGCGGACATCCATTCAGGCTCCTCACCCGTCAACCAACGAGAAAGCGAAATGCAATAACACCCAATATCCATTAAGGCGCCGCCACCAATATCCGCTTTATTTCTGACGTTGTCCGCGTCCATATTGGTATAGGCAAAGCGTGAATGGATATGCGTTAACGCACCGAGGCGACCGGAGTCCACCAGACGCTTCACCTCCTGCCACTGTGCATGAAAGCGGTACATAAAGGCCTCCATGACTTTAATACCGGGATTGGCCGCTGCGGCTTCTGCGAGCTGCTTAGCTTCATCAGCGCTCAAGGCCAGCGGTTTTTCACACAGCACGTGCTTACCCGCTGCCATGGCTTTTAGGGTCAGCGGAACGTGTAAATGGTTGGGCGTTGGGTTATAGACGACATCAATGCGCTCGTCTTCAAACATCGCTTCGTAGCTGTCATAGGCGGTGGCCGTCCAGCCCTCTTGCTCAAGAAATTCAGCTGCTCGGCCCGCACCGCGAGAGGCAACGCCGGCGAGCGTGACGCCATTGGCACGCAATAACGCGGGAATCACCTTGGTTCGACCTATCTTGGCCGTGCTGATAATGCCCCAGTGTAATGGGGCTTGTTCGTTCTGCATGATCTGCCTCCTTAAAGACCCTTTCCGAGGGTCAACTCACATAGTCTGTGGCGGGCATCATAGCACGCTCACCCCTGCTGAAAATCGTAGTAACTACCGAGACTCAGCAACGAGGTCAGCGCGTCCAGTGCTTCAAATTGTTCATCGACAAATTCGGGGTCCAAGAGGTCGGCGGGCGCAAGCCGATCTCGATAATATCGGTTCACCCACGCTCGCAGGCGAGCCACGGTAGTGTCAGTCAGACCAAAGCGAGGGTCAATGGCCTGCCACTCCTCCTCACTCAACACCACACGCAGGCGCAGACACGCAGGCCCGCCACCATTTTTCATACTCTGGCGCAGATTTTTGAACACAACAGAACCCACGGCATTATCGGCTTGAATGATCTCGTCGATGACGTTCGACACCGCCTCTGACTCTCGGCTTTCTTCGGGCGCGACCAAACACATCGTCTCGGTGCCGGGCAAACTGACTAACTGGCTATTGAAGAGATAGCTTTGCACGGCTTCCTCTAGGCTCAACGCCGAGGCCGGCACCATCACAAGCTGATACCCCTCGTGCTCCGGGAGCTGCTGTTTGAGTGCGGCCAGCCCGTCCGCCGTGAATGCGTGCTCGTGAAACAGAAAAACACGTTCATTGCACACCGCCACCACATCGTTATGGAATGCGCCCGCATCAATCGCAGCAGGATGCTGCTGAATATGCAGGCAGCGCGAAGCCGAAATACCGTGCTGTCGCGCCACACTTTCACCTGCCAGAGCACTTTGTCTAGCGGGAAGTGCGGGTAACGCCGTATCTTGCGGGCGTAATGGGTGCTTTCCATATACAAATATGTGCTCGCCTGTCGCGCCGTACTCACGACACAGGCGATTGTGATTGGCGGCGCCTTCGTCACCAAAATACGGGTGCATGGGTAAAGGGGCATGTACTTTAAAATGGGCCTCACTGTTGAACACGGTGCGCAACAGCTTTTCAGTTTCGCAGGCTTCAATGGCTCGGTGAGGCGTCGTGATCAGATTCGCCGGCGTAAAGTGCACCCGACCATCATCGCTATCCGGACTGGGTGTCACCGTCGCCGCGTTCGCCGCCCACATGGGTGATGCGGAATACACGAGAGACAATAGCTCGGGCTGCTGTTTCGCGACTTGCTCCAGCATCGCCTGCGGGGTGCCACGAAAACCGAGCTGATGCAGCAGGCGAATACAAGGCCGCTGTTGCGGAAGGAAAAAGCCCTGACGAAGGCCGAGCTTCATCAACGCTTCCATTTTATCGAGGCCCTGCAACGCCGCCTCGCGTGGATTTGCTGTGTCTTTCGCATTGCGTGCCGAAGCCAGATTCCCGAGCGACAATCCACTGTAATTATGACTGGGCCCGATTAAGCCATCAAAATTGGCTTCAAAATACGTCACACTTTTACTCCTTCCGGGATAATTGGCTGTTGTTCTGAACTGAGCGGGCCCTGACTGCGTGCCTGAGGCCACGCACTGTAGTCGGCCGCGTAATACGCGCTGGGGCGATGATTACCACTCGCGCCAATACCTCCAAAGGGCAGCCGCGAGGACGCGCCGGCCGTGGCGGCATTGATCGCGATGACACCGGCGCGAATATGTTGAGAAAAATAGCGCTGTTCAGATTCCTTATCGCTCAGCAAGCCCGCCGCCAATCCAAAGTCACTGGCATTTGCTCGCGCAACCGCTTCTTCAATATTCGGAACCCACTGCAGTTGCAGCAATGGTCCAAAAACTTCTTCATCAAATTCACCAGACAGCGACGTGATATCGACAATTCCGGGGCTCAACAGCGCAGCGTTTTCTGAAGAGACACGACACGGAGTCAACATCGTAGCGCCGAGCGCATGCAGTTTCTGTTGCTGGGTGAGCACTGTCTGCGCAGCCGCTTGATCAATCAACGGGCCCATGAAAGGTTGCGGCTGCTGCTGCCAATGCCCGACGCTTAATTTTGGTACCGTTTCCAGTAAGCGCGCTATCAGAGCCCTGGCTTCAGGTGTATCCACGACAATCAAGCGGCGGGCACAGGTGCAACGTTGGCCAGCGCTGATAAACGCGCTGCGTATGATGTGCCAAAGTTGCACCTCGGGCTCAAATTCAGAACCGACGATCAAGGCATTGTTCCCGCCCATCTCCAAGGCCAATACACATTCAGGTCGACCTGCAAAATGACGATGTATGGCTTTGCCTGCGAGTGAAGAACCTGTAAACAACACGCCATCTGGAGACGCATCGAGCAGGCATTGAGCCGTTTCGCGCCCCCCTTGAATCAGATTCAATACCCCCTTCGGCAAACCCGCCTGCAACCAGAGTTGCATCGTTAAATGCGCGGTCGCAGGTGTTTTTTCGCTGGGCTTAAACACCACAGCATTGCCGGCAAGCAAAGCCGGAACAATATGTCCATTCGGCAAATGCAATGGAAAATTATAGGGGCCAAGTACCACCATGGTGCCATGAGGACGATGCGTGAGGCCGAGGTTGCCTTCGCTAAATTGACGACAGCGTTCTTGCTCGGCCTGAATCGATATGTCTATTTTCGCTATCGCGGCAGACACTTCAGTGCGGCTTTCCCACAACGGCTTTCCCGTTTCTTCACTAATACACTGGCTCATCGCCTCCGATTCGCGCTCAAGCACACGCGCAAAACTTCGTAGTACCTCAATGCGTGCCTCTCGCTCGAGCGCGGCCCATTCCTGCTGTGCACTGCGCGCGCTGCGCATCGCCATTGCAATAAGCTCAGCATCGGGTTCGCGACCCTCCCACAGGGTACGCGATTGCCAGGGGCCAGAACTTTGTCGGAGCGAGCCTGTTCCCACGAACCACTCGCCATCAATACAATGTGTCATTTACTTCTCCAACCACAAACGGCGAAATGGCATGCCGGGTTCTAAATTCAATGCGCGGGCAACGGGCTCAGGTAAAGCCTGATCATCACTGCCTACAGGTAGCGCGTACCGACAGGCGCGGAATGCTGACAGGCTCAAGTTACTAAATAGACCCACGCGAACGCGTGTTTCCGCAGCACTTGTCGGCGAGTTGTCGATTTTCTGTAAGGTCAGTACTTCGCTTTCGCGCAAGCTGCGAATATGCTCAGTGCGCGCTCGTAACATGGGCCCGCCGTCGAAAATATCGACGACACGCTCATAGTGAAAACCTTCCTCTTCCAGCAGCTGACGCGCTCTGGCGGCGGCTTGATGAGGCACACCGATTACCTGTTGCGCGGTTTCCGGCAACATACGTGTGTAAATAGGGTATTTAGGCATCAGCTCGGTAATAAATTGATTCGAGCCGGTACTGCAAAGGTGATCGGCTTCGGCATAGTCCATTTCGAAAAAGGGGCGGCCGATGGCCTCCCAAAACGGACTCTGGCCGCGTTCGTCGAGATAGCCGCGAATTTCAGCAATCACATCGTCAGCAAATCGATGCCGGAAGCTGGCCATTAGCTGATAACGCGCTCGCGCCAGCCACGCACCGTTGCCACGAAAATCGGGATGAACAAACAGCGTGCCCACTTCACTGCAATCTGTGTAATCGTTCGTCAAATGTAAGACATTTGAACGCACTTCTTTCTGCAGCGAATGCGAATAATGATTCGCCGCCGAAACACGATACGCATAAAAGGCCTGCTGACTGCCTGTACGTGCATAGAGCCCGGCAATCCCGGCCAGCCGCCGACGCTCGGTGCACTCTAAAACCAACCAGAACACGTCGGTCGCTGCGGCCTCGTTTGAGCGAAAGCAACGCTCAACGTGTTCTATTTTTTCGGTGAGACGGAGCTTGTCACGCGATAACGAAGTCATACCGTCACCCGCTTGCACGGCGAGGTCGTACACCGCGTCGAGGTCGCTTAAGGCCACCGGTCTCACAATTAACATGAGTGATTCTCCTCTGCCACAGCGCGGCGCTTCCACTGGGAACTGTGCTTTGCCAGGCCGGTTAATACATCTAAGGTCAAGGTGCTTTTTTCCATCAGACTGTCGATCACCATATACTCCTGATCACTGTGAATACCGCCACCCCGCACGCCCAGTGTGTCGATATTAGGCAGACCGGCAGCGGCAAGGTTATTGCCGTCACAACACCCGCCTGTGGCTTTAAAACGCAACTCAGTTCCCCTTTGCGCACCACACTCTGCGACGAAATCATTGAGTTTTTTCTGAGTTGCTGTCATCGGTTTTGCCGGGCGATGAAATCCGCCTTTTAATGCAATAGCGCATTCTGAAGTCTGCCTCAGTGTGTCGACGAGTGACTCGATCTGCTCGGTGACACGCGCTTGTGCCTCACTGTTCGGTACGCGGACGTTAAAAAAACTGTGGCGCTATCCGGAACCACGTTCATGGCTGATCCACCGGCTATTCTCGCCACATTGAGGGTCGTACCGGTATGCTCATCACTCACTTCAGACAGCGCGGCAGCGAGCTTTGCCCCAGCCAGCACGGCGTTCTTGCCATTGAAAAAATCGCGGCCGGCATGCGTGCTACTGCCGCGAATCTCTGCATAAAAATTGCCGCTGCCTTTGCGCTCGCCCGCCAACGCGCCGTCTTCCATGGTGGGTTCAAAGACAAAACCCACATCGTGCTGCTGCGCGAGCGAGTGCAACAAAGGCGCGCTGACAGGAGAGCCGATTTCTTCATCTGGCGTCAGAACAATGCTGATATCCGGTCTGGGCAGCGCATCATCGGCACACAATCTGTTTAAGGCCCACAACATACTGACAATGCCACCTTTCATATCCGCCACACCGGGTCCCCGGAGTCGTTCACCTTCTCGCCAACAGCGGTTGAAGCTCGAACCTTTCGGAAAGACTGTATCCAGGTGCCCCACTAACAATACCTTTAGATCCGTATTCCCGGCGATCTGAAACAGGCTGGCGTGGCTTCCACCAATCTCCGTCAAGGAACCGTCGTCCAAGTAGTGCGCTTGAGAGGGTAAAGGGGGCTTCGAGCACGATGAGGCCAACTTGCCAAACTCCGTCTCAAACAAGGCCTGTACTCGTGCAATCCCTTCGGCGTGGAGCGAGCCGGAATTAATATTCGCGCTGTGCTCCAAGAGAGTTAACGCAGCGTGTTGGTCCGAAAGATACATGCTTTTCGCCTCGCGCTTCGGGGTAGTGAAATAACCCACCCATTATGGTCGTAGCCGCGCGAAATGTGCTTTCAAAACCCATTGGTTCCACCGTCATATATGCGGAAAGACAGGGGCTGACATAATTTAATTCGTCGAGATTTGTCCGCCATTCCGCGCCATATACGGCGGTAAACAAGGCCACAAAATATTCTTCCATGAGCACCCTTGATGCTCAAACATTCTGCTTTTCAGACGATAACAAAAAAATCAGCTGCAATGGGAAAACCCTATAATGACATCATGTTTTCCGGCCCGATTTCAGGAGTCCACTATGCATGACATCAGTACATTGAAACATATGGATCAGGAAGCCTTGCTTCACCCTGCCTCTTCCGCTTCAGAGCTACAACGACACGGGCCAGACCTTATGCTTCGAGCAGAGGGAAACTATGTGTACGACGAAAATAACCGTCCCCTACTCGATGGCATTGCGGGATTGTGGTGCGTGAACGTCGGGTACGGCGAACGCAGACTCGCCAATGCCATGGCCCAGGCGGCAATCCAGTTGGGCTACTACCATTCGTTCAATAACGCCTCCAATCCCTGGCAAATCGAACTTGCGCATCGCTTACTCGAACTTGCGCCAGCGAACATGGGTAAAGTCTTTTTTGGTAGTGGTGGGAGCGATGCGAACGACACGCTCGTCAAGGTCGCATGGCAATACCACGCTGTACGCGGAAAGACCTCAAAAGTGAAAGTGATGGCTCGGGAGCAGGCCTATCACGGTACGAGCATCAGCACCGCGAGCCTTACAGGCCTAGGAAGCTTTCACAAGGGCTATCCGATGCCCCTCGATTTTGTTGTTCGCGTACCCTGCCCCCATTATTATACGCGCGCCCACGTCGGTGAAACCGAGCACGCATTTTGCGAGCGCATGCTGTCGGAAATTGACGCGCGCATTCTCGAAGAAGGTCCGGATACGATTGCGGCATTTATCGCCGAACCGCTGTTTGCAGCAGGCGGTATTATTGAGCCGCCCGAAGGCTACTATCCTGCGTTACGCCGCTTGCTCAGCCGCTACGATATTCTGCTCATTGCCGATGAAGTCGTGTGTGCCTATGGGCGCCTGGGGGCCTGGTTCGGTTCGGAACTACTCGGAATGGACGCTGATATGATTAGCACGGCGAAAGCCCTAACCAGCGGGTACTTTCCAATGAGCGCGGCGTTTATATCGAGCGACATTTACGATGTGCTCCTTGAAGGCTCAGAAAAATTCGGTGCTTTCTTTCATGGCTATACCTTCAGCGGGCATCCTGTTGGCGCAGCGGTCGCATTGGAAAATCTCGCCATACTCACGCAAGACGCGCTGATTTCAAGCTCGGCAGAGCGTGGTAAGCTGCTGCACGAACGTTTGCGTGAAGTCGTACTTCCGCTGCCGCACGTCGGTGAAATTCGCGGGCGCGGTTTACTCGCCGGCATTCAACTGGTCGCCGATAAAGCACAAAAACAAGTACCTGAAATCAGCGCCGCATGGCCAAAAAAATGCTGTGCCGCACTGCGTGAACGCGGCATCATCGCCCGACCGCTCCCATCCGTCGGCACCATCGCACTCTCACCCCCACTGACGATCACCGAGGAACAGATTCACTTCCTAGTAGAACAACTCCAAGAAGTGCTCTCCACCCTAGGCACCGAAATCCAATAACACATACACTGGGGTCAGACCCCAACAAATACTTAGTAAGGGATATTGGCGGCGTCTAGGAGGTTTTTGGCTTCTGCTAGGTGCGCGTCGTAGAGCTTCCAGCGGCCAACGGCTCGGGTGTAGAGTTTTTCCCTTACTTGCGCCGCGCTGGGTGTGGCGACGGCGCTGGATTGCGCATGGAAATTCAAGACCTCGGCTTCCCAGGGAAGATCCAGATAGGCGAACAAAGGCTTAAGTGTGCGTTCGGGCCCTGCAGTCAGGGCTTCGTAATCGAGTGTGTATATCGTACCTGGGAAGGTTCGCTCCCAAAACGCCATTAGCTTCTGAAAGCGAATATAAAAGCGCACAATATCTTCAAGCATAAAATTGTAGTGGTAATAACTCGAGTTCAGCGCAAAAAGCTGGCGAAAATTACTTAAACAGGTGTCGAGCGGGTGACGCTGCAAACAGACGATTTTTGCAGCTGGCAGTGCCTTACGGATAAAACCTACCTGTAGAAAGTTCAGAGGCATTTTGTCAATCAATCGATGCGAATTGCTGGACTGCTCGCGTAAATTATCGAGATAGCCCTTCGCCACCACGGCCATATCGCTACCCATGGCCTTTTCTATCACTTCTATATCGAGTGTTCGAGGTGAATGCGAAGCCACTGCCTTACGCACAGCGATCGCAAAATGGGGCAGCTCTCCCAAGGACCGCACTTGTGTGTGCGTGCTGATAATTCGATCGAGCAGGGTCGTACCTGTACGCGGCATCCCCACCACGAATATCATGCCCTCCCCTGCTGAAGCATCGGGAACAGCAAGTGGTGCTTCCCCGGAAAAATGCTGCTCAAGCGCATCGAATAAAACCGCATCATTCTGAAAATCATAGCGCAAGCGCTGACGCCATCGCTGCTTGGCGCTTGCGAGTACGCCGAACGCTTTTTCGTACTCTTTATTTTTCTCGTACACACGAGAACACGCATGCGCAAAATATAATTGATCGGCTTCGTTGAGCCCGGGGCGAGCAAGTTGTGCTTCAAGATCCACAAGCAGCGCTGGGTCAACTCGCTCTTTATCCAATTCTGAGAGTGACCAATACGCCCGAGCAAAATCCGGTTTCAAACGTATGGCCTCACGGTATTGAAACTTTGCCTCATCATCGCGCCCTAAAAACTGAAGCGCTGTCGCCAGATTGAATCGAAATTGCGGATGGGTTTCTTCGGCCAGAACAGCGCGCTCCAGCAACGCAACGGCCTCTTCATAATCGCCAACGGAGGTCAAGGCTACTCCGAGCGTGTCAAGCGAAAGTGCTTTTTTAGCACCTGCGTGAAGCGCAAGCTGCACGGCCTCGCGTGTCGCGGCCTCCTCTTTGATCACGCTATGATAGCGCGCCTTTTGTGCCCGATAGTCTTCAAACTCGGGGGCCAACTGAATGGCTCGATCGACTGCTTTTAACGCGTCCCGAATACGCCCACTGGATGACAAAGCAAAAGACAGCAGAAACCAGGCATCCGCGTGCTGCACATCCAGCTGGAGCATGCCCTGTGCATAGCGTTCCAAGTCCTTGAGCTGGCCACGGTTTAGTGCTTGCACGGCCTTTTTATGCAGTTCGTCGATTCTTTTCATGAAATTGCGCTTCTTCCACCTTGTCGCCTTGGGTAATCATCGTACCTTGGAATGGCCCACCTTAGCCTCGTTCTTTGCCGGAGTGCTTTGTCGGTTCATCCATGCCTATCCTATCATTTACTTCACCCCTCGTTCAGCTAAACTAAACCCATGGCTATCGCCATAGCCCTTGCCCTTACACCGCACTAATAAGGTAGCCTCTAATGCCAAAAATGCTGAGCCTGGATCGCACCGACATCAAAATTTTGGAAACCCTGCAGAAGCAGGCTCGCATCACCAACCAGGACCTCGCCAACACCGTCAACTTAAGCCCCAGCTCTTGCTTGCAACGCGTACGACGACTGGAGCAGAACCAGGTACTTCTGTCCTACCACGCACGGGTGAACCTGCCGGCAATTTGTCGGCACCTCGTCTGTATCGCAACCGTCAGCCTTCGCAACCACTCACTCCAGGATTTTAGAGATTTTGAACAGCTGGTCGACACCATGCCCGAAATTATCGAATGCTATACGGTCAGCGGCGAATTCGATTTTTTCCTGAAAATTTTGTGCCCAGACATGCAACGTTATCTGGAAATCAATGAAGCCCTACTCAGCTCACTCGATCACTCCGTGTATATCAATACCCATATTGTTATGAACCAAAACAAGCATTGCGCCAGCGTTGACATTCAACGCCTGCGAGAGGACAACGAATGAAACTCACACTGGAATTTTTGGATGGGACTTACAACGTGCACAGGCTCCCCGTGGATGCGGACATTGATCAGCACCTATGGGAACTCCCCTTCATGTCAGTCACACGCACCCCTGACGAAATCAGTATCGTGTGCGCAGAAGAAGTGCCCTTGTGCAGTGAGCAATGCTCACCGGGCTGGCGCATGTTCCGTGTAAGCGGGACACTGGAACACAACCTCGTGGGCATTATCGCAAAATTGTCCGCCTCACTGGCGGACGCCGGCGTCAGCGTCTTTACACTCGCCACCTTTGATACCGACTACATTCTGATCCCGCAAAGTAAAATGCGCTACGCCGTTGAGGCATTGCGCGAAGCGGGTCACGAACTCATTGGCCTGGAATAAAAAAAGGCCCGCAAGCGGGCCTGAGGTATAGAACTTTGGAGGCAATTTAGAACGCGTAAGTGAAACGAACACCAACAGTGCGTGGTCGACCGACGTAGTAGCCGTAGCTGCGCAACGTGAAATCGCCGAACTGCGCGCCTGGGCCGTTTTGTTCATCCGCGAGGATTGGATCCGTTTCGCCATCACTGCCGTCGCGACGCGATACGCGCGTGCCCGTGTAGTAAAGGTCATCCAGCAGGTTGTCGACGTACAATTGTGCGGTCCACGCATCCTTACTAAAGGTCGCAGATATGCTGTGCAGATCGTAGGCAGGAATTTCCTCATAGCCACGGTCGCCATCGATCGTTTCGACAAAGTTGCCATCGTCATCAAATACGTCCATATACAACGGATCTTCTGGGCCGCCGATTCCGTTGTACACACCACCCATATAGATCAGCGTGTAGTCAAGGTCCATATCCATGCCGCCAGCAATGGGCTGCGAATATTTCAGATTAAAGGTCCCTTGATGCGTTGCATGGCCTGGCAGACGTGCGCCCGACTCCACGGTGAAAGGTGCGAGCAAACCATCAGCGTCTTCGGTCAGCTTTGCATCTGTATATGCATAAGTCAGATTGGCAGTTAAGCGATCTGTCAGCAACCAGCTGCCCTGAAACTCCAGACCCTGACTGCGCGCCTTGCTGCCATTTCCTGTAATAGGTAGCGACCCAAATTCAGTTGAGGTGTCGACTTGAATGTCTTCCCAGTCGATGTAGTACAACGCGGCACTGATGCTCATGCGGTCATCAAGCAAGCGACCTTTAAAGCCCAACTCGTAGTTTTTAATTGTATCCGGGTCGATCAACACTTCGTCTTCTTGCGCACAGAGCTTCTGGTCGGTACTCGCAAGCTGCTCAGGGGTACACTCAGGAACGATATTTACCCCTCCCTTACGATACCCTTCGGAGTATGTGATATAAGCCATACCATCGCTGTAAAATTCCCACGCGAGGTTCACCTTGATCGTGTCACCTTCATCGTCGCCTGAATTTTCACCCAAGTCGACGTTAATTTCGTCCGGATCAGCACCACCCCACAAGGTGTCGGCAAGAGGCAAACCGAAACCACCCTGATTATTTACGTCATAACTGTAGAGTCGATAGCCAAATGTGGCGGTCAAGCTATCTAAAATATCCCAGCTCAACTCACCGAAAAACGCCTGCTCTGTTTCATCGATTTTGGTCAGCTGAATATACTCAAGACTATCGGGTCGCAGCTGTAAACCTTCAGGATCTTCAGCACTATCGATGATAAACTCGTCATACCCAGGCGTAAATTCCAGACTCACCGCGTCCTGTGTAAATTCGTTCGCGAAGAAACCCACTACATATTGCACGGGGCCTTCGTGCTGAGACACCAAACGGAACTCCAACGTGCTGGATTCCTGCTCGTCTTCTTCACGCGTGTAGGCCGAAAATGTTGGGAACGCTTCATAGCCGTATTCAAACCCGAGGAGAAGGTCGGTCTGGTCGCGCTGCCCCACGCCTTCGAAATTTGTTTGACCGTAGATCAGTGTCGCTTCTGCAAAACCCAGATCCATGGCTACATCAAGGCTCAACAACTCATTGGTATAGTCATTGGGCTCTTCGTAACGGAGTGCACTTTCGTAAGGACCAGTACCAAAGCTGACCTCATTACTAATCTGACGGCCTTCAGCTTTTGTATCCTGGTAGTAGTACCACAAATTGACATCAATGGTGTCCGTCGGCATCCACCGAAGGTTCGCGCGCCCAGCCAAGGTTTCTTCGCCATTCGCGTCTTCCACTTGACGCAAATTCGCCGCCACTGCGTCAGGATCTGAAAAATCGGGCTCGGGATCGGACACACCGGACTCTCGCACCACATAGTTGTAATCGATAAAGCCAGGGTCTTCTTTATAATCTGCGGTCAAACGCAGTGCGAGCACATCAGAGACCAGCGGGATATTCAGAGTGGCGCCTGCGATGTAGCCCGTACCACTGCTTTCCGCTGTCTTATTCACGTCACCACGCACCTCACCTGTAAATTCGTTCAGGTTGGCTTCATTTGGGATATATCGGATCGCGCCGCCCATCGTACCTTGACCATACAGGGTGCCCTGAGGACCGATCAGCACTTCCACCCGCTCGAGGTCAGCGGGATACAAATCAATATTTAACGGGATGTCACCCAGGTACGTCGCAACAGTACCGCCTTCAAAGCCTGGCCCCAATGCCGTGGTGTTCAAGCCGCGTACGAAAATATCCTCACTTTCGTTGCGCGGGCCGCGGTCAATCACCGTCAGACCGGGCACGAAGGCCGCAATTTTAGAAATGTCATCCAAGCGCAGCTCTTCAATCTTTTCAGCACTGACGGCAGAAATATTCATCGGGATGTCGAGAACGGACTGCTCGCGACGCGCAGAGGTAACGAGAATTTCTTCAACCGCGAGGGTCGGCTTGCTTTTACTCGTCTCTTCCTGAGCGATGGCGTCTATCGACAGTCCTGTCATGGTCGCCATGGAAATGGCGGTCGCCAAGCGTGTTTTCGACATAAGTGTCTTATGCATGGTTTATCTTCCCCAGAAGTTTGCTTGCTCTTGAAATTCGAATAACAATTTTTTAAGGCAACGTGAGGCAATTGCGTTACGTTCGCCAAGGGTAAGAGCAAGGACCAGGCCAATCGCGGGCCACAAAAATTGTTGCAATGTGATGAAAGCTCAACAAAATATTTGGAATATTAAACAAGCGTTTACCGAATAATATTTTGAGCGCCAACAAAGCATGCACCAATGCAGAACCCCAAGATGGTGCACGAGCACCAAATATGCACACTTTCGTCACTTTTCGTAGCATTTCCCCTCGACTTTGAAACCGATTTCATCCTCGCCTTGACCTTGACGGCAGCGCTAGAACAGGGTGAGACTAGAAAGATGCCAACCTAAAAGTCTCTCTCACCATGAAAAGCAACCACTACACCGCAATATGTTTCGTGCCCGTCATCCTGTTAATCGGGCTCTTGGCACTCAATGTCTTTATTTTTGGCGATAATGCGATCGGTGGTGCTAATCAGATCGTGCTCGTCTTTGTCGCGGCCATCGCCTCCGTGCTCGCGGTGCTGCTCGGACATCGCTGGCACGACATCCAGCATGGTCTGGTCAAGAACATCGGCATTGCCCTCCCCGCCGTGCTGATACTGCTGATGGTTGGCGCGCTTTCGGGCACCTGGCTGCTGGGCGGGATTGTCCCGGCCATGATTTACTATGGCCTGTACATCATGAGCCCGGACGTGTTTCTGATGGCCAGCTGCGTCATCGCAGCCGTGGTATCGGTCTCCACAGGGAGCTCATGGACCACCTCCGCCACCGTTGGTATTGCGCTGATGGGCATCGGAATGGCGCTGGGTTTTAATCCGGGCCTGACCGCCGGCGCGATTTTGTCTGGCGCCTATTTTGGCGACAAATTATCGCCTCTGTCCGACACCACCAACCTGGCTTCCGGTATCGCCGGGACCGATTTATTTACCCACATTCGCTACATGCTCATCACCACCGGCCCGTCCATCGTGATCGCTTTGACTGTCTTCACGGTCTTGAGCTTCGGCCAGGATAGCGCCGCCACCGATGTGGCCGAATTGCAAAGTACGCTGCGTGAAACCTTTAATATCAATGGCTTACTGCTGCTCGCACCCGCTGCAGTGATCTTCATGATCATTCGCCGCATTCCCGCGCTACCCGCTCTCGCGGCAGGCGCGGTTATCGGGGCCTTGTTTGCGGTGGTCTTCCAACAAGCGCTGATTGAGCGCCTCGCTGTAGATGCACAACATCCCCAATTTGGGCAGTACGCGGTAATCCTCACGGCCTTTTTTGGTGATCTCAGCATCGTTACCGGCTCGGCAACACTGGACGACCTTTTGACGAGTGGCGGCATGGCCGGCATGTTGAATACGATTTGGTTGATCCTGTGCGCCATGATTTTCGGCGGCGTAATGGAAGCCTCCGGATTTTTGCGTCAAATCACCGATGCCATCCTTCGCCGCGTGCGCAGCACCGCGCAACTTTTCAGCGCCACGGTCGGGACCTGCCTATTCACTAACGTGAGCGCCTCCGACCAATACCTGGCCATTGTGCTTCCCGGACAAATGTACCGGGACGCCTACCGCCGCCACGGTCTGGCCCCACAGAATCTGAGTCGTACTCTGGAAGACAGCGGCACCGTGACCAGCGTGTTAATTCCCTGGAATACCTGCGGCGCCTTCCACGCGAGTGTGCTCGGAGTGGCCACGCTCAGCTATCTGCCCTTTGCTGTATTTTGTTACATCAGCCCAATTTTGACCCTTCTGTGTGCATGGACAGGCTTTCGCATAGCGCGGCTCGATCCCACTGCACCGCAGCAAGGCGAAGAAAACACGGCGAGCGACGAAGAAAGTTTTGAAAAGCCGACACGCAGCACAGAATCTTCATAGTTTGCTGGCGCGGCATACATCTTGCCCTCGAAAAACACGGCCCAACCTCAAGAGACTGCCCCATGCACAGATTGATTTCATCGCTGCTCTGTTTTACGTTTTTCACGTCGAGCGCGGTACTCGCCGATAAAATCATTGTCGACAGTTCTCTGCCCATCACATCCGATGGACGCCTTATGGTGTTCTTTTCAAAAAGTGATGAGACAGAGCCACGCTTCTATTCGGAAAGCGCCTACCGCAAAGACGAAGTCGTACTCGGCATGGACCTTGATGACTGGAACGGAAAAAAACACACCTTTCAGGCACAAGCCGGCTATCCGTTTTCTTCACTGGACACGCTCCCTGACGGCCGCTGGTTTGCGCAGGCACTCTACGACAGTAATACCCTCGCTGCCGACATCAATGCAGAGCACAATCTGTATAGTGACGTGGTGGCCTTTGAAAAAGGGAAAAACAACACACTCAGACTCACGCTTTCGCATGCCGTGCCCGCCGAAAGCCTTCCCGAAGACAGTGAGTACGTTCGTTACTTCAAATTTCGCAGCGCCTTACTGAGCCAGTTCTGGGGCACCGATGTGTACCTGCGCGCTGCGGCTCTGCTACCACCTGGATTCAATGAAGAAACGGCATCACAGTACCCGGTACTGTTCCAAGTCGGCGGGTTTCGATCTCGCTACACTCGCGTACAACAGTACACGGAGAGCGCCGGCTTCGACGCCATCTGGAGTAAAAGCCGCACGGTCATCATTTTCCTTGATGGTGAAGCGCCCTACGGCGATTCATACCAGATCGACAGCGCCAATAACGGCCCCTACGGCGATGCTACCTGGCTTGAGTTTATGCCCTGGCTTTATCAGCAACTCGGCCTGAACATGAGCGCGAAGCAACGTTACATCACGGGTTGCTCCACAGGCGGCTGGGTCAGTCTCGCGATGCAGCTGTACTACCCAAGACTGTTTAATGGCACTTGGTCCTTTAGTCCCGACGGAGTCGACTTCCGAGCCTTCCAACTCGTCGATCTGTATAGCGACGACAATGCGTTTGTGAATGAATACGGATTAGACCGCCCTTCAAGCCGCGATAAAGATGGCGAATTACGCTTCACTATTCGTCAGGAAGTGGCGATGGAAAAAGCACTTGGCCGCGGCAATAGTTTCACAACGGGCAGTGGTCAATGGGGCGGTTGGAATGCCGTGTACAGCCCCAAAGACGGCCTCGGTAAACCGCAGCCAGTGTGGGATGATGTTACCGGCGACATTGACCAGGCAACCGTCGCCTACTGGGAACGCTACGACCTGAATAAAGTGCTCGCCTCACGCTGGGCAAAAGACGGCAAAGACCTGCAAGGTAAAATCCATATCTGGATGGGTGACATGGACGAGTATTACTTAAATAATGCCCTACACCCTTTTGAAGCCACACTAAACAGCCTGACGAACCCCAAGCCCAACGCGGACATACGCTGGCATCGCAACACCGGCCACTGTGACTTTGATCGTGCAGCCATGCTGGGGCAGGTACTGACTGAAATTCAAACCCAATAACCGTTCTTTAGAAAAGGCCTACAATGAAGACGACTCTCATGGCCCCCCTGCTGGGCCTCGCGACACTGTTGTTAAGCGCGTGTGAACCTGCCCCGTCAAGCCAAGAGGCGAGCACCTCGACGCAAGACTCCACGCAGGTGAAAGCGCTTTCCGAAAGCGCTCGATTAAATACCTGGTTCGACGAGCAGTACGAAGAGGAGCTTCAGTTCAGCCCAATTGAACTGACCTTTCAGGGCAGCAAAGACCGTTACAGCGAACTCGATGACTTCAGCCTAGAAAGTGCCCGACAGCAAATCGAATGGAAACTGGCGAGCGCCGGAACCTTAAAACAAACATTCGATTATGAAGCACTCGACCCTGAGACTCAGCTCTCCTACGATCTCTGGCTCTACCAAGCAGACGAAGCCAAGCGCAGTCTGGCCTTCCTTGAGCACGACTACCTGTTCAATCAAATGTGGAGCGCACACAGCTTCCTGCCCACCTTTTTGATCAATTTCCACAAAGTGGATTCCGAAGCCGACATGCAGGCCTACATTGCCCGCATTCGCGCCACTGGCGTAGCCATCGACCAATTGCGCGAGCGCGCGAAGGCCGCAGCGGAAAAAGGCATTCGCCCACCACGTTTTGCGTACGAATTTGTGATCAAGGAAACCCGAGATTTGATCTCCAACCAACCTTTCACGGACAGCGAAAACTCCATGGCGCTGTGGGAAGACGCGCAGACAAAAATCAATACATTAAAATCTGAAGGGCTTGTCGATGAAAGCAGCGCAACACAATTAACAGCGGATGCCAAAAGTGCCTTGCTAGAGGACTTTCTACCCGCCTATCAGAAATTGCTGGGCTATCTCGAAAACGATATGGAATTCGCAGATGAGCAAGCCAGAGGTGTGAGCGCTTTGCCTAATGGCCTGGCTTATTACAGCTACCAGTTGCAACAAATGACCACCACGGACCTCACAGTAGACCAAATTCACGAATTCGGACTGGAAGAAGTGGCCCGCCTACGTGCAGAGCTCGAAGCAGTGAAAGACAGCACGGGATTCGAGGGCTCATTGGATGCGTTTTTCACCTTGCTGCGTGACGACAAAGACGATACCCGATTTTACTATCCCGACACCGACGCCGGGCGACAGGCCTACATCGACGATGCCACCGCCGCGATTGAAAACATTAAAGGCGTGCTGCCCGAATATTTTGGCCTGCTCCCACAAGCGGACCTCGTCGTAAAACGCGTAGAGGCCTTTCGCGAGCAGGATGGCGCCGCACAGCACTACTATCCCGGCACCCCCGATGGTTCGCGCCCCGGCATCTATTACGCACACCTGTCAGATATGACATCAATGCCAAAAAATCAGCTTGAGGTTATCGCCTATCACGAAGGCCTGCCGGGCCATCACATGCAAATTTCCATCGCACAGGAACTGCAAGGTATCCCACATTTTCGACGACAGGCGGGCTTTACCGCCTACGCTGAAGGCTGGGCACTCTATTCTGAAAAGCTCGCCAAAGAAATGCCCGGTACTTACCAGGACCCTTACTCAGACTTTGGTCGCTTGACCTCTGAAATCTGGCGAGCAATACGCCTCGTGTTGGATACCGGTCTGCATGCTAAAGGTTGGAGTGAAGAAGAGGCCGTCACGTTCTTTGCCGCTAATTCACCGGAACCCATGGCCAGTATTCGCTCCGAAGTGCAGCGCTATCTGGTGCTGCCTGGGCAGGCAACGTCCTACAAAATAGGCATGACGGAAATTCAAAGGCTGCGCGCAGAAGCAGAGGCCACTTTAAAAGAGCAGTTCGATATTCGCGCTTTCCACGATGCCGTGCTTGGCGGAGGCGCACTGCCTCTCACCCTGCTCGAGCGCCGTGTAGAACAGTGGGTAAGTCGCGAGCTCGCTACAATAGATCAGGAGTCACTATGAAAAACGCCCTTCGATATTTCCTTGCCGCCGCCTCATTGGCAGCGCTCGGCAGCCACGCGGACACAATCGTGTTGAGCGCCGATGCGATGGTGGACGTGGAGAGTGGCAAGCTCATTCAAAATCCCGCCATCATTATTGAAGACGATAAAATTGTCAGCGTCACTACGCAGGATGCGCTCTCTGATTTTAGCGAAGCCACTCAGCGGATTGAGTTAAAAGGCAAAACCTTGTTGCCAGGCTTAATGGACATGCACACGCATTTAACCAGCGATCCGCATGAGCACGGCTACAAGCGTCTGGCCACCTCACAAAATCGCGCCTTGTTAAAAGGCGTGGGCTACGCTGAAGCCACATTGATGGCCGGTGTCACCACGGTGCGCAATGTCGGTGCCGGCGGCTACACGGACGTCGCACTGCGCGATGCCATTAATGACGGCGAACTCGTTGGCCCACGTATGTTTGTTTCGGGCCCCTCGCTCGGCATTACTGGAGGGCACTGCGACAGCAACCTACTGCCACCCGAGTACAAAGCAAAAGGCCAGGGCGTGGCCGACGGCCCCTGGGAAGCCGTCGCCAAAGTACGGGAAAATATTAAATACGGTGCAGACGTCATTAAAGTCTGTGCAACAGGTGGGGTGTTGTCTAAAGGCACAAAAGTCGGCGCGCAACAATACAGCTTCGAAGAAATGAAAGCGCTGGTGGACGAAGCCCATCGACGAGGCTTGATTGTCGCCGCGCATGCACATGGTGCTGAGGGTATCAACAACGCCATTCGCGCAGGAGTCGATTCTATTGAGCACGGCAGCTTCGTCGACAAAGAAGGCATCAAACTCGCCAAGAAAAACGGCACCTATTTTTCAATGGACATCTACGTGACCGAGTACATTCTCGGCGAAGGTGAAGCGGCGGGCATTCTCGAAGAAAGTCTTGCGAAAGAACGCATGACAGGCGAAACCCAACGTGAAAACTTTCGTAAGGCCCACGACGCCGGTATTAAAATGGTGATGGGCACGGATGCGGGCGTCTATCCGCACGGAGACAACCTCAAACAGCTAAGTCGGATGGTGACCTTCGGCATGACACCGATCGAAGCGCTTCAGGCCGCCAGTATCAATGGCGCAACACTGCTGAAAAAAGAAAAAGAACTCGGCTCCATCGCGGAAGGGAAATATGCCGATATTATCGCCGTTGACGGTAATCCCCTCGACGATATCAGCCTGCTGGAAGACGTTAGCTTCGTCATGAAAGACGGCGTCGTATATAAACAATAAATCCATTGGGGTCAGACCCCGGCGTATGCGTCGGGGTCTGACTTCATTCTATTATCCAACTTTTTCCTGCTTCTTACCGCTGTGTGGTCGCTCTGACCAATCTGAATGTTACGGTATCAGGTTATCGCTTCAGTGGCCTAATAATTGCTCTTAATACAGACCGAAATCACCCGTGATGCCAGAGGTAAGTCCGCATGAGCGAGAACGCAGCACAATTGGGATCCACCCAGCTTGAGACTGAAGAGAGTACCCAGGATGCCAAGCGCTGGCGGGATTTTTTACTGTCCCTCCCCCAACCCATTCTGGTGTTCGGGTCGATGCTTGCCGTCGCCACCATTTATACTTACGAATGGATGGATCCAGACCTGTTCGCTGCGATCATGATTGTCGCGCCGCTGCCTCTCATTTTGATCGCTGAACGCATCTGGACCAAGCGCAAGGATTGGGTGCTTACACCAAAAGAACTTGCGGAAGACGCCTTCTGGCTCGCGTGTGGAGGCTTGCTCTGGGTGCCCTTTTATTCAGATTACTATCAAACCCCCATCTCAGAGGGTTTTAAGGCATTGAGGGATTTAACGCCGTTAAACATCAGTCTTGCGCCACAATCCATCATTGGACTCATGTTAACCGCCGTGTTGCTTCGCACGATTTCAGAATTTGTTTACTATTGGCTGCATCGCCTTCAACATGAATCCTTGTTTTGGTGGCGCATCCACGCCACACATCATCACATCACCAAGATGGGCGCTGCGCGCAGTGACCGTACTCACCCGCTAGAATTTCTTGCACTGATGCTGGGTACGCCGATAGTACTGGCCTTGAGCGGCGCGAGCGATGCAGTAATTGCGGTCGCAGGAGCCTTCGGTTTTTTCAGCGCCTATCTGAACCATGCAAACCTGCCCTTAAAATCCGGTCTCTACGGTCTGTACTTCACCACAACGGAACAGCATCACCTGCATCATTCGCTGGATTTTGGCAGTAGCAACACAAACTATGGATGCACCATTATCATTTGGGATCGAGTGTTCGGCACCTATTCGGGGCGCAAAGACATCGAGGCCATTGGTGCGGGAACCGGCAAATCACTGAGCATCATCGATCAATTAATGATGGCGTTCGTACGACGCAAAAAGCTCCTTCGATATTAATTCACACGCTACACGAGAGCTCAACATGAAATACGCTAGCGTCCTGCTTCTACTCGCCCTCGCGGCGCACACCGCGCAAGCGGCCGAGTCCCACAAAGATGTCGCCGCCACTGAGCTGGCCCAAGCGGAAGCGTTTATCGATGCGTTCTACAGTTTCGAGCCCGAACAGCTTAAACCCCTGCTCGCACAGGCCGATGACAGCGCCGCGCGCATCATGAATTATCAAGGCTGGGCCGAGGGTGGGAACTACAAAGTCATCCGACGCCAGCCTTGTGAAGCCGAGAGCCCAACTCTGATTCGCTGCGCCATCACCGTAGAAGACGACCCCGTGCTGGCCTTAAATACCGGCTTCAACGTTACCGATACCTTTCATTTGCATTTTGAAGAGGGGCATATCGCGTCCATCGAGACCAGCTCGAATGATCAACCCATTTACTATGAAGCGCGAAGCTGGGTGGAAAAAAACAGACCTGAGATTATGGAAGGCCCCTGCTCGGAAGAAGCCAATACACCCGGCGCCTGCGCTCGAGCGATGACCGAAGGCTACAAAGCCTTCTACCAAAGCACTCAAACGCCTTCACCTTAGCGTATGCAATGGGGTCAGACCCCGACGCATGCGTTGGGGTCTGACCCCATTGCATACGTCGGGCTGTGGCTTAGTCGCTGCCGAAGAGGTCTCGGGTGTAGACTTTGTCGGCGACGTCGCGGATTTCGTCTACCATGCGGTTGGCGACGATGACGTCTGACATTTTTTTGAACTCGTCTAGGTCACGAATGACTTTAGAGTTGAAGAATTCGTCTTCTTTGATCACGGGCTCATAGACGACCACTTCGATCCCCTTGGCCTTGATGCGCTTCATCACACCCTGAATCGATGACGCTCGGAAGTTGTCTGATCCCGCCTTCATGATCAGGCGATACACGCCCACCACTTTCGGAGCACGACGGATGATCGAATCCGCGACGTAGTCTTTGCGCGTGGTGTTCGCATCCACAATCGCACGAATCAGGTTATTCGGCACTTCATTGTAGTTCGCCAACAGTTGCTTGGTGTCTTTCGGCAAGCAGTAACCGCCATAGCCGAAGGACGGATTGTTGTAGTGGTTGCCGATGCGCGGGTCCATGCCCACACCTTCAATGATCTGACGCGTGTCCAGGCCGTGAGATTCCGCGTAGGTATCGAGCTCGTTGAAGTAGGCTACACGCATCGCAAGATAAGTGTTCGCGAAAAGTTTGATCGCCTCGGCTTCGGTAGACTCGGTGAACAGCGTTGGGATGTCATCCTTAATTGCGCCCTGCTTCAACAGGCCCGCAAACGTTTCCGCACGCTCACTTCGCTCACCGACAATAATCCGGGAAGGATATAGGTTGTCGTAAAGTGCGCGCCCTTCACGTAAGAATTCTGGAGAGAACAAGATATTGTTTGAACCCACCTCTTCCGAGATACGCTTTGTGAAGCCGACAGGAATGGTCGATTTAATGATCATCACCGCGTCTGGGTTGATCGTGCTCACATCATTAATGACGGCCTCAACCGAGCGCGTGTTGAAGTAGTCGGTTTTAGGGTCGTAATCGGTAGGCGTTGCGATAATGACGAAAGACGCATCTTTGTAAGCCTGCTCTTTGTCCATCGTGGCGGTCAGGTTTAGCGGCTTGTCGGCCAGGTATTCCTGAAGCTCTTTGTCCTCAATGGGCGATTTTTTGCTGTTAATGAGATCGACTTTTTCAGCAACAATATCCAAAGCCACCACTTCGTTGTGTTGCGCCAAAAGCACAGCGTTCGACAGGCCCACATAGCCTGTACCGGCAACGGCAATCTTCATCGGAGTTCCTATAAACTTAAACGATAACTTTTAGAAAAGCAGAAAGCTCGAAGCCGTGCACAGACAAGCAAACACGGCATCGAGCTCCGGGTACGACTCAAGGTACGGCACACGCGGCAACACCAAGCGTCGAACCGGGCATTACAACTCAGTCCATACCTCGGAACGCTCTGCGCACACCACAAAATACGGGTTGAGCAAAGTATCCTTGGTGTTATATCGCAGAGGCTCGCGTGTTTCCCAGTTTAATACCAGGCCACCCGCGGCTTCCACAACCGCTTGTGCCGCTGCGGTATCCCACTCGCATGTGGGAATCAGGCGGGGGTACAAGTCGGCGCTACCTTCAGCCACCATGCACAGCTTAAGCGAACTGCCCATGGATACCAACTCGGCGTTGTCGAGTGCGGCCATAAACGCTTCGAAGTCTTCGCTCGTGTGTGAGCGACTGCCCACCACGCGCCACGTCGCGCCCTCGCCGGGTACTGGCGATGGACGAATGGCCACAGCCTCGCCATCACCGACGCGCTTGTAGGCACCCTGACCTTTCTCGCCGTAGAACCACAACTTCATCACAGGCGCATACACCACACCCAAAACGGGCTCATGATCGCGCACCAAGGCCACGTTCACAGTGAATTCGCCGTTGCGTTTGATGAACTCCTTGGTACCGTCGAGTGGATCGACCAGCCAGTACTGAGACCATTGCTGACGTGTTTCCCAAGGAATGTCCGCGTCTTCTTCCGAGAGGACGGGACCCACGCCCAGCGCTTCGAGGTGCTCAACGAGCACATCGTGAGCGAGTTGATCCGCACGCGTCAGGGGCGAATCGTCTTCCTTATGTTCCACACCAAAGTCGTCGGAGTCGTAGACGGAGAGAATTTTCTCTCCGGCCAGGGCTACCGCTTTGATTACTTCATCCAACATGCCCGCCATCCTTTTGGGGTAAAAAGCGTGATCAGGAGATCACGCCGTACTCACGCAATTTACGCAGCAGATACGCTACAACTTGATCGACACTCATATCGGCTGTATCGATGACGATGTCAGCATTCTCCGGCTCTTCGTAAGGCGAATCGATACCTGTGAAGTTGCGGATTTCGCCAGCGCGGGCTTTCTTGTACAAGCCCTTCGGATCACGCTCTTCGCACACTTCCACAGAAGTCTTGACGTACACTTCAATAAACTCACCGGGCTCCATCATCTGACGCACCACCTGGCGGTCACGACGGAATGGTGAAATGAAGGATGTCAGCACCACTTGTCCGGCGTCGACCATAAGCTTGGCGACTTCACCCACACGACGAATGTTCTCAACTCGGTCGCGCTCACTGAAGCCCAAGTCACCACAGAGACCGTGACGGACATTGTCGCCATCGAGCAGATAGGTGTTGTACCCCATTGCAAACAAAGCTTTTTCAAGCGCGTTTGCAGAAGTGGATTTACCTGAACCGCTCAAGCCGGTGAACCACACCACAACAGGTTTCTGGCCATAGCGGCCTGAACGTGCCTCTTTGGTCACTTCCATCTGATGCCAAACGATGTTCTCGTTGCTCAGAGGTTCGGCGACCATTGCTGCACCCACGGTCACATTCGACAGACGATCGATAAAGATCAGGTTGCCCGTGTGGCGAGACTGAGGATAGGGGTCGACGGTGACCGGCTCGGTCAAATCAAGTCGGCAGCGCGCGATGCCATTCAAAGGCAACTTATCGACTTTGGTTTTCTCCAAAGTATTGACGTCGACTTGGTACTCGATTTGGGAAATCTGCCCCGTGACCTCAGCGGTGCCGATTTTCACGTAGTAGTTTTTCCCCACTTCAAGCGGGCTGTCGTGCATCCAAACCACGTCGATCATCATCGCGTTCACAGGTTGCACGTCATCGTCAGCCGCAACAATCATGTCACCGCGACTGATGTCGATTTCGTCATTCAGGGTCAGCGTGACGGCGTCGCCGGCTTTCGCGCTGTCGATGTCACCTTCCCAGGTCACAATCTGTTTTACCTTCGACGTTTTATTCGATGGCAACGCTTTAATTTCCATGCCCGGCTTGAACACACCGGAGGCCACTGTGCCGCAGAAACCTCGGAAATTGAGGTTCGGACGATTGACGTACTGCACAGGGAAACGAGCGACTTCGAGGTTGTCATCACGCGCGATCTCGATGCTTTCGAGCATATCGAGCAGGGGCTCGCCTTCGAACCACGGTGATTTATCACTGAGAGACGCGACGTTGTCACCGTCGAGGGCTGAGATGGGGATGAAACGAATATCGGGGACATTCAGGTTTTTTGCAAACTCTTCGTAATCCGCTTTGATCTCTTCGAACTTGTCCTGGGAGAAGTCGATCAAATCCATTTTGTTTACGGCGATCACAAAGTGCTTAATGCCCAGCAAAGAACAGATAAAGCTGTGGCGGCGGGTTTGCGTTTGCACGCCGTAGCGCGCATCGATCAACAAAATCGCGAGCGACGCAGTCGACGCTCCCGTGGCCATGTTGCGAGTGTACTGCTCGTGCCCCGGGGTGTCCGCGATGATGAACTTACGCTTTTCAGTGGAAAAGTAGCGGTAAGCCACATCGATGGTGATACCTTGTTCGCGCTCACTTTGCAGACCGTCAACCAGCAGCGCCAGGTCAATTTTTTCGCCCGTGGTGCCATGTGTTTTACTGTCTTTGGAAATTGCGGCCAATTGATCTTCATAGATCATTTTCGTGTCGTGCAGCAAACGACCGATCAGTGTGGATTTTCCGTCATCCACGCTGCCGCAAGTAATAAAGCGCAGCAGGTCTTTTTCTTCGTGCTGCTTCAGATACTGATGAATGTCATCGGCAATAAGACTGGATTGGTGTGACATCTTAGAAATACCCTTCCCGTTTTTTCTTCTCCATGGAACCGCTCTGATCGTGATCGATCGCGCGCCCGGAACGCTCTGATGTGGTGGTCAGCAGCATTTCCTGAATAATTTCAGGCAAGGTCTGCGCCTTGGACTCCACTGCGCCGGTCAGCGGGTAACAACCCAAGGTACGGAAGCGCACCCACTTCTCTTCTGGCACTTCACCTTCTTCCAGAGGCATGCGGTCGTCGTCGACCATGATCAGCATGCCGTCACGCTCAACCACAGGACGTGGTGCTGAATAGTACAGCGGCACAATCTTGATCTGCTCGAGGTAGATGTACTGCCAGATATCCAGCTCTGTCCAGTTTGACAGAGGGAAAACACGGATGGATTCACCCTTGTTCACGCGTGAGTTGTAGAGATTCCACAGCTCAGGACGTTGGTTCTTAGGGTCCCAACGGTGGTATTTGTCGCGGAAGGAATACACACGCTCTTTCGCGCGGCTTTTCTCTTCATCGCGGCGGGCGCCACCAAAAGCGGCGTCGAAACCATGCTTGTCCAGAGCCTGCTTCAAGGCCTGAGTCTTCATGATATCGGTGTACTTGGCACTACCCTGATCGAAGGGGTTGATGTTTTGTGCACGGCCTTCTTCGTTGGTGTGCACAATCAGTTCCATGCCGATTTCCGCCGCCATCTTGTTGCGGAATTCGATCATCTCTCGGAACTTCCAAGTGGTGTCCACATGCAAGAGAGGGAATGGAGGTACACCGGGAGCAAAGGCTTTACGAGCAAGGTGCAGCATAACCGCGCTGTCCTTACCGATGGAGTACAGCATAACCGGGTTATCAAACTCGGCCGCCACTTCGCGGATGATATGCATAGATTCCGCCTCAAGCTGTTTCAGGTGAGTGCGGCGTCTATCGAGATCGTTCATAGATCGTAGAACCTTGAGTTAGTCAGTTAACGAGAGGGGTACAGCCCTGTGTCGTCCGGTTCAGGGCGAACGGGCACAGATTATAACAGTGTTAATTGTGGAAGCTATGTTTTAACCATTGATTCTATTATAAAGAAAAATTATATCCTTATAATTCAAGCGCCAACTATATAAAAAGAAGCAAGAGCCCATCTGTCGTCCTACACCACATATGGACAATGTCGCACAAAACCTCGAGAGATCTGCCCTACTCGCAACTGAGAACTTTTCGCATACTATTCATCACAAGGACGTAGCAAGGATGACGGAGCGGCCAGGTAGGCTGATGTAAGGATACCCAAGGAAGAAAACAGGGACGCCGGTAGGCCAAGGTAGGGTCAATGGATGCGCCCAGATTCCAATAAGCGGTGAAGGAAAACCGTTGAAGCACGAGAAAGGACTCATCGGTTAAAGGAACTGTCAGCACTCCTTAATACCAGTAAAGCCCGCGAATCTCCCCCGGTTCGCGGGCTTTTCTTTGTCCAACCCCCACGACGCATACATTGGGGTCA
>NOXC01000008.1 GCA_003265435.1 Cellvibrionaceae bacterium AOL6
TTTGGGTACGCTTTGAAGATCAGGTCTGAAAGCCGCTGGCGATCGATATGCACAACTAAGCAGAGATAGGGTTCAGACTCCGACGCATCGATAAATTTTACGCCGACAGGCACTTCGGCTGCATAGACGGCCATGCGCGACTCATTGTACTCGTAGCTCTTACCCGACAGGATCACCCGCTTTGTGCCTTGAGCGACGATACACACGCCGGGTTGGCTCATGGCATGACTGAGCTCCGTGGTGGGTGAGGAGCGTCGAACCACGTGGAGCCCGGCAACTGGCAGGTCAAATCGACCGTCATGGGGCGCAAACTTCTCGACCAGTCGCGCCAGTACAGCGAGGGCTTCATCGGTCGGCTTGCCGGCAAGCTCAGTCGCCGAAGAGAAGGGAAGTATATTGGAGTGATCCGCCATGATGTCAGGCACCTAGCACGCGATAGAATGATTCTAGTATAGGTATGGCGCCGCCCTGAGTCTTGCCTAAAGCTACAGGCCTTTATCCTAATCCTGCACGAGACATCACAGTAGTCAACACACTCCCATCCACGGCAACTAAGGTAAAACAGACTCCAGCGCGGCTTCAAACGATTTGTACGATTAGGCAAAACCCCGCCGGGTTTAGGCAAATCAGTGAAGTGAAGACCCCGTATAATGCCTGAATTGATCGCGCGAGGAGGCTGCAAACGATGAAGTTAACGGTAAATGGCGTACAACGAGAGGTCGATGTTGAGGGCGACACTCCCCTGCTTTGGGTGCTGCGTGAGGAACTGGGGTTAACGGGAACGAAGTTCGGTTGCGGCATTGCCGTATGCGGCGCGTGTACAGTGCATATCGATGGTGTGGCGCAACGCTCATGTGCCCTCCCCGTCAGCCTTTTGCAGGCTTCTCAAAAGATTACGACGATTGAGGGGCTCGCAGAAAACGCTGATCATCCGGTTCAGCAGGCATGGGCCGAGCTTGATGTCCCTCAGTGTGGCTACTGTCAATCTGGCATGATGATGGCTGCGGCCTCGCTGCTCTCACAAAACCCCTCACCAAGCGAAGCGCAGATTCGTTCCCACATCACTAACATTTGCCGCTGCGGCACCTACCCTCGTGTTCTGAAGGGCGTGCAAATAGCCTCTGAGCACTTAGCCAACAAAGGAGCGGCACCTCAAAATGAAAAAGCCTGATCTGCGTGATTCAACCCAAACAACACTGTCGCGCCGCAGTTTTCTGAAGAGTGGTACCGTCGCGGCGGGTGCTTTTGTATTTGGATTCAGCTTCCCATTGGCGAGGCCGGCTTTTGCGAATGCTGAAGCGACGGAAGTTAATGCCTGGATTGTCGTGGAGCCAGATGACACCGTGATTATTCGCATCGCTCGGATAGAAATGGGTCAAGGTGCCCTGACCGGGCTGGCGCAACTGGTTGCTGAAGAACTGGAATGCGATTGGAGCCGGGTTCAATTTGAACTGGTAAAACCGGGTGAAAATCTTAGCCGAGGCAAGGTCTGGCAAAACCAGTCCACCGGTGGTTCTCGAGCGATTCGAGGATCGCAGGCCTATTTACGTCAGGCCGGTGCCCGCGCGCGCGCCATGCTGCTCGCGGCTGCAGCAGAAGATATGAACGTGCCGGAGGCGGAGTGTGAGGTTCACCAAGGGCGGATCACGCACGGCCCCAGCGGCCGCAGCGTCAGCTTTGGGCAAGTCGCGCACGCGGCGCAGCGCTTTACGCCACCAGAAGAGGTGCCATTGAAAGATCCCTCCGAGTGGACGCTGGTCGGGAAGGACGTAAAACGCCTCGATACCCGAGATAAATTGAACGGTTCATTGGTTTATGGCATGGATTTTACGCTCCCGGGCATGCTTGTGGCCGTGCCTAAGGCGTGTCCCGTACATGGCGGTACGCTGAAGCAATTTAATGCCGAAGCGGTGAAGTCGATGCCGGGTGTAAAGCATGTCCTTCGCGTCGATGACGAAAGTGTGGCCGTCGTCGCCGACACCTTTTGGCATGCGAAGAAGGCCCTCGATGCACTGCCAATAGAGTGGGACGAAGGCCCCAATGCAACAGTCTCCAGCGACGACATTGCGAAGTTGCTCGCGGAGGGCTTAAGCGATGAAACGGCTTACATTGGCAACCAGATCGGTGACGCAAAAACCGTTTTAGCGGATTCAGATCAGGTAATCGAAGCAGATTACCAGTACCCGTTTCAAAATCACGCCCAAATGGAACCACTCTGCGCGACTGTGCGCTTCGATGAAAATCGTTGTGAGATGTGGGGGCCAACGCAAGTCCCCGAATCGGCATTGGCCACACTGGCTGAGGCGTCGGGCTTGCCACAAACTCAATGCGAAGTGCACACCATGCGCATTGGCGGCAGCTTTGGTCGACGTTTGGCGACGGACTATGTCAAGCAAGCGACATTGATTGCAAAACAGATTCCCGGCACGCCTGTCAAAATGATGTGGACACGGGAAGAAGACATGGCGCAGGGGCGTTTTCACCCGGTGACACAATGTCGGCTGCGCGCCACTTTGGGAGAGGATAAAAATCTGAAGGCCTTGCATATGCGAATTTCGGGGCAGTCCATTATGGCCTACGCCATGCCTCAGGCAATGGGCCCGAGTGGTGACCCGATCATTTTCCAAGGCCTGGATCCGGAAGGCGACATGGCCTTTGGCTATAGCGTACCGAATTTGCTGGTGGACTATGCGATGCGCAATACGCACATTCGCCCGGGTTTTTGGCGTGGCGTGAACCTGAACCAGAATGCCCTTTACATGGAGTGTTTTATTGACGAGCTCGCTCATGCCAGCGACACCGACCCGCTCGTATTTCGTCAAAGGCTAATGGCCAAACACCCACAACACCTCGCGGTGTTGAATGCCGCAGCTGATGGTATCGGCTGGGATACAACACCGCCAAAAGGTGTGGGACGAGGCATTGCACAGGTTAAGGGTTTTGGCAGCTATGTTGCGGCCGCGGCGGAAGTCAGTGTGGACAATGGGACCTTGAAAATTCATCGCATTGTCGCGGCTACCGATCCCGGCTATGTTGTGAATCCTCAGCAGGTGGAAGCACAGGTGGCGGGTTCTTTTGTCTATGGCCTGTCCCCCCTACTTTACAGTGAGTGTACGGTCGAGAGTGGCCGCATAAAGCAGAGTAACTTCCACGACTACCGCGTCATGTTGTTACAGGATATGCCCGAAGTGGAAGTGATCACCGTGGCAACCGGTGGTTTTTGGGGCGGTGTGGGTGAACCCACGATTGCGGTTGCAGCGCCCGCAGTGTTGAATGCGATTTTTGCTGCAACTGGCAAGCGCATTCGCTCAGTCCCAATAAAAAACAGCGATTTAATGGCGTGATACGAAAAGTCGCCCGGCTCTCACTCGGGCGACTTCGACTTCGTTTGCGCATCACTCTTTATATTGCTGAGCGCTCGGCAAATGCAGTGGGCGCAAACGCAAAGACACATATGATGACGCGATTAAATATTGGCATAGACTCTCCTGAGAGCGTATTGAGATGATTGGGCCGGGTTCAATTTCCGGCCTTAAATGGAGCAAGCTTTTGACCGCTACAATTCCTGAGCGGTTGGACGAAAGAGGATCTCATTAATATCGACGTCTTCGGGTTGGCTGATCGCAAACTCCACGGCACGCGCAAAGGAATCTGCCGGAATGGCGCATTGTTCATAAAAATCGCGAATCCCTTTGGCGACGTCGGCATCCTTGATGGAGTCCGGCAATTCCGTCGCCACCGCGCCGGGTGACAGTATCGTGGTGCGAATATTGTGTGGCGTCATTTCCATACGCAGCCCTTCGGTTAGCGCACGAACGGCATGCTTTGTTGCGCAATAGACGGTCGCAGGCGGAATGACTTTGTGACCGGCAACCGAGGACACGTTGATAATCTGCCCGGATCGTCGCTCGATCATGTGGGGCAGTACGGCGGCGATTCCATAAAGCACGCCCTTTATGTTGATGTCTATTTGCTGGTCCCACTCTTCCACGCGTGTATGCGCCATCGGGGCCTGAGGCATAATACCCGCGTTGTTGAGCATCACATCCACGCGTCCAAAGTGGTCGATGGCGGCATTGACCAAATTCTCTACCTCAGATCGCACTTTTACGTCGGTTTGTACCGCCAGCGCCGAACCGCCGCTTGTGGTAATGCGATCGGCCAGCGCGTTGATGCGTTCCAGACGCCGTGCGCCAAGTACGACCTTCGCCCCCAGTGCGGCAAGGTGTGTGGCTGTGGCTTCGCCAAGACCGCTGCTTGCACCCGTGATAACAATGACTTTTTGATTCACCTGACTCATAAAACAAGACCTCTTTTCGACATTAGATTTCAGCATCCAGTGATGCCAGTGCCTATTGTCGGCGGCAACGAAGCCGAGCACGACAGGCAATCCTCGAAAGCTTTTGCCCGATTCTGCACACTTTTTTGATTGGGGTGTCGGAGGGCTTGAATGCGCCGCGCGCTGTCATGCAAAGTGCCCTTTTTATACGACTTCGGTTCACATGGGCTGTGGGACTAAAGAAAGGGTCGATAATTTCCAGGGGGTACTGTATTCTGCGCGCCCTTAGCCTCCCTCTTTGTGCATTATTTGATCGAGATCCGTATGAGTTTTTCCTCCCTAGGCCTGTCTGAGCCCATCCTTGAAGCCGTCGCTGAAGAGGGGTATGAGCAACCTTCCCCTATCCAAGCCAAGGCCATCCCCGCCGTTCTGGCAGGCCGCGATATCATGGCCTCAGCACAAACCGGTACGGGTAAAACAGCGGGCTTCACCCTCCCTATTCTCGATCTATTGAGTCGCGGGCACCGCGCGTCATCCAACCATGCCCGTGCGCTCGTGTTAGCACCGACGCGGGAGCTCGCCGCCCAAGTGGGCGACAGCGTTAAAACCTATGGCAAACATCTGCCGTTGCGTTCTACCGTGGTCTTTGGTGGGGTGAAGATCAACCCGCAAATGATGGCGCTACGCAAGGGTGCGGATATTTTGGTCGCAACGCCCGGGCGGCTGTTGGACCTCTACCAGCAAAATGCCGTGAAATTTAATCAATTGGAAATATTGGTGTTGGATGAAGCTGACCGCATGCTGGATATGGGCTTTATTCACGACATTAAAAAGATTCTCGCACTGCTTCCTAAAAAGCGACAAAACCTGTTGTTTTCAGCGACATTTTCGGACGAAATCCGAGCGCTTGCGAAGGGGCTCGTGCACAACCCTCTCGAAATCTCTGTCACACCACGCAACAGTACCGCGAAAACGGTCGAACAGTGGCTAAGTCCGGTCGATAAAAAACAAAAACCGGCGCTGTTGACGCATTTGATTCGCGAGAACAACTGGCAACAGGTGCTTGTCTTTACACGCACTAAACACGGTGCCAACAAGCTGGCGCGTTACCTGGAAGAACACCAAATCCACGCCGCCGCCATTCACGGAAATAAAAGCCAGGGTGCACGTACCAAGGCACTCGCTAATTTTAAAGCGGGCACCGTGCGCTGCCTGGTCGCCACAGATATCGCCGCGCGGGGCCTCGACATTGACCAACTACCGCAGGTGGTCAATTTTGATTTACCCAATGTGCCCGAAGACTACGTGCATCGTATCGGGCGAACGGGTCGCGCAGGTGCGAGTGGCCAAGCCGTATCTTTGGTCAGCGCGGATGAAGCCAAGCAGTTACGCGATATCGAACGAAAAATTCAGCGCGCCATCAAACGTGTAGAAGTGGAAGGATTTGAGCCCGTACATGCTCTGCCGGAATCCGGCGCCATTCTGCCAAAGCCCGCGCCAGCGAAGAAAAAGCCAAGCCGTCCTAAAAAGCCGCGTAATCCTGGCCAAGGTTCCGGTCAGAATCGATCGCAAGAGAACCAGGGGCAAGCTAAGGCTCGCAATTCAGGTAATCGCGGGAATGCGGGTCAGAACACGAAAGGCAATGCAGGAACCTCAAAGCGCAATCCCCGCCGGTCGCCGGGCGGGAATGACAGCCGTCGCAGTGGGCCTAAGTCGCCTCGGCCTCAGCGCTAATCAAAAGAAATCGGCGCCCAGCGCTCATGCGCTTGGCACCGCCCTCCTCTATGTGGGTATCTAAATAGCGCTTTCTGCGGTTAAAGGCGCCGCGGGTTTTTGTTTGGGTTGTTCCGCAAGACCACGGTAGACCACCGCGCCAATAATGCCGCCAACGATCGGCGCCAACCAGAAAACCCACAACTGTTGTACCGCCCAAGCACCGGCAAAGACACCCACGCCCGTGCTACGAGCGGGGTTAACAGAGGTGTTGGAAACGGGGATAGTAATCAGGTGGATCAAGGTTAAACACAGCCCTATGGCAATGGGAGCGAAACCTTGGGGCGCGCGACTGTCGGTTGCACCGAGGATCACAATGAGAAACATCATGGTCATAACGACTTCGGCAACCAACACCGAGACGAGTGAATAGCCACCCGGTGAATGGGCACCATAGCCGTTTGCTGCGAACCCACCGGACAAGTCAAAACCGGCACTCCCACTTGCAATCAACAACAAGATGGCGCCGGCTGCAATCCCGCCAAGCACTTGTGCGATGATGTAGGGCGCAATGTCTTTCGCGGGGAAACGCCCGCCAGCCCAAAGCCCTATTGTCACTGCAGGGTTTAGGTGACATCCGGATATATGACCGATAGCGTAGGCCATCGTCAGCACCGTAAGGCCAAACGCCAGGGATACGCCGAGTAGTCCTATACCCACCTCGGGAAAACCTGCACTGATTACGGCGCTTCCACAACCGCCAAGTACTAACCAAAACGTTCCAAAAAACTCTGCACCGTAAGCTTTCATTTCTGTCTCCTTGAATGGATGGGCTTCCGGAAAGGGATGTGATAGTGCCGATACCCTAGCGAGTGCTCAGTGTACCTCTGAACGAGAAATGCAACGGTAGCAATGGGCGCCAATAATTTTAACGCTGTATGTTGGATTGCCGGCTCTTGAGCAGAGCCGGCTTAAAACAAGGTGAACTAACTTTTTGTTACTGCGCGAAGGGGCCGACGTCGGACGGCGTGAGCGGTGTAGGCTGTACGATTGAGGGGGCTTGATTGAGCACCTCCACTTCGTCATCGGACAAACTGCCGCCATCAACGGCGAGTGCAGTACCCTCCACGTAGGCGCGGTTTGACAACCAAATGTTGGAAGATTGACTCGCTTTGTTTGAAAACGCGGTGCCCTCGTCAGCAATCACGACGTTGTCAATAATGGAGATGTCGGTTGGCATTTTGGTATACCGGTCTCCACCTACATACACGCCACCATGGCTCCCTACGATGGTATTGTTCTGAACCAAAATCTGAGTGGACACTTCGTGGCTGTCATTGCCCGTACTATCAGAGGTGTCACCTGAATCAATTAAGATCGGGCGTCGCCAACTGATGCCGGTGAGATTTTCCATGTAGTTGTTGTAGATTTGATGACCTGAACCGTAAACACGAATGCCGCCAGTTTGGTAGTTGTCATCATCAACAGTAGCGCCCTCGCCTTCGCCATAGAAAACGTTGTTATACGCTTCGTTGTTCGATCCTAACCTAAACGACAGCGAGCCCATAGAGTTCAAAAAGGTATTGTGCCTGAACACGTTACCCGAGGTTTTTACCGTGATAATTTCGTTTTCGCCGTCACAATTCTCGAAAAGGTTATATTCGACAATATTGTTGGTGACCACATCCTGTGAATCTGCAATGCCCATGGCGATCACTTCTCGGTCGGAGTCACCGGCCGGGACACCACTCACGAGATACGGAGCGATATTTTTAAAGTGATTATGGTGAATATGAAGGTTCTTGGTCATCAGGGGATCGTCAAACTGAGTTTTAATGAAACTGCCCGTCACTTTTTGACCATTCACCTGGCTCACGTTTTTATCTCGAAATTGATTGTAAGCGATTGTAACGCTATCGCTTGCCTGAGTTAGGACAATTGCCGTTTGGTTTTCTGAGACGTTGTAATGATCAAAGACATTTCGCAGAATTTTAATATGAGTCGAATTCACAATCTTCAGGTAGGTGCTTTCGTCCCCTGGGCCAAAAACAAACCCTTGTAGATGGATGTTATGACTGTTGTCTATCGTCGCATTACTCAGTTGCGTGCCACCAATGGAGGCCGCACGAATCAATACCGGCTGGGAAAAGGATTGGTTTTTTAGGGAGATTTCTCCGCTACCCGTAACAATGATCTCGTCGCCACCAGAGGCCTCTGACAGGACATCTACGAGCGTATCAGGAGTGGCATAGCGTGTTTCGCCAGTTACGGGGTCAGTGCCTGGATCTGGATCAGTGCCTGGATCTGGATCAGTACCTGGATCAGGATCAGTACCTGGGTCTGGGTCTGGATCAGTGCCCGGGTCTACGTTTTCTTCACCATTCAGCGTAAGCTCGGTGATCGAATTCCAGCTATTGGCGCTATTGCCATACCCGACAAAGCGTACATAGCGAGCATCAACCGGTGCAAAAACAAAACTCTCCAGCCCAGAACTGGCACCGGAGCTCTGCTGCCCTTCAAGTACCGTAGCCCAAGTGCTCGCATCATCGCTTACCTGAATATCGAAAGTGGCGGATCTTTGATCCCCTTTATAAAAGGCGATTTGTACGGATTCGAGTGAGTATTCAGCACCTATATCAATGGCAAGCCATTGAGCCTGCCCGTTCATCGACCATCGGGTGTCTAAGCTGCTGTCAAGTACATTCTCAGGCACGTTGCCATCATGTCCGCTGGCTGAGACGCTGAAGGTTGAGGGATCGAGTTCTCCTCCGTCCTGATCATCTCCTTCGTCGACAGGAGGCGTCTCAAGTTCAGCAGCGTCAATATTCACTTCGGTGAGGCTGTTCCAGCTGTTCGCACTGTTCCCGTAGCCGACGATCTGTAGATAACGGCCCTCGGATGCTGAAATTGGGATCGCCTGCATATCTGCAGTACTTTCTAATTGATAGCCAGTAAAAACCGTTGACCAATCACTTCCGTTAAGGGAAGTAAGGACATCAATTTCGGCCGCACGTTGGTCTCCCTTATAGAAGGCGATTTGGAGCGCGTTGATGGACATGGGCGTGCCCAGGTCATATTGAATATATTCCCCATCTCCACTCGCAGACCATCGTGTATTTAAATCTTCGTCCAGTGTATTTGAAGGAACATTTCCGTCGTGGCTTGAAGCCGTGACGCTGATCGAGCTTTGGGCATAAGCTATGGTTGGCAGCGCGCATATTGCGAGCGCTAGGGTGCCTGCCAAGGTTTTGGCATGATTAAACATGATAGTTGAACTCCGATTTACGTTATTTTTTATGTCAGCCTGAAATGTTGGCTGCAGTGTATTCAGAGGACACGACTGGATAGCGCAAAGTAAATAGTTATTTTTTATTTCGTACTCGCAAGGCAAGCGTAACACATAATGTGATCGAAAAATGACACACAAGTCGCATCATAAAAAAACCGCTTACCAAACGATGCGGCTAGAAGAGCAAAGCTAAAAGGCGGGAATGGATACAAAAAAACCGGTAGCAGCTACGCTGCCACCGGTTAAGGAGAGACTCACAGATCCTGTGACTTACTTAAATTTAACTTTCACGCCAGCGAAGATACGAGGGCCGTAGCTGTTAACTTCACCGAGGTTGTCGTTGGTAAAGAAGTATTGCTCTTTAGGCTCATCGAAGAGGTTGATCGCCTGAATACCTACGCTGACATTGTCGGTGATCTTATAAGAAGCACGAGCTTCCCATACTCCGGTATCGCCAACATAACGCAGGCGCGTGCCGTTGCTGGTGTATGGCTGGAAGTATTCGCTTCGGTACTTGTACTGTACGCTCGCATCAAAGTCGCCAATGCCGTAATACAGTTGACCGAAGAACACACTGTCAGAGAAGCCGGGAATGTTACCAGGCTCAACGATGCCCGCAGTTTGCGACACAACGTTGCCTTGATCATCCAATACGGTAACAGAGCCATACTGGCTGTCTTCAAACTCGAAGTCAGAGTTTGCATAGTTATAGCTTGCTTTAACACCGAATCCGCGTAGGAAGCCAGGCGCGTAGCTGAAGGCATGCGTGGCTGTGATTTCGATACCAGTCAGGCTACTTGTCTCATCACTTGTTCGGGTAATATCGAAGTCCGCGTAAACCGTTTCCCCATCAATCAAGAACGCTTCACTGGTATTCAGTGTTTCGAAACCACCTTGGAAACGCTTGTGGTACAAGCCTACTGCCAGCATGGTGTCCTGGTTGGGATACCATTCTACGGCGATATCCGCGTTCCATGACATCAGTGGCTGCATATTCGGGTTGCCGTCGCCATCAACGTTGTCGATTAGGTCGTTGATATCTTCAACGTCATCGGAACCATTGGTGTCGAAGGAGCGCACGTAACCCAAGTCAGCGGGGTCAGGTCGAGACATGCCGCGATAGACTGCACCACGCACCATTACATCGTCTGTTGCGTCTACGATAAGGTTAACGCTGGGTAAAAACTCGGTGTAATCACCGCCTGCACTCACTTTTTCTAATGCGGCGTCTGCGTCTTCCTCGATAGCATAGGTGCCGTCATCATTCGTGATGATGTTGTAGCTTGTGCGGTAACCAATGGAATCGATCTCTGTCTGAACCACACGCACACCGAAATTACCGCGAACAGGTGTGTCTGCAACACTGGAGTCGAACTCCGCCATTACGTACGCAGCAGACACCGTTTCTGTAACATCAGTAACAGAAGCACTCACTTCAGGTAGCTCGGGGTAATCGAGGCTCGCATCAGCAACTACATCGACAATGCCCTGAGCGACACACATGGTGTCAAACGTTGCCCAGCTGTTGCTTCCGCCTACGACGTTGCCTTCGCTGTCCAACATAGTGACAAGATCGCCACTGCGCTCATTGCTCAAGAAACCAGATTCTGGGAACGCAATCGCACATGCTTCGTTGATCGAAAGAATGTCATCCGCATTGCTTCCGCGGCTGATAGAGTACTCGTTTCGAGCGCTGCCCAAATCCTTGTATTTCAGCTCAGAGAACCGAACACCACCTTGCACTGCAGTGATAAAGCCATCGCCCACTTTCCAATCAATGTCCGCTCTGAAAGCGTCAATGGTATTGGTACGATCTACGTCATTGTCAACGCGTACGCGGTAGGCGTCTGAGAACAGACTATGATCGGTCACGTCAAAATCAGTCACATTGTACTGGCGAATGCCTGAATCGAAGTCCCAAGTCACAAGCGGTCGGTATCCGCCCGGGGTGCTCTCACCATAGATATCTTGGTTATCAGACTGAGTTCTTACCAGATATTGCACTTCTTGTCGGGTCGTCTCAGAGGAGCCGTAGTCTGCAGAAATGGTAATATCGTCATTGATGTTGTAGGCGACCTTCAACCCATATCCGACATAATCTTCCGTTCGAGAATAGGTTTCGCTGTTGGATTCGATAGCGGTTTCACCAGCCCACTCTTTAATCGTACCCTTGTCTGTTACTACGAGAGAAGTAGGTGTAATTAACTCAGGGCTTGTTGTAGTACGTTTTTGGTTTGCAAAGTTCAGATCGTGCCGCTTTTCTGCCTGAATTCGTTCAGACTGTTGGTAATCCAAGTTAATATCCCAGCGCTCGTTTGGCTGGAATTGTACTGCGGCGAAAATGGCGTCTCGCTGATCAGATGTGTCGTTCTGACGGTAGCCGTTTGAGCTTCCAGCAAACGCATAAGGCACGCCATCGCTGATTGCTTTACCGGTTTCGGGGTCGATCGTCGTGTTATAGCCTTGGTTGCTGTCTCCGTCGACTTGGTCTTCACAATCGCCGTTACTAGATCGGTAAAAACCTTCATTAGTATTCGTAGGATCGTTCAAACAAGCATACAGTGACGTACCACTTGGGCTGGAAGAACGCATTTCCTGCTCAGGCTGCGAAATATCACTGGCCTCGTAACCAAGAGAAATACCCAAAGCCATACCATCATTAAAATCGAATTGATCGATATAACTTGCTGTACCACGGTAGCCGAGATCGCCCTCGATGGAGTTAGAAATATTCTGTTGATTAGGGTTAAGGTTACCTTTCAAATCAAATACGATTTGACGCTTACCGTGATCCAATGGCTTGACGGTTTCAAGCTCGATCAGGCCCGCTACCGCGCCTTCAATCATGCTGGCGTCTTGCGTTTTATAGATCGCGACTTTGTCCATCAGTTCAGACGGGAACTGAGAGAAGTTCACTGAACGGTCGCCGCTGCCATTGGTTGCACTGCGGCCGTTAAATGTTGTGGCGCTCAGGTAAGGGCCCATACCACGAATAGAGATTTCTGTCGCACCACCGTTTTCACGGTGTGATGACGCGCCGGTCAGTGTTTCTAAGGCTTCACCAATCGACAAAGCGGGAATCTCACCGATGTCGGTGGCCGATAGCCCGTCAACGATTGTGGTGGAATTACGCTTGATGTCGATGGATGTTTGGATTGTAGCGCGGACACCTGTCACTACCAGCTCTTCTTCTACCTCTTGAGCATGCGCGGTATGCGCGCAGGAAATGGCCGCTAAGGCACCGACAAGTGCTGAACGTTTGAATCTGCTCTCGACATATTTTTTTTCTGCGTGCTTATGTCGCATGATCTTCTCCTCAAAGAATAATTATTTTTAGATTCTGCATTGAGCTATTGAGCTGCCCAATTGATCTTCATTTGGCAGAAAGGATTGTCTACCAAGACGCCACTTCAATGCAACCCATTACGCCATATTGATCTATCCAATAGGAATATCCACATCAAACCGAACAAAACGGCTCTTCAGGTAACAACTGTTGTGTATAAAAGTAACCGATATGGATTTTTGGCCTATTTTCAATGACATATATCACCATCTAGCCTTAACCGAGCTCGCTTTCTAACGGCCATTATTGGATTGTCCAATGTTGCCCATTCGACACGGAGGCACACTGAACGATGCGTTAAACCGGCGCAGCGCTTGCGCTTGAAGCATATTCCCTTCGGCCCTTCCGGGTGAAAAATGTACTACTTAACCTAGCCTAGCTGGATTTCCGAGAATTGCTAAGTGTTACTGTCAAAACTTATTGTCTACCGAGTTGTATGACCAATAGACCATTTCATGCTAGCCTTTTTGATAGATGGCGTAGTCCATCTGCTTGCTTGCAGGAGAAGTCACAGTGAAAAATTCGAATAATAATGAAAACCAGCGCAGTTACCGGAAAGTCGCCCAAAAGATGTTGCTCGAGCTGGAATCTGGCGCATTCCCGCCAGGGGCTCGCCTTCCTACCGAACGGGAATTATCAGAGCGCTATGGCGTGAGTCGCCCGACAGTTCGAGAAGCCATTATTGCGCTTGAAGTGATGGGCAAAGTCCATGTACGAACGGGGGCCGGGGTTTTCGCTTGCACGTACGCCAGCGCACAAAATGGCCCTGTGGGTGAGTACAGCCCTTTTGAAGTAACCGAAGCGCGTGTCGTAGTGGAGTGCGAGGCAGCGGCCTTGGCCGCGTCAATTATCAGTGAATCTGAAGTGGAAGCACTGGCCGTCGCGCTGGATGAAATGATCGGTGAGAACGACAAAGGGGCACTCGCTTCGGATGTCGCGGATAAAAAGTTCCATGGGATCATCGCGGAAGCCACTCAAAATCGACCACTTGCCAAAATGATTGAGGAGCTGTGGGAGATACAACGAAGTTTACCGGATATCAAAGCGGCGCACTTGTCCGTCTGCAAACACGATGGTAACAGTCGAATAGCTGAGCATCGCGCCATCTATAACGCCCTGCGCTCGAGAGACCCACAAGCCGCGCGTATCGCGATGCGAGAGCACTTTTCTCGATCATTGGATGCCTTGCATGCAACAGCCGACCAGCGCGTCGTAGAGGAAACCCAGCGCCAGCTCGATAGTAGAAGAGCACGATTTTCTCTGGATAGAATTCAGCACAGCGCCAAAAATTAAAGCCCAGTTAACCTCGGCACGAGCTTGGTTTCCAATAGCGATGCACGCAGAGGTCGAAGAGCGGAATACCCAAGAGCGCCAGGATCGACAACGGAAATAGGATGCCTGCGATCAACATGCCTGCACAAACTGCAAAGAAATACCCTACTTTACTGGACGGCGCATGTACGCCACGTGTGTGCGTCTTTTTCCGGGTTCGCCACGCCGCCACTCCGGCGACCATTACCAAGGCCGTGGCCAAAATAACGATCGTGTTGAACGCGATATTCCATGCACCCAGTCGCCCTTCATGCAAGGGAATGCCAAGCGCCATGGCTTTACCGAGCGTCGAATAGTCGGTGTATCGATAGTCGGCGAGTATCGCCCCACTCATGGCATCGATGTGAACGGTCCGATTTAAAGAAGCCTTACCGGTATCACCCGCAATGGTGCTCGACGAGATTGTCCAAAAGCGAGCGTGTTCGTCGGGGAGCTTAATCCGGTACGGGCTTTCAAAAGCGTCATCGGCCCAAGCATTTATGCGATTCAGATTTAACTCCCTTACCATGGACGATGAGGTTTGCGACTCTGGTAGTGATGAGGCTAATAGCCCCCAAGGCACGGGAAAGTGCTCGGGAACGGAAAGTGCATCGTGCCTTCTCATTTCGCGAAGCGCGTTTTTATGCTCTTCGGGAATGGCCAAGGCGGCCCAGGGTTGAACGATCTTCCCTCCCCATATACCCGTCCAGGCTAAACCGGAAAACAAGAAAAACAATATCGGTACGCTGACGCTGATGCCGATTAAGCGATGCCCCCTCCTCCAGGTTTTTCGCGTCGATGTGGACTTTTGGCTTAGCGCGAGAAACAGGCCACTCAGTACCAGCATGACGGTCAGTCCTGCCGTTATTTCAACCAGCCATTCTCCGACTTTACCCAACAACAAGGAACTGTGGAAACGTTTGGCGAAACTGTAGAGCGAAGGTGCTGGCCATTGTTCTTGAAGGATATGCCCGTTAATTGGGTTCGTTCTTATAATCAGAGACGGACCATGACCGTGGCCCGCGCCGTGATGTTGTTCAGGACTTAAAATATATTGGTCAGCTGGATGGCGGGACGAACCCGGTACGTAAACTTGGAGGGCCCACTCTGGGTAAGCGGCCTTCAAGCTCGAAGCACTCAACAATACCGCGGTGCTTGGCGATGCGTTTTCTGCCGTAATAGGCAGGCCTGCCTTTCCGCCAGTACTGGGTTGTGAAAACAACATGACCAGGCCGCTGAGCATCAATAGACTGAGCACCGGAAGGACGATAAATGCGGCATAATAATGCCAGCGCAAAAACGCTCTACGGAAATGTGCATTCGAAAACGTGCGGATCGAATGAAGCCGACTCGATTTATCGGCCTCCCGAGTATTTATAGTGTCCATTTCACACCAACATAAAATGCTTGTGGCTCTCCCGCTTGAAGAATAGCGGCGTCTTCTGTTGCGTAGTCCTTCACACTGAAAACAGAAACGTAAGCCTCGTCACTGATGTTTCGTGCATCCACATACAGCTCCCAATGAGATTTGGTTACGCCAGCGCGCAAGCCCCAAAGTGTGTAGCCATCTACTTCATACGTATTGGCAAAATCCGCATAGCGTGCGCCGACCACATCAAAGGTAGGCCCGACATAAAATCCGCCAGAGTGGCGATATAGGAGTTCACCTTTTAGCGCATATTGCGGCGCGACCGGGAGCTGATGATCCCCGTAGCGCGCATCGTCCTGAAAATGAAATTCATTTAAGGTCAGATTAAGTGTCGGTTCGAGTCGGTGGGCGGCCCCCTCTGACAGACTAACACTGGCGGCAAACAAGGCCTCTATTCCCGCATGTATGGTGTTGTCAACGTTCGTGCTCAAGCTTGTCCCTGGCGCCTCAGGGTCATCAATGGATAATATTTCGTCTTCGATTTGAGCGTAGTACGCGGAGACTTCCCAGCGCAAATAGGATTGTTCACTTATCGCGCTTACACCTCGGGTGCCGATTTCAAACACCTCGCCCGTCATCGCAGCCAGCGCTTGCCCATCCGAACTCATATCATCTTCCAATTGATACGTGGTCGGGGGTTCGTAGAGTCGGCTGAGGTTAGAATACAGCTCGTTGGTTTCGGTTAGGCTATAAAGCATTCCCACTCTCGGGTTGATACTCTCATAGTCGCCCGCCGGGTTATACAATGCCTCTGTGTCGACATTGGTATTGCGGACCTCCCTGCTTGCAACAACGGCTTGAGCGCCATAAACCAGCGTCCAGCGATCAGCAAATCGCCAGCGGTCTAGTAGGAATAATTCAAGGCTGTCTGCATTGTTGTCCACAATTGTCATCAATGAGGTTTTAGTGCCAGCTTCGTGACGGTAATTTCCGCCCTCAACCGTGGTCTGCCCATAATTAATACCGACTAAAAGATCGTGCTGTTCGCTACGTAGGTTGTAGCGTGCCGCCGCTCCGGTGTTTTTCTGATCCGTATCGATCAGCAGACTAAAATACGGGTTGTAAACGATCGGGTGATAAAGCGATTGAACTTCGTAAGACAGGCCGCCCCACAGGTCACTGCTGTCACTTATTGCCCAAGTCGTTTTGTTCGCGATGCGTGATGTTTGTACATCCACCTGAAAGTTACCCACTACATTGCTTGGGTTGGCCTGATAGGGGTCTTCGTCGAACTGTGCCCGCGTTAACGCGCCGGGAATCTCTTGGTCATTGTCAATCCAATTCACGTAAAAGCGAGTTTGTGTGCTGTCATTGAGGGTCCAGCCAGCATTTGCATACAGTCCCAGCCGCTCTTGCGCCTGTTGATTTTTACGAAACCCTTCCCACTTACGTGCATCCAGTGCAATCAATCCGTCCATATCGCCTTTTACACCGCTACCAAGCAGCTGTGTTTGGCGTTGCCCAAAACTACCGGCGTTGACGAAAATATGCGACGGCGTGTCGCGTGCGGTTGGGCTAATAAAATCGATGGCGCCACCAAGGGTGGATGCACCATATGCGAGTGCATTTGCGCCTCGTGCCACCACCGCATAACGCGCGCTGAGTGGATCCACATCACGATTGTGATTATTGCCATCGGCCGCGGTGACCGGCAAGCCATCGACTGACAATTTAATCCCATTTCCGTCATAGGCGGTAGCATCGAGATTAGAACCACGAATGGACAGAAAAGCACCATCTCCTGTGGAGCCGCTCGCCGCCCACAGGCCCGGAACAAATCGAAACATATCGGCAAGGTTCGTCACATTCCGCTGAAAACTGTCTTCGCCGTCAATCAAGGTCACACCACCCGGTGTCAGGCGTTGCTCTCGTTCCAATTCGATGGTGTATTGGCTGCCTTCTACAAAGAGTGTTTCGATGCCCTGATCTTCGGTCTCGGCAAAAAGCGCACAGGGGGCGGTCATACTGAAAAGACTAATGAAGAATTTGTTTTTTTTATTGAATAGTCGCATGACGTTTCCCTAGGGTATTTCGTTCCGCTGAAGTATTGCGCGGAGCGTAGCACAAGGAAAACGAAGCCAATATGCGACAAAGTGTCGCAGGTGCGAAGGAGGAAGTGAGGTGGCGTCTTTTTACAGCATTGAGCGCCACGAGCCGCGCCCTATTTTTGACAGTCAGTGATGCGTTTTCATCGAGAAGCGGTTCAATACCAATACAGGAACCAAACCGATAACAATAATAAACAACGCCGCCGTGGAAGCTTCCATAAGCCGCTCATCCCCGGCGAGGCGGTAGACGCGTGTGGCCAGTGTCTCGAAATTAAACGGTCTCAGCATCAGCGTGGCGGGCAGCTCGCGAAGCGTATCAACAAATACCAGGATGGCACCCACAAAGAGTGAGCGTTGAATTAACGGTAGATGAATACGCCAAGCCACCTGTCTTGAAGAGGCCCCAAGACTACGCGCAACATGATCGAGCAAAGTCGGAATCGCCTGCATGCCGCTCTGTGTCGAGTTGTAGGCCAAGGTCATAAAACGCACTACATAGGCGTACACGATAGCCGTCACGGTCCCAGTGAGAATGAGGCCGCTGTTCCAGCCAAAATGTTCACGAGCGAAACCTGTTGCGAGATGGTCCAACGGTGACAGCGTTGCCAGAATGCCCACCGCGAGGATCACGCCCGGTAAGGCATAACCCAAGGTCGCCACATGCACCATCAACCTCGACAGTTTTGAAGGCTGAAATCGTTGTAAAAAGGTGAAATATGCGGCGAGGATAAGCGTAATCGCTGTCGCGCAACCCGCAACGGTAAGCGTATTCTGGATCAACTCGACAAACACGTCGCCGAAGAGTGGGTCCCCTCCTTCACTTGCCAATAGGATGAGCTTGAAGGTGGGCACGCAGAAACCCAATAAAATGGGTAAGGCGCAGCACACAATCGCAAACATGGCAGGCGCTCCGGTCAAATTAAGGGTGTCGGGTCGCGCATCCCGACTGTGTGCGTGTTGCGCGGTTTGACGCCCCTGCCGTTCGAGAAATAACAGGACACAGACAATCACAAACATCATCGCCGCCAATTTTAATGCGGCGATATGCTCTCCCATTGAAAACCAGGTGCGGTAAATCCCAGTGGAAAACGTGGGTATGCCGAAGTACTCGACCACGCCAAAATCCGCAAGCGTTTCCATCAGCACCAAGGCAAGGCCACCGACGATGGCCGGTTTAGCGGCGGGCAAGGCAATGCGAAAAAAGGCCCGGTATGGCCCAGCGCCGAGCGAGCGCGCCGCGCCAAAGAGTGTGGTCGAGCGTTGCATAAATGCGGTGCGCGCAAGTAAATACACATACGGATATAACACGAGGCTGATTACCAGCGCTGCCCCGGGAATTGAACGAATCTCTGGAAACCAGAAGGCGCCAACGTCGATGTCAAACACGGCACGTAGACTCGATTGCACCGGCCCTGACGTGTCCAATAGATCGGTATACACATAAGCCACGATGTAGGGCGGCGCGGCGAGCGGCAGTAACAAGGCCCAGGTGAAGAATCCCCGTCCGGGAAAGCGCGTCGCAGCCGTCAGCCATGCGGTGGGAATGGCAAACATCAATGAAAAAGCCGCGACGAGTAGCATGAGTACGAGCGTGTTGCTCACATACTCTTTGAGCACCGTGCTTTGCAGGTGCTGCCAAGCGCCATTACTGTCTCCGGTAAGACTCATCAACACCGTGAATATCGGAATCGCGAGCAAACCCGCGACAAGCAGACCCGGTATATTGATGGCGCAGGATGAGAGAGCGGAACGAAACGTGAATCGGCTTATTTTCACTTGGATCTAAAAGGACTTTGGATTATGGTGAGCGACCCGTCTGACTGATCGCGCATTTGAAATTTATGGCTTTGGGTTTCCAGAATATCACGCATTGCTACGGCAAGAATACCGTCCTCAGTGAATTAAACCTCGAAGCCGATACAGGCGACATCACCTGTCTGTTTGGCGCGTCGGGCAGTGGCAAAAGCACCTTGCTGCGCATTGCCGCAGGGCTCGAACCCGTGCAGCACGGCCAGGTCTTGCTCAATAGCCGCATTTTAGCGGACGCTCAGTCCAGCCCACCTCCAGAAAAGCGCCCTATTGGCCTGATGTTTCAGGAAAGCGCCCTCTTTCCGCATATGAGCATCGCGGATAACATCACGTTTGGCTTGTCGGGTACGAAGTCCAGTGAGAAACAGGCTGTGGTCGACCATTGGCTTGCGGCCATTGGTTTAGAGGGCTTTGGCGATCGTCCCCCGCACACCTTATCAGGTGGGCAGGCTCAACGCGTGGCACTCGCTCGTTCACTGGCACCTCGACCAGAAGTGCTGTTGATGGATGAGCCCTACGCCAGTATCGATACCATATTGCGCAAACACCTCAGGGAGACCACGCGCCAGACGCTTAAGGAACACGGTACCACCGCGATTTTTGTCACCCATGACCCGGTAGAAGCGATGGCGATGGCGGATCGAATTGCCATTTTGGAAGACGGTTGCATTGTGCAATATGGAGAGCCGCAAGCGCTGTTCGAAACGCCCCGTACAGCGGCCATTGCCAATCTGTTCGGTGGCGCTCAGCCCATTGCAGCGCGCGCCGTGCAAGGCGGATTTGACACAGAATATGGTTATATCAAAGCGTCGCAAAGCACGCTCGTGGATGGCGGCGAGTGCACGCTAGCCTTTCGCCCTGAAGGCGTGATAGTGGACGCGAATGAACAGGGAGGATTACAGGTCGTCGATCTGCGCTACGTGGGCCGTTTTTGGTTGCTGTATCTGCTGCCCGTCAATGCGGCTCCGGGCGCAGTACCGCTCGTCGCTGCCTGCTATGAACCAAGCCATTTTACTCCCGGTACCCGTTGTGATATCGCGTTTGCAGAGCAAAACTGGTTCTGTTTTAACGAAGCATAAGCTCGCGCCACGCAAACCGAGGCGCGAGCGCACACGCTTATTGAAGTCCCAAGGTGAGAATTTCTATTCGTGCTGCTGCGCCATAAATTTGGCCCGCCTCAGTCTCCAGAGTTTCAGGTGGCATCAAGGATGGCCACAGCCCGTCCAGTGATTCCAATACCTCGCCAGCCGCATTCTTCGCTTCCACTTCCGTATCGTTTGCGGGTGTGATGTTAGCGAGTGTCTCTTTAGCAATGACCGTAAACCCGAGTGCATCCTGATATTCATGCGCATTTTCGAGTTTGCCATCTACCACGGCGATGCCATACTCTTCGCCCGCGACACGCAATAGTTCAGCGATTAACTTAAGCTGGGATGCCGCGCTTTGACTTTTGGCATCCACTTTTGATTCGCCGGCAGAGATTGCCGCTAACACGTTACGGTAAGCTTCAGCGACGTCACTTGCACTTTGCTCAGTGCTAACCGCCTCGGCCAAGGCTTGTAACTGCTCAGCAAAAGCAGGTGCACCGCGCGCGTCGAGCGCCGGGGCTACCGCTGCATACAATTCACTTTCAGGGTGTTTCATGTGCGTCTTGGCGTGAGCGATCTGTCCACTTTGGTACAGCGCATTACCTACGTAGAGATGCCCGCGCATCAAGCCGAGTTGCGTCAGGTAAGCCAGATCGTTGGTGCTTAAGTCGATGTCTGCGCCGGCACCCTCACCTTCGCCCTCACCTTCGCCCTCGCCTTCTCCTTCGCCTTCTCCTTCGCCTTCACCCTCACCTTCGCCATAACTTAGAGTGCTCAGCTCAGACGCTTCCTGATGGTGTTCATGTCCGGCACCGTGTTCCCCGTGCTCGCCTTGTTCACCTTCGCCACAAGCGGATAACATACCCGCGCCGGCTAGCGTGACGGCTTGCATGCTGACCCAGAGTTTTTTTCGTTTTACCATGGTGAGTGCAATCTCCTTAAGCTATTTCAGTGGTGTAGTGTACACTATTGATGTTAAAGATTCTCATTTACAAATTTAAAGTATGCAAATTTATCTGTCCCAAGTGCTCGACGCACATCAACTTGATGCGGTTTTGGCCTCACTCAAAGACGACACGCTTTTCGAAGACGGCACCCGCACCGCCGGACGCATGGCTCGCAAAGTGAAATCGAACCTCCAGGCGCGCGCGACATCGGTCACAGTAAAAGGCGCTGCAGCTCTGGTGGAAAAATGCCTTCGTGAACATACGGTGTTTCGCAGCGCGGCCCTGCCCTCAGCGTTTTCAAAAATCATGTTCAATCGCTATGACGAAGGGATGGCCTACGGCACGCACGTAGATGATGCCTATATCGCCGGTTGCCGAACCGACTTGTCGTTTACCTTGTTTTTATCCGACCCCGAAAGCTATGACGGTGGTCACCTCGTTCTGGAACGAAGTGATGGAGACGAACCTGTAAAACTTGCTGCCGGTGATGCCATTCTCTATCCGTCCACCATGCTCCATCATATCGAAGAAGTCACTCGCGGGCAGCGATTGGCCGCCGTTGGCTGGGTGCAAAGTCGCGTTCGTTTGGCAGAACATCGATCGGTGCTCTTCGATTTACAGCATGCGCTGAACATGCTCCCGGAAACAGAAGAAAGTCACGCCGCGCGCCTGACGCTTATGAAGGCACGCAGCAATCTGCTCCGACTCTGGGCCGATTGAACTAGGCCCTAGTGCCAGCCCGCCGCGTCAAAAATACGCACTGCGGCGGCCTGGTTTTCGCCCAGCACACTTGCGTCGAGATCATCTTCCCGAAATTCGCCGAGTGATTTTACGGCTTCAGTCAGCTTCGCGCCTTCCACAACCGGGTATTCGTGATTACCTTCTACAAACAAATATTGCGCATCAGGCTCCGTTAAGAACTCGATAAATTTGATCGCATTCTCTCGATTCGGGGCGTATTTCAGTACCCCAGCACCTGAAATGTTCACGTGTGTACCTGTGTCTTCCTGGTTGGGGAAGATCACTCCGACTTTTTCGCCAATATCACTTCCGTCGGCAATCATCCGAGCCAAATAATAGGTATTCACGATCGAGAATCGACATTCACCCAGCGCCACATCGCGAATGTTGGAGGTGTCATTTCCTTGTGGGCGACGCTTGAGGTTAGAAACCACGCCTTCGGCCCAGGCTTTCGCGGCTTCGTTGCCATCGTGAGCAATCAGTCCGGCAAGCAGCGAAATATTGTAGATATTGGATGACGAGCGGACACAAACCTGCCCTTTAAATTCCGGCTTAGCCAGATCCTGGTAACGTGTTAATGTATCGGGCTTACCCGCAGCTTTGTTATAGATAATGACGCGCGCACGTTTCGACAAGCCATACCACAATCCATCGGGGTGACGAAAATGTTCAGGAACACGCGCGTTAAGGACGGCGGATTCAGTGGCGCTGAATACACCGGCTTCTTCTGCGCGATAAAGGCGACCGGCATCGACCGTGATCAAGACGTCGGCCGGGCTGTATTGACCTTCGTTAACAATGCGCTGGATCAACGCATCACTGGAGGCTTCAATCAGGTTTACCTTAATGCCGGTTTGCTTTCGAAAGTTTTCATAGAGCTGTAAGTCTGTGTCGTAATGTCTAGCGCTGTAGACATTCACGGATTGCGCGACGAGTACGCCGGGACAAGCGATGAGACATAACAAGAGAAGTCGTTGGATGGCGAAACGCATGGTGTCGTAAAAACCTCGGCCGAAAATGAGAAGGTACGTTGTCTTAATGAGATAATATCTTATTTGTAATCATATTGCATTCACTATGCCGGTCTGGCGTGATCCTGCCGACGCTGAATGAGCTTGAAAACGACGATCAACAGACACGGTAAAAAACTCAGTGTGATCAACATGGAGCAGCCGATACCCATCAAAACAACAATGCCCACGCCGCGGTAAAGCTCCGTTCCTGCGCCCGGAATTAACACCAGGGGCGCGAGCCCAAATACCGTCGTCGCGGTGGACATCAAGATCGGGCGAAGGCGCTTCTCGACGGCACAGCGCACTGACTCCACCACGCTGAGGCCTTGTTGCAGGTAAAAGCGCGTTTGTTCCACAATCAAAATAGGGTTATTCACCACCGTGCCCAATAGAATCACAAAGCCCAACATGGTGATCATATCGAAAGACTGATGCAGGCTGCCTAGCCCTACCCACTGCAACAGCGCACCGAAGCCGTTCACCGCGACTAAACCGACGATACCGCCCGCTAAGCCCAGGGGGACCGTCGTGAGAATGAGCAAGGGGTAACCCCAGTGAGAAAAAATCGCCACCAGAAGTAAATAAATAAGAATGAGCGCGACTGCAAAATTACTCAACAACGAGGCGCGAGTCGCATCAAGTTGATCCGCGGCGCCGGTGATCGAAAAGTCAATATTCGGCCCTGCTTCGCCATTGGCTTTCAGTTCGGGCACGAGCACTTGTTGAACCTGTTTCACTGCGGTTTCCAGCGCAATTTCAGGCGGAGGGATGATGTAGAGTGAGACCGTTCTGCGTCCATCGACACGACGGAGTTCATCAGAGTCGACGGTTTCAACGAGTGAGGCTAGCGCATTTAATGGCACGACCTGTCCGCTCGGTGTCAATATGGGCACGCCGGAGAGCGCACCCAACTGTTGCTCATTGCCTGAATTACTGAAGAGAAACATGTCGACCTTGTCGTCACCTTCAATAAATTCGCCCACATAAGCACCGTCACTATACGCGGCAACGGTGAACCCGAAACTCTGCGCATCAAAACCCGTTTCGGCCAAACGCTCCCATCGCGGCTGGATTTCAATCAGAGGTTGATCGAGGGATAACGAAGCCGGTGATGAATTAATACGGGGATTGCCAAACAGCGTTTCTGCACGTCGCATCGCGTGCCGTGCCGTATCATAGAGATCACCGAGTTCTGGCCCGGCAATGTTGAGATTCACCGCTCGGGTGCCACCTTGATTACTGGAAATGATCGAGCCTCTGGACGAAAAGGCGCGCATACCGGGATACGATTCAAAGATGACCGTCAGCGCGTTCATCATGGCGTTGATCTGCGCATCTTCTTTCGGCTCACTCATCACCCACACGCCACCGGACGACACCCGCATAAAGTAGTATTCCAAGGGGGGAATTTCCGCCTCACCGCCCTCGTAGTCGTCCTGTGTTTTCGCTACCGCAGCTTCCAGCAATTCTAGAATCTCGTCACCGATGACTTGCATCTCACTTAGGTTGTAGCCCGGCGGTGCAATCATTCGTGAGAATGCTTTCGGCTCCTCCCCCTCAGGCAGGTATTCTGCGGGAGGCATAAATACGATGGCGAGGCCTACCGTCGCGAACGCACACACGAGCAGGGTTAGCGTCCGTATTCGCGCCGTTTTACTGACCGAGGCAACAAGCTCCAAAATACGTGTGCGCGCCCTGCTCGCGGCCGTAGCGGTGTTGCCGAGCCCAAATTGTGCACACGCGGTCGGCACGACCAACAGTGCAAAACACATTGACGCAATAATCGATGCTGAAATGGCGATGGCGATATCGGAATAGAGCTGCCCTGCTTCCTGTTCAATAAAAAGTACAGGGGCAAACACGAGCACGGTAGTCGAGCTGGATGCGAGTACGGCTGACCACACCTCACGTACGCCCGCCACCGCCGCTTCAATGCGATCCAGACCTCGCCGTCTCGCTTGCTCAATGCTTTCAAGCACGACAATGGAGTTATCGACGGTCATGCCAATAGCAAAGGCAATACCGGCGAGGGAAATTACGTTAATTGTGCGATCAAACACCATCAGTCCAAAGAATGCCGAGATGGTGCACACCGGAATGCCCATCAGGCAGATCAGCGTCGCACGCCCAGAGCGAAGGAACAGATACATCACTGCACTGGCCAGCAAGGCACCCAGCAAGAGATTGATCATGACGCCGCGAATGGATGCCTGCACATAGCGCACATCGTCGCCGATCATAATCATTTGCAGCCCATTCGGTTCGAGCAGGTCCACGCGCATTTCGTCAATCACCGCAAGCATCTCACGCTTGATGTCGATGACATTGGAACCCGCTTCTCGTCGTACCGATAAATTGATGGACGCTTCGCCACCTACCGTGGCGGTGCCGCGTTTTTCATAGTGATCGAGCTCCACCGTAGCGACATCACCCAACCTTAGATTAGCGCCGTCTTCGTGCCGTAATATAAGAGACTCCAAGGCCTGCACATCGGCAAAGCGCCCTGTGGTACGCAGCAAATACCGGCGCTTACCATCGTCAATATCGCCCGCGCTGATGTCGCGATTACGGTTGCGAATCGCGTCGCGAATATCGGTCAGCTTCAAGTCGCGTAACGCCAGTTTCGCGGGATCTACGTAGATTTTGATTTGCTTCAGCGCGCCGCCGTTCATATCCACTTGGGAGACGCCCTGTACGCGCTCCATTCGCGGTCGCACATTGTCATCGACGAAGTCGGTCGCCATATCCATGTCCAGCCCCATTGGGTTACCGGGCATGGGCATGATGGCGAAATACATGAACGCATTTTCCGAGAAGCTGGAGCTGTATAAGCGAGGCTGGTCAACGTTTTCCGGATAGGACGGTACCTGGCTCAGTGCGTTCGACACACGAATTAGTGCTTCATTGACGTCCACGCCAAATGGAAATTCAAGCTCAATGCTCGCACCACCGGTGTTGGCGTAGGATTCCATTCGGGCGAGGTTGGGGAGCGAGCGTAAATACCGCTCCTGTTCAATCAGAATTTCTTTCTCCACATCTTGTGGCGTCGCGCCGGGCCAACCCGTATTGACTCGGATAATACTGACATCCAAATTCGGGATCATTTGCACCGGCATTCTGAACGCGGCGCTTAATCCCAGTACACAGAGAATTAAGACGATGACTGTCAGCAATTTTCCACGCTGGACGGTGGCTTCAATCATGTCAGGCTCCCTGCCCGGCGCTACGAACGACATTAACCGCCTGTCCTTCGGTCAGCACTTCATTGCCTCGGACAACCACTTTATCTCCAGGGCTCACGCCCGTTACGGCATAGCCGTAGGCGCCTTCCTGGTTGATCTTAATCTGGCGTCGTGTCGCCACACCCTCTTCAACGACGAAAACGCTATAGCCCCCGTCGGCGTGACGCAGCAGTGCATCTCGCGGCACCACCACCATTGGAGCGCTAGAGGCAAACTTCAACGTTGCCATGGCGGACGTGCCTGGCACCAATGCGGGGCTGTTTTCTTCAACTTTAAGCCGCAGTAGCAGCGTGCGTGCCTGTGTTTGACTGACGGGCACCACCGTCGCCAGTTCTCCGGTCAGTGGTGTGTTCGGTGCGGTGTCCGCGACAATCACAATCTCCGTCAGTCGCTCGATTTCGGCGTAGCGCTCTTGAGGGAGGTGCACGTCCACACGAAGCGCATCGGACGACACTAGCGTCAGTATTCCGCTGCCTCGATTGACCCACTCCCCCAGTTCTGTTTGTTTTTGCACCACAATACCGTCGAAAGGCGCCTTCAGTGTGTGGTAACTCAATAGAGTACGCGCTCTCGCTTCAACAGCCTCCGCCGCGCGCAGCTCCGCTTCTGCCGCATCTCGCTGGCTCCCCTGAGCAATTAATTCACTTTCCGGGAGGTGCTGATTATTAAAGAGACGTTCCGCTTCGCCGTAACGACGCGCGGCTTCTTCATACAAGGTTTGGGCTCGGGCTCGATCTGCCGTGGCCTGCTTTAAATCTTGTTCTGCCACCGCGGAGTCGAGCTCCAGCAGCGTATCGCCTCGCTTTACTGTGCTTCCTGCGTCGACATAAAGCGCGGAAACCAAGCCCTCTGTGGCCGTAGATAAGCGAGATTGTTGGAGTGACCGCACCGCTCCCGCAAGGACCAATGAATCTGTCAGAGGCAAGGACTGAACCTCATGCACTTGCACATTGAAGGTGTCGGCGAGCAACTGCGGCGGGAAGAAAAGTAGGCTCAGCGTGATCACGCCGATGGCAGAGCGTTTTAGTTGCTCGAGCCGGGCTTTGGCATACATGCTTGGTTCACTCCCTGGAACTTCGGTGAATCTAATAGGGTGAAACGTTCATCCACGGGCGGATTATCGAGGCGACACGTTATCACGCTTTTGTGAGAGCCGCGACAAGGTGCGCCTGCCAAAGATAAAAATGCACATTTCTTACAAAATCCGGTCAGACAAAATAGACCTTTACGCCTTTTTTTGGTCTGAATTCAGGCATATAATCGGCTTGACCATATCGGACACTAACTGACCCAAAGAAAAATCCGCCTATAATAATTTAAGGTTTATCAATGTATTACAGATCATTTATAAAACCATTTATAGCTTTACCCTTGCTTCTAAGCGTTGCAGCCAATGCGCAAAACCCTCTGCCGTTTGGCGACCAGCTGCTCACTGCAGACCCCAGCGCCCATGTCTGGCCTGATGGAAAAATGTACGTCTATACCTCCCACGACCTAGAGTGCCAAGCGGATTTCCACATGCGGGACTGGTACGCTTTTTCGTCCTCGGATCTGCAACATTGGGAGACTCATGGCCCCTTGTTGAGCGTTGATGACCTTGACTGGGCGGACAATTTTGCCTGGGCTCCCGATGCCGCCTACAAGAACGGCAAGTATTATCTGGTGTTTCCTGCGGGCACTGGCTACAAAGATCGGCAAAATCCAGAGAAAAGCACTAAATGGATGGGCATAGGCGTTGCGGTCAGCGATTCACCTACAGGCCCGTTCAAAGATGCGATTGGCGCGCCTCTGTGGACGGAACCCTACGCTAACGACCCAAGCCTGTTTATCGACGATGATGGTCAGGCCTACCTCTATTTCCATGGGAAGAATGCGGATTATCAAGTCGTTAAAATGAGCGACGATATGCGCAGCGTGAAAGGCGACTTTATAAAAATGGATATGGGGGGCTACGAGCCCAAGATGGAGGGTCCCTGGGTATTTAAGCGCGACGGCAAATACTATTTCACTATGCCGGAGAACAATCGCGTACTCACCTACTATATGGCCGACTCACCCACGGGCCCATGGGAGTATAAAGGTGTGTTTATGGACTCCGAGCATGACAGTAACAACCACCATTCCATCGTAGAGTATCAGGGCCAATGGCTGCTGTTTTACCATATCTGGCGCATGGCTGATTGGTCAGGTTGTCACAAGCGCCAGCGGCATTCAGCAGTAGAATACTTACACTTCAATGAGGACGGCACCATTCAGAAGGTGCAACGTACTAAAGAAGGCGTAAAGGGGTTCAAGCCCGCCAACCCCTGAATCCTCTCGGGTTGCCAGTACGCGTTCTGGCAACCCAGCTTGCCTTTTCATTCCCCCCTTAGATCTGCAAAAACCGCTTTCACCTCTTTTACGTACATGAATTTAATCGTTACACGAGCGTATTCTACATGCATGTCGTTATCATTGGTGCCAGCGGTGCGATCGGTGGCGCATTCCTCGACCACTATCTCAGCATTCCGAATTGCCGTATCACGGCGTGCGCACGCTTGCCTTGCTCGCAGTGGCCAAAATCCGTTAATGCGGTGTCCATCGATCTACTCAGCGAAGATACGATTGAGCTCGCGGCCCAACGCTCAGAGCAGAATGGCCCCATAGACCAGTTGCTCATTTGTTCTGGCCTATTGCATTCAGACTCGATAGCCCCGGAAAAGCACCTTGCACAATTAAATTTCAACACGATGCGAAGTGTTTTCGACGTGAATACACTTGGCCCTTTGTTGTGCATTAAACATTTCGCAAGCCGAATGCGGCAGAACGTCATCACACACATTGGCGTATTAAGCGCCCGCGTCGGCAGCTTAGCGGACAATCGACTTGGCGGATGGTATAGCTATCGGGCATCGAAGGCCGCATTGAATATGATGCTCAAGTGTGCGGCGATCGAGCTGAGTCGAAAAAATAAAAAGCTGGTTCTTTGTGGCCTGCACCCCGGCACGGTTGACAGTGATTTGTCCGCCCCATTTCAGACCCGCGTGCCATCTTCGCAATTAAAAACGCCTAAAGAATCTGTAGCGTGCCTCCTGCGCGTATTAGAACAGCGACGCCCCGATGATTCCGGTTTCGTATTTGCGTGGGATGGCCAGCGTATTCCGTATTGAACATCTCCTATCAATCCATGAGTTCACGCGCAACGATGATTTGATTAGTTTCAGTGCTAGAAAAATGCGCGGCCGGGACACCCCGGCCCTTCACTTCATCGCGCGTTGTGTGACGACACGAGGCAATAGATCGCGGGTAGGACCAATAGAACCAAAAACACCGCTGTGATCATGCCGCCAATCATAGGTGCTGCGATCCCCTTCATCAGCTCCGAACCTGTCCCGTCACTCAATAAGATCGGAAGCATGCCAAGGATGATCGATAACGCTGTCATCATGATCGGTCGTATTCGCCTTATCGCGCCCGACATGATTGCGGCGTGCCTGACGGCGTTGTCACAGTCTTGACTCTGGTTTAGCTCGGCGGTGGCACGATTGAGATACAGCAACATAAGGACACACAACTCGACAGAGACACCTGAAAGCGCAATGAAACCCACCGCCACCGATACGGAGAAATCAAAGTCCAACACATGAATTAACCAGAGCCCTCCCACTAAGGCAATGGGTAAGGTACCCAGTACAATAAGTACCTCTTTTATTCGGTTAAAACACATAAAGAGTAAAATCGTGATAACCAGCAGGGTCATGGGTACCACGTAGCTTAAGGTTTGCTTTGCTCTTTCCATGTATTCATATTGTCCAGTCCATTCCAATGCGTACCCGGCTGGAAGGGAAAGCGTATTTTGAACGTGTATTTTGGCTTCATCAACGTAGCTGCCGAGGTCCCGCCCCTCCACATCCACTAACACCCAGCCGCTCAATCGTCCATTCTCGCTTTTTATTGCGGCAGGGCCGTCTTCTATGCGGATATCCACTAAGGCATTCAAAGGCACATATTGGCCCTGTGCCGTGAACACCGGCAAGTCTCCTAAGGCATGAGGCGAATCCCGATATTCCTCAGGAAAACGAAGTCGCACTTTATAGCGTTCACGACCTTCAACACTTTCTGAGACAATTCGGCCACCGACCGAGGCTTGAATAAAGTCATCCAATTCAGCTGCGGTTACGCCATATTTTGCGGCGCGTACTCGGTCTATGTCTATTTGTATATAGCGCCCACTGTTCACGCGTTCCGAATAAACAGACTCGGTGCCCGGTATGGGCTCTAGTAGGCTCTCGAGGCGCGCGCCGAGTTCGGCAATGACATCAAGGTCCGGGCCTGAGATTTTTACTCCGATGGGTGTTTTAATGCCGGTTGCCAGCATATCGAGTCGCGTTTTTATCGGCATCACCCATGCATTGCTCAGACCAGGAACATCGAGTTTTTGTTCGAGTTCTTTGCGAATCTGAGACATGGAAATGCCTTCTCGCCACTCCGACTGAGGTTTAAACTGAATAAAGGTTTCGATCATTGTCAATGGCGCCGGGTCTGTCGCGGTGTCAGCGCGGCCAATTTTGCCGAATACACTTTCAACTTCTGGTACCGACGCAATAAGTTTGTCCGTTTGTTGAAGAATTCGCCTTGCTTCCCCAATCGATACACCTGGGTACGTCGAAGGCATATACATCAGGTCACCTTCGTCAAAATCAGGCATGAATTCGGTGCCTCTTTGCATCATGGGCCATAAGGCAGACCCAACGAGGCAGGCCGCTAAAAATAGCACTACGAGGGGCCAGCGAATTGCAAATTTGACGAGGGGTGTGTAGAAATACACGCACCATCGATTCACAGGATTATCGCGTTCCTTTCGAAGGTTTCCGCGCACGAAATATCCCAACAAGACCGGCACAAGTGTAATCGCGAGGAGTGCGGCCGCGGCCATAGAATAGGTCTTGGTATATGCCAGCGGGTGAAACATGCGCCCTTCCTGGGCTTCGAGCGAGAACACAGGAAAAAAACCTGATGGTGACAATGGCTAAACTAAAAAACAGGGCTGGGCCAACCTCTTTCGACGAGATGAGAACCGTTTCCCAATGAGGCCGGGCTTTTGCCTCGTCTCGTTCGAGATGTTTATGCAAGTTCTCCGTCATCACGACCGCCCCGTCAATCATTGCACCTATCGCGATAGCGATGCCGCCAAGAGACATAATATTTGCGTTGATGCCCTGCAGATACATGAATATGAACGCGATACCCATCCCGACAGGCAAACTGATTATTGCGACTAAAGCGGAGCGTGCGTGGAATAAGAACACAGCACAGATGAGCGCAACAATGAAAAACTCCTCGAGCACGACGCGCTTCAGCGTGTGAATTGCGCTGGCAATCAATGTAGAACGATCATAGACGGGAACGATTTCGACACCGGGAGGCAATCCCTTTTTAAGCGATTCCAGCTTTTGTTTGACGGCGTTGATCGTTACTTGAGCGTTCTCGCCGTGTCGCATGACGATAATGCCACCCACAACCTCACCCTCCCCATTGAGCTCAGCAATACCACGGCGGATAGCGGGTCCTTCACGTATGGTGGCAATATCGGACAGAAACAGTGGGGTTCCATTGTTCACAATACCTAATGGGACCGAATTCAAATCCGATTGCTGCTCTATCCGTGCAGTGACGCGTACCATATATTCCGCTTCGGCAAGCTCAATCACCGACGCTCCCTTTTCCCGGCTTGCCTGTTCAATTGCAATCGCAACATGGGATAGTGGGATTTGGAGTGCCCGTAAATGCTCAGGATCAACAGTAACCTGATATTCTTTGACCATGCCACCAATACTGGCAACTTCAGCTACTCCAGGCACCGACTGTAATTCAAATTTTAAAAACCAATCCTGCAAGCTTCTCAGCTCAGCCAGATTGAGTGTTCCACTAGGATCCGTAAGCGCATAAAGATATACCCAGCCCACGCCTGTTGCGTCCGGGCCTAGCGCGGGTTTTACACCGGAAGGGAGTTGGGATTCAATTTGGTTTAAGTATTCCATCACTCGACTACGTGCCCAATACAGGTCCGTGCCTTCATCAAATAGCACGTAAACATAGCTATCCCCAAAAAATGAGAAGCCGCGCACTTTTGCCGCACCCGGCACCGCTAACAATCCCTGGCTCAGAGGATAGGTCACTTGATCCTCAACGATTTGAGGGGCCTGGCCTGGATAGCGTGTTTTTACGATGACCTGCACGTCCGAGAGATCCGGTATGGCATCCACTGATGTATTTTTCACAGCGAAAACACCCAATCCACTCACGAGGAGCGTCAGCAAAAGTACGAGCTTACGGTTTAAAATAGACCAGGTAAGAACGGCATTAATCATGCGTATGGACCTCTTCTGCATGCTTCACTTCAAATGCGAGAGGCTCATCAAACATATTTCGCCATCGAGTGATAACGAAGTCATCATTGCGCTTCTCGAACGTGAATTCGATATGCATGCCGGAATATAAGTCCTCTATGGATCGCGTGTCCTCTAATACAAACGTCATGGTGGTCGCTTCCCTGCCCCATTTTGGTATCGGCCCGCGTAGAATCTCTAGTGCGCTTCCGTCGGCTGAGACCTCGAGCACTCTGCCCTGAACTTCCGCGCTCGGCCAGTGGTCATTTGGGAGGGTCACTGCGTCAATACGCTGAAAATCAGAACGGCGACTCGACTCTGAATCCAGTAAAAACAAGGCAGAGGTCACAAGCTCATCGCCTTCTTCCAAACCTGCCACAATCTCGACACTACCTTCGTAATCCGCACCAATCTGCACGGCAACACTTTTAAAGCGTCCCTCCCCCAAGGCAAGAACCACACGATTTTGTTGACCGGTACGGATAACCGCACTCGCTGGCGCGAGCAATTTTTCACCGGCGTCGTAACTTAACGTGACATCTGTAAACATTCCCGGCTTCAGGATCTCGTTGGGATTGTTAAGGCCTGCACGGAACTTAATCGTGCGCGAAGTGGTATTCACCGTTGGGTAGATATAATCGATACGGGCTTGATACCGCCACGCAGGAAGACTATCCAGCGTCAACACCATGGGTGCGCCTAATGTTATGTCGTGTCCACGTTGACCGAATACCTCACCCACCAGCCAGAGCTTTTCTGGATTACCCACGCTCATCATGGTCGTACCGGGTTCGACGTAAAAGCCTTCTCGAATGCCGAGCTCTGCAATAACCCCTTTTTGCGGCGAAAAAAACGTCACTCGTTGATTCACCCTTTGAGTTTTCTCGAGTTCGGCTATGGTTTGTTCAGATATGTGTAGCGCGCGCAGGCGATCCCGTGCGCTTTGTACTAAGCGAGCGCTTCCCCTAGACAGCGCCAGCAGGAACTCCTCCTGTGCGTTAACCAATTCGGGCGAATATAAGTCATACAACGGCGCACCCGCGTCAATCGGATCACCAACGGTATCGATATACAGTTTTTCAACCCAACCTGATACGCGAGGATGAATGTGGACGAGTGCCTTTTCATCAAAAGCGATGAAACCTGTCGTACGTATCCGGGACTCCGCTTTTCGGCGTTGCACGACTGAAGTAGTGACGCCGAGACTATTGATCATTTCCGGTGCAACCTCGATGACACCCTCAGCCCTGCTGTTCTGCGCCGAAGCTTCCGCATACACGGGGACGAGCTCCATTCCCATGGGGGACAAACCAGGCCCATCGCGCCGGTAATTGGGGTCCATTGGGGCGACCCAATAGAGGGGCCGGTCTCGTTCGTTCTGAGTGTCAGGGGCCGGCATCAACAAATAAGTAAGCGCCGCTCCGCCTGCCATCGCAAGCAGCACAGTGGCGAGAATGGGCATTTTCATAGACAAGGTATTCCATCGGTTAAACACGTCCGCGCAGAAGCGCGGTCACGGCACTGAAGGCTCACTGGTGTGAACATTCAGCGGGCGCAACTGGGGTGTATCAGATGGAATTGGGGGGACGAAACACGCTGGAGAGTCGGTTTAGGACGCTTCCACTCATTAATCGGAATGAGCGCGCTGGTTGAGGAAGTGCAGCGATCACATGTTCGGCGACGATACCGGCACTGAACCCGTGACAGCTCTGATCTAAGCAGAGGCCACCGTCATCACAACACGTTTTGGCGATTTGCTCGTCTGGTAATGCCGATACCGTAGTCGGTTCAACTTCGGGGGAAGGCTCGCTGTGGCACCCTGAAGGGCCAGCCTGAATCGGGGCACCTGCAATCAGAGGGGTTTCCGTCGTCGGCGACACCGAGTGGCCTGACGTCAGCCCGACTGCGCCCGGCGAGAAAAGCTGTACCAGCATGCACACTAGCCCTATGCCCATCAAGCGCAGGCTGCGGCTTCTGTTGCTTAGCGTGGGATGGGTGGGCTTCATACTTGGCTCGAAGACGTAAGCGAGCCCTAAGCATACCTCAACTTTGTGTGTTATCAACCGTTCGGGCCTGAGGCTTTCGCCCTACTTGTAATTAGTAATACGGATCATTATCATTAGCGACATATAGATTAACGCATACTTCTAGTTCCTGACCGAAGACCTCAAGTCTTATCATCGTCGGGTCGCTTACCATTAGGAAATCACCTTGAACGCTTTGTATTTCGCCGCCGCATGCGCGTGCGTGTTTATTGCATCGTTGACGCTTTTTGGCCTATGCAACGCTGCAGCCATCACTCTGACCAAGCGCGCAAAAGTCGTATTGGGCGCACTGTCTACTTTTTGGATAAGCGTTTCGCTTGTGCTGTTCTCACGAGACCTTTCTATGCTCGTGTCTATTTTTATGGTGCTGAGCGCGTTGGCGTTGTTTCTGCCCCTCCCCGCCCTGTGGCGCGGCTGGTGTGCCGCTAGGAAGCATCGCAATGCCTAAGAAACAACGGATTCAGCGCGACTGGATGAGCAAATCCCTGGCATTGGCGTTTCCCGGGCTTGCGCTGGCCTTCCTGTTAAGTGCCCTCTTTGCTTCTCTGACACCCGCAGGTGTGCCCGGCACCGCGACGCAAGTACAGCTCACCATGTGGGTCGTACCTGTTCTGTGGACGGGGATTGCGGGGTTTGGATTTTTGTTTCGCAGCGGTCTACGTGCTTGGATCTGGCTTGGCTCAGCCTGCCTCATCTGTTTTGGACTCATCCTCTTGATTCACCAATTGCGTGATTTCGTATGAAAATTTCTTCCGATATCGTAAAGCTCTACAAAAGCGTACACACCTGGACCGGTGTGAGTGCCGCGCTTTTCCTGTTCATTGCCTTTTTTGCGGGAGCGTTGACCGTCTTTGAAAAACCGATCGACGCCTGGGCCACGCCGCCGTCTGCGGAGGTGACGTCTTTGAATTTCGATGAAATTTTGCCGAGCATCGAAACCCTAATTGTGGAACAGCCCGAAGCATTGGCACGAGGCGTTTCTTTCGTACTCAATGACGACGCGAGTAGCGTACAACTCCAGTGGACACAGGCCCTCGATAACAGTGATCACCCTGAACTACAACATTGGCAGGGCTGGTACGATGACGAGGGTCAACTGCTCACTCGTGCAGCGCATCAGGATACACTCGGTCACACCATTGATATACTGCATCAGCGTGGCGGATTGCCAGAGTCCTGGCACTGGGGGGAATTCGTTGTAGGTTTGGTATGTATCCTGTACAGCCTGGCGCTGATCTCCGGTGTTATCTTATTTCTGCCCGCACTCGCACGTGATCTACTCGCCTTTCGCATTGGGCCAAACCTTAAACGATTTTGGCTCGATGCTCATAACCTTGTTGGCATAACAAGCTTACCCTTCCATATTATTATGGCACTCACGTCAGCCGTATTTCTCTTGCACGACCCGATCTACGAGGTGCAGGACAAAGCGCTTTATGACGGCCAGTTGCGCTCGGTGTTTCGACCCGACGCACCGCCCTACCCAAATGCTTCATTATCCGCCATGCTCGCGCCGCAAGAACTACTCAATATTGCAGCAAAAGAAGCGCCCGGGATGAAGGCCAGTGAGCTGCAATTTACGCGCCCCGGTCACCCTGCTGCCATGGTGAGAATATGGGGATATGATCCTGCGCACATGAATCGAGGCCCCCACGGTGGCTTTTTAATACTGAGCCCCTACACCGGGGAAGTGTTGAACCGAGATGTTACGCCGGGTCAGGCTGGTGCGGGTGATACAGCGCTCGCCTCTTTCTTCGCCCTACACTTTGCCAGCTACGGTGGCGAGCCGATTCGTTGGGCCTACTTAATTCTGGGTTTGAGCGGCGCGTTTATTTTTTACAGTGGCAACCTGCTCTGGCTCGAATCGCGTAGAAAATCTTCCCGCGGCCAAGCCGCGCTTCCCGATCAAAAATGGGGTGCGCACTTCCTCGCGATGTTGACAGTGGGAGTCTGTCTTGGCTGCATCGTTGCCACAACAATGATGATTGCCTCTGCAAAATGGCTGTGGCCATGGCACGCAGCACACGCGCACTTCTTCGCACAATGTTTCTATATCGTCTTGCTTCTGTCTGTCGGCATGGCGTTTCTTTTAGGCGCTGCGCGCGCCTCGGTTGCCTTAAGCGCACTCGCCGCAGCCGCTTGTTTGTTGATACCGGCTTCCAGTGTGGTGGCACTTTTGAGTCACGGTGCTGTGGCTTGGGTATCTTCAGAAGGACTCTGGGTCATAGATTGTGTCGGTTTCCTCGCTGCTCTTTTCTTCGTCTGGGCGACATTCGCGACGCATCATCGAGCCAAACACGGCCGGCCTGATAGTCTATGGAGTTACAGTGCCAATCGCTGGCCTGAAAAATCACCCTCACCTATTCGTGCGACGGAAGCCCCATAAAAAAAGCCGGGCATATGCCCGGCTTAAGACCCACGAGTGAGCATCACAAGTATTATTCGCTACACGCGACACCAACGGGTGCGCTGCCGCCCGTTGTAGAAGAGAACGTTAAGCTGTCGATATTACCCAGACCACCGCCTGTGCCCGCAATCATGCTCAGCGCAGTCTCACCGGCCTCAAGTACGATACTCGTACTGACCGTTTCGTATGTGGTCCAGGCGCCCGTAGAGATCAGGTTGATCTGATCAACTAATACCACGCCATTGGCTTCCAATCGGCCCCAACGGTTATCGCCAGCGCCATTCGCATAGGTTACTGTCAGGTCGTAAGTACCGGCCTCTTCCACAGCGATACGCCATCGAATTCCCATGTTTTCAGCGTTATCCGTATTGGCAAAACCCCAGCCCGTAAATCCAGCATTGTTGTTCTCAACAGCACCGTCTACACCACAGAATCCATCTGTGAGTTCTTCAAGTACGAAGGTGCCGGGCGGAATATAGGTGCCCGCTGCACTCGCTGAGGCTTGAGGCAGGGCCAGAGAAGTCGTGACTTCTCCACTTACGCCGTCGGTGACACTCACCCAGTAGTAATAGGGTGTGCCCGAGACATGGGGGAAATCATCATCTTTTTGGTCAATATACGTGTCGCCCGTCACGCCTTCTGCTATCAGAATGGCATCGGCGATATCGTTATTCGTATCCCGCAGTACATCGAAGGTCGTCGGATCCATGTTTTCGGTGTACAAGGTTAATTCGATGTTTTCACTGCTCTCGTTCAGCTCCGCAGACACCGCGGCGTAAGCTTCGGTACCCGGTACACGTAAATACTCGGTCGGAGCGGACTCGTAGACATGACCTTCTGCATCTGTTGCTTGCAGAAAATACTGATAGCTTTCACCAATCGGGGCGGGATCTACGTAAGAGCTGGCGTCGCCAGATAACGCACCGCTTTCTTCAGTCAGTACCACCGTTTCGTTCGCAGAGAATGCCGAGCGAACAATATGAATACTGCTCGCGTCGAACCGCTCGAGCGTCCAGTCGAGTTCGACATTTGGATCCACCCACTGTGCCATCATATCGGCGCTGGGCCCTTCATTCACGACCTCTCGAGCAAGCGTCGTGATATTGCCGTGATACAGCGCGGAATTGTAGATACGAACATTGTCAATTTTACCTATGAAAGGTTCGTCTTCATCGGAATGCGTGACACCAATCGCAAAGGTACCGCCGCCCATCGAGAAAAAGTCTGCGAAGGCGTCCGTCTCCATTTTCCAATCGTTTTCAAAGGTGTGATTGTCTGTGAACAAGGTGCCGTTTTCGTACACACGTTCTCCATCGAGATAGAGGTCCACAAAACCGTCGCGTACAGTAAACGCAACGTGCTGCCAGACATTTGGCATTAGTTGAAAATCGCTGCTTGTATAGGTCACGGGCTCATCCCCTGCCGCACCTTGGCCGGTTTGACCCGAAACAGTGAGGCCCTCAGCATTCAGCAGAATTTGATTGCCATCCAATTCGCCGTAGAACAGCGGCCCCTGATTACTGCCAGAGGGCTTTACCCACATCGATACACTGTAGTCTTTGCTGGCAATCACATTGCCCGTTAGGCGCAGTCCGCTGATGCCATCAAATACGGCTGCACTCGACAGCGCGTGAATGCCATCCTGATCGTCATAGCTGATGTTGCCCAACGCACTGTAGTTTAGGCTGTGCCCGACTTCTTCTGCGTCATTTCCCTGGCCGGAGGTATCAGCCAGTGTTTCTTCAAACAGATAGACGCCGGTGGGACCTTGAATTTCACCGGACGTGTCCTGTTGGTACTCGGGTGGCTTTTCAGGATCTGGGTTGTTTCCTGAAAATGCGGCGTTGTCTCCACCGCACGCAACCAACGTCATTACCGCGGCAACCAATGGCAGGCGCGTCCAGTTTTGGGCAATCGAATTATGTACGGTTGGATACCCGTTTTTGGCCAGTTTACTCACAGGCTTAGTCATTATTTTCATGGGGATGTCCTTTATTTTTAGAGGCCAAGTTGTGTTGGCCTCGATTTTCATCTGGATGTTTTAGTATTTAAAAGTGAAGCCTACGCTGTAGGTACGCCCTGCCCATTGCAAGTCGCTGAGTCGCCCTTCGCCGGCGTTCTCCATTTGTACTTCACTGATTAAATTACGACCGTCGGCATAGACCTGGAAGCCGGTATCTCCAAATGTGTAGCTGACCTTCGCATCAAGGTGGCCTGATTCATCGACAAACACCGGCGCGCCGGAACGATCAGAGACACTTCTCAGGTATTCGCTACGGTAGTTGTACGCAACACGCAGTGTGAGTGAATCGTCTTCATAGAAGCCGGTCAGGTTATAACTGTCTCCGGATTGCTCTAGCAGCGGAAGTGCACTGCCGTCCAAACTACTTTCGTAGGGAACATCGTCGGCATCCATTTTCGTATAGTTGAACTCACCACCTACGTTGCTGAGAAATCCTGGCAACATACTGAATACAGTACGCGCCTGGAACTCGAAGCCCTGCGTTGTTACGCCCTCAATATTGGTTTTTTGGCGCACATCATATAAAACGCCACCATTGACACCGCCCTCGAAGAAATCTTTGTTGTAGAAGGTGGTTACTGGCCCAACAAAGCTTGTCAGCTTTTTCTGGAAAATGGCTGCGGATATCAGAGAGTCTTCGTTCGGGTACCACATCGCCGCAAAATCCCACTGCGTTGCACGGTAAGGATCCAAGTCCGGGTTTCCTGCAGTACAGGTATTGTAAATATTCGAACCGGGTAGCTGAGATGCTTCTGTTTCCCAAATCGTACATGTCGCATTGACATTCAATTCATGAATATCCGGGCGCGCCATCACTTTCGCGGCGCCGAAGTAAAGATTGAACACATCAGGTACAACCGACAAGTTCAGGTTCACGCTTGGCAAGATATCGATGTAATCACCTTGCGATGTGTCGCGACCGTCAAAGGTAGCCGTTGAAATGGGCGCGAGGTAATTGCCATTGTCATCACGGGCCGGGACCATATTTCCGTTTTCATCTTCTACCATTTGATCTGTCATGGTAGTGATTTGTACGTCCCCTTCTGACTCAACCTGAGTGTAAACATAGCGTACGCCAACGTTACCCCATAAGCGCATGCTACTCAGATCTGTTTCGAAGTCCGTTTGCAGATACCCTGCAAAGCTGTCTTCAACGATGTAGTACGCACCCGGGCGCGCAGGGAGCTGGTTTCGATCAACGGTGGTGGCATCGATCGCGGTTAAACGGGCGATGAGCGGATCAGTATTCACGGCCTGATAGGATCCGATTGTACGAACGCCAAGATCAAAACTCGGGAAAAGATACGGTGAGGCTGACATCGTGCCGGTGACGAGTTCGGTTTGATCCTCAATAGTCCACTCGCGTGTGACCGCTTCACCACTGTCATCCAGTACGGCATTCCCTTCACTATCGAGCACACCATATTCGGTACCGACGTCACGAATAATATTGACCTGGTAATTCGTTTCTTCCATCGAGCGCGATGCATATCGTAAACCACTGCGAATTTTGGTTAGAAAACTGTCATCAAAATTGTATACCACGTCAATTTTGGCTGAATCTTCTTTCTGGTATTGAATCACCGGCGCATATTTATAGCGGGCCCGCGCGTTGTAGCTCGCTGGATCATTTACAGAAATCGCGGTAAATTCATCGGGGTCTGATGCGTAGGGGTCTTGGTAGCGATAGCCGGTCGTCAGATCAAATTCTGGTGCACCTTGTTCGTCCAACTCCACTCTTACGCCAGCAACACCATTTTGGGTAATGTGGGTATCACGGGAATCAATATCCTGCTTGCTTTTAGATCGAGAGACGATACCTTCCCAATCCCACTGCCCCGCCGAATAATCAAACCCCGCTTTAAATTGCGAGCTCGATTGCACCCAGCTGAAATCCAGTGTCCGGTTTGACATACTGGCGTTTGATGTAGTGAATGCCCGAACATTATGGTTTTCGTCTACGACTACAGACGCGGGATCAATTCGCTGAAAGCTGCCCGATTCCAGTTGCAGGTTTCGGTCGAGCGCGCTCTTATCGCGTTCGTTGTAGGTAATATCCGTAAACAGATTAAGACTGTCATTCACATCCCAGCCGAATGCGAGGTTTGTGCTGATTCGTTTTTCCTGACGCTCCCAAATGCCGTAACGCGGTGTTTCTGGCGCAAAGTCGTACCACTGTGCATTACAGGCATTCAGTGCATCCACATCATTGCTGCCATTCGGACCGTAGGCGGAGGTACACTCGTCGGCTGACTCGATGTCGGCGTAGAGTGGATCTACAACGGATTTTTCGGCAGACATGTCATAGTCAGCCCAACGATTCCACTGCGTGTTTCTCAACGCGTGAATCATGGTGTGCTTGTCAGAGGCGTTCAGGTTCAACATGACGCCGACATCATCGGTAAATTTATAGACACCGGTAAAGTTGGCTTTAGGGCTGTAATCCTGAGAGAGGTCGTTGTACTGCTGCTCCATGGTCATCGACAAATAGTTGTCATCGAAATCATGAGGCTTACGCAACTCAAGCTGAATGGTACCGCCGATGCCGCCTTCGGTAATTCTGGCTTCAGAACCTTTCACTACCGTAAGTACTTTCACTAATTCTGAAGCCATGTCGCCAAAGTCAATATCGCGACCACCGCCGGTGCCCAAAACGGAGACACCATCGACTTCAGTACGGTTCAGGCCGGCCGCCATACCTCGAATGTTAATACCCCGACCTTCACCAAAATCGCGCGTCATTTGCACGCCGGTAATACGCTGCAGGGCTTCTGCCATATTCTTATCAGGAAATTGACTGACATCCTCAGCGACGATCGCATCGGCCATCGTGCCTGCGGTACGCTTTAAGTCAATCGCGCCGCGCTGACTCGCACGGATGCCGGTAACGAGCACTTCTTCATCGACCGCGGTGTTTCCGCTCTCGACGGTTTCGGATTCTTGCTCAAGGACGCTGCTGTCACTGACGTTTTCGAGTGTCTGTGCCCCGGCGAGCGGTGCACCGATAAACCCGGTGAGGATGATGCTGCCGATATGCCAGGCAAGCGCCTTTTTTCGGCAAGAGGTGGAATCAGAAAGGGCTTTCTGACATTCGAGCTGCTTGGAGCTTATCATTATTATCTCCCTGTAGGATGTCGTTATTTATTTTTCACTCTGCCATCGATCATACGACCATCCAATGCACAGGTCAACGCATTACAGGTCATATTCAATCATTAACAATCATTTCAGTGTGCAGATATTCACAAAGGTGACACTTCTGTTACCTTAGGTAATATTGTGTGATGATTTGCAACCGAATGAATCAAATGACAAGCCCTCACTGACCCATCAGAGCCCTATATTCACCTTCATTCGCCAAGTGTAAATCTCACAGGTGCGAAACAAGAATAAAAGAAAGCTGAAACAATTAAATCTAGGTTTTACAACAAGTTACAAATCCCCCTATTTTATGATGAGAGAGTGGGCTCTATGCATACAATAAGGTCCCGGGCGCGTGGATTATCGAGGCGTCAATAACAGTAGTGTGAGCGCCTCTCTCCCCAAGCGCGATTTGCGCCTAAAGCCGCTTTTATATCGACATTATTCACGCTGGGCGCTTTAACGCATTTTCAAGCAAGAAAGGATTGCAATGATTTTAAATGAGCTGTTATGATTTATTTTGATTGTGTTGATCCACAGTTACGTAGCCAATACCAATAATAAACTGGTGTCCGTTTCTCACCATCAGGTCTGGACGCAGAGCAATGCGTCGTAGTCACCCACCTGCGAGCGGGGCACCCAATCAGGAGATTCCACAATGATCGACCAAGCCTGCTCCTCCTCAGGGCTTTTGCGCTTACGGCGCACTTTACGCGTCTTTGCCCTAGCCCTATTGCCTGCTTTTTTATTCAGCGCCTGTGGCGGTGGATACGATGGAGGCGCGAAATTTGAAGCGCCCGAGCCATCCCCTAGTCCAGATCCGGCACCCGCCCCTACCCCTGAGCCCACACCCTTACCTACCCCACTTCCTGGTGATGTGAGCGTGCGCAAGATGGAAGCGTTGGATCGTGGCGTCGTTGCCATTCCTTCCAGCAGTGGCGTCTCGGTCAGTTGGCGCCTTCTCGGTACGGACCCAGTCAATACGAGTTTCGAAGTATTTCGTGATGGCGAAAAAATCACGGCTAGCCCGCTTACTCAATCCACGTTCTTAGTGGACCCTCAGGGTACGGCCAGTTCGAGCTACAGTGTGAGTGTGCTTGTCGATGGCGCAGAAACAGAGAGCACCGAGTCGATTCCTGTATGGGCTGATTCGTTTCTACGCATTCCTCTAGACAAGCCCATGGATCGCAAAATCGATGACGTGGATTACGGTTATATCGCGAACGATGCGAGTGCGGCTGATCTCAATGGCGATGGCCAGTATGAAATTATTTTGAAATGGGAGCCCAGTAACTCAAAGGACAACTCCCAAGCCGGTGTGACTGGAAACGTATTGATTGATGCTTATGCGCTGGAAGGTGAACGCTTGTGGCGAGTAGATCTCGGGCCGAATATTCGCGCCGGCGCACATTATACGCAATTCATTGCGTATGACTTCGACAACGACGGGCGAGCTGAAGTGGCGATGAAAACCGCGGACGGCACGATCGATGGCCGGGGAACCGTTATTGGTGATGCCGAAGCGCTGTATCGCAACAGTGACGGCTATATTCTCGATGGTCCAGAATTCCTCACCATGTTTGATGGTCTATCCGGTGAAGCATTGGATACGATTGACTACGTGCCTGCACGCGGGAACGTAAATGACTGGGGCGATAATTACGGAAACCGCGTAGATCGCTTCCTGGCCGGCCTCGCCTACCTCGATGGTGAAAACCCCAGTCTGCTCATGGCGCGAGGGTATTACACACGCGCGGTTGTCGCAGCCTATGATTGGACAGATGGTGCGTTCGTCAGCCGCTGGGTATTTGATACAAATAATGGCGGCGGAGATGAAGTTGTTTATGGTCAAGGTGCGCACAGTCTAACCATTGGCGACGTGGATGCCGATGGTCGCGATGAAATTATTTACGGCGCGGCCGCCATTGATGACGATGGCCACGCACTTTATAGCACTAACCTTGGACACGGCGATGCGCAGCATCTGGGTGATCTCGATCCAAACCGACCCGGCATGGAAATATTCATGGTACATGAATGTGGCCCCTGCTACCGGAATGAAGAGGAAGGTTATGATCACGGTGTTGAGATGCACGACGCTGCGACAGGAGAAATTCTCTGGAGCTTGCCGGGTAATGGCGACGATGTTGGACGCGGCGTAAGTTTGGACATTGATCCTCGCTACCCCGGTAACGAAAGCTGGGGCTCGCGTGGCGGTTTAACGGCCGCAGACGGCACAGCCATCAGTGAAGAGCGACCAAGTCAAATGAACTTTGGCGTTTGGTGGGATGGCGATCTCCTACGCGAAATTCTCGACAACACCTATGTGTCAAAGTGGAACTACCTCGGATCGGAAGATTACGTCATGCTTCGCGCAGACAATGATGGCGCAGTCTCAAACAATGGCACCAAGGCCACCCCGACGCTGTCCGCAGATCTCCTTGGCGATTGGCGAGAAGAAATCGTGTGGGCACACTCCAGTGGTGAGTATTTGATGCTCTATTCGACGCCACACGATACCGACGTTCGCATTCCGACATTAATGCATGACTCGCAGTATCGCACGGCTATCGCCTGGCAAAATGTTGGCTACAACCAGCCTCCTCACCCGAGCTTTTTCCTGGGACATGGCATGGCTGCACGAGGCGTGGCAGCAATTAATCCAAACAACTCGGCAGAGTGGGTCAAACTCGTTGCAAATGGTGATGACGACAAAGTAACGGTGCAGCTGTATTCAAGTAACGTCACTTTCGACACCGCCATTCTTTACCGCGACACAGACCAGGATCCTGAAGGACGTACTGAAGTTGCGCGTCTGGCTGCGGGTACAACGAGCTATGTCGATGAGGGGGTTGTCCCGGACGTCACGTACTATTACTGGGTTGAACTTGAAGGCTCAGCCGCAACAGTGAGTGAAGCGGATCTTCAAAGTAAAACCACGCTGACATCTACCTTGCTGCCCAGTTACGATGTCAATGCGATCAGTGCGCAGGGGCCCGTTAAATTACTCTGGGAAACGGTAAGCATAGAGCGAAGCCGGATTGCGATCTACCGTGCAGATAATCTTTCACCGGAAGATGAGCCCGACTTCGCGTCCCGTACGCTGGTAGGCGAAGCGCCTATTGATGCCGATGAGTGGAGCGATGAAACGAGCGAACCAGGCATGGCTTACTACTACTGGGTCGAATTCGAAGATGATACGGCGGGTGTGATCCACACTCCTGAACCTGTATGGGCTGAAAATATCCCTGTACCGGTGATGGAATTGAATGTGGCGTACGTCGACTCCGCAATCGAAGTCAGTTGGCGACTTGAAGACTATCGCCCCGATATTGCGAGTGTCGAGGTATACAGAAATACCGACTACACGCACAGTGGTCGCACGCGAGTTTTAAGAAGCGCGCCAACAGAAGGAACCTTTGTTGATAACAATCCATGGATATCCGCGAGCGATGCGGGCCCCGCTGTCCCTGGTACCCGATATTGGTACACGTTAAAAGTGGTATTGGCTGACGGTAGTCGCCCTGACATCCCCCTGCTCCCCGAAGAAGGTATTGAAATTCCAGAGGGTGGCGGCGCGCCCATCATTGGGGCTTGGGCTGAAAGTGTTGGAGACCCAGCAGAGCTTCAGGTCGGTTGGCGTCACAGCAGTATCGATGCGACTGCGTACACCATTTATCGCGATGTCAATGAAGATGGCAGCGGCCGGTCTGAAGTGGCTTCAATCGACGCGGGTGTTGAAAGTTGGGTTGATGAGAGTGCGGTTCCTGGTACAACGTACTATTACTGGGTCGTAGCGGAAGATGCCGACACAAACGAATACGAGGCAGCAACAGCTGGAATTACCATTGCACCGCCTCCGTCAACCAGCCTTAGCACAGCTGTAGATGGCGCCACGATTGTTGTCAGTTGGGATCTGCAAAACTTCCCACAAGAAGTCACGGGAGTACAATTATACCGGAACACAACGAATGAACTTGGTGGTCGCGTTCGTGTTAGCCCAAGCGGCCCGACTTCAGGTAGCTTTGTCGACGACGGAAGTGTTGAACCCCTTGTCAGCGGTACGCGCTATTGGTATATGTTTAAGCTCACGCTGGCCGATGGCAGCACCTACAATACAGATCCCGAAGCGGACATTGTCGCGCCTTGATCGATTGAAGGACGCCAACCCGCCTAGTGTAAAAAACCCGCTTATTAGCGGCGCTTTTTTATTTTAATTTCACACTGACTTTTTTATCCCTGTCCACATCAAGCCAACCTTGTTCGTTGAGCATGATTTCAGTAACTTGAATAACACTACGCCGTGTTTCAACGTCGTCCCTATTCTTATTTTCCGGAATGCGTCCGGGGTGAGTAAAATAAAAGAGATAAGCCGAATCACCGTTGACGATCACATCCGGGTGCCCGCCTATTGCCGCATCCTGCATCCCCTGCCCTGGTTTCGACAACAGATAGTCATCTTGCTTTTGCCAATGTGCTAAATCCTTGGATCGAAATACGGCCAGGCCGCGCCATGCATCGACAATCATCCACCAACTGTCTTTCCAGAAGAACACAACGGGCCCTTCGCCGCGTGCTTCGATGTTCACCTTGCCGACGTCGCGCCAATTATAGAGATCTTTACTTGTCGCCAGATATATGGATTTCCCATCTGGTTCATCGTTGTAATACATCCAGTATTCATTTTCATTGGTGTCGATCACTTCCGCATCGATAACTCGGTTAGAGTTTAAAGGCAGCGTACTTTCATACTGCCAGCTTAATAAATCACGACTGGTAAGATGGACTATGCTGCGTGGGTGACCCCAGTCCTCGAAAACCCCTGGCACGACGGTTAAGTACATGTGATAAACGTCGCCATCATCAAAAATATCGGGCGCCCAATACGTCATTTCATCTTCGCCCGACAGCGCTATACTGGCATCCTGAAGGTATTCCCAATGGTTTCCATTATCGTATGACTGCGCGATGCCGATCGGCGTACCATGCACCCAGCTCACACCATTCAAGTTTTCGACGTTGGCACGGCGATTGGTGTAAAACATCAGCCAGCGCTTCTTTTCTCGATCGAAAACTAGGGAGGGGTCTGCGGCACCGTCGAAAACGGGATCGCTGTAAACAGGTTTGACTGCATGCACCGCCGGCTCGTCAATTGAAGAGGTCGCACAGCCGACAGTCAATAGCATCACAGTAAGGCTGGAGGAAAACAAAAAGGGTTTAAGCTGATTCACGTGAACTCCGTAAAATTATTTTTTTAATATAATATCAGCTTAACCCCACCATTCCGATTGATCTACGAGATAAAAAAGGGATGCATAGCATCCCTTTAACATTCTTAAAATTTCCTTTATTCAACCGGCATTACTCAGCGCAAATTGCGCCCTCCACATCCACTGCGCCGGAAACATTCCCGTTACCGATATAACCAAACTCTACGGTTTGCCCCGGATTGATGCGAGCATTCCAACCCGCGTCAGAGGCTGTGTAGGGGTTTGAACCAGAAACATCAGCATTCCACGCATGATTTAACGATGCGCCATCCGTGTGAGTCCAAGAAACCTCCCACCCTTCAATGGGGGCATCACCGATATTTGTCAGTCTCACCGTCGCCTGGAATCCACCTTGCCAACTATTACTGATGACGAGATCACACATTGCCAAAGCGCCAGAGGGAGGTGGTGTTGGTTCAGGAGTCGGTTCCGGTGTTGGCTCTGGAGTGGGTTCCGGTGTCGGCTCTGGTGTTGGCTGTGGTGTTGGTTCCGGTGTCGGCTCTGGTGTTGGTTCTGGAGTCGGTTCCGGAGTGGGCACAGGTGTGGGTGTTGGCGTCGGGCCACCAGAAAAAGTCACGTCGAGACAACCATGGAACCGTTCAAATGTGAAATAATTCCGCCCCCACTCGCCGTAGATTACGTGACGTCCTGCTCGAGCGGGCACTTCACAGCGGGTAGAAAACATTGACGCACCTTTATCGGCGATCACGTCCGGGTTTGCGGTGGGATTTTTATCATCATAGTATTCGTGACAGAACGGCTCGCTTTCGAAATCATCCCATGTGAGGGCGACGCCCTCCTGCCATACAAAATCAGGTTTGGTGATGTAGTAAACAAATTCTTCAGTGTCATCGAAATGAGGTCCCCATGAGATATTCCAATCGATCATCATTTCGCCTGCACTGATTGCAGTGGTTGGCCAATCGAGAGGTAGATCCCATGGTGTCATTCCGCCCTGCCATGTTTCACTGTCGAAACCACACACATTGTCGCTGATCACACCCTGGCGACCTACGTCGTGTGTCAATACACTCATGAATGAATAACCACCAGAAAAATCATACTCGGCGGCTTCAATACAAGCGGGTGTGGTAGCCTGATCTGGCTTTTCGTTCATTCCACAATGCGCGTTCCTCGCAGGAGGGTCGACCATCAAGCCATGTGCAAAGAGCTCGCCGCTAGCTGCCAATAAGACTACAGGCAACAACTTCATTGAAAATTGTGTGAGGTGCCTACTGCTGTGGGTTGTGTTCATAAATTCCTCGCTTCTATCCTGATATTATTTTGATATGACTACTTAGGTCACCTGAGCGCGAAGACAGACGCGTTGGGACAACGGTTGGCGGTAATCCATAGCCATCTTATTGCTCGCTATCACGCGATCAGGACGTCCCTACGGCGAGGCTAACATAACGGCTTGATGCAGTTTGAGCTTTACAATAGACCTATTTTTTATATGTAACTGGTTACAATATCGCTTAATTTTCGCTCACTTGATTACTTGACGTATCAAAAAAAATTTTGGCGTGGATCTACCCGCCTACGTTAGGTTTCGCAACTAGAGAAAATGTGTTTTGTTATCGGTTACAATCCGATTTTTGTGCTGGAGTTCACGCTGTTATGTTCACCTTCGCCATTGCTGTACTCGCCATCCTCGCGTTACTGAGCATCGCTTTCGAAGAAATCACTCACATCAACAAGGCAAAAAGTACCCTGTTTTTAGGTTGCCTCTGCTGGTGTTTACTTTTTTTTCGCGCTTCGGGGCACGATGGAACGGAGGCATTACAGGAATCGCTAAACGAAAACCTACTGGATATTGCAAGCCTATGGTTATTTTTGATGGCGACGATGACCTTCGTCGCCTACTTGAATGCCCGTGGGCTTATTAATAGTTTGGTGGCGCGCGTGCTCCCGTCTCGCCTAAGCCGACGTCAATTGACACTATTGCTCGGGGCCTTCAGCCTCGGTTTAAGCATGCTGTGCGACAATATCACCGCCACTCTTGTCGCGCTGAGTGTTATTCAGGCCTTCCAATTAGAAATAAAAGAAAAAGTCCGGCTTGCAGTACTCGCGGTATTTGCGATCAATTCTGGTGGCGTCATTCTCATAACAGGTGATGTCACGACGCTAATGATCTTTAGCGCCGGACATGTGGGAATCGCTGATTTACTTCGTTTAATACTGCCGGCAGTGGTCGGTGTCTGTGTGATGTCCGCTTTGCTCTGTTTCGGGCGCAATCCCGTGGTTGAAGCGCATCTGAGTACCGAGCATGTGGGACGCTTGGACTGGGTGATCGGCGGCCTCTTCTTCACCACGATTCTATCTACAATGGTATTCAACGTCGCTTTTGGCATACCCCCTGTGCTGACCTTTCTAACGGGTCTGGCCACCATGTTCCTCATCGGTGGGTTTGTAAACAAGTATCACCACGAGGTACACCTACTGGAGTATGTGCGTCAAATTCAGTTCGATACGTTAATGTTCTTTCTCGGCATACTTTTGATCGTAGGCGCCTTAAAGGAAGTTGATGTCTTAACGGCCGTGTTGACACTGTATTTTGCGTTTTCACCGGATATCAGCAATTTCGTACTGGGAACGCTCTCGGCTTTGCTGGACAACGTGCCGCTCACCGCCGCTGTATTAAAGGCCGATCCGCAATTGTCACAAGGACAATGGCTGGGCTTGACCTATGCCGTGGGCGTAGGCGGATCATTGCTCGTCATTGGCTCTGCCGCAGGCATTGTGGCGATGAGTAAAATGCCGGAATTGAGCTTTTCGAAATATGCGCGGTTTGCGCCGCAGTTGTTGCTTTCATACGGAGCAGGATATGCCACCACGATCTGGCTGGTACCACGGTTGTTCTAAAGGGGGCTAAGACGCGTCGGTGTTCAGGTGGGGCCAGTGTGTTAGGACAGACGATGATTAAAAAAGGTCATCCCTGACTGCCTTTGTCCTTTTCTCACAGGCAAGGCTACTTTAAGTGGCGCGCAGATAGCTGTGAATACCCCATTTGGTGTATTCTGTCGGTAAAGGTCAAGACGGAATTGATACGGTACACGTGAATGAATACGCAAGCCGCACAACGCAGCCGAGAACAGGCCATCGAACTGATCTATGACAGTGGTGATGACCCCCAGCAGTGGCAGTCCTTACTGGCGATGATGGCGGAGCAACTCGGATTTTGTTACGGTAATGTGACAGTTACCAATCAAAACAACCAGATTGTTGATCGCATTAAGTTCGGCTGCCCAAGCGGTTATGAAAAACAGTATCGAGACGAATTCTACACGCAAGACATCTGGTTTGATGCACTGAAACGCAGCCCTGAGGGCTACTTTTTTGGTAGCGATCACGTGTTGGCTCGCCCTCGTCTCGAGCGCACCGCATACTACAATGAGTTTCTCAAGCAATATGGGATTGGTCACGCCATTGCCTGCCACTGGCAGTTAGGCCATGGTTTGACAGCGCGCTTCAGCCTCTTAGGTGAAAACAGTTTGCGCGCAAAACAAGATCAAGACGCCGTTTACCTCAACTCCTTAGCGCGCCATTTCCAACGGAGCCTTAAACGCCAGTATTCTGAGCGGTCTCTCCCGAGCCATCGGATGATGCCCGATCACTTTGCGTTGCTGGACCCACAATTCCGTATTCTCTCTATGAGCCCTGGCTTTCAAAGCCTTATCGGGCCAGACCAGCTATTTCGCCTCTCCGATGGTCACGCCCTGGTGATGCTGAGCGAACTGGACCACAAAAGCTTCATCAACGCCTGTGTCGCATTCAATGCGCCCAGTGCAGATCAAACCTATATGCCAAGTTTTATCAGTGAAGATAAGCGATTCTGTGTGTCTATTACGCGCATGCGCGAGGCTGAAACCGCATCTCGTAGCGGCGTTGTCGTGTCGGTCAACGCGATGAGCAGTAAACCACCCAGGGCGCTAACCGGCCGAAGCTTAAGTTCACTCACGCCCACCGAGATGTCGATTTGTAGAGACCTAGCGAATGGCGCAAATATTCGCCAAATCGCCGAAGCGCGCTCGCGTTCAGAACTCACGGTGCGTAAACAAGTGAAGAACATCCAACAGAAGTTGGGGGTCAATTCACAAGTGGCGCTGGTGGCGCGTTATCTGCGTGCCCTGTACGAGGCAAGCTGAGCACTATACCTGCGCCCTCTTGGTGTTACGACTCAAGATACTGCCATGACACCGGCTCGTTGTGTTCGTCAAAACGGTACACGATGGGCGTACCTGTCGGAATTTCAAACTTTTCTACTTCGGCGGGGCTCATTCCACTCAGGTGCATGATCAACGCTCTGAGCGTATTGCCATGCGATGAGAGTAGAATACGCTTACCCTGACTGAGTTCGGGCACAATTAGCTCGTCCCAGCTCGCCACTGCACGCGCTCGGGTTGCGGCTAGGTTTTCCACAGATGGTAGCTGGTCCTTCGGGAGGGTCGAAAACAAGGGGCTGAAACGCGGATGGCGCTCATCATTCTCATCCAGTGCCGGCGGTGTGTCTTCGTATCCGCGACGCCAGCGCCAGACCTGATCCTCACCGACCTCTTTCGCCATCTCGATCTTATTCTTCCCCTGCAGAGCACCATAGTGACGCTCACACAGGCGCCAGTCTTCTATGATCGGCACGCCGGTTTGACCCAAATCCTCGACGATGATGTCGGCGGTTTGACGTGCTCGTTTCAACACCGATGTGAAAACGCAATCAAACTGCATCCCCGCTTCCGTCAGCGCGTTCGCAGCGCGGTGCGCTTCATTGATGCCGAGTTCGGTCAAAGGCGGATTCGCCCAACCGGTAAAGCGCGATTCGGCATTCCAAGTGCTCTGGGCGTGACGAATCATCACGACATCTTTCATGGGCATAGCATTCTCCAGTATTCAAAGGGGCCAATGAGTGGCTCCGTACGGAGAGCCACTGCCTAAGGTTTATTTTCGGGTTGCGCGTAGCATCCAGGCTGTTTTTTCATGGATGCGCATGCGGTCTGATACCAGCGCGGCACTGGATTCATCATCGCCGTCCTGTGCCAGCTTTAACGCTTCACGCGCCGTTTTGACGACCTGCTCGTGACCCTTAGTCAAGATGTCCACCATCTCGCCTGATTCCGGCACTCCCTCTACTTCCTCAATTGACGAAAGCTCTGCAAAACTGCGGTAGGTGCCCGGCGCGGGCACGTCGAGAGTACGGATGCGCTCAGCGATATCATCAACCGCGGTGGCCAGTTCCGTGTAATGCTCTTCGAACATCAGGTGCAGCTCACGGAATTGAGGGCCGGTCACGTTCCAGTGAAAATTGTGAGTTTGCAGGTACAGGGTGTAAGAATCCGCCAGCAGGCGCTTAAGGCCCTCAGCAATCTTCAACCGGTCTTCTTTGTTGATACCAATGTCTATACCCGTCATAAAACTATCCTCTTCGTGAGTGTGTAAATAAGTATACGAGATATAGGGTGGGGGCAGACTTAAATAATATCAATCGCAACCATAGCGCCACCCTCGGAGATAATCTCCTGAGGAGGCATGACAGAGGGATGACGAGAAAAAACGGCGACCCGTGGGCCGCCGTTTTCAAGACGTGTTACTGCAGAGGGATAATGAGGTTCATGATCAATAGGTGCAGACCAAATCCCAATCGGAACTACCGGGCTCAGAATTCGTCCACCACTTCGCTTCGTAGACCGCGCCCTCGTGACGCATTCTATCGCCCTGCTTGGCATGATCCGGTTCACCCGCCCAATCGAGATGTGGGAAGTCAGGGTACTCCGGATACGAGTCGGGGTTTACATTGGCGTCACTGCAACTGCCACCAGTAGGCTCGCCTCCCGTTTCGCCGCCACCTGAAGGGAGGGTTCCGGCGGGCAGATTGGGGTACTCCTGCTTGAGTGCGAAGCGTTCATCCCCCACCTCAACTTCCCAATTCGAAGGCATAGACGCAGGCAGGTAGTATTTGAGCACCACCTCCCATTGCTCACCATCAGCCAGATCCAGGTACGCAGGCAGAGTAATACGGACGCGATGGAAGTTGTTTTCCAGGCCTCCGATGTTGTTGCCCGACGCATTCGCGCCGCTTTCTACTACGGTGAGCTGCGCCGCACTCTGGTCGGCCACGTTATCGGGTGTGGACGTCGCAATGTCGAAGTAAAACGATGAGCCACCCGGGATCGTCTGGCCGCTTTGGTTAGTGAGAATTAAATCCGGTGTGATCGGGAAGTTATTGTCCCCTAGCGCAAAGTTGGCCAGCTCAAAACGAATATCCACCTGCTCCGAGGGCATGGGGCGTTCCGATTTTAGTGCGCCATAGGCCGGAGCACTGGCAAAACGCTCAGCAATTTTTGAGGTCATTGCGTAGCCCATCTCGTACTCGCCCGTGTTGCTGTTGTACTGGAAGTCACCGGCGAGTTCCCAAAACATGATTCCCCCGATGCCCTCGTCAACGACGTAGTTTGCTTTCGTTTCTATCGACTCAAGATCCTCCGTTGAGATGAAGACCTTCTTGGTGTCGTTCCACAACCAGGGGGTTACCATAATATCGTCGTAGTAGCGTACATAGTCGCCGGTCATCGCGTGCTCTGGGTTGCTGTCAGGATTCAAGCCATAGGCTTCGAGGTAGCTGCCTCGTATCCCAAATTCCAGGTTTTTCGCATGCCACATGGGATTGGAACCTGCACCCATTTCATCACCGAGCGAATTTTTATCGTGCCAGAGGTTGTCGATGCCCGTGGCGCCATAACCACATTTATTCGTTTCGCCACTGCCAGTCCCTTCTGGGCATTGGCTTTGATCAGGCAACGCCGCCGTTCCCCACAAGCCATTCGTGCCCCCACTGACGCCTTTCCAACCTCGAGTGTAATACGGAACCCCGATATTAATCCGTCCAGCCGGCATGGAACCCCGGAAATAATGGTAGGCCCAATCCGTATTCAGGTAGCCCACATTCTGGTATTGACCGCCGTAGGCATTCCACTGCTGTAATTCCGAATCCTCTCCGTTGTCGAACAGCGCAGCGTTGGGTCCCACAAACTGGTTCCATGCTCCGTGCAAGTCGTAGCTCATGATATTGACGTAGTCGAGGTATTTCGCAGAGTCGAAGGCTTCCATTCCCCTTAACAGATAACCCGAAGACGGCGACGCGATGGTCAGCATGTAATACTTGCCATCCTGAGCCGAAGCGATGTCCAGCTTTTCTCTCAGTGTACGCATCAGTACGTTATACGAAGCGTTCAAGCCTGCGCGACGCGCATTGGCAATCGCAAAATCTTCGGGGTTCCCTGCGTCGTTCATCGAGGTGGGGTATTCATAATCGATATCCGCACCATCAAAGTTGTACTCACGCAAAAAATCGACAACCGAATTGGCAAATGTCTCAATGCCTGTGGTGTTCACTGAGCCATCAGCGTTAGTTGTCATCGTATAAAAACCGCCCGTGGCGACACGATCACCCTCTGCGTCGAAATATCCCCCGGTCTCAGCCCAGCCACCTATACTGATCAACGTTTTTACATGCGGGTACTGCTTTTTGAATTTATTCAGCAGATTGAAATGCCCCGTGTAGGGATACGCTGGGTCCATTTCCGCCCCGGCAACGCCAGGCCACTCCATGTCGGTCGCGGCATTGCCTTCGACGGACGCACCAACACTCACACGATGGCTTGCATCCACGTGCGCAAACGCGTAATTAATATGTGTCAAATGCTCCCAGGGTATTTGATGGGCCAGGTAGGCAGGGCCATTTCCGCCGGTACGCCAGCTCGTGAAATAGCCGATAATACGGCGTGTAGCGCCACCCATTTTTTCTCGGCCGTCGATGTCATAAATATCACAATAGGGCGTCATTACACCGGCTGTGGCGACCATACCATCTGGGCGGCATTGTTCATGGCCCGACACTTCTTCGCTTTCGACCAGGAAATTAACAGATTGCGTGGTTGTGGCGAGCGCGTCGTCCTCGGCCGTCACAGTTAACTGATGCGAGCCTGATACGGCGGTCCATTCCGCTTCGTAGCGTGCGCTGGTATCCGAGCTCAGCAGTTGGCCATCGAGATAAAAGCGCACGGCAATAACATTGCCATCTGCGTCGCTGGCGCTGGCGGACAGCAATACTGTATCGCCTTCCTGAATCTCATTCGGAAGCGCTTGAATATCCAATTCTGGTGGGAGGTTTTCATCACCACTTACGACAATCGTAGACGCACTCGACAAGGTCTGCGCCCCGTCATTGTCCGTCGCGAGTGCAGTAATCTGATGTTCACCAACAACCGCGTTCCACGTCGCTGAATAGGGCTCGCTGGTATCGCTATCTATGCTTTCCCCGTTTACGAGGAACGCCACACTGGAAACGCTGCCGTCGCTGTCACTCGCCTGAGCCATCAAGCTGACCAGTTCGCCTTCGACCGCAGAGCTTGGCGCCGTGACACTCACGGTGGGCGGTGTGTTCGGGTCTTCGCCGCCGCCAGATTGATTGACCTGAATGGTGACGCCGTTGCTGTCAGTACAGCCGTCGCTGTTGCACAAACGCACAATTAAGGTATGGCTCCCTGCGGTATAGTCGCTGGTACATTCGGCACTTTGCTGATTCGAACCATTGGGCGTTAAGTTGCCCTGACATTGCAGCGCATCATTTCTAAGGAGCTGCCAATCTGTCCCATTTTCGCCCCACCACATATCCCAGTGGACGAGAATATTTTCACCACTTTCAATGGTGGCGGGCATCCAGGCAATATTCGGTTTCGCGGGCGCGGCGATTACACCCGTACTGCTTGCAGCGAAAAGTGCCGCAAGCACACATTTTTTCGTATTCAGTTTTTTTCTCCAATTTAAAAAAAAGGCACGCCTTTTGGAGCGTGCCTTTTTGCGGAAGTTTATTCCTCGGTATGACCGAGGCCTTCGTGCATGGCGTTGAGGATATTGCCGTTATCGGCGTCGATCTCCCAGGCAAATACGCCGCCTAGGCCTTTGTCGAGCACGTACTGCCCTTTCTCAACAACAGAGCGCGGCGTATCGAGCGTTACAAACTTGCCGTCAGTAGGATTCCAAAGATAGCTCGCCTTCGCGGCATCATCCCAGAACAGCGTGAAGCCATTGACGCCCTGACCATCAGGGCCACCCATCATGTAGGTTTCCGCCCCTTTGTAATCCATAATGCCTTTTTCCCAGAAACCCTGCTCCTGGGTGCCGCTGATCGCAGAACCACCGCTGGCGCCATAAGGACCACTCTGGGTTCCGCCTTGGATGCCTTCCCAACCTCGGCCATACATCGCCACGCCCACTGCGACTTTTGAGGCAGGGATACCTTGATCCAATAGCAGGTTGACCGCATCGTTAATATTGAAGCCTTCCATAGACGTCAATTGATCCGAGGTGTCATACAAACCGGTCTGATGGCCGTAAGTAGTATTCCAAGCACCGTAGTAGTCGTAGGTCATCAAATTGATGAAGTCCATTACCGGCGCAGCGCGTTGCCAATTCACTTTAGACAGTTTTTCGACACCACCGCTCATTGCCGCAGTCAATTCATACTCTCGATCGTTTTCGACCTCCAACACGTCGAGTGCTGCGCGCAATTCGATCATCAGGTCGGCAAAGCCCTCACCGTCTGCAGCCGTGCCCAGTGCGGTGTTCGCTCCGCCACCACCAGGGAATTCCCAGTCAATATCAATGCCGTCGAAGAAATCATAGGTGTCGATAAAGTCGATGATGGAGTCGATAAATACCGCTCGAGCTTCCGGGTTAATACCAATTTCATACAGTGGGTCAGACAAGGTCCAGCCTCCCACTGAGGGCACGATTTTGATGTGGGGGTAAGCCATTTTCATGCGGTACATTTCCGCAAAGATCCCTTTTACTTCATCGTCCCACGTGGCTGTGCCGTCGAAGTCGTTTTTCTCCAGCGCTGCGAATTTATCGTGGACAACGACGGTATAATCCGGCTTGCCCGAGCATTGAGAATCGAGTGCGGATTTGGCCGAACCCGTTAAGGAATCGTTGGGCCCGCAAATAGGAATGAAGCCATAGAAAATATGCGTGAGGTTCTCAACCGGAATGTCTTTCGGGTAGAACTTACGACCATAGACACCCCACTCCACAAAATACGCACCTACCATTTTTCCAGTAGAATTCGTATAGGGCACATTGTTCGCACCGGGGCCTATGGCTTTACGTTGCTGCCACTCCTCATCGCTGAGATAATCCCAGGGCGAAGTGCCGCCATCGCCATCATCCCCGCCACCGTCGTTACCACCACCAGCAATAGTAATTGTACTGGCCGCAGATCGGCTACAGGTCTCGACCGTCGCGTCGCTGTTACACACTTCGACAACAATACTGTATTGGCCTGCAGAAGCGACCGACACCGTAGCCGATGCAGATTGGGCGTTGGGCGAGTTGCTGCTCAACGCCGCACTATAAATCTCTTCGTCGTTCGCCAATACGCGCCAGAACGATCCGTTTTCGCCCCACCAGATATTCCATCCCACCGTAAAATCGGTTGAACTCTGATCGCCGAGCCAATCCATTTGTGGTGTCGCAGGCTGCGCACTACTGCCAGTGCCCGCTTCACTTACGTTTACCTGCACCGCATTGGAAGTGGTTTCCGCGCCATCATCGTCGATGGCTACTGCTGAGACCTCGTATTGACCGAGTTCAGCTTCCCAAGTCACCGTGTAGGGCGGCGCAACCAAGTTCGGACCGTAGGTTTCGCCATTCAGTAAAAATTGCACGCTCGCTATTGACCCGTCCACATCCGATGCGGACGCAGTGAAACTAAGCTGCTCACCGGGCTCTGCGGACGTTGGCGCACTGACGCTGACAGCAGGTGGCTCGTTGCAGCTGTTGCACGCAGGGTCATTGACGACCACTGTTTTTGACGCCGAGCTTTCCGCACCCGCGTCATCCGTCGCGGTGGCGCTGAAGGTGTAACTGCCGGCAGTGTCCGCAACAAAGTCAGCACTATAAGGCGCGGTGGTATCCGTTGCGAGTAAAGCACCGTCGTAGAAAAATGACACACTGGTGACTTCACCGTCGCTGTCACTTGCCAGTGCGACTAATTCAATCGTTGTACCGGTCTCAGCAGAATCAGGTGTATATAATGAAATGGACGGCGGGATATTGGATTGATTTCCGCCGGCAACTTGTATTGTTTTCGTATCGGAAAGTGAGCAGCCGTCTGAGTTGCACAAAGCAACTTGAAGTGTGTATTGGCCCGGAGCTAAATCCACGCTACAGCTTGCGCCCTGCTCATTGCTCCCATTAGGCGTCAAAGCGCCATCACAGAGTTCCAGGCTATTTCCTGTCAGCGTCCAGTTCGTTCCATTTGTGCCCCACCACATGTTCCACTCAACGGTGATGTTGTTCCCATTTTCAAACGATGCGGGCATCCAAGCGATGCTTGGCTTGTTCGGCGCATCCGCTAAGGCAGGTAGTGCCATCAATGCGGAAATCGCTGCGATTCCCAGTCGTTTGTTGGCTTTGTTGTGCATGATTATGACCTCGTATTGACGTAGGTATTTAGTGAATACAACTTTGTTATATTTGCCGGCACGTCGACTCAGGTAGCCTCATTCCCTGCGAACCAAAAGACAACGTTGTCACAATCCTGTCATCACAAAGACAACGTTGTCAACTTTGAGGACGGTTTTTATTCAAAAAATGTGACAGACGGTTTACTGGCGACGCGGATGGGGAGAATTCTCAAAAACCGCGCCATTTGATTTTATTATTTGTTTCTTAAACAGCAGTGTTGTTATTTCTATCCGCAATTTAAAGAGTAAAAACGAGGCGGAAATTTTTGGTCATTTTTAGTGCGCACCGTGATTTGAGGTTCAATCCTAAAGCACAGATTCGATTAAACCTTGTTTATTGGTAAAAAAATCACGCCCCTAAATACGGCCGTTGTATCTCTTCTGCGCCAAGGATGGGCACGGCCATATTGATCCAGGATGAGAGGGCTCACCACTACGGGAAATTTTCTCTCGAACTAACGCTCTTTTTAACGTATGCATTTGTGTTGTTTAGGGAGCAGTTCGTTGGTAATTACGATAGAATCCGCCTATGACATCATAGTTGGCACAATTCGGCTTTGAACGGTTTCGAAGCCTTGTGCCACTCATCACTGAAGGATCGCTACATGGCTTGGTCAATGCACTCCCGCAAACGTGTCGTTCATAAGGACGGCCACGCAATCGAACTGGTTTCGGGCACTTGGCGTGTTCCCTATGAAATCAACCCGGTGATACGCCGCGGTACCAATAGTGTCGAGACGGCACGCCTGATACGAGAGGGTTTAGTTTTTGCGGCACGCAGCGAAGTGCATGCAAAAGTGGAGGCCTGATTATCGACCCCGATTTCCTAGACTTAAATTGAAGCGGTTATGCGATCTACTACTCTCGGTTCATCCAACTCGCCAAAGTTCTCGTCCCCACTACTATTTGCGCTAGCGCTAGATGGCAACGGCGGCGCAGAAGCGCTAGATGGACTCGATAGTGCACTGCGGCACGCGGGGCCGGTCTGGTGTCACTTTGACGCGAACGTATCCGGTGCTCAGGAGGAGATTTTAAAGCTCGTGCCAGAAATTGATGAACATAGCCTTTCCGCAATATTCAATGAGGAAGCTAGGCCACGAGTGCTATCTGTGGACAAGGGTACTTTAATTATTTTACGAGGAATCAATCACAATGAAGGCGCAGAGCCTGAAGATATGATAGGTGTTCGCCTCTGGATCAGCAAGGATCGGTTAGTAAGTCTACGATATCGCAAGTCAAGGGCACTGATGGAAGTAGCCGGACAACTTGATCAAGGGCGAGGAGGTCAATCTCTAGGAGATGTTGTCAGTATGATCTGTGCTCGTTTGTTTAGTTTTATCGAACACACTATTTCTACATTAAACGAGGGACTCGATGAAGTTGAAGCACAGATGCTCGATAACCCTCAACGACAATTTAGAGAGCATATTTCCGATATTCGCAAGTCCGCAATATTATTAAGACGATACATTTATCCCCAAAAAGATGCCATTTCTGACCTTCGTCGCTTAGAGCTAGAATGGCTTACGAAAACACATCAACGTCGGCTGCATGAAAGTCAGGATTCATTGCTTCGCAGCATCGAAGAGCTAGATGCAATTCGTGAGCGAGCTCAGATTGTAAAAGATGAACTCATGAACTCCCTATCAGACAAGCTAAATCGTAACTTATATCTATTGTCCGTTATAACAGCTATTTTTCTACCCTTAGGATTCTTAACGGGCTTGTTCGGCATTAATATTGGCGGAATGCCAGGTATCAATGATGAGCATGCATTCGGTATATTCACGACCGCATTGGCGGGAGTTGTGTTGATTCAGATTGTTCTTTTTCGTCTTTGGCGTTGGTTCTAGGTGTTATGCAACAATCAACTCAAAAACGTAATTTGATTCTTCCCTGCGGTTTTGCTCTCGTACATCTGTTCATCCGCACGAGTCAGTAACGTTTCCGTGGTCAAGCCGGAATGCCATTCCACAACGCCCATACTGGCAGATACTTGAATCCGATGGGTTTTGTTTTCAATCGCAATGATGTACGGCTTAGTGATCAACTCAAGCTTCTTTTCCAATACCGCCGAAATTTCATCTCTGTGTTTGTAATTCGTCAGCAGCATGACAAATTCATCACCACCTAGGCGCGCGACAAAATCGGATCGACGAAGATCTTCTCTTAATCTGCGACTCGTCTCGATCAGTAGTTCATCGCCGACGCGATGACCGAGTTGATCATTCACGCCTTTAAAATCATCCAGGTCCACCATCACAAAGGCCAGACTTGATGCATTGCGCTTGCTTTGTTCTACCAGCGTGTCGAGTTTTTTGTACAACGCCGAACGGTTTGGCAGTTTCGTCAGAGGGTCTTCGTCGGCGCGTTTTTTCAGTTCCAGCAGCAAACGATGCCGTTCTAGCGCATAGGCAACACTGCGTGACAGCGAGTGCGTGGAAGCCTGCTTTTTCGGGAGGTAGTCTGCCGCACCTGCCTTAATCGCACTTCGCCCTACGGTTTCTTCATTGAGCCCCGTTAACACAATGACCGGCACGTCGGGATGATGATTCAGGAAGCGATGCAGTGTCGGGAGGCCATCCGAATCTTCAAGATTGAGATCTAGTAACACAAGGTCCACAGGGAAATCCCCGAGCGTTTTAAAAGCCTTGTCGAGTGTCGTGGCGTGATGAATGCTGTACTTACAGGCATGATCATAGGCGAGTAGCTCTTTGACCAAATAGAAGTCATCGACGTCATCCTCTACTACGAGCAAGCCAATAAATTGCTGAATATCCGACACATCACTCGTATCTATATCATGAAACATCTCAGCTACTTCTCCTTCTTCACTGACACCGCGCTTGCTTCCAGCTTGCGCCAGTCAACGATATTGACATGCTCAAGCCAGTACTGACAAGTCGTCGCCAGGGTACTGCGGATTTCAGGGAAGCTCAGCGGCTTCACGATATAGGCGTTGGCGCCCAATGAATAACACTTCCGGACGTCTCCCTCGGAGGCGGAGGTCGTGTAAACCAGAGTTGGGATACAACTCAGCACCTCGTTTTCTCTAAGCGCGGCCAAAAAGCCAAAACCATCAAGGCGAGGCATATTAATGTCGAGAAATATGACATGAGGGAGACGTTGGCCTTGTTGAAGTGTGTTTTCAAGAAACTGGATCGCCTCCAGTCCGTCAGCGACTTCCGTCACGACGACGTTAATGTTATTTTCATTCAAGGCGGAAGTGATCAAGTAGCGATCATCTTCGTCATCTTCAATAACCAGCAGCCGCAATGGCTCTGCGCTAGTGCTCACTGGCTTTATCCTCTTTTTCGAGTTCAATACTGAAAATAGCGCCGACGTCTTTGGGTGCAGCGGTGATGCGACCGCCATGTGAAACGACAATTTGTCGACATATAGCCAGCCCCATACCCGCACCGGCGACTTCCCTGCCAACGAAGCGTCGGAAGGGCTCAAACAAGTGCTCCGCCTGCTCGTGCGTAAAGCCTCTCCCCTCATCCATCACGCGGATGATCGTGTGCTTTTCGGATTCACTGAAGTCCAACGAAATAGCGGGAATTTCCCCTGGCCTCGTGTATTGAATACTGTTCAGAATCAGATTCCGGAGTACCTGTTGAAAGCTGTTGGCCTCAGCGAAAACAATACCATCGTTCAACAGAGTGATGGACGCCTTCGACACATGGATCTTTTGTGAAAGATCGTCTTTTACCTGATCCACCATGGCCGATAACACCAGGCGCTCTTTTACGAATTTCGTTCTGGAATAACGCGACAGTTCGAGCAAGCTTTGGATCATCTCACCCATACGTTTTGCGGCATCGCTAATGCGATTCAATTGGAAACGGGCATCACGGTCATCCAACTTGTCTTGAAGACGCTCTTCGAGCAAGCCGGCGAATGAGCTGATTTTCCTCAATGGTTCTTGTAAGTCATGTGAGGCGGAATACGCAAATCGTTCAAGTGAGGCATTGGAACTGGCAAGATCGAGTTCCATGCGTTTTCGTTCGCTGATGTCTTCAATAACGGAAATATAATGGCTCTTCCCACCCACATTGTTAACGACCAAAGCAATCGTCATGTGTGCCCAGATTTCAGCGCCATCCTGGCGGAGTAGCCGTTGCTCCACCTCGAGCTGCTGGGTTTGTCCCGATAGCAGACTCGACAATTGCAGGCCCGGAGAATCCGATTCACTCTCTTGCTTGTCGGCGACGGCAATACTTTCTAGCGGAAGATCGATCAGCGCCTGCTCGTCAAAACCGAGAATCTGACATAGCTTCGTGTTGACCTTCATAAAGCGACCGTCGAGATCGATAAATGCCATGCCGACAGCCGCTTGTTCAAAGGTACTGGCGAAATTGACTGCAAGACGACGCATTTCGGTTTCGCGTGTCTTGATGTCAGTAATATCGAAAAACGCCCCCAGCATCTCCCTCGCCTTGCCGTCTTCGCGGTAGCTGTAAACGGAGTCACGCGAATAGCACCAAATCCAATGTCCCTGCTTGTGCTTGAATCGATACTCAATGCCTACACCGTCTTTGTCCAACTGATTCACGACCTCGTCGAAATGGCGCTGTATGCTAGGAAGGTCGTCGGGATGGAAGAGTGGCAATAGGCCCGTCATCTCCTGGATTTCACTGAGGTCTTCCAGCGTGTAGCCGGTAATTCTCGTGTACTCGGGGTTCACGTAGGTGTTGCCAAGTGTTTCCAGATCAAAAATATAGAGCCCTGTGAGCGAGCGTTCGAGCACCTTGTCGAGAAAGCGGGTTTTTTCCTGCAGCTCTTCCTGCAGTGTACGCAATTGATGGATATTCGTGAGGGTGCCCGACATTAACTTAGGCTTACCTTCTTTATCGAAAAGTGTGTCTCCACGCGTGTGCATCCATTCGTAGCGACCACTCGAGGTCTTGCCACGATAAGCAAGGTCAAAACGCTTGCGTTGATCAAAGTGCGCATCGAGAGATTGCTGCACGCGTTCGCGGTCGTCCGGGTGAATGTGCTCCCACCAAAGCTCGTAGCGCGGTTCCGCAAAGGAATCCTGGCCAATCATCGTCATCAAACGCGGGCTATACCATACCTCTCCCGTTTGGATATTCCATTCCCAAATGCCGTCATTGGTCGCTTCAATCGCTCGCTTCACACGATACGAACTCTCAATCAATTCTCCTCGCTCGAGCTCCAGCTGGGAGATGTTTGTGATATTCGCAAACGCGAAACGCTCGCCTTCAAACTCGTTGATGGCAATATGGATTTCGACAGACACAGGGCTCCCATCTTTGCGTCGCCCGGTCACCACCCGCCCCGCTGCCATCGCATGCGATTTACTGGGACTGTCAATAAAACTCTGGACGAGAATATCGTGTCGACTTCGCAGATCCTCATCCAGCAGCGTTTTCAATGGGTGGCCAATTAATTCATCCCGGTCGTAGCCAAACATCTCCTCAGCGGCCTGATTCAATAGACGGATTGTTTGGTCTTCACCGATCACGAGCAAACCAGTCGGCACCATTTGGGTAGTGAACTTGAACAAGGCTTCGGAGCGTTTTTCGTACTCCAACTCGGTGCGTTTGATACGCTCTTCGGCCGCTTCTTCAATAGCCCGCTTGTGATCGCGCATTGAGGGAATCGCCAGGGCCTTATCGATATTGCAAAACAGCACCACGGACGTGGCGACCGAAACAATAGCTGTGGCAAATTTAGTCAGCGCATGGAAGCCATAGGTGCCATGCCATATCGTGTAGATCGAGACGAGATGCGTGATCCCGCAGAAGAGGATGAACATCGCGAACAAAACGAAGATGCCTTTAAACCGGAGATCTTCGCGCTTGCGAACGATAAAAATCAGGGCGATAGGAATGCTGAAATAGGCGCCAAAAATGGCGAGATCAGACAACACACTCATCCAGAGGATCAACGGTTGCCAACCATAACAGTAGCCATGGGGCATGTACTCTGAATTCAGAAAACCCTCAAGGAACAATTCCATTCTTCATCCTTCGGTAATGTGGGCTCGAGCTAGACGTCAGACAGGTTGAGTACTGGGCGCCAGGCTGCTGGACCTCATTCTCAAGTTTAGTTCATCCTCGATAAAAGGCGCCTATTTTGCCAGAGGATTGAATTGGCGCCCGTCGAACCCGCCTGGGTGAATCTAACGACATCCGGACGGGCTTAGGCTGAGGAGAGAAAATAAAGGTTCCCTCCCCTACGCTCGTGTTTTTATTCTAGGGCGAGCTCAAATGATCGCTTAGAAAGCCCTGCATTGCAGCCCATGAGGCTTCATCGGCCTCTTTGTTATAGGCCAGAGGCATATCAAATTTGGCGCCAAACTCATCCGCCCCCGGCGACGTGAAGCCGTGCAGCGCATTGGGGTAACTCACCAACTCATATTCCGCTCCCGCCTCCTGCATCTCCTGTTCGAACTTAGCAAGCTGCTCTTCGGGTACGAAAGGGTCGGCCGCGCCATTCAGAACCAAAGCCGGCACCGTGTCTTCACTGATGGGGCCCAAGCCGCCGAGGCCACCGTGAAAACTGACCACGGCTTCAAGATCGACGTTGGCTCTAGCCATCTTCAGCACGACGGAGCCACCGAAGCAGTATCCAATCGCAGCCATCGGGGTGTTGTCACTCGAACGGCTTTGCGCATACGCCATCGCAGCCTCGAAACGCCCGAACAAGCGCTCTTGGTTGCTCATGACCTCGCTCATAAAGGCCTTCGCGTCTGCAGGATGGCTGGCTAACTTGCCATCGCCGTACATGTCTATCGCAAGCGCCCGATAACCGAGCTCTGCCAGCATGGCCGCACGCTTGCGCACATAGGCATTGTGGCCCCACCACTCATGAACAACGAGTACAATCGGCGCATTTGGGTTCGCCAAGGGCTCTACCCAATACCCCGTCAGTTCTACCCCATCATAGCGGTAGCTTACTTCCTCAGCTCTGATCGGCGGCAGGGACTCCGCGAGGGATTTAAGGTTTTGTAAGCCGCTTTCAAACTCAGGTGCAAGCATGCCCTCGAGGAGAAAATAGCCAAAGTAACGCGCGAAGACATTGTGATTTTCCTGCGTATAGACCCATTCCACCTGAGTTGCGCCGTCTTCGTCTGACGTTAAGATAAAGCGAGCGTCACCGCCCCCTTGCTCAAACTTCAGATTAAGCGTTGCGCTGGTATTGGGCTGATACTCGGTGTAAGTGAACTCGCCTTTCCCCACCTCGGGGTGGGTGCTGTTCCAGAGCGCCTTGGCGCCCTCGCCTTTCGCTGGGCCCTCATAGCGGACTTCCATATCGGGGTCTTTTTTAGCCCATGGAGACCAGCGCATGAAATCGCGGTGATTGCTGACGAGTTCGAATACAAGCGCCTGTGGGGCTTCTATCGTGACACTTCGGCTCACCTCGGTCTGTTTTGGCAACAGAAAACCGGCAAGTAAAATAAGCACGTAAATAGAAACGATGACAACAAGCACTTTTTTAGCAACGCCCATGCGTCTACTCCCTGTGAGCTGTTATAAGGTTAGATGTGCAGAATGACGTGCACAGCATACCCTGTCACTCAGGGTTAAAAAAGCGCTCGATTTTCTCCTTGTCCCACATCGCATCCTGATACCCTAACTCCATCAATTCATTGCAGTACTCATGCGAAAACAGCAGGTAGCTGGCCGCAGCCGAACCTCCGCCTTTTGCTGTCGCGCCACTGCCGCGCATGAAGTACCTCAAGGTTCTGGGTAGGCTGCGCACACGACGGCCCGCAATTTTATCCAGGCGTTTTGTGGGAGAGATGATGAGGGTGTCGACTTCGCGGAGATAACCCGTTTGCTCACTGTTTTCTTCTGGCACGAGGCGGAGCAACTCGTTCACACGCTCGAGGTGCTCTATGTCGCCCTCAAGCGAATCGATGAACGCGGAGTTCAGCATGTGTCCGAGGATTTGCGCAATAGACGGCGAGTGTTTGGGGGGCGTAAATTTTCCCGCATGACCCCAAGGGCCCACGGCACGGTTACCACTCACCCCGATAATGAAGAGCCGGTCGGCACCTAAGTGCAAGGCCGAACTGATCGGCGCCATTTGTCGCATTGCCCCGTCGCCAAAATACTCCCGGCTCAGTTTGACGGTAGGAAAAATAACCGGGATGGCTGACGAAGCCATGAGATGTTCAACCGTGATCTCCGATGGCGCACCGACCCGCCGATAGCGCCGCCAGCCTCGTAATTCTGGTTGCCCCTGAAAGAAGCTGACCGATTCCCCGGAGTTGTAGCCAAGCGCGGTGATGCTGAGCGCTTCGAGCAAACCTCGATTGATCTTTTTCTGAATATTACTGAAGTTGATCACTTCACTGAGCAGCGTTCGAAGAGGCGAATTGTCGAACAGCGCGATGGGCTTTTGTCCTCGAGAACCTTCCTGAAAAAAGGAGCAGAGGACTTTGGCACCGCCACCGGCCAGAGATCGAAAATCGGTTTTGAACACCTGCTCGATTTCTAACGAACGCCAGGTAGAGGCCAGGTCGTGCGCGGAGCGATGGAAGGTACCGGGGTGGGCGGCCAAAGCGGCGGCGTTTATCGCGCCCGCTGAGGTGCCTGAAATAATGGGAAACGGGTTTTTGAGGTCCGGCAGGATGTCCGACACGGCCAGTAACACACCGACCTGGTAGGCTGCACGAGCGCCACCACCGGACAGGATCAGTGCATTCGTGGACATAGGCGAAGCAGGACCGAGCGAATCAGGCGGCGTTCTCCTCTCGTAACTGTCGCCGCAGGACTTTACCGACGTTCGATTTTGGCAGCTCTGATCGGAACTCAACACGCTTCGGTACTTTGTAGCGCGTCAGGTTTTTGTGGCAGAACGCCAGGACATCTTCCACCGTCAATTGCGGATCTTCCGCGACCACCACCACTTTGATGATCTCACCACTTTCCGAGTCGGGTACCCCAATCGCCGCGGCTTCAACGATGCCCGGATGCGTAGCCAAGACCTCTTCAATCTCATTGGGATACACGTTGAAGCCCGACACAATGATCATGTCTTTTTTACGGTCGACAATACGATAATAGCCATCGTCACAGCAGGTCGCCATATCACCCGTTCTAAAGAACCCATCGCTTGTGAAGACTTTCGCCGTTTCGGCTTCGCGCCCCCAGTAACCGCTCATCACTTGCGGCCCGCGCGCGCAAAGCTCACCAACCTCCCCCTGAGCCACCTCTTGATCGTTGTCACCGAGGATGCGCAACTCGGTTTCTGGAAGTGGCTTGCCAATGGAGCCTAGACGAATCGCGTCCGCTGGATTACCGGTTAAAACCGGCGAGGTCTCGGTGAGGCCATAGCCCTCGCAGACTTTGCATCCCGTTGTGTCATGCCAGCCTTTAGCCGCGTCTTCTGTGAGCGCCATACCGCCAGCGGAAGTCAGTTTAAGCGTGCTGAAATCCAGCGTCTTAAAGGCATCATAACGGACCAGGGCACGAAACAGCGTGTTGATCCCGATGAATACGGTAAAGGGCACGGAACGCAGAGCCTTGACCAGAGAATCGAGGTCCCGGGGATTGGGAATCAGGATATTATGACTGCCGACCGAAAACGCGGCGAGCGCATGCAGGTTTAGTGCATAAATATGGTAGAGCGGAAGGCAGGCGACGAACACTTCCTTAGCTTCATCAAACGCCACTGGCATGTGACTGATCATCTGCCATACATTGCTGGCCAGGTTACCGTGGCTCAGCATGGCACCTTTGGACACCCCGGTCGTTCCGCCGGTGTACTGTAGCATCAGCAAGGTCTGCGCGTCGGCTTCTGGGGCCGGGAACTTACGTGCACGATGCTTCATCACATCCCGATATCGCAACGCGCCCGGTATAGAGAAATCAGGCACCATCTTTTTGATGCGTTTTACAACGAAATTCATCAGATGGCCTTTAAGCCCCGGATGCTCGTCACCCAGCTCCGTCACGATGACGTGTTCAATGCCCGTCTGTTCGCGCACTTCCGCTGCGGCTGACGCGACATTGGCGAGTACAACCAGTGCTTTCGCACCGCTGTCGTTTAATTGATGCTTGATCTCACGTGCGGTGTACAGCGGGTTGATATTGACGATGACGAGCCCCGCACGGATAGCACCGTACAGAACCACGGGAAACTGAATGATGTTCGGGAGCTGTATGGCGATGCGTTCTCCCGGCAGCATGCCGAGTTCATTGCGCAGATAGCTTGCGAACACACGGCTGCGTGCGTCCAGTTCTGCGAAACGAATGGTGTGCCCCAAGCATGTATATGCAGGCCGGTCACCATAGCGGCTAAGCGCATGATTGACGAGATCAATCACATTTTCGAAGCGCTGAACCATAATGTTTAAGCCTCTCTGATCTTATTATTGTGAGTGTAGCAGGCCTTGGCGCTATACTTCGTGACCCACCTCTAAGGTGGTGTCACGAATGCGACAAGCAATGCGAGAATTAAAACTCGTCCAGGGAAAAGTCTGCCATGCTGGCACCGCCCGCTCGAGCGGCTTCACGGTGACCTTGGGTCCGCGGCAAAACACGCGCAAAATAGAAACGTGCGGTTTTGATTTTTGCCCGATAGACCGGGTCATCACTGCCCTCGTTGGCCTGCGCCACCAGTGCGGCTTTTGCCCAGAAGAATGCTAGCGTGACGTAGCCGGAGTACATCAAGAAATCGACCGCAGCGCCGCTCACCTCATCTGGGTTTTCCATCGCGAGTAAGCCCACATGCATCGCCAACTCACCCCATTCTTTATTCAGGGTGTTCAGCTGTTGAATCATGTCACCGAGTGCTTCGTTTTCTGCATTTTCTTTACAGAAGACATGAATCTGCTTGGTGAAACGCTTCAACAACTCTCCCTGTGTCATCAAGATCTTGCGCCCGAGTAAATCCAGTGCTTGGATACCTGTCGTCCCCTCGTACAAGGTGGAAATACGCGCGTCACGAACATTCTGTTCCATACCCCATTCTTGAATATACCCGTGCCCCCCGAAACACTGAAGGCCGAGGTTTGCCGACTCAAACCCGGTTTCCGTCAGAAAGGCTTTGGCGATTGGGGTTAACAAGGCCAGCAGGTCTGAGGCCTCTCTTTTCGCGTCTTCGTCTTCGCTCAGGTGCTCGATATCAACCAGCTGCGCCAGATAGTAGCTCAGCATACGGCCACCTTCGGCAAAGGCTTTTTGCGTCAATAGCATGCGGCGCACGTCTTGATGAACGATGATCGGGTCCGCTGCGGAATCCGGTTGCGCTGGGCCACTGAGCGCTCGACCCTGCACACGGTCTTTCGCGTAGGCCAATGATTTCTGATAGCCAAGCTCTGCATGGGACAGGCCCTGCAATGCCGTGCCGAGGCGCGCGGTATTCATAAACGTGAACATGCAATTCAGACCACGGTTAGGTGGCCCAATCAGCCACCCTTTAGCGGCATCAAAATTCATAACACAGGTCGCGTTTCCGTGAATGCCCATTTTGTGCTCGAGTGAGCCACAGGCCAGGGTGTTCCGTTCTCCGGCTTCACCACTGTCGTTCGGAAGGAACTTAGGTACCACAAACAACGAAATACCTTTGGTGCCTGCTGGCGCGTCCGGTAGACGGGCCAAAACGATGTGGACGATATTGTCGCTGAGGTCGTGCTCACCTGCGGAAATGAAGATTTTGGTACCGGTTATGGCGTAACTGCCATCGTCCTGAGGTTCGGCCTTGGTGCGTAACATGCCAAGATCCGTGCCGCAGTGTGGCTCGGTCAGACACATGGTGCCGGTCCAACTGCCTTCAATGAGTTTGGTCAGATAGCATTGGCGCTGCTCATCGGTTCCGTGCAGCTCCAAGGTTTTCATCGCACCGTGAGACAGGCCCGGGTACATTCCCCAGCTCCAGTTTGCCGTGCCGATCATTTCGCTGATCACCGTACCGAGGGACTCAGGTAGGCCCTGCCCACCGTATTCGGGCGCATGGGACATAGAGGGCCAGCCCGCTTCAACGTATTGCTGATAGGCTTCCTTGAAGCCTGCAGGCGTACGGACTTCTCCGTTATCCCATTGGCACCCTTCACGATCACCGACCGCATTTAAGGGGGCGAGGACGCCCTCACAGAACTTGGCACTTTCTTCAAGGATGGCGCGAACAACATCAGGGGAAGCGTCTTCTGAGACGCCAAGTGCGTCGTAGTGTTGCTCAAACTTCAACAACTCGAACAGCGTGAACTCCATATCGCGAAGGGGCGCTTTATAATCTGTCATGCGATTGCCTCTAATTCTCATTATGCCGAACGGTATCGGTTACCGACGGATTGCACTGTTTCCGGAAGCAGTAAGAACTGACCGGCTTTCAAGCAGTTATAGTTGCTTTTTAATCAGTGTAGAACAATTACCAAAACGGGCAGAACGTTTGACAAAAAGCACCCATGAAAGTGCATTTCCGGCAGGCAATTGACGTGAAAATCAACGCAAATGAAGGGTAAAGCTTAGATCAGCTTGGCTCGGTATTCACCAGGCGTCAACCCCGTCCACTTTTTGAAACTTCTGAAAAATGCACTGGGTTCGTCAAATCCGAGACGCTCGGCGATGTCGTTGTTTGAGAGCTCGGCGTAATTCAGATAATGGAACGCCGCTTCCATCCGACATTCATCCTTGAGTTTCTGGAAGGACGTGCCCTCTTTTTGCAGTTGGCGTCTCAGTGTCGTGACAGACACGTTGAGTTGGGATGCCACTTGCTCGGCTGACGGCATGGAGCCGCTGACATCTCGATTAATGATACTGCGCACCTTGTCTGCGGGACTTGTATGGGCGGGATCTTGAGTGACGAGGTGATACGGCGCGGAACGTAAAAAGGTCAGCAACGAATCCTGGTTTTGAACAATAGGATGGTCAAGATAATGCGCTCGGTGCACCAAAGTATTCTTCGGCTGGTCGAAATGCACATTGCGCAGATTCGCATGTACCAACGGTGTCGTAAGCGCCTCTTTGGGGAACGACAGGTTGATCTCCTCCAGCGGTATTTCCTTGTCAATCAGCCATTCGCTGAAACGGTGCCAGGTCAGCAGCGACGTTAGGATGGAGTCAGGGTCCGCTTCGTCGAGCATCGCGGCAAACTGAGACTCGGTAACAGAGCGAATAGGCGCCAAGGTCAGGCAGGCCAAGTCGCCATCGGTCTCGAGAAAATAACGCGAACGCATCCCCCTGCATATATCCGCAAAATCACCCGCTCTATAGATGGCTTGCTTGAGCGTAGCGCATTGGAGCAGCGTCAAACCCATCATGCGGAACGCACCGAGCGGCACCCTGCCGCCTCCGGAAAACATGCCAAACCACTCGTTTTGGGTTTCCCGCATAATCAGACGGTAAATTTCACCGTATTGGCGAGCAGAGATATCCTGTTTCGCCGCGATTTTTTCCGGGCTGAGGTTGACCTGCTCAAGGATCGGGCGCGTCTGGCAACCTGCCTTTTTAGCCAGCGCTAGCAGGTGCTCCAGATAGGCCTTGGGAACATAGGTATCTCGCATAAATGTCTCGTGCCCGTGGAGCAGTTGGATGCCTTTAACCGCTCGCGTTATCGTTCAAAATACAGCGCATTGGCTGCGTAATATTATTTATCCTGATGTCGGCGGTTCAGTAAGAAGCCCAGCAGCGCGGCAATGCCGACCAACACCAACAACATACCCAAAGTGATCAGGGCGTATGTCCCGAGCTGTTCCAAGGTCAAACCAAACCGCGTGACCAGAAGGATCAAACCTACGGCGCAGGCAAACAGCGTGATATACATATTGTGCCTGCGGTTAAAACGCACTTTAAATTTCATGTCTACAGTTCCCAGAATGCATAGTGACGGGTTTAGATGGGGTCGTGTACCCACTCCCGCTGAGTCCCTTGGACACTCTCTCCTGGCAGGTGCTCGCCCTTTGCACTTGCCCAACTGAAGCTGTGCTTGCCGCTGAGTTCTGTTTCGAGATGCACTACAGCCGAGACCCAATACATCTCTTCCAACAACGATTCAAAGGCGGCTAACCACCCGCTCCACTCGTATTCTACACCCTTGTAACACGCGCCAAAGGGAATTAGATAGCAATCGACACCGGGAGAATCGGTTTGCTCGATCGGCTTGGAGAACATTTCATGATTTAAATGTGTGAACTCCTCTACGCCCGGTAACGATGCCGTGATTCTTTCGTTCACTCGGCAACGCAGCAGGTTGTCTTCTGCTGTGCCACTCCAGTCTTTGATGTATCCGTACACGACCGATTCAGACTGCATACCCTCCCCCCTTAAAATGGCCACCAGGAACTGTCCAGGCGTTTCTCACATTTCTGAAGTTGAGCATTATACTGCTGAGCCCGTTGATTTACTTTTCTCGCCACATCCAAAAGCCATGCTTTATTTTTGTAGGTGCGACGTTCGTATCCGCCATGGCCTTCGTGATACGCAAGGTAGAGGCTGTAGGTGTCGTGCCTGGGAATCCCTAAGCGTGTCGCGCTCATATTGTTGTACCAGGCGATAAAGTCAATGGCGTCATCAAAGTCATTCCGGTCCGCCCCGCGATGACCACTCTTCTCTTTGTACCACTTCCAGGTATCTTTTTTGGCTTGAGAGTAGCCATAGGCCGAACTCTTCCTGGGGCCGGGTATGAAGCCCAGATATTTCTTTCTGTCAGGTTTAGCTTTTGCTACAAAACGACTTTCCTGGTGCATGATCGCCATATTGGTTGCGATTGGGATGTGCCATTTCTGACTCGCTTTTTTCGCATCTTTGTACCACCCGTTTTTTTCATCAAAGACGGCACAAAGGTTATCTTTCTGCTTGGGTGGCGAACTGGCACAGCCCCCCAGAAATGCGAGGCTCATGAAGACGGCCACAAATACGATGCGCTTGGCTTTCGTAAGCAATATATTATTCAGCATGCTGTTCCAACAACGCGATCAGCGCGTCTTCATCTTCTACCGGCACATTCAACTCTTGCGCCTTAGTCAACTTTGATCCGGCGCCTGGCCCGGCATAGACGATGTCCGTATTTTTTGAGACGGAGCTTGCGACCTTGGCACCCAGCGCTTCCAGCGCGGTTTTAGCGGCTGAGCGTTTTAAGGTGGAAAAACTGCCTGTCAGCACAATGGTTTTTCCCTTCAGGGTCATGCTGCTTTCGTCGATGACGATATCATCCCAGTGCACACCAGCTTCGCGGATTTGAGTGATGATATCGAGATTGGACGGCGTCGCGAAAAAGGCTTGAATATGTTGCGCAACGACGGGCCCAATGTCTTCGACTTCCAGCAACGCGTCGATATCCGCTGCGATAATGGCTTCCAGAGAACCAAAGTGCCTGGCGAGATTTCGCGCGGTTGCCTGTCCGACCTCTCTGATGCCCAGCGCATAAATGAAACGGTGCAATTCGCAGTAACGCGATGCCTCTATCGCCTGAATAATATTGTCGGCCGATTTTTTACCCAAGCCATCCAATTCACTTAATACATCGGCGCGTAGGCGATACAAATCTGCAAGCGAGCGAATCAGCTTCAAATCGACAAACAGGGAGACCAACTTATCCCCTAGACCATCGATATCCATCGCGGTACGCGACACGTAATGCTTGATCGATTCCTTGAGCTGAGCCTGACAACTCATGCCAGCAGGACAGCGAATAGCCGCCTCCCCCTCACTCTGTACTAAAGGCGTCTCGCAGACAGGACACGCTTCTGGAAAGGTAATAGGTCTGGCCGTATCAGGGCGCAGGCTCGGTACTACCGAGACGATCTGGGGTATGACGTCGCCCGCGCGTCGCACGGCAACGCTGTCTCCGATGTGCACACCCAAGCGAGCGATTTCATCCGCGTTGTGTAAGGTCGCGTTTGATACTGTTACACCGCCTACAAAGACAGGTTCCAAACGCGCAACCGGAGTGATTGCACCGGTACGCCCCACTTGAAATTCCACCTCTTTCAGTACAGTGATTTCTTCTTGCGCGGGGAATTTTCTCGCGATCGCCCAACGTGGTGCGCGAGCGACAAATCCAAGTTCATCCTGGAAGTCGAGACGATTTACCTTAAATACGATACCGTCAATGTCATACGGTAGGCTCTCTCGTTTTTCAGCAAGCTCATCAAAATACCGCGTGCAGGCCTCTACCCCTTCCAGCACACGATAATGTTCGCTTACCATGAAGCCCCATTGACTTAGCTGTTGCAACACTTCTCCATGCGTGCTCGGTAGCGGATAGCCCTCATGCACACCAATACTGTAAGCGCACATTTCGAGAGGACGCCTTGCGGTGATACGCGAGTCAAGCTGCCTCAAGCTGCCCGCCGCGGCATTTCGCGGATTGACAAAAGGTTTGTCTCCCTTCGTGCTGGCTTGCGCGTTGTAGCGCTTAAAGCCCTCTCGAGGCATGTACACCTCGCCTCTCACTTCAACAAGCGACGGGACATCGCCGCCATTGAGCTGAAGTGGAATACTGTGCACCGTTTTTACGTTTTCACTGATGTCTTCGCCGGTGGATCCATCGCCTCTTGTCGCACCCTGTACAAGCTTTCCGTTCTCATAGATCAGGCTGACGGCGATGCCGTCGTATTTGGGTTCGCAGACATATTCAGGGCTCCGATCGATACCGAGGCGGTCCCGTATACGCTTATCAAACGCGAGGAGATCGTCTTCTGAAAAGGCATTATCGAGAGAGAGCATCGGCATACGATGCGCGACGCTATTAAACGCGGAGAGCGGTTCAGAACCGACGCGCTGCGAGGGAGAATCGGCCGAGATCAGCTCAGGGTTGGCGCCTTCCAGTTCGAGTAAGCGTTTGAACAACGCATCGTATTCGGCGTCCGATATTTCTGGCGCATCAAGTGCATAATAGCGCCGGGCATGGTACAGAAGCGTATCTTTTAGCGCCTGGTACTCACGAGCGAGGTCTTGTTTGTGACTCATCCTCAGTGTTTGCCCAGCTTTATTTTTCGTTCGAATTCCAGAACGCGCTGACGGCCGTGCTCGATGGTTTGATTTGTTAACGCACTTCGGTTCTCGTCTTTCAGCTCACCATCCAGCGCGGCAGCAATATTCCGGGCAGTACGTATCATATCCTCGTAGGCAATATGGGCCTCACAGGTCGTGGGCAATGACAAGAATATGCACACTCCCGGTGTCGTCGTATCAGCCATGTTTGCGAAGTCAAAATTACCCGGCTCGACAATGTTCGCCAAACTGTAGACAACGGGCGCATCGCCATCGTTCTCGAGGTGACGATGAAAAATATTCATTTGGCCGAACTTCAAGGCCTCTGCAGTCAGCGCATTCAACAAGGCTTGCCCGTCAAATACCGTCCCACTGCGTGCCATAATATTCACGATCAGGATTTCTTGAGGCCCGGCGTGTGAGGGCGCTTTCGAGGACTTTTCTTCTTGCTGTGATTCAGTACTTTTTTTGTGGCTGAAAAACTGCCCTGCCTTCGCTTTCATTCGAGACTCAAAACTGGCCTCTTCGGGCTCCGCAGGTCGCGGTTTGGGCTCAGTCGGCGCATCCAAGTCCTCCAGCGCGCCAATGCTTGGCTCGAGCTGGGCATCTGAGTACTCGGCTTCGGGTGCCTCATCGGAAGCATCACGAGTGTCAGCGCCTTCGTTCACTACACTGTCCATCAACATTGGAACGGGCTCGTCCAATTCCAAAGAGGTTTGTACAGGTGTATCCCCCGCAGGCGCTGGGCTCACCGCCTCTTCATGTTTAGGCCGAGCGCCACCACTGGGGAAATCGCCCAGAAGCTCATTACTCGCCTCATCCTCGAGCGCTCGATCCGCCTTGATCGCGTTACGCGAAAGTCGAATCTGGTTTCGTCGTGCATTTCTCGCGCGTCGAATCCCATCGAGTACGATACTGATAATTAAAATTACAATAATGACCGACAACCAATCGCTCACTGAATAAATCCCCTATACGCTTGCAAAACGACGACAGCGCTTACATCGCTGCCAGCTCAGCGGCCTCTTCGACATCCACGGTTACCATTCTGGAGACGCCCGCCTCCTGCATGGTGACACCAAGTAGGTGCTGAGCTTTTTCCATTGCGATCTTATTGTGCGTAATATAAATGAATTGCACCTGCTCTGACATGGCTTCAACGATATTGGCGTAGCGGCCAACATTCGCATCGTCGAGCGGTGCATCCACCTCATCCAGCATACAAAAAGGTGCCGGATTTAACTGAAAGATGGAGAAGACCAATGCGATCGCGGTCAAGGCCTTTTCCCCACCTGACAAGAGGTGAATCGTGCTGTTTTTCTTTCCCGGTGGCCGCGCCATGATGGCGATACCGGTATCGAGCAAATCTTCTCCCGTCAATTCGAGATAGGCATGCCCGCCCCCAAATAATTTTGGAAATAAATTCTGTAAGCCCGTGTTGACCTGATCATAGGTCTCTTTGAATCGAGTACGGGTTTCTTTGTCGATTTTTTTAATCGCCGCTTCGAGTGTTTCCAATGCCTCGCACAGGTCATCGTTTTGCTCGTCGAGGTAATTCTTTCGCTCAGACTCCGTCTTAAATTCTTCAATGGCCGCCAGGTTGATCGCACCCAAACGGCTGATGCGACTTTCAAGCTGCTGCAGCGACTCAAGCAAGCTCGATTCACTGTCTTCTTCTGTCAAACCATCGAGCACCGCATCGAGATCAAACTCGTCTTCGCTGAGCTGCTGCTGAATATTTTGAGATTGCACATCCAAAGTTTTCAGTTCAAGCCTGGTGCTTTCCAGGTGCGCTCGATGTTCGCTGGTATCACGTTCGGCCCGGTCTCGCGCCTGCTCGGCTTCGCGCAGACCGTGTTCGGTTTCTTCGAGTTCTTTCCGCGATGCGCTGAGCTTGGCTTCAATTGCCACGCGCTTTTCGAGTAAGGCCTCAAGTTCCAACTGAGACTCATCACCCGGACTGGCGACGTCTTCGAGTGCCGTACGCAGCTGTTCACGTCGTTCCTGCAAGCGGCCAATCTGCTCGTTTAAGCGCTGCAGACCCTGCCGCATCGAATCGAGCTGAGCCTGCAATGAGCGCTGGCGCATGGCGAGTTCGTGACTTTTGTCTTGTGCATGGCGGGCTGTTTGTCGCGCGTCATCGAGCTTCGCGCGTAATTGATCACGCTGCGAAAGCAAGGTCTCTCTTTCTTCTGAATCCTGCTCGATGCGAATAATCGCTTCTTCCAACAGCGCTCGCGCCTCGACAAGGTTTTCAGCTTCGGCTTCGAGCTGCCCTTGAATTTCTTCTACGTCCTGACGTGCACGCTCCTGCTTCTGAAGCAGCTGTTCCACTCGCGCTTTACGCGCCGTGATCTGATTGCGTTTTTCATTGGCTTCTCGCCGACGCGCTTCGAGTTCGCGTCGCGCCGTTTCCCGCTCGGACTCTGTGTGTTTGAGGCTTTCACTCAACAACGCGATCTCTTCGGCAAGCGTGCGAACCTGCTCGTCCAAACTATCAACGGAGGCATGCAATGCGTCAATTTCACGCTTGCGGGCGATGACGCCGGCTTCGCTGTCAGATTGACGGAGTACGCGAATCCAGTTGTGACCCAGCCAATATCCGTCTTTAGTAATCAGGCTTTGCTCCGCGCTCAGCCCATCGATCTTACTTGCTGCATCCTCGAGGCTGTCCGCAAGCAGGATCGCATTTAGGGATTTTGGCAGCGCGAAATCACAGCGAACTTTATCAGCCAAGGTCCCGGCCACGTTGGCAGTACTTGGCCCCGGCATCACCAGTTCGAGACTGCTCTCCAAGTTCACCAGAGGCGCGAGGAAATCACGAACCCCGCGCTCGACACACACCGCCTGTAAGCTGTCCCCGAGGACCACTTCCACGGCTTTTTCCCATCCCGCTTCTACCTGTAAGGCTTCCGCCAGGCGCGAATCGGCATTCAGGCCCTGCTCGCCCAACCAGCGATCAATATCGGAGCCATCCTTACCCAAGGCCGCGGCCTGCAGTGCTTCGAGTGATGCAAGCCGGCCTTTGCTGGTCTGCAGTTCGCTTTGCAATTCGGCACGACGTTCCGTGGCGGCCGCATGCTTTTCACGAATCTCCGTGATGCGCTCGCCCTGCTCAGTTACTTGGTCGTTTAACGTTTCGGCCTGAAGTTCGAGTTCTGCAAGCGCTTCTTCATCTACTGCGATGCTCTCGCTGTCTTCTGCGACATCGATGTCTGAACGTTCCTGATCGATCTTCTCCCGTCGCTGAACCAGGCGCTGCTGAACCTGTTCCAGGTATTGAATCCGGCTTTGCTGTACTTCAGCGGCTTGCTTGGGTTCGGCGGCGCGCTGGTTAAAACTGTCCCAGCTTTGCTGCCAGGTTTGCATTTTTTCTTCGGCATCTTGAAGCAGGCTGTGGGCGCCTTCGAGCCCCTGTTCAAGCATCTCAAGTTCGGGGGTAATTTCGAGTAGCTCGGCTTCCCAACCTTCTATTTTCGCCGTGTCCAGGGCCATGTGCTCTTCAGACTCACGGCAATCGCGCTCAGTTTGCTCAAGATCGACTTTTAATGCACGCTCGCGCTCCTGAGCGTGTTTTATGCTCTGCTCGATCCGCGCGATATCGGCGCCAATAGCGTAAAACTGCCCTTGGATTTCATTAAAGGCGTCGGATTTTTCGGAGAAGTCTGCACGATGTTTTTCAATGGCCGCATCTTGCTTGACGCGTTGCGTCACTGCCGCTTCGACGGAAAGCTCCGCTTCGGTGATTTTTTGACGCAGCGCTTCCGCCGCATCTCTCAGCGCTCTGAAGCGAATAGCTCTGAGCTGGGCATTAAGGCCCCGCTCTTCTTTTTTGTATTCGGAATATTTTTCCGCCGCTTTTGCCTGGCGCTCGAGGCGGACAAGCTGGCGATCGAGTTCGTCGCGAATATCCGTCAGGCGCTCGAGATTCTCGTGGGTGCGGCGCATCCGGTTTTCGGTGTCGCGTCGTCGCTCCTTGTACTTTGAGATACCCGCGGCTTCTTCGATATAAACACGCAACTCTTCTGGCTTGGATTCAATCAGCCGGGAAATCATGCCCTGTTCGATGATGGCGTAACTGCGAGGCCCAAGGCCGGTACCTAGAAAGATATCGGTGATATCGCGACGGCGGCAACGATTACCATTGAGATAGTACAGGTTTTGACCGTCACGCGTGACCTTACGCTTGACGGAGATCTCAGCATAACCCGCATATTCCCCGGTCACTGTCGCGTCACTGTTATCGAACACCAGTTCAATCGAGGCCTGACCAACTGGTTTTCTGGAGCCTGAACCGTTGAAAATCACGTCAGTCATCGACTCACCACGCAGGTTCTTGGCGGAGGATTCCCCCATTACCCAACGAACCGCATCGATGATATTGGATTTGCCACAGCCGTTAGGGCCGACCACAGCACACATGTTGCTAGGCAAATTGACGGTGGTAGGGTCGACAAAAGACTTGAACCCGGCAAGTTTGATTGATTTCAAACGCATGTTGCTGAGGCTTTCCTGGCTTGGAATTCAGATTGTGATAATTTGTTGTATGTTTCTCGCTCAAACCGGGCTTCGCACCCGGTTCGGAGCATAATCGCCAGATTCTACACACTTCGGAAAGGAAAGAAACCGCGAATTCCCACGACAGGCCTACAGTGACGCCTGATCACTCCGAGTGCGAAGAAAAGCGGCCGTCAGGGGATTTGTTCATTGACGCTCAAGCGCACAACGCCGTCGAGCTGATCGAGAATGACCGGGCCAAAACTCCCCTGCCAATCACCACTTTGCGGCGCAGCGTTCCCCGACAAGCTGACGCGCGCCACCACTTCAAGCTGAGGAGCACTTGAAATGTCCATCCCCTGGGCCATCGCCATGGTCTTGTCCAAGACCAGCGACACCGGGAATTCGGGTGCGTCGAGACGCTGAATCGCCAATGGCATCTTTGAGCCCTGCCATGCTCGAGCGTAGACAAACAACACTGCACCGCTCAAATCCGCCTCGACGGTGTCCGCCAAGGTCACTTCGACCGGAAGCGCGCTGCTTGGTTCATCACCTGAGGGTTTCGCAGGCTTACCGGTGGCGGCGAGCGCGGCTTGTGCTTGAGCAATGCCCTGAGTCAGAACGACGGCAGCGGGTGCCGAGGGATCCAGTTGTTGAACGGCGCGCTGCCATAAGCTGATCGCTTGCTCGTACTCTCCGGATTGAAATGCATCGATGCCCGCAAGGCCCAACGCGGTTGGCAGGCTATTGTCCAGCTCCAGTGCACGCTGTGTATTTTCACGTACAGACGGCGTCATGGTATTGCCGGCACGAAGAAAGAGTGCCTGAGCCAATTCAGCCAGTACCGTGGCGGAATCCGGGAACAAAGTATTGAGACTTTGGTAGGCGCGAACCGCTTCTTCATAGTCGCCTAATTGCACTGCGATATTGCCCTGAAGGAATAGCAGGTGGCCGTTTTCTGGTGTTTGCTCGAGCCGGCGCTGAATGCTTGCCATGAGCGCTCGTTGCTCTTCTACACTGACTTGGGGCTGGCTATTGAGGCTGATCATTTGCTCGCGGATGTCCCAATCGGGCTTGGCGCCCAACCAGGTGTACAAGACAAAAGCCAACAACGGCGTAATCAGGCAAAGCGCGGCCAGAAACACTTTGCTGCGCGAGCCGAAGGTAATGGCATGATGATTAAAATCGTCGGCAGTCTGTGCATCTTCTAGGGCGATGGTGCGTTCAAGGTCCTGCTGAAGAGAGGCCAGCTCCTGCGAGTCGATGTCACCCTGCTGTAAGGTCGTTTCAAGCTCATGCAAACGATCTTCCTGCACCGCATGACGCAAATCACTCACGATACCATCGCGCAGCGCCCGTTTTTGCTCCTGCCAGCTACGCAGCAGAGGCCATCCAAAGCACAAAGCCGAAAAGACGGTAAATACGGCAAAAACCTGCCAAAAACCTAAATCAAAAAACGTCATGGTGCCGTATTACTCTTGTCGTCTTCGGGTTGTTCCTCTTCGACCCGCTCAGCCGGTTCGCCCTGAGCTTGCCGAGCACGCCCCACGACGATAGTCACAAAGATCAAAATTGCGATCGCCAGCAAGACCAGAGGGCCCCACCAGAGAATGGCGGTTTCCAGCTTGCGCGGTGGCTCATAGAGCACAAATTCGCCGTATCGATCGACCATCATGTCTTTGATTTCTGCCTCACTGTGACCAGCAAGCACCTCTTCAGCGATGACTTCACGCATGATTTCGGCAATTTCAGAATTGGAATCCGCGAGGTTCTGATTTTGACACTTAGGGCAGCGCAATTCTTCACTGAGCCGCAGGAAGGCCGAGCGCTGTTCGTCGGATTGAAATTCGATTAACTCATCACCAGACGCAAAAAGCGGCAGGACGAGAAGCACAACAACACTGAGGAGGATTTGATAGTTTTTCATCGCGCGCATTATAGCAGCACTCGCCAGCAGGAATAGATTGGCTGAATGCGAATGGGAGGAAAAGTTCGGAACATGTTCACTTTTTACACATTCGAGTACGCAGTACGCAAGATGCTATAAAAACCTGTTGACGTCTTTGGCAAACTCTATAGAATGCCCGCCTCAATTGGGTGGTTAGCTCAGTTGGTAGAGCGGCGCCCTTACAAGGCGTAGGTCACAGGTTCGACCCCTGTACCACCCACCAAGCCTGACTCCCTTTAAGAGTCCTACCGCGGCCCGGTAGTTCAGTTGGTTAGAATGCCGGCCTGTCACGCCGGAGGTCGAGGGTTCAAGTCCCTTCCGGGTCGCCATACAAAAAAGCTCGCATCGCAAGATGCGGGCTTTTTTTATGCCACGCGTTGCGAATACATTGGGGTCAGACCCCGAATGGGGTCTGACCCCAATGTATTCGCAATCTATTCACTCTTCAGCGGCCAAGCCTACTTTGTAGCGGCCTACTCCTGTTAACGTCAGTATGAAGCGTTGTTCCATGCCCTCATAAGCGTGCGTGCCGGTGACCAGCGCTCGGGTGCAGTTGTCATTGAGGCATTCAGGGAAGCTCAGGATGTATTCGGGTGCCACATTGAATTCGCGAATACTGACGGTATAGGTCGGTGCTTGCGTCTCAGCCTCCAACCATTGGACATATAGCCGGTGGCGCTCGTCGTCGGTGGAAGTCAGTACGAAATTCAAATCGCCCTCGAAGCCACCACCCGTCCAATGCCCCAGAACATCCTCTCGAACAATTTGATGCTCGAAGCTGAATGGATCGACCAGGATTTCACGGCGCTCCCAGTCTTCTGTTGACGGAACCTCAAACGCGCCCACGCTCGCGCTTGCGTGAATAAGTACAGCGCCAGCGACAATATTGCTTACGAAGGATTTCATTCTTCTGCTAACTCTTGCGATGATTGGCTAAAGGTGGAGGCGAAATGGCTTTCCCAGACATTTTCGTCAACAACACCTAAGTGCCGGTAAAGAATCTGCCCCTCGGCATCCACAAGGAAGGTTTCTGGCGCGCCGGTCACGCCCAGATCGAAACCCAGGCGCCCACGTGCGTCGACAACAGACACCGCATAGGGATCTTTATATTTTTCAAGCCATTTAACCGCCGCAGCGGGATCGTCTTTGTAATTTATGCCAACGATCTTGACGCCGCGCTGCGACAGTTCATACAAATAAGGGTGCTCTACCAGACACGCCGCGCACCAGGTTGCCCACACATTCAGCAAATACGGTTCACCCGCAAGTTCTTCCTGACTGAGTTCAGTCCCCTCTTCCGCGCCCAAAACAGGTAGCTGGAAAGCAGGTACGGGCTTGCCCACCGTGACGGACGGGAGCACCGTAGGATCGTTGCCCAGACCGAAATACAGGAAGCACGAAAGCACCACAAATAACAGTGCAGGCACAAAGAAAAAAAGTCGCTTCATAGCGCACCACCTGGCTTTGCTTCTTCCGCTGGTAGAGGCTCAAATTGCGTCGTCTCTTCCACCGGAGGACCCGTCTCCACGGGCGTGTCCGCCGCAGCGCGCACACGCCGATACCGTTTATCCATAATCGCAAGAAACCCACCGAAGGCCATCATGATCGCGCCCAACCAGATCCAGCGTACCAGTGGTTTAAAGTACACTCGCATGGCCCAGTCGGTGTTATTAATTTTATCGCCGAGGGACACATACAGGTCGCGAAACAAGCCCGCGTCAATGGCCGCTTCAGTCATGATGTTTCCACCTGAAAAATAGCGGCGTTTTTCTGGCTGTAGACTTGCGACCACGCGCCCGTCTTTGCGCACCACGACTTCCCCGCGGTCGGCCCAGAAATTGGCGCCTCTAAAACGCGACACTTCGACCAGCTCGAACTGATATCCCGATACTTCGACATGACTGCCCGTGGTAACGCGCAAGTCACGCTGCTCAGCATAGATACTATCGATAGCCGCGCCTAGCAAACACACACCAAAACCCGCATGCGCCATCATCATGCCATAGTAGCTCAAACCAAAACTGCGCATGCGCGCTCCAGCGTTCTGCGCATTTTGCATACGTCGGAAGAAGTCCAACAAGGTCGACGAAATCACCCAGGAACCCACAAATATGGCAAAGGCCGCACCAATGGAAAAATCACCCGGCACAATTCCCGGGATAAAACTCGCAAGCCACAGACTGAACAGGAATGCGATGCCCTGCCAACGCTGGATTTTTGCGAAGCGTGTTTTCTTCCAGTTCAGCATCACGCCCGTGCCCATCAGAAGACCCACGAGGGCCATCAAGGGGGGAAAGAACGCATTGAACCAGGGTTCACCGACGGAAAACTTACCCAGATTAAAGGCATCGGCGATCAGCGGGAACAAGGTGCCCAACAGCACTAACGCACAACTCAAAATAAAGATCACAGAGTTCGCAAGCAGAAACGTCTCCCGCGATAACCAGCTGAAACCCGTTTGACTCTTCAGCACCGGCGCCCTAAACGCATAGAGCGTAAGCGAGCCCCCTACGACCACCGCGAGAAAGCACAAAATAAAGAGCCCGCGAGAAGGATCGGAGGCAAAGGCATGCACGCTGGTGAGTACGCCTGACCGCACAAGGAAGGTACCAAGTAGACTCAATGAGAACGCAGAAATCGACAGCAACAAAGTCCAGCTATTGAACACACCGCGCTTCTCGCTCATGGCGAGCGAATGTATGAGCGCGGTCCCAGCCAGCCAGGGCATGAATGAGGCATTTTCAACAGGATCCCAAAACCACCAACCGCCCCAGCCTAACTCGTAGTAGGCCCACCAACTCCCAAGCGCGATGCCAATAGTCAGAAACGCCCAGGCTGCGTTTGTCCAGGGCCTTGCCCAGCGAGCCCACGCAGAATCAATACGACCGCTGATCAGCGCCGCAATCGCGAACGCAAAGACCACAGAGAAACCCACATAGCCCATATAGAGCATGGGCGGATGGATCACAAAACCGGGGTCTTGAAGCAAGGGGTTTAAATCCCCGCCATCCATCGGTGCCTCGGGTAAAATTCGCTCGAAGGGGTTCGATGTGATCAACATGAAACCGAGGAAGCCCACTGCGACCATGCCCATGACAGACAGCACTCGCGCAACAAGGTCTAATGGCATTTCGCGGCTAAATAGCGCAACAAGGAAGGTCCATCCGGCCAGAATTAACATCCACAGCAGCAACGAGCCCTCGTGTCCGCCCCATACCGCGCAGAGTTTGTAAATCATCGGCAACATGGAATTGCTGTGGTTAGCCACATACTTGACGGAAAAGTCGTCTTGATAAAAGGCCCAGGTCAAGCAGGCGTAGGCCACCGCAACAAAGACGAACAAACCGGTCGCGAGACTGCGGCCCGTTGCCATCCACACCACCCGTCCATATAGCGTGCCCGCCAGAGGCAGTACCGCAAGCCCAAGTGCGAGCAGCATGGCAAAATTCAAGGCAAGTTGCCCATACTCAGGAATCATAGCTCAGCGCCTCGCAGGTTTTCTGGTGTTGTACCCCGTCCTCAGTTTGCGTTTGCAAATTATCGGAGACTTCCGTCGGAGTATAGTTTTCGTCATGCTTCGCCAGCACACGCGTTGCCAACAGCCATCCGTATTCATCGAGCTGACCGTCGACGACCGCAGCTTCCCCCTCACTGAAGAGATCAGGCAAAATACCTTCGTACCTCACCGGGATGCTTGCCATCCCATCGGTAATTTCGAATTCGATTTTCAAGCTGGTGTTCGACCTTTGCACGGAACCGGGCACAACACAGCCCCCCGCCTTAATATTTCGCCCAATGGGCGCTTCACCGGCGACGATTTTAGAGGGCGGGTAGAATAAATTAATGCTCTCTCGCGCGGCATAAAGCAACAATCCAATTGCGACAGAACTGCCTACAACAAGAAAGAGTACGATGATCAAACGTTGTTTTCGTTGAGGGTGCATAAGACTACCTGATTAAATCCCTTGTTCGCTCTGAAGCGCTCGCTCTCTGCGCTCAGTCGCGCGAATTTGCGAACGTATTTGCCGCCGACGCAGCATGCTGTGGGAGGCCAAAAAAACGAATGCGGCCGCGGTGATACCGTACGCAGCCCAGACATACGGCCCATGGCCATTCATGTACCACAGCGTCTCCAGCGAGTGAAATTGTGCAGTCAGATTCATGCGGCCTCCTGCAACTTAGGCTTCAGAAGAATGGCTTTCACCCATTGACTGCGACGTTCCCGATCAAGAATTTCCACTCGGGTTTGCGTTAACAGCAACCAGGCATAAAAGAGGTAAAACGCGAGGATCATCGTTAACAGTGGGTAGGCCATACTGGCATCAATGGATGATTTCCCAACAATTTTTAAGGTAGCCGGCTGGTGCAAGGAGTACCACCAATCCACAGATTTATAGATGATCGGGATATTGACCGTGCCGACTAAGGACAAAACTGCGCCTGTTTTGTCTGCCGCATCTCGGCTACTGAAGCTTTGTTGCAACGCGATCACGCCCAGATACAGGAAGAACAACACCAGCATGGAGGTGATTCGCGCATCCCATTCCCACCACGTGCCCCAAGTGGGTTTACCCCAAATCGCGCCAGTCACTAACGACACAAAGGTGAACACTGCACCAATCGGCGCTGCCGCCTTCATCGTCATATACGCCAGTTTCATCCGCCAGATCAAACCGATCGCGCCACTGATCGCCATGATGTAGTAGCCTGCAAGCGCAATAAAAGAAGCTGGTACATGAATAAAGATGATGCGGTAGCTGTTGCCCTGCTTAGCATCAGCTGGGGCAAAGCCCAAGCCCCAAACCGCCCCCACAGTCAACAGAATGAGCGCTGAAAAACCTAACCAGGGTAACCAGGGCGTTGTCTTCTCATAAAACCACTTGGGTGACCCCAAGCGGTGAAACCATTGCCAGTTCAAAGTCGTTTGCTCGTCTCGTTTAGAATTATTCCGCCAGGTTGATTTTTAGCGCACCCAATGCTGCAAAAGGTGCCAGCATAAGTGCTGCCAACCAGAAAGCAACCACCACCGCCAGTGTTGCGCCATAGCTGTCTCCTATCGCTGCTGCACTGACCGCACCACTGCCGAAGATCAGCACAGGCACGTACAGCGGAATGATGATCAATGATAGCAATAGCCCGCCTCGGCGCAACGACACAGTTAACGCCGCGCCCACTGCGCCGATAAAACAGAGCGCACCTGATCCGAAAAACAACGACAACATCAAACAGCCGTAGGCTTCGGCAGGCAGCGCTAACATGATACCCAGTACAGGGCTGAGCAACGTTAGCGGTAGTCCTGTAAAAAGCCAGTGCACCAAGACCTTGGCCAGCACCAGCATATAGCCGCTTTGGCCACTTAACAGCGCCTGTTCGAGCGAGCCATCCTCAAAATCCGCCTGAAAAACGCGATCCAGGGAAAGCAGCACTGACAGAAGCGCAATAATCCAGACCATTCCGGGCGCGAGTTGCTTCAGAAACCCCGCTTCCGGCGAGATACCCAGAGGCACGAACACAATGATACTGGTGAAGAAAAGTAAGGGGTTGTAGAGCTCACTGCGATTGCGCAGCTGTAAGGCACACTCATGACGGAACATCGCTCTGAGCGCAGAGCCAGGTGCGGGTAAATTGCCGCTCATCCGCGTGCTCCCGAAGCTTTGAAACGCTCCAGATCAAGCACTTCGAGACCCGCTACCCGCCAGCTCTGATGCGTGGTCAACAGGACAAGCCCACCCTGCTCGGCATGGGCTTGTATGCGCTCTTCAAGCAAGGCCACCCCATGCACATCCACCGCGGTGAAAGGCTCATCGAGCAGCCACAATGGCGCCTCGCTCAGGAACAGTCGAGCGAGTGCAACGCGGCGTTGCTGCCCTGCGGAAAGCTGGTAACACGGTACATCTTCATAATGACGCAGGCCCACTTTCGCCAAGGCTTGCACGTAGCCGGGTTCATCGGGGCGCGCAGAGGATTGCACGCCTTTTAAGCCATTCAAGGCAAAATACCAGCGCAGGTTCTCCAGTGGCGTCATACTGCGTTTAACGCCCGGCTGGTGCCCTAAGTAAAGAAGCTGTGACAGGAAGTCGTAGTGCCCACTGGGCACCTCATTGAAAGAGACGCGCCCTGCCGAAGGACGAAGTAGACCGGCAATAATGCGCAATAGCGTGGTCTTACCCGCGCCATTCGCGCCCTGGAGCTGGACGATGCTACCCGCGGGCCAACTGGCCTCAACATCAGTAAACAGCGGAACCTCGTCGCGCGAGAAGCTCACTTTATCGAGGAGGAGTTGCTGCATTCGGAACGGAAACCTGTTAATTCACGTTGATTTGTTACACTTCTTACTGAGTCAGGCCAGACGAAAGCGGGATCGGCTCATCCGCACAGCGGCTTGGCTGCTGCCAGATCCTCAGCTTTTGGCACAAACGGCCGACAGTGTAACCCTATAAGCCAGCGTTATTAAAATCTCTTTTTTAGCGGATTTCTCGATTATGGAGCGAATTCACGCCCTGTCGGCGATTCTGAGCAAGGTGCCTGAGCAATCTCTGGCCAATTTGCTGCAAGGGCACCCAGGCCGAGCGCGGGCGACGGTGCTCGACACACTTGAGCTGACGCCCAACAATCTCGTCACCCTGCTGCGGCGCTTGCCTGAAAACGCACCTTTGCGTCCCGTGCTGAGCCATCTATTGCAGGCCGCGGCCAACCCGCTTATCGACAAAAACACGCCCCCAACGCCCGCCGTACTGGTAAAACTTGCCGCGAATGCCGGCCAAAACATGCTGTCTTGGGCACTCAGCCCGCTACCCGTTAAAGCGGGCGAGCAACTGATACTTGCCCGGGCGAGCAGCGGCCAGGCGCTGCGCATTTTGAGCAGCATCTCCGCCGAGCAAGCACCAAAGCCGGGCACCGCCCCACCAGCTGGCTCTATAAGCGACAAACCGGCTGAACGTCCACCACTCAACTCGAGTCAAATACAGCAGCTGGCCGCTACGCTACGACAGAGTATTCCCGTGCAAACGCCGGAGCACCCACTGCTCACGAAGGCCCTTCCCGAATCCAATAAACCCCTGCCCCCTGAAGTCATTACGCGCGTGCAGCAACATCTCCCTGAACTCATACCCAAGCTTCAGCAGGCGCTGCAAATGAAACAGCAATGGGTACACTCCTTGCCGCAAAGCACTCAGCAAGTATTGCCCGCGCTACCCAACATGATCGAAAGAAGTGGCAGCTTGCTTGAAGCCCGCCCAACACACTTCCTGAAAGGAGAAGCGGGCCCTGACGCCAAACTCCTTGTACTTGCGGTGCACCACATCGTTCAGATCTTGCAGCAGCCACAAGCTCAACATGCCTTACCCAGCCAAGATTTGCGAGCGATATTAGCCCTCTTCATTCCTGTCCACAGTGCGAAAGTCGCCAGCTCGAACCCGCCTGATGAAGCCCTTGATGCGCTGTTCAGACGCGCTGAGCAACTCATACAGGGGAGTCTTGCTCGGTTTTCCACACTCCAGTTGAGTAGCCTGCTGCCACAAACGCAAGCGGACCCGCCGATTAACGTCCTGCAGTGTGACGTTTTTGTGCGTTTCGGTGACCATGTTAGCCCTGTGCAATTACGCATCGAAGAGCGTAAGGCCAAAAAGGACAACAAAGAAAATACACGCAAACGCAGTTGGAAGTTCAGTTTGAACTGGCGGTTCGCGAACGAAACCGAATACAGCGCGACATTGCATTGCGATGAGCAGGAACACATGCAAATTCAGCTATGGGCGTCGAACGCGGAGGTACGTGCTCAAATGCGAGACCAGCTTCCCGAGCTTCACAAAGAATTACACGACGCCGGCGTCACGCTGACGAGCGTCCGCTGTGAAGAGCAGGCTCCACACGCGGAAACCTTGCCGGAAAACCAACACCTTATCGATACGCGGGCCTGAATATGCCAATGAACGCAGAAGACATTCCAATTGAAGCACTACGTCAAGCCGTGGCGCTGCAATACGATGGACGCGGAGCACCCAATGTGGTGGCTAAAGGCGAAGGGAGTGAAGCTGAAGCGCTCATTGCGCTTGCACAAGAGCACGGTATTCCACTTTGTGACAATGCTGCGCTGGTGGACTTGCTAAGCCGCTTGGAGCTCGGGGAGAACATCCCGCCCGCACTGTATACCTCCGTTGCCCATATCCTGGCGTTTGCTTACCGTATCAGCGAGGGCGCGCACACGAAGATTTAGTTGTGGCGACGCTCCATCTCATCAATCTGCTCCAGCGCATCCTCGAGGCGTGGGTCGGATTCGATGCCCTGCTGCGCCCTCAGGATCGCCCTCGCTTCAGAGTACTTTCCGGCAGAGCAATAAATTTTTGCCATCGACAGCAGCTCGTTGATCTCTTCGTCTAAACCTACGAGGACATCAATTTCCACATCCTGGAGCCGTGCAGGCGCCTGAGCGGAGCCCGGCGTCTTATTATATTCATCTGTTTTTAAGCGAATGCGTTCATGCACTTCCGAATCGGCGGCGTCTTTTTCCGGGTTTTTGTTGAGCAATTGTTTATGCCGCTTCTTCTCGAGTACTTCGCTCAACGTGGTCACGTTCGCGCTGGGTGCAGCAACATCCAGGGGCTCATCGGAAACCTGAGGTGCGTGTCGCTCGCTCACATGCGCCGGTGCCGGAACATAGGCATTCCCCACTTGTAATTGCTTGCGGCGCTGAACAAAAAGGTAGATTGCGATGGCGCTGGCACCGATGAACAACATCGACAGCACCACGAGTGAGATTAACAAACCAAAATTGACCGGGCTTGCCATCGGCGTCGAAACCGGGGCTGCCACTGGAGCGGAGGCTTCACTGCGGACAGGGTTCTGGCGGGCGGTACGGGCTTGCGCTGCCTGTAAATCTTCTATCTGTTTACGTTGCACCGCAATCAGCTCCGCCAAGGTGTTCAAATATTCCGAACTCTCGATACGCTGAATCCGCTCCCGTAGCTCTCGGTTTTCCTCGACGAGCAGGTCCACCATCTCCTGCGTGCTATCAATGCGTTCACGCATCGCAACATCACCGTTAGAAGCGGATGACAAGGGGTTGCTCAATCGCAGCGCGCCACTGGGCTCTTTTGTAGTCGTCGCCACTGGCGTGCGCTGCGTAGCTGATACATCCGAGCGCGCATTCGACTGCAAAGACGTACGCCCACTCCCCCCACCATTCGGTGTAAAACGGTCGGGGATGACCAATAGCGCCCCCGCCATCAGCCCTTCTGCTTTCTGGTCAATAAAGGCTCGGGGATTACTCTGTAGCAACTGCTGCATGGCCTGATCTGAGCTCACATTGTCAGGCAAATCAAGGCGCGACACGATCTTAGATAGCGTATCGCCAGACTGAACACGATAACGCCCGGCGGACAGCGCGGGCAGGCCGGCGTTCGAAGGTGATTGAGTCGGTACCGCGGTGTCATTTTGCTGCCTGACTTGCGCTTCAGCTCGTGGACGCAAAGGCGCGGCATCCAATAGCAAGGCATATTCGCGGACCAAGGTGCCTTCGGGCCACTCAAGGCGCAGCATCAAGTCAACATAGGGCTCATTAATGGGTTGCATCGAAGACACGCGAAAAAAGCGTTCACCTGATGCGGAGGTGTCCAGTTCAAACTGAAAGCGATAGGCATTCGAGAGGAGCTCTACACCCAGCTCCTCGGCTTCCTCGCCGTGAATGCGGCGCAGACGCAGTTGCTGATCGTCCAGCTCGCTGGCGCCGACGAGCTTTACGGTGGCTTGCAGGGGTTGACCCAAATAGCTCTGATGTTCGAGATCACCCAAACCCAACGCGTTCGCGTCAAAGCCCATTAGCATGAGGCACGCCGTTGCTGTACCCGTTAACTTACGCTTGAATAACAATCCTATGTGCGCGTGATAAACGCTACGGGCTCGACCCACGCGGAAGATATTGCTCGAAGTTAGCCCGGTACCTATAGGCCTGGTTAAAAACCAGCGCATCCTGTTCTGCCCCTACATAAATTTGACTGTGCGCCGTACGGAACCTTGCAATGCGATGCTGAAAAAGGCCTGTCTATCTATCAACGACCTTTTCACCCTATGCTGTGAAACCTGCAACTGGAACAGAGTTTGACATCAAGAATAACCAAAACGTAACTGCTCGCTCCCGACTCTATCACTGTACTCGGCAAACAATGGAGAGGCAGAAGTGTTGTCAGGCGCTGATGTCCTGAAGCCCATGGTTAAGACGAGACGATAAGACCCGTTGGCGCTATAAGGGTATAATTATGCGCTTTTAGCCCTCAATAAGAAACCTAAAAAGCCGAATCTTGGCACCCTATTCAACATAGCAAACCCCCGTCCCGCCAAGCCCGCAGTATCCAGCAGGGTTTTTCGACAGATACTGTTGATGGTAGGGCTCTGCGTAATAGAAGTGGTCCAATGCGCGTGTTTCGGTCGTCACTGCCGGGTAACCCGAGCGATGCAATTGCGTCTGATAGTAATCGCGACTTCGCTGCGCAACCTCGGCCTGCTCGGCGTCGTCGGTAAATACCGCCGAACGATATTGCGTGCCGACATCATTGCCCTGCCTCATGCCCTGTGTCGGGTCATGCGCTTCCCAGAACACTTTGAACAAGGTATCCAACGAGAGCTGATCTGGGTAAAACACCACAAGCACCGTTTCGGTGTGTCCGGTTTTACCTGAACACACCTCTTCATAGGTGGGGTTTGCTGTCGTGCCACCCGCGTAACCGACGGCCGTCGTGTATACCCCAGGGAGGGACCAGAAACGTTTTTCCGCGCCCCAGAAACACCCCATTGCAAAACCAATCTGACGCGTTGCCTCTGGAAAAGGCGGTGCCAGGGGCGCCCCTAAAACATGATGCGAATCCCCGGGCCAAATCGCCTCTTCGCGCCCAGCGAGGGCCTCCTCCGGTGAAGGCACCTGCAACCGGCTAACCATTCGGGAAAGAATTCGGTCCATATTTAGCCCTCGCCCGCTGAACGGGTCAACAACGGTTAAAATGCAATATCCAACACCAAACCACTGGTATTGTGAGGATGCGCGACATGCCAATCGGTGTATTCGGCATCGAACCGCTCCATTGCGCGCTCCGCCATCTCTCGAAATGGGGGGCGGCCAGGGTCGGTGAATATCACCCTTTGTACCCCGGCTTGCCCTGCTCTTCTGGCAAGATTAAACAGTGCCAAGGACATACTGTCCCAAAAACAAATATCGGCGCCGATGACAATATCAAATTCCGCGAGATCCTGCTTTCTTACGCGTTCATAGCGACACTTCCACGTTTCGACGGGGACCTCATTCAACTCAGCATGATGTACCAGATACGGAAAAACCGTATCATCCGCATCCAGCGAAGTCAGTGAGGCATCGAAGGTTTTTGAGCAAAAAATGCCACCCAAGCCATAGCCACAGCCCACTTCGAGCACACGTACGCCCTTCTCTAGCGGAAACTCCTGCAGATAGTCCATCAGCAAAAAAGTGGATTTCCAGAATTTATTGCCGTGAATGGACGGCGTCCCGTACTCTTTCTTCAGTCGCCGCATGGATGGATGACTGTTTTTACAAATACGTAGCCCGTAGGCATGAACTTCGTGATCGGACAAACTGCAGCTCCCGGTTGCAATGATGCTGGTGCAAGGCATAATTCTCCCTGAATTCACCGCCACTTCGCAAGCGTGTACCGCCTATGTACGACAACCCCTACTTTGCCGCGATCGACCTTGGGTCCAACAGCTTCCATATGCTTATTGGGAGGCTGAATAATGAACAAATCGAGGTCGTAGACCGAGAAAAAGAGATGGTCCAAATCGCGCGGGGTTTAACAGAGTCCGGTGATCTGGACGAAGAAAGTCGCCGGCGAGCGCTCGACTGCTTGCACCGCTTTTCCGAAAGACTCCGCGACATTCCGAGCTCTCAGGTTCGGGCCGTGGGCACCAAAACTCTCAGAGCGGCACGCAAGAGTGCGCAGTTTCTTAAATCGGCGGAAGAAGCGCTCGGCCATCCCATCCAGATTATTTCGGGGTATGAGGAGGCGCGTCTCGTCTACTGCGGCTTATCGCACACCGTCACGAACGACCACAGTCAGCGACTCGTGATCGATATTGGGGGCGGCAGCACCGAATTTATCATAGGGCGTGACTATGATCCGACCTTGCTAGAAAGCCTGGGTCTGGGCTGCGTGAGCTTTACCAACCAGTTTTTCAAGGGCGAGCGCGCATTTTCGGATGCGATGAACAAAGCTTATCTCGCCGCGTGTGATGAATTGGAGAGTATTCGCAGAACCTACACCCAACGCGGGTGGGAATTGGCCTATGGCACCTCCGGCACGATGAAAGCCATCGCTGAACTGGTAAACACGAATGGCGCTTCGATCATCGACTACGCCGGTCTCACCAGCCTGATGCAGCAGGTGATGGAACAGGGCGCGATCAAAGCTGATCTCCCCAAACTGCGACGCGATGTCTTACCCGCAGGGATCGCCATCCTCAAGGCCATCTTTGACCAGTTGAAAATCACGGAACTGCATGTCGCCGACGCTACCCTAAAGGAAGGTTTGATCTTCGACACCATCGGGCGCTTTGGTAACGCAGACGCTCGCGAAATCACCGTCGACAAACTGATGCAACGCTATGAGTGTGATCAGGAACAAGCCACGCGCGTTCGGGACACGGCGCTCTCATTATGGGCACAGATCAAGGATAGTCAGCCTGGCCTTCGCGGTGTCTCCCGTACCAAGGTGTTAAAGTGGGCCGCCAGTTTACACGAGACCGGTTTGAGCATTTCGCATGCGTCCTACCACCAGCATTCTCACTACTTGCTTCGTTATAGCGACCTTGCGGGCTTTGGCCGCTTCGAACAATATATTTTGGCGACGCTGGTGCGCTGTCACCGTAAAAAAGTGCGCAGCGAGTTTTTGTCCGATCTGGATGACACCAGCAAGCAGGGTTTTTTGCCCCTGCTAATTTGCCTGCGTCTCGCATTTCACTTTAACCGCAGACGAGAAGGCGCGGATTTCCCTCTCTCGTTAAGTTTTCATGATGGACAGTACCGCTTGCAAATCGATCGCCAATGGTTACAACTCAACCCGCTAACCCGCGCTGGCCTGTTAAAAGAAATTGCACAGCTCGCCAATGTTGGCATTGTTCTGGCGCTTGAGAATAAGAGTGACGCAGGATGATCAAGCTTCTTCCGTTATTGATTATCGCCTTCCTTGGCTACCTGACCTACTCACATTTCAAAAAACTTAAACCCGAGCAAAAGCGACCGTTCGTCATCAAGATCATGGTGTACGTCGTGGTGGCCTTGCTCATCGCCGCTGTGCTCACCGGTCGGATTCACTGGCTTGGAGCGGTTGCCGCTGCCGCACTCGGCCTGCTAAAAGTCGGTGCATCTACCGCATTTCGATTCCTGCCGTTTTTGCAAACACTGGGTCGAAGTCGAGTTTTTGGGGACCCGGTATTTAAAACGCCCTTCCTCGAAATGAAACTCATCCTCGCGAACAATCGTCTGGAAGGGCGCGTCCTACAGGGTGAAATGGCAGACCGCCCTCTTGCAAGTCTCACCGAGGACGAGCTGAATTCATTGGAAGCGACATTGAAAGCGTCGGATCGCCGAGGTTATTACTTATTGCGTGTATACCGCCAGGGAGCCGCAAGCGCATCGCAACAGGAACAGGCCAGCAGAGACCAGGAGCTCACCCAACCCAACGTCGAGGAAGCGCGTTTGATGCTGGGGCTGGACAAAGGGTTTAATAAAAACGATGTCGATAAAGCGTACAAGCGCTTAATTCAACGCGTTCACCCTGACCGAGGTGGAAATGACTATCTCGCGTCGCGTATCAATCTTGCTCGAGACATCCTACTCGACTCATTTAACGGCAAAAAATAAGGCCTTCAGGACCTCCGTCATGACTCATCCCGCATTCGAATTATTAAGAGAACACTTCGTCCCTAGCCTAAAAGTGACCGTGCAGGAATACAAACACACTCGGACAGGCGCTCAACATATTCACCTGCAAGCCGACAGCGATGAAAATGTCTTCCTCGTCGCGCTGCGTACCGTGCCCAAAGATTCAACCGGCGTCGCCCACATACTTGAGCACACTGCACTGTGTGGGAGTAAAAAATACCCGGTACGCGACCCGTTTTTTATGATGACCCGGCGTTCATTGAACACCTTCATGAATGCTTTTACGAGCAGCGACTGGACGGCCTACCCTTTTGCAAGCTGCAATAAGAAGGACTTCGATAACCTGCTGACTGTGTATTTGGACGCGGTTTTTTTCTCTCGTCTTGATCCACTCGATTTCGCTCAGGAAGGCCACCGTCTGGACTTCAGCGAAACAGGCAATCCAGACTCGGAGCTGGTCTACAAAGGCGTTGTCTACAATGAAATGAAAGGCGCTATGAGCTCGGTCAACGCGCAGCTCTGGCAAGCCCTGACGCGATACCTTTTCCCGACATCCACCTACCACTTCAACAGTGGCGGCGAGCCCAGCGCGATCCCACAACTGAGCTATGAACAGCTCGTGCATTTCTATCGGACACACTATCACCCAAGTAATGCGACGTTCATGACCTTTGGCGATATCAGTGCTCAAGCCCACCAGGAAAAATTCGAAACGCTCGCGCTCGCAGAGTTTGACGCGCTTGACGAACAGATTCAGGTCGACGATGAACAGCGCTATGCCGCCCCCCTTCGTGTTCAAGAATACTATCCAAACAACGAAGACGATTTGAGCAGAAAAAGCCATGTTGTACTCGGTTGGCTGCTCGGTCACAGTATTGATCTTGCTGAAGCACTGCGGGCTCAACTCCTTTCTGCTGTGCTACTTGATCACAGCGCTTGCCCGCTCATGCTGGCTCTGGAAAGTTCAGACCTTGGCAATGCCCCCTCCCCGCTTTGCGGCCTGGATGATTCACAAAAAGAAATGAGCTTTGTCTGCGGTTTAGCGGGTACCGAAGCCAAGGCCTCTGACGATGTGGAAACGCTTATTCTTGACACATTAAAGCGGGTAGCCGAAGAAGGCATTCCCCAGTCGGAGATTGATGCGGCGTTACATCAGCTCGAACTCAACCAACGAGAAATTGGCGGAGACAGCTACCCTTACGGCCTACAGTTGATTCTTAAATCCTTGTCGAGCGCGACCCACCGAGGCGACCCTGTGGCGCTACTCGATCTCGATGAGGCCATCAACACCCTGCGGGAAGATGCGCAAAAGCCCGACTTTATTCCTTCGCTCATTCAGCGATTACTGCTCGACAACCCGCACCGTGTGACGCTCACTTTGCGACCCGATGCACAGATGGCCGAACGTCAGGACGCGCTCGAAAAAGCGCGACTTTCCAGAATCAAAGACACACTGGATGATGAAGCCACAGCGAAAATCATTGACATGAACAATGCTCTGACGGCACGGCAGGAAATGCAGGACCCACCCGGCGCACTGCCTAAGGTGACCTTGGAAGACGTACCTGAGCAGGAACGCGCCGTCGAGCCAAAGACACAGCACCTTGGGAAAACGCGCCTCAGTACCTACGAGGCCGGAACCAATGGCTTGCTGTACCAGCAGGTTATCTTCGACTTGCCGGCGCTGTCCGACGAAGACTTGGCCATCCTCAATTTCTATGGCACCTGCGTCGGAGAGCTTGGCGCGGGCGAAGAGAGCTATCTGGAAATTCAACAAAAACAAAACCGTGTCAGTGGCGGCATCAATGCATTTCAATCACTGCGCGGCGGCGTCGATGACCCGAACAAAGGACAAGGCTATTTTGTGTACTCCAGCAAGGCACTGGTCAGTAACCAGGTTGCACTGAATTCGCTGATGCAGGCCATGATTAATGAAGCTCGCTTCGATGAATATTCCCGTATCAAGGAGCTTTTAACTCAAGTCCGTGTCGGCATGGAGAACAGTGTCACCGGCAATGGCCATGCGCTGGCCATGAACGCGGCGGCCGCCTCGCTTAGCAGCCCCGCGTTTCTGCAACACCAATTTTCCGGACTCGAAGCCATTCGGCGCGTCAAGGCACTGGATAAAGCCACTGCTGATAATGATGCGCTCATCGAGTTCGCCACGTCGCTGCAAGCCTTACACGGCACCCTAACAAATCAGCAAAGCCAATTATTGCTTATTGCAGAACAAGAACATCTTGACGCAGCGGCGCGAAATTTGAGCCCCCTCTGCCATAATTACGACAATCACAGCACCTTCGAATTAGCTCGCTCGCTCCCCACGCAAGAGAATCAAGCGTGGATATGCAATACCCAGATCAATTTTTGCGCGAGCGCATTTCCGACTGTCCCCATGGGCCATGAAGATTCTGCTGCACTGGTGGTGTTGGCGAACTTTTTGCGGAATGGATTTTTGCACAAACGCATTCGTGAACAGGGTGGCGCGTACGGCGGCGGCGCGGTGCAAGACAACAACAGCGCGACCTTTCGTTTTTATTCTTACAGAGACCCGCGCATGGGTAAAACGCTGGAGGATTTCGGCCGTTCAGCTGAGTGGATAAAGTCGACCAAAAACGTTGACGAACAATTAGAAGAAGCCATTCTCGGCGTGATCGGCAGTCTAGACCGTTCAGAATCCCCGGCGGGTCGAGCAAAACGCTGTTTTTATTCGGATCTTCACGGCCGAGATCTCGCCAAGCGTGAGGCCTACCGCAAGCGCGTACTCAGCACTCGACACGAAGATTTAATTCGCGTGGCCGAACGGTATCTTGCTCCAGAACTCGCCAGTGAAGCCGTGGTCACCGGTGAGGCCGGCGTGGCTGAAGCTGAGTCTCTAGGCTTCGCACTGCATCGACTATAAACGTCAAAGCCGCTCACTGTGCTTCAGCACCGCGAGCGGCTTTAAAACTAAGGCAAAATTAAGCGGAATTCTCCTCCGCCTAGCGCCCCACCGTTCATTAACGCAATCCGCCCCCGGTCCTCGCCCTGTTTGTGCAGACGTGCAATTTCGCTGGCAAAAAACAGTCCGAGGTGCGTCGCACCCTCGCTCAACGAAGCTTCGAAGACACGATTAGCCGGGTCCACCAACATGTCGTCCGGAAAGCCGTCTCCGTCGTCCGCGATACTGACCACGAGATGTTTCTGTTCTTCTCGAACAGCAATGTGAATCCGCTGGCGAGTGTAGCGAATCCCGTTCACCAGCACATTGTGAATGACACCACCGACTAAATCCGTATCGAAATACCACGCAAGATCCGGAGAACAATCAACGGTGACGTCAATATTACTGGTATCGATCAGGAGCTGGTTTCGAGCAACCTGATCCTCTATCACATCCAAAGGAAAATGCTCATCAATGTGTAAAGGCAGGAAACCATTTTCCATCCGGTAAAGCGTTAATAGCTGAATCAACTCACCGTTAATGCGCGAAGCTTCGTAATGCAAGGTATGGAAGTGTCGCTCCTGTTCCGGCGTTTCCGGCTTCATTTCATCCAGAATGGTTTCGACGGAGCTCAGCAACATGCCAATCGAGTTTTTCATGTCGTGCACGCTGGAAGCCAGCACCGTTGAAAAATCAATTCCGTTCTTGGATGTGTTGTCGGCTTTGTTCATGTCTGTATTCCTATCCCAGATACTGTGCTCGGGGCGTTCATTCAATCACGCGCTCTCATGCAGTGCGCGCGCCATATTCTTCAATTGTAGAAAACGCTTGTATTGTGCGTTGTCCTCTTCGATTCCTGCCGCGACGGTTTCCAGTGATTCTCGACATAGACGCAACGCTTCATCGTCTTCCGGCTGGGCTTTGAGCTTGCCCACCAGGGCCTGAACAATGTTCAAGCGCAGACCAATATGTTTCGGAAACAACTGCACCGCACGATCGAAGCAAGCCAGGGCTTCACTAAAGCGTCCCTGTCCATACAGCTCAATCCCCTCGCGGTTCACCTCCGCAACAATCGCTTTATTGGCCTCACTCGCGGGTTCATCGAGGAATTCATCTAATCGCTCCAACGCCTCCTGATCATCCGCATACAACTCCTGTAAACGCTCGAGCAATTCCGACGCTTTTTGTTCGTAGCCCAGGCATAACAATGCGCGAATATGGTCGACCTCGGTATCGATATCCGAATCTTCAACCGTCACACCCAACTCAGCCTGTACCAATAACTCCCCCGCCACATCCCGCTCCCCCCGGGCCGCTCGAACACGACACTGGATATAGAGCAGTTGGGCTCGTTGCTCTGGGAGAAGTTCGGTATTATTTTCTGCGAGGCTTTCCAGGCTGCTAAATGCTTCGTTGACGATCGCGATGGGCGGGACCTCTCCCTCTTCCAATAACGCGGCGAGAGAGCGCGCAAATTCCCGGCCATCCTCTTCGCCGCCATAGCAACTCAAGCGGCCGAGTTTGACGACCTTACGCATCGCCTCCAATGCGGTAGCAGGATCGTGATTCCGCGTCGCCAAGGAGGCCAGATTCTTTTGCCTGAGTATCGACATCGGTGAGACGTCAACCGAGCGCTGTACCACCTCCTGCGCCGCTCGGCTGTCCCCTTTAGCCAAACAATTGTCCGCAAGCACATCGTAGGCAGGCAGATACAGATAGTTGTCCTCAACGATTTTATTCAGCCACTGACCGGCTTGATCAAAGTCACCTTGCAGGTGCTTCGCTTTGGCGAGCCCGAGCCGTGCCCAGTCGAGTTCTCGTACTTCCAGTACACGCTTGTACAAGTTTTCGGCCTTCGCGTATTCACCTTGCTGGAGAAACAGTTCGCCCAACATTTTTTGGGCCGCAGTGGAATGTCGATCTTCTGCCAGACTCATGTCTATTAACGTATCCATTGCGCTGGCATGATCATGTCGGTCCAAGGCCTGATATACCGGTTCAAGCGCGTGCTTCAGTGCCAGAAGACGCCCAAGACGATTGTAGAGCATGCGAGTGGTGATGGGCTTCATCAGGTAGTCATCGGGCGCAGAATCATAGGCCGACATCACGATATTCCTGCCCGCCTCTGCCGAGACCAGAATGAAGACGCTTCGCGGCCCCAAAAAACCGCGATAACGGAGTTCCTCGAGAACGTGCTGACCATTGCGCCCTGCCCCAAGGTTGTAGTCGCACAGAACAACATCAAAGCGCTTGCGACTGCACAGCTCTAGAATCTCTTCGCTATTCGAGGCCATGTCCACGTTGACGACCCCAAGGTCCAACAACATGCGATTGACCGTACTGCGAAAATTACTGAAGTCATCGGCGACTAGCACGCGCAGTTTGTGATAGGGAATAGTTGCCACGTAGGGTCCTGATTTTCGTCGATTCCTTTATTGTAGTTGAACATCACAGCCAGCCCCATAAAATAGCAGCTTCCGTTAGATGCCGTGGAGCGCCGGAGTCTCCGCCCGCCATTATGCCTGCTTCCAAAGACGATCTTTTCGCCAATCCTCTGGACATCGTGCCGCAGTTCCGCTTTGATCAAAAAGTGGTCGACGTGTTTCCAGACATGATTGCACGCTCCGTCCCCGGTTACGCCACGATCTTACATTGCATCGGGCAATTGGCCGAACGCCATGCTCAACCCGGTACGCATTGCTATGATCTAGGCTGCTCACTTGGTGCGGGTTTGCTTGCGATGCGGCAGCGCGTACAGCATTCGGACGTCACCCTAACCGGCATCGATAATTCCGAAGCCATGATTGAACGTTGCCGAAGCCTACTTGCAGACAGCACCAGCGGCCCGAGCATCGAACTGCTTCATGCCGACGTATTAAACGTCGACTTCCAGCCCATGTCCGTCTGCGTGCTGAACTTCACGCTTCAATTTATACCACCCGCTCAGCGCCAAACGCTGCTGGACCGTATCGCCGTACATATGCAACCTGGCGGGGTACTGGTTCTCTCTGAAAAGCTGCGTTTTGAAGATGAAGGTCACCAGCAACTTATGACAGAGCTGCATCACGACTTTAAACGACTGAATGGCTATACCGAGTTGGAAATTGCGCAAAAACGACAGGCCATCGAAGACGTGCTCATCCCGGAAACCTTTTCGACCCATCGCGACCGGCTCGAGCAAGCCGGGTTTCGTGGCGCTGAACTTTGGTTTCAATGCTTTAATTTTGCTTCGATCATCGCGATTAAATAATGCTAAGTTACGACGACTTTTTTGAGCGCCTCGCGCTGCACGACCTGGCGAAACATCATGCGCATTTCGCACAGCACATAACACAGGCGATGTCACCCACGCGTCATGGTGATCTCGAACACTGGTATCAGGCACTAGCCGATTTGCCGGACCTTAGCCAGAGCCTGGATGTGAAGGACACGGTGGCCGTAGGCTGCGACACGATAGACAGCGCAACCCGAGCGCACATCGATGTCGCACTGCGCGCGCTCATTCCCTGGCGCAAGGGACCCTACGAGGTATGCGGTATTCACATTGATACCGAATGGCGATCCGATTTCAAATGGTCTCGTGTTGCCCCTCACTTAAGCCCACTTGAAGGACGCAAGGTGCTCGATATCGGTTGCGGGAGTGGATATCACTGTTGGCGTATGTACGGCGCGGGTGCCGCTTGGGTAGTCGGGATTGACCCCTCGCCTCGCTTCGTCGTACAACACCGCATGATCAGTCATTTCGCGCCACCTTCGCCGATCGATGTGTTGCCACTCGGCATTGAACACCTGCCCGCACGCCTGAACGCGTTTGATACCGTATTTTCGATGGGCGTGCTCTATCATCGCAGCGCCCCCTTCGATCACCTGAAAGAGCTCCGCGACACGATCCGCCCGGGAGGCGAGTTAGTTCTGGAAACCCTCGTCATCGAGGGCCACGAAGGCGAAGTGTTAGTCCCGCGCGACCGCTATGCTCAAATGCGCAACGTATGGTTTATCCCGTCCGTTAAAGCACTGACCTTTTGGCTGGAAAAAGTCGGGTTTGAAGCCGTGCGGTGCGTCGACCTGAATCAGACCTCCATGGAAGAACAGCGAACAACAGAATGGATGCCATCGCATTCCCTTGCCAATTTTTTAGACCCGGACGATCACAACCGCACGATTGAAGGCTATCCCGCGCCCCTGCGCGCCGTCATGATTGCGAAACGCCCGGAAGCGGGCAAGAAGCGGAGGCACACAGCATGACGGAAGTGCTCCACGCCGACTTACATCGACCCGATCACCGCGCGCTCTTGATTCATTTGTTGGATGCTTATGCTCGAGATCCGATGGGCGGTGGTAAACCGCTGGCCGACAGTGTCAAACGTAAACTGCCTCGCGCATTAATGATGCGCAGTGACGCCTTAAGCCTCTTTGCCTTCCACGATGGCAAAGCCGTGGGTCTGCTGAATGCGTTTGAAGGCTTCTCTACCTTTGCTGCCGCACCCCTGTTGAATGTTCACGATGTCTACGTCACACCAGAAGCCCGCAAGCTCGGCGTAGCGAGTGCACTGTTCGAAGCGCTGACACTGGAGGCGCAAGCGAGAGGCTGCTGCAAGATCACGCTCGAAGTGCTTGCACACAACGACGCAGCCTGCGCCTGCTATCGCGCTCTTGGATTTAAGGCCTATGAGCTAGATCCCGACGTGGGCGCGGCACAATTCTGGGAAAAACCGCTCACTTAGGGCCTGTTGACACTAGAGCGTTTTACCAAGCTAAAAGCGAAACGCAAGCACGTCGCTGAAATCGTCAATCAACATATCCGGCGCGAGCGCCGCCAGGCGGTCTCGATGATGGGCGCCGTAACTGACCGCGATTTTGCGCATGCCGATGTTATCGGCCATTCGCATGTCCCACTCGGTGTCCCCGACCATCACTGCCTCCCGGGCACTGACGCCCGCTTCATCCAATAGCTCTCTGAGCATGAGGGGGTCCGGCTTCGACGCCGTTTCGTCTGCGCAGCGACTAAAATGAAAATACTCCGCCATATTGAGATTGTTGAGCACCCGATCCAGCCCGCGACGGCTTTTCCCTGTCGCCACCGCCAACAGGGATTGCCCCTTTAGCTTTTCAAGCGTGTCGAGCACCTCGGGGAAAAACGATGACGGCACCGCATCCTGACTGAGAAAATGCCGGGAATAACTCTGCGCCAGTGTGTTTATCTCGGCATCCGTCGTCGTCCGGTAGAGTGTTCGGATCGCCTCAGGCAAGCCCAAACCGATAATGTTTCGGATTTCTTCATCGTCGAGCGCAGGCATACCTGTCTCTGTGATGGCAAGCTGCATGCAGGAGACGATCTTCCCTGCGGAATCACTCAGCGTACCGTCCCAATCGAAGATGTAAAACGTCATAGACAGCTAACCTCTCAGGCGATTCAAACATTCAAGCAAGTCCTCTGGCAACGGCGCCTCTACTGAGATGCGTTTTCCATTAGGCAAAGGGATCTCCAGTGCATGCGCATGTAAAAACAAACGCTTCAAGCCGAGCGTACGGAGCCGGCGATTTGCCTCGACATCACCATATTTTTCATCGCCAAGTAAGGGGTGGCCACAGTGGCGTGCATGAACACGAATCTGGTGTGTTCGCCCAGTTATGGGTGACGCCTCCACCAAAGAGCTCGATTCAAACCGCTCTATTACACGGAATCGCGTCAACGAAGGCTTACCCTGGATCGGGTCGACATCGACAAAGCGCTCACCGCCCTGCTCCTCACGCCGATGCAAAGGTGCCTTCACGTGCTCGCGACGCTTGGGCCACTGGCCCGACACAAGTGCATAATAGCGCTTCTGTATTTGGCCCGTCTCCCTCAACAGCGCTTGGAGATGCCGAAGCATGGGCCGTGACTTGGCAATCATGACGCAGCCGGAGGTTTCTCGATCAAGGCGGTGTACCAATTCAAGGTAAGTCCCCTCCTCAAACAGCGCGCGCAGTGATTCAATCAAACCTAGCTTGACGCCACTGCCACCATGCACGGCCAAACCAGAGGGTTTATTCACCACCAAGAGCGCATCCGATTCATATAGGATGCTCTCGCGCAACACGCTCAGCAGGCCTGCGCCCGGTTTATGTTCAACTTTGGCTTCAATTTTTACAGGCGGGACGCGCACGCGATCCCCAATCTTCAAGCGTGTTTCCGGCTTTGCCCGACCTTTGTTAACACGCACCTCACCTTTCCTAATAATCCTATATATCAGTGACTTAGGAGCACCTTTTAAAATTTTTATCAAGTAGTTATCCAGACGCTGATCATCGCTTCCTGCGTCTATCTCGAGAATCTGAACCTTGCTTGTCATGATGAAAGGGCCTGCACTTCAATAGCGTGAACGGGCGGGTTATACGCGACATTATATCGGACTTCAACACTGCCCGACCGAGTACATGGCTGACACACCGGGAGTGAGCAAAGTTGTCGCATTTACACGCATTTTACCGACGACTACGCGCCCGATTGAAACAAGTCCAGTAAAGTGTTATATTCGGCCCGCTGATTGGTTGAACCAATCTCTTTGATCGTCGCGAGTGAGAGGCCAAGCCGCCCCCTCGCCTGTTGGGCCAATCAGCAAAGAGACAGTACAGAAAATTGCCGGTCTGTGATCTGACAAGTATTTATCTTGAGACGCAAACGGCCTTGTACATGAAACGATGATTCGGCAGCGCCACGATAGCAAACGGTGTTGTCGGAACAAACAATTGAACGAGCGAATTGTGCGATAGTCGCACCACGTCGACCCTTGCCCGCCGCTGACCCCGCGCACCCTTTTATAAACAGATGCGCCGGCGAAGTCAGATCGAGAGCTCGCGAGGGTAAAAACGCCATATCGATACTGTCGAATTATGGCGACAAGTAAGAACCGGCAGGCGCATCAGAGGCCTCGGATCACACAACTGCCAGCGCAAAGCGCAGGCAACGATCCACCAAAACAGACCTCGCGCTGAACAGAGTAGAAACCGGAGCTGGGGCCCGAGAGGCCGTAAGCCAGCCAATGTGGTTGTCGGATTCCAAAGACAGTGGTTGTGAAATACGCAGACGTAACGAAACATCAGATTTTGATGCCAAACTCGAGAATAGAGACAATAAACGGACCTTTGCAAACCTTGCAGCTTCGCCTGCCAGTCGCAACCGATTATTTCACCCCTATCCGCCGCATCTGATCCGGATCAGCGGCACCGACCGCTGTCTTTCGTCACACCCTGCCCCTTCGTGCTCTCCGCTCTCGAAACAGTGAGAAATTGCATACATGAAACGCATGTTGATCAATGCGACGCAGCCCGAAGAAATCCGTGTTGCGCTCGTCGATGGCCAGTGGCTTTACGACCTGGACATCGAAAACCGCTTGCGCGAACAGAAAAAAGCGAACATCTATACCGGTAAAATCACCCGCATCGAACCCAGCCTCGAAGCTGCCTTCGTCGACTACGGTGCCGAGCGACACGGCTTCCTTCCACTTAAGGAAATTTCCAGAGAATACTTCCAAAAGAAATCCGGAGACTCAGACGGCCGCTTGCGCATACGCGATGTCGTCAAAGAGGGTCAGGAAGTCATTGTTCAAGTCGACAAAGAAGAGCGTGGTAACAAAGGCGCTGCTTTGACGACCTTCATCAGCCTGGCGGGCCGATATCTCGTGCTGATGCCTAACAATCCACGGGCCGGTGGTATTTCTCGCCGTATTGATGGCTCTGACCGCGCCGAACTCAAAGATGCCCTCAGCGGCATTGAAGTGCCTAAAGGCATGGGCGTCATCGTGCGCACAGCCGGTGTCGGCCGCTCCTCGGAAGAGTTGCAGTGGGACCTCAACTACCTGCAGCAACTTTGGACGTCAATCAAAGAATCAGCGGATTCAAAACCCGCACCCAACTTTCTGTTTAAAGAAAGTAACGTCATCATTCGCGCAATCCGCGACTACCTGCGCCCGGATATCGGCGAAGTGATTGTTGATAACCGCGAGGCCTTCGATTTGGCCAGCGCGTTTATTCAGCAGGTCATGCCGAACTACCACAGCAAGGTAAAGTACTACGAAGAGAGCACGCCGCTGTTCAATCGCTTTCAAATTGAAGGCCAGATCGAAACAGCCTTCCAGCGTGAAGTAAAACTCCCTTCGGGCGGCGCTATTGTCATCGACGTGACGGAAGCACTGGTCAGTATCGATATCAACTCGTCACGTGCGACAAAGGGAGGCGATATCGAAGAAACGGCCCTGCAAACAAACCTGGAAGCCGCAGATGAAGTGGCTCGCCAACTCCGATTGCGCGACATAGGCGGCCTGGTCGTTATCGACTTCATTGATATGCAGGCGGTACGCAACCAGCGCGAAGTTGAAAACCGTATGAAGGAAGCGCTTGGCGTCGACCGTGCGCGCGTCCAAATCGGTCGCATTTCACGCTTCGGTCTACTCGAAATGTCCCGCCAGCGATTGCGTCCCTCACTCGATGAGACTACCTCAAAAGTGTGCCCACGTTGTGTCGGTCAAGGCACCATTCGAGGCACCAAGTCCATCGCGCTGTCCATTCTTCGCCTGGTCGAAGAAGAAGCACAGAAAGACCGCAGCGCAGAGATTCGCGCCGTCGTGCCCGTCTCCGTTGCGACCTTCCTGCTCAACGAAAAGCGTCAGGCCATTTCGGGTATCGAACAACGCAATAACATCCGCGTTGTGGTCCTGCCTAACAATGAAATGATGACACCGCACTTCGAAGTGCAGCGACTGCGCGACGACGATATCGAACAGGTGGAAACCAGCTACCAGATCTCGCTGCCTGCAAATGACGCAGAAGCCGCCACAAACGAGGAGACGGCCAAGCCCAGCGCGCATCCTCAGGCTGCGGTACAGCAAGTTCCCCCTGCCCAGCCAGCGCCCGCACAAGTCGAGAAAAAAGCGCCCACGCTGTGGGAATCGCTGAGCCAATTCTTCGCAGGACTTTTTGCGCCCAAGCCTGAACCCAAAGGCAAGTCCAAAAAATCCGCCTCTCACACGCGGAAAGGCAGCGGCAACAAAAATAGTAACCGTTCTAGCTCTGGCAACGCTAAAGGCAATTCCCGTCGTCGCCGCAGCAATAATGGCGAACGTCGCCGTCGCGATGATGACAGTATTACCGACAACCTGAGCCAAGCTAAACGCAATGACGCCGATCAAGGCAACGCCAGCGAAAACACACGCGGCGGCCGTAAAGGTGGCAAGCCCAGAAAAAACAATACGCGCGAGAAAAGCCAGAACCGTGACGAGAATCGCGAAAACCAAAAACGCGAAAGCAAGGCGAACAACCGCCCCGCGCGCGATGAAGACGCTCAAGACGACGGCAACAAACCGCAGCGCCGACCTCGTAATCGCCAGGAAAGGAACAAAACCCGCAAGCGCGGCCCGCGCCCTGAAGTGGCCGCTGAGTCCACTGTAAATACAAACGACGCGGTAGAGCAAAATACGTCCGCTCAAACGTCTCAAGCCGACACCCCTGCGCCTGCCGCGGCAGCCGCACCAAAGGCAATCGACGCGCAAAGCGAAGCAGCCAGCAACACCAAGGCTGAAGCACGCCCCGCTGCGCCCGAACAAAAGGCAGCTGTCGCAGAGAAAGAGCCAAAGCCCGAGGTGAAAGCAGCGTCCGTAGACGCCAAGCCGACTGAGGAGCCACAGGCGGTTAAAGCAGAAGCCCCCTCAAAAGCCACCGTTGCAAACACAGTGGCCGAGACGCCGACCAACAACGCAGCACCCTCGGACACGGAAGCTTCGTCAAGCGACGCTGCACCCGCCGCGGTAGCAAAGCCCGTCGAGCAGAAAAACGACACCGCTCCGCAAGGCTATGTGCGACCTCAAAATGACCCAAGGGTCACGCCTAAGCCCATCGTTGACCTAGTCGTCAATTCGCTTGAGGCCCATGTCGTCATGAGCGCGCCGCTGAATACCGCAGAGCCCGCTCAGATCGCACGCCAACCGCGCGACTTGCCTCGGCCGGCAAATGATCCGCGAAATTCACGCAACACTGCAGCCGGTGCTGGCACTTCTGCTCGCGAAGAGCAAGCAGATCTGTTCAGCTAAAGTTGCGGAAAGGGCTTGATAAGCAAGGGATCATGAGTATAATTTGCGCCTCTTTCCGGTGGGCTGGCTGAGTGGTCGAAAGCGGCGGTCTTGAAAACCGTTGAGTGTAATAGCTCCTGGGGTTCGAATCCCTAGCCCACCGCCATCTGAAAAACCTCACTGTGTACAGTGAGGTTTTTTTATGCCAAAAAGTTGAGCATTAAACTAGCACCCAAATATTGGGTGCTATACTTATTGAGCACGTTGCTTTCACCCATTCGTATCGTTGCTCCTTTTGTCTTGTCTCCTTCCGACGCGCTCAAACGAAGAAGGAGAAAATGTTTCAAGGGCCACTGCCATGAAGCACGTCGTCAATAGCGCCCCTCTTTTAGCTGCACCGAAAGTATCGGTGCTGATGGCCGTCTATAATTCGGCTAAATATTTACGTCGTGCGATCAACAGTGTTCTCAATCAAAGCTTCTCTGATTTTGAACTCATTATTGTTGACGACGGATCGACGGATCATTCCGCCAAAATAGCGGCTGAATTTGCGCGTAAAGACCAACGTATACGCTTCTACTCTGGCTTACGGCGCGGCTTAATCGGAACACGTATTTTTCTCCTCGAACAAGCACGCGGTAAGTACCTTGCCATCATGGATTCAGATGACGTCTCCCTCCCCGCGCGGCTCCAGATGCAGGTGAACTATCTCGACACCACGCCACAATGTCTCTGTGTCGGCGGTGCCTACCATATCATTGATGCCCATAGCCGTTACTTAACCACGCTACGTATGCCAGAGAGCGATCAAGAGGCGCAACAACTCGCGCTTGCAGGACATACCACGATCAATCAACCCTGTGCGATGATGCGTGCCGAGGCGGTGCGACGCGTCGGGGGTTATGATCCTGATATTGCCTTGTGCGAAGATCTGGACCTCTGGCTACGCTTGGGCGAACATGGCGAAATCTGCAACTTACACGAACCGGTGCTTGAATACCGCGTACACGACAGTAGCATCAGCGAGACGCAACAAGAGAAAGCCATTGAGTGGAAGCGCGTTATCTGCGAGGCCGCTAATCAACGACGCGGCACCAACGTGACGTTTACTGCAACCGACACGTGGCGTCCCACCGCTTCACGGCACTCGCGTTTTCAATTTACAATGAAGTACGGTTGGTGGGCATTCAATAGCGATCATCCAAACACGGCCATGCATTACGCAGTTCGCGCCATCCTACTGTTGCCCGCTCACTCGGATGGCTGGCGCCTACTCGCTGTGTCATTGCGCTCTCAGGTCTTTAACCTAACGCGTCTTTTCCGCTTTCAGTTCCGCGCGCATTAAGCGCATGTTGTGAGGTATATATGGCTGCACCCACAGTGGTGATCGGCTGGGATTCCGCCGATCCCGATTTACTCCAAGCTTGGCTCAATGACGGGCATTTACCCAATTTGTCCGCGCTGATCGCTCGAGGCTCACAGCGTCGCCTGAAAAACACTGTGCCCTACCTCGATAAAGAAGTCGAAACCTCATTAACCGAACTGTTGTGGGCGGAGGTGTGGTCGGGCTATCGCGCATCTCAAACCGGATTTTGGGGCGTTGAAAATTTCGCGCCGGAAAACTACGGCATGCTGTTTGACGAGCGTCGTAATGTGTTTGATTATGAGCGCTATCGACCTTTTTATTCCGTACTGAAAGACAGCCACGTCATCACCTTTGATCTGCCACTTGGCAAAATCGACACACGCAGCCCCCACACCCAAATACTTGGCTGGGGCGGTCATTTCCCATTCACAGAATCTCGATCCCATCCGCCAGAACGACTCGACGCGATTAAGCAGCGCTATGGAGAAAACCCCGTGTTTTTGCGGGACGGTGGTTTTTACTGGGACCTCGACTACATGCGCGAAATGGATAACGCCATTTCGAGAAGCATTGCGCTTCGAGGGGACATTCTTTGCGACATGCTGAATGAAGACGCACCCGATTTACTGGTGACCGTATTCGGTGAAGCGCACAGTTCGGAACATCTTTTCTGGCACCTGGATCAGCCATCACACCCCTGCCACGACACCTACAAGACGGCGTTTGAGACCAGCCCCATGCTGCGGCATTTCCAGGAGCTGGATGCTACGCTGGGCCGCATAGTCGACGTCGCAGGGGCGGATGCGAATATCATGGTGTTTTCACCTCACGGGATGAATTTAAATAACACCGATATGCTGAGTATGGTGTTGTTACCCGAGGCCTTATTTCGCTACAGCTTTCCTGGAAAAACCGCGCTTGCACGTGGCGAGCTTGGCAAGCCCCTACCCGCCCCTGTCACGCAACTTGAAGGTGGATCATGGGCAAGCCACCTACGTAAAATGGCAACCCCGCCTTCCTTCTTGCAAAAAGTGTGTAATAAAGCAGCGCGTATGAGTGGCCTATTTCGCGAAACACACGCGCTACTCTCTCCTGCCGAGTTACGCGCTCAGGGCAGTAATCTGGCATGGGTACCCGCAAGCTGGTACCAGCATCATTGGCCGCACATGCCCGCCTTCGCCATGCCTGCGTTCTCAGACGGACACATTCGTCTGAATGTAAAAGGAAGGGAAGCTTCAGGCCTGGTTTTGCCAGCGGAATATGACACGGCTTGTGCTGACATTAGCGACTTTCTGATGACGCTTATGGACCCGCGGACCGGTAAACCCGCAGTGGAAGCGGTCTATCGAACTCGAGAACACGCGATGGACAGCGGCCCATCCGTTCCAGACTCCGATCTTGTCGTCATTTGGCAACACCGGGTTATCGACGTACTCGAAAGCCCTCGTACTGGCCGCATTGGCCCGATACCAACGTACCGGACCGGTGGACACAATCGCACTGATGGTTTTGTCGCCGCGTGTGGGCCAGCCTGGTCAGCCCCCCTGCCGGAAAACCTGGCAGCAGTCGATATCGGTGAACTGACACTTGCCGCGATGGGCCACCAGCGAACGCGGCAACAAAGCGCCTGACCGCTAAGCGCGTGGGCTGCGCATTGTGACAAACTCTTCAGCAGCGGTCGGATGAATTCCGATCGTTGCATCAAAATCCGCCTTGGTCGCACCGGCTTTGATCGCGACGGCAAAACCCTGCACGATCTCCGCTGCGAGCTCACCCGCCATGTGCAAACCGAGTACCTGCTGATCCTCTCGACGAACAATCAATTTCATCAAACAGCGCTCGGCTAAGCCACTCAAGGTATGCTTCATCGGGGTAAATTCACTGACGTAGACATCCACTTCCCCACAGGTGTCACGCGCAGCTTCCTCGGTAAGCCCCACCGCGGCGAGGCTAGGCTGGCTGAAAACGGCGGTCGGGATGGACTCGTAATCCATGCGTAAGGGCTGATTGTCGTACCAATGCCTCGCAAGGGCCATGCCCTCTGCTAAGGCTACCGGGGTTAATTGGACACGGCCAATGACGTCCCCGAGCGCAAAAATATTCGTCGTGCTGGTTTGAAAACCGTCATCGACTTTAATATAACCCCGCGCATCCAACTCAACGCCCGCACGCTCTAAACCCAAGCCGGAGACCTTAGGTTCGCGACCGATTGCACTGAACACCGCATCCACAGTGCGCACTGATCCATCGCTGAGTCGAACATCGAGCGCGCCATCGGTGCGCTTTTGTATCGATTCGATGTCCAGATTCATGCTCATGGTGACACCCTTGGCCGCCATTTGCTCTCGGATAAATTGCCGCACCTCACCGTCAAAGCCACGCAGGATTAAAGGGCCTCGGTACACGAGTTCTGTTTCACAACCCAGGCCGTTGAAGATGCCCGCGAACTCCACCGCAATATAGCCACCACCCTGCACCATGACCCGACGCGGCAGCGTGTCCAGATCGAACACCTCGTTTGAGGTAAGCACCAGGTCGCCGCCTTCAATGTCAGGCACTCTCGGCCAGCCACCCGTTGCAATCAATATACGCTCAGCGGTATAGGATTTACCGTCTATTTCGACTGTATGCGCATCGACAAAGCGCGCAAAGCCCTGCAGGAGCTCGACACCAGCGCTTTCCAGGATGCGGGCGTAAACGCCGTTCAGGCGCAGGATCTCTTCCGACTTGTTGTCCCGCAAAACACGCCAATCAAAAGCCGGCACGTCGCCCGCCTCCCAACCGAAGCCCGTGCTGCCACGAAAGTGTTCGGAATACTCAGAGGCATACACATACATTTTTTTGGGTACACAGCCGACATTGACACAAGTGCCGCCAAGCTGGCGTTCTTCAGCGATGGCGACACGCGCCCCCAAGCCCGCGGCGATACGACTAGCTCTTACTCCACCAGACCCTGCGCCGATTACGAGCAGGTCGTAGTCAAAACTCATAATGTTTCCCTAATCCAATTTCACAACATTTGTCGTTAAACTTACATTGTACGCGAGGAAGTGCAAAGGCTGGGGAAAGATGCGCCCGCTGGAGCAACGAGCGTCTTTAGGCGCGAGTTTCTACTCGGGAATGTGGATGGTCATCGGCACGACGGCCTGGACTGCGACGCATCTCATATTTCGGATGCAGGGGTGTCGGGCTTTGTCTGCGCCGATCGCCACCCTTTCGACGCTCTCGCACGCGGACGGAGCCGGGACTGTACTTGTCATCACGATGCGGCTCAACCTGCGCGGGCGAATTCTGCCGCCGATAAGGCAGGTTGCGAGCGCCAAGAGGCGCGCTGGTTGGCTTGACGGTGTCGACCATGTCGAATCTGTCACCTCGCAATCGGGTTTCGGCCTGCCGCATGGGTAGCAGGCAAAGGGAAACGTTCTCGGATCAACCGCGCAATGCCCGCATTGGAAGCGGAAACGCACATGCGACGGCCCTGTTTACAGTATATCGGCCGAAGTTGCGCACTGTTTAGCCTTTTACGTTTTGAACCAGCTTAAACGAGATTGCAAGGCCACGACACCACCAATGACCAACAACGTAGGCGGCGTCACAGACTCCTGCGCGACGATCGTCTCTAACGTGGCCAAGGTGCCTGTGTGCACACGTTGCTGCGGTTGTGTGCCCCGCTCGATCAACGCAGCAGGTGTATCCGGGGATTTACCATGGGCAATCAACTGAGCACAAATCTGTGGTAAACCGGTAAGCCCCATATAGAACACCAGTGTTTGGCTGTCTTCTACAAATTCGCCCCACCGGAAATCCAGTACGCCGTCTTTTACGTGCCCTGTAATAAAACGCACGCTCTGACTGTGGTCTCGATGGGTAAGCGGAATACCAGCATAAGAGGCGCACCCTGAAGCCGCGGTGATCCCCGGAACCACCTGAAATGGAATGCCGTGCTCGGCCAGGAGTTCAATTTCTTCTGCGCCGCGACCGAAAATAAAGGGGTCGCCGCCTTTCAGTCTCAAGACACGTTTACCCTGCTGCGCGAGTTCTAGCAGCATGGTATTGATCGTCTGCTGTGGAACGGCGTGGTCGGCGCGTTGTTTACCGACGTAAATCCGTTCCGCATCTTTCCTGACCAGATCCATAATCGGCTCGGTCACCAGCCTGTCATAGAGCACCACTTCTGCTTTCTGCATCAGGCGTAAGGCCTTGAACGTGAGCAGGTCGGGGTCACCAGGGCCGGCACCCACTAGATACACCTCACCACTGGTGTCCACGTCGCCCTCGCGCAACTTGGTTTCAAGCAAGTGCTCAGCATCGTCTAGGTTGCCTGCCAGTGCTTTTTCTGCGACCTCACCGTTCAGAGTGGCCTCCCAGAATCGGCGGCGCAACTCCATATCGGTAAAGCGCGCTTTCACGCGATCACGAAAACGACTGGCCAACTGAGCCAGTTGCCCGTAAGCGCTGGGCAATAGCGTCTCAATCAACGTTTTTACACGGCGCGCCAGAACCGGGGCTTCCCCGCCGCTGCTGACGGCCACCACCAATGGGCTGCGATCGACAATGGCCGGCGTAATCACGGAGCACAGGTCAGGGCTATCGACGACGTTGACAGGCACGCGCAGACGCTGACACAACTCAGACACCTGTTGGTTGGTTTCGGTATCGTCGGTTGCACTCACAACCAAAACGTAACGGCGCTCTACGAGCGTTTCGACAAACTCGTGCAGAAACACCTGACCGCCCTGCGCACTGACCAAGGTCTGTAGCTCTGCATCGACTTGGGGTGCGACGACGTCGATGACGGCACCCGCCCGAGCCAGCAATCTCGCCTTGCGGGTGGCAATCTCACCACCGCCAACAACAAGAACAGGCTGGTCGGTCAGCTTAAAAAAAAGCGGGAAATATTCCATTTAGGGTGCCAACATCACGGCCTTACCGCCCATGTAGGGTTGCAATGCCTCTGGCACCAGTACGCTACCATCAGCCTGCTGAAAGTTTTCCAAAACCGCAACGAGTGTGCGGCCTATGGCGAGCCCGGAACCGTTTAAGGTGTGCAAAAACTCCGGCTTACCCGTCTCGGCAGAGCGGAAGCGCGCTTTCATACGACGAGCCTGAAAATCGCCAAAGTTACTGCAAGAGGAAATCTCACGGTATTTGCTTTGAGAAGGAATCCAGACTTCCAAATCGTAGGTTTTTCTCGCGGAAAAGCCGACATCACCGGCGCACAAAATGACTTTGCGATAAGGCAAATCCAAACCTTGAAGCACAGCTTCCGCATGTCCTGTCAGCGCTTCGAGTGCCGCATCGCTTTCTTCTGGCGTCACAAACTGCACCAGTTCAACTTTTTCAAATTGGTGCTGCCGAATCATACCGCGTGTATCGCGGCCGTAGCTGCCCGCTTCTGAACGAAAACACGGCGTATGCGCCGTAAATTTCAAGGGCAATTGGTTTGCGTCGACAATTTCATTACGCAGCATATTGGTGACGGGGACTTCCGCCGTCGGAATCAAATAGAAATCGCGTTCATCCTCAAGCTTGAACAAATCCTCTGCAAACTTCGGTAACTGGCCCGTACCGAACAAGGATTCAGAGTTCACAATATACGGTACGTTCACCTCGGTGTACTGGTGCGCGTTTGTGTGCTTGTCCAACATGTATTGGATCAACGCACGATGCAGGCGCGCGATATCACCACGCATCACAGCAAAACGAGATCCACTGATTTTGGTGGCGGTCTCAAAATCGAGCCCCTGCAGGCCCGCACCCAGATCGACGTGATCTTGCGGCTCAAAATCAAATTCGCGCGGGCTTCCCCAGGTGCTGACTTCGACGTTGTCTTCTTCATCCCGGCCTTCGGGCACCTCATCCGCGAGCAAGTTTGGAATCCCGGATAGCAGTGCATCCAATTCATGTTGCACGCCCTTAAGTTCAGCTTCGGCTTCGCTCAACGCATGTTTCATTTGCTCCACTTCGGCAAGCAGAGGCTGAATATCTTCACCTGCGGCCTTCGCTTTGCCAATATTTTTGGATCGACTGTTGCGCTCCGCCTGAAGGGTTTCAGCGCGGGTCTGCAAGGACTTCCGTTTTTGTTCGAGCGCTTCAAAGCTGGCCGTATCCAGTTCAAACCCTCGCTGTTTCAAATTGGCTGCTACTCCGGCCAGGTCGCTGCGAATGAGTTTAAGGTCAAGCATAGTGTTTCTTATCCAAAGTCAAAAAAATATTAGAGTGCTCGCGCGGCTAACATCCCGAGGGCCAGCCCACCCAGACAGGTGGCTAAAGTGGCCACGACATACCATAACGCAAGCTTCCACAACCCCTCATACATTAGGGAGACCGCTTCCAGAGAAAACGTGGAAAAGGTGGTCAATGCCCCCAACGCACCCGTCATAATAAACAGGCGCCAGCTATCGGGCATGACGCCCCGCTCCACAATAAGCACGTAGGCTAAACCCATCGCGAAACAACCGAGACCGTTGGCCAAAAAAGTCGCGAACGGGAAGCGCTGCGTCGTGGGCATAAACGCCAAAGCCAAGCTATAGCGTGCTACTGCCCCGAGGGCACCACCCAGAGCCACCGCAAGCAGCTGCATCATCAATCCTCGCCTCTGGCTTGCCGATTCTTTTCTCGCAATAGACTCAACTTCTCTGCGATCTTAATTTCCAGACCCCGGGCCACCGGTTCGTAGTAGCGGGGTTCGTTCATTTCGTCAGGGAAATAGTACTCGCCAGCCGCAAACGCATCGGGTTCATCATGAGCATAACGATAGGCCCGACCATAACCGAGCTCTTTCATCAGGCGTGTCGGCGCGTTGCGCAAATGCACCGGCACCTCGTAAGAAGGTTGGCTTTTTATGTCGGCGGCAGCGAGTTTGAAGGCATTATACACAGCATTACTCTTGGGCGCTGCCGCAAGGTACAGCACGGCCTGAGCGAGCGTAAGCTCCCCTTCCGGAGAGCCCAAACGCTCCTGTGCATCCCAGGCATTCAGACACAGCGTCAAAGCCCTTGGATCCGCATTGCCCACGTCTTCGGAGGCGATGCGAACCAATCTCCGGGCAACATAGAGCGGGTCGCAGCCCCCATCCAACATGCGCATCATCCAATACAACGCCGCATCGGGGTCGGACCCGCGCACGGACTTGTGCAGCGCAGAAATCTGTTCGTAAAACAAGTCGCCGCCCTTGTCGAAATGACGCACATCACGAGAGAGGGCTTCGGCGACCAGCGCCAAGGTCAAGGTGGACTCGTCTTCCAATAAGTCCGCGGAAATTTCCAAGGTGTTCAGGGCTTTTCTGGCATCGCCATTGGCACTTTGCGCAATCGCACGCAAGGCCTCTTCGTCAGCGACGAGCGCTCTCTCACCCAAGCCACGCGCCTCATCCAAAAGGGCTGAACGGAGGACGTCGAGCAGCTCTTCTTCAGCGAGCCCTTTTAACACATACACACGACATCGGCTCAAGAGGGCGTTATTAATTTCAAACGAGGGGTTTTCGGTGGTCGCGCCAACAAAGGTAAAGGTCCCCTCCTCTACATAGGGAAGAAACGCGTCCTGCTGGGCCTTATTGAAGCGGTGCACTTCGTCGACGAAGAGCAGCGTGCGCCGACCGCCTTGCTGAAAGTGGCTTCGCGCCTTGTCCACCGCCTGTCGCAGCTCTTTTACACCACTGAGTACGGCGCTGATCGCGATAAATTCGACATCCAACTCGCGGCTCAGTAAACGCGCGAAAGTGGTTTTCCCTACCCCAGGCGGCCCCCAGAGCAGCATGCTATGAAGTTGCTTGGCCTCCAGCAGCTTTCGCAGGGGGCGCCCCGGCCCGATGAGATGCGATTGCCCGACGTATTCACTGAGCTGCCGAGGCCGCATGCGCGCCGCCAACGGCGCATGCATATCAATCGATTCAAACAGGTCACTCACCGTGCACCACGTCAACGCCTTCAGGAATCACAAAGCGAAATAACGCATCACTGAAATTCGGGTTCACCTCGACCTCGCTTAAACTTAAGGTCGTGCTCTGCTTAAGGCGATCTTCCATCACGATTTGGGTCAGCGTTCCAGCTTCGTCATAAGCAAAGGTTAACAGCGTAAAATCCTGCTCTGCCGGATGCTTTGGCTCGAGCACATAGTGCGTTTCCTCACCGTTTACCCGGCGCTGTATGTCAAAGCGTCGCTCTAGGTCCTGCTGTGACTGAGCCAGCAACGTCATTGGGCCAGACATCGCCTCACGCTGGGAATACACACTGACCTGCTCAAGGTCTGGGTCATAGACCCAAAGTGTTTCACCATCACTAACGACAAGCTGCGCTTGCGGATCGAAGGTTTCCCAGTGCAGTCGCGACGGTCGCTCCAGTCTCATACGCCCCTCTACTGCCGGCGTCGCGTATCCTTCATGATCCCGCAGTACCTGCACAAAACGCGCGTCTAGCGCTTTGAGATCCGAGAGACGCTCATAGAGCTCTGCGCTGACCTGCGATTGGGTAGCATCACTCTGTATCGGTACGGATGACGGGACGTCAGCCCACACCGCCTGGCTCACCAGAAACGTTAAAATTACGCTGATCTTTTTGATCATCACTTCCTCTGCATCAATGTTTAGGGGGTGGCGGCGCCAGTACTTCGCGGTTTCCATTGCCGCCCATTTCAGATACGACCCCAGACACTTCCATCTGTTCAATGAGACGCGCCGCGCGATTGTAGCCAATGCGCAGTTTTCGCTGCACTGAGGAGATGCTCGCTTTACGTGTTTCGGTCACAAATGCCACCGCTTCGTCATAGAGCGGGTCACTCTCTGAATCGCCGCCCTCGCCTTCATCGCCCGTGCTAAAACCGGGCACAGGAATACTGTCGACACTTTCACTGAATATTTCATCGAGGTAATTGGGTTCACCCCGTTTTTTCCAATCCGCCACCACTTTATGCACTTCGTGATCATCGATGAAGGCACCGTGCACCCGAATCGTATGGGCCGTGCCCGGGGGTAGAAACAGCATGTCACCGTGGCCGAGCAATTGCTCCGCGCCACCCTGATCCAGGATCGTGCGCGAATCGATTTTTGACGAAACCTGGAAAGCCATGCGGGTGGGCACGTTCGCCTTAATCAGCCCCGTAATCACATCCACAGACGGGCGTTGAGTCGCAAGCACGAGATGGATGCCCGCAGCACGGGCTTTCTGGGCAATACGCGCGATCAGCTGTTCCACTTTTTTGCCGACGATCATCATCATATCGGCAAATTCATCAATCACGACCACGATAAAGGGCAAGGTATCCAGCGTGGGTATCTCAAACCCTTCGACTCCCGACACACCTTCGTCTTCGGGCCGATACAAGGGGTCCGGGATCTTTTCCCCGGCTTTGGCAGCATCGCGAATTTTTTTGTTATAGCCGGCAATGTTGCGCACACCCATCGCCGCCATCAGCTTGTAGCGGCGTTCCATTTCGCCGACGCACCAGCGCAGACCGGTGGCCGCCTCTTTCATATCGGTGATCACAGGACACAGCAAATGAGGAATGCCCTCATACACCGACAATTCCAACATCTTGGGATCGACGAGCATCAGGCGCACTTCTTCTGGGGAGGCTTTGTACAGCATCGACACCAACATGGAATTCACACCGACCGACTTACCGGAACCGGTCGTTCCCGCGACCAGCAAGTGCGGCATTTTGGCGAGATCCGCAATTACCGGCAAACCGGAAATGTCGTGCCCCAAAGCCAGACTCAACGGCGACTTGGACTTCTCGTATTCCTCGCTCGCAATCACTTCACTGAGGCGAACGATTTCCCGGTCCTGATTAGGAATTTCAATACCGACAACGGATTTACCCTGAATCACTTCCACTACGCGCACGCTGCTCACCGCCAATGAACGCGCGAGATCCGATGAGAGGTTAGTAATACGGGACGCTTTGACGCCCGGCGCTGGCTGCAACTCGAAACGTGTCACTACCGGCCCGGGCAATACGCCGACGACCTCCACCGTGACCCCAAAGTCTTTCAACTTCAGCTCCAGCAAACGCGACATCGCTTCAAGCGACTCTTCCGAATACCCCTTTTTCTGCGCCGGATCGGCAGGTTCGAGCAAACCTATTGGCGGCAAGGTACCTTCAACGGGGGCATCATCAAACAACTGCTGCTGTTTTTCGGCCGCCGCTCTGGGGCTGATCCGAGGCTCTTTTCGCTGCGGAGCAATCGCGGGCGGTTTTCGGCTCTGCGTCTTTTTCTTCGCTTCGCGCGCGGTTTCCCGTCGCTGCTCAACCGCAGCGCGCACCTGCTGTTTTTCAGCCTTTTGCCGCCGCCAGCGCTCCATACGTTGGCGCATCTTGGCACTGATATTCAGTACCAGTGCACCGAGAAAATCCATCACCGCAAACCATGAAATCTCGATGAATATCGTCAGTCCAAACAGCAGCGTCGCCAATAAGATGAGCTGACCGCCGATGTAACCGAAACTGGAGTCCACAGCAGTCGCGGTATGCAGGCCGAGGTAACCGCCTGCCGAGAACGGGAGATTGCTGGCGTCGGGGTCGCTTTGCAGGCTGACCATGCCACAGGCACTGAGCATCACGAGCAACAGCCCCACACTGCGCACCGCCACAACCAGAGCATCAATTCGCCAATGCGCCCTATCCTTCAGCTGCAGCCAGATTTGATAGGCGAGCAGGAGGGGAAAGAAAAAGGCCAAGGTCCCAAATAGAGAGAGAAAGACATCGGCAATCCAGGCGCCCGCGGGCCCGGCTGCATTTTCAATTGCGGCACCAGTGCCCGTACGCGACCAGCCAGGGTCCGATTCGCTGTAGGTCATCAACGCCAGGGTCAAGTAGGCGCACAGGGTGATCAGACCGATCAGGGTGCCTTCGCGCAAAATTCGGGTACCGAAAGACACAATGGCGGAGTCGCCATCTTGAGCGGGCTTTCGGGATTTTATTTCATCGGCCATAGAGCTTGGAATCGGTTCTCTATCAGTTCAGGGGCTGCAGGCGCCAACCAAAGTATTGACACGATGCGGAAAGCGGACATTTTAGCTTATTTTTTAGGGATTTACGTGCGAAATATCAAAATTTATTGAGGTTCCATCCGGCGTTTTCCTACCAATCCTTGCTGTCATATTCTACACTTCGCGGTCATCAAACAGGAATGCGCAGGGTCACAGACCCATCAAGGACATGAACCCACACCTCAAGTTCGAACGCAGCGCGAAAGAATACGTCATATTGGCCCTGAGTCTGGCGGCCAGCATCGGCATGCTGCCCTTTGCTGTGCACCGCATCGCCACCCAGGATTGGGGCATTGCCGTGCTCGACACATTTAGTGTGAGCGCGATGCTGTGTATGTTCGCATACGTTTACAAAACTCGCCGCACCGAAACCGCCTCGTGGCTCCTGGCGCTGCTGTTTCTCGCGACAGAAGTGTTCACCGTGGCCCTGAAAGGCCCCGGGCAAATCGTCTGGAGCTTCCCTGCCACCGTTGGCATCTATTATCTTGTCTCCGCCCCCAAAGCGATCGTCATCAATTTCGCGGGCATGACCGCAATTTACCTGCTGACCCTCAAGAGCTTAAAAGGCGCGGAGCAAGGCGCGTTTCTCGTCTCTCTGTTTGCAACCAACGTGTTCACCATCGTGTTTGCCGTGCGCAATAGCATTCAAAAGCGTGAACTTGAAAAGCTAACACTCAAAGATCCGCTGACGGGCGTAAACAACCGGCGCGCCTTTGAGCTCTTCCTCGACACGTTCGACACGCTGAAAACCGACCCGCACCAACACGCCTCGTTGATCATATTCGACCTCGACCATTTCAAGCGCGTGAACGATCAGCACGGTCATGTCGCGGGCGATAAGGCACTTGCGAAAATTGTGACGCTGGTACACACGCAACTACATCATGATGAGAAACTGTATCGCATTGGCGGCGAAGAATTTGTCATCGCGCCTTTAAATCTCGACCTCGCGGCCGCATTTGACTTTGCAGAACGCTTGCGCAAAATCATTGAACATTCGAGCGTCAATGACGAGCTTGGACTCACCGTCTCACTCGGTGTCGCGGACTATCAGAATGCAGAAGCCGCGAGGGACTGGCTGCATCGTGCCGACGAAGCGCTTTACGAAGCGAAACGCGCCGGTCGAAACCAATGCGCAAAAGCCGGTAGAGCCCATAGCAGCAGTGAAGCCGTCGCGCAGGACAGCCTAACGACGACGGTCGAACAAACTGAACCACAAAGCGCTCAGGAATATTGAGCCAAATAGCCTCTGTCTATGGCCAGGATAGTCACGCGCAAGTAGCTTCGGCTCTGCGCTTGCGCTAGCATCCAGCAGCGACACGGGTGACACCCATATTTAACACAGACAGGATAGTACGCATGAGCGAAGTTAAGCATCATCCCCTGATTATTCTCGGTTCCGGCCCTGCGGGGTATACCGCAGCCATCTATGCCGCACGCGCCAACCTCAACCCGGTTGTCATAACAGGCATGCAGCAAGGCGGCCAGCTCACGACCACGACAGAGGTTGAAAACTGGCCAGCAGGCGCGCCCGACCTACAGGGCCCAGACCTCATGGTACAAATGCAACAGCACGCTGAGCGTTTTAATACCGAGATCATCTTTGACCACATCGAGTCCTGCGACCTGAGCAAGCGCCCTTTTACGCTGAATGGCAACGAGACCTATACCTGTGATGCATTGATCATTTGTACCGGCGCCTCAGCGCAATACCTCGGCCTGCCGTCTGAAGAAGCTTTCCAGGGTAAAGGTGTCAGTGCGTGCGCCACCTGCGACGGATTTTTCTACCGCGACCAGAAAGTAGCGGTTGTCGGTGGGGGTAACACCGCCGTTGAAGAAGCGCTTTACCTCAGCAACATCGCAAGCGAGGTGTACTTGATTCACCGCCGCGACACATTGCGATCTGAGAAAATCCTGCAGGAACGCCTTTTCGAAAAGGCTGAAAACGGCAACGTGACCATTCTGTGGAATCACACGCTCGAAGAAGTCCTCGGCGATGATAGCGGTGTGACAGGCGTGCGCATCAAATCCACAGTGGATGACGGTACGCGTGATGTGGACCTCAGCGGCGTCTTTATTGCGATTGGCCACAAACCCAATACCGACCTATTCCAGGGTCAACTGGAAATGCACAACGGCTACATCATCGTCAAAAGCGGATTGGAAGGCAACGCGACCGCCACCAGCGTGCCCGGCGTCTTCGCCGCTGGCGATGTGGCCGACCACATCTACCGCCAGGCGGTCACCTCGGCGGGATCCGGCTGCATGGCAGCGCTGGATGCCGAGAAATTCCTCGACCAATAACACGCAAGGGTATATGTGTTCGCTGAGCGTATTGGATGCGCATACCCCCGTGTTTCCGAGCACGAAAAACGCACTTCAAGACCCCAACGGCCTGCTGGCCGTTGGCGGCAACCTGCAAACAGACACGCTGATTGCGGCCTATAGCAAAGGCATTTTTCCTTGGTACAGCGAGGGCCAACCTATCTTATGGTGGTCGCCCTCCCCTCGTATGATCCTGCAGCCCGAGGACTTTCTCTGGCACCGCTCGCTGCGCAAACTCGCTCGCAAACAGCAATATCGCATTACCGTCGACACGAGTTTCACTCAGGTCATGCGCGAGTGTGCCAATGCGCCTCGCGCTGGGCAAAGCGGCACCTGGATCAACGAAGCCATGCTGAGCGCGTACACCACCCTCCACCATGCTGGCCACGCCCACTCCGTTGAAGCCTGGGAAGGCGATCGACTGGTAGGCGGGCTCTATGGCGTCAGCTTGGGGAAGGTGTTCTTCGGCGAGTCGATGTTTTCCCATCGCAGCGGCGCATCCAAATTGGCCTTCGGCTCACTGTGCGCTCAACTTACGGCATGGGGCTACGCCCTTATCGACTGCCAAGTGTACACCGAGCACCTCGCGTCATTGGGCGCCTACGAAATACCCCGCGATGAGTTCGAACAAAGGCTTGCCGCCGGGCGCACGACAGTCCACACTAAGGATTGGCGTTATGCGTGGAGTCTCGGAGAATACGGCAGTGACGGATCTTAGCGAGTTGCGTTTCTTTCAAACCGCAGAGCATTCGTGTGGCTATCTCCCTGCGCAACAAGCCAGTAATGTATTTATCGACCCGGGCCAGAACATCGATGCCGGTCTCTATAGCGTTCTGTCGGAATTTGGCTTTCGCCGCAGTGGCGATCATATTTACCGGCCCCATTGCGCCCACTGCCAGGCGTGCATCCCCTACCGCATCATCGTGGATGAATTTTTCCCAAATCGCAGCCAGAAGCGCTGCCTGAAGAAAAACCAGTCACTCAAAATCCAGCTTGTCGACCGCATCGATGGGGATGAGTATTACGCTCTCTACGAACGCTATATCAACGAACGTCACAGCGACGGCGATATGCATCCGGCCAGTCGTGAGCAATACGACGGTTTTCTCAGCAGCGAATGGGGTGTTACACGCTATATCGCCATGCGTGACCCGGACGGAACACTTGTTTCGGTCGCGGTGTGCGATGTACTGCGAAACGGGCTGTCCGCGATGTACAGCTTTTTTGAGCCCGCTGAGGAACAACGCAGTCTCGGCGTGTTCAATATCCTGTATCAGATACATTGGGCACGCGAGCTAGGCCTTCCGTTCCTCTATTTAGGTTACTGGATCGCCGATTGCCGCAAGATGCGTTACAAGCAAGACTACCGCCCCTACCAGCTCTTCACGGGGAACCAGTGGCGTACATTTCACGAGTAATCGCCGATTACCTCAAAATTGCGCCTAAAACCCCCAAGCTTCGTACATTGATCAAGATTTCGCCTTGGCATACGCATCCAATTCAGGCAGAATTGCCGCCTTCATTAGCGAGCAGAAGAATTTGAGGTAACTGCTGAATGGCAAAAGAAGACAACTTTGAACTCGAAGGCGAGGTCATCGACACACTGCCTAACACGACGTTCAGGGTCAAACTTGAGAACGGTCACGTGATCGTCGCGCACATTTCAGGCAAGATGCGCAAAAACTACATTCGAATTTTGACCGGCGATAAAGTCAAAGTCGAAATGACACCTTACGATCTGAGCAAGGGTCGCATCACCTATCGCGCCCGCTAACAGGTTACGGAGCAGCGCCCCCCTGTTGACTCTGGCGACAATTCCCGTACGCCACACCCCATAAAAAAAGGGCCGCATATTGTCGGCCCTTTTTGTTGGAAAAACGGTGCTCACGCTCCGTCAGGATACCGCCAGCTCTTCCTCTTCGATCACAAGCTGTCCGTCTTCAACATCGATACGCACCGAGCCACCGCGCTCACCAAGCGATCCGAACAGGACCAACTCGGCCAGAGGCTTTTTGATTTTCTCCTGAATGATACGCGCCATTGGCCGAGCACCCATCTTCTCGTCGTACCCATTGATCGCAAGCCACTCACGCGCTTCATCCGATACTTCCAGTGATACGCGCTTATCATCAAGCTGGGTCTGCAATTCCATCAGGAACTTGTCGACCACCGTTTTGATGACCTCCAGACTCAGCGCGCCAAATTGCACAATGGTGTCGAGGCGATTGCGGAATTCAGGCGTGAACGAGCGCTTGATCATCTCCATCCCGTCGGTGCTGTGATCCTGACGAGTAAAGCCTATTGAAGCTCGACTCATCTGCTCTGCACCGGCGTTCGTGGTCATAATCAACACGACATTTCGAAAATCTGCAGAACGACCGTTGTTGTCGGTCAGCTTACCGTGATCCATCACCTGCAGCAGCAAGTTGAACACATCCGGATGCGCTTTCTCGATTTCATCGAGCAGCAACACGCAGTGCGGCTGCTTGGTCACCGCCTCAGTCAGGAGACCACCCTGGTCAAAGCCAACGTAGCCTGGAGGGGCACCGATCAGTCGAGACACGGTATGACGCTCCATGTACTCAGACATATCAAATCGCACGAGATTTACGCCCATGGCGTTCGCCAATTGCTTACACAGCTCCGTCTTGCCCACCCCGGTTGGGCCGGCAAACAGGAAGGACCCGATCGGCTTATCGTGCGCGGTCAAACCGGCACGATTCAACTTGATGCAGGCGCTGATCGCATCGATCGCACTGTCCTGACCAAAGACTGTCAGCTTCAAGGTTTCGTCCAGCTTCGAAAGCAGCTGCTTATCATCAGAATTAACGGTTTTCGCCGGCACTCTGGCAATTTTCGATACCACTTCTTCAATGTCTCGGACACCGATCTGCTTCTTGCGCTTGTGCTCGGGCTTCAGGCGCTGATACGCACCAGCCTCATCAATGACATCAATGGCCTTGTCTGGCATAAAACGATCGCTGATGTATTTCTCAGCCAGTTCTGCCGCAGCTCTCAATGCGGTATCTGTATATTTGAGGTTGTGGTGTTTTTCGAAACGCGTCTTCAGCCCTCTGAGAATCTGGTAGGTCTCATCGACTGACGGTTCGTTCACATCGATTTTCTGGAAGCGTCGTGACAGCGCGCGGTCTTTATCGAAAATGCCTCGGTACTCCTGGAATGTTGTCGAACCGATGCATCTGAGCTCACCGCTGGTCAGAAGAGGCTTCAAAAGGTTGGAGGCATCCATCACCCCACCCGAAGCGGCGCCTGCGCCAATGATCGTGTGAATTTCATCGATAAACAGCACGGCTTGTGGCTGCTTTTTCAATTCTGCCAGCAGGCCCTTAAACCGCTTCTCGAAATCGCCACGGTACTTGGTTCCTGCCAGCAGCGAGCCCAGATCCAGGGAATAGACCACGGCGTCGTCGAGAATCTCAGGCACTTCACCATCAACAATCTTCTTCGCCAGGCCCTCAGCGATCGCCGTTTTACCCACTCCACTTTCACCGACGAGTAAGGGGTTGTTCTTGCGACGGCGCGCCAGCACCTGCACAACCCGCTCCAGCTCTTCATCGCGCCCTACCAGAGGGTCGATTCGGCCCAGTAAGGCCAACTCATTCAGATTTGTTGAGTAGTTCTCCAAGGGATTCTGTTGCGCTTCACCGCCGCCTGTGCCCATCTCCTCGTCATGCTGTTCTGACGCACCGTGATCACCGTGCTCATGCGAGCCGGAGACCTTCGAAATCCCGTGCGTGATGTAATTCACCACATCGATTCGAGCGACGTCTTGCTTCTTGAGGTAGTACACCGCTTGGCTTTCCTGCTCACTGTAGATCGCTACGAGAACGTTCGCACCGGTGACTTCGGTTTTGCCCGAAGACTGCACGTGGAAGACGGCTCGCTGCAGTACGCGTTGAAAGCCCAAGGTGGGTTGCGTTTCCCGCTCGTAGTCATTCTCGGGGATCAGAGGCGTCGTCGAGTCCACAAACTCGGACAAGTCTCGACGCAAGAGGGAAAGATCCAAGCCGCATGCTTTGAGTACGCCTGCGGCTGATTCGTTATCGACCAGCGCTAACAACAAATGCTCCACCGTCATATATTCATGACGCTTCGCACGCGCCCCTTTAAACGCGGAATTCAAGGTTGCTTCAAGCTCTTTACTCAACATAAGCGCTCACACCTGCTGCTGTCATCATCATTCGTCATCAGAGGGTTCAATCTCGCACAGAAGCGGGTGCTCATTCTGCCGGGAGTATTCGTTCACCTGCGCCGCTTTCGTCTCTGCGACGTCTCGGGAGAATACCCCACACACACCTTTGCCCTGAGTATGAACCATCAGCATCACTCGGGTCGCCTTTTCACGATCCATCCCGAAGAAATGCTCCAAGATCTCCACCACAAACTCCATTGGGGTGTAATCATCATTTAACAAGACCACCTTATAAAGTGGTGGTCTCTTTAGTGACGGTTTTTGCTCCTGAATTACGGTGTGACCACCGAAGTCAGCTGAATCATCGTCACTACTTAATGTTAGCTGAGAAAAAACCGAAGTTCGCATTACATTACCGTTGTTCCCAAAAATTCTAGAAGAGGATTTTATCCGAATTTTTGGCTGTTAGGCTAAGAAAATAGACTAGAGCGAACTTCATACTGCACCACAAAAACCGTACGCAAGATACTGATAAATCGACCTTTTCTACCAGAAAAAGCCTCGAATCAGGACCCCTGACCTCCAATCGAATAGCACAGCTATTCGACCACAAATTCTTCAACTTGTTGCAGTTTTATATACGCTGCGAAAGCCATCTGGGATTGTTAGAGTTAGAGAGGCTGGCCACATTTTAACCAACCATGTCTTGACATTGACCTACGGCTTGGTTAAAAAGTCGTTTGTCGGAATACTTAACACCGACGCAATAATAATAATGCCTGGCGGAGTCCGAGACTCGCGATGCATCCAATTCAGAGTTCACTCTGTCGAAGGAATGCACCTATTAAAGCCAAGCTCAACCAATAGGTCAAGGAAATCACCATGCCCACTGGAACAGTCAAATGGTTCAATAACGCCAAAGGTTTCGGTTTTATTCTGCCTGAAGGCGGCGGAGATGATTTATTCGCGCATTACTCCTCCATCGAAATGGAAGGCTACAAAACCCTGAAGGCGGGCCAAAGCGTGAGCTTCGAAGTCTCTGACACCGACAAGGGCGGCCACGCCAAGCACATCCGGGTTATCTCGGCTTCTGGTGGCGATGCGCCAGCAAAAGCAGACACCCCATCTACTCAGCACGCTCACAGCGCGGAAGAGCGCGAAGAGCACTACGCCGAACACGAACACTACGCCTGACGCTCTTAAGGCGAGGCAGAAACAAAAAAGCCGCCTGATGCAGGCGGCTTTTGGGTCGGCGCTCTCGTAGAACGCCATACTGTTGCGGTTTATATCCGTTGACTACAGCGTACTGATTGCCGCGTTCAAAGTGGCGCTCGGACGCATGACCGCGGCCGCCTTGGCTGGATCGGGTCGATAGTAGCCGCCAATATCGGTCGCCTGCCCCTGCACCGAGTTCAGCTCTTCCACGATGACAGACTCTTTCTCCTCGAGCTCTTTCGCCAGCGCAGTAAAAGCGGACTGCAAAGCGGCATCCTGACTCTGCTCCGCAAGCGCCTTGGCCCAGTACATAGCGACATAGAAATGACTGCCGCGATTGTCGAGCTCCCCTACTTTACGGGAGGGAGATTTATTGTTCAGCAGGTATTTTTCCGTCGCGGCATCCAGTGTTGTCGCAAGCACTGCAGCTTTATCGTTGCCGAATTTCTCAGCAAGATGCTCGAACGATACCGCAAGCGCAAGAAACTCACCGAGGGAATCCCAGCGCAGGTGGTTTTCGTCGAGCAACTGCTCCACGTGCTTGGGTGCAGAACCGCCCGCACCGGTCTCAAACAAACCACCACCATTCATCAGCGGTACGATTGACAGCATCTTCGCACTGGTACCCAGCTCGAGGATCGGGAACAGGTCTGTCAGGTAGTCTCGCAGCACGTTCCCTGTTACTGAGATGGTGTCCTTGCCTTCGCGGATGCGCTCCAGGCTGAAACGCGTCGCTTCAGTCGGTGCCATGATGCGAATATCCAGCCCGTCAGTATCATGGTCTTTCAGGTAGGTATTGACCTTCTTAATCAACTCCGCGTCGTGAGCACGGTTTGCGTCGAGCCAAAAAACGGCCGGTGTGCTGCTTGCGCGCGCGCGATTCACTGCCAGTTTGACCCAATCCTGAACGGGCGCGTCTTTGACCTGACACATACGCCAGATATCGCCCTCTGCCACCGCGTGCTCAAGCAGCACGCTGCCCTGCGCATCAATCACGCGGACAGTACCGGCTTCGGCTATTTCAAATGTCTTGTCGTGCGAGCCGTATTCTTCGGCTTTCTGAGCCATCAGCCCCACGTTGGGTACCGTACCCATGGTGGTGGGGTCCAGCGCTCCGTGTTCTTTACAGAAATTGATAGTTTCCTGATATACGCCAGAGTAGCTGCGGTCAGGGATGACAGCTTTGGTGTCTTTCGGCTTGCCGTCTGGTCCCCACATTTGACCGGAGGATCGAATCATCGCCGGCATAGACGCATCGATAATGATGTCACTGGGTACGTGGAGGTTGGTGATGCCCTTGTCAGAATTCACCATCGCCAGAGGTGGCTGGCTTTCGTAAACCGCTTTGATGTCTGCGCTAATCTGCGCTTTCAATTCTTCAGGCAAGGCGGCAATTTTTGCTTCCAGATCGCCAAAGCCGTTGCGCACATCAACCCCGAGGGACTTCAACTCGCTCTCGTACTTCGCGAAGACCTCTTTGTAATAGACGGACACCATGTGGCCAAAAATAATCGGATCAGACACCTTCATCATCGTCGCTTTCATGTGCAACGAGAACAGCACGTCTTCCGCTTTCGCACTTTCAACCTGCTCGGCAAGAAACGCAACCAGCGCGGCTTTGCTCATCACCGCTGCATCGATAATTTCGCCCGACTGCAGCGCAAGACCGTCCTTCAGTACACTTTTCTCGCCGCTGGCGCTCTCCAGCTCAATGCGTACCGTGGTGGCCGCTTCGAGGGTGACAGACGCTTCTGAACCGTAGAAATCGCCTTCAGACATGCTCGCTACATGAGACTTAGAATCTGCGCTCCAAGCGCCCATCGAATGGGGGTTGCTGCGCGCGTATTGCTTCACCGCACCAGGGGCACGTCGGTCTGAGTTGCCCTCACGCAACACGGGGTTAACCGCACTGCCCTTGACACGATCATAGCGCGCCTTGATATCGCGCTCATCATCGTTAGAAGGCTCTTCCGGGTAGTCTGGCAGTGCATAGCCCTGTGCTTGCAGTTCTTTGATCGCCGCCTTCAACTGGGGGACCGACGCACTGATATTCGGCAGCTTGATGATATTGGCTTCCGGGGTTTTTGCCAGCTCACCCAGCTCGGCCAAAGCGTCGCCCAGTTGTTGAGATTCGGGCAGACGGTCAGAAAAATTGGCGATGATACGACCAGAGAGAGAGATGTCCCGTGTTTCGACCTCCACTCCCGCGGCTTTCGCAAAGGCTTGCACGATGGGCAGGAAGGAATAGGTCGCCAGCGCAGGCGCTTCGTCAGTTTCGGTATAAATGATTCTCTCTTTAGTCATAGCAAGTCCTAATCATTGGTCGGGCAATGACGCAGGCAACCCGCCAAGCGTTGTGCGCTTTGTGGTCCTGCTTCATTGGATGGGAATTGTCGGAAATTTACATTCCAGGCGGCGCGGATTATAGCAACCTTTCTAGCGTGAAGTCAGCTAATCGACCACCCTGCGCTGTGCTGCCGCAAAGAGGCTGGTCAACGCACCAGTGCTGTGCGTAGAATAGAGCCAACACCTAGCGCTTTACCGGGAGATCAACCCATGTGGAACGCCCGTCTTACCGTCGCCTGTGTCGTAGTGCATGAGGGACGTTTTCTGATGGTCAAAGAATGGAGCGAAGGCTCACTCGTGATCAATCAACCCGCCGGCCATGTCGAAAAGGGAGAGTCTCTGGTCGAGGCCGCCGTGAGAGAGACCCTCGAAGAAACCTGCTGGTCCATAGAAATCACGCATGGCCTCGGCGTCAGTCAATATCACGCGCCCAATGGCAACACCTATTTCCGCCACTCCTTCATCGGCCGGCCTCTTGGTTTCGACGATGAACGTGAACGCGATAGTGAGATAGTCGATACGCTGTGGATGTCAGCAGAGGAGCTTAAAGCCTGTATCGCAGAGCATCGCAGCCCCATGGTGCTCAATGATATACAGCGCTATCGCAACGGCATACACATTCCCATCGAGGGGTTTTATCGCGACCTATTCTAATGCTCACGAGAAAATGCATACGGTAAATATTGGCGTAGGATTTCACCAAACTGTAATCCAATTTCACACGCAGTGCATAAATTCCGCCTATACTCGCGCATAGTGGTATGGAATCTGCCTGATCAATTTGACAGCTAGTTAGGAGCAGCAATATGAGTGTTGAGAAAAAATACCTGAAAACCAAACCCGTGTGTAAGGTCAAATTTATCGCACCTGAACCGCTGACGAAGGAAGCCAAAAAAATCTTTCTTGCCGGCGAGTTCAATGACTGGAACTACGAGGAAACTCAGCTGAAAAAGCAGAAGAATGGCTGCTTGGCCACCACTCTGGATCTCGATGCCGGTGCTGAATACCAATACCGCTATGTACTGGATGGTGAGCGCTGGGAAAACGACTACGATGCAGACAAATACGTCCCATCTGAAGTCGGTGTAGAGAACTCGGTCGTCGTCGTTTAAGCGCGCTCGTACCGACACCGAAGTGGGGCATCACGCCCCACTGTAGCTGTTTCGATTAATACGATTTATTCCGTTCAGGGCAGCCACCCGGTAGGCCTCTGCCATCGTCGGATAGTTGAACGTCGTATTGATGAAGTACTCCACCGTATTGGCCGCACCTGGTTGCGACATGATCGCCTGTCCAATGTGGATAATTTCCGAGGCCTCTGCACCAAAACAATGTATACCCAGTATTTCCTTGGTATCCACGTGAAACAGAATTTTTAGCATCCCCTCATCTTCCCCGCTGATTTGTCCTCGCGCGGTATCCTTAAAGAACGCCCTTCCCACTTCATACGGCACGCGCGCTTCGGTGAGCTCCGTCTCGGTTTTACCGACGGAACTGATCTCAGGAAGCGTATAGATGCCTGTCGGGGCATCGCGAATAAAGCGTGCTTCCCGCCCTGTAATCACATCGATAACCGAGCGACCTTGATCATACGATGCGCTGGCCAGGCTCGGCCAACCAATCACATCGCCCGCCGCATAAATATTCGGCACTTCGGTTCGATAGTGCTCATCGACTTTGATCTGGCCTCGATGGTTCGCTTCCAAGCCCACGGACTGTAAATTTAAGGTATCGGTATTCCCCGTTCGACCATTACTCCAGAGTAACGCATCCGCTTTGATGCGCTTTCCGCTTTTCAAATTCAAGGTCACGCCGTGATCATTCGCCTCACAACTCTCGAAGGCTTCACCGTGTCGCACCATGACGCCGTTCTCACGCAAGTGATAACTCAAAGCATCCGATATTTCGTCATCGAGAAATTCAAGCAGGCGGTCACGAGAATTAATCAAATCTACCTTCAAGCCAAGACCGTGGAAAATCGACGCGTATTCACAGCCGATAACTCCCGCACCGTAAATAATCATCGTGCGCGGCGTATGCTGCATGTCGAGGATGGAATCGCTGTCATAGATACGCGGGTGATTAAAATCGACACTGTCCGGTTGGTAAGGGCGAGACCCGGTCGCAATGATGATGTTATCCGCCGTCAGGGTTTCTTTGAAGTTATGAACCCCTTCGATAAGCACTTCATTTTTGTTTACGAAACTTGCCGTTCCATTGATCACGGTGACGCGATTCTTGGTCAAGTACTCAGAATGCAGCTCGACCTGCTTCGGTATCACGAGAGAAGCGGCCGCTAATAATTGCGGATAGGAAATGTTAATTGACGCACCTAAAGTGCGATACAAAGGGCGTGTACGTAGCTGTATGGCTTGCTTCACCGCGGCACGCAATGACTTTGAGGGGATCGTCCCCTTGTGTGTACAGTTGCCACCAAGAAGATTGCCGTTATCGACCACCGCGACCCTCAAATCCCGCTTTGCCGCAGCGAGTGCCGCCGCTTCTCCAGCCGGACCGGCCCCGATAATCAGTACATCAAATTTAGAAGCCATAGTACTCCCCTTCCCTCCTCTGGTGGTGTAGGCGCTACACTAGCGATTGAACTTATCGCGTTTTCGAGTTTGCGTCGTAAAACTCTGCGCCAGATGATGCATCCGCCGCTTTTTTCTGTTCTTTTTCACAACGAGATTTCTCCCCGCCACAAATATCGCATTCGGTTTCCATGCCCAATGCGCTCATCCCGCCACAGGATCCCTTAATCGGCTTGCGCCCAAGGAGCACACCAACCGACATGGCAATCACGATGAGTAACAGAACACCAAATGCGAGTAAAAATGTAGTCATGGTTTCACCCTGTAGGTTTCGAATGCCGACGTGGCTTTCACATCGTAGCCCTCGCCATTCTTGATGATAAAGTAAGCAGAAAGTTCGAGTGTGTCAGCAAGCGCCCAGCCGCGCTCCGGGCCGAGCACGTTCAGCGCCGTGGCCCAGGCATCTGCGGCTGCGCCCTCTTCATGTATCACGGTCACAGAGGCCAGTGTATGCGTAATAGGCGCGCCCGTCACGGGGTCAATCGTGTGAGAAACGCGCTTACCATCGACCTCATAGTAATTTCGGTACTCACCTGAAGTGGCAATCGACACGTTAGACACCGCGAGTACTTCAACCGCACCTGTTTGTGCGAGCGACGGCTTTTCCACGGCAATTCTCCACTTAGCACGCTGACGATTGAGTCCACTTACCGCAATCTCACCTCCGACTTCTACCATGTAATTTTCGACCCCCAGTGCGGCGAGCCGTTCCCCTACTGCATCGGCCGCATAGCCCTTTGCGGTAGCGGAAAGATCAACATACACATCCGCAAGTCGTCGAATACGGGAAGCATCACAATCGATTTCAACCTGCGCAAAATCCACGCGCGCTTTGGCAGCTTCGAGCTCTTCCTGCGAGGGCAGCCCCTCACGCGCTTCGGGACCGAAACCCCAAAGGTTTACGAGCGGCCCTATGGTCGGATCAAAACGTCGCTCTGAAAGCGTGTATATGTCGAACGATTGCGCGAGTAGCGCACACAGCCGATCACTGACGCTCATCCATGAACCGACCTCGTGTCGATTAAATTGCGAGAGCTCGGAGTCAGGAATGTAAGTCGACATACTTTGGTTTATCTGCCGCAGCTCCTCATCGACTACAGCCTGCACGTCCTGCTCAACGAGCGATACCTTAGGAATCAGCTTTACGTGATAGTGCGTACCCATGGTCGGCCCGGACAGTTCCATTTGGATCGCTGCCGGCTCGCGCTCACAGGCGCTTAACGCGAACAAACAAAAAAGGGCCAGTAATCCTACCAGCCCTTTTTTGGCGTGTTCCATATTGAGAAAACGCATTGCCAAATCAGCCACCAAAGTCATCGAGCATGATGTTCTCGTCCTCGACACCGAGGTCTTTGAGCATCTTGATCACGGCAGCGTTCATCATTGGGGGCCCACACATGTAGTACTCACAATCTTCTGGCGCTGGGTGATCCTTCAGATAGTTTTCATACAATACATTATGGATAAACCCTGTTTTCCCCGTCCAGTTGTCTTCCGGCTGCGGATCGGACAAAGCGATATGCCATTCGAAATTGTCGTTTTCATCGGCCAGCATGTCGTACTCGTCTTGATAGAACAGCTCACGCAGAGAGCGTGCACCGTACCAGAACGACATTTTACGCTTGCTGTTCAATCGCTTGAGCTGATCGAAAATATGCGAGCGCATGGGCGCCATGCCTGCACCACCACCAATGAAGACCATTTCGGCTTCGGTTTCTTTCGCGAAGAACTCACCGAAAGGCCCAAACACGGTGATCTTGTCGCCTGGCTTCAAGTTGAAAACATAAGACGACATTTGACCAGGAGGGATACCCTCTGAGCGAGGCGGTGGCGTCGCAATTCGAATATTGAATTTCACAATACCCTTTTCTTCAGGGTAATTCGCCATGGAATACGCGCGAATGACCGGCTCTGTCACTTTCGACTCGAGCTTGAAGAAACCAAAACGCTCCCAGTCACCTCGGTATTCCTCTTCAACGAGGAAGTCGCTGTATTTGACGTGATGCGGAGGCGCTTCAAGCTGCACGTAACCACCTGCGCGGAAGTCAACATTCTCGCCTTCAGGCAAACGCAGGGTCAGCTCTTTAATAAATGTGGCCACGTTCGGGTTCGACTCAACAGTGCACTCCCACTGTTTCACGCCGAAGACCTCTTCTGGTACTTCCACCTTCATATTTTGCTTGACTGGCACCTGACAACTTAAACGCCACCCTTCTTTCGCTTCACGGTTGTTAAACGCACCCTTCTCGGTAGGCAACATTGAGCCGCCACCTTCGTTGACGACACATTTACATTGCAAACAACTACCACCACCACCGCAGGCCGAAGGCAGGAACAGATCCGCCGAGGCGAGCGTTTGCATAAGCTTGCCGCCAGCCGGGACGGTAATGGTTTTTTCACCGTTAATTTCAATTGACACGTCGCCGCTGTTAACCAGCTTGGAGCGCGCGCTGAGGATCACAGCCACGAGCACAAGCACGACGACCGTGAACATGACTACACCTAAAATAATCTCAAACATGATCTCGTTTCCCTCGTACTTACAGGCTGATACCGCCGAAAGACTGGAAGCCAAGCGACATCAGTCCAACGGTGATGAAGGTAATGCCCAGCCCCTGCAGGCCGGCGGGAATGTCACTGTACTTCAGCTTTTCACGAATTCCGGCCAAGGCAGTGATCGCAAGTGCCCAACCCACACCAGAACCTGTTGCGAAGGCGACACTTTCCGTGAGATTGTACTCGCGCTGCACCATGAAAAGCGCCCCACCAAGGATCGCGCAGTTCACGGTAATCAATGGCAGAAAAACGCCCAGCGCGTTGTACAGCGCAGGGAAGTACTTATCGAGCACCATTTCCATAATCTGCACGAGTGCCGCGATGACACCGATGTAGCAGATCAAACCCAGGAAGCTAAGATCCACTTCAGGCAAGCCCGCCCACGCGAGTGCGCCATCTTTTAAGAGATAGGTATAGAGCAGGTTGTTCACAGGTACCGTGACGCCAAGTACAACAATGACCGCGATACCCAAGCCGAAAGCGGCGTCAATTTTTTTGGAGATCGCCAAAAAGGTACACATCCCCAGGAAGAACGCGAGCGCCATGTTCTTGATGAACACCGCCTCAACAAAAATACTAATTAAGCCTTCCATTTACACGGCCTCCTGAGGTTTGGTATTGGGCTTGATCTTGAAGTCAGGCTCTTCAACCTGCTCTGGCTTGTACGCACGCAGCGCCCAAATTAGTAGACCAATCAGGAAGAATGCACTCGGAGCAATCAACATCATACCGTTCGTAATATAGGCATCCGGCATGACTTGATAGCCCAGCAACTTACCGGAACCAAAGAGTTCACGCAGAACCGCGAGTACTATCAGCAACGCACTGTAGCCCAAACCATTACCCACACCGTCAAGGAAGCTGGGGATCGGAGGGTTTTTCATCGCAAACGCTTCGGCACGACCCATCACGATACAGTTCGTGATGATCAAGCCCACGAACACCGACAGCTGTTTGCTGATGTCGTAAGCCACCGCTTTCAACACTTGATCCACTACGATCACCAATGACGCGATAACAGTCATTTGGCAAATGATGCGGATGTTGTTGGGTATGTGCGCGCGAATCAGAGACACGAACAAGTTTGAAAATGCGGTCACCGAGGTCAGCGCCACACACATCACAAGGGTCACCTTGAGACTGGTCGTTACCGCCAGGGCCGAACAGATCCCGAGGATCTGCAGCGCAATCGGGTTATTGTCCAGTACCGGTTTAAAGAGGAGCTCTTTCGCTTTCATATCATGCATCTCCCGCTTTCAAATTTTGGATAAATTCACCGTAACCCTGCTCACCCAGCCAGAAGTGAATCATATTGTCGATACCCTTCGTGGTCAGCGTCGCACCGGAAAGCCCATCGATCTTGTACTCAGCATCGGGTGTTCCGGGGTAGACCTGCCCTTTGATGACTTCGAGTGCAACTTTGCCAGAAGCGTCGTACAACTGCTTGCCCGGCCAATGCGCTCGCCATTCGGGGTTGTCCACTTCACCACCGAGCCCAGGCGTCTCACCGTGCTCGTAGTAGCTGATCCCGACGATGGTTTGCAGGTCGCTCTCAAGTGCTAAAAAGCCATAGAGGGTGGACCAGAGCCCATACCCACGGATCGGCAACACAACCTTGCTCAGGTTGCCCTGCTCGTCTTTGAACAGGTAAATCTCGGCGTAGTCTTCACGGCGTTTGATTGAAGCAATGTCTTCATCTTTACTGAGTGACTCAGAAAGTTGAGGATCTTTCGAGGCGCTGCGCTGATCAAAGGTGTCTGGGTCGAACTCGTCAGTAAACTGGCCCGTGCGCAGGTCCACAATGCGGACATCGACTTGCGAGAACTGCTTCGAGACAGGCACACCCTCTTTGTACTCGCCCGCTGCGGCCAGGATGTTTTTGTTGAAGTCGAGCTGCTTGTTGGCCACCTGAGCGGGTCGCAGCAGTACCGCAGAAGCGGACACAACGATCGAGCAGGCGATACACAGGAGCAAAGTAACCGTAACGGTTTTCTGAATCGTATCGTTATTAGCCACGTGCCAACCTCCGCTTGATATTGGATTTCACGACAAAATGGTCAATCAATGGCGCGAAAATATTGGCGAACAGAATTGCCAGCATCATGCCCTCAGGGAAGGCCGGGTTGACGACGCGGATCGTGATGACCATGAAGCCGATCAGCCCACCGAACCACCACTTACCGGCATTCGTCATCGACGCGGACACAGGGTCCGTGGCCATGAAGATCGCACCAAAGGCAAAACCACCAATCACGAAGTGCCAGTAAAACGGCATGTCAAACATCGGATTGGACGTACCATCACCTACGGCACCGTAGAGCAGCGCAGTCAGCGTCGCGCCGATGACCACACCGAGGATAATACGTGTGCTGGCAATGCCCATTGCCATCAACACAATCCCGCCGATCAGAATAGCGAGTGTCGACACCTCACCAATCGAGCCGTGCATGTTACCGATAAAGGCATCCATCCAAGTCATCTGCTCACGCAGTTGCTCCATACCTTGCTGCGCTGCAACAGACAGCGCGGTTGCGCCTGTGTAGCCGTCTACACCAGTCCATACCGCATCACCCGACATGTAGGCCGGATAAGCAAAGAACAGGAATGCACGGCCCGTCAGTGCGGGGTTCAGGAAGTTTTTGCCGGTTCCGCCAAAGACTTCTTTACCGATCACCACACCAAAGCTAATCCCCAGAGCGGCCTGCCAGAGCGGTAAGCTTGGCGGACACGACAATGCGAACAGTACGGAAGTGACGAAGAAGCCTTCATTCACCTCATGGCCCCGTTTCATCGCGAATAGGACTTCCCAGAAACCCCCTACGATGAAAACGGTCATATAGATGGGTAGGAAGAACACCGCACCATAGACCAGGTTATCCCACCAGCTTGCAGGATCGTGACCCGCCAGGAACGCAATGATGCATCCACGCCAGCCTTCAATGCCGGTGGCACCCATTTCGGCAAGAATGGTGTTGGACTGAAAGCCGAGGTTGTACATCCCGAAGAACATCGCTGGGAAGGTACATGCCCAAACCGTAATCATAATGCGCTTCAGGTCGATGCCATCACGCACATGTGCTGTAGTACGAGCGGTACTGTTCGGCTGGAAGAGACCCGTGTCGATCGCTTCATACAGCGCATACCACTTTTCGAAGCGACCGCCTTTATGGAAAGCGGGCTCCATTTTATCAAACGCGTTTCTAAGGAATTTCACGCTTAGCCCTCCTTCTCGATCATCGTCAGGTTGTCGCGGAGAATCGGACCGTATTCATATTTGCCCGGGCACACAAAGGTACACAAGGCCAGGTCTTCTTCATCCAACTCGAGGCAACCCAGTTGCTGTGCGGTTTCGGTATCACCCACGATTAACGAACGCAATAATTGCGTCGGCAGTACGTCCAGTGGCATCACACGCTCATAGGCACCGATCGGTACCATTGCGCGCTCACTGCCGTTGGTCGACGTGGTGAACTGAAAGCGTTTTTGCGAGAAGAAATGCGAAATATAAATGGGCAACGCGGAGAAGCGATTCGCTCCCACCGTGAAGTAGTGCAAAAAGGGTCGCTCACGACCTTCGGCCAGAACCGATACCTGATTGTGATACCGACCTAGAAAATCCACCGCGCCACGTGCATGGCGTCCGCCAAACACCGAACCGGAGACAATGCGATTGTCGTCGCCCTGAAGTTCGCCCGCGCAGAGCTCTTGAAGGTTCGCGCCTACGCGCGTACGCAACAAACGCGGATTGGCCACTTGAGGACCGCCGAGCGCCACTACTCGAGAGGTATCAATCTGACCTGTCTCAAACAGGCGACCAAACGCGATCACATCTTGGTAGCCCACCGTCCACGCCACACGCGTAGCGGAAACAGGGGCCAGAAAATGAATGTGCGTGCCCACATTGCCCGCCGGATGCACACCACCGAAGACTTGCCCCTGAACACCCTCTGGGAGCGCCACGTTAGAGCCTTGCTTGTGTCCGACGAACACTTTGCCGTCGGTCAATCGCTGTAACACCTGCAGGCCCAGCGCGAACGCCTCGGGCGCTTCAGCGATGACCACTTCAGGGTCAGCCGCGAGAGGGTTGGTATCCAGGATGGAGACAAAGATATTTTCAGGCGTGGTGCCCACTGCAGGCACTTTACTGAACGGACGAGTGCGAATCGCAGTCCACAACCCAGAATCCACGAGGTTGCTGACCACTGCGTCGCGCTCGAGCGTCGGGATAGCCTCTGCAGAATAGCTGGCGAAGGTCTCAGCCTCGTCACCTTCCACATCGATCACCACCGACTGAAAGACACGACGCTCGCCGCGGTTAATGGCAGCGACCGTACCCGATGCGGGTGAAGTGTATTTGACTCCCTCTGTCTTTTTGTCCGTAAACAGGAGCTGACCCAACTTGACCTTATCACCCACCTGAACCTCCATGGTGGGCTTCATGCCATGATAGTCATATCCAATTACGGCGACAGAACGAACTGAAGGCCCATTCTCGATGGTCTGCGCAGGCACACCCGAGATAGGCAAGTCCAATCCTCGACGGATCTTAATCATACGTCTCAGCCTAAGTTTTATTTAAAAATGAAAGAATCTTGGATTAGGATCGTCCCCTAGCCGGGCGTAGGCGGGCAGACTGACGCTAACCAAAGATGCCTCCGATGCATGCCTTATTTGCCGTTTTCGAAGCACGCTTCCATCGCTTCTGTGCATTTAATCAGCACAACGGCTTAATATTAGACGAACTGCTGAATTTTCGCCGTTTCAGGCGGAAAAACCGCGCACATTATAGGGATGCTCGCTCTTTAACGCCAGCCGAGCCAAGGAATAAAATTTGGTGCCACGCTCGACCTGAGAACCTGCTCAGCCCCCTTTGGCACTGTGTCGCAATCGCCGCTACAATTGCGCCCTCTTACCGAGAAGCGAAGCTGTAGAATGCAAAAAGTCCTCACCCCGCCAACCGCCCCGCCCCCAGGCCTCAGGCATTACTGGAATGGCTTGAATCTGTCCGCGGCCGCACTGTCTATTGCGCGCCACTTCGAGCAATCGGACAGCAGTGCTTTGATCGTCACAGCCAGTGTCGCTCAGGCGGAAAGACTGATGGAAGATCTCCAGCTCCAGTTGCGCGAAAGCCCCACTGCGATCAATTTGCAGATGTTTCCAGACTGGGAAACCCTGCCGTATGACAGCTTCTCACCACACCAGGACATCGTATCGGATCGCCTGCGCTGCCTCTACGAGCTCACGTTTGGTGACCACGTCTGCGTGGTTGTCGCCGCGCAAACGCTACTGCAGCGCGTGGTACCAACAGAATACCTACAAGCCAAATCGCTCATGGTCGAAACGGGGCAGAAGCTCGAACACGAACGATTTTGTCACCGTCTGGTCAACGCGGGATATCAAAGAGTCGACACAGTGTACCAGCATGGTGAGTTTTGTGTGCGCGGCTCGCTGATCGATATTTTCCCAATGGGCAGTGATCGCGCCTACCGGATCGAATTCTTCGACGACGACGTAGAGAGCCTGCGCGAATTTGACCCGGAAAGCCAGCGCAGCGTGACCAAAGTCGACAACATTGCGCTGCTTCCCGGGCGCGAGTGCCCGCTCGACGCCGCCGCCATCGCACGATTTCGCGACAACTGGCATGCAAGCTTTTCAGTGGACCATCGAAATTGCCCGGTCTACCAGGATGTCAGCGCAGGCATTCCACCTGCTGGCATTGAGTATTTCAGCGCCCTGTTCTTCGAGCAACTTTCTACCTTACCGGACTACTTGCCGGAGGAAAGCGTGGTATTCAGCTTCGACGGTGTCGATCAGGCCATCGAAGATTACTGGCGTGAAATTCACAGCCGGCACGAAAGCCGACAGGGCGACGTCATCAGGCCCATCCTTCCGCCCGAGCGGGTCTTTCTGCCGGTCAACGAGCTCTACGAAAAATTGAAGCCCAAATCCCGAGTGGTGATCCGTGAGACCGCGTCCGCTCTGGGCAAAAGTGGCGAACACCTCTTCGACCTCGCGACGCCTCCGCTCGTCACCATCGACAGCCGCGCACAAAACCCTTTGCACCGGTTAGAGCACTACCTTGCTGAAAGTACACACCGCGTGTTGTTCTGTGCCGAGTCCGAGGGGCGCCGAGAGGTATTGAAAGAGCAGCTCGACAAAATCGGGGTAAAACCGGTACAGGCGAACTCGATCCGCGCCTTCCTCGAGAGCAAAGACAGCCATGCGGTGACCGTGGCCAACATCGCCGAAAGCATTTACTGCCCGAGCGAGCACATTCTTATCTTGAGCGAAGCGCAGCTTTTCGGCGAGCGTGTGCAGCAAGCGCGCCGCAGGAAAAAAGGCGGCGACGAACAAGACGCCATCGTCAAAAACCTCAGCGAACTGAAAATTGGCGCACCTGTCGTGCATATTGAGCATGGCGTGGGTCGCTACTGCGGCTTGCAAAATATCGAACACGACGGCCAATCCGAAGAATTTCTTGTCCTGAAATACGCCAATGACGCCACGCTGTATGTGCCTGTCGCCAATTTGCACTTGATCAGCCGCTATTCTGGCGCCGAAGAAAGCATGGCGCCCTTGCATCGCCTCGGCAGCGAACAATGGCAAAAAGCGAAGCAGAAAGCAGCGGAGAAAATACGCGATGTCGCGGCTGAGCTCTTGCATATCTACGCTGAACGAAAAGCGCGCCAAGGCTATTCCCACAGTCTCGAAAAAGACGCCTACGAGCGTTTTTCAGCCGACTTCCCCTTCGAGGAAACGCCCGATCAAAGCGCGGCCATTGCCGCCGTGCGTGCGGATATGCTCTCCCCTCAGCCTATGGACAGGCTGGTCTGCGGCGATGTCGGTTTTGGTAAAACAGAAGTCGCCATGCGCGCGGCCTTTATCGCGGTACAAAACAGCAAACAAATTGCGGTACTCGCGCCGACAACCCTGCTCGCACAGCAGCATTTTGAAAACTTTAAAGACCGTTTCGCGAATTGGCCGGTCAACATACAGGTCATCTCCCGCTTTAAGACAGGCAAAGAGTCGAATGCCATACTCAAAGACGTTGAGAACGGAAAAACCGACATCATTATCGGCACGCACAAGCTCATCATGGGCGACGTGCAGTTCGCCAACCTCGGCCTGGTCATCATCGATGAGGAACATCGTTTTGGCGTCAGACAGAAAGAGGCCTTAAAGTCGATACGTGCCGAGGTCGACATCCTCAACCTCACCGCCACCCCGATACCCCGTACCTTGAATATGGCCATGTCAGGCATTCGCGACTTGTCCATCATCGCCACGCCACCCGCGCGCCGACTGTCCGTAAAGACCTTCGTGCGCGAACACGACAACAATTTGATCAAGGAAGCGATACTCCGCGAAATCATGCGCGGCGGCCAGCTTTACTACCTGCACAACGAGGTCAAGAGTATCGAGAAAACCGCTGCGGATCTTCAGGCGCTGGTGCCGGAGGCGCGAATCCGCATAGGGCACGGCCAAATGCGCGAGCGCGAACTCGAAGCGGTGATGTCAGACTTTTATCACAAGCGGTTTAATATTCTGGTCTGCACCACCATTATCGAAACAGGCATTGACGTGCCATCGGCGAACACCATCATCATTGATCGCGCCGATAAATTCGGGCTCGCACAACTGCATCAGCTTCGCGGTCGCGTTGGACGTTCTCACCACCAGGCTTATGCGTACTTGCTCTGCCCGAACAAACGCAACCTGACTGCGGATGCCGTGAAACGGCTTGAAGCCATTGAAGAGGCTCAGGATCTTGGTGCCGGCTTCACGCTGGCCTCGCATGACCTTGAGATACGCGGCGCAGGTGAACTCCTCGGCGATGAGCAAAGCGGACAATTGCAGACCATTGGATTCACGCTTTATATGGACATGCTGGACCGCGCGGTCAACGCCATTAAAAAAGGCGAGACCCTCGACCTCGAGACGCCTCTGTCGGTGCAGACTGAAGTGAACCTGCGCATCCCCGCCCTAATCCCGGATGACTACCTGCCGGACGTCAGTGTACGTCTGTCGCTTTACAAGCGCCTGACCTCCTCGGACAGCGATGATGAGCTAGAGCAGCTGCAGGTAGAAATGATTGACCGCTTTGGCATGTTGCCCGATCCGTTAAAGAACCTCTTCCGGCTGACGCGGCTGCGCAACCAGGCACGCGAACTGGGCATTGCAAAGATTGAAGCGGGGGCACACGGTGGTAAGCTCGAGTTCAGCAATGAAACTCGTGTAGACCCACTGGCGCTGGTAAAACTTGTCCAAAATAAGCCACAGATCTACAAACTTGCCGGCGCGAACCAGTTACAATTCACGCAGGAAAGTGAGGACGCGGACGCGCGACTCAAATTTGTTCACAGCCTACTGGACCACCTCAGGACAGCCCATTAATGCTCTACACCCACGCAAGAATGATTCTGACCACTATCGCACTCGGTCTCGCTCCAGCGTTCACGCTGGCGCAAAATACGCCCCCCGCGCTCGATGACCGATACGAAAAGTGGTACCAGGTCGAAGTCATCATCTTTGAGCGGACTCGCAGCGCGAGCGTCGAGCAATGGCCGAACAATCTGTATCTCGGCTACCCCCGTCGCCTGCACCACCTATTCACCGAAGAAGCCTGGGAAGCCCGCGAAGCACTGACATCGGCAGCGCTGGCCTCACCAGAGGATCCCGAGGCACCAAACAACGGCCCTAGCCCTGCCCTGAGCGTCAGCGCCTCCCCGAGCCTGTTTGAAGACGCGGCCGTCGAGCTGCCGGAGATGGAAACCCCCTTCCTCTTGTTACCGTCTTCGGCGCACGAACTGAGTAATGCCGCACAACGCCTGCGCAACCGCAGTGCCTATACCGTGCTGTTTCATGAAAGGTGGCGTCAACCACTAGAAGCGTCGAAGGACGCAGGCGCGGTGGTTGTGCATGCCGGTGAACGATTCGGAGAACACAATACCCTCGAAGGCAGCCTGAAAATCAGCGTCGACCGTTATCTTCATATCGATGCCAACCTATGGCTTAGCCGCTTTGAAGCGAACTACGGTCAAAGCACGGAAGCCTATTGGCCCAGCCTTCCCCCTCAGCCCCAGGCACCCGAGCCGGAGCCCCCTGTATCGGAGGACATGCGGCTTACACAAGACGGTGTCATGACGCCAACACCAGAAGAGCAAAGTGACCTTGACGGCTTGAGCACAGATTTCAGTATTGGTGGCGCTTTAAGTCAGCAACTGGACACCTTCAGCTTTGATGACGATGGCAGTCTGGGCTTCGAGAGCGACTATCAGCGCATCGATCAGGCCCCATTTATCGTCAATGAAATCATCCAATTGAAGCAGAAACGTAGAATGCGCAGCGAAGAATTACACTACATCGATCACCCGAGGCTCGGTATTCTCGTCAAGGTGACACCGTATGAAGTGACGCTGCCTGAGGGTTACTGAGCCAAAGCGGAGAGCAGCGTGGAAACGCCACGCTGAAGCTCGCTACTCATCGCTTTAAGCAGGTTCATAATCTCCTGCTGAGATGGCGCGTCGCCAAGCCCGGCGGCCCAGTTGACGCTGAAGCACAACGACGCGTATTCCATTCCCGCCTCACGCGCAAGTGCCGCTTCAGGCATCGCCGTCATACCCACAATATCACAGCCATCCCTGGACAATCGCCGCACCTCGGCTGCCGTTTCAAAACGCGGCCCTTGGGTACAGCCATAGACCGCCTGCGTCACCGGGTTCAACCCCAGCGTATTCAAGGTCGAAATTAAACGTTCTCGCATCCCTTGATCGAAAGGTTCAGTAAATTCGATGTGTTGCAATTGATCGCTGAAATCATCGTTGAAACTGTGCTCTCGGCCCCAGGTGTAGTCAATGAGGTCGTGCGGCACAATGAAGCGACCGGGTGCGGTCGCAGGATGGATGCCCCCTACCGCATTCGTGGCCAGGATACGCGTCGCGCCCCAGGCTTTCAGTGCGGCAATATTGGCGCGATAGGGAATGCGATGTGGAGGTAGCGCATGGCCATCACCGTGCCGACACAGAAACGCCACAGCCTGTCCATCTATACGCCCCTCTTGAATGGCAACCTCGCCCCACTGCGTTTCGACGTTTTGCACCTGTGTTGTCATGTGCTCGAGCGAATACACCCCGGAGCCCCCGATCAATGCAATCATGCCTTTGCAGGCTCCGACACGGCGGCGTCGAGATGCATGCGCTCAGGTATGTGCAGTGTTCGTGTAGGAAAGGCACACTCGGCGCCGTGCGATTCCACAATGTTCAGAATACGCAGCAACACATCCTGCTTAATTTCGTGAAAGCGCACCCAGTCGGTTGTCTTAGTGAAGCAATAGACAAAGAAGTCCAGAGATGACGACGCGAACGCATTAAAATTCACAATCAGCGTCAGGTTTGAATCGATTTCTTCATGCTCTGCCAGCATGGCGCGCACATCGCGCACGATCGCCTCTACTTTTTCGCCGTCATCGTAACGCACACCAATCGTTTCATAGATGCGCCGGTTCGTCATCCGCGATGGGTTTTCGACAGCGATCTGGGTAAAGGTGCTGTTCGGAACATATAACGGCCGCTTATCAAAGGTACGAATACGGGTAAGTCGCCAGCCAATGTCTTCGACAACACCCTCAATATTCTTGTCTGGCGAACGGATCCAGTCACCTACAGCAAAAGGGCGATCGAGATAAATCATCAAGCCACCGAAAAAATTGGCAAGCAGATCTTTCGCGGCAAAACCCACGGCGATACCCCCGATGCCACCAAAAGCAAGAATCCCGGAGATCTTCACATCGAAATACTGCAACACAATCAGCACTGCGGTAATGATCACGGAAATCCTCAGCAGCTTGCCAATCGCGACCGCTGTGGTCCTGTCCATGGGTTTCTGACAGTAGGTTGGGTCCATGAAGTTTCGCTCGGCGCGAGAAATAAAGCCGATCAAAAACCAGGTTACGATGCCAATAACACCCAAATAACGCAGATGATCAATAGACTGAAGTATGATGGACTCGGAATGTCGCGCCGCGATGGTGGCGGCCGAGCTCAGGCCAAAAACCCATACCGCCCAATGCGCCGGGCGACGCAATGAACCGATAAGCGCGTCATCCCAAAGTGTTTTAGAGAGGTTGGCTTTATCTTCGAGGCGCCTCAGTATGCGGCTCAAAATAAGTGCAACGAGCGCGGTGAGAAAGACCACCACAAATGCTTCGAGCATCCAAACGTTTTGGTCACCGGTCACACTGATTACGAATTTACGGGTCGACGCCCACAGACCATCCATGAGGACTATTTCGCACCTTCTGTTAGGTTTTGAATATCGGACTGAACACGCTGCATCTTCTCTAGATCGACCCCTATGTCGGGCGCCTGATGTCGCAGAGCTTCGAGCACGCCGTGCTCACCTTCATTTGCCTTATCGAGTGCATTCAGCATCGCCAGCGCGTGCAAGGGCTGGTTACATATCAATACGGCGTCACAACCTGCCGCCAGAGCCGTTCTGGCGGTGACACCATAATCACCAAGACCCAGCGCGCCCTTCATACTTAAGTCATCGCTCAGGACAAGCCCTTCGAAGCCTAAACGCTCGCGCAGTACCTCGCGAATCCAACGCGACGAAAAACTGACCACATGCGAGTCTACATTCGGGAAGCGAATATGTGCCGTCATGACGGCACCCAATTTGCCGCTCAAGGCGCCAAAGGGCAAGGCGTCACGTTGCAGCACTTCGTCTAAGCTGCGCTGATCCTCTGGCAGCTCGAGGTGGCTGTCTTCGACCACCCCACCATGGCCGGGAAAGTGCTTGCCGCAGGCCTGCATACCGGCACTCTGCATGCCGTCTATGAAGGCTGAGGCAAGGGCAATAACCACGTCTGGGTCGTCGGCGAAAGCGCGATCACCAATCACTTTACTTCGATCGGTATCCAAATCCAGAACCGGTGCATAGCTGTGATCAATATCAAACGCGATCAATTCAGACGCCATCAGCCAACCACAGTCGCGCACCAAAGACAGGGCCTGCTCACCTTCACGTGCCACTAATTGCCCGAGCACCTGCATGCAGGGCAATCGAGTAAAGCCTTCTCTGAAACGCTGCACCCGACCGCCCTCGTGATCCACCGCAATAAGCAGCGAGGGTCGCCGCTCACGGACGGCAGCGACGAGGTCTTCGAGCTGGTTTGCAGAACGGTAATTTCGACTGAACAGCGTGATGCCGCCCAGCTTGGGATGATCGAGGAGATCTCGGTCCAGCGACGTTAACTCACTGCCTTCGAGATCTGCCAGGACGGGCCCATTTGGCATATCAGTCATCGGGGCTGCTCAAGAGTCCTACCATGGAGGGCACCATCATATCGATCGCCTCGACCATTGTCGTGTCCTGCTCATAATCAGCATTGAGGATGGAGCGAATCGCTTCAAAACTCGACAGCGTAAATACCGCGGCCCCCATCATGAAGTACAAACGCCAGTAAAACTGAATCGGCGTGTGTTGCGGTAGGCTCTTTTCGAGCAGCGCGATGAAGCGGTGATACGTTTCGCCAAAGTGCTCGACAATATAATGACGCAAATGTTCCTGCGTTTGCGTATACGCTAAACCAAGAAGGCGCATAAACCGCTGCGGGTCTTCTCCAAGCTCTTCTGTCACCGCCAGAATTTCCTCGAAGAGCATCTCCAGCAGCGTTTCCGTATCGAGGCTAACATCGGGGCCGTTCGCCGACGCCGCATCCAGCCTGAGATCGATTTTTTCGCCAAGCGGCCTCAAAAAACGGGCGAAGACCGCCTGTATTAATGCTTTTTTAGAACCGAAATGATAATTGACGGCAGCCAAATTGACTTCGGCCATGCCGGTGATGGTCCGAAGGGACGTTTCCGAAAAGCCTCGCTCTGAAAAGAGCAAGGTGGCGGCGTGCAAAATTTTCTCGACAGTATCCTGTTGTGCCATAGCCCTGTTTTTCTTTTGTTGTACTCATTATTTACCTTCCTTGCCCTACTCACCCCAGTCGCATGTCATCTTGAGCATCTCGCTTAGATAATTTTTCCATTGGAGCGTCATGAATTATTGTTTTTTATTGTAAAAAATCAATGTTACATTATTACATTCCGCATAAATTTCTTCTATTTCATAGCCTTACGCCAATCGCCCAGAGCGTCACGTTGAATGGCCGTTCCCACAGCGCGCTGAACAAAAAGTGCACACCTTCGCGTTCAGTGGTAGCTTTAAAAGTGTTCATACTGAATTGCTTCAGCTTGGATTGCTTACCGATAGACGCATGGGCCCCTTTACTGGCCCGAGTGAAAACCGAGTAAAAGTACGGAGTGACTGCGTCAGGATGTCGGGCAATCGGACTGAAAGCTCACCAATATAGCATGATTGGAGGTGGCTAATGGCCTCGTATTTTCCATCAATTGGCACCTGGTATCGCGATACAGAAACCGGGCAACGATTCGAAATCGTCGCGATCGACGAAAAACAAAAGACCATCGAAGTGCAGTATTACGATGGGGATATCAGCGAGTTTGATATCGAATCCTGGGGCGCGTTAAAGGTCGTTGAAACGGACACGCCTGAAGATGTCTATGCGGGCTACGACGGTATCGCCGCCGCCGATGACATCGGGGATGTGCCGATCAACTATGGCAACCCACTCGAATTTATTGAACCCGATAACTTTACCGGCTACGACGAGCTTTTTTAGACCTTGGCACACCGTTGTCTGACGAATGTGGCGCGTGGCTCGTCGCGCCCAATGCTCTGTCCTGGGCCAGACTCCGGCCCTGAGCTCGCGGACTCATTTGGAAGCGACGCAGTTGTTTCACATCTCTCGCTCAGAATCCAGTCACTCGGTTTCCCTGGTCCACTCCCGATACGCTCGACCAAAAAACGCTTGTACTGTACGAAATACTGTATATACTCGACTTTACTGTATATTCAAACAGGTTCAGAAGGAAGGCGAACATGGTCAAGCTCACCGCGCGACAGCAACAGATTTTCGATCTGATCAAGTCGCACATTGAGGAAACAGGCTACCCCCCAACCCGTGCGGAGATTGCCGAGGTCTTTGGATTTCGCTCACCCAACGCGGCAGAGGAGCACCTCAAAGCGCTCGCTCGTAAAGGAGCAATCGAAATGGTTCCGGGAGCGTCTCGAGGCATTCGACTTCCCGATGACCATCATGCCGGCCTGCCGATTGTCGGTCGCGTCGCTGCGGGCAACCCAATCTTAGCCCAGGAAAACATCGACGATCATATTCAAGTTGCCGACGGCCTCTTTCACCCTCAAGCAGACTTCCTGCTCACCGTGCACGGCATGAGCATGCGTGATGCCGGCATCCTCGACGGCGATCTACTAGCCGTTCACAAAACCGATCAGGCCCGTAACGGCCAGATCGTTGTCGCCAGAATTGAAGACGAGGTCACCGTCAAACGGTATAAGCGTGAACGAAACCGTTCCATCGTCGAGCTTTGGCCCGAGAACCCCGATTTTGATGTGATTGAAGTCGATCTTCGAGACGCAAATTTTGCAATAGAAGGCTTGAGTGTCGGGATCATCCGACGAGGAGTGCACTGATGTTAGCCGCCCGCCATCTTCAAACTGCCGCCGCGCCCGCCAAGATCTCAGAGCTGGTCATACCAGGGAAAAACTCTGGCGCACTGGGGCTGCTAATGCCCATGCTGGCCCACCTGAGTCAGACGACGGAAGGTCGCTGGTTAACGTGGATTGGCAACGGCCTGTACTTTGATCGAAATGACCTGCTCGCGCACTCTGGCAACACAACGAATTTGAGAATCATCCATAGCCGAAGCGACGAAGAAACATTGTGGTTAATGTGGGAATCCTTGCATAACGGGACAAGTACACACGTTGTAGGTAACTTTGAGGCAAGCCAAAGTGTACTCGAGGGTGAGCGCGCTAAACTCGAACAGGCATGCCAGCAAGGCAATTCACGCGCTTTGATCATTAAGCACCCTGCAGCAGGCTTTTAATCTAGCCTGCTTACAGGGTTGGGGTTGAATTACTCTACGCGACAGTTTGTATTGGGTTTCTTACAACCCTCAATAGAGATAATAAGCTCCACTTCGGGAAAACCAGCCGCTTTCTGCATTTTAAAGTCCGCCGTGCTGATTGTCGTTCTCGCTTCAAAGCCTTGGCGGTAGCCACCCCAGGGGTCACGCCCACCACCAATCACATCCACATCAAAAACCACTTCCTTAGTGACCCCCAACAGGGTCAAGTCGCCCGTTAATTTGGCCGTATTCTCACCAGTAGGCTGGTACGACGTGCTTTTAAAGGTCGCAGAAGCATATTTGCCAACATTCAGGAATTCATCTGTGCGCAAGTGCTTGTCACGCTCGCCATGATTAGTATCCAAGCTCGTAACATCCACCGTCATCTGCACGCTGCTTTTTTCAGGTGACTTTTCATCGTAGGTAAACTCACCATCGAAGCGTGTAAACTGACCATACAACCAGCTAAACCCCAAGTGCTTGGTTCTGAACTGAACAAATGCGTGAGCACCCTTGGTGTCCACAACATACTCATCAGCTTGAACCAGGGCGGGTGAAAGACACATTGCTGCAAGCAGCGTGAATACCAGCTTTCTCATACTATTTACTCCTTTGGTTAAGTCCTAACATACGCAACAGCGTTTGATCCCGATCTATGTAATGGTGCTTAAGAGCGGCCCCGGCATGAAGCAAGGCCATGACAATAATGGTCCAGGCGAGCCACTCGTGGACATCTCCGGCATCGTCTTCCATATTGCCTTCAAACTGATAGAGCGAAGGCAAGGTAACCACACCAAACACATCCACACCCTGCCCCGATGCGGTTGTAATCAAGTAGCCGCTGATGCCCATTGCAAATATGGCAAGATAGAAAAACACATGGACTGCTTTAGCGGAGAGAAGTTCCCACTGCCTGGTCCCCAAGGCTTGCGGAGTGGGAGTGGCAAAACGCAGCAGTAATCGTAACACCATGCTTAATACTACGAGCACGCCAAAGCTTCGATGCAAATCCGGACCGGTTTTGTACCAGGGACTGTAGTAGTCCAGCCCGACTATCCACAAGCCCGATGCGAACAACCCGATCACCACAAGCGCAATCAGCCAGTGCAATACGATATTGAGCCAACCGTATTGGTCCTTTCGATTGAGCACACTCATGAAAGCTCCAAACTTTTACTCACGACTTCAAATACATCCTTCGACAGATTGGGCTCGCTTTGAATGCGTTCGAGTTGCGCTTTCATTTTTTCTTGGCGTTTTTCATCATAACGCCGCCATTTAGTTAGAGGTGTCAATAAACGAGCGGCAATTTGCGGGTTACTTCGGTTCAACTCAATAATTCGATCGCCGAGAAAGGCGTAGCCCAAGCCATTCGCATTGTGAAAGCCTGTCACATTGTTGCAGAAAGCCCCGATCAGAGCGCGCAACTTATTGGGGTTTTTCATATCGAATGCCGGGTGTGTCATAAGCGCCTTCACTTGCTCGAGCACATCCGGGGCCGGACTGGATGCTTGCACAGAGAACCAGTGATTGACCACCAATGCTTCAGCTTGCCATTTTGTATAGAAGCGCTGAATCGCATCGGTCTTAGCAGAGTCGAAACGAGACCTTGTGCTATGCACAAGCGCTTTGAAGGCAGCGAGCTCATCGGTCATATTATCGGCTTCTGCAAACTGCTGCTGTACTAACGCAAGACTCTTTTCATCACCCAAAATCGACAATAAGTGCAACGCGGTGTTTTGCAATGCACGCTCAGCCACATCGGCCGCTACAACACTATAAGGTTTAGCCGCCTGCCGCGCTCGCATGAGTTCATAACATTGCAGCAATGGCTCGGCCAGGGCTTTCGCGAGTTTGCGCTCCAGCAACTGACGTGCGTGGTGCGTCGCCTCTACCTCAACCTGCTCACCGAGTTCATTTAAATATTTTTCACTCGGCACCGTCAGCATCAAGCTAACCATAGCCGGGTCGAGTGAATCATCTGCCAATACCGCCGTGAGTGCGTCAACTAATGCTGGCGATATCGCCGGAGACGGGTCCGCGACGAGCGCCTCTCGAATTCGATCAATCTCTCGAATCATCAACTGCTGCGCTGCATCCCAGCGGCAAAAACCGTCATCCTCCAGTTTCAAAATACGCAAGAGCTGCTCATCGGTGTATCGATAACGCAGTTTCACGGGCGCGGAAAACCCGCGCAGCAACGCAGGTGCAGGCAGTTCTTTCACGCCAGTGAACACGAAGCGCTCTTCGGCTTCGGTCAATTCAATGACCATACGCGTGTTGTCACTGCGCTCGGGATCGAGCTGGTCTTTCAGGTTTAACGGCAGTTTCCCCGCGTCCCCCAGCAAGGACAGATCTACCGGGATCACAAAGGGTTGCTTTTCTTTGCATTCTACCGTCGGGCGACAGCGTTGCTTAAATTGAAGCACGTATTCTTCCGACGCTTCGATGTATTCTGAGCTGACTTCGAGCTCCGGGGTACCCGCTTGCTTGTACCAGCGCTTGAACTGACTCAAGTCACGACCGCTGACCTCTTCCATTGCGCGCACGAAGTCATCAATCGTTACCGCTTGCCCGTCGTGCCGCTCAAAGTAGAGATCGGAGCCTTTTCTGAAGAGCGTTTCCCCCAGCAGGGTGTGCAACATTCGCACAACCTCAGCGCCTTTTTCATAAATGGTCAGCGTGTAGAAGTTGGAAATCTCTATAAAGGCATCCGGTTGAACAGGATGTGCCATTGGCCCGGCGTCTTCAGCAAACTGTGCGGCACGCAAAAGTAATACGTCCTCCACGCGTTTGACTGTGGCCGACCCCATGTCGCTTGAAAACTGCGCGTCTCTGAAAACAGTAAAGCCCTCCTTCAGGCTCAACTGAAACCAGTCGCGACAGGTCACTCGATTTCCACTCCAGTTGTGGAAATACTCGTGCGCCACCACCCCTTCGACACGCTGGAACTCAGCGTCCGTAGTCGTTTCTTTTTTAGCCAGGACGCAGGAGGTATTGAAAATATTCAAGCCCTTATTTTCCATCGCTCCCATATTAAAATCATCCACCGCCACGATCATAAAGATGTCTAGGTCATATTCTCTACCGTAGCGTTGCTCATCCCAGGCCATAGACCGCTTCAGGGAATCCATGGCGTGTGCACATTTATCGAGGTCTTTCTCCTCAACCCAGATTTGCAACAGGACGTCTCGTCCAGAACAGGTGGTAAAGCGGTCCTCAAGCAGCGAAAGCTCGCCTGCCACCAAGGCAAACAAATAGGCAGGTTTGAGGTGTGGATCATGCCAAACAGCGAAGTGTCGATCGTTGGCGCACTCCCCTTCATCGATCTTATTCCCGTTGGACAGCAATATCGGGCAGCGCGTTTTATCCGCAGTAATACGCGTGGTAAATTCGCTCATGACATCCGGGCGATCGAGGTAATAGGTAATCTTACGAAAACCCTCCGCCTCACATTGCGTGCAGTAGATGAGTCTCGACTTATATAAGCCCTCGAGCGATGTGTTCGTTTCTGGGTAGATACGCGTCTCGATGATCAGCTCGTGCTGATCCGACAGGTTTTCCAGAGTCAAATGCTCGGCGTCGAGAACGTACTGTGTGTCATCCAACTTCTTGCCGTCCAGCGTCAGCCCTCTCAATTCCAGGCTATCCCCATCGAGGCTTAATTTTCGACTCTCGTCGTTGGCGTTTCTTTCAAGAAGTAAGGTGGCCGTCACATCCGTATGCCCATCGTAAATCTGGACATCCAGTGTCGTTTTTTTTATCCAATAGCTGGGTTCGCGATAGTCTTTCAGGTAAATCTTTTTAGGGGCTTCGTTATTTTTCACCACGTTCTCCTACTTCCAGGTTAACGGTTCGGGGTCATCACCACAGGCGGTCGGCTTCGGTGGCACATAGCCGGTACGCTGATCCTCCGGCACGTTCGCGTGTTCATACAGGATAACGGCCTGCATACAGGTTTTTCTTTGCTCGTCCGTCAACGCTCGCCCATCTGGCCATTTACCTGTCTCGATCGCACGCTTGAATCGTTCAATGATCTCAGGGTCCAAGGCATTTAATAGTGCTTCGTTGTTGTCTGGCTGATTGTCATCGGAAGTCATATAGATCTCGTGGGTCGATAAAATGAAAAATACAGAAAGGCCGCGATGACCCCGGACGCAAAGCCTCCGAGGTGAGCCCAGTGCGCTATTCTAGCCCCTGTCATCCAATCCAGTACACCGGCAAACCCCAGTACCAGGCTCAGAACAGCAAAGAAAAAGATGCCACTGGCGACAGCGAGCTGCCTCACCTTGAACACACCATAGGCAACGCCAATAAAGCCCATGTAGCCGTACACGACACCCGACAGGCCGCCAAAGTAGATCTCGCCACTGACAATATATTGCAACGTGTTCGACACTACGGCGAGTAACACGAACAGCAGCGCGCTGCGTCGCCATCCCCAATACAGTTCAATCGTACTGCCTATCAGGTACACCCACAGCGCGTTAAACAAAAAATGCATTTCGCTGAAGTGAAAAAAAGCCGGCGTGATGAAGCGATAAAGTTGCCCACTCGACACAATCTGTTCAGGGGGCAGAAAACTCAAGGCATGAAAGACCGCGTCAGAACGAAGCCACCCTACTGCGACAAAGCCTAGGGCCCCTAATATCAATGTGACGAGCGTAACCGGTGCGCGCTTCAGGACATCCAGTGCAGACGGCCCTCGTGGCCCCCGAACGAACTCACGCGGGGGAGGCGTATTGAGCTCACCTCTGAGCCCCGAATCCACCAGCTCACTCAGAGCAACGCTGACACGCCCTTCGTCATCTGCGGGCAGCCAAAGGCATTGTTGGCCCTGCTCTTCTGTGATGCGATGTGGCACCCCACTCTCGGTGAGCGCGCGATTCAATTGGGATAGATCCTGATCAAGCGGAAAGGTTTTAAAAGCGATAAATTGCACGCTTGCCTCAACTGTTGTGCGGTTTTGGGTCCACGTAGACCCATACAAAGCGGTCATTACTCAAAGTCGACTCACCATCAAAGCGGTACGCCACAAGTCGACCAAACTTAACGGCGCTGTAATCCAAGCAAGCCAGGTTCTGTCGCTGCACTCGGGGCCGCCCCTGTAACCAGTAGTGCCCGAAAAACACAGGGACCTCCGACGCGGGATAGCTAATGAGCTTACGCCGTTCCCGTTCATTCAGTTTTCTTTCCATCAGGTCTTCCGGCAGCGGATCTGGTTGAAAAACCACATCAGAATACGTTTCCGGGTCGATAGACCAGAATTTTGTCCGGAAAATATCCCGTTTCAATCCGTCGCGACTGAGGAGGTAGCGGCCGTCTGGAAAGCTCAAGCTGGTGCCACGCGTGATGCGATCCAACGCCCGTGTTAATTCCTTGTCGCCAGAAACAAGCGCGTCCATAAGTGCGCCCAGGGTTGGCTCGTCGGTTCCACTGTGTGCACGCAATCGCGCCACACTGGCGGTATCCCAACAGGCATGCACCACGCGAAACGCTTCACTTTCGAGAAATAGAGGCAAGCTTTTGAACCACTCCAGAGTCGCGCGCCACTCATCCGGAAAGCTGGCGAACTGCACCAGGGTTTCATGGATGAGTCGATTGTTGCGCTTATCGTGAGGCCTGAGAAAGCTTGGGTCTGCCCCTGGATCAGAGACTTCGGTGGTATAGGCCACGGCATTGAACTCGTGATTCCCGACGATGCAGTAGGCTTGGTCATTTTCGACCATCGCGCGCACGATGCGAATCGCTTCGTGAATACGCGGCCCTCGGTCCAATATGTCGCCGACAAAAATGGCTTTACGACGAGGATGCCAGTAGACCTCGCCATCGAGCTGATAGCCCAAGCGCTCCAGCAGGGCTTTTAGCGTACGCGCACAGCCGTGCACGTCTCCAATAATATCAAAGCCCTCTACCGACGTACTGAGGGCGGTGAGTCTGTTCATAGCGCCTCAGTGCTTGCCGGTTTGACTGGCCCAGCCGAGCTTGGTCCGACAAGTCTCAAAAAAATTATGACCACGCGGATGAATCAAATTCAGCATGCGTGGCGATTTGATAATATCGATGCTGTCCCCCGCCTGCGTCACCACATGTGTCTGCCCATCACAGGTGACGTGAGGGCTTAAGTGGTTCGAATGGCTGACGGTGATGCGAATGTTCGCGCTGCCGCTGACCACAATGGGGCGGCTGCTTAAGGTGTGCGGGTTCATCGGGACGAGGACGATGGCATCCAGACGTGGATGCATGATTGGCCCGCCTCCACTCAGGGCGTAGGCCGTCGAGCCGGTCGGTGACGACACAATGAGTCCATCCGAGCGCTGTCGACAGACGAACTCGCCATCGATATACAATTCAAACTCGATCATCCGAATGAACTTACCCGGATGCAACACAACGTCATTGAGGGCAACACCTTCAGCGATCACCCGGCCTTCACGTTGTACGGCAGAACTGAGCAGAAAACGCTTTTCGGTGTCGTATTTACCTTCTAGTACCTCGCCCACCTTGTACTCAATTTCCTCAGGGCTGATGTCCGTCAGGAAGCCCAAGCGACCGCGATTGATCCCGAGTAACTTCACGTCGTAGCCCGCAAAGGCGCGCGCAGCGGCAAGCAGACTGCCATCGCCACCCACAACGACAATCAAGTCGCATAACTCAGCCAGTTGCTGCCGTGTTTTAACGGGCAGCCCGCTGTCGGGAAGTTCCGCGGAAGTTTCCTCGTCCATTAACAGCGTGACTTGCTGCTTATCTAAAAAACGAATCAGACGATTCAACGAATATTTCGTCGATTCGCTATCGCGTCGGCCGAGAAGGCCCACTGTATGAAAAGTCATAGGCTGTTCTGCTTAGTTAATCGTGTTCTGTCGACCCAGACGGAAAGAGCTGTCCGTCACGCAAGAGATACCCGTCATCGTCTACCAGGTGCTCCGTCAGGCCCTGCCCTTGAAGACCACCGGCCAGGGCTACAACATCGAAGCCCTCTTTGCCCAGATAGCACGCTGCAGCACCACTTCGTCGTCCCGTATCACAGTAGAGAACGTAGGCTTGTTCTGTCGCAAGCAGTCTCTTCTTCATCGACATCAGGCTCAAGGGGATATTGGCCGAATACGCCAAATGGCCCAACGCATATTCCGCCTGCGTCCTGACATCAATCAGCAAGGCCTGACCCTGATCGCATTCCGCCATGCTGACCGTCTCGATCACGGGTTCTTTCAACAGTACCTCAAAATCGCGGCTATCCAGGCGCAGTAGCTCGCCATCGGTGGCCATCACCACACTGGCATTGCGAGGTTGACTGTCGACTAAGGCATCCTCACCAAAACATCGACCAGGCAGGATCTCCGCTACCACATCGACGCTGCCGTCTTCTGCTTGTTTTTCAATCATCGCGGTGCCAGAACGCAAGAAATAGCAGCAATCGCCAACCGCGCCTTGTTCAATGACGCGCTGACCTTTTTCAACCAGTTCATGGCTGAGCTTATCGAAAATCTGTTCGGCGTTCACCGGAGGCACTTTCAGGAACAAATTCGAGCTCAGTACCGCGTGCATCCACTCCATATCATTATCTCGGCTGCGGTCTAGCGACAACTCCGACAACATGTAATCGATCATTTGACTCCAACTCAATGATCGGTCGAGCCGATCGGCATCGATACGCAGTACCATCGCGTCTGTTGTTGCCACAGCTGTACAGTGGCGTGGCTGAGCGTGAGCAAGGGGAAGCAGACTGCGGTCCGCATCTACGGTTTCTGTGCGACCAGAGCCGTAGCGAAGCTCTACGCGACCGGATATGAGGTAGATATACTGGTGGTCAAAGGCCCCTTCATGAAAGACCGCTTCGCCCTGCACGACAGACTGCGGCTGGACATGCGTGAACACATCCTCAAGGAAACCGTGCCTCAATGACTTCAATGGCACAAGAGAATCCGCAGTCGCAAAGGCATCCCTAAGCAGGGGTGGAAGCGGGTCGACGAAATGCTTTACCGAGATCATGTCCCTATATCCTTCGGAGGGTACGAATATCTTGCCCGTTGCTTGAGCTCGCATGACGCTCAGCTCAAAACAACGTGCGCTGCCCCTGCATGCCACCGGTATGGAGCACCAGGATCCGGCTGCCGCGCGCATAACGCCGCTGCTGGATAAGTTGGGCTAGGGCCCAAAAAACTTTACCAGTATATACGGGCTCGATCGCCAAGTCCGTCTCTGCATGAAAGTCGTTCACAAATCGATCAAGCTGCTCAGGAACGCGCGCATAACCACCGCAATGAAACTGCTGCAGCAATCGAAAGCGTGCGTGATGCAACGCTGTTTCGAACAAAATGGGAAGAGCAATCGACAAGCCTGCTTTCAGCACGGGTACGCCAGTGACACGAGGCGCGCTAGCGTTGTCGCATTGCCCCACGCCTTTAAGCAGGCCCAGCAGGGTCGTGCCGGTGCCACAGGCCAACACAATATCATCGAAGGCCAGAGTCCCCAGACAGGCTCCCAACTGCTCACAGCCAAGCAAACCCGGCTTGCCTGCCCCGCCTTCGGGCACCCAATACACGCCCTCACCCAAGGCGTAGTGACGCTCTAATTCCGAGAGAAATGCGGCCTCATGGCGACGACGATAGGCCTGACGACTAATGAAGCAAAGACGCATGCCCATCGCCTGTACATCGCGCAACGTAGGGCTCAACTGAACCGGCTTCTCTCCGCGGATAAAGCCCATCGTTGGAATACCCGCCAGATGACCTAAAGCCGCCAGTGCATAAAGATGATTGGACCACGCACCACCAAAACTCGCGATCGCCCCTCTTTGCTGTTGTGCTCGCCACGCCAGGTAGTGCCCATGCAATTTGTAGAATTTGTTGCCGCTGAGCATGAGGTCAATACGGTCGTCACGGCGAACAAAGACCTCGAGGCCCTGCTCTTCTGCGAGAGACCAGTTCAGACGCTCATGATCGACACGCGCGACTATCTGGCTAAAGACGGTATCAGGCGAAGATAGGTATTGGCTTAAACGCCGGCGAGTTTCAGGTGGGATCGGGCTTGTTTTTTGCGACATTCGCTGCAGCAATCGCTGGCTCCGGGTTCAAAATCCAGAGGCGATTCTACACGTTCAATGTTCGCACCGCACAGCCCACCCGACTCGTCGTCGATACGGCTGCAAACAGGCATACGGTAATGCGTGAGCCATGCTTCATAGCGCGTCTCACTCACCCCGCATTGTTCCGCGGTGTAGGCATTAGGATTGGCGACATACTTCGGGATATCGCTGACGGGAATCGTAAGGTGCCCTGCCCCCGGCTGGAAGGAAACGAAAGAGATACCGCGCTCCACCAGCGAGTACAAAAACTGCTCTCCACCAGTATTTTTGCTGGCGGCGTGTTCATCTCGAAGTCTCGTGAGTTCTTCATTGAGCTGCGACTCTCGCTCATTGTGATAGAGGAGTTCGACCTCGCGCATTTGTAGCTGCTCACGTAATTCACGCTGAGACTTTTCGTATTTGGCTTCGAGCTCAATTCTGACCGAATCTCTCAGCGCTTCCACATCGCGCTCATCCAACTCTCTTGCTTGTGCAAGCTTATGATCAAAATATTCTCTGACCGCCTCCACTTTCCGAGCCTGGTTATCCAGCGCCTCCTGCAACTCCGCATTTCGCTTGCGTTCTAACGCCAGTGCTTCCCGCTCACGATCGACTGCGGCGCGCATGTCATCAAGGCGCTGTTCATACTCTCGTTTGAGCTGGAGGTTTTCAGATTGAAACTCATTGCGTGACGTGGCGATCCGCAGGCGCTGTTCTTTGAGCAGCTGCGCCATATGGTCACGAAACTCTTTCGCATATTCGCGCCGCAAACGCTCGGACAATTCTTGTTCCACGCGCGCGCGCTGAGACGAGCTCATGTTGCCCAACTCTTCCTCTTCTTCACGGAACTGAATACCGATACGATTCGCCACCAGTGCTTTGCGAATGGCAGAAAGCTGATTGTGTGTAGGGCTGAGGTCGGGGTCCCAAAGTTGGGTTTTATATTGAGGGCTTGGACATTGGCTACGACAGGTTAACAACACCGGGCCCGCGCCCATATCTTTTGCTTTTCTGCCCGAAGCAGCCAGATCCATTAACGGTAGGTACCAGGCGCGCAGCACTTCACCGGATTTATTGATTGGAAGGAGAAAAAATACAAGGCGTCGTGCACACAGCGTATTATCCAGCTCGATATAACAACCACGTGCTTGTGTATCCGCTAAATCCGCCAGCGGCACAAAGCCGTCGAGCACCGCCTGAAATTCAGCGATGTGCATCTCTTTCGAGATCTGGCCTTCTTCATCAAAGAAAAAGATGGCCCGAGCAAGTTCATTGGCTTCAAATATCACGGCACGCAATCCCGGGGGTTCAATATTACTATGGCCCGCTATCGTATTATTGCCAGTTTACGTGCCAAATGATGTGAACTATGCACTGACCTTATACGGAATTGGAATACCTTTGCACGACGACCGATGAAAGGGAAATTGATATAAGCAGGGGTGAACAGCGAGGGGAATAGCACCCTTACGGGCGCGATTTGGGCGGGGTAAAAATGCGCTTAAAAAAGCGCCTCGTCAGAGTCTGCGTAAGCCTCATCGTCGATATCGAGCAGATATTCAAGGCTGGCTTCTTCCAACATATCATCAACGTAATCTTGCATGCGATTACTCCTTCTCAATGTTGTTTCGAAGAATCTTAGGAGAGGATTATTGCAATTTGTTTACGTATTGCACAAATCGTGGCGCGAGCGTTTTGAATTAATTGGGGTCAGACCCCGTTCGGGGTCTGACCCCAATTAATTCGTTGCTGAACCCTCTTCTCGGGTCCAACCACGCTAACGCGTGGCATAAAAAAAGGCCCGCATCTTACGATGCGAGCCTTTTTGTATGGCGACCCGGAAGGGAGTGCACTCACGCCCCCCATGGCGCTCGCCCTGCGGGCAGCTGCGCTGTGGCAAAGGGCTGTCCTGCCCTTTGCTGAACCCTCTTCTCGGGTCCAACCACGCTAACGCGTGGCATAAAAAAAGGCCCGCATCTTGCGATGCGAGCCTTTTTGTATGGCGACCCGGAAGGGACTTGAACCCTCGACCTCCGGCGTGACAGGCCGGCATTCTAACCAACTGAACTACCGGGCCGCGGTAGGACTCTTAAAGGGAGTCAGGCTTGGTGGGTGGTACAGGGGTCGAACCTGTGACCTACGCCTTGTAAGGGCGCCGCTCTACCAACTGAGCTAACCACCCGATAGAGGCGCGCATTCTATAGAATCTGAGCGCCTTGTCAATCGATATCTGCGATTTTTTTAAACGTGATGGTAACGCCCATCTGCATACACCAACGCAGGGTTTTTCTCATTGGAAACAAGCACTTCCTCAATGTTTCCAATGTAAATTGTATGCGTACCGTGGGTAATCTGTTGCTGCTTCTCGCACAGGAACACGGCGGGAGCGTCTTTCACGTAATGCAAGCCCCGCGCCTCGTGCTGATGCCACTGCCCTACTTCAAAGCGTTCTTCGCCCAGATCTGGCGTGGCGCACACTTGCGAGAGCTCCTGCTGAAGCGAACTCAGGATATTGATACAAAAATGGTCACTGTGACGCAGAATATAGTCCATTCGAGCAGCCTGATTCACACACACGAGCAAGGACGGCGGCTGGTCCGAGATGGACGTCACCGACGAAGCGGTCATCGCGCCTCGTTCGCCTTCGTGGCTCAGGCCACTGATCACACACACTCCCGATGCCAAGCATCGCATGCCCTGACGCAAGCCCAAGGCGAGATCTTCAACTCGATTCAAAACAGACACTCTGGTTGATTGGCAAAACGCCGCATTATACGGCGTTTAATGCCAGCGCAGAAGGCTGCATCAAAACTCATGTTGATTGATCAACGCACCCAGCACCTGGTACTTGTCCTGATACAAGGCATTGTAGCGCTCTGCATTCGCAGGGTTGGGCTCGTAAGTTCGCTCAAAGCCCTCACCCATCGCACGTTGCGCCGCGCTGACATCCGCATGAATGCCCGCAGCCACAGACGCGAACATCGCTGCACCCAGCGCACACGTTTGCTCAGACCGCGCAATGCGAATCGGCTTACCGATCACATCAGCCATGGTTTGCATCACAAACGAAGACTTTTGTGCCACACCGCCCATAGCAATCACCGAGTTCACCGGGATGCCCTGCGCTTCAAATCGCTCCACAATCGCACGCGAGCCACAGGCTGTGGCTTCTACCAGTGCGCGGAACACACGTGGCGCGTCGGTACCAATGGTCAAACCGGCAATCGCGCCATTGACCAGCTGAGACGCATCCGGAGTACGGCGTCCGTTCAGCCAATCGATGGCGAAAGCACGGGATTCCGCCGGATCAACCTGCTCCGCCGCCGCAGACAGCGCGGGCAAAATCATATCGTTCAATTCGGCTTTTAGCGCATCAGCCGTGGCCGCATCAATGACTTTGGACTGTTGCAGCAGTGAATTCAGCGGCCAGGCGACCAAGCGCTTGAACCAAGCGAACACGTCGCCGAAAGCACTCTGGCCCGCTTCGAGGCCGATGTAGCCAGGTACAACAGACCCATCAACCTGCCCACAAATACCCGGTACGCAATTGTCGCCCAACTCTTCCGGTGGCACGATCATAATGTCACAGGTCGACGTGCCGACAGCACGCGCCAACGTATAAGGTTCGGCCTCACCGCCTACAGTACCCATATGGCAATCGAACGCGCCAACCCCCACCACGACGTCGGTGGTCAGCCCGAGACGATCAGCCCACTCCGTAGAGAGCGTGCCCACTTCTTTATCACTGGTGTAGGTCGCCGGTGAAAAATGCGCGCGCATTGCACCCAAACGAGGGTCGAGTTTGGAAAGGAAGTCCTCGTCCGGCAAGCCATCCCACTCTTCGCGCCACATCGCCTTATGACCGGCGGCACAGCGGCTGCGCACCACCTCTTCCGGTTTCTGACGGTCACACAACAGTGCGCCCATCCAATCACAGTGTTCGATCCAGGCATAGCCCGCGTCCGCAACAGCGTCGTTCCCTTTCAACACGTGCATCATCTTCGCCCAGACCCATTCCGACGAATAAATCCCACCGACATACGCGGTGTAATCCGTGTGCCAACTGCGCGCAAGCGTGTTGATGTCAGCGGCTTCTTTCACGGCTGTATGGTCTTTCCAGAGCACGAACATCGCGTCGGGATCTTCTTCGAAGCCTGCCGTCAGCGCCAGAGGTGTGCCTTCTGCGTTAACCAAGCAGGGCGTACTGCCAGTGGTATCGAAACTGATGCCCGCGACGGCCTTTGGATCAACGTCCGTGGCCTTTGCCAGCGCTTCACGCACAACAACCTCCAGGACGTCGATATAGTCCTGTGGGTGTTGTCGGTATTGATCGATTTCGGGCCGACAGTATTGGCCTTCCATCCAGCGAGGGTAATAACAGACCGCACTGGATTTTGTCTCACCGCTCAACGCGTCGACCAATACAGCACGGGCAGAGTCGGAGCCGTAATCGACCCCGAGCACAAATCGTTTTTCAGACATAGGATTAACCGTTATTGTTTTTCGCGCGCGCTACTTTTGACCGTAGTACGCATTCTTACCGTGTTTGCGATTAAAGTGCTTGCGCACGAGGTGCTTGTTCATCGTAATCTCAGGGTTCAACGCATCGGCAATTGCCCCCATTTTGCAGATTTCTTCAAGCACCACACAATTGTGTACGCAATCGTGTGCGTCCTTACCCCAGATAAAGGGCGCATGGTTCTTCACCAGGACGGCCGGTACATGCGCTGGGTTGATATCACGCTCTACGAAGGTTTCAACAATCACCTTACCGGTGTTCAGCTCGAATTCGCCAGCGATCTCCTCTTCCGTCATATCCCGCGTGCACGGAATATCTTGGGAAAAGTAATCGGCATGGGTGGTGCCGGTGATGGGCAAATCCCGGCAGGACTGTGACCAGGCGGCAGCGTAAGTCGAGTGTGTGTGCGCGACGCTGCCAATGGTGTCGAACGAGCGGTACAGCTCGAGGTGCGTCGGTGTATCGGAGGAAGGTTTCAGGCTGCCCTCTACGACCTTGCCCTCCAGATCTAGAATGACCATATCGTCCGACTTCATCGTCGAATACGGCACCCCGGAAGGCTTGATCGCAACCAAACCCTGCTGGCGATCAATCGCGCTGACATTACCCCAGGTAAAAATGACCAGACCGTGGTCGACGAGTGCGAGGTTCGCCTCGAAGACGGCCTCTTTCAGGCTTGCGAGTGACACTGCAAGTACCTCTCTTTGACGTTCTTGGTTTTATCGTTATCAGCGAGCCCCTGAGGGCCCGCTGTGGTATCGCGAGGCTTACTTAGCGTAAAACGCCTCGTTCAGACGCAGCTCTTTCTTGAAGCCCGCGACCGTGGTGTCGTCGTCAATCATCAACAACTCCACACCCAGGATTTCAGCAAAATCTTCGATTTGCTCTTTACTCAACGCCATAGTGAACGCCGAGTGATGCGCGCCGCCGGCGTAGATCCACGCCGCTGCAGCAGTTTTGAAGTTTGGCTTCGGTTCCCACAGAGCGCAGGCGACAGGCAGCTTCGGCATGTCTTGTGGCAGTTTTTCCACACTCAGCTCGTTCGCGACCAAACGGAAACGGTTGCCCATGTCCATCCAGCTCACGTTAAAGCCCTTACCGGCAGGCGCACTGAACAGCGAGCGAACCGGAGGCGCTTTACCGCCGATGCCAAGGTGGTGAATTTCGACGCGTGGCTTACCTTCTGCAATCGATTCACACACTTCCAGCATGTGCGCACCCAGTACTTTCGCACCGTCATCCTGAAGGTGATAGGTGTAGTCTTCCATGAACGACGTACCGCCCGGCAGCCCCTGGCTCATGACTTTAAAGACATGAACCAGTGCTGAGGTTTTCCAGTCACCCTCACCACCAAAGCCGTATCCTTGTTTCATCAGTCGCTGGACGGCAAAGCCAGGTAACTGTTGCATGCCATAGAGGTTTTCAAAATTGGTGGTGAAGGCCTGACAACCACGGTCGTCCAGGAACTGCTTCATGCCTGCTTCAATACGCGCGGAATAACGCAGTGATTCGTGGTCTGCGCCACCTGGCTGCAACGATTCCGCAACGTCGTAGTCGGTCAGATACGTTTCGATCAACGCATCAACCGCGTTCTCTTCAACCGCGTCCATCGCCTTCACGAGATCGCCAACGCCGTAGGCATCCACCGTCAGGCCAAACTTGATCAACGCTTCGACTTTATCGCCTTCGGTCACGGCCACGTTGCGCATATTGTCGCCAAAACGCGCCACTTTAGTGACTTTCAACTCTGCCACACCGACGGCAACCCGGGTCCAGCTACCGACCTGCTGTACCACGTCTTCATCTTGCCAGTGCCCTACCACGACCTTGCGTGGCAGACGCAAACGACTGCACATGAACGCAAACTCACGACAGCCGTGTGCTGCCTGGTTCAAGTTCATGAAATTCATATCAATGTCTTTCCAGGGAATCTCGCGATTGAACTGCGTGTGCAGGTGCAGGAAAGGCTTGTTCAGGATCTGCAGACCCGTCGCCCACATTTTGGACGGCGAAAAGGTGTGCATCCACGTGATCAAGCCGATGCAGTTCGGGCTGGTGTTCGCTTCCTGGCACAGCGCGGTGATTTCATCCGCCGTCTTTACCACGGGCTTGAACACAACAGAAACCGGTACGTTCGTACTCTCATTCAGGTGAGCAGCGATCTCCTGAGAGTTGGCCGCGACCTGCTCGAGGACCTTGGGACCATAGAGATGCTGACTGCCAGTGATGAACCAGACTTCATATTGGCTTATTTGTGTAAGACTCATCGATGTAACTCCGCGCTACTTCTAATTAATATTGTATTACTATACAACTATATTCGAATTTGTAAACCAAATTTCGCTGCGAAACGACGAGGTACAGACCCACCCCGCTGGCTCCAGCGCAAGTTCGATCATACCCTCTTCTACTCATACTTAATACGATAAAAACGACTATTTAGGCATACTTTTCGATGCGAAATTACCGAATCTGACCCTTCTTCGCTCGCTTTCATGGCGTTTATGTAGTTAAGTAACACCAACCGGTTTAATTTTTACCTAGACGGGCTTAAGATCCCTGCTGCACTCCACGACAATAGAGTCCGCCTTAGAAAGCGATCGGATTTATATATAAAAAGGCAAGAATCAATGACATTAGGACAACGAACGTTCTCTGAGCGCAGCCTGCATGGAAAGGTGGCTCACGAGCTGGGTCGACGCATCGTCGGCGGCACTTTTGCCCCTGGCGACATCCTGCCAAACGAAGCCGCCATTTGTGGCGAACTCGACGTCTCGCGCACCGCACTGCGCGAAGCCTTCAAGGTACTGACCGCGAAAGGCCTGATCTCCTCCAAACCCAAAGTCGGCACGCGCGTTAACCCTCGACGCTCGTGGAACATGTTGGACCCAGACGTTTTGGCCTGGAGTTTTGAAACCCAGCCAAGTAAAAGTCTCGTTCAGTCGCTCTTCGAAATGCGTAAGGTGTTCGAGCCCGCGGCGGCAGAGATGGCGGCAACCAAGCACAATCTCACCCTGATCGCCGACCTAGAGAAAGCCTATTACGATATGGAAGCCGCCGAGGTGGGCAGCCAGGAAATGTTCAGTTCCGATCTGCGCTTTCACTTAGCCCTGCTCGAGGCGACCGAGAACGAATTTATGATTTCGTTGGGAATGATGATCGAGACCGCACTGTTGGGCTCATTTCGAATCTCCAGTTCCCTGCCAGAAACCTACAAAGCCGCGCTGCCAGGTCATAAAGAAGTGTACCTGGGTGTAAAAATGGCGGACCCGGAGCGCGCTCGAGAAGCCATGCGCCAACTGCTGCTGCAATCCAACGACGATGCGCTGACCGGCGTCGACAAGGTTGTCACGCCCGAAACCGCCTCCTGATTCGACCGCGCCGCCCTAATGCGGCGGCGCATCTTCATCCTCTTCTTCGTCCATCGCCTCCAGCGACAGCTCGCCGAAGGACGGCGCACTATAGCCCTCCTCCTCCTTCGCTTCCGGCTCGGGCTCCGGCTCGCTTTGAGCGCTCTGCTCTGCCAGTTTGATCCTCAGGCGCAGATTATTCGCTGAGTCCGCATTGGCGATGGTATCGTCATAGCTGATGCGCCCCTCTTGATAGAGATGAAACAGGGCCCCGTCAAAGGTTTGCATGCCCAGGTTTTCGGACTTTTCCATCATTTCCTTGATCTCTTCGAGACGGCTCTTCAAGACCAATTCTTGAATCGTTTTGGTTCCGAGCAGGATTTCTACCGCAGCACAACGCTTGCCATCGACGGTCGGAATCAAACGCTGCGAGACGAATGCACGAAGGTTCTGGGAGAGTGACAACAAGAGTTGAGGTCGGCGCTCTTCGGGAAACATATTGATGATGCGTTCGAGCGCCTGGTTCGCGTTATTGGCGTGTAAAGTTGATATCGCAAGATGGCCTGTTTCGGCAAATTCTAGCGCATGTTCCATGGTCTCCCGGTCACGAATTTCACCTATGAGAATCACATCCGGGGCCTGCCTCAACGTGTTTTTCAGGGCGTTGCGGAAGCTGCGGGTGTCCACGCCCACCTCGCGCTGATTGATAATGCTTTTCTTGTGGCGGTGCACATACTCCACAGGGTCTTCAATGGTGATGATGTGCCCACCTGTCGTGCTGTTCCTGTGATCGATCAGCGCGGCAAGCGAAGTCGATTTCCCCGAGCCCGTGCCTCCCACAAACAGGACCAGGCCGCGCTTGTGCATCACCACTTCTTTCAAAATAGGGGGCAATCTGAGTTTCTCGAATTGCGGTATCTCGGTATTGATGTTGCGCGCTACGATCGATACCTCATTGCGCTGCTTGAATATGTTAATCCGAAAGCGTCCGACTCCCGGAATCGATATGGCCAGGTTCATCTCCAGCTCGTGAGCAAATTGCGCTTTTTGCTCGTCATCCATAATCGCATTTGCGATCTGCTCGATGTCTCCCGGCTTGAAGGCGGTCTGAGACAAAGGCTTCATCGTGCCCTGGAACTTACCGCAGGGCGGCGCTCCCGTGCTCAAGTACAAATCTGAGCCATCTTTTTTGGCCAGTATGTTCAGATAGCTGTCAATCGGCGTTCCCATATACTCCATCCCGTTGCGTTCTTCCTGCCCCCACCTCGCGCGAGCGCACTGCTCAAGTATAGAAAGCCCTGCATCGGCTGCACGTGGCACACGATCAATCCCGCGCCAATCTCACCGCCGTGTTACACTTTGCGGTTTAATCCACAAAAATGAGTATGACTATGTCTGACATTACCACCGCGGAACAGCGCGTGAGCTACGGTATCGGCCGACAAATGGGCGACCAGCTTGCAGCAAACCCTTTCGAAGGCGTCGACCTGGATCTGGTGGCCAAGGGCCTCAAAGACGCATTCAATGGCGTTGCCAGCGCGGTCTCGCATGAGGATCTGGATGCTGCATTCAAAACCATCAGTGCCCAGATGCAAGCGGCCAAAGCCGAAGCGGCCAAGGCTGCGGCAGGAGAAGGCGAGCAGTTTTTAGCGGACAACGCGAAGCGCGATGGGGTTGTAGTACTGGATTCCGGATTGCAATACGAAGTTCTGCAAGAAGGCAGTGGCGAAAAGCCCAGTGCATCTTCTACTGTGCGCACCCACTATCACGGTACGCTCATTGACGGCACCGTTTTTGACAGCTCAGTCGATCGTGGACAGCCCGCCGAGTTCCCAGTGAACGGTGTGATCGCAGGCTGGACCGAAGCGCTGCAATTGATGCAGGTCGGAGCCAAATACCGACTCTTTATCCCCCACAACCTTGCCTACGGCGAACGTGGCGCGGGCGCAGCCATTGCCCCCTACTCCGCGTTAGTGTTCGACGTAGAGCTGCTTGATATCGTTGCCTGATATTGTGGAGGGCGTCAATTTCGGCGCCCTCTTTCTTCCTCGCAAGGTCATTCTGCTTCGCTCAGACTGGCAAGCAATGCTGCTTCTGCTGACACCACATGCACACAACGGCCCCTTTCCCGCCAACTCTTCGCCGCCAGTTGCACGCAGCGTTGCGCCAACTTGAATACTAAGTGCTGCTCATCTTCATACACCGTTGCGCTGTTTGCGCAGTAATACAAACCTGTATCTAATGAAGCGAGCATCGCGTCTTCGCAGTCATTCGTGCCAATGACTTCAAGCCAGGCGCCTTCATCGATAGCACATTCAAAGATCGCGAATGCCCGCGGGGTGGATTTAAAATCTCGGTGCAGCTCGACCGCAAGCACGCAACGATCGACCGAAGTCATACACGCATAATCTGCCGATGGCTCGCTTGAAAACGGCGGAGCGCCTGCGACAGCGCGATAGACCAGCGGGGTCTCCACATTCATTTCTTTCACCTTAAAAATCGAACCCAAGTGTAATAATGTGTGAACGTCGGGAACAAGTTAAAAAAAGCGGCTCTAACCTCGTGTCCATTTCAACGAGGCCAACGCCATGCAGTATGATATTTCAGGACACCACCTTTCGATCAGCGACGGACTTCGCTTCGCCATTCGCAACCGTTTTGGCAAACTCGCCACACACTTCCCCGACCTTGACTACTTACGCGCGCACCTGCGGGTAGAGAAGCACGGCCAACACATCGAAGTCGCCACACGTTATCTGGGAAATCGCATCGCCGTCCATGCCTCGCATAGAGATATGTATGTGGCCATCGGCAACGCGTCCCGCAAACTGAAAGCCGCATTGCAGCATCGACGCGGCGCGCAGTCCGCTTTCGAGCGAACGCGCGGCATCGCCAATCCTTCCGACGCACCTGAAGAAACATAAACCGAGGTGGCCCCATGTTCATGATCGAACGACGCGCGTCTAACCGACTGGAAATACAGATTGGAGGGAAACTGCAAGCAGATGACATGCGCCAGTTGCTCGACGCGCTCGAGCAAGAATCCGAAGGCATGACTCGGGGCCAAGTACTCTATCGCATACATGATCTCAATATGCCTTCCGCGGGCGCCATTGTTATAGAGCTACGCCGATTGCCCGTGCTGATCGGACTCCTTCCACGATTCGGTCGTATTGCCGTAGTGAGTCACCAGCGCTGGATACAACATGCCAGCGAACTCGAAGGGCTCCTGCTGCCCGGCCTGAGCATCAAGGCCTTCGAACCAGATGATATCGAAGCCGCGCAAGCATGGCTCACGCAAACGCAAACCTGAAAACAGCCTGATATAGCCTGAAGTTTCCAGCCTTATCACAATTCATTCCAAGCTGATCTACTGATTTCACGCTTAGGCAGAAAAGCTTGGTTACACTTTTTCTTACATGCTATTTCCGGTATGACCGCTTTGGGCCTGAGCCAGCTCTCCATTAGCTTGAGCTATCGCGACCATACTTATTATTGATTTTCATAATAGCAATGAATGAACGATAGTGAGTAACGAGAACACTACTTCAAAACAACGAGGACGAACTCACAATGAGCAAGAAAACACTCACGACGTCCACCGGTGCGCCCGTCGCCGATGACAACAACAGCATCAGCGTGGGCCCTCGCGGGCCACTGACCTTCGACAATCATTACCTTTTCGAGAAACTGGCGCACTTTAACCGCGAGCGCATCCCCGAGCGCGTGGTGCATGCCCGCGGCACCGCTGCCTATGGCCACTTCACGCTGACAAAAAGTCTCAGCGAATACAGCATCGCCGACTTCCTCCAAACCGAAGGCAGCAAAACCGAGGTATTTCTTCGCTTTTCTACCGTTGGTGGCGGCCAGGATTCGAGCGACTATGCGCGAGACCCACGCGGCTTCGCCGTAAAGTTTTACACGAACGAAGGCAACTACGACATCGTTGGCAACAATACGCCGGTCTTCTTCCTAAATGACCCGATTAAGTTCCCGGACTTCATCCACAGCCAGAAGAAAAATCCGCAGACAAACCTGCCTGACCCGGCAGCGGCCTTTGAGTTCTGGGCAAACCACCCACAATCACTGCACCAGATGACGATCCTCATGTCTGATCGCGGTATCCCGCTTTCGTATCGTCACGTGCACGGTTTCGGCTCGCATACGCTGAGCCTCTGGAACGACAAGGGCGAACGCTATTGGGTGAAATGGCATTTCAAGACGAATCAGGGCATTAAGACGCTCACCGATGCCGAAGCCGTTGGCAAGCCCGCCTTTGGTGCGCAGGAAGATCTCGTCAATGCGATTAATGATGGCGACTACCCAAGCTGGACGGTCAAGATTCAGATCATGACGCAGGAAGAAGCGGAGAATTACCCGATCAACCCCTTCGACCTTACCAAAGTGTGGCCGTACAAAGACCACCCGCTGATTGAAATTGGACAGCTCGAACTGAATCGGAATGTAGACAACTACTTCGCCGAAACAGAACAGTCCGCTTTCGCACCAAGTAATCTGGTTCCCGGCACCGGCGCTTCACCTGACAAAATGCTGCAGGCTCGTCTGCTCGCCTACCAGGATGCGCACCGATACCGTGTAGGTGTAAACCACAACCAGCTGCCAGTGAACGCACCACGCTGCCCAGTCAATCACTACCAGCGTGACGGCTTCATGTCAGGCTGCCCGATGCACAACGGCGGTCAAATTCAGACATCCCGCGCGAATTATTACCCTAATGATCGCGCTGAGGCCGGAGAGCCCGCTCCCGACAAGCGCTATGAGGAACCCTCGATGAATTACGCACATGCCATCGTGGCACGGCACGACCAGAGTGAAGAAGATTATTGGACGCAAGCCGGTGATCTCTATCGTGTCATGAACGATGACCAGAAGAACCAACTGGCAGGCAACATTGCGGGTGGTCTCAGTAAAGCCAACACGTCGATTCAAGAACGCATGCTGGCACAGTTTGCCAAAGCTGATCCAGACTACGCCGCGCGCGTAAAAGCCGCTCTGGAGAAAATCTAATCAGGCTCTGAGCGAAAAAAGCACCCTTTGGGTGCCTTTTTTCGTCTCACACTTTAGGTCACGGCTTCGGTCTGCCCCGCTCGCTGCTTTCGAGCCCACTGCTCGGCAAAGGCAAGCCCCTCTCTCACCAACCTCGCTTGCGTCAACGCAGAGAGAGTTCGGGGGAAGCCCAACGTAATGTCGTAGGGAGCGAGCCAACTGCCCGCATTCAGAGTGATGGTGTACCCCTCACGGTGCTTGACCGTATCCGGTCGATTCATTGTCCATTGCATGTCATTCACTCCAAAAATCCCCTAAAAATCCATTGGAATACTGGCCATTTCCTCATGGCGAGCTTCACGTATTTGTTGTGTGTTTGCCGATAAACGAACGTCGAGCAACTTGCCATCCATACCGCTTACATCGACTCCGCTGTCATTGCGCGTAAACATCGGAGAGACCATCACGGGTTGAGCCTGATCACAGATAATCGGGTTATCTACTGCACGCGCGAGCTGCTGGATTACACATGAGGGGCAGCACTGCGAAGCACTGTGCTCCCAAACAGCAATAAAATCCGGCTCACAAAGTACGATGCACATATCGCTTTGGCTACGCTCTTTGCATAACGCGATGACGTCAGCCACCGTGGTCCGAAACTCCTCGGGACTGAGGTCATCTGGGCGCTCTGCCAATAAGGTTCGCAAACGCCCCTGATGCCAGTCGATGGCTTCATCGTAGAGAGAATACGGCTGCGCCCACTCCAAAGTGCCGCTCCAGGGAAGTGGGAAACGAGAATAGCTCGCCGGTATCTCTGCATCGCGCTCAAAGTTAAAACAGGTGCCATGCAGCGCACCGTAGGCGCGTCCGGCGACGGTTTCTCTTGTCGCGGCGCGATATTCATCCTGACTCGGATAGACCACCAGCGCGGTTTCATCTGGCAACGCACCGGAGGTGTCCGGCACAACCATCGGGAAATAGGCATGTAATCCCACCGCCTTCATCTGTTGCACCGTCTGAGGGATGAAAATACTGCCTAACTGCTCAACGAAGCGATCGCGCCGTTCAGCATAATTGAGATGGCGATAGCCCAGCCAAACCCTGGCGCCATAGGGGTCGTACTTACTTGCAAACATGAGGGACACCCTGTCACTAAGTATGCGCTCATGGTATCCCCATGTTCTTAACAGGGCCAAACGGATTTGCCGAGACCCCCTTTCGGAAAACCCGGCAGCCAGTTCAACATCGCATTGATATGATGCGCTCATAGCTTAAAGTTCTGACACGAAAAAAGGCCTCATGCAAAGTAAAAGCTTTCTCAATAGCACGGACTGCGATATCGAACTCACCCTCTACGTGGCAAGTCGCGAGGGCGGGCGTTTTCAACCTTTCGGAACCCGAGTCGAAGCCATTTCGGCTGGCACAGAAAAGCACGTATGTTTTGGCGACACGCGCCATCCTTTTCTCCACGGGATCCGACTTGTCGCTCAAAAAAATGGAGACAGGATCCTGTTTGAGCGACACATCGAATCTGCTGGTAGTGACGCGGACCATATGCTTAACGGCAACGACAGCTTCCAGATTTCAAATGAACACATTCTATTGATTCAACCACTGTGACCGACTTCGCGTGCTTTTTGCTGGGTGGCGCGACCAAGAAGATTGTTGGTACCAGCATTGTGTAATACCATTCTCGATAGTCTTCCATACAGAGTAGACAAAGCGCGTTTACAAAGTGCGCAGTAAACGGAACAGTGCGCCAGGGGCGGCGCACCATGACTGATTGACGAGAACGACAAGGATACCTACAAGGGCGTCAATACAGTCCGGGATACGAGCCAGCGTCACTATGAACTTTGCCAACAAGAAATTTTTCAGCCTGGACACACGCTGTTTTAAAGCGTTTATGGCTGTCGCCGAATTCGGCACCTATTCCAACGCTGCTGAGAAAGCCACCATGAGCAACACGGCGATTTCAGAGCATATCTTGCGATTGAAAGAACAAGTCGGCAGTGAGCTTTTTGCCAAAAAAGGCAGCGCCTACGAGCTGACGGAAGCCGGTCTGCAACTGCAACGGTTTATCAAGCAACTCGAAGATCTCTCGTCCGAGTTTCATCAACAGGTACATCAACAGTCGAATGAAGTCAGCGGGATGGTGCGATATGCGCTTCCGCCATCGTGCTTGTTCAGCCCACACTTTCCGATGTTACTGGAACGCCGAAGCCGCTATCCTGGCCTCGAATTGAAAGTCGAACTGATCCCCTCAGACTTGGTGCTCGAGCAGGTAGAAAGCCGCGTATTTGATTTCGGGTTTGTGACGGATGAAGTCGCACATCCCGCACTAGAGTACCAAGTGTTTTGCGAAGAAGAATACATCCTTGTCGCCTCGCGCCCGGAACAAATTGCCTCCCTCGATGAACAAGCACTCGTCGATGCAAATTGGATCAATTATCCCGGTATGGGGCACTATTTTAATCTATGGCGAAATCACTTTTTCCCAGATGCGTCGCGCGTCTCTGACCTCTCTCTTCACCACGCTGGAGACATCAACTCCATCGACGGAGCCATTAAAATGGTTGCGGGCGGGCTAGGTATTTCAGTCTTTCCTCGCCATTGTGTCCAGGCAGAACTCGACAACGAAAGTCTGTTTGAAGCGGGCAATCAAGGCAAACCCGCCTTAATGAACCCCATCCACATTGTAAAAAGAAAAACACCTGCACTGCCCAAGCGCGTCGAGGTGGTCATCCAGTGGTTCTTTGATATGCACCCTGAGTACCAGGAGGTACGAAGCGCTCAAAAACGCCAGGATTAGTATCTCCGACGCTCAAATACCGGACAACAATAAATTATTAAAAAAGGCCACGCGCCCAACGCCACGCAAAAAGGATCGAGCATGGATAGTCAAATAGAGATATCAGGAATCAACGGCGACCGGGGCGTATCGCCCCCCGCGAGTACCGAAAGTCTTTGGGCCGCACTCGGCGGCGGCGCGGATGGACTTCATCTGCTCGTTACACAAACGCAGGACAATGTCGTCGTCTGTGTACCGAAATTAGATATTGAACTGAGCGACGGAGAAACGCGCGCAGTCTCACGAACGCCATGGAAAACATTACAGGACGTCGATGCGGGTGCTGGTTGGAACACCGAGCGAGGCCAGGGCGAACCTTGGTCAGCAAAGGGGAACAAGCGCCCTACCCGTTTCGCGCGCCTGATTGACGTACTCCAGATCTTTGGCCGACGTTGCGCACTGTCCATTCAACTGCTCCCCACGCCCCACTACGAAGCCTGCACCGACCTCGTCGCTTCATTACTGCGTCAATTTGGTTTGCAGCATCGCATTCCCTTCGCCGTTTGCCTGGCCCAGCATGAACACCTTAGCGCGATGGGCTATGACGGGGCGATGATTCTGAATCTGGCCGTGTACCAGGAACTGCCTCCGAACCTCAACCAGCACCTGCATGAACACCCCTACAAGGCGATTTTAGTTCGTGAGGATCAGATTTCGGCACTGCCACCCAGAACAGACACTACGCCCCCTTTGTGGGTAGATTCTGTATCCCCCGAATCGGCCACGCATTTCACTCAGGCTTTTCCGGACCACATACAACGTCTACTTTGCGCTGAGGCCCTGGCCGTTCGAGAAGTAGTGCGCCCACCGTTTCCTATCTTTCACGACGACTTTAGCGGCACCGATATCGATCGTAGCCAGTGGACTGCAGGCTATTCTCATGTGAATTCCGACACCCGAGTTTTTCAGGATGACGGTGCGCACATCGCTATTCAGGGAGGGGGCGAATATTCTGGTGCGGCTTTCGTCACCACGCTCCCCATCCATGGAGACTTTGACGCGCGTGTCGAATACGAAGTGGCCAGCCCTCATCAAGGCACCACCTTTGAGCTCGCTGCAATCGGCATAGACCCGGGCTATTTTAATATCGATAACAGCAATCTGAATGGCCGAAAAGTGAACCTCACTTTCGACGTTCATGGCGCTCCACCCTACGCCTCGAGCGAATGTGATGAAGACGATGGTCACCGCATTGGTTGGAACAATGGGTACAACCTGACCAAAGTCGGCGATATCACACAAACCGCCGATGGCCTGAACATCGACCCGTGGGCGGCGTCTTCGGTCAACATGTATAACAAGTACGGGCGAGATGTCGGTGCTGGGGCGCGTCCGGGCAGTCGAGGTGTACTGAGGCTAGTGCGACACGGGTCGGTTTTCAGTGCGTATTTTCAGGACGCGGATAATCCCCAATGGGTGTGCTCTGGAAGCGCGCTGGTTCACAACCTAAAAGACGATGTCTTTTTACGTTTGGCCGCAAAACACTGGAAGAAAAGCAACCCAGAGCCGCCGCCAAACCACGTCACCTTCAGACATTTTACTCTGTATCAATTTTAATAACGTAAAAAAAACACAGACGCAAGGACGAACGATGAGCGAAGATTCTTTGATAGAGGTCACTTTGGTGGATGACGTACGCGGCTGCAGAAGTTGCCGCTGGTTCTGGGCAGACATTCCACCCTACGGCCCTCACCTTAGCTGGGAATGGGACGAGGCCTACCCCGAAGCCATGAAAGAGACAGGGGTTCAAAGTACCCGTCGCTCTCGCGAGCCTTTCCTGCAGGCGAATGCTGTGGATCCCGCGCAAATTGATCCCGCCGTCATGCACGGATGTCGAAAAGCGCCCATCATGACGATTGGCATCAACCCGAATATGACCAGCTATTTCCCTTCCGAAACGGCATCTGAGTGGGCTTACCCCCACTTTTCTGAGGCCTCTCAATACGCGTATTACTATCGTTACCAGACCTTGTATCAAGAAAGTTTTGATCGAGAAGCCCTGCTTCACTGGATGCAGACCGATGCGGAAAGCGAACAACAACTCGTCGCCCAAAAGCGAGGATGGCTGCTCAGCTCTCGGCGCAGTAAAGACCACCGCTGGCTCGAAATTGAATATTGTTATGAAGGCGAAGAGCAAATTCGGCGATTTGAAACAAGCTGGTCCCTGCAAGAAAAGGCAGTCGTGCTGGTGAATCGAGGTCGCAAAGGAGACAGCCGTGTTTCCTTCGAACAGGGGGACACAATTGTCGGTCGAATTCGGGGTGAAGCGGCAGAAAATCTGACCGTCTACAAAAATAGTGTGACCTATTATCAGCGCTTCATCCCCGTACTCGAACGCTTCAAAGCCATGATCGGAGGCGAACTAGCGGACGCCAATCTCCGGGTAGGCGAGGATGTAGCACAACATGACATGATCCATTGTGCAAGCCCTGGCTGGAGCACGGCCTATGACATTCCCACCGATGCCATCACCCGTCACTGTGTTCAGGAAAATGCCTTCGTCTTAAAACAATTACTTCAAAGCCAGCCCGCGTTGATTTATATCGTGGGCGGCAGCTCCTTAGCAATGTTTGCCGAGGCATTGGGCCCCTACCTCGATTTTGATTATGAAGAGGAACGAAATGGGGCGATTCAAATCAAAGACGTGTATCAATTGTTAATTGAAACCAGCACAAGAGAGTGTTTGTTGACGATCGACATCGACGACTTTTTTTATCAGGCGCGTGTCGTCGTGGTCCCTCACTTCTCGTACTCAGACAATTATGTTGCCCAATGTCGTTTACCTCCGGATGCGTGGGAGGCGTTTTGCAATCACTTCCCGGACGATTTAGAAATACTGAAGTTAGAACAGCGCCTTCACGACCCCGCGTGGAACGGCATCATTCCGGTAAGCGTGCACAGCAACGACGTGGACCTTCAGAAAAAAATGTCGGTGCAGGCATGGAATATCTTAATGTGCTATTTCGTCGACCCCACTGAATCGATGGCGGGTGTCATGGCGCAAGAATTCCATGCAGGCAAGCTCAAGTACGATCGCAGCCGAGGAGTACTCGCTAGGAGTTCGGGCAACTGTCAATATTGCGTAAACGACCAATGGCAATTCCCCGAGGGATGCCTGTATGGGAACGACGGCCAACCGAGAAATTATGGCAACCTCGACAATATCGTGCAAAAAATCACCGCCGCCATGGAGAGTTGATAGACATGGCACATTCGCCGCAGTTTTGGAATCGCATTGCGCAGCGGTATGCGAAAAAACCCATTGAGGATGTGCCAGCCTACGAAAAGAAACTGAGTGTGATGATGACGTATTTAGCACCACACATGAAGGTATTGGAAATCGGTTGTGGGACAGGCAGTACAGCCATCCAAATAGCACCACTAGTCACTCACATCGATGCCCTCGACATTTCATCTGAAATGCTAGACATCGCTACAGCTCGAGCACAAAGCGCTGAGGTCCAAAACATTCAATTCTTAGAGACAGACATTGACCGCTTTGACGCAGCGCCTCAGAGTTATGACGTTGTGCTGGGTATGAGTGTTTTACACCTACTCGAAGCCCGGGATCGCAGCCTCGCAAGCGTGGCTCAACTGTTGAAACCCGGCGGCTACTTTATCTCCAGCACACCGTGCATGGGGGATTTTATGGCCTACTTTCGCTATATCGCACCTGTGGGTCAGCGGCTCGGACTGCTGCCTACCGTGCGTGTTTTCACCTCTGCTGAACTCGAGCAGGCTATTTTGCTAAGCGGTTTCAGTATTGATTATTACTGGCGCCCGTCCAAAAACAAATCCGTCTTCATCGTTGCAAAACGAAAGTATCGAGAGCCCACACCCCACCAATGAGTCGTTAACGACGAGAGAGGTAAGCACCATGGAAGTGATTTACCAAGATATCTGGAATGCAGACCAACAACAGAATGGACTACCGGCAATTCGCCCGGGGGAACCCGGTGATTTCCGCCAGGGTTTTGTTCGAGTAGACGAACGTGCCACTACAGTAGGATCGGATTTTCGTGTTTTACAAGAGGTACAGCTCCCTGACCATAAAAAATCCACTTACGCGCTATGCGAAAAGTTGTTTAACAACTATGCACTTGAGCGTGCGGCCACTGAAATCATACGTCCCGAAGAAAGCCAAGAAGAACTCGATTTTATCGATGCCATTGTACCCACGGCACCCATACAAGTTGCGCGAACATATTTAGAACAGTCATTAAACCTGAGTATTAGCGATAGCATGCTCGCGGCAATGATAAAAGAAACCTGGTTTGCCTTCGGCACAGCAGGCAGTCAGCGAGACGCTTCTGGTTTCGAACACGTTTTTGTTGGGGAACAAAGCAGTAGCGCAAATAAGATCGGCGGATATCACTTTTGGTACAAATACTTTCTGGACGACGGTGGACGCACCCAAGATATGGGAGAGCGTGTCGACAGGATTGAGTACCATGGCACTCGCTATCAAGGTGCCGAACAAGCGGCACATGGCATTCTCGTGCCCGAGGTCGTGACGCTGTCACTAGTCTGGCACGCTCCTGGTGGCGACAATGGACAGGGTCGTACTTTGACCAAGCCTATTGGGGGCTTTTTTGTTGGCTGCAGCCCGGAGGGTCTAATCGCTCTCGGCCTTGTGCGTTGTCGTAGTCAAAGTGGAAAAATCGCGAATATCAATGGCGCGGAATACCAACTGGACCTACATCGACTCGACGACAGACCCAATGCAATTAGGACTTTTTTTCCGCGCTTTCGAAAAGCCGAAGTGACCCGTATTGTTCAACCAAGCGATAACCCCGTGACGCCAGCAGACCCACATATTCCAGCAGGTTCGAACCCTGTGCGTGAGTTCAGGATACTCGCCGCGATGGTCAACCCTGTGAACCCAGAGGGTGGCCGAGAATTTGTTCAACTTATCAATTTGAGTAACCAGACCGCGTCACTCGAAGGATGGCAAGTTGTCGCACCAAACGGCACAGGTTTTGTACTTGATGACATCTCGATAGCGCCCGGTGACACCTTTAAATTTGTCCTGCCTACCGCCCAAGGCGTGTTAAGAAATAGCCACGGACAGATCACCCTGCGAAACCCAACAGGCAATATTGAGGATAGTTTTAGCTACAGCAGCGAACAGAGTGCCCACGAAGGTTCGGTGATTACGATCTAGACAGCGCCCCGCTGATCTTGGTCAGTGGGGCGCCGTTTAAATATCAACCTCTAAGAAAAATACTGCGGTACAAGAGTGGATGCTGCGCCGGTGAAGCTATGGTGAAAATGGGGGTTTCCGGTGTGCTCAAGATTTAACTCAACGCAGGTCGCGCCGGCATACTCCGCCTCCCGTACAAAACCGGCAGCAGGATAGACCACACCCGAGGTTCCGATAGAGACGAATAAATCACTGTCTCTCAAGGTATGTTTAATCTCACGCATGCAATACGGGATTTCACCAAACCAGACGATATCGGGCCTGACCTGTCCTTGTGTTCCGCATTGCTCGCAGACACTGTTTACACTCAGGTCGACGGAGCATGCCCATTGCTTCTCACAGGCTGCGCATTTCGCGCTGAGGAGTTCGCCGTGCATGTGAATCACATTTTGTGATCCGGCGCGCTCATGCAGGTTGTCGACGTTTTGCGTCACCAACAGGAATTCGCCATCAAACGCTCGCTCAAATTGAGCTAAGGCGAGATGCGCCAAATTCGGTTCGACGCCGCCAAGAAGTTGTGCTCGCCTCATATTGTAAAAGCGATGCACCATCGCCGGGTCTCGCTCAAATGCTTCGGGCGTAGCAACATCTTCTACTCTATGATTCTCCCAGAGTCCATCGTTATCACGAAACGTTTTTAACCCTGACTCCGCGGAGATCCCCGATCCTGTGAGTACGACTACCCGCCGGTATTGATGAAATGGCTTAAGCACCTTGCCGTGCATGTTGATTGTGTACTCCTTCTGAAAACGAGATTAAGCCAGATTGACCCACGCACCACTCTTCGCTGCCGAAGCGAAAGCCGCCTCGACAATCTTAATATCGCGCAGGCCCTCTTCACCGGGGACGATCGCCGGCTGGCCATTGAGTATCGCAAAGGCATCATCGTCCATTTGCGCGGCCTGTTGATGTACGATTTTTTTGTTCAGCAGTATTCCGTCACTGGTCGCCCCGGAGACACCGGAATATTGCGACATCGGCTCAAGGTAATAGCTGCCCTGCGCGCACTGCACCTTAAGATGATTGCCAGGCTTCACGACGCTGGTCATACAGTCAGCGACCATATCGTTGGGAAATTTGAGTTTAAAATAGGTCGTCTCATCCACTTCCTTAAAGATATCGGGATGGGATTTTTCAATGCGTGCGGACACCGCGATGGGCTCCATACCCGACCCGTAGCGCGCACCATTGATCGGATACACACCCATGTCGTACAAGGCCCCTCCTCCCATCGCTTTTTGCATCCGCCAATTGTCTTCAGGTAAACCCGAACCCGCGTAAGCCGCAACGACATCCATCGCGCTGATTTCGCCATAAGGTTTTTCTTCAGCAAAGCGCATGATGGTCTGGGTATTCGGCTCGTGGTGAAGCCGGTAGCCGACACTGAGAAAGACCTTATTTTTCTTACAGGCCTCGATAATGGTTTCACATTCCTGGACGGACATCGCCATGGGTTTCTCACACCACACATGCTTACCCGCTTCAGCGGCACGTACGGCGTACTTCATGTGCAATCCCGTCGGCACGACGATGTACGCTACGTCAATGTCTGAGTTATTCGCCATCTCATGCATGGTGTCGTAGCTGTAGACGTTTTTATCCGGTATGCCATATTGCGCTTGCCACTGGGGAATTTTTCCCGGCGTGCCCGTCACAATCCCCCGCAGCTCACAATGCTCGGTTAACATCAAACCCGGGGCTAAGCGGTGCGTGCTGTACCCGCCCAAACCCACCAGTGCCACGCCGAGTTTTCGGCCAGACGGGCGACTGAATGCGGGAGCGGATGCCCAACCTGCGAACACGGCCGAACCGGCTTGTATCAGAGATCTACGTGAAATGTTCTTCATTGCCCAACTCCTGTCACTGCGTGATAAGATAAACAGACGAGTCTGCGGCTCACGCCGGGCTAAAACCGGCCCGCGTAAAGCACCCGCCCACCCGTTTCGTGTAAGCCAAACAGGAACTCAGACCACCGATGTCAAACACCGTTCCCGGCCCCGATGGCCACCCTCGATGTGCCTGGTGCGGCACAGTTGACGCCTTCTTCCCTTACCATGATACGGAATGGGGCTATCCAGTCGATGACGATCAGCGTCTTTTTGAAAAACTGTGCCTCGAAAGCTTTCAATCAGGGCTTAGCTGGCGCACGATTCTCGACAAGCGTGACAACTTCCGTCAGGCCTTTGCGCAATTCGACTTTCACAAAGTGGCCCTGTACAAAGAAAAGGACGTCAAAGCACTGCTGGAAAACGCGGGAATTGTGCGACATCGGGGTAAGATTTCAGCGGTCATCAACAATGCCGCGCGCGCAGTAGAACTGGAACAGGAAGCGGGGTCGCTCGCGCATTTCTTTTGGCAGTTCGAACCTGAGGCCGCGTCCCTGCCTGAACCTCAAAGCCGAACCACTTGCCCCGAATCCGAACAACTCGCCAAAGCGCTGAAACAGCGGGGATGGAAGTTTGTCGGCCCCACGACAGCCTACGCGTTCATGCAAGCGATGGGCTTGATCAATGATCATGTCCACGAGTGCAGTGTTCGTGCAAACGTCGAGGCAGCTCGAGCCAAATTTCGGCGCCCTTAATATGTCGACATTTTTAACATCAGCCTGCCGCAATAGCGCTGCAGGCCACGTTTTGCGGGCTTCTGCGCCACATCACAATCCTGGCACATATACTGCTTAACCGAGTAAGTATTGAGATGCTCAAACAGCATCGAAATATTGCAGGCCAGTACTTCCCTACTTACGATTGAAAGGGATACACTCCTGCAAAGGAATACATTAGGCCAAAGAAGTAACGACAACAAGGATGCCTATGGCATGTGTCACACATGCTCACAAGTTTGCGAAATTAACAGGACTATCGGGCCGCATCATGGAACACCCAAAAATCTCTGTCATCATCCCCATATACAACGCCAGCGACTACCTTGCTGAAGCCATCGACAGCATACTTCAACAAACGTTCACACAATTCGAACTGCTGCTGTGTGACGACAGATCAAGCGATAACTCAACCAGTATTGCACAAGCGTATGCCGATCAAGACGAGCGTGTCATCTTCCTTCAGAATGAAAGAAATATGGGCGTCTCAGCCACTCGGAACCGCTTGCAGCAATTGGCAAAGGGCGAATATACCGCCGTTATGGATGCGGATGACATTGCCCACCCCAACCGATTCCAAGTGCAGTACGACTTTATGCAAGCCAACCCTCATGTAGTGTGCTGTGGCAGTAATCACCGGCTGATAGATGATAAAGGCCGAGTCATCACAACCCTCGCACTGCCCGAGGTAGATGAAGAAATTCAATCCAGGGCACTCGCCGGCCATGGCAGCATTTGCCACCCCGCTGCGATGATCCGCAGCGAAGCCATACTGCAAGTAGGCGGATACGACCCCGATTTCAAGAGTGCCCTTGACCTCGACATGTGGCTGAAGCTCGGTGAAGTGGGTGAGCTGTACAATATTCAGCAGACCTTGCTTGACTACCGTATTCACGACAAATCGATCAGCGGTTCAAAAAGCCAGCAGCAACGCGACAATGCTCGCAAAGCATGCGAACGGGCGTGGGCTCGACGAAACATCCAGGGGCATTTCGAAGCCTCAGATATGTGGCGCCCACAATCCGACAAGGACAGCCGCTTACATTTCATGCTGAAATACGGCTGGTGGAGCCTGGGTGAAGAATCGCCGGAAGCCGCGGTGCATTACTCTTGGGAAGCGCTCAAGCTCAGCCCTTTCAAGCTCGAATGCTGGAAACTGTTTTTGCTTTCGTTGAAACTAAACGGAAAGTTGAATAAAACACGAGTGAAACACCTACCGGAATAGCGAATATCTAATGCCACTACTAGAAAGACTGACGTACCTGGCCAACTCAGCCGTACAGTCTCGGACCTGCTTATTTTTTGTTTTGTTGTTGATCGCCATCACACAGGCATTCACCTATCACTATATTTACAATGAATATGATGTGCTGCCCTCTGTTCTGCAGCAGGCACGCTCGTCGTGGCTACCACACGACTGGTATTTAAGCCTCGACATTGGCTACCGCCAGCTCTTCAATGCGATCGCAGGCTATTTTATTGCCTGGTTCGATTTCCAGTGGGGTAACTACGCCTTGCGAATCGCGCTCTACGCGAGTTTTTGCTTTGCGTTCTTACGCTTAGCCAAAGCGAACGTCATGCCGCCGCTTGCAACGCTGCTCGCATTCCTTCTGTTTGTGCACTTTCAGTCGATCGCGTGGGACGAATGGATCATTGGGGGTTCGGAAACCAAAACCTTGGCCTATACCTTCAGCCTGTTGGCCATCGCCTACACCACAGAATACCGTTATCGCTGGGCACTGGTGTTCGCGGGTTTAGCGACGTCCTTTCACGTTCTTGTCGGTATTTATGCGAGCTTCTGTTTAGGACTCGCCATACTCGCGCTACCATCACATCGCCGGCATTTTTTGGAGATTCTGAAATCCAGCTGGCTCTGGTTTATTTTTTCAGCCAACGGCCTGTATTTTCTGATCGTCAGCCAATTGAATGCAGAACTCCCGGCAAATCCCGCCATGGCCTGGGAGTATTATGTTAAGTTTCGCGTGCCCCACCACACGCTCCCGGAGTATTGGCTGAAAAGCCAAAACACTTGGATATTCTATGTCTCATTGATCGCATCTATCGCACCGTTTCTGATTAACGAGCTCAGATCCATGCGCATTTTAGCCGCGCAACTTCTAGGCTGTTACCTCCTGATTCTAATCGGCCTTTTGCTGTACCAAGCAGGTGATGAAACCACCATGCGTTACTTTTTCTTCCGCTACGCGGACACCATGATCCCACTGGTGACCTTCTGTATCACAGCAGCGACCTTTATTTCCATGCTGAAACGCCTTGAAGAACAATTTAGCCTCGCTACGGCTCCACTTACACAGTGGGCGAAATTAGCCGGATATTTCTTTATTGCTTTAAGCTTGAGTTATGCAAGCTACAAATTTGTTCGGACTATGCAGTGGCATCATCAACAAACGGATCGACCCGAAATTGCCTCACGCAAGGCCGTCAATTCGTGGATAAAAAACACGCTCACCCAAGACGTTGTTATCTTGATCCCGCCGTTTCTGCAAGAATTTTATGTGGAGGCGCAACGCTCCCCATTTGTTTCGTTTAAACATACACCTCAATCGGCATTGAATATGGCCGAGTGGATTACACGGATGGAGCTGTTGAACCAAGGACCACTGCCGATAGAGTCGTTACCCGGGTTCGATGCCCGTGATGATGTCCACCGTCATTATTTCTCCTTATCCCCTAGCGCAATCGAAGCGATACATCAGGCTTATCCCGAAATCACGCACCTTTTATCTTCCAGTGAAAGCGACTACCCCTTCCCTCTCTTGTATGGCAATGACGTGTACAAAGTGTATGCATTACCCTAACTGCAGAACCTTCGTCTAGTCATATTCACATACTATTGGATCGTGTAGAATCGCGCCGCGGGCTCGTCCCGCGCATTCAACACTACTGGAAATAAAGGAAATCCATGAAGCACGCATTCAAGGTTTTGGGCATTGCCGCCCTCGTCTCCAGCCCGGCGCTGACATACGCTGAAAGCCCAAGCTGGAATGCCATATCGGCGTCCTACTCTCAAACCCGCTACGATGACGATGACGAGTTTAAGCCAAGAGGCTTTGGCCTCGAGTTTTCGACTTTGGTTGCAGACTACCTGTTACTAGGCGCAAGCTACGAACAGGCGAGCGATGATGTTTGGGGGATCGACATCGACATCACAGGATACACTGTTGGCGCTGGTGCCAGACTTCCACTAAATGCCACTACTGATGCCTATATTACCGGTCAGTATGTCAAAGCCGATATTGAATCGAGTTATCGTCAATTCTCCTACTCTAATTCTGAAAATGGTTATTCTGCAAGCACTGGTGTACGCAGCATGTTAACAAAACAGTTTGAATTAGGCGCCGGGCTGGGCTATACAAGTATTGCTGACGACGATAATGTGGGCATGCATTTTGGTGCAAGATTTTACTTCACTCCGCAATTTTCAGTTGGTCTCGGCTATTCCAGCTCAGACAACGGCAGCACGACATCCGCGTCTTTAAGCGCGCACTACTAAGCAATAAATACGCTGGGGTCAGACCCACTGCTGTCCCACAGTTTAGTCATAGCA
>NOXC01000009.1 GCA_003265435.1 Cellvibrionaceae bacterium AOL6
GGGTCTGACCCCGACGTATGCGTTGGGGTCAGACCCCAATGGATACGTTCGCGCGACGGTTGTGAACTGGGCTGGGCTGCACCATAATGCGGGAACGCACACAGAGAAGTGGGGATAATAAAAATGATGCCTGACTCCGTTGCCACCGAAGTTCGAGCCAGTTGGCGAGACTACTTGGAGCTCTGCAAGCCCAATGTCGTCGCGCTGATGATTCTAACCTCGCTGATTGGCATGTTACTCGCCGTGCCCGGCTGGGTTCCCTTGCACATCCTTTTACTCGGTAATCTTGGTATCGCTCTCTGCGCGGGCGGTGCGGCGGTGGTGAATCACTTGGTCGACCGCAAGACCGATACCCGTATGGCCCGTACCTTCCAGCGCCCCATTGCTCAGGGCAGAATAGCGCCCGTCGAAGCAGCCATCTTCGCTACATTGCTGTCTCTTGGCGGTTTCATTTTACTGTTTATCACCGTAAACCCATTGACGGCGTGGCTGACGCTGGCTGCATCCGTGGGCTACGCCTTTGTCTACACACTGTTCCTGAAACGGGCCACGCCACAGAATATTGTTATCGGTGGCATTGCCGGTGCCGCCCCGCCGTTACTGGGCTGGACGGCCGTCACCGGAGAGGTACATGCGCACGCCTTACTCCTGGTATTGATTATCTTTGCCTGGACACCGCCCCACTTCTGGGCCCTGGCCATCCACCGTCGCAAAGAATACGAGCACGCAGACGTGCCGATGCTGCCGGTTACCCACGGCGAGCAATACACTAAATTCCACGTTTTCCTGTACACCATCATTCTGATTTTGGTGAGCCTGCTGCCCTACGCGACGCACATGCTCGGCTGGATCTACCTATCGGGTGCGCTCGTGCTTGGAGCGGTCTATGTGTACTATGTGGTCCGCCTCTGGCTCGGCCATCAAAAGCGCGCCGGCATGGATGCGTTCTGGTATTCGATCGTGTACCTCATGGCGCTGTTTGCTATCATGCTGGCCGACCATTACATACTGGGTCCTATCGTTCCGAGTGCCGCCGTGTAATTCTGTCGATACCCGCTGGACGCCACTCAAATACAGAAATCGTATTCACTGCAAGGATACCCCGTGTCTTCACCTTCCCGTCGCCAGCGACGTCGCATTCACTTAACCGTCACTGCCTTGGTCGCATTGATGGTTTTGTTTGTCGGCCTCTTCGTAAACAAAATGCTGAGCCCGCGTGTACTCAGTGAGCAAGAGCTTCGGCACAATAATATTGTGCTGTTTGAACAGGCGCGAGAAATCAAAGCGTTCACTCTGGTCGATCACCAAGGCGGCGCCTTCACTAAGGACGACCTCAAAGGTAAGGCCAGCCTGATTTTCTTCGGCTTTACCCACTGCCCCGATGTATGCCCCGGTACACTCGCCGAGCTCTCACGTATTTACAATCGCTTACCTGCAGCAGCACAGGCGCAACTACAGATCATCTTGGTGACGCTGGACCCTGCCCGCGACACTGTTGAGCAACTGGCTCCCTACGTGAATTATTTTCATGAAGAAACGATCGGCGTCACCGGCAGCTTTCCATCCATTATGAGTTTTGCGCGCAACGTCAATGTGGCCTTTCACAAGGTCATGCTGGAGGGCGAGCAGTACACCATCGACCACACCAGCCACACCATCATTATCAATGCTTACGGTGACTATGCCGGCTTTATTAAGGCACCTCTGCCCGAGGATGCCCTGCCTCGTATTCTGGAATCCACCCTGCTACCGCAACTGCTGTCACCATAAGCCCACGAGAATTTCAGCTGTATGAAGAACGTCTCCCAATGTGAGGTCTTGATAATTGGAGGGGGTGCTGCCGGTCTGATGTGCGCCGCGGTTGCAGCCGCTCGCGGACGAAACACGGTCGTATTGGAACGCAGTAAAAAACCCGGGCGGAAAATTCTGATGTCAGGTGGGGGACGCTGCAATTTCACCAATATGTATATCGAGCCGGATAACTATGTGTCCAACAATCCCCATTTTTGCAAATCGGCGCTGAGCCGCTATACGCAATGGGATTTTATCGCATTGGTCAGCCGCTACGGACTCGAATACCACGAGAAAACACTCGGGCAATTATTTTGCGATCACAGTGCCAAAGACATCCTCGCGATTCTTGAACAAGAGTGCGAAGCGCACGGCGCAAGCTTGGAGACTGAGTGCGAAATTCACCGCATCACTCCACAAAACGACACGGGGTTTATCGTCGAGAGTTCGGATCGGCGCTGGCAGTGCGAGTCCCTCGTGCTCGCTACCGGCGGACTGTCCATCCCTAGCATGGGCGCCACTGGATTCGGTTACGATGTTGCAAAACAGTTCGGTCACAGCCTCACCGCAAGAGTCGCCGCACTCGTGCCATTCACGGTGGACGAAACCACGCTGGCACTGTGCCAGTCTCTGTCGGGCGTATCGCTCCCTGCTCGCGTGAGCTGCGAAAGCCAACACTTTTCCGAGAGCATTTTATTCACGCACAAAGGCCTGAGCGGGCCTGCGATTTTACAGATCAGTAATTACTGGGACCCGGGCAAAGCCGTACACATCGATCTTTTACCTACGCTGCAAATCGCTGACTACTTGCATCAACAGCGCTCGGAAAAGAACAATAGCCTGCTTGGTAATGTGCTCGCGCAACACTTACCAAAACGCTTTGTTCAAGCGCTTCTCACAGATGCCACCTTTGGCCCCGAAATCGAAAACCGTCCGGTCACCCAGTTGAGCGACGACACCATTGGACTTATCGAAGCACGGGTGCATCGCTGGAGTGTCGTGCCCAAAGGCACGGAAGGTTGGCGCACAGCCGAAGTGACGCGAGGCGGCGTCAATGTGGATGAGGTTTCATCGAAAACGTTTGAAAGTCGCAAGCAACCCGGGCTGTATTTTATCGGCGAGGTGTTGGACGTGACCGGCTGGCTCGGAGGATTTAACTTTCAATGGGCGTGGTCAAGCGCGTGGTGTGCGGGACAGTACGTGTGATGAAAAGCGGAGTGCAATCGCACTCCGCTGCGCTCATCCGTGGAGTTTGCTCACCAGATTTTCGACTTGCGTCTGCAGCGCTTTCGCATCCTGATGCCAAAGATTAATGTGGCCCATTTTACGCCCGGCTTTCGGACTTTTATCGTAGGCGTGCAATTGCATATTGCCCGCATCAATCAAGTCTTGAGTGACTTCACGCCCCAGCACATTGACCATCGCCACTGGCATTAACGGCTCAGTGCAACCTAGCGGCATGCCACTAATCGCACGCACGTGGTTTTCGAACTGAGAGCACACACCGCCAGCCTGCGTCCAATGTCCGCTGTTGTGCACCCGGGGCGCAAATTCATTGACCATCAACGCGCCGTCTACGACAAAAAATTCGATCGCCAACACACCGACGTAATCCATCGCCTCAAGCATTTTTGTGGCGATCTGCTTTGCTTCCACCGCCAACGCGTGTGAAGGCGCTTCGGCAGGTGCCACGGAACTGATTAGAATACCGTTTTTATGCGCGTTTTCAGTGATCGGATAAAACGCGCATTCACCGGTGCTGGCTCGAGCCACCACGATGGAAATTTCTTTTTCGAACGCGATGCGCTTTTCGACAATGTAGTCGCTGTTCTCGGCATCGCCCAATCGCAGCGCTTCTAATTGCTCCAAGCTTTCGATCTTCCATTGCCCTTTGCCGTCATAGCCCTCACCACAGGTTTTAACGATGACAGGTAAGCCGAGGTGTTCTGCTGCTTCAAGTAATGCTTGATTCGTGCTGGCCAGACGGTAGGGCGCGGTAGGCACGCCGAGCTCATTGACGAAACCTTTCTCCAGCCCGCGATGCTGACTGATGCGAATGGCTTTTGGGTTAGGGTTGATACTGCAGAAAGCCGCGAGCTGCTCAAGCATGCTTACGTCGACACTCTCGCGCTCCACCGTCACGACGTCGGGCGAGCCCAGCGCGGTGTACAGCGCTTCACCAGTCAATGACTCGGTACGTTCGACGATCGGGCCCAATCCCTCGACACATGTTCGGCCTTCACCGATTTCGGCAAGAAAGCTGAAACGAAAACCCATTTTCCAGCCTTCCAATGCCATCATGCGCGCGAGCTGGCCGCAGCCTATGATTGCAATGTGCATGGCTTACTCTACCTCGTTCGGCACATTTGCGGTCTGCTGTTCGCGCCACGCTTGCAGTCGTGTGCGCAACTCAGCGTCTTTGAGCGCGAGGATCTGAGCAGCCAATAAGCCCGCATTGAATGCACCTGAACTGCCGACAGCCTGACACGCCACCGCCACACCCTTGGGCATTTGCACCATCGACATGAGACTGTCCATGCCGTTGAAATGCTTGCTCGGCACAGGCACTGCAATCACAGGCAAGTGAGTCATGGCCGCAGCCATACCCGCAAGATGCGCAGATCCGCCCGCACCAGCGATAATCACGTCAATACCACGCTTATGCGCTTCAGAGGCAAAGGTGTACAGCCGTTCCGGAGTCCGGTGTGCTGACACGACGGAGGTTTCAAAAGCCACCTCCAATTCCGTAAGAGGCGTCGTAGCGGCTTGCAAAATGGGCCAGTCCGATTGCGACCCCATGATGATGCTGACGGATGGGTTTTTCATACTCATGTCCAGATTAATAACGCGTTGAATCGTCTCAGTGCAACGAGGCGGGCTATTCTACCGACTTCCGCACTGAGGATGTAGTGTTTGCCGGTCAAAAAACACACAATCGTGCAAGAGAGTGCGACAAAAGCCGCGAAAATGTATGCTTTGGGGTCAGACCCCGAGGTATACGTCGGGGTCTGACCCCAATGGATACGTTCGTGAGCGGATATGAATCTGTATTTACCTCTGCCGCTGTGGTTAAGTCTCGCGACAGGGCTATTGAGCCTTGTCGTGCTCGCTTGGGCGGCGGCCAGTGCGCCTTGGCGCAAGTTGATGGCGGTCGATGTGCGCCAACACCTTTGGTATGGCGGCATCCTTGTACTCGGCATCGGTTGGAGCACGCTGTACGTCGATGTGCGTGGAATCCTCCACCTTCACCCTTTGTTGATCACGGCTGCCACATTGATCTTCGGTTTCCGCCTCGCACTCTGCCAGGCGGCCCTTGCCAGCACCGTTGTACTATTCGCAACCGGTGTTGAGCTGAGCACAGTGGGCTTTTCGTTCGCTGTCGCAACGCTCGCGCCCGCCGTCTCCACCGCGCTACTGTGGCGTGTCATCACACGAAGTGGAGTACAGAATGTCTTTTTATTTACGCTCGGTATCGGCTTCGCCGGGGGCCTGCTGTCCGCGCTCGTCAGTGGAGGCTTGACCTTACTCCTACTTTATCTAGCACAGGTGCCCTACTTCGACACTGTGTGGCAACACAGCCCGGTATTTTTCCTGCTGATGTTTCCGGAAGGTTTTTTAAACGGCATGATCGTCAGCGCCATGGCCATCATGGCACCGCAGCTCGTGAAGACCTATGACGATGAGTTTTATTTGAAATAAAGCACGCGCACTTTTAATTTATTGTGCAGTACGCGTTTTCCATAATTGCGCTCTTTCACCCAACACCTGTTCGGGCCAATAACCGTACCAGGCGTACCCCGTACGCCGCTCATGATGGACTTGATCGAGCTGTTCGACTTTCGTTCCGTCGCGGTTGGCCATAAACGGCTTCATCGTGTCGAGATCATAAAAACGAGCCCAAATCCTCGGGGCTGAGGCGTCTTCCACCACGACGCGATCGTAATCGGCCGAATGATAGTCGTACCGCACAGCCTCTATTTTTATTTCGTCCACGCGGAAGCCTTCCAACGCAATGTCGTTTAACCACGCCAACGCAGCATTGACGGCATCGACCTGCTCGGGGCTGGGCTTCTCGATCTCCATCAGGTACTCCACCACCGTCACCGACTCCTGGGTCACGAGCCCAACCAGTTCAAAACTCCGCCCCTGAGCGGGCGACAAAGTCACTGGGTCATATTGCCCGGCCCAGCCGGTTAGACGGCCTTGATACCGATATTGTAATTGCAATAACAAGGCGTCGCCGCGTTGCAATGCGGTCTGCACTTGTTCGCGCTGAGGCCCTTCGATAAATTGATAGCGCGCCTGCCCCTCTGAAATATCACGCAAGAGCCGGAGCACACCCGTCATCACATCATCGGCAATGGTAATGTACCCGTAGTAACTGTCTTTACGCGGCGGGGTGTGGGGCCAACCGCCATTCCCGTATTGCGTATTGAGAATGTAATCGACACCTTTACGCGCAGCATCGCGATAGCGAGTATCACCCGTGCGCTGAAAACTCTCGGCAAGATAGGTAATTTGAGTGTACACATTGCGATTATCGAGCGTCGTGTCGCGATCATAGCGCTGTGCGGCAAGGGTGGCTTTTTCTTCCTCACTGAGCAGGCGGCTCGGATCAAAATTTTTCGGCCAGCCCCCTGAGGCACGCTGGTAGCGCAACAGGTTGTCGGCAATACAGTTTGTGTCACTGTCTTTGCAGCGGGGGTAGTCGAATCGATCATGCAATCGTTGCCAATGACGGACGCCATCAGCAAAACCCTCCAGCGAAATAGGCGCATCATCCGATATCGCAAGAGGCGAGATCACAACAATGCATACGGAAAAAAACGAGCGTAAGTGGGACATCCGTAAGCCTTATTGTTCTAACTATTATTGGTCAGGCAGGATGGTAACCTAAAACTATATAGACAAGAAGTAAACCGAAGCGACTTTCATACCGCTTCGGTACGTGAATTAAAACCGTGGCCAACCCTCAGCATCCCAGTTCAAGGTACTGAGCAGAAGTTTGAGCGTTCCGTTGTCCGTCGCGTCATAGCCATGGCGCACGATCACATCGGTGTAACCAATATCTTGACCGCCCGGACCCACCCACTGACTATTTCCGCCATCAAACAAAGTGCCACCGCTATTCATCTTGTCGAACCCCGTTTTTGTCCAAATAAGGGTCCAGTAGGGCCCTTATTCACGTTAAAACTTAGGATACAAGCTTAATGAGCTAACTCCAACATACCCCAAACTTCCAGGTTGTCTACAATCACCACAGCATCACCATTGGCATTTGTTGAAACGGACAGCGGTGTGCTAGTACCGCCGGGCAGATGCAATGTTGCACCGGTTAAAGTCTCAGGGAAGTAATCCTGGGGAATAGCAACCTGAACACCATCAAGTATTGGCGTTGAGCCATCTGCAAACGGACGGTTAATCAAATGTATTACGTAAGGTGCACGTGGGTTCGTCTCATGAACACGAGATACCGCTGTCACCGTTTCGTTCGACAAATTACCACCGATGCTTACGTTGATGGCTAACCCTTCGATAGTGCCGCGTTGACCGATATGTCTAGCCTTGCTGTCTAGCGAATTCAACACAGCGCGCTGTGCATCTGTAAGGAATCTCTCGTCGCCATCGTAGAAAACATGGTCATACTTCTCAAAATCATCCTGACTCGGTACTACTTGATAGCCTTCGTCACCAAAGACCAAGATGTCGAAGTTGATATTATCTAGCGTCAAGCTACGTGTGCTCGATAGAATCTCGTTTCCTCCATTAAGTAGGTTTGCTTTCATAGATGAGTACATGGCGTGAACCAAGCCCACTTTCGCATAAGAGCTGTAGTTATCGAATAGTGCTTCGTTATCTCGGACAAAACGATAAATGTCTCGGTAAGTCTCTGGTGGAACGTTCCAGGTTTGGAATGGCAGTGAATCATCACCCACCCAGACCGCAGCAGGAATAGAGAAAAAGCCACCATAGGCGTAGGCTTGTGCAATCCAACCACGACCAAAACGCGCAGCGTCACTGGTTCGGAGTTTGTTGAACTCTGAAGGATAAGGGAAGAGCACGAGAGGCTTGCCGACGGCTTCACCGCCCTTGAATTGAGCAACGATATTAGTTGGTAGCTCATTGAGCGATTGGATATCTAGGAAGAGCTCGTTCCCCAAGAACGTAATGTTCTCGTTAAAGAGGTAGCCTCGAGATTCATACAGCTGAGTGCTGGCACCGATTTCAATATTTGGACGTATGGTTCGAATGTAATCCAAGACCTCACCAAATTTCTGGTTCCAAACATCACGGTTGAAGTAAATGAAGTCTTCCATAAACGGAATGCTACCTTCAAGCATATTACCGGCGTTCGACCACTGGAGGTGACTGACACCTTGTGCTCTTAGGTAATCGCCGTAATCGAAGGACTTGATATCGTCGATACCCATTGCCGACAATTGAATCGGACCGTATTTTTGACCCAACCACACCCGAAAATTTTCCATCGCGTAAACGGAGAAGTCACCGCCAAACTCGCGAAGATCGGTTGTACGCGTGGAATTTGTTTGTGTATCAAATAAAAGCTTGTCAGGGTTTGACTTCAGGATCTGGTCAACCTGAGACTTCATATGTGGCACAAAGGCAGGGCTGTGATTACTGAACCAGTTGTTGTTAAAGCCATTGTGAGACAAGTAACCCATGAAGGTCATGCGCACATTGCGACCATCAAGCGTTTTCACATAGTGTGGCTCTGGGTTGGTCAGATATTCAGTGACCCAACGGAAGCCCCAGTCGAACTCACCGCGCGCGGTAAATTCAATACCAAGTGACTGCCATTCATCAACATTAGCTACCCACTCGGCGATCACTGATTCGTCATAGAACTCTTCCTCTGGTGGGTGCCCCCAGAAAGCACCCGTAGCACCCGTTTCAGCTACGCTGTAGCCTTCTAGCTCGTTGTTCTGAGCATAGGTGTACCACACATCAGATGCACGAACTTTGTTCGCCGCAGGAATCGCTACAGGGTCTGCTAGGTATTGCAGGCCAACCGCGGGACCCTGAATTGGCGATAGAGTGTGCTCAGCCGGGTCATAAAGAGCTTGAGGTCGAACAGAGGCCTCACTCACCTTCGCAAGACGGATATTGTCGCCCGTCCACTGCCAATCGGATCCGCCAACCGCTTCTACACGAAGAGTGTAGTTACCGGTGCTTTCAACAATGAAGTCACCGCCGTACAGCTCAATTTCTGATGGGCCACCGGTCGGACCAAAGTAACCCCAAGCTACGGGCCAGCCATCAAGGTCGATTCGGGCACCGAAGCTGCCTGAACCACCATCAGCAGTGATGAACGAACGATAGGTACCCGCCTCTAGATAAACATTGTACTCACCCCAATCACCATTGGTTACCCAATTTACGGACGTACCCGTGCTGTTGAAGCCTTCGATACTGTCTCCACCCACGCGGCCAACGGTACCTGTTGCGACATAGTCTTCTAGCTCAATAACGATACCGCCAGGAGGTGGCAAAATTGGATCACGAATGACCTGACCTTCTGAACGGAATATATCCCCACTGATCTGACTGGGGTGAACGAAGTTGGTTCCTCCGTTCACGTCAATGCCAAAGCCCGGATCACTGACTGCACCGCTGCCGCCATCGTCGTTGCCGATTCGTAGCTCAAAAGCATGCCAGCCACCACTTAAATTCAGATTCGCGCTTTGCGAAGCATCGGACCAACTATCGTTCGAGAGCACGAGTTTACCGTCAATGTACAAACGCACACTGTCGTCGATGTTTTCATAGAACGAGATATTACCGTCAGCATCATAGATCTCGCCTTTAAAGATTTCTGTTGAGTTACCTCGAATAGAGTCTTCAGTTTCAAGCAAGTCTATAGTGACCAAATAGTTGTCGTTGTTTGCGATGTATCCGGCTTCACCTAGGAAGTTTGTCGCACCTGCAACACGCCCCCACAACAAACCGTTACCGCTGTGATAGTAGCTATCACCACCCGGTGGCGGCGTTGCAGAGGGCGTAGGTGTTGGCTCTGGAGTTGCCGTCGGTACAGGTGTTGGTGTTACGCCCGGCTGTGGTGTTGCAGTTGGTGTGGGTTCGGGTGTTGGAGAGGCAGTTTCGCCAGGCTCAGGGATCGCGGTTTCGATTGGCTCGGGAGTCGGCGTAGGCTCAGGCGCGACTGGCCCCTCGTAAATAAAAGTGAATTTATCAGCGTTCCACTGCCACAGAGCCGAACCCGAGCTAGATAAGCGAACACTGTAAGTGCCAGCTTCAGCAATATTTAGAGCGCCTTCAAAATCAAAATCGATATAGGTTTCCCACCCTCCTGTAGGGCTAATAGCCACAGAAACCGTTTCGCCGTCGAGCGTTATACTTGCGTTTACATCTCCGTCGACGGTCGTACCTGCGGCGAGAATAACGCTATATGCACCCGGCTTTGTGAAAGTAACAGAATACTCACCCCAATCTGTTTTGGTATTGAAGTTTATTCCTGTATCGCTTCGACCAAAGCCTTCAACGTTGTCTCCCGCGTCTATTGTACCTGTCGTCATAAAATCTTCAGCCTCCACCACTACATCTTCAACAAGTTCTGGTGAGGGGCTTGGTGTTGGGGTTGCTTCAGGCGTTGGTGTCGCTTCCGGTGAGGGTGTCACTTCAGGTATGGGGGTCACTTCAGGTGTAGGCGTCACTTCCGGTGTAGGCGTCACTTCCGGTGTAGGCGTCACTTCCGGTGTGGGTGTCACTTCAGGTGTGGGTGTCACTTCAGGTGTGGGTGTCACTTCAGGTGTCGGCGTCACTTCCGGTGTCGACGTGATCACTGGGACTGGCGTCGCCGTAGGAGTAGGAGTAGCGGTGGGCTCAGGCGTAGGTGTATCGGAGGAGCTTGGAGGCGGTGTCGAATTTCCACCCCCGCTGTCCCCGCCACCACATGCAGACAAAGCGGAGACAAAGAATAGAAAGAATATAAATTTAGCGCTGAACACCGACATTTGCTATGACCCCTGAAAACCAGTTGACTCTAAAATATTGTGATTTTTATGGTAATCGAGCGTAGCCAGGCGAAATGTGAGCGAGATCTCGCCAAGAGAAGAATGCTGAAATATTGTTAACAATTAATTATTTATGATTATCAGTCGTTAGCACTTTTTAAGGGGAAAACTCAGATTAGTCCATTTTTTTATGATAACTTTAGCGATAAATATTCGTTTAAACCTTGGATCCGCCCGAATAGCTCGCCAAGCTATACAAACCTCCCAGCGGCTTAATAGTGATCGGGTTCAAACGAACAAGGTGATTCCACAATTCCACGAGCCAGGGTCACCCAAGGGTTCCCAGCGGGATCAATGGCATGGTAGTCGTTCGTGATGTCGGTTACCCCCCTTTGGTCTATCCAGTCACGCTAGAAGCTGACGGAAACCCTATGGCCGACGCGCGCAAACCAAAAGTGGGCAACGAATTATAGAGCCAGGCTCTTCCATTTCAGCACTCTAGCTCAGGCGCCCAGATGCCAATAACATTTTGATTTGGTACACGGTCCTTCCACCGCCATATTGTTATATTATATTTAAGATTCAGCGCTACATTTTCGTCAAGTGCGCACAGACCCAATTTCATTGATGTAGTCTTTGGTGTTCTTCTATGGAAAAAGCACCCATCGCAGAAGTGAAGCCGCAACACACCAGAGCACCGCCCAAAGCACAGACAGGCGCAACACGGCCAGCAAACAGAAGCCGATAACCGCAATCGCCACATCGGAGTGTTGCGTCACCGCGCTCGTCCAAATGGGGTCATAGAGGGCCGCCCCCAAGATGCCGACCACTGCCGCATTCACTCCCGCCACCGCTCTAAACGCAAGTACGTGCCGAGACAGGCTACGCCAGAAAGGCAGCACTCCGGCCACTAATAAAAAGCCGGGAACGAAAATGGCAAGCAACGCAATCGAAGCGCCCAAGATTGAAGGTAAAGGCCCCGTCGCGACAGCGCCAAGGTAGGCTGAAAAGCTGAACATGGGACCCGGAATGGCCTGCGCGGCTCCGTAGCCAGCAAGAAAATCGTCCCTGCTGACCCAACCGTTCTGCACCACCGACTGCTCCAGCCACGGCAGTACAACATGGCCCCCACCAAACACGAGGGCCCCGGCCTGATAAAAGGTATCGAAAAGCCCCAACGCGCTCGCGGTATTGCCGTGGGTAAACGGGAGGATAAACAGCAGCAAGAAAAAACATGCGAGTAAGACCATACCGACGCGCTGCGAATGCGTGCGCGGCAATGCCGCCTGCGCGTGCGGCTGAAGATCTCGACACAGCAGCACACCGCCAAGCGCCCCGCCGAGCACTACAAGGAATTGCATAGCTGCACTTGGTAACAGTACAACGACAGCAGCAGCGAGGCCAGCCATCATGCCTCTGGTAGGATCCGGGCACAGTTGCCGAGCCATACCGAATAAACCATGGGCCACCACCGACAGCGCGACAATTTTCAAGCCGTCTAATCCCGCTGCGCCAAGTGGGCTATCGAGCCACACTAAGGCTTGTGCAAACAACACCAGAACAATGGCTGATGGCAAGGTAAAACACAGAAAAGCGATCACGGCACCGAGCCAACCCGCTCGAGCCAGGCCCAGACAGAAACCGAGCTGGCTACTTGCCGGCCCTGGCAAAAACTGGCACAGCGCCAACAGCTGTGCGAACTGCGCATCGCTGAACCAATGTCGCCTGCCAACCAACTCATCTCGGAAGTACGCGATGTGTGCCACAGGCCCACCAAAACCTGTCACACCGAACTGTAAGAACACGCGAAACACTTCCAACAACGAACCCGGCTTCGGCTCGCGACTCAGATCTTCCATCCCCACATCCTGAACGTTGATTTAACCCGATACCTTACAACAGCGTCATGACGATACAAAGTCGCTAGACACAGCGGGCACCGTGAGTACTCGCCTTGGCTTTTAACCGCAGCAACACTGTCATCACACGGCGAATAAAGATAATATTGGCGCCACGTGCCATGCGCAAACGCTGCACAATACGCAAAAACAATCAGAATAAACATGACATAAGCGCACTTTTGCCAGTCATAAAAACACGGGGACACGAACATGCGTTTTGTACGCACCGTATTGCAGGGATTCACTTTCCTTCTTACTTTACTGCGCAACCTGCTGCGCTTCCTACTTCGTTTTCCAAAAGCGCTCTTTCATTGGCTGCGCGGCATCGCCTGCGCACTCTGGCAACTCTGGTGTGCACTTGGTCCAAAACCGCTGCGTATCACGTTTGTGGTCATTGCAGTCTTGGCAGCAGGCTACATGTGGTTGAGCCACTTCCTCGCGCCCAAATTAACCGAAGAACGCATCTACGAAGTACATTACCTGAACGAGGGCTGGAGCGACGCACAACGAGCGCTTTATTACTACACCCCTCAGGGCACGGAGCTGCTGGGCTTAAACTACGACTGGTTCGTCAATCTCGAACTGCCACTGTCACACAACCTGCTCGCCAGTGAGGACAACCTTCGAGGCTGGGGCTTTATTGTGGACCCCGCGCAACAAGCGTCGAAGCTCAATAGCGGTAACCTTGCAGTAGGGATGAGCAAACACATCGACCCCATTAACGGGGCAGAAAAACTCGACCTTGGCTGTGCCGTATGCCACACCGGCGAGTTGCACTACAACGGCCATGCCTTACGGATTGACGGGGGGCAAGCACTGCAAAGTATCGCGACCGCCAAGCGTGGAGAATTCATTACCACCCTCGGTGCATCCGTAGTAGAAACCCTGATCAACCCAGCAAAATGGGATCGATTTGCCGACCGCGTGGCGGGCCAAGAGTCTGACGCGCGTGACGCACTGAAAAGCGAACTGTGGGATTTTTTCCACCGACTGAAAACGTTTATTACCGGCGCGGGCGCGGCCAAATGGTACCCGGTGGAAGAAGGCCGGGGGCGAACCGATGCCGTCGGTCGCATCGCCAACATCGTATTTGGGTATGACCTGCAAGAGCCAGACAACTACCGCGTAGCAGACGCGCCGGCCAGCTATCCCTTCCTGTGGGACATCTGGCGTTTCGACTGGGTGCAATACACCGGCTTCACTAACCAGGCGATGGCCAGAAATGTCGGCGAAAGCCTGGGCGTGCTTGCCCCCATTAAATTGGTGGACGACGACGGCAAGTTATTAACAGGAAAAGACTTCGGCGAAACACTCATCGACCTCGATGGCATGCACTGTGTTGAAGGTCTGCTGCGCGAACTGAAGCCACCGAAATGGCCGGAGTCGATCCTCGGGAAAATTGACATCGAACAGGCCACAGAAGGTAAGCATCTCTTCCTGCAAGAATGTGCATCCTGCCACGGGCCACACCAGAGTAAACGCTACGACTGGGTGGTGGCCGACGGGCCCAATCAAAACCCCGCCAAGCAAGTCGACGTGAACTGGCAGTGGGACATGGCTGGCCAAACCATAGAAAAAAACGGGCAACATTACCGCCCCGACCAGCGAGACACGCTCTGGGCCGTTCCCTGGGTGTCTGTGGAAGATATCGGTACCGATGCCAAGCTTGCAAAAAACTATATGGAGCATCGTTACAGCGCTGAAAAAATCATTCCGGGGTCTGAGCCTGTCAATGCCGGCGATGGCCTGCAAGTCCTCCTCAATCGCCTCGTCCCGACTCTGTATGAACGCTGGGGCATTCCTAGCGATGAAATCTATGATTACGATGGTCTCAATGTGCCGTTCCGCATTGCCAATGTCGAAGCCTACAAAGTGCGCCCCTTACACGGTGTGTGGGCGACGCCGCCCTTCTTGCACAACGGTTCCGTGCCCACCATTTACCACTTGCTTTCGCCGATGAGTGAACGCCCAGACACATTTTATGTTGGAAATCGCCAATACAATCCGAAGCTTTTGGGTTACGAAACCGATATTGCCAAAGGCGCCTTCCTCCATGACACACATATAGACGGGAACCGGAACACCGGCCACCTGTTCACCAACCTTGATGTGCCCGGGCGCATCGGCCGTCAATTCAGTGAAGCAGAAAAAATGGCATTACTTGAATACATTAAAGTCATGGGCAACCCGGATTTCAGCGACGCGCTCGGCGGTGACCCTCTCAATTGGGATCACTACCTGCCCGCCCCGGCCGACGACAGCACACAGCAAGCGTGTCGAGCAGTACATAACCCAAGCCGCAAAATTGCCTCGGAGTAAAGTCATGACCCAGTATGCCCTTCTCACCTTGGCGCTGAGTGCGCTGGCCGGAACGACACTAGCGGACGCGGCAAAACCCGTACCCCAGTACGAGCGCATTCTGCAGGAGATGCCCCTCTCCGATCCGGAAAAAAACGCCATACGTGAAAGCATCAAACTCGGCCGGGACATTTCCCGCATCGCTGAAACACGTAACGGGCTGCCCTATCGACGCGACGCACACGCCAAAGCCACCGGTTGCGTGCGCGCTCGCTTTTCGATCCGCGGCGACATCCCAGAGCGTTATCAACACAGTATTTTCAGCGCACCAGGCCACGAGTACCAAGCGTGGATACGCTTCTCGAATGGCGACATGGAAGTACAAAAAGACAGTAAGCCGGATGCACGCGGCATGGCTGTCAAAGTCATGGGCGTCGAAGGCGATAAAATTGCACCGGAGTTTACAGGCCCTGCCACGCACGATTTGATCATGACAAACACCCCGGCGTTTTTCCATCGCAACGTCATGGACTATGTCGAGGACATGCACTACCTGGCTAAGTTAGAACGCACCCGCTGGTTCATCAGCTTTTTTCCACCGCGCTTACACCCAAAACAGTTTTATCGAGCCATCCAAACCGTCTCGAGTAAAATAGACAGCCCATTACAGCCTCAGTACTACTCCATGTTGCCATACCAGCTAGGACATACTGAGGTGAAGTTTTCCGCACGGCCCTGCGTTGGAGAACATAGCGATGTGAATGTGGACCGGTCACATACAGATTATCTAACAGAGGCGATGCAATCGCAGCTGGACGACGGCACCGCGTGCTTTGATTTCATGCTGCAGGAGCGCAAACCCGGGGCCAATATGCCCCTCGACGATGCCACGGTGATTTGGTCAGAGGAAGAAGCGCCTTTCCTGCCCGTTGCGCGTATCGATATTCCTTCACAAACCTTCACGAGCGAAGCGCAAAGTCAATTTTGTGAAGACTTGTCTATGAACCCTTGGCATGCGGTAGGCGAATGGCGGCCGTTGAGCAGCCTCGGCATGGCCCGTCGTGTTGTGTACGCTGCGGTATCCGAATTTCGTCACGATAAAAATGGCGCTGAGGTATTTCAGCCTGTGAACTGGTGTCTCGAGCCGGATGGACAATGCGATCAGAGTGACTTAGTGAAACCGGTCGCGGCGGTGAAAGTGCCGACGGTGTGCTTTGATCCGTTGTATCAGGATGTCAACAGTGACGACGCCGCGCCGAGCTGTCGCCCGGCATGGCCCTAGCCCGGGTGTTGAGTCAGGATACCGCGAACACTACGCGGCAACACTCACCTGGTTTCTACCCGCACTCTTAGCTCGATACAGGGCTTTATCAGCGCGGTTGAGCAACTCTTCAACACTCTCTTTACCATTAAAGTGAGAGATGCCGATACTCGTGGTAAAGCTGAGTGAGCCTTTGGGGCTCGGCAGCGTAATGCTTTCCACAGCCTTGCGCAGGCGCTCAGCCGCTTGCAGTGTATGCTCGGGGTCTTGCTGAATTAACAACGCAAACTCTTCGCCGCCAAGTCGCCCGAAAATATCTTCCCCGCGGATCAGCTTTTCCACCTCCAACGCAAAGGCACGCAAGGCCTCGTCGCCAATCGCATGCCCAAAGTGGTCATTAATCGCTTTGAACTTATCGATATCAAACAACAATACACTGTAAGGGCGATGACGCATACGAGCACGATCCAGGCAGTCCGCCGCACGAGAATAAAAGTCGCGGCGATTCGACAAGCCCGTTAACGCGTCGGTGCGAGCTTCAAGCTCAGCCAGCGCTTTTTGATTTTCAAGATCCCGCGTGCGCTCCTGCACCAGCACTTCCAGCTCTTCTTTACTTTGCTCTAGCTGCTGCGTGTAGCGTTTTTCGGCCAATTCTTTTTCGGTGCGCAAACGGCGGAAGCGCATGCCCATTGCCAGCAGAATCACTGCCATTTCAGTAAACGACGCGAGGGGCGGCCAGTAGTAGTTCAAAGTGTTGTGCTCCACGAAGCCCAAGTCTCGCAGGGCTTGAACGAAGAGCCCGGCCACCAAAAAGCTCCACGCCAGAGAAAAAATAGCGCCTTCACGCGAACCCTGATACCAACGGATCAAGCCCGCTACGGACAGCACCGGGTAAAGTAACAGCGCAAGCGTAATCGACGTCACCGCGAGTTGAGTCTGTTTGAACAACGCGCTGAAAAACAGAAAGACCGCATTCGCCATCATAAACAAGAGTACGTAGTCCAGCTTCCGTAAATACTCGCGCGTTTGTAGGAATGTGCGCGCAAAGAGCAATCCGCAGAAAATCGTCACCGCACCACTCAATGACATGTAACTCCAATGGAAGTTTTCTGTCACAAGAAATTGATGCGTATAACCGAGTATCGTCGACCAAGCCCAAATTTTAGACAGCGCATAAACCGAGTAAATCGTATACGCTTTTTCTTTACTTGCGACCCCACCGACAAAGGAAAATACGCTCATCAAGAAAAAGCCGCCAAAAAAGAACGCGATCAGCGCAATTTGGTTTAGCTGTGTACGGCGCAGGTTTTTTGGCTCCCAGATACGCATTTGGGGGAATACAAAGCCCGCATGGTCTGAGCCAAAGCGAATATAAATTTCGCTCGTCTCCCCCGGCTCAATGGTGACCGGCACAACAAAGCGATTGTGAGGTATAAGACGGTGACTAAAGGGAAGATTAAGATCGAGGTTGGCAATCGGATGATAAACGAGATCGTTCACACGCCGTTTTTGATACGCATCGAGCGCGATGAGCTGGTGATCGACATACTCAAGGTGGATGGTTTGTGGTCGATCGGTCACGTTCTTGAGCAGAAAGTAACTCCAGGTCGCGCCGGTTTTCAGACCTGTTGACCCTTTGGTATCAATCGGCTTGAAGAGGCCTGCGTCGCGACGTGCCACGGCTTCTTGAAAAGTCGCCTTGCCATCGGTATCGTGCCAAATCAAAAAAGCATCACCCATCGAGGTCCCATTCTCGCTACCGGTGATGGGTATTTCCTCTAAGGCAAAAACCGACGTGCTAAAAGATAATAAGAAGAGGATCACTGAGGTGAACAGCGTTAACATATTCTGGTGCAGCCTGCGCACTCCCGGTATTCTATGAGCGTTCATACTCTGAATTGTACTTTTCCGCTTTCTATATCGGCCGATTTCAATTCAGCCTTAATTAGTATGAGACACCTCCGATGTAACCTCAGTTTTGATGCCGCGCGATCACTGGTCGCCGTGCCCTATTGGACTGCTTTTCGATATCACACACCGGTACTGGCCAAGTGTCACTCAGACATTCTGAGGACAGTGCTGATGCTCCCGACACCAACCCACTCTGGCCAAGCCAGCATTTTAACGTAATTCACCTTGAGGTTGTATGAGAAATATCGTTTTTGTCTTTTTTTTGCTCACCGTGACATTCGCCTGCAGCAAGACCAAAATCGAGGAGCATCCGCAACACATCGCATTTGATACGATGCACTGGTATGCCAGCCGGGCCGCCGCGGCCTACCTCAGCCCCGAAGAGATTCGTAAAGCGTTCCCAGACACCGTGCGCGCAGTGAACCTCACTGCGATTGATGTGCTCTACTTTGTCGAGCAACCCGCCCACAAGCAATACCAGGCTGTGTCAGTGAGAGGCACCAACAATTTTGACAACTTTCGACAGGACGCCGACTTCGACAAAGTTCAAAATGCACAGCTCGACATTTACGTACACGACGGGTTTAACAGTGATGCCTTGGCCGTTTACGCAGACCTGAAACCCCACCTCGACCCGACAATTCCTATCCGAATCACAGGCCACTCCTTGGGTGCCGCAATCTCAACGCTATTGATGATGTATTTGGAGAAGGACGGCTACACCCTCGAGCGCAGCGTCAATTTCGGTCAGCCCAAACTCACCAACCACAAGGGCGTGCAGCGCTATCAGCACCTACCCCTGTTGAGGGTTCGTGACGAAAACGACATTGTGCCATTGCTCCCCCCGGACGACTTTATCGACCCCATACATGGTCACTATGAACACCTCGGGCCTGAGGTCATTCTGCTGGAAGGCACAAGGTATGTTTACCTGCCCAAGCACGAGGCGGAGCCACTTTCTGTCGACGAGTTCTGGCGCAGCTTGGACGACCTCTCTGTCGGCGCACATCGCATGGCGCACTACATTCACAATATTGTGTCTAAACTCAAAAGGGCCGAGCAAATCCCCTACACTCAGCGAACGCAGTATCAGGATATGTAAATCCGCCTCAGCGCAGCCGGGTATTGAGCTCGTCGACCACTTCCGCCCAATCCGCGTCCTCATTCAAGGCTTGGTGGATAAACGCGGCCTGGGCCTCGGTCCAGAAAGGGGCTTCTGCCAGGCTCATGGCTTTCGGTAAGGGCTGATGTTCTTCGATGAACGCATCAATGTCTTCACTACTATCGGGCAAACCGAGTTGAGAAAAAAGTCCAGGTAGCGAGTGTACGGGTTGTTCCATGATGAAGCCTCCATAGTCTCGTAGCGGGTTCTTTGCGAACGCGTTAAGCACAATTGGCTGTGATGATGACGCGCCTAATCTAAGGATTTGGGCAAGGTTGAGCAAAATCAATCCCCGGCAGGGTCGGGCCTGTTAACCCTAGAAATTGGCCGGCGTCGTTGCTGACACGATACGACAGGTTTCGTCAAAAGGATTACGAAAGCGATGACGGCGTGTGCTTTCGAAGTAGTAGCCCTGCCCCGCCTCAAGTATATGCACTTCGTCATCCACAGTCAGTTCAAGCCGACCTTCGACCACATAACCCGCCTCTTCACCCTCATGGGTGTACATTTCATCACCGGTGTCGGTGCCGGGAGGGTAGTCTTCCACTAGAAAGCTCATCGCCCGATTGGGGAAGCGCTTTCCAATTAATTTCATACCAATGTCATCAATGGAGGAGTCGAGGAAGTCTTCCGCTCGGTAGGTCACCGGAAAGTCCACACGTGCGCTTTCTTCCACGTCAAAAAACTCGAGCAGCGAAATGGGCACACCAGAGAGGACCTTTTTGAGGGAGCCGACGCTGGGGCTAACGCTGTTTTTTTCGATCATAGAGATCGTGGAATTGGTCACCCCCGCTCGCTTAGCAAGTTCCCGTTGCGACAAACCTGCCTTTTTGCGAATCTCACTCAGGCGCTTACCGACATCCAATGCGCGTTCCTCATAGCTTCGTATTCTGTACCGAAGCAAAAGTATAGGCAGCGGGATTGTCGCGAGCAATCAAAAAATCAAACAGCCGTAGCTTATATTGATCACGCCCATCTCAGCCGCATTGACAGAGGTGTAAATTATCATAAACAATACGACCAGTATTTTTAACGCACCGGCACCTCTCATGCTGAACCCACGCACCCATAGCCCGACCCTGCCTGACAGCTACTACGCAGCCACTCGAAGATACGAGCCGCAGTTCCCCGCGCTGGAGGGGGACCATCACTATGACGTGTGTGTTGTCGGGGCAGGATACAGTGGCATCAACACCGCGATTGAACTTCAGCAACGGGGTTACCGGGTCGCCGTGGTCGACCGATTTCAGGTGGGCTGGGGCGCATCGGGACGCAATGGCGGGCAATTGATACGCGGCATTGGCCACGGGTTGGAGCAGTTTCGCAAGGAAATTGGCGAAGAAGGCATTCAGGCCCTGGCGCATATGGGCTTCGAGGCCGTCGACATCGTCAAACAACGCATCGCAGACTTCGATATTCAATGTGACCTTAAACTCGGCTATTGCGACCTCGCCAATCGAAAACGTCACCTTCGAGATTTCGAGGAAGAAAAAGCCTGGTTGGATCGCGTCGGCTACCCTCACGAGACCGAATTGCTGGAACAATCCGAGATGCACCAGGTTGTGGGTTCCGACCGCTATGTCGGGGGCCTGATAGATCGCGGCAGTGGTCACCTCCATCCCCTCAACCTGATTCACGGCGAAGCGTTAGCGGCGGCGTACCTGGGTGTGCACATCTTCGAACACAGCCCGGTGATTCGAATCGACGAAGGGGACACCTGCACCGTTATTACGGATCGAGGACGCATCGAGTGCAACACACTCGTACTCTGTGCCAACGCGTACGTACAGGGCCTGAATTCAACGCTGGAGTCCAAAGTGCTGCCGGCGGGCAGTTACATCATTGCCACAGAGCCCCTGCCCGAAGACATACACACACGCGTCCTGCCCCAGGACATGGCGGTGTGCGACCAGCGCGTCGCGCTCGACTACTACCGACTCAGCGCCGACAAACGTCTGCTGTTCGGCGGTCGCTGTAACTACAGTGGACGCGACCCCAAACACATCGCAGCCACTATGCGACCTGACATGCTCAAGGTCTTCCCCTATCTGGAGGACGTGAAGATTGAATTTGAATGGGGCGGCATGATCGGCATTGGCGCCAACAGGTTACCGCAGGTCGGCCGACTCAAGCCCAATGTGTACTTTGCCCAGGCCTACGCCGGTCACGGCGTCAATGCGAGTCACATGGCGGCGCGCCTGATCGCCGAGTCCATACACGGTGAAACGGAGCGCATCCGCCACTTAGAGGCGGTACGCCACATGCGTTTTCCCGGCGGTCATCGCTTTCGCTCACCTCTGCTCGCGCTCGGCATGAGCTACTATCGCCTGCTCGACCTGTTTTAAAACACGTCTTACAGCTTGATCCAAGTGGCTTTTAGCTCACTGTATTTGTCAAAGGCGTGGAGCGATTTGTCGCGACCGTTGCCGCTTTGTTTGTAGCCACCAAACGGCGCCGTCATGTCACCGCCGTCATACTGGTTGACCCAAACTGAACCGGCGCGTAAACCGCGCGCGAAGCGATGTGCGCGACTCAGATCACGGGTCCACACCGCCGCTGCCAAACCGTAGATACTGTCGTTAGCCAGCGCCAAGGCCTGAGCCTCATCCTTAAATCGAATCACCGAGAGCACCGGGCCGAAAATTTCTTCACGCGCGATGCTCATATCCGCATCCACTCCTTCGAATACCGTCGGCGTGACAAAATAGCCACCTTCCACCGGTCGCACCCGCTCGCCGCCTACCCGCAACTGCGCGCCTTCTTTCTGGCCTTTATCAATGTAACTGAGAATACGATTGAGCTGGGCCTCATCGACGATCGCGCCGACTGTCGTCGCCGGGTCCAGCGGGTGGCCTGGCTTCCAGCGTGCAACCGCAGCGCGCACTTTATCCATGAACACATCCGCGATAGCGTCTTCCACCAACAGCCGCGAACCGGCGGTGCACACCTCGCCCTGATTGAAGCAGATCGCTTCGGCCGCCGCTTCTGCAGCCATGTCCAGATCGGGCGCGTCTGCGAACACCACATTGGGGCTTTTGCCTCCGGCCTCGGTCCACACACGCTTCATATTCGACTCGCCCGCGTACACCATGAGCTGTCGCGCCACCGCAGTGGAGCCGGTAAACACCAGCGTATCGACATCGTCATGCAGCGCCAGCGCCTTGCCCGTGGTGTGCCCAAAACCAGGCAGCACATTGAAGACACCATCGGGTATGCCCGCTTGCTTGGCGAGTGCCGCCATACGCAAGGCCGTCAACGGTGATTTTTCGGAAGGTTTCAGAATCACTGAGTTGCCCATGGCCAGCGCAGGGGCAATCTTCCATGCCGCCATAATCATGGGGAAGTTCCAGGGCACAATGGCCGCCACAATGCCCACGGGCTCGCGGGTGACAAGTCCCAGCTCGTCTTGGCCTGTCGGCGCGATTTCATCGTAGAGCTTGTCGATCGCCTCCGCCGTCCACTGAATCGCGCGCACGGTCGCGCTGACGTCCACACTCAGAGCGTGTGCAATCGGCTTGCCCATATCCAGAGTTTCAGTGATGGCGAGCGTCTCGGCTTCCTGCTCAACCAGCGCCGCGAACTTCAGCAAAATGCCTTTGCGCTTCGCCGGGGGTAACCCCGACCACACGCCCTGCTCGAAACGCTCACGCGCAATCGTCACTGTGCGGTCAACATCGGCCTGATCGCAATGCGCCACTTTGGCCAGAACCTTGCCATCAATGGGGCTGATGCAATCGAAGGTGGCCGACTGCGCAGCGGGACAAAACTGCCCGTCAATGAAGGCCCGCCCTTCATGATCCAGGGTCTCCGCCATAGAAGACCAATATTCAAAGCTGTGATCGCTCATCGCCGTTACCTCATTGCAGACGGAAAGTCATTGACGGACATTACCGAGCGCGGCCAAAACTTTCAATATATTGAACATAAAAAAACGGCAAATTCACGCCAATACGCCCAGCTCCTGTGCGTTCCGAGGAGACGTTCAGTTTTTTTATGCTTTCGCGACCAGAACGCTTGATGTTTTATTTTTTTACATAAACTCGGCGTTAATTGTTCAAAATTTCACACAGAGGTGTGTTGTGCCCCCATCCTCACTCAACGCGTTTTGGATGCCTTTTACTGCCAATCAGCAATTCAAATCCGAGCCTCGCCTGCTGACAAAAGCCAAAGGCATGTATTACACCAGCGATGACGACAGGCCCATTCTCGACGGCACTGCGGGCTTGTGGTGTGTCAACGCCGGTCATGGTCGAGAAGAGATTACCGAAGCCGTCAGCGCGCAACTCGGCACACTCGATTTCGCTCCGACCTTTCAAATGGGCCATCCCCTGCCCTTTGAGCTCGCCGAGCGCTTGATCAAACACAGCCCCGAAGGCATGGATCACGTCTTTTTCACCAACTCGGGTTCCGAGTCCGTCGACACGGCCCTGAAAATCGCGCTCGCCTACCACCGCGCTCGCGGCAACCCTGGTAAGACAAGATTCATCGGGCGAGAAAAAGGCTATCACGGCACGAATTTCGGGGGCGTCTCCGTCGGGGGGCTCGTCAACAATCGTCGCAGTTTTGGCCCGCTCTTGCCGGGTGTCGACCACCTGCCTCATGCGTGGGTGCCCGGGTCTGAGTTCACTCAGGGCCAGCCTGAACACGGCGCGGAGCTTGCCGAGGCGCTGCTGCGCCTGATTGAACTGCACGGCGCCGACACCATTGCGGCGGTGATCGTCGAACCCATCGTCGGCTCCGGCGGTGTGTGGATTCCGCCACAGGGTTACCTGCAACGGCTCAGAGAAATCACTGCAGAGCACGACATCGTGCTGATTTTTGACGAAGTCATTACTGGCTTTGGCCGTGTGGGCAGCAGCTTTGCCGCCAAGCGCATGGGCGTGACACCGGATTTGATGACCACAGCGAAAGGGCTGACCAATGGTGCCATTCCCATGGGCGCCGTGTTTATCCAGTCGCACATTCATGAGGCCTTTATGCAAGGGCCGCCGGAACTCATCGACCTGTTTCACGGCTACACCTACAGTGGCCACCCTGTGGCGGCCGCTGCGGCACTCGCCAGCCTGGATATTTATGAACGCGAACACCTCTTCGAGCGCGCCCTGACGCTCGAAGCTCAATGGCAAGCGTCGCTGCATGCGCTCAGAGAATTCGAAGTGGTAAAGGATATCCGCAACTACGGCCTGGTCGGTGCGATTGAGCTGCACCCCGGCAGCCGCATCGGCGAACGCGGCTATCAGGTCTTTCATCATTGCTTCTGGAAAGAGCACACGCTGGTGCGCTGCACCGCCGATACGATTGCGCTTTCCCCGCCGCTCATCGTCGAACCCGAACAGATCGACGCACTGATGCAGGCGCTCGCGAACGGGCTACGCAGCCTGTCTACACGAAACTAAACACACTGGGTGCTCCTATGGATGTAATCACACACTTTATCGACGGCAAATTGAGCGAAGCCAGCGATCGCAGCGGCCCGGTCTACAACCCGGCAACAGGCGCACTTGCGGCACGTGTCTCGCTCGCCAGCGCAGAAGAAACAGACTGCGCCGTGTCTGCGGCACACAAAGCGTTTCCCGCTTGGGCCGAAACCCCGGCCTTGCAACGGGCGCGAATTTTGTTTCGTTTTAAAGCGATCCTCGAAGCGCGCATGGACGAACTGACTGAGTGCGTCACGCGTGAACACGGCAAGGTCTTTGAAGATGCACGCGGCGAAATCATCCGAGGCATGGAGGTGGTGGAATTTGCGTGCGGCATTCCCCATCTGCTAAAAGGCGAATACAGTGAGCAGGTCGGCCGCAGTGTCGATGCCTATTCGCTGAATCAGCCTCTGGGTGTGGTGGTGGGGATCACCCCGTTTAATTTCCCCGCGATGGTGCCGATGTGGATGTGGCCAGTGGCGCTGGCCTGCGGTAATACCTTCGTACTGAAACCTTCGGAGAAAAACCCCTCGGCCTCGCTCTTAATTGCGCAATGGCTCAAAGAAGCCGGGCTCCCGGACGGGGTGTTCAATGTATTGAATGGCGATAAAGAAGCCGTCGATCATCTGCTTACGCACCCCGAAGTGGAAGCCATCAGTTTTGTCGGCTCTACGCCCATCGCGGAATACATCTATACCAAAGGCTGCTCCTACGGCAAGCGCGTGCAGGCGCTGGGCGGTGCCAAGAACCATTTAGTGGTGATGCCCGACGCAGACATTGAAGCGGCGGCCAACGCGCTGATCGGTGCCGCTTATGGCTCCGCCGGTGAGCGCTGCATGGCCATTTCGGTCGCAGTTGCGGTGGGCGCTGTCGGCGATGATCTCGTCGCGCGACTCGCCGAGAAAGCCCGCGAATTGAAAATAGGTAACGGCCTTGAGCGCGGTCTCGACATGGGGCCATTGATCAGCGAAGCCCACCTGCACAAGGTCCGTAACTATGTCGCGGAAGGGGAGCGCGAAGGCGCGCGACTGGTCGTCGACGGACGCGATGTCACCGTGCCCGGAGGCGAGGACGGCTACTTCCTCGGCCCCTGCCTGTTCGACAAGGTCGGCACGGAAATGCGTATTTATCAGGAAGAAATCTTCGGCCCGGTACTGTGCGTCGTACGCGTGCCAGACTATGAGCGTGCGCTGCGCTTAATCAACGAACATGAGTTCGGCAACGGTACCGCCATCTTCACCCGCAGTGGCGCGGTCGCGAGAAAGTTTACGCATGAGGTCAAGGTCGGCATGGTCGGCGTGAATGTGCCGATTCCTGTGCCCATGGCCTTCCACGCCTTTGGCGGCTGGAAGCGTTCGCTGTTCGGCAGCAACCACGTGCACGGCATGGAGGGTGTGCGCTTTTATACCCGACGCAAAGCCATCACACAGCGCTGGCCCGAAGGGGATATCGCCAGCGAATTTGTTATGCCCACAATGAAGTAGGCCCGCCATGGATCAGAACCACGTTGCCTCTTACTACGCCGCCACCGCGAACGACACGATCGCGCGCCCTGCATTGAGCGGCAACCACGACTGCGACATCTGTATCGTAGGCGCAGGATTTACCGGCATCTCCAGTGCGCTGCATCTGGCAGAGGCCGGCTTCAAAGTCATCGTCCTCGAAGCCGCGCGTATCGGCTTTGGTGCCAGCGGACGCAACGGTGGTCAGCTCGTCAACAGCTACAGCCGCGATATCGATGTGATCGAACAGCGCTATGGTCAGGCGCTCGGACAAACACTTGGCGCGATGGCCTTTGAGGGCGGCGACATCATTCGTGAACGCATTGCGCGCTACGAAATAGACGCACACTACAAACCCGGCGGCATTTTCGCGGCATTCAATGCGCGACAGTTTGACGAACTGAAAGCGCAGGCCGAACTCTGGCACCGCTTTGGTCACAACGAACTTGAAATCTTGGACGCGCAAGCGCTGCGCGCACATATCGCATCCGACCTCTATGTGGGCGGCCTGCTCGATCATCGCGGCGGCCACATTCACCCTCTGAACTTATTGCTCGGCGAAGCACAGGCCTTCGAAGCACTCGGTGGCGAGATTTATGAGCAAAGCCGAGTCGTAGACATAAAGCGAGGCTCGGCCCCTGTCGTCCATACGGCAAACGGAACCGTGAGCGCCGGACGCATCCTGCTTGCCGGCAACGCTTACCTCGGCGGCCTGATCCCCGAACTCGCATCGCGCTCCATGCCATGTGGAACACAGATCATCGCAACCGCTCCCCTGCCCGAAGCGCTCGCGCACAGCCTGATACCGGGAGGGCACTGTGTTGAGGACTGTAATTACAAACTGGACTACTATCGGATGACGTCGGATTTACGCCTGCTCTATGGCGGCGGCGTCACCTACGGCGGTGGCGACCCGGCCTCGATCGAGCAATTTCTGCGGCCGCGCTTTGAACGCACCTTTCCTCAACTGAAGGGCACCAAAATCGATTTCGCGTGGGGAGGGGATTTTCTGCTGACATTGAGTCGACTGCCACAAGTCGGGCAACTCGAACCCAATCTGTATTACGCGCAAGGCTATAGCGGCCACGGGGTGACCACGACGCATTTAATGGGAAGGCTAATTGCGGAACACATGCAGGGCCAGAATGAACGCTTTGATGCGTTTGCGTCCCTGCCCCATCTACCCTTTCCGGGCGGGCGGCTGTTGCGGAAACCCTACACCGCAGCCGGCGCACTATATTATGGCCTGCGCGACCGGCTCGGTATTTAAAGCCCTGAAATCAGGGCTTATTTCAGCTCGGCCGGCACCAGCAGTTCAGCATATTCTTTTTCATAACGCTTCAAGACTTTTTTCCCGGCGCCGCCTAGCACTTCGACGGCGGCACGAAGTCGCGCCCGGCTGAGATCTGGCCCTAACAGCACCATCGCATCCATCACAGAGAACGACGCGGTCGAACCTGAAATCGCAACAAACACCGGCGCTAAAAAGTCTTTGAGCTTGATGTCCAAGCCGTCTGCGATCAATTTAAGGCTCTGGAAAATCGCATCCCTGTCCCAACTGCGCAATGCTTCGAGTTGCCACAGCGCAAACTGCAGCACTTTTTTCTGGGTTTCGAGGTCGAGCTTGTTCTCGGCGTAGTGGGTGTCCGTTAAGGGCAGGAAGCCGGAGGCAAGGAAGGCACTCGCCGGCGCGAAATCACTAAAAGTCTCCATCCGCGCTTTCACATGGGGAATCACTGCAAGCAGGTTTTCACGGTTCAGCAGCCATTGTTGCAAACGATCGGCCAGGGCTTCGTCGCTGAGGTCTTCACGAATCCACAGGCCGTTCAACCAGCTTAATTTTTCAACATCAAAAATGGGGCCGCCCAACGACACGCGCTGAATGTCGAATGCCGCCTGCATCTCAGGGAGACTGAATTTTTCCTCGCCATTGGGCATGGACCAACCCATACGACCGAGGTAGTTCGTCAACGCTTCTGGCAGGTAGCCCATGCGCTTGTAGAACAAAATGCTGGTGGGGTTTTTACGCTTGCTGAGCTTGGACTTGTCGGGGTTGCGCAGCAAGGGCAGATGGCACAGCACCGGCGCGTCCCAGCCAAAGTATTTGTACAGCAACAGGTGTTTGGGCGCCGAATTAATCCACTCTTCGCCGCGAATCACGTGGGTGATGCCCATCAGGTGATCATCGACCACATTCGCCAGATGGTAAGTGGGCATCCCGTCAGACTTCAGCAGAATTTGTGCATCGACGAGAGACCAGTCGAGGTCCAATCGACCACGCAGGAGGTCATCCACCTCGCAACTGCCCGCTTCTTCGGGCACGACCATGCGCACCACATAGGGCCAGTCGTCGTTTTCTCGGCGCTTCACTTCGTCTTCGGGAAGCTTCAGGTCCGAGGCTTTCAGTGCAGTGTGAATGCCCGCTTCTTTTCGGTCTGCACGCAGCGCGTCCAGCTCCTCAGCGGTACGGTAGCACTTGAAGGCATGGCCTGCGTCGAGCAGTTGCTGTACATAGTCCTTGTAAATCGCCTTGCGCTCACTCTGGCGATAAGGGCCGTGCTCTCCACCCACGTCCGGGCCTTCATCCCATTCAAGGCCGAGCCAGCGCAGGGAGTCCAGGATAGCCTGCTCAGACTCTGGGGTGGAACGACTCTGGTCAGTATCTTCAATTCGCAGAATAAATTGGCCGCCATGCTGACGAGCAAAACACAGATTAAAAAGCGCGATGTACGCCGTGCCAACGTGGGGGTCCCCGGTCGGGGAAGGCGCTATTCGGGTGCGAACCGTCATGATGTACCAGCCTCAATGTGTCGATCAATGAAAGGCGCGGATTATACGCGCCTTTGTCGTTGATTGCTGTACTGGAAAGCCGTCACCGTCCCGAACGGATCAAAAGCGAATGCCGATTCCCAGCAAGAGCGTGTCGAGCTGCAACATATCGTCTTCGAGGCGCTCGAGATCGATGGTGAGCTCCGTGCGGGACCCGAGATAAAACCCGAGGCCTAAACCCAGCACCAAGCTCTCACCACTGCCTTCAAAGCGTGTCGTGTCATCAAATTCGGAGAAAGCCCAGGGCAAGCTTAATACTGCAAGCGCTTCGCCCACATTCTCAACATCGTCGAACAGGTCTGTATTTTCGACGTAACCCTCGGCTTCCCAAAAGCTCACGCCCGCTTTTGCGCGAAGGAACAGTACGGTATTCATGTCGTGGCGGAAATGCAGCAAGGCATCCCAGCTGGTCACATCGAAATCGCCGTCAAAATCATCCCAGGCGTCGAGGTCTTCCCGGCTGGAATAACGCAGCTCGAGCCCGAAAGCCTGTGTCGGGTAGTACAGCAGGCCAAAACCTGGGCCCCAAATGCGGCTGTCAAACGTCGTCGACTCGGGTAATTCTTTCGCCGTAGCTTGTGTATTGAAGGCGTAGGGTGCGATCACAAGGGGCCGCTCCACTTCTGCGTGGGTGTGGGTAAATAGACTACAGATGAGGGTGAACACTGAGAGTTGAACGCTGAGGGCTTTCATTTCCTTTAAACCTGTCTCCTTGTTGAGGTTTTGTTAACATAGCGCGCCACTTTGTAAAAAGAAAGTCGCACACCTCGGCACCTCGACACTGGAGAATGTTTCCCTGATGACAGATTCGCGCTTAATCGACACCCTTCTCACACGACGCTCTGTGCTCGCCGCCAACCTCTGTGAGCCCGGGCCCAGTGACGGGGATCTCGAGCAACTCTTGCAAGCTGCTCATCGCGTGCCCGATCACGGGAAAATCGGCCCGTGGCGCTTTATCGTTTTCAAAGGGGCGTCACGCGCTCAGTTCGGCAAGGTACTCAAAGCGCGCTTTGCCGAGCTCAACCCGGACGCCAAAGAGAAGCTACTGGAGTTTGAGTCCGAACGCTTTACGCGCGCGCCTCTGGTTATAGGCGTCGTCTCGTCTCCGGTTGAGCATAAGGTCCCCACTTGGGAGCAGGAGCTGGCGGTGGGCGCGGTGTGCCAAAACCTTCTCCTCGCCGCGACCGCATTGGGCTTCAGCGGCCAATGGCTCACTGAGTGGTACGCGTTTGACGAGGCCATCAACACGGAACTCGGCCTGCAAAGCAGCGAGCGCATGGCGGGCTTTATCTACATTGGCAGCGCCACAGAAGCCCCCACTGAACGTGTGCGCCCCAGCCTTGAGGAGCGCGTGTCGTACTGGGGCGAGTGAGCACTTCGCGGTCGAACCAGGTATGCCGCCTAAGCATGCGCCCGAGGCCTAGCCCCAACCAACCGACACGCAAGTGAATTGTGATCTGACCCCATTTAAACAATTGGGATCTGACCCCATTTAATTAGGGCTTCGGGGTGGTTGACAAGAGGGTGAAAATACGGATAATACCGCGACCTTGCGCTTCCCCAATCGCGTGCTGCGTCCAGCCAGAGGCTGAGATCGGGTACGACCGGGAGGCCACCTTACTTGAATTGAACAAATTTACAGGAGCTACGCGGTGGCAAACTCACCTCAAGCAAAAAAGCGTGCGCGTCAGAATGACAATGCTCGTGCCCACAATGCCAGCATGCGCTCTATGGTTCGCACTTACTTGAAAAAAGTCTCTGCAGCCATTGAAGCAGGCGACGCGGAAGCGGCAAAAGCAGCCTACGCGGCAGCAGTACCCGTTCTGGATCGCGTGGCAGACAAAGGCGTCTTCCACAAGAACAAAGCCGCTCGTCATAAGAGCCGCCTGAACGCGAAAATCAAAGCTCTGGCTTCTGCCTAAGCAATTGCGCGACACAATAAAAAAACCGGCTTCTTCGCCGGTTTTTTTATGCCTGCCTTTCGAGCAAAGATCGTACGCTAACGGTCGAACCAGCCATCCAGCACAGAAATCAGCGTCCGAGTCTGCTCCTCGGTCCCCAAAGTGACACGCAAACCCATCTGACCCGCCGCATCCCGCTTGGGACGCACCAGAATGCCCGCTTGCTGCAAGTGCGCGGCAATTGCCTCAGGCTCATCAAAAAACGCCCAGATAAAGTTGGCGGCACTCGGCCAGAACGGGACACGACGCGCAGTCAGCCACGCCTCAAACGCCGGCTTGGAACGGCTCATCACCTCATCGCAATACGCCGCGACCAGGGCCTTGTGCTTCAGCGCGGAACGCAACGCCACCACCGCCAGCTGATTGACATCGTAGGGCCCCCGCACCTTCAGCAAGGCTTCGACGTTGTCCGCTGCCGCGATCAAATAACCGAGGCGCAACGAGGGCAATCCCCAGGTTTTAGAAAACGTCCGCGTGACGATGATGTTGGACTGCTCAGACACCCGATCGGCCACGGTGATGCCCGAATATTCGAAATAACACTCATCGACCAGCACAATGCACTTCGGCGCCGCGCTTGCCAGCGCGACAATGTCCTCGGCCGCCACCGCGGTGCCAGATGGGTTGTTCGGGTTCGCCACCACAATGACGCGTGTGCGCTCGTTAACCAGCGCCTTCACTTCCTCGAACGGATAGCCCCCTTCACGCGTGTAATTAGGAGCATGAATACGCGTGTTTTCGATGCGTGCAGACTGCGCATAAATAGGGAAGCTGGGCTCGGGAATGATGACCTCATCCCCCTCTTGGCACGAGGCGCGGAACACGAGATCCAGCCCCTGATCTGAGCCATTGGTCAGCATCAGCGTGCTCTCAGGCACCCCACAATGCGCCGCCACTAAGGCGACGGCATCCCCATAGGACGGGTACATCTGCAAACGGCCGGAAAGCACCCAGTCAGCAATGTCCCGCGCGATCACTTCCGCCACGGGGATGGTGCGCTCATTAAAGTCCAGCAGGGTGTAACGCGTTGGATCGCGCCCCTCTAACGGAGGCGAATACGGCGTCATCGCATCAATATGATCGAGAAAAATAGACATGCTGTGGCCCGCTAGCTCAACACCAAGTTATCGCGATGAATGAGTTCATCGTAGTCTTTGTAGCCAAGCAGCTTTTCGATTTCCTGCGTGGCATGACCCACAATTTTGCGGCAATCATCACTGCCGTAATTGACCAGGCCGCGCGCAACTTCGTTGCCGTGTGCATCTCGACACACCACCAACTCACCGCGCGTAAAATACCCGACCACTGTTTTCACCCCCACCGGTAGAAGGCTCTTGCCCTGCTCACGCAAGACTTTGACCGCCCCCTCATCGAGGATCAACACACCTCGAGTCTGCAACTGCCCCGCCAGCCAGCGCTTTCGCGCAGCAAGCGGTTGCTGAGAAGCAAACAGCAGCGTACCCAGGATTTCACCGGAGGCGACACGGTTTACACAATCGTATATACGCCCACCGACAATCACCGTATTGGCTCCAGAGCGTGCCGCCAGGCGCGCCGCACGGACCTTACTGACCATGCCGCCTCGCCCCAACACGCCGCCGGCACCGGCCATTTTGTCCAGCTCGGGGTCCATTGCAGAACGCTCGTGAATGATCTGCGCCAACGCATTTTGACGCGGGTCCGAGTCATACATCGCATTTTGATCTGTCAGAATGCAGAGCGTATCAGCCTCAATCAGATTAGCGACCAAAGCCCCTAAAGTATCATTGTCACCGAAACGAATTTCGTCGGTTACGACGGTGTCGTTCTCGTTGACCACAGGCACCACACCCAGGGACAACAGGGTTCGAATCGTCGAACGGGAATTCAGATAACGCTGGCGATTGGATAAATCATCGTGATCGAGTAAAACCTGAGCGGTTTTCAGATTGTAGCGTTGAAATTCTTTTTCGTAGGCGCCGACCAATAAAGCCTGCCCTACGGCGGCTGCGGCCTGCTGCTCATGAATGGTTTTCGGCCGAGTCTCCCAACCCAGTCGCGATACGCCCGCTGCGACTGCGCCAGAACTGACTATCACTACTTCGTAACCGCGCTTGACCAGCGCCGCCACCTGCCGCACCCACTCGCCGATCGACTCCTGATCCAGACCTTCGCCGTCGTTGGTGAGCAAGGCGCTGCCGAGCTTCACCACCCATCGGCGGCTCTGCTTGACCTGCTGTCGTCTACTCATGGAATATTTCTTGTCCTTGATGCGGGCGCACTCGGGCCTGAAAAGGCAGGCTGCCCGCGAAGCTGTTTCAAGTGCGTGCTATTGACTAGCCCAACACTCCCCCCGGGGGTCAGTGAGCATAAACGATTTCGACATCACTATCATCATCGTCGTCTTCGTCATCATCACTGTCGGCCGATTTGCGACGGCGCGCACGCAGCGCCTCGATTTTTTCCCTTGCCTCGGCTTGCATACGGCGCTGCCATTCGGTCTCGCGCTCAGCGGCGTCAGGGTTGGCTTTTTCCTCTTCCCAGCAACGCTCGAGATGCGTCAGCAGGTTTTCGCATAATACGTCCGTGCCTTTTTTCGCCAGCGCAGACACCGCGTACACCGGCCCCTGCCAATCCAGCTCTTTCACCAGCGCATCCACCGCCGCCTGCGCTTCCTCTTCGGGCAACAAGTCCAACTTGTTAATTACCAGCCAGCGCTCACGCTCAGCCAACGCGGGGCTGAAGGATTCCAGCTCGCGAATAATCGCACGGGCATTGTCCGCGGGCGAGCTGCCATCAATCGGCGCCACATCCACGAGATGCAACAGCACACGACAACGCGTCAAATGACGCAGAAAACGCACGCCCAAGCCCGCTCCTTCTGCGGCACCTTCGATCAAGCCAGGGATATCCGCGATGGTGAAACTGCGGTGCTGCTGCACTTTGACAACGCCCAGGCTGGGGATCAACGTGGTGAAAGGATAATCAGCGACTTTCGGTTGCGCAGAGGTTACGGAGCGAATGAATGTCGACTTACCGGCATTCGGCAAGCCGAGCATGCCCGCATCAGCAAGTAATTTCAGCTCCAGCTTTAATAGACGAACCTGCCCCTCCGAACCCGGCGAGGTCTGTCTCGGTGCGCGGTTTACCGACGACTTGAAGCGCGTATTGCCAAGGCCATGAAAGCCCCCCTGGGCCACCAAAAGCCGATCCCCATGATGCGTGAGGTCGCCAACGGTCTCGCCGGTTTCTTCGTCCAGCGCGGAGGTCCCCACGGGCACCTTAAGCACCAGATCCGCCCCTTTGGCTCCGGTACAGTTACGGCCTTTACCGGCTTCGCCGTTACCCGCCTGATAGCTGCGCTGGTAGCGGTAGTCGATCAAAGTATTGATGTTTTCATCAGCCTCGAGGTAAACACAGCCGCCATCGCCGCCGTCACCGCCGTCCGGACCGCCTTTCTCTACGAACTTTTCGCGACGAAAACTCAAACAACCATTGCCACCATTACCCGCACGAACGGTAATGGGTGCCTCATCTACGAACTTCATACGGGCCCACCTCGAAACTCGACATTTCCAACATCATAAAATAAAAAAGCCCCTCAGCCGAAGCGGAGGGGCTTTTTAAGCCTGAAAGCGCTGGAAGTTACGCAGCAACGATGCTGACGAACTTGCGCTTGCCCACGCCTTTTTCTTCAAACTTCACTACGCCTGCCGCTTTCGCGAACAGAGTATGATCTTTGCCGATACCGACATTTTCACCAGCGTGGAATTTAGTGCCGCGCTGACGAACGATGATGCTACCTGCAGAAACTTCTTGACCACCGAAACGCTTGACGCCAAGGCGTTTACTTTCCGAATCGCGGCCGTTACGGGTACTACCACCAGCTTTTTTATGTGCCATGATCTGTGCCTCTATTAACCTTGAATTCCAGTGATCTTAACTTCTGTGTACCACTGACGATGTCCTTGACGCTTCATGCTGTGCTTACGGCGACGGAACTTGATGATCGTCACTTTGTCTGCACGGCCGTGGTTCAGCACTTCTGCCTGAACCTTTGCGCCTTCTACAACTGGTGCGCCAATTTTGACGTCATCACCAGCGCCTACAAGCAGAACTTGGTCGAAGTCGATAGTCTTACCTGTTTCAACTTCAATCTTTTCCAGACGAAGGACTTCACCTTCCTGGACGCGGTGCTGCTTACCACCTGATACGAATACTGCGTACATGAACCTTGCTCCAATGCGATCGCATATTGGACGACACGAAGTAGATGCTGATTCAGCATCATTTATTACCGCGAATGTGCACAGCGCGACATCAGGGCAACTTGCGTCGTATGTTTGAAATAACTCCACCCACGGAGGGCGAGGGGCGCGAATAATACTCGAAACCCAAACATTGCGCAAGCCGCAGTTAACACGCAAGCCCGCGTCTTGCTGCCACATTCAAACAGGCGTTTGCGCCCACGCCTCTGCCTGCCTGCATTTGAGCACTGCGCCCGGCCAGGCGCCCCACGACAGTGCACACCTGCAATAATCTTGACTTATGCGGCACCGCCCCCTAGCATCCAAACCTCGATTTTTGGGGACCATATTCACAAGGCCAGCCATGTTGCCCTTCCTGGAAGCGATCCAGCCAGAGCTAGAGCGTGTTAATACAACAATTATACAGCGCCTGCAGTCGGACGAGCCTCTCGTTGAAGACATCGGTCATCACCTGATCAGCGCAGGCGGCAAGCGGCTTCGTCCGATTTTGGTCCTGCTCAGCGCAAACGCCTTGCACTACGAAGGCGACCACCATATAGAGCTCGCCGCGATAATTGAATTCATTCATACCGCTACACTGCTGCATGATGACGTCGTGGATGTCAGCGAGCTCCGTCGCGGCCTCCCCACGGCCAATGCCAAATGGGGCAATGCCCCAAGCGTACTGGTCGGTGACTTCTTATATTCCCGCGCGTTCCAGATGATGGTTAAGGTCGGCAGCATGGATGTCATGAACATCCTGTCTAATACCACCAATACCATTGCCGAAGGTGAGGTACAGCAGCTCGCGAATGCGACCAACCCGGACCTCGGTGAAGAAGACTACCTTAAAGTCATCTATAAAAAGACGGCAGCCTTATTTGAGGCGGCTTGTGAGTGCGGCGCCACGGTCGCGGGCGCGAGCGCTGCCCAACGCAGCACCCTGAAACAATTTGGATTTCACTTGGGCCTGGCGTTCCAGCTCATGGACGACCTGCTCGACTACAACGGCAACAGCGCGGTGCTCGGTAAAAATGTCGGCGACGACCTCGCAGAAGGGAAAACCACCCTGCCGATCATTTACGCATTACAACATTGCTCAGAAAAGGACCGAGCCCTGATTCGCTCCGCGATATCAGAAGCCGATGCCTCGCAACTGGGCAGCATTATAGAGCTCGTACAACAAAGCGGCGGGCTCGACTACACGCGTGATGCCGCCAAGGCACATGCCGATACTGCAATCAAACTACTGGACACCCTGCCTGAGACGAGCTGGCGGAAATGCCTGAGTGATCTCACCCAATTCGCTGTCGAGCGCAGCCACTGAGCCTGCCTCGGCTTCATTCACGAACAAAGAGTAGTGATGTCATGCAAACAAAAAAACCGATTTCTGATGTGTATTCCAACTGGAGCCAACTCCAAGAGCACGCCAAAGAGTGGCAGAATCGTACACTGAAACAAGCCTTTGAGGCTGACACCAATCGTGCCTCACGCTACACCGTAGCAGCTGCGGGCCTTGAACTGGACTATTCCAAAAACCACATTGACGACACCACTCTGTCGCTGCTGCTGAGCCTAGCGGAGCAAGCCGACCTCAAAAACGCGATCAAGAAATTATTGCGTGGCGACCATGTGAACAACACCGAAGACCGCCCGGCACTGCACACAGCACTGCGCTTCTCTGGCGAGGCAAAAACCGACGAGCAACGTGAAGTGGCGCCCGTGCTGGACAAAATGGCTGGCCTCATCGAGCGCGTGCACAGCGGCGCTTGGACCGGCTTTTCCGGCAAGAAGATCACAGACGTGGTCAACATCGGCATTGGCGGTTCCGACCTGGGCCCACGCATGGTGACGAAGGCCCTGACGCCCTTCCACACAGGCGATGTCAATGTGCACTTTGTCGCGAACATCGACGGTGCCGAAATTTTTGACCTGTGCCAGAGCCTTGATGCCGAGAGCACGCTGTGGCTGGTTGCGTCGAAATCATTCTCGACACTCGAGACCCTGCAAAACGCCCTGACCGCGCGCAGTTGGATGCTCGATAAAGGTTGCCCCGAAGCCGATCTTGGTAAACATTTTGTCGCCATCTCCTCAAAGGTCGACAAGGCCGTGGAATTTGGTATCGACGAAGAAAACATCTTCCCAATGTGGGACTGGGTCGGCGGCCGCTATTCACTGTGGTCTGCCATCGGCATGCCTATCGCATTCGCCGTGGGCATGGAGAACTTCAACAAGCTGCGCCAAGGTGCAGCCGCACTGGATGATCACTTCGCAGAAGCCCCGCTTGAGCGCAACATTCCCGTCCTGATGGGCTTGATCATGTTCTGGTACAGCAATGGGCTTGGCGCCGACAACCAGGCCGTATTGCCTTACGCAAACCACCTGCAATTGCTGCCAGCCTACCTGCAGCAACTGGAGATGGAAAGTAACGGCAAGTCCGTGAATAAGCAGGGCGAACGCCTGGGCTATCAGACTGGTTCTGTCGTTTGGGGAACGGAAGGCACAAACGGCCAGCATTCCTTTCACCAGCTCCTGCATCAGGGCACAGTGCTGACGCCGATAGACTTCATTGCACCACTGAAAGCGCATCACCCCCTGGCGCACCAGCAGAAGTACCTGGTTGCGAACTGCATCGCACAGAGTCAGGCTCTGATGACGGGTCGCGATCTCGAAGCAAGCAAGGCGGAGCTGCGCGCGCAGGGTGTGAACGAGAGTGAAATCGACTTACTCGCCGAGCACAAGGTGCACCCGGGCAACAACCCAAGCAATACCATTGTGATGGAGCAACTTAGCCCCGAAACTTTGGGTGCATTGATTGCTGCATATGAGCACAAGGTATTCACCCTGGGCGTGTTGTGGAATATCAACTCGTTCGACCAGTGGGGCGTGGAATTGGGCAAATTGCTCGGTACTCACGTGGCCACCGCGATCGATACCACTGACATCCCAAGCGACTGGGACTCGTCCACGCAAAAACTGGTGAAGCGCTTTATCGAAGCGAACAACTAGTCGAATAACAGCAAAATGAGAACCCGGCTCGAACGAGCCGGGTGAACCGCTAAACGTCTTCCGTAGTGAAGTGCAGCGGAACAAAAAAGGAGGGCTAACCCTCCTTTTTTTATGCGTCGAACTGTTTGATCAAGTCCAACAGCAGCGCGGTTTTTTCTTCCATCAGAGCAGTATCCCCACGTGACTCGACATTCAAACGAATCACAGGCTCCGTGCTCGACATACGCAGATTGAAACGCCAGTCGTCGAACGCAATGGACAGACCATCAACCTTCTCCACACTGACCGCCTGCGGCGCAAAATGCGACTCCATTTTTTCAATGATGCCACGCGCGTCGTTGACGGTGTCATTGCGCTCACCGCTGCAAGGAAACGCCGCCATGCGCTCCCCCACAAGTTGAGACAGCGACTTGCCACTGCGAGAGATCAGCTCAAGCACCAATAACCAGGGAATGTTGCCATTGTCACAATAGGCGAAGTCACGGAAATAGTGGTGAGCACTCATCTCGCCACCGTAAACCGCATCTTCAAGGCGCATGCGCTCCTTGATAAAGGCATGTCCTGTCTTGCTCTCGATCGGCACCCCACCGGCGGCTTTGACCATGTCGATGGTATTCCAGGTCAAGCGGGGATCGTGCACAATCTTGGCACCGGACTCCTTCGCGAGAAAGGCTTCTGCCAGAAGGCCCACTACGTAGTAGCCCTCGATAAATTGACCGTCTTCGTCAAAAAAGAAGCAGCGATCAAAGTCACCGTCCCAGGCAATCCCGATGTCCGCCCCACTCGCCTTCACCGCATCAATGGTCGATTGACGATTCTCAGGCAATAAGGGGTTGGGAATCCCGTTGGGGAAGTTTCCGTCGGGCTCATAGTTCACTTTCACCAGCTCGAACGGCAGGTGCGGCTCCAGCCCATCGACGACCGCGCCCACACCGCCATTTCCGGGATTCACGACGGCCTTGAGTGGCTTCAATACGGATCGATCAACATACCCGAGCAGATGCTCGATATACTCGCTGCGCAGATCACGGTGCTCCACGCGCCCCTTCTCCGCCGCCTTGAACTCACCGCTCTCCGCAAGCGCTCGAATGTCGTTCAGGCCAGTATCGCCCGAAATCGGACGCGAACCTTCACGCACCAGCTTCATGCCGTTGTAATCCATCGGATTATGGCTTGCGGTCACGCAAATACCGCCATCGGCGTTGAGGTGGAATGTCGCGAAATAAACTTCCTCGGTTCCACCCATCCCAATGTGAATAACGTCAGCGCCGCCGTCCGTCAGGCCTTCGATCAAGGCATCGCTGAGCGAGGCACTGGTAAGACGCACATCGTGGCCGACCACAAAGGTTTTGGCCCCGAGAAATTCAACGGTGGCGCGGCCCACTCGGTAGGCCACGTCATCGTTCAGTTGCGAGGGGACTTTGCCCCGAATGTCATACGCTTTAAAACAGGTAATTTCGATCTTTGACACGCCTTACTTCCCGTAGAGGTTCTCGTAGACGTAGTTGGTCGCATCGACGAAGCCGGACACGCTACCACAGTCAAAACGCTTGCCCTTAAACTTATAGGCCAGCACACAGCCGTCTTTGGCTTGAGAAAGCAGCGCATCGGTCAGCTGAACTTCGTTGTTTTTGCCCGGAGGGGTATTTTCGATAATCGTGAAGATATCAGGCGTCAGAATGTAACGACCGATAATCGCCAGGTTGCTCGGTGCATCTTTGGCTTCCGGCTTTTCCACCATGTCGTTGACTTGGTAAAGACCGGTCTTAATTTGCTCACCCGCAATCACACCGAACTTATGAATGTCTTCTTCAGGAACTTCCTGCACCGCGACAATGCTGCAACGGAACTGCTTGTACAGACGCACCATTTGCGAGAGCACGCCGTCGCCATCTTCAGTGACACACAAGTCATCTGACAGCACCACACCAAAAGGCTCGTCACCAATCAGGCGGCGTCCCTGCAAAATCGCGTCCCCAAGACCGGCCATAGACGGCTGGCGAGTGAAAGAGAACGAACCTTTCGCCATCACGTTACGAATTGAAGAGAGGTACTCTTCCTTGGACGTGCCTGCGATCTGATGCTCAAGCTCGTAGCTCACATCGAAGTGGTCCGCAATGGCGCGCTTACCGCGACCCGTCACAAAACCGATCTCATCCAGGCCTGCCTCAATTGCTTCTTCCACGCCGTACTGAACGAGTGGTTTGTTGACCACTGGCAACATTTCTTTCGGCATGGATTTGGTGGCCGGAAGAAAGCGTGTTCCGTATCCCGCTACGGGGAAAAGGCATTTTCTGATCATATTTCACTATCCTTAACATCGATGAATTGCAGAGAAAATTTTTGTGGTCCGAATATACCATAGCTTTATAACAAAGCCCGGCTTTAACCTGAATCGACACAACGGGTGTAAAAATTACCAACGCTGTACCGCTCCCCAGATTCTGCGTCCGTCACGCAGCAAATTCGCAACACTTTAAGCTTGCGCCCGCAAACCCGCGGCATTCGGACGAACCCTCAGGTTCGACCCGATCTGTATGACAAATTAATGCATGCCTAATACGGTTACAGCCACGCGCACAAGGTAGTCCCTTGCAAACATGGGGCCAGAGCGGCCATACATCTCACTCAAGCTGGACAAGCGGGAATAAGCCGTTAGAATGGCGCATCCGTCGCAATTCGGCGATGATTTGTCATACATTCAGACACGCCATTCTATGATTGAAAACTTCGAACCCCAGTCTTCCTATAATAAAGAAGAACTTTTGCAATGCGGCCGCGGCGACCTTTTCGGTGACGGCAACGCACAATTGCCCATGCCCAACATGCTCATGTTGGATCGTATCGCCCACATCAGCAAAACCGGTGGTGAATTTGGCAAAGGCGAAATCATTGCTGAACTCGACATTCACAAAGACCTCTGGTTTTTTGACTGCCACTTCCCCGGCGACCCCGTCATGCCAGGGTGCTTGGGGCTGGATGCGATGTGGCAACTGGTTGGTTTCTTTTTGGCCTGGAAAGGCAACCCCGGTCGCGGTCGTGCGCTCGGTGCCGGTGAGGTAAAATTCACGGGCCAAATCCTCCCATCCGCGAAAATGGTGACTTACCATATCCACCTCAAGCGCGTCATTGAGCGCAAGCTCATTATGGGCATTGCCGACGGTCGCGTCGCAGTGGATGGCAAGGAAATCTACTTCGCTAAGGACCTTCGCGTGGGCCTGTTCGGGAACACCGAGACGTTTTAATACTCAAAGTGATGCTGCGTGGTCGGGCCTGTGCGATAATAGCCGCCCGACTTTCACGACTCATGACATTCTGGCAGCAAAAGAATTAAGAAGAGGCTATTTATGAAGCGTGTAGTGATTACAGGACTCGGCATCGTATCGTGCATCGGCAACGACAAAGCGACCGTCCTGAACTCTCTGAAAGAAGGCCGCTCTGGCATCAAAACCAACCCCGATTACATCGAGCATGGTTTCCGCAGCACCATCGGCGGCACCGTCGAAATCGACCTCTCAGAGCACATTGACCGCAAAATTTATCGCTTTATGGGCGACGCAGCAGGCTTCGCTTATGTGGCCATGAAGCAGGCGGCTGAAGATTCCGGCCTGTCTGACTCCGAGGTCTCAAACGAGCGCACAGGCATCATTATGGGCTCTGGCGGCGCGTCTACGGCCAGCGTCGTTGAATCTGCTGACATTATCCGTACTCGTGGTGTGAAGCGCGCGGGCCCTTACCGCGTAACGCAAACCATGGGCAGCACCGTTTCAGCCTGTTTGGCGACCCCATTCAAAATCAAAGGCGTCAACTACTCCATCTCCTCAGCGTGTGCGACAAGCGCACACTGCATAGGCAACGCGATGGAGCTGATTCAACTCGGCAAACAGGATGTTGTCTTCGCCGGTGGTGGTGAAGAAGAACACTGGACCCTGACAGGCCTCTTCGACGCCATGGGCGCCCTGTCCACAAAATACAACGATACACCTGAAAAAGCCTCCCGCCCCTACGACGCCGCCCGTGACGGCTTCGTGATCGCCGGCGGTGGTGGTTGTGTGGTGCTCGAATCCCTTGAGCACGCACAAGCACGTGGCGCAAAAATCTACGGTGAGCTGGTCGGCTACGGTGCAACCTCCGATGGCTACGACATGGTGGCCCCATCGGGCGAAGGCGCAGCTCGCTGCATGCGCCAGGCGATGCAAGGTGTGGAAGGCCGTATCGACTACATTAACTCACACGGTACCAGCACGCCTGTTGGCGACCTCGCTGAGCTGGGTGCAGTGAAAGAAGTGTTTGGCAATGACATCCCAGCCATCGCATCGACCAAGTCACTGACTGGTCACTCTCTTGGTGCAACCGGCGTTCAGGAAGCCATCTACACCCTGCTGATGATGGAGAACAACTTCATCGCGGCATCAGCCAATGTGGAAAACCTGGACGAAGCCGCTGAGGGCACTCCTATTGTGACCTCGCTGCAAGAGAAAGAGATCAAACTCGCAATGTCCAACAGCTTCGGCTTCGGTGGCACCAACGCCACACTGATCATGAAGAAGTTCGAAGGCTAATACCCCACAGCCTGCGCGGCAACGCGCAGGCTACTCTCCCCCACTCTCTCAGCCCGCTAAGGGTTTGCCGTCTCCCGCTTGGATTGATCTTCTGCTTCCCAGGCCGCCAACCACTCGCGCAGCAATCGGCCAAAGCCCCGGCGCCAGGTCGGTAATTGAATCCCGAAGTTATCGGTAATACGACGCCCACTCAGATGCGCATTCCCGTGCAGAAAACGGCGCGTATCATCCTTGGAAGACACGGAAGGCAATGGCAAAGACAGGTCCTTTTCTTTGTGGAGCTGCCGCACCAGGTGATCACAGAACTCGGCTTCCGAGCAGGTGTCTGCGCTGTGCAAATGAAAGACGCCCCAATTTTCCGCTCCGGTCAGAATTTGCTTCACAAGCGCGACCAGTACATCGGCAATAAAGGCTGAACTGACGGGCCCACCAAAATCATGATCCGATACCACCATCGGCTCTGACTGCATCAGCTTGGGCACGTAGAGTGGCAGCAGTGCTGAACCCCGGCCGTCGAGCAGCCAGCTGCGTCGCAAAATGATGTGCCGCCGAACCCGGCTAGCAACAAGCTCCACATTCCTGGCTGAACACGCAAGCTCTTCACCCTCACCCACATCAGCTTCCGCGATGGCGGATTTTTTATCGGTATTGCCGAAAATTTCATAAGAAGAGAGCTGAATCAACGGTATGTCTCGCTCAACACACACGGCACTGACGTGCTCCAGCTGATCCAAATACAAAGGCGACGCGGGCCCCGCCTCGGGCTCCAACGCAATCACCACGCTTGGATGCTTGCGCTCAAAGCACGCATCCACTTGTTCGATGCTATCGCCGACAAAATCGACATCGCTGCGAACCAGAATCCATGGCAGGTCATCGATGCGGCTACTCAGCAGGCGCTCCATGCGCGCATCACTTCCCAATAAAACAATTTTAAAACCCAAGTGCGGACCTCAAACTTCAAATTACGTGCGGAGGCACCGCCACCGCGTTTCTTACCTCAACATAGAAACGCCTTCTCGGTCGAGATACAACCCGAGTTTACGAGCGCTTCAAAACAGCCTCATGATAGGCCAAAGGGATGTGTATGTCGAAGAGAAGAAAGTTAGGCCACAAGCCGCAGCAGGAGCCGCAGCTGCGACTAGGGTGCTCGGCGCCAGTGGGTACAAACAGCCCACAACTGACCGCTAGCGTTCAGCTACTGAAGCCGCGAGGCCGACACTCAGTCCGCACCGACAACCTATTGCCCATCAGACTCATCGAAAGGACTGTGATTCCCCCCCCGACACGAATCGGCAGCGCTCATCGCGAGGAAACCGTTGCGAGCGCTTTAGGTGATCCATTGCGCTGAAGGAAAGTCTATCGAATGGGGGATGCGATAGCTGACTGCGCATACACAAGAAGCCCACCCCACTCGCCCGGATCAGCCTATTGGAATCCATTTACGAGCCTTATAACGGGCAAGACGCTACTGCAGAACATGAGACACATTACAGAAATGACAATGACACACGCTCTCTGTAGGGAGACAAGGTGACTCGATTGATAAGCGTGGCTGACAAAGCCCACCAGCGAAGTATGGCTTACCGCACCTCAAAGCGCCTCTAGAAGCTGAGAAGCCAAATGCGTTACGAATTTAAACAATTAGGGTTGCAGAACCCAACTAAACTTACCCATTCTTTTCGAATGCGACTAAGGACTATACAGGGAAGGTGCTTTGACAAAACATCGCCTTCGCTTTGCTAGAAATTTAAAGAGTACCGCAGGCACGGCCTGCACCAAAATGTGTTGTACATTCACCCACCTCACCGATCAGATAGCGACCAAGCAATGCGCGGTACGGCATCAGTGTTTGGGCCATTGTAAAACATCGATCAACCTTCGATTAGCTTACTAATAGGATAAAAAATGATACGCAGCGCCATTGCCGCATCAGCCGTCTTTGCTACTTTCTTGAGTGGGTGCGCTACGCAAAGCCCTCAAGTTGAACCTGTCGAAAGCGCCCACAGCCAACAAGTACAATTGGAAGCACAAAAATCAGCTACCGAAGCTGTGGCTGGAACGCCTGTCCTAAAGCGGAAAATCGCTTTAGGCCGCATAACCAATGAAACTATTTATGGGAAGAGTCTACTTAGAGACGACAGCGGTGATGTTTTGGGAAAGCAGGTCACAGACATGCTATCAAAAGCATTGACAGAATCAGGACAGTATATGGTTTTTGAGAGACCAGATATCGATAGCCTGAAGGACGAAGCCAATCTCACTGGAGGACAGCTCAATCTCGTTGGTGTGGATACCTTAATTATAGGCTCGCTCTCCGAATTTGGCCGAAAGACAGAAGGAGAAAACGGCTTCTTATCCTCCACCAAAAAACAAGTTGCTTTCGCCAAGGTGGACCTACGCTTGGTAGATAGCAAAACGGGGCTTGTATACCAATCGATTTCAGGAGCTGGGGAGACTAGCACGGAATCCGCGTCTGTTGCAGGCTTTGGATCCAAAGCGTCTTACGACGGAACCTTAAATGACGCCGCAATTTCAAACGCGATATCGGATGCCATTAGCAAGCTTACAGCTGAAATAAAATCACGAAAATGGCAAACAGACATCCTCGCGGTAGAGGATGGCTTAATTTACATTAGCGGAGGTAAATCCCAAGGAATTCAAGAGGGAATGGCGTTCGACATAGAAACCCAAGGCAAGTTAGTAAAATCACAACAATCAGGATTTGATATTACTCTCCCCGGAAAAAAGGTAGCCAGCATTATTGTTATCCAGCTCTTCGGTGAAACAGAGGCTAATGAAGGCGCCATAGCAACCATTGAGCAAGGATCCATTGATGGACTAGATCTCGCCAAACTCATTGTAGTGGAGACCAAATAATGAAAATCAAAATCATCCTTGCAATCGCTGCAATTACAATCATGGCGGGCTGCGTACAACTACCAACCACAGAAAGCACTACGGTTGACAACCGGCCCCAACTGACATTCAAAGCCAATACAGATTCCCCCCTCGACGATTATCGCGTTTTCATTGATGGGCTAGATAATGGTTCGATCGCACCATTTAGCGATGGCACGAAATCGCTAAGGCTTTTACCGGGAACTCACCTTGTTGAAATATACAAAGGGGACAAGCTTATTTCTTCTCAAAAAATCTATCTAGGCGATGGCGTAACCAAAGAGGTTATCGTCGAATGATAGCAATAAAGTTTTTGGTTTTTGGAGCTTTTACCCTCACGCTAATAAGCTGCCAAACGAACAACACCCTTTATGATTGGGGTGGGTATGATGAAAGTCTATATGAGTATTACCACGACCCCGTCGAGGCTCAAGAATTTCCCCTAGCGCTAGAAGCTCATCTTGTACAGCTAGAGCAAAATGAACAAAAACCGGCCCCAGGACTATACGCTGAAGTGGGGACATTCAAACTTAAAGAAGGGGATATTTCATCCGCCATTAGTTATTACGAGAAAGAAGCTGAAGCTTGGCCAGAAAGTGCAGCGCTTATGAACGCGATCATTAAAAATCTGAAAAAGCAATACGGGGAAAATAATCAATGAAAATAGTTAAATTTTCGATTTTTTTGTCCGCCATTCTGTTTTTGAGCGCGTGTGAAACAACAACAGGTCAACGTCAAACAGGGTTTGCTGATGCAAAACCAAACTCCATCCTGATATTGCCGGTTGTCAATCACAGTGTAGATGTAGATGCCCCCTTAGCGGTTTATAGCTCATTACCAGTAATGCTGGCAGAGAAGGGTTATTATGTGTATCCATCCAATACCGTTAAAACCATTCTAGAGTACGAGGGGCTATACGAGCCTGCGCAAATACACCAGCTCCCAACAGAGACCATTGCTCAAATGTTTGATGCTGATGTCGTACTTTACGTCACTATCGAACGCTGGGATACAATCTATGTTTTGATCTCCAGTACTACCGAGGTGAAGTTTACTTATGAATTCAGAAATAGGGCTGGAGAGACTATCTGGGAGGCATCCAAAGAGATGCAATATACGCCGCAAAACAGCTCGACAGGAAACGCGCTAGCGGACCTTATTGGAGCGGTGATCACCGCATCGGTAAACAGAGCGGCGCCGAATTATATGCCACTGACTCGCATGGCCAACTATCAGGTGTTCTACACCGACCATGAAACGTATTTACCTAATGGTCCGTACCGCCCAGAGGAGCCTAAGTAGCTTCGCTCATTTAAAGCGGCTGCTCGCAGCCGCTTAGTGGCAGTTCTGCAGAGTGGCGCCATTCAAACTGCTCAGTCCCCCCCATTGCCATTGGGGCCCTCAACCTCACCCTGCTACAAAAACAAAAAAGGCCTGTAAAAACAGGCCCTTAAAGCAATTAATCAACAATATGTGATGACCTATTCCTTAGAACGGAATATCATCATCAAACGCATCCATAGCCGGAGGCGCTGGAGGCGTGGACTGCTGAGGTGCAGGTGATGCGGCGGAAGGGTTTTGCTGGCCGCCGCCACCATAAGCACCACCGCCGGACTGCTGAGGCTGGCCGCCACCGAACTGGCTACCGCCGCCCTGCTCACCGCCTCGGGAATCCAGCATCTGCATTTCGCTTGCCACGATTTCGGTGGTGTAACGGTCCTGGCCGCTCTGATCTTGCCACTTGCGCGTACGCAGCGAGCCTTCGATGTACAGCTTGCTGCCTTTGCGCACATACTCACCAACGATTTCAGCTAAGCGATTGAAGAACACCACGCGATGCCACTCGGTTCGCTCTTGCGTCTGGCCACTTTGGCGATCTTTCCAGCTTTCGGACGTCGCGAGGCTGATGTTCGTCACAGCAGCGCCACTGGCGGTGAACTTGGTCTCCGGGTCCTGGCCACAATGTCCGATTAAAATTACTTTGTTGACTCCACGAGACGCCATATTTCACCTACCTGAATGTACTTGTTAATTCGATTTAATTATGCGCTTCTTTCAATTTGCACTTGCCTGCTCGCACGAGCTCCGCGGCTACGGCCTTACTGCCACGTGTGCCCCAATGTATTGGTGCAATGCAGGAAGGTCGAGTTGCTCATAATTGACATTGATGTAAAGCAGCCCTTTATCCGCAACGTAGACACATTCCTCGACGCCCGGCTGGTTGACAATATCCAGCTCAGTAATTGAGGGCAAGACATGGAAAGTCAAGCGGCCCAAACGTCGGGGGCGAGGCATCGATAAGGCAACGAGAAGCCACAGCACACACGCCAGCGCGAACAGGGAGAGCATTAGACCGCTGCCGTAATCAGCGACCAGCGACCCGCCTACCACGCCGCCACAAAAGGCGCCCAAAAACTGGCAAGTGGAGTACAAGCCCATCGCCGTTCCACGCGTGCCCGCGGGTGCCACCTTACTAACCAATGACGGTAACATGGCTTCAAGCAAGTTGAAAGCAACGAAAAAGAAAAACACCAGAAGCACTAACCCAGCGCCGAATGCCACCCGCGCGAGCCCAAACAGGCTGAGCGCCAGCACCGCAATCGCGACCAAGAATGCCAGTTTGGCCTGCCCTCTGCGCTCGGCGGCCATCATCGAAGGCAGCGCCACCACGAAGGCTAAGACCAGCACGGGGAGGTAGACTTTCCAGTGCGTAGGCTCGAGCAGATTCAGATCCTGAACTAGCTTGCCTGGCAAGACAACAAACAGCCCGGTGATCGTGGCATGCAGCACAAAAATCCCCAGGTTCAGCCTGGCCAGACCGCGATGACGTACCAGGCCGAGAATCATACCGGGGATAGCGCGCTGCTCTCCATGCCCCGGCGCTGTGTTCTGCGGGGTGGGCACCCAGAATAGCACGACCAGTATGCCCACAAGCCCGAGCGCAGCGGCACACACAAACACACCTTGCAAGCCGGAAAAGGCCGTCAACGCGGGCCCCAGGATCAGTGCCAGCCCGAAGGACACGCCGATCGACGCACCGACGATGGCCATCGCCTTGCTGCGGGACGCTTCTGAGGTAAGGTCGCTCAGCAACGCCATCACCGTACTCGCGATGGCTCCAGCCCCTTGCAAGGCCCGCCCTAAAATCAAGCCTTCGACGGAAGTGGCTGACGCCGCGACGACGCTACCTGCCACGAACACCAGCAAACCAAAGACTATCACCACTTTGCGCCCGATAAAGTCGGACAGCAGCCCTAAGGGAAGTTGGAAAAGCGCTTGAGTCAGCCCGTAAATCCCAAGCGCCAGGCCCAAGCTTCGGGCATCCGCGTTGGCATAGTGGTCGGCATAAAGGAAGAGCACCGGCAGAACCATAAACAGCCCCAGCATGCGAATGGCATACAGGGAAGCCAGAGAACTGATGGCGCGTATTTCGGTGTTCAAACAGGGTCTCGCTTGTGGATTCTGGCGCAGATCGGCCGGCTACAGAAAGCGGCGGATTGTATCAACAGCCGACGCAAACAGATAGTTAGCGCTACCGATGATAGGTGAAATCTCACACTTCCACCCCACTTATACCACTTTAGAATGAGTTTTTTTTGTTAAGTGGCGCTCATTCAGGCAACTTTTTAATACTTTTTTTCTGACATGGGTTACACTTAATCAATGTTATCGTTCTCATTTTTCGAATGCGCCGTCAGACGACAGTCATCAATCCAGAGGCAGACGGCAACAGGCAAGGTTAGCAAGTGTCCCTAGAAGCTGTGTCTAATAAACCCGAGAAAAAAATCGCGCTGTTTTCCGCCAACAGCAGCCTGCAAACAGGCCTATTGGCGAAACTGATCGGCGAAGAATTGAACCTCGATTGCGCGGTGTATCGCGACTTTAATCGCATTCCCGCCGATATCTCGCTACTTCTGATCGATTGTAATGGTCAGGAAAGCGATGTGCTGACCTATATTGCACAGCAGGTTCATGCCCACCCCAGCGCGGCCAGTGCGGCGCTGTTGAATGCCGAGTATGAGAGCGAGCACGAAAACCTGCTCGACTGGCCCTGTATCTCAGGCCTGTTCTACGTCGACTCCGAGCAAGAGCAACTGATTCGCGGCCTCAAGTGCCTGCTGGAAGGCGACTACTGGGTGCCGCGCCGCTTGCTGCACCACTTCCTCGACAAAAACCGCAAGGCCCCTTCCTCTACCAGTCAGCCGGATGTCAAACTGACGCGTCGTGAGCGTCAGATTCTGAAGCTGATCAATGACGGCGCCACCAATGCCGACATTGCCAACGCGCTGAATGTCAGCGAACACACAGTGAAGAGCCATCTCTACAATGTGTATAAAAAAATCGGGGTGCGAAACCGTCTGGAAGCCAGCAATTGGGTTCGCAACCTGCCGGATCCTGACGCACTCTGACAGCACAACACCACACTGACGGTTAACAGCAACAAAATAACTGGATATAATCCCAGTAATTGAACCTACATACCTGTTGCTGCGTACACAGGCCTGGCAGTTCTACCAGGCCTTTAAACCAATACCCTTAGACCCCACCATCAGTTAGACACTGAGATCGACTGATAGATTAAGGACCGTGAGTTTGGAAAAGATCATCGTGCAGGGTGCACGCACCCACAACCTCAAAAACATCGACCTCAGCCTCCCCCGAGACAAACTCATCGTGATCACCGGCCTCTCTGGTTCGGGCAAGTCTTCGCTGGCGTTTGACACACTGTACGCAGAGGGACAGCGACGCTACGTCGAATCTCTGTCGACCTACGCGCGTCAGTTTCTATCGATGATGGAAAAGCCTGATGTCGATCATATTGAAGGCTTGAGCCCAGCAATTTCCATTGAGCAAAAATCCACATCGCACAACCCGCGGTCCACCGTGGGCACGATCACAGAAATCTATGATTACCTGCGCTTGCTGTTCGCTCGCGTCGGCGAACCCCGCTGCCCGGTGCACGACGAACCCCTCGCCGCTCAGACGGTGTCACAGATGGTCGACCACTTGCTCGCCATGCCCGAGGACAGCAAGGTCATGCTCTTGGCGCCGGTCATTCGTGAGCGCAAAGGCGAGCACGCTCATGTGTTCGACTCACTGCGACGTGAAGGCTTCATTCGCGCCCGTATCGATGGCATCGTGGTTGAGCTTGACGATGTGCCCGACCTCGACAAACGCCGTAAACACACCATTGAAGTGGTGGTCGACCGCTTCAAGATCCGCAGTGACATCGGCATTCGCCTGGCAGAGTCCCTCGAGACCGCCATTGCCCTGAGTGACGGCATTGTCATCGCCGCTGATATGGACGGTAAACGCGAAGATCATGTGTTTTCCGCACGACATTCCTGCCCGGTATGTGACTACGCCCTGACCGAACTCGAGCCACGCCTGTTTTCGTTTAACAATCCTGCGGGGGCCTGTCCGAGCTGCGACGGCCTTGGTGTAAAGCAGTTCTTTTCGGAAGAAAAAATTGTACAGTTTCCCGAGGCATCGCTGGCCGATGGGGCGATCCGAGGCTGGGATCGCCGCAACCTGTATTACTTCCACATGCTGAAGTCGCTCGGCGAGCACTACGGTTTTGACATTGAAAAGCCCTGGCAAAAGCTGCGTAAAAAGCACCGCGACGCCATATTGTATGGCTCCGGCGACGAAGTCATCGACTTCCACTACGTCAACGACCGCGGCAATGTCTACGAGCGCAGCCACGCCTTCGAAGGGGTGATTCCCAATTTCGAGAGGCGCTTTCGCGACACCGAAAGTAATTCAGTGCGCGACGAGCTGAGTAAGTTTCTCTCCGTCAGCGCCTGCCCGAGCTGTCACGGTGCCCGCCTCAAAAAAGAAGCACGGCACGTATTTATCGAAGCGCGCAATCTGCCTGACCTTACGAGCCTTCCCATTGGCGAAGCCTTTGACTACTTCAGTAAATTGAAATTCAAAGGTGCAAAACAGGAAATTGCTCAGAAGATTATTAAAGAGCTGCAGGATCGCCTGGGCTTTCTTGTTGACGTTGGGCTGAATTACCTGACGCTCAATCGCAGTGCGGAAACGCTCTCAGGCGGCGAAGCGCAACGAATTCGGCTGGCAAGTCAAATCGGTGCGGGCTTGGTCGGAGTGATGTACATCCTCGATGAGCCCTCCATCGGTCTGCACCAACGCGACAATGATCGCCTGCTCAATACGCTGACCCACCTGCGCGACCTCGGCAACACCGTGATCGTCGTCGAACACGACGAGGATGCGATTCGCACCGCCGACTATATTGTCGACATCGGGCCCGGTGCAGGGGTGCACGGCGGCGAGGTCGTCGCGCAAGGTACCTACGCTCAAATTTCCCGCTCGCGTCAGTCTTTGACCGCAGACTATCTCACCGGGCGTAAGAAAATTGAGGTGCCGAGTGAGCGCCACGCTTTTGACCCCGATACCGTCCTGCGCATAGAAGGCGCGCGGGGCAATAACCTGAAAGATGTGTCACTGACCCTGCCCATTGGCGTAATGACCTGTGTCACGGGTGTTTCGGGCTCGGGCAAATCCACGCTGATCAATGCCACCCTTTACCCACTGGCGGCCACCCATTTAAATGGTGCAACGACCTTGAGCCCGGCGGCGCATAAAAGCGCGAGCGGCTTCGAGCATCTTGATAAATGTGTCGACATCGACCAGAGTCCAATCGGCCGCACCCCACGCTCCAACCCTGCCACCTACACCGGTATTTTCACCCCGGTACGTGAGCTGTTTGCCGGCACACAGGAAGCGCGCTCGCGGGGTTACAAGCCGGGGCGGTTCAGCTTTAACGTGAAAGGCGGCCGCTGTGAAGCGTGTCAGGGCGATGGTGTGGTTAAAGTGGAAATGCACTTTCTACCCGATATCTACGTGCCCTGTGACGTCTGCAAGGGCAAGCGCTACAACCGCGAAACCCTCGAGATTAAATACAAGGGCAAAAGCATTCATGAAGTGCTTGAGCTGACGGTCGAAGACGCTCGCGAGTTCTTTGACGCCATCCCAGCCATTGCCAAGAAGCTGCAAACCTTGATTGATGTAGGCTTGTCATACATACGCCTCGGCCAAGCCGCCACCACACTATCCGGCGGAGAAGCTCAGCGCGTAAAACTGGCGAAGGAATTGTCAAAACGCGATACGGGAAAAACGCTCTACATTCTCGACGAACCGACCACCGGCCTGCACTTCCACGACATTCAGCAACTGCTTACCGTACTGCATCGTTTACGCGACCACGGCAATACCATTGTGGTGATCGAGCATAATCTGGACGTGATTAAAACGGCAGACTGGATCGTCGACCTCGGTCCCGAAGGCGGCAGTGGCGGCGGTGAAATTATTGCGGAGGGTACGCCCGAGGCCATCTGTAAGGTGAAAAAGTCCCACACGGGGCGTTTTCTCAAGCCACTGCTTGCTAAGGCTTAAACCTCACTGCGCCGGGGCGCTTTCAGACCAGTCCCGGCGCAGTGCTGCCACGTTCCAGCTTTCAATCCACTCCGCACCCATCGCATGCAGTTGCTGCGCGCGCACAAGCTCCACCGTGTCATAGAGAAACCACTGCCAGGGTCCTTCCCACAGCGTGCCCTCTCCGACTTTTTCTTCGTTGCAAATGAGATAGTTGGGCCGCAGAAGTTTTGCCGCCGTTAACTCCGAGTGCTGATACTGAGACAAAATCCAGCCCACAGGGACATACAGTTGTTGGCGAGCAACCGTCAACAAGGCCTTGTCATAGGAAATCAAGACCACCTGCTCAAGTACATTGCGCAACACGCGCTGCAACTGACTGACAATGTTCTCTCTGGACAAATGCGTGAGGGCATCGGTCTTAATTTCGATAAAGGCGGTGCGATCCGGGTAGGTGGCGAGCAGACTACAAAATTCAGCCAGACTGGGGATGGGTGTCGGAAAATAACGACTACCGAACCGCGCCGGTTCATGCACAGAGACGGACGCCAGGTCCGCCTCACTGAGTTCCGCGATCATACCGCGCCGGTCGGAGGTACGCTGAAGGGAAGGATCGTGTAGTAGATAGGGCACGCCGTCGCTGGAAAACTGAATGTCTACCTCGACCGCATCGGCGCCGGCAAGCAGGGCCTTTTCAGCCGAAATCAAGGTGTTTTCGGGTGCGCGTTCAGGCATGCCGCGGTGCCCAACAAATTTGACCATATCCCTATTCCCGGCCCGTTCAGCCAACATCCATTCAAGCGCTCACGATAGCGCTGCCCCTCGCGCTCTGCAAGGGTTTCAGTGCCGGGGTGATCAACGGACTCGGTCGCGCAAAGCCTCGGATTTCCGCTGCAATTGATGACGGGACTGTATACGTCGTACTGTCCCTGAAGCGCCACTTACCACCAGTGTATCCGTAGTGGCCAGATCCTCATTTCGGTAGACCCCAGCGACCAACTCCCCCTTGGTGATGCCCGTCATACTGAAGACCACTTGATCCGTGGAAACCAAACGCTCGAGTGGCAGTACAGTATCGATCTCCACCCCCATCGCGGCACAGCGCTCGCGCTCGATGGCTTCTTCGCGCACAAACTCGTCGCCAGGTCCCTTCGCTTCGGTTCGTGGGACGAGGCGCGCCTGCATGTCCCCGCCAAGTGCGCGCATCGCCGCAGCAGTGATTACGCCCTCCGGCGCGCCGCCCATGCAGTACATCAAATCCACATCGCTTTCGGGCATACAGGTCAGGATGGACGCCGCGACATCGCCATCTGGCACCGCGAATACGCGCACCCCCATTGCGTGCAGGGCTCGTATTTGAGCTTCATGACGCGGTTTCGCGAGCGTCACTACGGTGAAGGCCTCCAACGGCTTATTCATCGCTGCGGCCACCGCCTGCACATTGTCGACCAGGCTGAGTGACAGGTCGATATGCCCTCGCCCTTCAGGCCCGACGACGAGCTTTTCCATATACATATCAGGCGCTTGCAGCAAGCCACCCCGATCGCTCGCGGCGAGGACCGCCACCGCACCGCTTTGCCCCATTGCCGTCATGCGGGTGCCGTCGATGGGGTCCACCGCGATATCGATGGGCTCCTCTCCGCACCCCAGCTCCTCACCGATATAGAGCATCGGCGCCTCATCAATCTCACCTTCCCCAATCACAATGCGCCCGGCCATATTCGCTTGGTTTAACAGAATACGCATGACTTCCACCGCCGCCGCATCGGCGAGGTTTTTATCACCGCGGCCGAGCCATTTATAGGCGGCCAGCGCGGCTTCTTCAGTGACGCGGGAAAAGTGCAGGGCGAGATCTGGATTCATGAGCGAGGTCCGTCAAAAAAAGGCGAGAGTGTAGCATAGCGCGCCCACCCTAAGCCGGGTGAGCGCCCAGTCGACGCTTACTGCGCGGCCAGCCACTCATCATCACTGTCTTCAGTGATATCGGCAAACAGGGGGGTAGATAGGTAGCGCTCACCCGTATCCGGCAACATGACCAGAAAATGGCTGTCGGCCGGTGCCGTCTCCGCGAACTTCAGTGCCGCCGCCATTGTCGCCCCGGCGGAGATGCCGCAAAAAATACCTTCTTGGGTAGCCAATGCCTTGGCCGTCGCAATCGCCTCTTCATCTGAAACGGGCACGAGGCTATCGGCAACAGATCGATCCAGCACCTTGGGAACAAAGTCCGGCGTCCAACCTTGAATTTTATGTGGTGACCAGTCTTTACCGGACAGCATCGCCGCATTTTCTGGCTCGGCAATTACGATTTTGAGGTCCGGCCGCGCAAGTTTTAGCATTTGTCCGGCGCCGGTCATGGTGCCGCCTGTTCCCCAGCCACTGACGAAGTAGTCCAGCTCGCGGCCAGCAAAATCTCTGAGGATTTCGGGGCCGGTGGTATTGCGGTGATAGGCGGGGTTCGCCTCGTTCTCAAATTGGCGCGCGAGAAACCAGCCATGCTGCTCGGCGAGGGCTTCGGCTTTTTTCACCATGCCCGTTGCACGTTCTGCCGCCGGGGTGAGTATCACTTTCGCACCGAGCGCCTTCATCAGTTTACGACGCTCTACGGAAAAGGTTTCAACCATCGTAGCAACGAAGGGGTAGCCTTTTGCGGCGCATACCATCGCCAGTGCGATACCGGTATTCCCGCTGGTGGCTTCGATCACGGTTTGGCCCGGCTTTAACAGACCTCGCTTTTCCGCATCCTCAATAATGCCGATCGCTAGCCGGTCTTTCACCGAGGCCATCGGGTTAAACGCTTCGACTTTGACGTAAAAATGTTGGTTGGCCGGCGCAATACGGTTGATGCGAACCACCGGCGTTTGACCTATTGTGCTGAGAATGGAATCGTGAATCATGTGCCCTCCTTAACGAATTTGGCCGGGCTTGAATCAAGCCCGGCCAACATTGTACACCTCTGCACCGTGCGACACAGCGACGCGGATTATTTCCGCCGTCGCCAAAGCCTCCTCAAGACCCAAACCACGGCAATCATTACTAACAGCCAAGGGAGAATGTACGCGACAGTCGTAATCAATCCCGCAAAGGCCGAAGACGAGGAATGACCGAAATTTTTCAATGCGTTACCAATGGGCTCAAGAATGGGCGAGTGCGCCTCCGCGCTGAAACTGATCGTCAGCGTATCGGTATTGACGCGCTGCATTAAGCGCGCACGACGCCCTTCGCTGTGTTCAATGTCGGCCTGCACGCGCGACAATTCAGACGCGATTTTGACCAAGGCATCAATGGTGTTGTCGGAGCGGGCATCCAATCGCTCGAGTTTAGCCCGATAGTCCTTCAACATCGCCAAGCGTTTATCGGTATCGACAATGGCCGCCCCCAGGTCTTCAGCACTGGTCGAACGGCTGATCAGTTCTGCATGCTCTCCCACCATGGTCAATACAGGGTCGACCCCGGAAGGCAGCAACCGCATCTGCAGGCGGCCATAATAATAGTGATCTGTCTGCACCGAGCTGTCCATGATCTGACAGTGAAACGCGTTGGCCTCGAGACACCAGGCCTGAACTCGCTCGAATGCTTCCTCTAGGGCGTCGGCATCCACACGAAATTCCGCGTTGTGCGTGAATGCGAGGTATTGTTGCTCAGCCTCGCCACTGGTCGACTTGTTTGCTGAAAAAGTGACGTCGGGCATATTCGCCACACTGCGTCCTACAGGCGCCGGCTCAGAAGCAAAATTGTATGCTGATGCTTCGTCGGCTTCCTCCTTTCCCTCACTGCATGCAACCAGGCCTACACACAAGGCCAAGGCGCTTATCCAACGTTTTAACTGCATAGTGCTCTCCTGCTTATGTGCCGCTACTGTAGCAGCTAACATTCTCGCCGGAAAAGATAGTTCCACTGACATTAACAAAGCCTTAACAATTCTATAGGGACGATCGGACAGCGGCATCGCGAAGACAAAAAAAAGCCGGGCAGGGCCCGGCTACATGAGGGTGCTCACAAGAGACTATGACATCATCACAGCGCAGTACTCCTGTCATTCGATACTGCGAAGCGTTTGGGAGACGAACGTTCTGGGGAAACGTTGTGGTGCTCCCTACGACACAGGCTAAATAAAAAAGGGGCTTCTTGCGAAGCCCGTCAAGCCAGTGTGTCGTATATCGCTGCCGACCAGCTAGGAGGTTCGGCGTGAACCGAACCCCGGTCGCTGACCGGGTACCTCAGCGATTCGGTTTGCCTGCTGACGCTGAGCACGTCAACAGCAAAGTGCAACCGATGGCGTCCCTGCCTATCGGGCTGGGACTCACTCAGTTTTCGTGATGAACCCAAAAGTCGTACACAATTACCTCTCCGTAGTTATCCGGCGCATCGGTGTAGTCGCCCTCTCGATCGGGGTTACTTTGGGTGTAGTTTCCGATTTTGAAGTAGGACTCGCCGTAACTCAGATCCATCACGTAATTGTTTGAACCGTCTTTCACCAAGTACTGAGCTGCGTCACCATTGGCATACGCCTGTGCGAGGTTGCCGTCTTCGCTGTAGTAGACGTAGTGCTTGCCATCAATCACTTCAAACATCACTTCGTGCGTGGTGCCGAGGTGATAATCGGTTTTGATGGTCAAGTCGTCGCGCAGCTTGCCGCCATTAAAGCTCAGGAAGAGGTGAGAATTTTCGAGACGCAACACAAGCGCATCGTCGATGCCCGCGGCTTTGTTGCCGTGGATCTGCGTCGCCACTAGATGACTTTTCACGATGGGCAAATGTGTGATCGCCTGCTTTGAGTACACCACGTGCTTGCCATCGGTGGTCCAGTAAATATCTTTACTGCCGTCTTCTTCTCGCTCACGCAGCTCCGAACGAATGTAGCTGGAGTTCGGCGTGGTGCCATTGCTGCTGCGAATCGGCGCAAAGAACACGATGCCATTGCCTTCGTCGTTCACATAAAAGTATTCGTTACTTTCTTGATACAGCGTTTTGTCTTCCACACCATCGGGGTAAGTGATTTTCCACTGGTTGTAATTGTCCATCAGATCAGACGGATACTGAGCATTGGACGGTGGCGGTGTGGGTGTAGGCGTTGGATTTGGCGTCGGCGTGGGTTCCGGCGTTGCGGTAGGGGTAGGTGTTGGAGTGGGCGCTGGCGCACTGCCCTCACAGCCCAGAACATCCACCTCAATCAGGCTGTTCCAATTATTTGCCGAGTTACCATGACCGATGATACGAAGATAGCGCGCTTCAACATTGTCGACATCATCGGAATGCCACTGAGACGAGGAAGACTGCCCATTGGCCACGACGGAACCCCAGTTCGCGCCATCCACGGAAGCTTCGATGTCATAGTACGCGGTACGTTGCGTGCCTTTGTACCAGGAGGTGAGAACGCGGCGAACGGTCGCGTTGCTACCCAGCTCCAAGCTCAACACTTTGCCATCACCTTGAGATGACCAGCGCGACTCATTGCTGGTGTCATTGTCGATCGCGTTGGCCGGGCCATGGCCATCGTGAGAGCCATCGTCGCTGGCTTGAGCGATCGTCAGGTTATTGTAACTGGTGCAACCGGAAGGCGCGGGTGTAGGCGCAGGCGTGGGTGCCGGGCTTGGGCTTGGCGTAGTGCCCCCTAAGGCAACCAGGCTGAAATCATCGAAGCGCCCTTCCCCGCCATCGTATTTGGCAAAAATTTCCACTTCTGTGGCACTACCAGAATTGAACTCTACCGTGGCAAGCGTCCAGCTGCTGCTGTCGACGGCCACATCATGAACGGCCGTGCCGGTGTTGGCACCAATACGGCCATGACCGCGCACGTAGGCTTGTAAGCGATACTGAGTATTGGCTTGAACCGCCACGTATTGATCTACACGCCCGGCAGAGCCGGAGATTTTCGCGGATTTACTGCCTGAGTTTGCGACACCCGAAATGGCACTGGGGTCGGTGTCTGTCCAGCCTTCAAAGCTGCTTTCAAAGCCTGGATTGCTGATGCTCTGCGCGTTGGCAGCCATGCTCACGGCGGACGCCATACATAGGGATATTAAAGACGGAAGCAATTTTTGCTTATTCATTATTGTTCTCACTGTTAACGCCACCAGCCATCTACCTTGAAGACAAGTACTGCCAGATAGACCGATACCGTGGTTGGCTCTTCCACACTCTTTTTCGAATGCGGCGATTAGCGCGACGTAACATAAAACGTGTGAGGCGGAGCGGCGTCTTGCTCTGATGACCTGCGACACCGGTTCTCCATCGGTGAAGGCGTGTCAGAGCGGCCTGTTGAGCCCCGTGACTGAATCAAACGCAGTCCATTCGGGGTTCCTTCCTTTGGCGTTGGCGTGGCTCACATTGAACGGCTCGCGTTACGCGGCCCCTGACAAGCACACCCTGCCTCGTTATTGTTATCTTCGGCAGGGCGGATGGTAACGCCGACAATTCCAATTGGTCAACATTATTAGGAGACCAATTTCAAATATTGGACGTATTTTTTATATTATTGGGCTTTCCAATAGGTATGACACCTTATTCACCATCGAGAAAAGCGCGCCGCAAGAAAGGAAACAGCTCCGTTCGCACTCGGCCATCCTCCCCCCAGTACCGATCAAATGGCCCGCCATCGAACTCTTCCGCTTCATGATCAACCCCGTAGGTATTGAGCATTCGGGTGAACTTTTGGTTGCCCTCTACATGGTCGGGGTTGTTGTCATTACGCCCCCAGTCGAGCTTGATGTACTTCATATTGCGCAACGCGTGGGCAGTATCCGGTAGCCGCTCTCGCAACAGAAAGTTCGCTCGCAGACGCTTTACGTGGTCCGCATTGATCACCAGCTCGTCATCGATGAGCTCAACCATCAGGTCGGCATAGAACGGTGGTGTATTGGGATTTGGCGTGAAGGACTGGGCCATCAACATGAAGATGGCGTTAATCACATCCACATCCAGTTCCTCCCATGACTGCGCGGTATTCATAAGCCTCCAATCGGGTAAGGCGAGAATGCTTCGCTCCCCGCTGTCGGTCGCAACAGGGTGCATGGAGTAAACCGAATCGAAGGCGCCAGGGTATTCCATCACCATGCGCAAGGCTCCGTAGCCACCAAAGAAGTCTCCGGCGATCACGCGCTGTGACGCGCTTGCCTGGGTGCGATAGCGCCGATCCACTTCGGGCATCAACTCATCGTGAATATGGTCTCGCCAACGGCCATTCACTGGATTGTTACCAAAAAAACACCCGATGCGCGGGGTACGGAAATCACCTGCGACGACGATCATGGGCGGGATCTCACCATTTTTTATGCCGAGATCCAGCAAGGACTTCAGCCCGCTCTCATCGCCAAACAAGCGTATGTTGTCCCACCAGGCATTATGCAAGTAGTACATCACGGGGTAGCGCTGGCGGCCGCGCTGGTAGCCATCTGGCAGGTACACCCTGATCTCTCGCTCAGGGTTCACCCCGACGAGCGTACCTTGAAGCACTTCAGATTGCAGAGTGAAGGTCTCGACCTCGCCGGCATAGAGCGGAGGCATGGGAAACAGTAGGTAGAAAAGTCCGGCGAGTAGCCAGCGCGCGATGGTGTGAAAAAGCGGTTGTATGTGCCTCATGGTATCCCTCCAAGGCGATGAAAAGGAGAGATCACTTTGGCGTTACGCCGCGTTTTCCGCGACCTGACCGATAGGCTCGTACGTCAGATGTGCCGCTGACGGTACTCGCTGGGCGTGCACTGATAGCGCCGCTTGAAGTGGCTGTTGAATGTGGACTTCGAGTTGAAGCCGACATGCTCAACGATGTTCAAAACTGAGCGTTGAGGCTCCTGCACCAGCAGCTCCGCTGCCCGACTCAGCCTTTGCTGATTCGACCATTCATGAAACGACATCCCCAACACATCATTTAGCACTTGTGACACATAGTGCGGCTTCGCATTGAGGCTACGGCTCAACTGAGCCAGGGACCGAATATCCTGATGCACCGCGTCTTGATCTGCCGCCATGGCGCGTAACTTTTGCGCGAGGCGGTCGCTCAAGGCCTGATCCAGGCCCGAGGCCTGATATTTTTCGCGTGACGCCTGCGTCATCGTACCGGACGGCGAAGAGGACGACGGCAGTATGGCCAACACCAGCACCAACACGGAAAATTCCAGCGTCATAATCAGGTTCAACTCCAGCCCCCAAGTGGGGCCCATCGTGGAGCATTGCAACACTCGCAGCGCGCTGCACACCCAGGTGATCACCAGTAAAAGCAACAGCGCGTGCTCTGGCCGTTTCAACCAAGCACGCCAAGGCAGCGAGCGTTCAGGAAGCGCTCGCCAAAGCCGCAACGCAACGCAGGGTGCCACACACATGAATACCGCCCCAGCGTAAAACAGCCCGCAATGAATCACGAAGCCATACTCATGGGAAATCGGCTGCACACGATTATCAAACTGCGTCCCGCTGTGAATGGAGAATACAAGGGGAATCAGCGCAATGAATGCACTGGAGATTAAACCGCGATAAAGCGGAGGGAAGAGTCGGTCAAAGTTGTGCTTACGCTGAAGAAACGGCTGAGTCGCCCACACAATCGCGATCAAAAACACGAGTTTGCTGGCCATCACCAGAAACAGCCACAGCGCTTTGTACCCAACATGGGGGAAGAGCACGAGCCAATCGGACGCGTAGGCAACCGCGACCAATGAAAAGCACGACAAGATGCGCGTATTTTCACGCCCACCGCCTCGCCGCCAACCAGCAATCAGTTTAGCGAGTACGCAATATAGGCCAACGGCCAGAAGAGAGGTTTGGAACCATTGCATCGCAGGATCCCCTCAGTTTTGAGGTCGTCAGTATGCGATAAATGCTTGCCCCTGAGAAGAGACATCGACGCGAACAAGCCCTCTTGAGTTTTCAAGGGGGCTTCGATTTGCGTCATCAGTAAATACTTCGTCTAGAAGTAAAAGCGAGCAATGAGGTTAGAGACGGTGTTTATTTTTTCTGCGTCGTTGCTATTGCTCGAGTCTGACGTGGATTGGTAGGAAATCCCCGCTTCCCCGCCCAATGAAAATTTGGGTACTATAAAATACTCGAATCCCAAAGTGGGCGCGACATAGTAGCCGTCTCTCTGTTCATTGGATGAAGAATAGGTGTCATACTCAGTTTCGATATAGCCAACGCGTCCACCGATCAATAGATTCAGATTCTCAGCCTGCGTCCGCTGGTAGAACATCCCTACGCCCAGGTTCACATGTTCCATGCTCAACTCTTCACCTTCGTCCTCGCTGGTATAAGTGAGCGCAGGCTCCAAGCGAAAATGCTCTGATAAATCGATAGGCATATACACAGTGGCCTGATCAGATTTAAAAGAAATGCCCAGACCCACTTCGGCTGAGACGCTACCCGAGCAAGCCGCCAAGACCATCACCAATGCTGCTTTTTTCATACATCATCCTTTTCGTTTATCAAGTTACTAAACGCTGTCCTGCGACACTTTGCCGCTGCGCGTGCAACAGATATTACGAACTGTAGATGTCACTATGTGTATCAACTTGTTTCACCTCGTCCCTAGAGATGCCGCTCAGGGCTGATGATCCACCCAAAAATCGTAAACAATCACTTCGCCATAGTTGTCAGGCACATCCGTGTAATCGCCCTCCCGATCCGGGTTACTCTGAGTGTAATTGCCGATCTTGAAGTAGGACTCGCCGTAGCTCAGGTCCATCACATAGTCGTTGCTGCCGTCCTTGACCAGATACTCGCTGGCATCGCCGTTGGCATAAGCACTGGCGAGATTGCCATCCTCGCTGTAATAAACATAGTGCTTACCGTCGATCACTTCGAACATCACCTCATGGATTGTCCCCAGGGCGTAGTCCGTTTTGATCGTCAGGTCATCACGCAACTTGCCACCATTAAAGCTGAGGAATAAATGATCCTCTTCGAGGCGCAGCACCAACGCATCGTCAATGCCCTCTTCTTTGTTTCCGTGGATCTGTGTCGCCACCAAATGACTCTTCACGATGGGCAGGTGAGTGATCGCTTGTTTGGAGTACACGACATGCTTACCGTCCGTCGTCCAGTAAATGTCTTTACTGCCGTCTTCCTCTCGCTCGCGCAGCTCGGAACGAATGTAGCTTGAGTTCGGCGTCGTGCCATTGCTACTGCGAATCGGTGCGAAGAACACGATGCCGTTCCCCTCATCGTTCACATAAAAGTATTCATTACTTTCCTGATACAGGGTTTTGTCTTCCACTCCGTCGGGATAAGTGATTTTCCACTGATTGTAGTTGTCCATCAGGTCTGACGGATACTGCGCTGTGCCAGGCGCGGGTGTGGGTGATGGCACAGGTGTGGCGCTCGGAGAGGGTTCCGGGGTGGCTGATGGCGTGGGCTCTGGCGTCGGGCTCTGGCCAAACTCGATGCGCTCGTAACTGACATTCGTCATCGTAACCGTCGCTTCCGAAATGCCGATTTCGTCATAGCACGCGGCAAACGAGTCCGAATTACCGGGCTCGCCACATTTAACATTCCCCTGCGGATATTGTGATTGCAGGTAATTCCCGAACTTAAAGTACGAGTCAGAATCGTCTTCCACTTCGACTTCCAGACTTTCACCGAAGGCTGACACGCGCACAAGGCCATAGTTATTGATCACGCGGAAGCTGAAGGTATCCCCCGACTCGATTGTGCCGAGCGCTTTCTTTTCCTCCACCCCACTGGTGTTGCGGATACGCACATACACATCAAAGATACCGTTCGCCGCGACACTGTCATCAAAGCCAGACTCGCTGCTATCAGAAATATAGAGCTTCATGATGGTACCGGTCCCGCCGGCATGGTGCTGCGCAATGATGGTCTTGCCTCCAGTAGACAGATCCACTGTCGCGGTGGCCTGGAAGTCTTCATAGGTGTCGGTCATCGCGATACGCTGGGATGAGGCGATCTTGTATTCGTGCCGCCATCCGTTGCCGTTGGGCGTGGTCACCCTGGCTTCAAGAGGAACAAATTTCAGCGTGTAATCATCCACCAGCGGATGCGGGGTCTCGCCTTCCAAATCCCACAGTTCGCTATTGGTAATGCTAGTAGGGATGGGGCTATTACCACCCGGAGTGGGTGTTGGGTCGGGACTGGGCTCTGGCGTGGGCTCCGAGGTAGGTGTCGGCGAAGGTTCTGGCGTCGGTGTGGGCGCAGGGGCGGGAGACGTGTCACCGCAACCCAGCACATCCACTTCGATCAGGCTGTTCCAGTCGTTCACAGAATTGCCGTGACCGACGATACGAATATAACGCGCGTCCGCATCGCTGACGTCATCCGACGTCCACTGCGTACTGGCGCTCTGACCGTTGCTCACTAAAGTGTTCCAGCTCTCGCCGTCAACGGAGGCCTCAATATCGTAGTAAGACACGCGCTCACTGCTCTGATACCACGCACTGAGCACCCGCTTCACTTCACCGATGTCGTTTAGCGTCAAGGTGAGCGCCTTACCATCGCCTTGCGAAGACCAGCGCGACGCTTCAGTCAAATCGTCGTCGATCGTGTTTTCTGGACCGTGGCCATCGTTCATACCATCGTCTGCAGCTTCCGCAATGGTGAGCGAGTCATAGCGATCACATGTAGAAGGCTCTGGGCTTGGGTCAGGTGACGGCTCAGGAGTGGGTGCCGGAGTAGGAGTGCTATCCGGTGTCGGCGCTGGGGTGGGCTCGGGCGTCGGCTGAGGAATAGGCGTGGCCTCCGGACTCGGGGTCGGTGTGGGCACAGGGGTAGGAGTAGGTTCGGGACTAGCCGTCTCCACGGGCACAGGCGAGGTTTGCGGCGTGGGCGTGGGGGCTGGCGTGGGCGCAGGCGCGCTACTCGGCGACGGTGCAGGGCTCGTCGTTAAATCGCTCTCGCTCCCTCCCCCGCACGCACTGACAATCACAGACAATACTGCCCAAACCGGTAACGAACGTAACCCTCTTAACATGGCTTCAACCCCCGCGAGTGTGTTATCGCCTACCCTTTTTGCTTCAGGTAGGTCTATCGGGGGGAGAATATAGCCTAAGCAGGCAGGCTTATGCTAACCAGTTGGCATTTCCAATTTTCCAATCAAAAAGCTGCCAACCGGAAAGCTCAATGCACAATATAGGACAAGCCGATCACCTTCTAATGCACGATGCCATCTGACTCGCCCCTCAGTGTCGACAGAAACTCAACAATGTCTCTAATGTTTTTCCTTTCGAGCATTAAGCCCATTGGCGGCATGCCTGAGCCACTAAACTGCATATTCTTGATTCGATCTCGCGCGATGGTGTGAGTTTGACCCGATTTAGCGGTCAATGTGACATGCGTTTCCGATTCGGCGTCGAAGCTGCCTTCTAAAATGAGCCCACTCTCCAGCGTCACAGATATGTCGCCGAAACCTGGAGCCACTCTGATACCAGGCGCTACTAGCGCTTCCAATATCTGTCGCCGAGAAAGCGTGTCGCCAATTCGGGTTAACTCCGGACCGACATCGGAGCCATAGTTCCCAACTTTGTGACAACGGATGCACTGAGCTGTAGTGTTATAGAATACCAACAGCTGCCCCATATGCGCATCACCGCCTTTTAACAGCTCCTGATACTGAGCAACAGGATCTCCGGCCGTTTTTTGCGCCTGATACTGGGCGAATAGCCGCCCGGCCTCAGGATGACGACTGACCGCAGCAGCCTCGACGAGTTCTAAATGCGTTCCGGCAGGTACTTCTCCGGCCAGCAAGCGCTCTATTTGCTTAGCAAGCAGGTCACCCGCCTCCTGAGACGTTAACCTCCCAAGCGCACGGTAGGCTTCTTGTTGCTCCCCAGTGCCCCCGTTTGCCAACGCAGTCGCATACATGCGGGCTTGTTTGTCCGCCGCAATATTCAGCTCGGGAATCAAAGCTAAAGCCGACCGACGCACTTGCTCGTCGGTATCAGTCAACGCAAAAAACACAGCGTTCGTCAGCGAAGGGGAAGCTAGCCGGTGCAAATTCTCCAGAGAAGCGCGACGCACGAGCGCGGCCTCATCGGTTTCAAGCATTTCGTGTAAACGATCTGTCGAGCGACCCAAGCTTAGGCGGCCGGCTGCGTTTACCGAGGCTTCTCTGACTACCTCTGATGGATCGCGCAACAAGGCCTCGATAATACGTTGAAGAGCTTGCGCTGCCATGCCTGGGTTTTCGTGTCGAGCGCCCCGAAAACGACCACTGACACGATCATACACGGAGGGCGCAGCCCAAACACTGAGCGCACTTAATGCTTCACTCCTCAACTCGGGAGCGTTTTTCTCATTACTCGCATAAGACGCAAGCCTCTGCGCACTGCGCTCGCCACCAACAAAGGCATTCGCGTTTATTGATCGACGAATGAATGCCGGTTCAACTCGAGAAGTGACATTCAGCGTTTGAGCGAGGGCGGGAAGCGCCGCTCGAACAAATTCATGGTCGTTAATGGCTCGCGCAGCGTCCGTCGCCACAACGGCATCCGCGTCACTTAAGAAAAGGCTCAACTCGGCGCTTTGCAATCGCGCCAATGCGATCACCGCTGCGCTGCGAACAGCGGCAGAGGAATCTTGATGCAAACGCGCCAACGCGACCTCATCGCCAAGTCTAGCCAGCGCGACGCCTCCCGCATGCTGCAAGTACCGATCTCGCCCAGCATTGTGCCGTAGCATCGCAATGATATCGGGTAAGGCTGCATTCGCGCCCAAACGACCTAGCGCCTGTACCGAAAACATTCGAACACGAGCATCTTTGTGAGTAAGGTTTTCCCGCAACATATCTATCGCGCGAGCCTCAACGCTGCCGGACTCTCCTAAAACTTTAGCTACTTGGGCACGTACTTCGTCATCACCGTCACGAAGATAGCGAACCAGTACCGAACCGTATTGAGGATTACGGCGCGCAAGCTGCCCAATACCCCAAATGGCGTGAATTCGACCAAGGCGAACTGCCGCCTGAAGCCCTCGCTTCAACGTGTGTTGGTCTTCTCGTCGTACAAGTTCAAACTGCGCTTTCATTCGCACACGCTGATCTTCAAAAGATAGCAGTGCCAATAACGTGTCAGTGTCGAGCGATTCGAAGTCCTGCTCTAAATAGCTCTGCGTCTGAGCGGATAGTGGGTGTGGCCGGTGCGTACTCAGCCTCCAAAGGCGTCCCGTATTTGTAGGCTGCCATCCCTCTACCCAATCCGCCGCATACAGTGCCCCGTCCGGCCCGAAATCCAAACCCGTTATTTGCGCGCCGGAAAGGAAAGCTTCGTCCTGTTTGAGCTTAAATCCAGCACCATCTCTTTCGAGTCGAAACGCATTTATCCCCGAATTACTGCGACTTCCCGTAAACTGAGCGAGAAAAAAAGTATTTTCCCAACGCTGATTTAATGCCGTACCGGGATTAAACGCCATACCCGCTGGGCCGTGATGGTACTGATGTATAGGCGGTAAGATCAGCGCAGACTGCCCTTCATATGGGGGAAGATAATATCCCTCGTCCATCCAAACTTTGTACACATTGTTCTTCGGGTCGTCGTATTTCCCAAACTGCCAATAGAGCCGCCAGCCCGAATCTGATCCCTCTATCAAGTAAACTAAACGTTCCTTTTCCCCAGCATGATCACCGTCATTGTCCGCAGCAATTAAGTTGCCGTATTCGTCGAACACAAATTCATGCGTGTTACGTAAACCCGAAGCAAATACTTCAAACCCATCGCCATTAACCTCGCTTCGAACAATGACACCTTCATGAGGGAAGCGATACTGCCTGCCATCGAGATCTATGATCTTCGCCCCTATATCACCAATACCGTAATATAGACGGCCGTCTGGCCCCATAGTCGCGCCCGACATGTTGTGTCCACTAAAGCCGATGTGCACGCCAAAGCCCGTCGCTAACGAGTGTTTCTCATTTAGATACCCATCACTCGTCGTATCACGAGCAAGCCAAGCATCAGGTGCCACGGTCAACAACAATGTGTCCGAAAAATTGTTGTAAAAAATACCACCTAGGACATCACTGTACTCGTCGGAGAAATCCGAAAGAGCGACAACTGACCTATCAGCAAACCCATCTTTATCACTATCTGAGATTTTGAAGACTTGCTCTTTCACTACTGTAAGATCTTGCCAACTCTGTTGACCATCTCCGTTGTGATCCGGAAACTTAGATAAATCGAACCGACGCCCCGTCTGGAAATTTTCCCGCAAGAATTTCTTTCGATCCTCCACATCGGTGAACGACAATGTATCAGCGTACCACTGAGGCCAACCTCGAATATCGAACTCGGAATTATTACTTCGATTGGTCACTGCCACCCAGGCATTGCCTTCCCAATCCATGCTCAAGGCAACGGGGTCATCCACCAAAGCATCACTGGCCCATAATTTCGACTGAACACCAGCAGCTACCGACAGCGAGTTTTCTTTCGCCACCTTTGCTGCTCGACTCTTTACATCAGGGTCATGAAGCACAACGACACTATTCTCCGAAGCCACCTCCCATGCAAAAAATAGGGACCCAACGCCTAACAGAAGCCGGATGGTTTGGGGTTTTTCAAGGAGATGCGTATACATACCAGTTGGCTCCGACACGTCGGTTTATAGCCGTTAAAATAATTATTTGTATTAGAGAGATTGGCGGAACGCGTCATTCGACGCGGTAGGCCTTGCGTTCACGGGAGGCGCGCTGGCGCTCTTCATATAACTCATCGTAAAACGCACGCCGTCGCTGTTGATAGGGGTACGCTTGAAGCAAAATATTATTGATATTTTTTGAGTTCCAATTGTTCCAAAGCTCGGCCAACTCAGCTTGGCGATCCGGATACTGGTTGATCAAATTGTGAGCTTCGAACGGATCGTTCTGCATATCGAAAAAGCTCTTGCCGACGCCTGGCAGAGTTTGGTTCATATACTTATACCTAAGGGTGCGCACTGCCCAGAGGTGGTCGGCTTCTTCCATCCTCCAAAATAGCGCGGTATGAGGGCTGCCCGAACGCTCGCCCCTAAGAAACGGGATAATATTGACACCATCCATCTCCTCTGGATGCACCTCTCCACCTGCAACAGCAACAGCTGTAGCTGAGATATCAAGCGCAGACACGAGGCCTCTGAAACGCATGCCCGCAGGCAACTGATCCGGCCAATGTACGACGAATGGCACGTGAATGCCGCCCTCTAGCAAGCTGACTTTGCCACGCCTGTAGGGGGAGTTATCGGCCCAGTCCGCTTCTGGCATCCATTCTTCGGGGTACACGCCACCATTATCCGACAAGAAAAAAATCAAGGTATTCTCATATTTCCCAGACGCCTTCAAAGCATCAACGACCGTCGCGATACCCTGATCCATCACGTCAATCATCGCAGCATAGATTCGCCGATTTTGATCAGAGATATGCGCGTACGAAGCAATTACGTCCGCAGGCGCTTCCAGAGGAGCATGAGGCGCGTTATAGGATAAATACAATAAAAAAGGTTGCTCAGAACTCAAAACAAACTCGGCGGCATCCCTGCTCAATTGCTCGGTTAAATAGTGAGTGTGCGCTGCACCTTTTTCGTTTCGTACCAACGGCAGGTATCCCCCCTCATTCACCATGTAGTCAGGTTCACCAGAGGCCGTAAATAAAGACCGAGTCACGCTCTCGGATTCTGGGAAATAGCTATGCCCCCCGGATAAGAAACCAAAAAAATAGTCAAAGCCTCTCTGATTCGGATGATGGTTTGGGGCTGCTCCCAAATGCCATTTACCAATAATTCCCGTGCGATAACCTAGCTTTTTTAACCGTTTGGCAAAGGTTTGCTCTGACTCAGGAATACCCGCGTGAGGGTCGAAGGGAGAGTACGCCACGTTATTTTCCATGCCAAAACGCGCTTGGTGTCGCCCGACAAGCAATCCCGCTCGAGAGGGGCCGCAATAACTATGAGTAACGTAACCGTTTTCTATCACTACACCTTGAGCGGCTAGGCCGTCGATCGTTGGAGTACGCACGTCTTTGGACCCGGTAAACCCAAGGTCCCCATAGCCTAAATCGTCAGCCACGATAACGAGGATATTGGGTTTACCCGAATCCGAGTGACACAAGGTTGTCAACATCAGAGACAAAATGGCGAATAGGCAAGGACTCAAAGAAAAGTTTAAGGAAATCATATAATTCCACATCGAGATTAAGAGCGATAACGTAGTCACAGAATTATTGTTATTTGTTAACAATATCAACTTTTCGAACTCATTGGCAAGTCATAATCTCAACAGCGCGCTACGTCCTGCTCGCTGAACGCGAAACTCCCGTCCGTCAGAATTACTAAGTAAGCGCGCTATATATTGTGATGGGATTCCGATTTTCTCAGCAGACAGAGCATAAAATGAAGTAAACATACCTTACGAAAAGTCATATGAAATCAGCAGAGAGACGACAAGGACGAGCCATGATAAATATGATCAAGCCATTCTTATTCATAGCTCTATCGACCGTCCTAATAACAAGTTGCGGAGGGGGAAGCAGCGATACGTTGATAGGCGAACCCGCAAACCAAGCCCCTCGCGCTGCATTCACTTATAGCGTGAATGGTGATGAGCTGATGTTAGATGCATCAGGAAGTGTCGATGAGGACTCACAGGTATTAACTTATACTTGGTTCATTAATGGGACAGCACACGATACTGGAAAAATAACACGAGCATTTTTAGATTCAACAGGCATCTATGACATTGAGCTTGTGGTGAGCGACGGAGCAACTGAATCTAGCGCCACCATTAAAATTCAAGGCGACGGCACGCCATCCCCTCCAGACATGGTTCCCATTCCAGCGCCGAGCACCACACCGACTCAAGCGCCTACGCCTTTGCCGACATTTTCACCGCAACCATTGCCGAGTTCAACGCCGCTACCAATACCTACACCAACGGTGATCCCCAGCCCGATTAGCACCCCATCGCCAATACCCACGCTAGCACCAAGCCCTACACCGGAACCCACCCCAACACCGACAGCAACGCCAGTGCCCGAACCAACGGCGATGCCGACACCGCTACCGACGCCTTCGAACGACAGTGATCTGGATGGCGTGCCAGACGGGCTGGACGCGTGTCCAGAGACGTCAACCGGCATCACCGTCGACAGGGATGGCTGCGCCGCAGAGCAGCTCACTGGCGCCACGTTGTATATTGAAAAAGGTTGTGCTGCATGCCATGGCGCGCAAGGCCAAGGGGGGATCTCAAAGGCGATCAATCACTATCAGTGCAGCGATGTTGAAGGCGCTTGCGGACAGGTCGCACCGTTGGCCACTTACATTAGTGAATTCATGCCACCTACAGCTCCAGGGAATTGTATAGACAATGCCAATTCGCGCTGTGCAACTGAAATCGCACAATACATGGTAGCAGCATTCGCTCCCCCCACTAACAGCGAATTTTGCGAAAATCCAGAAAATGCGAATACTTCAGCGTGTCTCGACGCCGACGGCGATGGTGTCCACTCTCCCGCCGATGTTTGCCCAAATACCCCGCAGGACCAAGCCGCCAGCGTAACAATAAGTGGCGCACTGGCTGGATGTTCCAATGAAGAGCGCGCTGTCGACGATGATCAAGATGGCATAGCTGACGTGATAGATGCGTGTGTTTCTGAGCCAGGAGAAGCCGTTGGGAGCAGCGGCTGTTCAGGCGTCAAACCCTTAGCAAGTGGCGCAATCACATCCCCACAAATGCGACTCACAAACCTCGAATACCTGAACACGATCTACGACGCATTCGATTTAGCAAACGCGCAATCCAATAGCATCGCCCTACCTGCAGATCAATGCAACCTGACATCACAATGTCGGGCAATTTGGCCAGAAGCCAATGATTGCAAAAACAGCGGAGCCAGCAACAGTGTCTGCATGTGTGACTCGGAACGCTGCGATGTCCGCTTCCCTCCCGCGGACGACGCAATTAACCTGCCCGAGGTCACCTTACTCGCAGACACCACAGGTCCGTTCTCCACCTACACGAACAACGCGTCAGAAAATAGCTCTGATTTTTCTGACGCCGTGTTTGCCGCACAAGCCATCGCGGGAGAGCTGACAAAGCTCTATCAAAACCAATGTGATTGGGAAACGACACCGCGATCATGCGTGGAACACTATCTATCACCCAGCGTGAGTAAGCTCTTTCGTTTACAAAGCTTGGATCCAGCGGATATTGATGCGCTCGCGGCGATAATCAGCGCTGCGCTGTCGAACGGTGCGAATGAAGAGAAAGCCATAGCCGCGGCGATCGCACGCGCGTTGATTGACTCCCGATTTCTATATCGCTTCGAGATAGGTACAGGCAACTTCACTAACACAACGCTTACCGGTGAGGAGCTTGCGGTCCGCTTGTCATACTTTTTGATAGACAGTATCCCAGACCCTGACATGTTCCAAAACCTGGATGCCATGAGCCCCGGAAACGCGCAACAACACGCCGACCGCTTAATGACCAGCGATGCTTACAAAGAAGTGGTATGGCGCTTCATCGCCGAGTGGCTCAATATTCCCAGCCAAGTCAACGATAGCGGTAACCCACTCAAAAAAGATGCGGTCGAGGAGACCAAACGCTTTGTCTACTACATCATCGAAAACGACTTGCCCTTAGGGGAACTGTTCGATGCCGACTACAGCTTCATCAATACAAGCTTGGCCGCGCACTATGGCGTAGCCCCCCCTGACACTGAGTGGGCGCTCTATACTTTCGAAGACGACGCACAACGTCAAGGAATTTTGACGCACGCAAGTTTTTTGATGGGAAATGGCGAACATGGAAGGGATATCAACACAATTTTCAGAGGAAAAGTGGTCTTCGAGCGCCTTTTTTGCAATGTTATGCCGCCTCCGCCTGCAAATGCAGCCGAACAGAATGATGGTGTGGCTGACCGAAGCACCGCACCCGACTGCCGAGGCTGTCATGCTGTCGTAGACCCTCTAGGCCGAATGTTCGACCTGTACGATGACACAGGGAAATTGTTTTCTTCCGCCACAATGCAAGGCGCAGTTAAACTCCATTCAGACATCGACGGGCCCTACGAGCACATACCTGTTTTTTCTACGGCAGCGGGATCGAGTGTGGCTGTTCAGCACTGCTTTACTCGGCAGCTCTACCGCTTTGCACTTGGCCGAGACCCTAAAGCGGTAGAGGCATCTAGCTTTAGGCAAGTCGAAAGTGTCGCTCTCGCTGGAGGGTCACTCAACGACATCATAAAAGCCTTTGTTGCTAGCGATTCTTTTGCCAAAGTTCATGCGACATCAGAAATGGAAGCTTGCCCAGTGGAGAATGCGCAATGAAGATGACTCGACGAGAAATAAAACGACGTAACTTTTTAAAAGGGGCTATCGGAAGCGGCGCATCGCTCTCATTTTTGTCCCCCTTTGCTCAACGCGCACTCGCACAATCAGATCAAGACATAAAACGGTTAATTATCTGGTACGTGCCAGAGGGCTGTGCACAACAGGCATTCTGGCCTGCTCATACCGGCCAACTGAACATCAATATGGATGCAGATATTACCAATAAAAACCCGCAAAGCCGCAACGCCTCCATACGGAGCTACGTTGATGAAAGCATGGCAAGCTACTGTCTACAACCGCTAGCGCGCCACTCGGCGGACATCAGCCTCTATAGCGGATTTCAAAACCAAGGCTCTGGTACTGACAACTCCGACGCACACGCTATAGTGGTAGACCATGCCCTAACAGGGGGGCAACCACGCGAAGGAAGCATCGACCAAGTTCTTGCACCTCGTCTCCAAGGTAATGCCGCCATCCCTTACATATACACGCCCGTCTACGGTCACACAGTACACAATCGCGGCGCAGCGGACAGCTATATGTCCCCCGTACGCACCGTTGGTGGAGGCAATATCGGAAGTCCAAACTGGAACCCGATGGAAGTGTATAACCAGATCTTTCCCAACGGCATTGACTCGAGTGGCGTATCGCCTGGATCACGATACAACGAATATAGCGCAAGATTGGACATACTGAATGCCGCTGCGACCGAATTGGAAAAGGTGAAGTGCATCGGCGGCGACCAAGCACGGCAAAAAATGGAAACCATACTTGCTTCCTTTGAAAAGCTGGAGAGAGATACTCAGGCCATTCTCGATGCCGATTCTCAAACACCTCCCCCTATTGAGCTTGCTTTCGATATCCCCGACGGGTGGGAAGACACAGCCGGGACGAGAAACGACTCAAGTAAATATTGGAACCGTGACGAAAATTTTGGAAAACTGGTGGACATCGCAATTGACACTACGATCGCTGCATTCGCTCTAGATCGTACCCGTGTCTCTACGCTCCAATTTAGTGCGACGGGCACAGACAGGGGCCCTGCACCTCACGATCACTATAAAAAAGTAGGTATTCCGGGCCTAGAGCCGGGCGACGTAAATGATCACTATCTCGGCCACGAATCAGCCCCCTCACGCCGGCGAAACCAAGCACGAATATTCCGCTGGTATTATGGTCGAATGGCGTACTTGATCGATCGACTAAAATCCATTCCCGACGGGAACGGCACGTTATTTGATAGCACACTGATTGTTACCGCCTCTGACTTTAGCATGTATAACCATCGAACTGTGGATATGCCTTACATAATCGCAGGCGGTCTGGGAGGCCGTCATCAGACTGGCCGTTACGTCGATGTCCGAAATAGCAATAACAGCTTCCGTCACGCAGCAGACTATTTTCTGGGCATCGCCAATTTGCTTGACAGTGGTCTTACACGGTTTGGCGAGTCCAATACGCCTTACGACTTCTAGTCGCAGCGGAAAAAAAAAGCCGGGCACTCAACTTGCCCGGCTTTTCGATATCAGCCAGCGTAACCGGCGTTAAGGGTTGCTATCTTCCACACAAGTTTCATTGATACTGTGATCACAACCACCACTGTCTACATAAGACTGCGTAGAGTATTCACTTAAAGGCAATTTCGAGATTGAACCGCCTTGCGCCTGCACAGACTCTACATAGTCGATCCAGCCTTGTGCATATTCTGTGAACGTATCGACGTAGTTCCCCGCATCGAATACCACACCGAAAGTCGTGTAACCATCTTGCCCGGACGCAATAAAGTTATTCGTCACCACAGTGTAGGTCGCCGCGGGATCAATCGCGGTCCACTCGCCTTCTAAACGCGAGTTCACTTCGACATTACTGAAGCGGCTGCCCGCCGCTTGAGACGCATCAACATCAAAACGCAAACCTGAGGCATAGGGGTAAGCACCACTTGAGCCACCGTTATCGAGGGTATTTGAGAGCGCATCTTCCAACACATCGATCACTTGCTGGCCCGTCATGTCTAACGTGACCAAGGTGTTTGAAAACGGCAGCAAGGTGAACGCGTCTGCAATCGTGTAAGGACCGGCAGCCACATCAACGCGCACACCGCCGCCATTTTGAATGGCGATGTCCGCAGTAGGCGTGACCATCAAGAAGCCCTTCGCCACCAGGTTGGAAATGTCGCTGCCATTCTCGTAGGTCACGGAAGCGTCACAGATCGTTGAGCGTGACTCGCCAGGAAAACGCACAAGACACAGGTCTTCAGCTACGGCACCGATGACGGTTTGTTCCAGCACGCTGACTTGCTCGTTGAAACCAGCGAGCAACGCAACGGTCGTGGCGTCTTCAACGGCAACCACGACTTCATCATGACGCGTCAAGGCTTGAGATACTGTAAACGCATCGGCCGAGTCGAGCATGCGGCTTTCATCGTCATTATATTCGTAAGCAAACTCCGCACTGATGGGCAGATAGGGGTGACCATCACAGGCGGTAACATTCCCTTCCGCATCGAAACTCACGTCGAGCTTACCCATTACATGTGCGTATTCCCAAGCTTGCACCACACACACGGTATTGCCATCCAGGTCGGTCACGACCGTCGGGTATTCACCGGCAGGGTTAAAGCCAAGCTCGGTAAAACTTTCATCGCCGAGCAAGGTGTGGGAGTCACCGCCGACAATCACATCCACGCCAGACAGTGCTGCGGCCAGTTGCAGATCATTGGCGTATTGGTAATGCGTCATCAGCACAATTTTATTGACGCCCATATCCGTCAGCGTATCAATATTGGCTTGAGCCGTGGTGACTTCGTCCAAGAACTCGGTGTCTTCATCCGGATTCGATGAGTTTTTGGTTTTACCCGCGATGTCGATACCGATCAAGCCAATCTGCTCTCCGTCACGCTCTACGATCGTGTACGGCTCAATATAGCCTTCGGCAATCGCAGAGTTTGCGCCTGGTACTACGTTCGCCGCCAGGACGGAGGTTTCACAGGCAGTGGAATTGAGTGCATCCAGGAAATTGGCCAATCCCGCATCACCGTCATCGAATTCGTGATTACCCAATGCAAAGGCGTCGAAACAAATCTGGTTCATGACGGCCGCATCGGCGGCACCATTAAACAGAGAGTAATAGAGGGTACCTGTGATCGCATCACCCGCGTGCAGCTTCAACACATTGTCGTTCTGCCCGGCCAGCGTGTTAAACAGACTGACCATCATTGGAAAGCCGCCGTAAGTCACTTCGACTTCCGCGACGGGTGCGCCGGCTTCTGTCATCGCGTTCAGTGTCAAGCCAGACACATCGAAGTCAAAACCGTCCGCAGCGATGTGTGAATGGTGATCATTCATATGAAGAATAGTGAGATCAATGGCCTTTGCCGTAGGCGCCGGTTCACCTTGAGGCCCCTGCTCGCCTTGTGGCCCCTGTTCGCCCTGAGGGCCTCGCTCACCATCGTCCCCACCGCAAGCCACCAAGCCCGCCGTGACACACGCGGACAGCGCCAGAACTTTCCAATTTTTCATACCTGTCTCCAACAAGAAACTCATTCAAAGTTTCTGGACATTAGAGAGGCAATGTGACGCATGCGTTAAGGATGAATGACGTTTCTATGACGCCCCCAGCCCTCCGCAAACAGGGCTAACGCTTACTGATAAAAGGCTGGTTTCGATGAGCACCCTCCCATGGCAAACCATAGCCGACAAGGATGCCCTCCTCCTCCACTTCACGGGCGTAGTAATGCTCACAGCCGATGTCCACACGACCGGGACGAGCGAATAATGTGACGACCGAAACGGAACGCGGCGCATGCTCGGATTGGAAAAACGACACCAAGCGTTTCATGGTTCCGCCGGATTCAACCGCATCATCAATCAGGATCACATCCCGGTTCGCCAAGGAGTACAGCCCCTGAAACACGATCGGCGATGCGTTCTGGCGCTCGCCCGGGGTATGCGGACAAGAGACCGTGTCCATGACGACGTTGAAATGACACAGCCTGAGTACATCCGCGGCGAAAAACACACCGCCTGGCACCACAACGACGGCCACCACGTCTTGGAATCGGCTGTTGAGCTTAGCCGCCACCTCTGTAACACCGTCTGCAATTGAAGACTCGCTTAAAACCACTGTGTGCTTCTGAACTTGTTGCATAGCCTACCCCGCTCTCACTCCTTTTATCGGCGCCGCAATTCTACCCCTATTCCGGCCACAACGAAGGTATCGGCCCTCGAAATATCTTCCCCCAAATTGGACAGCTCACTTTTCGATTTGGCGCCCTTTTCTAGTCAATTTTTCACATTTTTTGGAAAGGCCATAACGCTCTTCATAGCGCACAACCGATCACAAAGACGACCTTTAGGACGACAGCTTAACGGGATCACATAGAACGTTAAGCATTGCGCCTTTAAGTATGGACCACACTCGAGCTTATGCCTTTAGGGCATCCGAAATGACTTCAGCGAACCGCGCCCCAAACAGAAAAGTGTGGCATAGAAATCCATTTTTATACTGTATATAAGGCAAATAATAGGGTTTTAAAAAAAGAAACAGGACGACACTTTTCTATGAATGCGCTATTGACTTTGCCACAGCGCTAGACAATGATGCGCTCAGTTTTCCGACGTACCTGAAAAAAACCGACGGTTTTTTTCAGGGTGAAAATTATTTTAATAACGACTTAATCACTCTTAACACCAAAGACTGAAATACGTCTTACACGCTCGCACATTGGACTATCCAATTTAGCCTCATTCATTCTGATCCACTCAGTAGAGTCCTAAAACGGCATCAAGTCTTCGTGTATATGAGCGATATCGGAGATCAATAATAATGAAATTCAATACCACGCTACCTCTCGCTATCAGCCTGATCACCAGCGCATCGTTAGGCCACGCCGCCACCTTTGTCATGGAGAAAAACAACCAGAGCTTTGCTATCGACGGAAACAGAGGCGCCATTGAAGGCCAGCAAATCTATTTGTGGAACACCAACACCGGTAATGTGAATCAAAACTGGGTCCAGCTAGACCGAGGCAATGGCTTTTATTCCTACAAAAAACTGAACACCAACTTATGCTGGGATGGCGGCAACGGTGGATCGCGCCGTCAACCTGTTACGCTGGAAACGTGTGACACAAATAACCAGGATCAACACTGGCGAAAGGTCAAAGTCGTATCCGGCTCGGAAATATATCGATTTGAAAAGCGCAATGCGCCAGGTTGGTCGATAGACGGCAATGGCGGCGCGGCACAACGCCAAGCGATCTACCTCTGGAACTCCAGCGACAGCAACGTCAACCAGCAATGGGCGCTGATACGTACAGACGATGAAGGTTCGGGTACTGACGCGCTGTACTTGCAACACACCGCCTCCGGTCTATTTTATGGTATCAACAGTGCGGGCCAATTAATCCGCAACGCCAGCACCACCGCTTCCGCGCAAGGGCTGGAAAAAGTCTCAAAGAGTGGCGGCTTCGCCCTCCGTGCGCTCGGTGGTGACATGGACGGTATGTATTCTTATGAGCCCAGCGGCTCCCACCGACAGGAGTTGAGCGCAGACCTGTCCGCAGCCGAGGTATTTTTTGAATACAGCTGTGGCGATGGCAGCTTTTACCTGACAAGCGCCTCCACAGGCAGCAACGTGAAAAATGAGTCCAACAACATGTTGAGCAATGGCTCGAGCGGCAACTGTGGCAGCGATGCAAACCGCTTCAGTTGGGAAGGGGCGTCCACCACACCCACCCCCGGGCCAACGCCTACGCCGAGCCCGACACCCCCACCGTCTGGAAATGCCAAAATCCCTACCAGTATCACCAACAGTGAGCTCTGGGACCTGGAAGGCGACAATCCACACCCCCTCGTGAATGATTACACTCTGGAGTTTGTGCCCCTGCAAACCAAGGTCACCACACCCAACGGCAACGGCTGGCGCCACGAGTACAAAATTGCTTCCGACCGCCGAATCGCAATGACCGATACGTATGAGGACTTCAAAGCCACCATCAAAGTCGACCTCTCAACCGGTGGAAAAACCATCGTCGCGCAGCATCACGCGGGGGATACCGGCACCATCATGAAACTCTACGTCGCCGACAGCAGCGAGTCCGGCTTTTACGATAGCAAAGCCGCGAACGGCATCTTTGATGTCTATGTACGGATTCGTAATACCAGCGGCGTCGAAGAGAAGAAGCCACTGGGTACCATTCGCTCTGGAGATTCTTTCAGTTTTCAGGTGATCAATAACTATGGCGTTGTCCGCGTCTCGGCCTTCGGTCAAAACTTAGAGACTGAAGTGGAAGACGATTCTGCGTCCTACCTGAAATTCGGGAATTACCTGCAATCACAATACCCACAAGGCAGCGTTGATTGCGGAGAGCACGGCAATTCGGACTCGTTTGCTGAGTGCTATGCTGACATCGGTATCACCGAGGCCAAGATCACAATGACCAACGTCAGCTATGAGCGCATAGAGCGCTAAACCCTAGGGCGGCCCCATGCTCGAAAAGCGGGGCCGCTCTTTTTCATGCCCAACCCCCTCTAGCGGAGCGCCTGTGATCTAGCGCGACCACAATCTTTAAGATAGAATCATTCTCATCTGTAGATTATTTTCTTAACGCTAGGAATCACCATGAAGTTGACCTCCACTCTCTTTCTGACCGCAGCACTCGCGAGTGCGACCGTATTCAGCACCCAGACTCTGGCTGGCGACGAAAAACCCGTCCAGCACCTGAAAGTGGCCGACATTACAAACTACGCGGAAGCACAAAGCGTTTTTAACGAAACCACCGCTGAGCTGAAAACCAAAACCGATCTCAATGCAAAATCGATGCATGAGATCCACATGATTACGTACTCACTCGAAAAAGCGGTGGCGTATTTTGCGGACAATCTGAAAGGCGAGCAGCAAGCCTCTGCCGCGCACATTGCCGAAGTGGTCGAACTCGTGCATTTGGGCTCAGAGAACAACCGAGCAGAAGAAACAGCCGTATACCTTGAGGAGTACTTCAAACTGGCTGACGCATTTTCGAAAACGCTGTAAGTCTACATATGCGGGAAGCCATCGTTTCCCGCAACCTTTGAACACTTCACCACTCCCCTCGCTCCACGACATCCTCTTAACTCTATCTATAGAGTCAACGTAGCTAAAGTTTCGCAATCGACCATTTAATACTTTTTAACTAATAAGAAAATTGCACCTCACCTAAAAAAGGCCAACTGGAATGAGGTGATTTCCAATAGGTTTTAAACCCCTCACCCTACTAAAATCCTAAAATTTGTCTAGGCAACAATATTTATAAATGTTTGACAATTCCTAATCAGAGAAAATTACGTCAATAAACAAAAAGAAATGCAGATTTCTTTGCTCATTTTTTAATTCAGAGACGCAGTTACAAATTTTCATATTTAATTCACTATTCAATGAAAAAAGTGAATCGCTCCCCATTTTTCCCGTGGCACTTCGATTACTGTACGCATGCATTCAAAGAGCCCAGCTCACGGGCCAACGGATTTCAACGAAGACGCTAGGACGTGGAAAGATGATGAAAACAGTCAGATTTTCAAAATCGACAATGGGAATAATCTTCCCTCGAGCTATCAGCTACTTGTATCTTTCCAGTATTCTAGTCGCGTGCGGCGGCGGAGGCGGCGACTCGACACTGACTGCCCCGCCTCCAGGAAGCGGTGCCAGCCCCAGCCCGGTCCCAACGGAAACTATCAGCCCTAGCCCCGTACCAACGGCATCTAGCATTCCTCTGCCCACGCCTTCGACCAGCCCTTCCCCACCGGTTGTGATTCCCCCCGTAGAGACACCCGCTCCAAGTCCAACACCTGGGCCAATGCCGACTGAAGAACCGATCCCGATTCCTATGCCCACTCCTGTTCCCACGGATGCACCGCCGGCTGTTGACGACAGTCTGGTGCTCGCCATCAATGTGGGGAGTGACCAGAGCTACGCCAAAAGCGACACAATGAGATACCTCGCGGACGTGTACTTCGAGGGCGGGAATACTTCGAATACAGAAGTTGAAGTCAGCGGTACCGATGCGCCATTGATTTATAAGACTGAGCGCTGGGGCGACTTTGCTTACAGGCTCCCAATAGAAAACGGCACTTACACCGTGATGCTCCACTTTGCAGAAATTTATTGGAGCAATGTCGGTGAGCGATTGTTTGACGTCACCATTGAGGGCATGCATGTATTGTCTTCACTCGATATTGTTGCGGAAGCGGGACCCTATCACGCATTAGATTTAGAGTTTAACGAGATCACCGTGACCGACGGGCAGCTGGACATGGAATTTTCTGCGATTGTCGATGCCGCAAAACTTGCGGGCCTCGTTGTTCACCGCAGTGATGCCACTCCGGGCCCCGTCGTCACGCCAGAACCCACACCGACACCGACTACGACTCCAAGTCCAACACCGAGCGCAGAGCCGACTCCAACGCCTGTACCAACGGCTACACCCACACCCGAGCCCTCGGTCACGCCAACACCGGTAGTGACACCGACACCCGAGCCAACCACCACACCTGCGCCAACGCCAACGCCAACGCCAACGCCAACGCCAACGCCAACGCCAACGCCAACGCCAACGCCAACGCCAACAGCATCACCTACCCCCATGCCCACGCCAACACCTTCGACAGGCTTGGACGACTATATCGCTGGTGAAGCGGTGTACGCGCAAAATTGTGTGGCATGCCACGGCGCGCTGGAGAGCTCGGAAAAAAGAAATCGCAGCCAGGCCGACATTGAGGGAGCCATCGCCAACGTTCAATTTATGCAGCACCTCAATCTGACGAATGAAGAACTGCGCGTGCTCACTTATGCACTGAATTACCCGGACCCGAGAGACAACCCCGAACCCAAAGACGGCGCCACGCTGTATCAGGAATTTGGCTGCACCGCGTGTCATGGTAATGACGGCCAACAAGAGTCTCAGCCCATCATTTTCGCAAACTACAGCTACGAAAGCTTCCTCCGAAAAATCGATGAGGACATGCCGCCCAATGCGCCGGATTCCTGTACGGGAGAATGTGCTGAGGCCGTAGCGGAATACGCATGGAGTCTTCGTCCGCAATTGAGCTGCGATACGGAACAAGTACTGCCTCGACGTGTTCGACAACTGAGTAAATTTGAATACATCAACACGGTCAACGACCTCTTTAATCGCGATGATGCCGAAGCCATGGCCTCGGGCATCGGCGCCGATACTGAGGTACACGGCTTCGACAACAATGTCGAGGCAAACCGCATTACCTCACTGCGTATGGATGCTTACTGGAATGCGGCAGAAAACATTGCCTCACAAGTCAACCTGAGCCCTTGGCTCACTACTGCAAATTGCCCGCAGAATGATATGGCGTACTGCTTCTCGTCCAACTTCGGCCATGACGCGTTCCGCAGGCCTCTGAGCGACGAAGAAATCAGCCAGTATCAAGAACTGTTTGCAGAGGGCGAGGACGACACTGCGGGTGCGCGTATTGTGGCGCACGCGATGATGGTGTCCCCGAACTTCCTGTATCGCACCGAGCTCGGCAGCAACGGTCAGCTCACGCAATACGAAATCGCAAGCCTCTTAAGCTATACCTTCTGGGGCTCTATGCCAGACCAGAGCCTGCTCGATAAAGCGGCGGCCAATGCGCTCTCAGATACGCAAACGCTCCAAAGCGAAGTGGAGCGACTGATTGCGGATGAAAAAGCACAAAAACAGTTTGTTCACTTTGGTCGCCAATGGCTTGAACTTGAAAGTGTACAGGGTCTGGATCGAGACGAAACGCGCTTCTCGCACTTCACTGACGATGTTGCGGCGGCAATGGATGCGGAGGTCGAGCTCTTCCTCGCCGAGATCATGCTCAGCGAAGGCTACAATATGGGTGACTTTTTCCAAACGGACTTCACCTTTGCCAACCAAGCGCTCGCAGAATTTTATGGGCTCTCCCCCGTTTCGGGTAGTGCCATGCAACGCGTGGACAGCGGCGAGTTGCGCGGCGGTGTACTGAGCTTTGGCGCACTGCTGGCCCGCAATGCGAAGTTCGATGATAGCCACCCCATTCAGCGCGGGCTGATAGTACGTAGGAATCTGCTTTGCCAGGAATTTGGTACACCGCCGCCGGTGATAGGCGAGGTGGAGCCCTTTGATCCAAACAAGCCGACACGAGAGCGTTTCGCTGCGCACACGGCGAACGACTCCTGCTTCTCCTGCCATCAGTACATCGATGAAATTGGTTTCGCCTTCGAAAATTACGATGCCGTCGGCGCCTTCCGCTCCACGGAAGGCAACAACCTCGCGATTGATGCATCAGGTAGCATCAGCGGTCTTCACCGCATGACCGACAGCGACACCCACAGCTTCATGAACTTGCAGGATTTGAGCTGGATTCTCGCAACCGATGGCTTGGAGCCGGCGTCTCATTGTTTCATCGAGACCTTCCAACGCATGACTCAGGGCGTCGCCAAACCCGATTCCTGTACGACGGACAACATCGCCACGCGATGGACTTCCGGCTCACTGAAAGATCTTTGGGTTGAGATCGTAGCTTCCCAATCCTTCACCCAACGCCAATAGGACGCTTATCATGAACCGACGATCATTACTTAAAGCGATAGCGGCCGGCTCACTGACAGCAGCCACGCCTCTTTCCTGTCTGCTTGCGCGCAATGCCATGGCGCAGGGTGAGAACCCATTGGTCCGAACGATCTTTATTTTCCACCCGAACGGCTGTGTGCCCGATGTCTTTTTCCCAGAGGCGGGGCGAAGCGTTCTGCCTGCGATGTCTGCGCCACTAAGCAGCGTGTACGAAAATCTCGTCTTCCTCGACGGCATCGGCTACGCCGGCGCAGCCAACACGCATGAGGGCGGTTCGGCCAAGTGCTTAACAGGTCGAATGACCTTCAGTGACACACAGTCTTCTATCGACGTACTCATGGGGAAAGAAGACTGGGCTAACCGTGCGACAACGGGGATCAGTGTGCCCTCGGTGCAAATGGGCGTGGGCACGATGTGGGGCAACGACGACAATAAACGGGTAAGCCATGATGGCTCGACGACGCTGGATTCCGCATGTGACCCAAGAATTGTTTACCCCCTGCTCTTCGGCGCCACACAGGGCGAAGTCATGCCCGGCAGTGGTCTTGAAACGAAAATGCTCTCCGCCGCGCGCGCGGATCTCAGCCGACTCGAAGCCTCGATGGGACAGATCGAACGCGAGCGCATGCAGCAGCACAGCGATGCACTTTCGGTATTGGAAGCGAAATTCGCATCGTCGGGCCCAGGCATGTCATGCCTTGGGCCGGATATCAGTGCGTCTCCCGTTTCAGACCGCAGTGATACCGATGAGGCACTCTCTCAAACCGACGTCCTGGATCTCGCCTCCGATCTGCAACAAGATATCGCCATCGCTGCACTGTCTTGCGGCCTTACTCGTACGATCGCGTTCAGTTACGGCGTATCGGTATCCCCCGTCAAAGTACCCGGCGCAACACTGGGTGACCACGACGCATCCCATCAAGATGCCGCTACCCACACCACCACCAAAATCTGGTGGATGGGCCAAATCGCACAATTTATTCAGAAATTGAAGGACACCCCCGACACCAACGGCTCCCTCTTGGACAATACGCTGATCGTTACCGTGTCCGATCTTGGCCACGGTAATTATCACGACCACTATCGTATCCCCATGTTTCTCGCCAGCGGTGTCAACAACAATATGGGGCTGGTGACGGGGCGCTCGCTCGACTTCCGGCCCTACGGGACATCAAAACAAATTGGTGACGGAGCACAACACCCCTGTATTAATCACACCGACGTGCTCGACACCATACGTCAGGCTGCCGGATACACCAGTTTTGAAATGCCCAACAAGGAAGGGGATATTTGGGCCGCATGGAATGGCGGAAACAGCCCGACCTAAAGCCGCAGCCAAGAAACTCATTAGGCTACTTGAACAGCAAGTAGCCGCCAACCAACAGAATGACCAAACCCATAATATTCGGCAGTGATTCGCTAGAGTCTGGGTCCCTAATGCCCTCAGACAAGCCCTCTTCGGCATGGCGCCCCGCCGTGAGCACTCTCAGTACACACCAGCCCACGGCGTAACACAAAATGTCGTAAAGCCAATCCTTCAACAGGGCTTTGGCAAAGCGAAAAAGCGTATTCAAACCGATTTCTGAACTGTCTATCATGGAACGAGAATCCTATTTTCAACTTACTGAACGATGACGATTGAGATATGAAACTGCAGGCTTAAGACAGGAATACGGGCAGATAAACCGCCACAAAACTCAGTAGAACCGCCGCCGTTGCAATCGATACGTTGATCACACTCGCTTTTAGAAACGCGACAACCAGATCGCTACGCTTTGAGAGCGCCACCCAGACCAACAGTAAACACACACTCACACACGCCATCCCCGCGAAGAGTGGAACTATTGTGATAATGAATTGAGTGAAAAGAGGAAGCTCAGAATCTAAGGCTCTGAATGTGGCCTCGAATTGAGGCACGGCTCGATAGGGCAACAGATAGAGTAACGCTGACACAACGGACAAAAAGCTACACAAAACGCAGTTGGCCAACAGGCCTTTTTCTTTTTTCATCGATTCCATTCTAATCTAAGTTGTGCCTGCTACGAAGCCGACAACAATCGCATAATTATAGGCGCGGTAAAAAATGTTGAACAGTCCAATCTGAGCACGCGAAAAACTGGAATATAGATGAAAACGGAGCTAAAAAAAGGCGGCACCAGGGGAGATGCCGCCAAAAGGGTGACGCTTAGGATAGAACTCGTTTAATAAACCCGAACTTTTACATACTGACAGTCGTTCGATGGTTCGAAACGCAATACCGTACCCACAAGCTGTGAAGACGACACATAGTTTCTATTTACCTCTACAACGCCACTGCCATCCTGAGAGAGAATCGAGCCTCGATAGTCACAGCTCGTGTTCGTATCACTGTCCCATACTTGTAGAGTCAGGCCGCTGAAATTTTCACTCAGTTTCACACACGCTCCGGCGCTCAAATCAAGCTCAGTACGTACGTTTTTATTTAGGTTGTGAGTCCCCATTTCACAACCCTCGTCGTTGCCACCATCATCCAGCACTTGAGTAAAGCATTTCTTTTCCACTCCCGGCAATGGGTCACCGAAAGTTGAGTTATTACAGACAAGGTTGGATTCCACGTCGTACAAGTAATTAAAAATACCATTCGCACCATACGCCACATTCATCCTACCGCTTACGTGAATAGTTTCATTCTCATTTGCTGCGAACTCATAGCCTTCAGGCGGAACGTCTGGGGCTGGGGTTGGGGTTGGCCCCGGTGTAGGCGTCGGCGTTGGCGTTGGCGTCGGCGTTGGCGTTGGCGTTGGCGTTGGCGTCGGCGTCGGCGTCGGCGTCGGCGTTGGCGTCGGTGTAGGCGTCGGTGTAGGCGTCGACGTTGGCTCCGGTGTAGGTGTTGGCGTCGGTACTGGTGTGGGGCTTGGGTTCACAACTGGATCAAGTGCTTCCAATTGCGGAGCTGAGCGGTGGAATACCTTGTCAGAGGTCAGCCAGATCGTGCCGTCTACACTAAAATCAGCCTCCTTAACACGCCAATTTGAGCCCATACCGCTGGGAGAAAAACGCTGAGGACTGCCCCAATTCGGCATACTGAAATGAAAGTCGTACGGGGGCTGCTGATGAAACTCGTAGTGATACCAACCGTTACCCAGCACCGTTTTTGGTGCTTCCGGTTGTCCAATTGCCCCAGTCCCAACATAATCGCTCATCGCCGAGTTATCTGGTTGATAATATATTTCAAATGCGCTTGCAGGCTGCGTTGTCTCACACACCTCACTGGATTTCTGCGAGATAAATCCATTGAAATCTTCTGCCTGCACCTGAAAACAATATTCTGTTCCCGGCTCTAGCGGTACAAAAGACCAAGCATTGAAACGGGTTGTCGCGTAGAGCTCATATTGACCTCCATCAGGTTTCATATGCACCCGATACTGACGAACTTGTCCATTATCTTTCGCACTCGACCAACTCACTTCGATGGAGCTGCCGCTAGTCGCGTTGGCTAAGACATGGTTTGGACTCGACGGCGCAATGTTGTCAGCTGGGGCAGGTATTGCCTCTTCGATATAGGCGACAACCGCCGCTAGGTTAGCGTTCCAATTTACCGTTATTTCATTTGATGAATAGTTGTTCCAATGATCGGCATAGGATTTCGCAGGGCTCTCACAGGGGGTACCCTCTGTTTCTGGGCCGCTAGTGCCATCTTCCACGTAATCGTTTTGTGGGCCACCAGCCATAGCTGCCGGATAGGGTACAGAAACAGCTGCGCCTGGCTCCGTCACAGGGTTACCTTTAGCTTTAAGCCAGAACCGATGATGGGGCTCTCGTGTTGGATTTTCTCCGTAGCCCGTCATATACGCTCTATCTAAGGCATTGATACCTAAAACATGATCCATAGTGCGAGTGATCGCATCAAGATAGACGTCTTCTCCTGTAGCGCGGTGCGCAGCGGTAAGTTGTATAGCCGCACTTAACACAAATGAACCTGTCGATCCCCAAGGGTAGCTGTACTCACCACTACATACACCTCCCGACGGCGAGGCGTGCGTGGGTGCGATAGGCGTCATATATCCCTCATTCTCGATATTGAACACGAAGCTATCGGCTATTGCTTTGAGGTTCGCCTCCAACTGACTATTTTGTGCATTGCTCAGACCATTGGAGTCTTTATGCAGGAGGAGTGACAAGTTACCCGCCACCTGCACTTCTTGCCAATCGAAGGATCGGTATTGTGCAAACGCAGGACTGTTGGTGAGGAACTGCTTATACTCAGACTTACCTGTCGTCAGATAGAGCTCAACCGCCGCCCAATAAAATTCATCTTCCACTTTGCTGTCGTTATAGGGGCCACTACCTTGGGATGCGTCGGTGGACGCGAATAAATTTGGATTCGCTAATGCTGCGTTCCATGCAATCTCGGCTCTTTCAATGAGAGTTTCATGATAGGGCTTACTGCTTCCATCAAACTTTTCCGCATTGGGAAACTGACTCCACAATCGAGCCGCTTGCGCCATTACTGCAGCCCCGTTTAAGGTCGCAGACGTTGAAACAGGTTTGATGGTTCGCTTCACCGGATCGTTCCCCCAATAAATACCGTTGTCATCAGCGGGAGCAAGAGGGAAAGGAGCCCAAGCCTGATACGATTTTTTATGGTGAATCATACCGGGGAATGGCGATTTATTCTGCGGGACTTGCATGCGCATAATGAAGTCCAATTCAATTCGCGCTTCATCGAGGATATCAGGAATACCATTGTCATTCTCGGGTATACGCAAGGCCCCATCAACATACACATCATTGTTGGCTTCGTACATATATTGTAAAAGCCAGTTGTAGTAGCCACCATTTACCACGTAGCCACCATAGTCGCCCGCATCCTGGTGGCCTCCGCGAACATCAAGGCTATAGGAACAATGAGACTCCACTGCCCAGTCGGGAGGCAACTCGTCATCACACTCAAGGTTGTCATCGAAATGTCCCGCTGCGCGAGCAAATTCTTTTCCTACATACTGAGCATCCACCGAATGACCGAAACGCTGATGATAAAAGTACATCATCGCGTCTTCCTTCATGAAGGTATAAACATAGTCGCTTATTTTGAAGGGGTAGCTCGTGCTGCCACCAACAACAATCTGGTAGGCCTCGCCTTCCTCAGTGAAATTCGAGAAATCTATATGAGATACGCTATCGCCTGACGCGTTGTCAGAACCATAAGGTGTCGTGATCCCTGTAGCAACGGTTGCACCCGCGCTGTCTTTCAAGGCCCACGCTGTCCCCGCTGGGCCTACATACACCGCATGCTTTGGCTGCCCAGGAAGATAACCGTGTTGATTTACTCGCACCTCATTCACAGGCTGAACAGCGGCCAATACTTCCGCTGAGTACGCTAAAAAACTTGTCGCCATCGCCAGCCAGGTACAGAGTTTCGATAGCTGTTTACAGTAACGATTCATTGTAATGCCTTCTTTTATCTTATGAACACAACGTCATCAGGTGCACTGTGACGTATTCTGAATGTTTCAAAAAACCAAAAACAAAGAGAAAAAAGAAGACAACACCCAAACGAACAATAAAGCGACGCCCCTACCCTCCGACTCTACAAGCGCAACATAACGCTGAGGCCCGGAGTACTAAACGAGACCGGCTAAAACGACTTGAACAAATTCAGAGTACAACACGTTCAATTATTGATTTTTTGAAACGCTTGCCCAAACCCTCCCTTAAATACAAATGGCAAGACGCAAACTCATCAAGCCCATGTATTTCCATGGCAGGATAATTCTAGAGAAGCCCCACATAGGTATAGCCACCTTGCGGCCTTACCACATGACAGACTCGCTGCACTTTTTAGCATATTGAAAGTGGCAACGCTACCAAAAACCGTTTTTTTGAGAAAATTCGCGTCACTTTAGTGCGAAACCACATGGTGCGCTTTGATGCGCTCAATCAGCCTGGAAGTACTGCGCGCCTATATAAAACTAATGACGCCCAAAGGGGACGTATGCTCTAAGGCCGCCAAGAGACGAATGACGGCGGAGTAGAGAGGCTTGCCCTCACTACTCTCAAATACACCGTCAGGCTCCTAACTATTGGTCGCGTTCATACAAGGCTTCGATGGTGCTAGAAGCCAACGAATGCGCGTTAATCATGTAACCGGTTAACGCACCTGAAGCATTTTCCGGAAGTTCCAGCGGTGTGGACAGGGCATAAATCGTAAATTGATACCGGTGTACACCGTGCCCCTTTGGCGGACATGCTCCGCCGAAGCCCGCAAAGCCGTAATCATTAGAGATATGAAATGCGCCCTCAAAAGGCAGATCTTCATCTGAGCGTCCGATACCTGTAGATACAGTGTCAATATGTTTCGGAATATTCACCAACTGCCAATGCCACCAGCCACTGCCTGTGGGGGCGTCCGGATCGTAAGCCGTGATGGCGAAGGCTTCCGTACCCTCTGGCGCGCCACGCCAGGAAAGCTGCGGTGAGCGGTTTCCCCCGTTGCAACCAAAGCCCTGAAACTCCTGGTCGAGCGCCATAACTTTGCCATTGGAAATATCGGTGCTGGTGAGCGTGAAGGGCTCAGCCATCGTACTGGCCGAAACAAGAGTCAAAGCGAACAGGGTAAGGGAGAAAACAATGGAGGGTTTATAAGACGGCAACATGGGCATCTCCAACGCGTTAAAAGGAGCCGCCATACTATCGAGATCACGAGAGTCTCAATAGTTACTTATCACGCAATCATTCGCCCGATTCGCGCATTCGGGTTTTTCTGAGTGCGGTTGGAGTCACGTGAAAAAGCTGTTTGAATTTTTCGGTGAAGCGAGATTGGGATGAATAGCCGCAACGTTCCGCTATGAATCCAATAGGCTCAAACGTCGATTGAATTAGGTGCAAGCCAAAGCCCAGCGCGGCCCTGTCCCTCAGTGATTGAAAGCTTGTCCCCTCTACTCCAAGTTTACGCCTTAACGTAGACTCACTCATCGCCAATCGCGCGGCCAATTCGGACGCAGCAAGGGGATGCGCCAGATTTTCGCACAGTATGCTATGCACTTGATGGCTTAAGGTGGGTGGCTCCACAATCGATGCGACTTGGTGGTGGCCGAGATGATACAGCAGTTGCAGCAGTTCCTGACGACGCACGTGCCACAAAGTATCAGGAGAGAATTCCGACCACTCTACAAACTGCTGCAAAGTCGCTTCAAGCGTAGGATCGATTATACCTTGAAAAGACGAACTCTCCCGTCGCCCTTGAGGATGAAAGCAGGAAAAATCGCTATAGGAAAACTCTACTAATAAGGCGAAATAATCTGACTCAGCGGGTATATTGCGCATAGCAACATCAGGCGAATTTGACAGAAAAATAAAGCTGCCTGAGGGGCACTCCAGCTCACCCTCCTCTCCCAAGGCCTTGCGCCCGGAGAGCACGAATATCAACAGCGGCTTAATGACCGGAACGTTTAAGATGCACTGCTCTTGCATCGAGGAATACACCGCGAAAGGCAGCGCTTCGTGTTCTGTCGCGATGCGCTTAGCGGTTTCAATTAACTTCTTCATAACCGGAAAACAGGGGTGACTGTATCAATACCTGAATAGTATCGGTTCTAGGGCCTGTTAACACAATGGCATAAACACCCTATTGAAGATGGCACAAAAGCTGTATCGCTGGTTAGCTCTTACGAATGACTTTTGGAGGCAGATAAATCGTGAATTCATTCAAAGGCTCAATCAACACACTATGAGGTACCTGCTGTTCCTCTAGCGTCACCAGGCCAAGCCGATCTAGCAGGTCAAACCGGGCGTGTTTAAGCTCTGCGGCTTGCACTTCCAGCTTTTTATGCCACACGCGATAGGTGCCAAGCTGTTTGTCTCTACGATAGTAAAAGCCCGCTAGCGGATGAGTGAGATAGACTAAGGCTGTCTCCACATTTGGAAAGCCGGGGAAGTCAAATATCTGGCCTGAGGCCTGGCTCAGCTCTACCGATGCAGATGCCCATGCCGATTTCGCCTGCATCGAGTACTGCTCGTAAAGACCGGAGTCTGGAGATTGCACACAATCGAATGTTATTTTTGCTGCGTGCCAAGGCAAATTCCATATCAATCGTGGCACAAATAATGTCCACGAATCGAGCGCTGTTCCAAGAAACCAGACGCAACGCTCATTCGTTTCGGTATCCACAATATAGATTCTGTAATTCGTCTGCCCCATGGTGAACTTGGGGAAGGGCAATACCGCCGAAGTAAAATCCACATCAATGAAGGGAACAACAGAAATAAGGCCATGCGCCTTCCCATCAATGTCGACCGTATCCAATTTAAAACGCCCTGGGAAGTGCCCGACGAACCGCTCCTCTGGCACAGCGTAAGTGATAATCGAAAAGTGCTTGAGCCCACACAGCACATCAATACCGGTCGGTCTAGGACGATCAATTAAAACATCGTTAAAAAAAATTGATTGCAGCAACACGGGCTCCTATCGGGCATGTCCTTTGTTTAAAAACGAACCTAATGAGACTTCTTCGAAAACAGGGAAACAGATCCGAGCCCAGCCTCAACTGACGAACTTCGCAATGAGCAAAGATTATACAGGCGGGGCCTACAGCCACTTAAACATAACAAATGCATCCACGAAGCCCTGCTCTGGATGTTTGAATGCGTTAGGCAAACGCCCCACCGTTTCAAAGCCCAATCGCCCCCATAAACGCACAGCGCCCTCGTTACTCGACGCCACAAAATTGAATTGCATGGCTTTGTATCCCAAAGCCAGCGCGCGCTCCTGAGAGTGTTCACACATCGTTGTCGCCAAGCCCTGCCCTCGGGCATCAGCCGACACCATGTAGCCGCAATTACAGACATGGCTGCCAGGTCCCGCCTGATTGGTTTTAATGTAATAGGTGCCCAGTATCCGCCCCTCTTTTTCGCAGACATAGGTCTCGCGCGGTGCGTCTAACCACAGCGCTTTGGCGCGCTCCTTACTCGTACTATTAACCCGGCGGTGGTTTATGTCGGGTTAATAGGCGGTGCAGGATGCATCGCCATGAACCAAAGGTTCATGCGAGCCCTAAAAATTCAGGGTTTTCACACAAAGCCGCCAGATTTTTAGGGCGAAGGTAGTATAGATCAGGACGATCTATATTGCCGCCGGGTTAATAGTATCGTATGCGTAGGTATCACCCGCTGCGACGACCTCATGAAAGATGGGCCAAATTTCTTCCCAGTCCGCGTCGGTAGCTTTTCGAATTGTCATTTCTGAGCTTATTGCATACATCGCTATTTAATCCACACATTATTCGCCTTCTAGATTGGACAACTCAACAAATCGCTGAGCATCAAAGCCCTTCCGCGTGCGTAACGAGCTAAATTACTGTCGAATTAATCCATACACCATTTTAACGAATGAAAGGGCTTGGGTAGAGCATCGCCTTTTCTTTACAAAAGGATTTCAAAATCGTATAGTTTTTGTTCGCATTGAACTTACAAGGAGGTAAGCACTGTGTCAACGGACTATGTTAAGCAGTTCTGGGAAGGATACCATCGCGCACTCATTGAGAATCAAATTCCCATAAGTCACCGGCGCTTATACGTACGTCATATCGAACGACTTATCCGCTTCAGTAACGGCGCCAGAATAGCCGAGCACCCGCCCTCTTTTCTTCGTTACTATCTCACGGAATTAAGCAATCAAGGGTATCTTGAGCCTTGGCGATATCGTCAGCATGTCGATGCGCTTCGAGTGCTGTATCTGTTTTTCTTGAAACCCGCTTGGGCGAAGATCTTCGAATGGGCTTACTGGCAGAATACAACCGTCTCAAGGCATTTTCCCCACAAGCTCGCTCCTAATCACAGTGCCCTCCCTACGCCCCCATCACTTTACATTTGCGCAGCGCAGCAAGATTTAAAGATTCATCTGCAGGGGCGAAATTATTCCATTAAGACGCAGCAGTCCTACCAGGATTGGTTACGCAGGTTACTGACGTTTCATAAGCCCAAAAAACCTGCAGAGATTGCATCGGAAGACGTTAAATCCTTTCTCGCTCACATCGCTGTCGACCGAAAAGTCAGCATTGCCACTCAAAAGCAGGCGATGTCGGCTATTGTGTATTATTTTCGGCACATCCAAAAACAGGATTGGAGCGAGCTCGGGGAATTTATTCGCACTCAGCCCCGTCGGTCAAAGCCGCAGGCATTGAGCCGAGAGGAAGTACAGCAATTAATACGTAGCGCGGAAGGCATGCACTATACACTGATCTTCGCTTTGCTTTATGGCTGCGGGCTTCGCTTAATGGAGTGCCTCAGGCTACGTATTGAAGACTTCAACTTTGAATCCCTGCAAATAGCCATTAAACGGAGCAAAGGCCGGGAAGATAGGCACCTTCCAATACCCAAGAGCTTCGTTAACCTACTCCAAAGTCAGCAGGAGCGCGTCGCTGCCTTACATCGCGCTGACATCGCATCCGGCTACGGCTATACCACCCTGCCCGCGTCAGACAATGGTACGCTCACGAGTAGCTCGCAGGAATGGCAGAAGCAATTTTTCTTTCCTTCAAATCGCATTACACAGTGCCAGGGAGTACGCGAGCGGGTACGACTGCATATCCATCCTTCATCGGTACAAAAGTATATCGCCTACTTAGGAAAACAACTCTCACCGGATAAGCGCGTCAGTTGTCACATGCTACGACACAGCTACGCGACACACCTGCTGGAAAACGGAGAGGACATCAGGCATTTACGAGACCTCCTCGGTCATGCGAGCGTGTCGACAACGATGATGTACACTCAGCCAAATGAGGCTGAGGAAAAACACATCGCGAGCCCGATTGACGACGGACTGGAAGAGACTCTAGAACTCGCCAGCTGCTCTCAAGGAAGCTGAGCGACATCGTGAAATCGGCTTAACAGAGATGTCATCTTTGGTACGTCTTGCACACCCGCAGTTTGAGCAATGACGTTAACCTCATGAAGCCTACGCCAGATTTCGGGCGTCGCCGCCTTGAGATGATCGACCACACTAACCTCAAGGCGGCGTTATTGACTACAACATCTAAGCGACCGTACTTGGACTTCACCTTTTTAATCAGGTCTTTTGATTCATCTTGATCCGATAAATCCGCCTGGAAGTACGAAGCGGTGTCATATTGAGATGCTAAGCGTTCACCAGTCTCGACAGACGACCGAGAATGAAAAACCACGGAATAGCCCTCAGAAGCGAGCCTAAGCGCAATCGCCTGGCCGATACCTGATGTGGAGCCTGTGACTAAAGCAACTCTGTGTTTCATTCTGTCCTGCTCTTAATGAGTATTGGGTGTAAGGATGGTTTACATTAGCTAAAAGGCCAACAGAACGATGACTTCACCAAAGTGGCTCTCTATGTGTGATCAGGATTACAGTGGAAGTTCAACTTGTTACCATCCGGGTCCCTGACATAGGCGCAATAGTAGCCGCCTGAACGTATTCCTGGGGCGCCCTCGTTCGTTGCGCCAATGAGAATGGATTGTCTATACAGTGCGTCAACTTGCTCTATTGAATCGGCATTTAAAGCGATCATCGTGCCATTCCCAGCCGTTGCCCTCTCGCCATTGACGGGATAGAGAACCACAAAGATAGTCGAATGCACACCGCTTGCCCAAGCGATACTCGCTTCATCCGAATGGACTCGTTTCGCTCCTAGCATTTCAAACAGCTGGTCGTAGAACCGCCCGGATCTATCAAGGTCATTTGTACCCAATGTGACATACCCAATCATTAATATTGAGCTCCTTTTTAATCAGTTCCGAAATGTTTTTTATCAAGGCCAACCTTTCGACTCTTTCATCCTTAGTATTGAATAGACTCACCATGCACCAAGCAAATCCAAAAAGTAGTTGAAGCCACCGAACCTTTCAGAACATTTAAATCGGAAATGATATTCATAAGAATGCTTGGGCTCCTGAAGCTGGCGCCTCAGTATGCCTTCAGCTATTTTTCGCTCTTTTTCATTTTCTATGAGTGCTACGCTATTTTCATCGAGGTTCACCGCATAGAACCACTGCTCTGGTTTTGACCCTTCAATTTCGCCGCTATCGAATTTCATGCCCAAGACACCTTGACCACATACTTCTTCGATCTGATCTTTGATACCGCCTGTAGAGCAAAAATCTAACGATCGAGCGGCTTTACTTTCTAAGTCATAGCAAAACTGATCAGCCGACTGAGCCTCTAACACATCGAATCTCGCCTCAACACCTGACTCGTTATAGATAAAACTACCCGCCTCAAGCAAAGGCGATGGGCTTTCATAATTCGAGAATTGACCTATCATCAATCCAAAAACTATTTCACACATCCTAATAATCATTAAAGTTCCTTTTTAAAAGTTTATCCAAAGCCCGTACAAACCTATGCCGGGCTATCCTTCTCGAAAATCTATATCCAACTAGTCATTGGAAAACCCGAATTTTTCTTATATTGCCCCGAAGCATACTGCTGCCACTTTTTAAGTAAGCGCTACTTCTTAATTCGACGCTTCCGTCTATATCGGAATGTTAATCAAACTGCTTTGAAATACGTGGCTTTGTTTTTATCACTCTTATTCTCCGCTCGTAAAAAAGCACACATGAACGGATGCCTAAGTCGCTAGCAACATGTTTGACTTGGAGAGTATTCATTTGAATTAGCTTAACGGCCTTCTCCTTTAAGGCGCCTGTATACATCCATGTTTTAAATTGACGACGGACTGGAAGAAACTCTAGAGCTCGACAGCGGCACTCAAGGAACCTGAGCAACACCGTAAAACCGGCTCAACAGATTTGTCATGTGCGTTACGTCTTGCACTCCCGCAGTTTCGCGAATGGAGTGCATCGCAAACTGCGCATTACCGATGTCCACAGTACGAATACCCGAATTGGTCGCGGTAATCGGGCCAATCGTGCTTCCGCAGCGCATATCAGCTCGCATAACGAAGCTTTGTAAGGGGATAGGCTCTCCTTGCCGTGCGAGCCAACGCACAAACGCCGCCGTATCGCTATTGGTGGCGTAGCCCTGGTCAGCATCGAATTTGATCACAGGGCCCGCATTCAGTTTGGGGCCATGATTGCCATCGTGCTTATCACTGTAATTCGGGTGCACACCATGAGCGTTATCGACACTGAGCATCATCGAATGACGCAGGGTCTGATGTCGCGCCGCGCTGTCGGGTACGAGTCTGGCTAAACAGTCATTGAGCAAAGTGCCCTGCGCTCCTGCATCTGAGCGACTGCCCACTTCTTCGTGATCGTTGCACAGGAGCACTGCTGTCTCGGTGGTATCCGAATGAATCAGCGCCTGAGCCCCCAAAAAGCAACTCAGCAGATTGTCGAGTCGAGCACTGGAAAGAAAAGCGCGATTCAGGCCCGTCAACGCCGGTGCCTGCATGTCGTAAAAACACAGATTAAAATCCAGCACTTCCGCTAAGGGTGCGTCCGCATGTTCCTCCGCGACCTGCTCAAGTAACAGATCTCGGAAGTTTTGATCACGCTCCATATCCAACAGGGCGTTCATTTCCTGCTGCGGATTGACCGTTTTATTTTCGTTCGCCGTGCGATTCAAATGAATCGCCAAACTCGGAATAGTGGCAATCGCCCGGTCAAAGTTGATCAAGCGAGCCTGCAATTGCCCTTCAGCATCGACACCACTGACTCGCCCCGCAATGGACAAATCTCGGTCAAACCAGGGGTTCAATAAGACCCCACCGTAGGTTTCGACGCCCAGAAGACTATAGCCTTGACGCGACAAATCGGGACACGGCTTAACTTTTAGGCAAGGGCTGTCGGTATGCGCACCCACGAGTCGCAGACCCCGCTCAGGGAGATCCTTCCCCAAACGAAACGCCACGATGGAAGCATCGGTACGGGTTGAGTAGTAGGCCTGCCCCGCCTCCAACGCCCAGGGGCTGCGCTCATCCAGCGGGGTGAACCCTGCGTCTTCAAACATACGCGCAAGGTTGGCGGTCGCGTGGAAGGGCGTCGGAGAAGCATTCAGGAATGCCAATAGACTTTCAACGGTATCGTGCATCGGTAAACCTCGTATCGCGTCAGGACTGGGTGGCAACCATCATTGCAATAAGCCCGACACCCAACACCAAGCGATAGTAAACGAAGGGCATCATTCCCAAGCGATTTATAAAACTCAAGAAGTAGTGAATACAAAGATAGGCGCTGACTGCTGACACAGCAACACCGACGCCGATGGCAAGCCAATCCACATCCGCCGATTCCAACAAGTCTATCCCCTTGAAGCCACCGGACAATAAAATAACGGGGATGCTCATCAAAAACGAAAAGCGTGCAGACGCGTCTCGTGTGAAGCCCAGCATCAATGCCGCTGTGATGGTAATGCCTGAACGGGAGGTGCCCGGCACCAGTGCCAATGCTTGCGCAAACCCGATAAACAATGCAGCCGCGACACCAATGCTGGCGAGGTCTTTGACGTTGTTCTTTTTAAGGTCCGCGAAGCCCAACAAAATGCCAAATATGATCGTGGTGGCGGCAATCACAATCACTGAGCGCAAATGCGCCTCGATAAAATCATTAAACAACAAGCCCGCAACGCCGGCAGGAATCGTCGCCAACACGAGCAACCAAGCCAAACGCCCTGCGGGATCCGAAAAGTCACCTCGCAAGGTTTTCAAGCCGCCAACGGTGATGCTCGCCACATCTCGGCGAAAATACAGCATAACTGCGGAAAGGGTCCCTACGTGCACCGCCACATCAAAGGCCAAACCTTGATCGGGCCAGCCTAGAACCTGGTGGGGTAGAATCAAATGACCGGAACTGGAGATGGGCAAGAATTCCGTAATACCCTGAATCAGGGCCAGTACAACAGCTTGAACGATATCCATAATGACTAACAGCTAGTTCCCCCAGTCATTGGGGTCGTGGTTGCGATTGGGTAAGCGTAGCGAGGTAAGGCAGGTGAGCTACAGGCTTTCGCTTCGAATGCGTGTGCGCTTTTGCCAGGTCACTTCGTTGCGCAAGTATAACGGCTCAACAGTTGCCGCGTCTTGCATCATTTGTGATAAATCCGAACGCTGTGCGAGCGCATCGAGCAAAGCCGAGGCATGAGGCTCCAGCTCACCAGCGTAAAGTGTGGCGTCACCGAACTGCAATGCTTCTATCCCACAACCGGGGCCGCCCAAAACGTAGTCGCACTGGGCCGGCAACGCAGCAAGCTGAGCGGAAAATTCTGCATAGTCACACACCTGGGCGGCGATCACAGGCTCTACCCCCCCATCCGCACCCGAGGCATAGGCCGCAAAGTACACTTCCTTCATTCGGGCATCGAGTAGGGGAACCGCGACATGTTGAGGATAGGCTGCCAAGAGCTGGCGGGCCATCACCTCCAACGAGGACAGGCACACGATAGGAAGGCCTGCACCGAAAGCGAGGCCCTGTGCCACACTCAATGCGATGCGTACGCCGGTAAACGAGCCGGGACCGTGGACAAGCGCCAAAGCATCGAGGGAATTGAGGCCCACACCGGCTTCACGCATCACGGCATCGACCATCGGTAAAAGGTGCTGGGCATGCGCGCGCGCAGTGTGCTCGCGGCGCTCGAAGCGCTGGCCCTGTATCTGCAGCGCGACGGAGCAGCCGTCGCCCGAGGCGTCGAGGCCAAGAAGCGACAGGCTCATAGGGTCATCAGGCCTTTAGGGCATCCAGCACGTTTTGCTTGATGTCATCGAGTGCACCGACGCCATCTACGCGCGTATATTTGACGTTGCCTTTATCCGCAGCCAGTTGGCGATAAAAATCCACCAGTGGTTCCGTCTGCTCATGATAGACAGACAAACGCTTGCGAACCGTGTCTTCCTTGTCGTCTTCACGCTGAATCAGGGGCTCGCCGGTCTCATCATCGAGGCCTTCTTCCTTGGGTGGGTTATACACCGTGTGATAGACACGGCCTGAACTTTCATGCACACGGCGCCCACTGAGACGCTTGACGATCTCATCGTCTTCCACATGAATGTCCAATACATGCTCAATCTCCACGCCGGAGGCTTCAAGCGCTTCCGCTTGGGGAATGGTGCGTGGGAACCCATCAAACAGGAAACCGTTCTTGCAGTCGTCCTGGGTAATACGCTCTTTGACGATATCAATAATGATTTCGTCTGGCACCAGGCCTCCGCTCGCCATGATGTCTTTCACTTTCAGACCCAGAGGGCTTCCAGCTTTTACCGCAGCACGCAACATGTCGCCTGTGGAAATCTGAGGCACGCCGAACTCCTCGACAATAAACTTTGCCTGAGTTCCCTTACCTGCGCCTGGCGCACCCAATAAGATTAATCGCATCTGGAATTCCTCCGGTTAAGATTGCCCTAATCTGCCGCGGCGCGGATCGCGATGCAGAATGCCAGCTAGAAATAGGTGTTATGCGGCAGCGGCTGGACGCTGAGATTGATAAAACCTTTTTGTTTTCAATTACTTATATAGAGCGTACAACACTGTGAGCTCTGTAGGAGCTGCGCTTGCCGCAACCCCGGTAAATTGAGGGCGATAAAGATACACATGCGCGCGCGGATACTCAAGTTTTGCCGCGCTGTCACCCCGTTCCACGCCTCATTCAGCATATATTTGCTGAATTTTTGTTCGCGTCCGGGCGAAATGCACCACAAAACGCCTCATTCGTTCGAACAATAGGCACTTAATAGTTGCCACCAATCGCAGCAAGAGCTAAACTAATAATCATTCCTATTAACGTTTAGCTTTCTGCCCATATCGTCAGCGTAGCGGATACGCATCTGAGGTATCACGATAGGCTCGGCTGACACGACACTGCCCTTTGCGGCACTGTCTCACTTGAATAAAGAGCAGTATGTACGTTTGTCTTTGTAAAGGTATCACCGACACCGACATCAAGCGTGAACTTGACCGCGGCGCGCGCTCGCTGCGCGATGTACGCGAATCCTTGGGCGTCGGCAGCGTCTGCGGAGCATGCCGCTGCACCGCTAAAAGCGTCATTAAGGAACACGCGCAGGAAAGTGTGAACGCCTTTGACCCCAGCCTCTGCTACCAAATAGCCTGACCCCACCTGCAGAATCGCCCAATTTCGCTTAGACTTGAACTGTTACCCGACCACCCGGCCGGCTTAGGTATCAGGACGAGACATGAGCATCACCGAACTCAGCAAACAACTCAAGCTTCTTCAAGACGAACTCGCTTGCCTCAGGGCAGCCGAGCAGCATATCCAGGATAAAATTGATTCCACTCTGGCTCAGCTCAACACCGAGCTGGAAAAACCGGAACAAGAGCGCGACGAGCATCACGACCTCGCCGACTTGCCTCACATCTTACGCCGTTTCGAGGCCGAGCACCCCGAGCTGACTGACAGCATCAACCGCGTCATGGTCACGCTCAGCAATATGGGTATTTAAGGCCTACTACTCGGAAAGCTGAGCCAGCACATCGTCGTCGAATTGGGCGTTGGTGTGCACGGCCTGGACGTCATCCAAATCTTCGAGCATATCGATCAGGCCGATTGTTTTCTCTGCATCAGCAACCGTCGTGATCGCCACCTCGGTTGAGGCAAGCATGGTCAATTCACTGTGTTCGGGTACCCAGCCTTCGGCAACCAAAGCGTCTTTCACGCCGAGATACGCTTCAAAAGCGGTCGTCACCTCAAAGCCGCCGTCATCAAGCACTTGAACATCGTCGGCACCAGCCTCCAGCGCGGCTTCCATCAAGGCATCTTCGTCCGTACCGGCAGGAAATCGCAGCACACCCAAGCGACTGAAGAGGTAGGCAACAGAACCGTCCGTACCAAGATTCCCCCCACGCTTTGAAAACGCATGACGCACTTCCGATACGGTACGGTTGCGATTGTCCGTCAAACACTCGACCAGTACGGCAACACCACCGACCCCGTAGCCCTCATAGATACAGGCTTCGTAATTGTCGCCGTCGGCACCGCCCGCGCCACGCGCCACCGCCTTATCGATGGTGTCGCGCTTCATGTTGGCGCCGAGCGCCTTGTCGATGACGGCGCGCAGCTTGGGGTTATCTTCGGGGCTGGGGCCGCCTTCTTTGGCCGCCACCGTCAGTTCGCGGATGATCTTGGTGAAGATTTTCGCCCGCTTGGCATCTTGCGCGGCCTTACGGTGCCGCGTGTTTGCCCACTTACTGTGCCCCGCCATGTGCCCTCTTACTTCTCCGCTTCAGCCGCTTTTTGCTTCAGCTTCAGTTTGATGTTGAGTTCGTCGAGCTGACGCGTGTCCACGAGGCCCGGTGCGTCGGTCATCACACAGGCCGCGCTCTGGGTTTTCGGGAACGCAATCACGTCGCGGATCGAGTCGGCGCCGGTCATCAGCATGATCAAGCGATCGAGACCGAAGGCCAGACCACCGTGCGGGGGCGCTCCGTATTTCAAGGCGTCCAGCAGGAAGCCGAACTTCTCTCGCTGCTCCTCTTCTTCAATACCGAGGACGCGGAATACCGTCTGCTGCATGGCTTGATCGTGGATACGAATCGAACCGCCACCGAGCTCGGTGCCGTTCAACACCATGTCGTAAGCGCGCGACAGCGCCTCGGCGGGCTTCTCGGCCAGCGCTTCTGGGCTGCACGATGGTGAAGTGAAGGGGTGATGCAGGGCCGTCAGGCTGCCGTCTTCAAGCTCTTCGAACATGGGGAAGTCCACCACCCAGAGCGGGGACCAGGCACAGGTATATAGATCGAGATCTTCTCCGAGCTTGCAGCGCAAGGCGCCGAGCGCATCGGAGACGACGCTTGCTTTGTCAGCACCAAAGAAGATCAGGTCGCCATTGTCCGCTTCGAGGCGGTCAAGAATGGCCTGACGCACTTCGACGGGCAGGAATTTGGTAATCGGTGACTGCAGGCCGTTTTCGAGGTCACTTTTGTCGTTGACCTTGATGTAAGCCAAACCACGCGCGCCGTATTCACCGACGAACTTGGTGTAGGCATCGATTTTCTTACGAGGAATCTCACCACCCTTGGGCACCTTCATGGCCGTTACGCGACACTTGGGGTCGTTCGCAGGCGCGGCGAATACCTTGAATTCGACGTCTTTGACGAGGTCTTTAATTTCGACCATTTCCAATGGAATACGCAGGTCCGGCTTATCGGAACCGTATTTTTCCATCGCTTCGGCGTAAGGCATGCGCGGGAAGTCGCCAAGGTCGATGTCGAGTACATCCTGGAACAGGCTGCGAATCATACCTTCGGTGATACTCATGATGCCCTCTTCGTCCATAAACGAGGTCTCGAGGTCGATCTGAGTGAATTCGGGCTGGCGATCTGCGCGCAGGTCTTCATCGCGGAAGCACTTGGCAATCTGGTAGTAGCGATCAAAGCCGCTCACCATCAACAGCTGCTTAAACAACTGTGGGCTCTGGGGCAGCGCGAAGAACTTGCCGTCGTGCGTGCGCGAGGGCACCAGATAGTCGCGGGCACCTTCGGGCGTGGCGCGCGTCAGGATCGGCGTTTCGATGTCGAGGAAGTCGTGGCCATCGAGGTAGTTGCGGATCGCGGTGGTCACGCGCGAACGTAGGCGCAGGTTGCGCTGCATGCTATCGCGACGCAGATCCAGGTAGCGGTACTTGAGGCGCACTTCCTCGCCCACCTGGGTGTGCTCATCCAGCTGAAACGGCACGGTTTCAGCCGCATTCAAAATTTCCAGCCCCGTGCCGTACACCTCAATCTCACCGGTGGGCATGTTGCTGTTCACGGTCGCTTCAGAGCGTGCACGCACCTTGCCGGTTACTTGTAGCACATACTCGGAACGCACTTTGTCGGCGAGCGCGAAGTTGTCCTCGGCATCCGGATCGAACACCACTTGCACAATGCCCTCGCGGTCACGCAGGTCGATGAAGATCACGCCGCCGTGATCGCGTCGTCGGTCTACCCAGCCACAAAGGGTGACTTCCTGATCGATGTTGGTTTTGTTCAGCGTTCCGCCGTACACACTGCGCATGGTTGTTGCTCGCTATATTTGGAATGAATTGAAAAGGCCAGCGCTACGCGCTGGCATTTGAAGCTGGCTTACTGCTAGAGCCACTGGTCGATGCGCTCTCGGAGCTGCTCGACTTAGACGCGGGCTTATCGTCACCCCCGGCCAGATTTTTCTTGTTACCCGATTTGAAATCGGTCTCGTACCAGCCACCGCCCTTCAGGCGAAACGCCGCAGCGGAGACTTTTTTTCTCAAGCTGTCCTGTTCACACTGCGGGCACTGGGTCAAAGGCGCGTCGGCCATTTTTTGCAGGGCTTCCAACTGGTGGCCACAGGCATCGCATTGATATTCATAGATAGGCATATGTCGTTACCTCTACACCTCAACAACACTCAAACTTAAGAACACTTTCACGCCCTTCTCCGCGTCGACTTTACGGGCACCATCCCATCAGCACAGGCCCAGGCACGGAAAAAGGGGCGGCATTATACCGCAGTGATCTGCGTTGATGAAGCATGGCGCGGCCTGCAAGCCAGAAAGATCCCTTCGAGACACGGCGCAAGAATCATGACACAACGCCGGCGGTATGGTGTAATACATCCATCGCTAAGTGTATGGACGACGCTGTGGACATCGAGAACCCCAAGACCGAAAAGCCGAAACTCAGCCCGCTAGCCCTGAGTGCCGTGCAAAGCGGTGAGCAGTACGATGTTGGCCAAGAAACACTCATCGGCCGAGAAATCGAATGCAACATCTCACTGAACTCCCCTCACGTTTCCCGCTATCACGCCAAAATCGTGGTCGACGGAGACGGGGCCAGCATTGAAGATCTAAACTCTTCCAACGGCACTTATGTCAATGGGCACCGCATTCAGGCGCGCACCCCCATTTCCATCGGTGATGAAATTCGCTTTGACGATCTCGCATTTCGGCTGACCACACCCGAGGCAGGCACCAGCGAAGCCACGGTGATGATTTCGCGAGATGCCATTCTCAAAGCAGTGCAGCAAGCACAGAGCGCGCCCCTCGACGCCACCCTGCAAAGCGGCCCTCCGCAAGCGGAAAAGCCGCCCACGACGCCTATGCCAGCCGTCGACGAGGCGACGTTAAGCCCGCCTCCAGAAGTCGACGAAGACCATACTCGTATGCTCAGCAGCGAGCAGATCAACAAAATTGCGTCGATTAATCAGCATTTTCAAAAATTCGTCGACACAGGAAGCGGACCCCGTTTGATCGCCTCTACCGCGCCTATCCGCGGTAAAGTGTTCCCGCTGGCGATGGCGGAAGAGGATGCGGTTCTCAGTATAGGTCGCAGCAAAGAGTCCGATATCTGCATCTCCGACCCCTCCGTATCGCGAACGCATGCGCGCATTCATCGCAGTGAAGGTCGATTTCACATCGAAACCGCAGACGATGACAAAACCGTGCTCGTCAATGGACATCGGGAACACCGGGTCATGCTCAAGCACAATGACCAACTGCAAATTGGTCATGTCGAGTTTGTGTTCCGACTCGATGAACAAGATGTCGATGACAACCCCATCCTGAATCGCCCTGAAAAACGTCCTGAGAACAAAGAGCAAAGTCGCATGATTATGGTCATTGCCATCGTCGCGGCGCTGCTCGCCATCGCGTTGATGCTCAAGCCCTAACTCCCCGCCCTATGCATATGACTCCCGACAAAACCACGATCATCCAGAGCAATACCGATATCTTCAAGCAGATCACCGAATCGGCGTATTGCATTGAGCTTTTTTTCCGGGGGCGGGATTACACGTTTACACGGGATGCGCTACCCAAAAAAATTGGGCGCGACCCAGAACACTGCGCATTGATATCTGAGGCGACCACAGCGTCGCGACAACATTGCACGCTGGAAGTCCGCGACAACCAGATTGGCATCGTTGACCACAGCACCAATGGCACCTACATCAAGATTGGTCGTGCCGAAACGGTTTTGATCAAAAACAGCTTCTACCCCCTCGTCAGCCAGGGCAACATTGGCTTGGGTGCGACCATTGATCTGGAATCCAGCGAAACCCTGCACTTCCGTGTCTGTCCCGAGCGAGAACGCAACGACAAAGACACCAGCTCAAAAAAAGCCCAGAAACCTCAAAAAGACTGAAAAAATAGGGGTTTTATACGCTTTTTAGTTGCCTACCCCATGTGAATCATCTATATATACAGTCAACCTGACACGATGTGTTCAACCCACACCGGCAGGGCTCAGAAGGATTGTGCGTGACCAGCACCTTAACGAAGGGACTTGCTCGCGATCGCCAGCCACCAATTGATACTCATATCACATTAACAAAAAAGCACGAGGACACTATGGCCGCCCGCAAAGCCCCAGCTAAGAAAGCACCTGCAAAAAAAGCCCCCGTACGCAAAGCTGCTGCAAAAGCACCTGTCGCTAAAGCCAGCACCGTGAAAGCCATTCGCGAGCGTTACTCCAAAACTCAGATCCTGAATCAAATTTCGGAAAACACTGAACTCTCTCGCAAGCAGGTTCAATCCGTACTGGACGAGCTCTCAGACATCATTGAAGGCCATATCAAGAAGCGCGCTTGCGGTGAATTCGTTATGCCTGGCCTGTTCAAAATCGTTACAGTGAAGAAGCCGGCTCGTCGTGCACGCAAAGGCATCAACCCGTTCACTGGCGAAGAAACCACTTTCGCAGCCAAGCCCGCGAGCACCCAGGTAAAACTGCGTCCGTTGAAAAAACTCAAAGAAATGGCGGAATAAGTCGCCCAGTCGACGCCAGACTGGATAGGCGCAGCCGCTTCGGCTTGCGCCTATATTCCGCTACAGATAAGCGCTAAGGCGTAAAACCTGCACTGCTCTCCTTGTCATCCAAGACATCACTCCTCGCTTCAAAATCCTCCCCAACCAAAGAACTCTGAAGTCGCGCTACCCGCTTTTCCAACAAAGCCGTGTCATAGGGCTTGGCGTCCACCGCCCCCCAAATCGCACCGGGCCAGGCAGGGTCAGTGTCAAACCGTGCAACATGATGCAGGTGCAACTGAGGCACACTGTTTCCTAGCGCGGCAATATTGATTTTTGTCGGGGCATAGATGGAGGTCATCACCTCGGCAAGGTGAGACGACTCTCTCAACAGCTGTTGTTGATCCGCTTCGGATAAATGGTAGATCTCGCGCACACTTTCGCGCTTCGGGACAAGAATCAACCACGGATAGTTGGCATCCTTGTGCAACAATAAGAGAGAGAGGCGAAACTGGCCTAGCGCCACAGTATCGGCGGCAAGCTGTGGATGAAGCTGAAACATGACTATTCCTCCAGGCAATCGCCCATTACAATACGCCACTATTTTATCCGATTATAGCCCTTAAAAGAGGACCCCATGCGCGCCAGCCAGTTCCTGATTGCCACCACCCGCGAAACGCCCTCCGATGCCGAGATTATTAGCCATCAATTGATGTTGCGTGCGGGTATGATTCGCAAGCTCGCTTCGGGCCTGTATACCTGGCTCCCCGTTGGCTTGAGAGTCTTGCGCAAGGTGGAGCACGTCGTGCGGGATGAGATGACCCGAGCAGGGGCTCAAGAAGTCATGATGCCGGTGGTACAACCCTCCGAGCTGTGGCAGGAAAGCGGACGCTGGCAACAGTATGGCCCGGAGTTATTACGCCTCGAAGACCGTCATGAACGCGCGTTCTGCCTCGGCCCCACCCATGAGGAAGTGATTACCGAACTCGCTCGCAGCGAGCTGAACAGCTACAAACAGCTGCCGAGTAACTTTTTCCAGATTCAAACCAAGTTCCGCGATGAAATTCGCCCACGCTTCGGCGTCATGCGTTCACGCGAATTTATCATGAAGGACGCCTACTCCTTTCACCTCGACAAGGACTCCCTGCAGGAGACCTATGATGTGATGTACCAGGCGTACAGCAATACCTTTAATCGACTGGGTTTGGATTTTCGGCCCGTCCTTGCCGACACAGGCTCCATTGGTGGCTCTTCATCACATGAATTCCATGTGCTCGCAGACAGTGGTGAGGATGCGATCGCCATTTCCGACAGTTCAGACTTCGCAGCGAACGTAGAGCTCGCCGAAGCGCTCGCGCCACCAAAAGACGAGCGCCCTGTGCTCGACACGGAAGAAATCGCCACCCCGGGGCAGAAAACCATCAACGACGTGGCCGACTTTCTAAAGTGCGAAGCGACCGATTGCGTAAAAACGCTGGTCGTTTACGGCGAAGCCGATGACGCTGCTGAAGAAGCGCCCCTTATTGCGTTGGTCTTGCGCGGTGATCACGAGCTGAATGCAATCAAAGCCGAAAAACTCGAGGGCGTCGCCTCGCCCCTGCGTATGGCCGATGAAGCGGACATTCGTAAAGCCTTTAACGCAGGCCCGGGCTCCCTCGGCCCGATTAATGTGTCAGTGCGCTGTATCGTTGATCGTGCCGCAGCGGCATTAAATAATTTTGTGTGTGGTGCCAATCGCGATGGCTGGCACCTGCGCAACGCCCATTGGCCCGACACGATCGAAACAGCGGATCTACGCAATGTAGTCGAGGGTGATCCAAGCCCCTGCGGTCAAGGTTCACTTGTGATTCGCCGCGGCATTGAGGTGGGTCATATTTTCCAGCTTGGAACCAAGTATTCAGAGGCAATGAACGCCACCATCCAAGACCCGAATGGCAAGGATGTTCCGATGCAGATGGGTTGCTATGGTATTGGTGTCACCCGCGTGGTGGCCGCTGCGATTGAGCAGAATCACGACGACAACGGCATCACCTGGCCGGATGCGATCGCCCCCTTCAAGGTCGCCATTGTGCCGATCAACAAGCACAAGTCACAACGCGTGGCAGAACAATGCGAACAGCTCTACACCGCACTGTGCGAACGAGGAATCGATGTGCTCTACATGGACGAAGACAAAGCCAGGCTGGGCGTCATGCTCGCCGACATCGAGTTAATCGGTATTCCACACCGAGTCGTGATTGGCGAGCGTGGACTGGACAGCGGAGAAATCGAGTACCAACACCGACGCGCCAGTGAAAAAGAATCGCTGCCGGCCGAGACCCTATTGGACAGCCTGCTCGAGAAACTCGGGGCCTGACACCATGTGCGGTCTGCGGATTCTGCCCCTTCTCGCACTGTGCTTTGTATTGCACGCGCCGACTGGCCTCGCCCGCGAGGTCGTCGACGACGAGCTGAAAGCGCTGCTGCTGGCAACGGTTGCGGAGTCCGATAGTTTTGATGACCGTTTTGATGCCGAGGTTTGGCTACTCCAAAAATCAACGGTGCTGGCAAAATTTATTAAAGACCCTCAGCGCCGACTGACTTTGTTAAAAGAAGTCCACAGCGCCGCGACACAAGCGGGGCTGCCTCCAGAATTCGTGCTGGCCGTCATCGAAGTCGAAAGTCATTTTGACCCCTATGCGGTGTCTTCGGTTGGTGCGCAAGGTTTGATGCAGGTGATGCCTTTCTGGAAAAAAGAAATTGGCCGCGAGCAAGACAACCTCATCGATCCGCGCACCAATCTTCGCTATGGCTGCACCATCCTCAAATATTATCTCGACAAAGCCAACAACCATTGGGCCGAAGCCCTCGCGCGCTACAATGGCAGTTATGGCAAACTCTGGTACCCCGATCGCGTCATGACCGCGTGGCAAAAACACTGGCGTTAACGTGCAAGCCGGAGCGCATTAATTGCCGTCGTTCGATCAGAGAAATTCGTGAAGGCTGATATTGAAATCACGCGGGTCTAGGGCGCGCACAATTTTCTGAGCGTAGCGACTGTCGTTGAGATCGAGCACTTTCGATGCTTCGAAATGTTTATGCCGCACGTTGTACATAACACGCACTAGAGGCGCTTCCGGTTTTTTCAGGTTCGCTTGTATCACCACCGCGCCCCGTCCGGATTCCAGCTCGACAAAAGTCCCGACAGGGTACACCCCCATGCAGCGAATAAACTGATACACAAGTTGTTTATCGAGATCTTCAGCGCCCAATGACGCTAAGATGCGCATGGTTTCAAACGGGGATTTGCCCTTGTGGTACACGCGATCAGCCGTAATCGCATCGTAAATATCCACTATTGAGGCGAGTCTTCCATAGGTGCTGATTTCTTTACCTGCCAGGCCGCGTGGATACCCCTTGCCGCTTAATTTTTCGTGGTGCTGAGCACAGATGGAAAGCGCGATATCGGAAATCCCGGGCGATTTCACCAGCACATCCTCTCCGAACTCGACATGCTTTTGCATCAATGCCCACTCTTCTTCGGTGAGTCGGCCACTTTTATTCAGGATCGCACTGGGTACGCGAATTTTGCCGATATCATGCAAGATGGCACCGGTCACTATCTGGTGCAGCTCCTCTCGCTGATAGCCAAGGTAGCGAGTGAACACGCCCATCAGAATCCCGACATTAATCGAGTGTTCGAGCAAGTATTGGTCCTTCTCACGAATCTGACTGAGGCACATCAGGGCGTTGGCATTAGCCAATACGCTTTCGCTGATATCTTCCGCCAAACCCTCAATCGGGCCAATATCCACAGGGCGACCCAGCTTCACATCGTTCACCAGATTACCGACGAGTGAGCGCGCTTCAGAATAGACTGCGGCGGCTCGCTCTCGCTCTTTTTCAAGCTCAACGCTGGGCTTGATCGGCGTATCCCAGACCGCAACAGGGGAGGAGTACAAGGAGCCCTTCCCCCGGCTGGTATCGATGTGAATCTCTCTCACGCTGGATTGACGTAACTTTGTCAGCGTGTCCGCGCGCGAGATTAGCCCCCGGCTGTTAAGCCCGGTGTCACTAAGCCCAGGAGTGGTTTCAGAAACAAACATGCCGATCTCGACATGCTCTACAGGGATGCGATGAATGGAGGTCACGGTTCACTCTCTATGGTTCCTGACTAAGTATAGTCAGCGAATCTAGGAATACCTTGCGTACTCCAGACGAAGTGGCCGATAAAAAAAATGAATCTAAATGCGCGTTAATACACTAGAAATTGGTCTAAGGTACCGCTTGCAAGTGGCGCCTAGCGCTGTGCGACTTCTTCCACCGCTGCGCGCATGGACTGCAGGCGCTCATTGTCTGGCATGATGGACAAAGGCCTGTCCAGCGCCGCGCGGGCCTCATCGAAGCGCGCATCCCCCACCAGCCCCCAGACCTTGACAGAGAGCCTGTCAACTAGGCCAGACAGGCCCGCCTGAGCCTCATCGTTGCCCGGGTCGATGCTTAACACATAATTGTATTGATCATAGGCACTGCCGCCTAAGGGGCTGAAGAGGTAGCCAAGGCGCTCGTACTTTTTCGCTGTCGACATCGCCTGCTCGACGCGACGCTGGTGGGCCAATGCTTCGTCCGCTTGCGCTTTGATATCGCGAGCACGCTGATTATTGGAATTCGCACGCACCGCCAGACGGGCTTGGGTTTGAGCCGTTTGGTAGTCCTCGTTTTCTAGTGCCGTCTGCGCATCCAGTTCAAAACGGTGCGAGAGGGAAGCCAAGCCTTCCATTGCCGTCGGGTGTTCAACGGCAAGACTCATCATTTTCTCGTAGGTCTCGAGGGCATTGTCGCCGGGTGGCGTCGCGAACTGCTCGGCAGCAACCTGTCGACGAGCCTGCTGCGCGAGGCGATAAAGGTTCAACTGACGCTGAGCATCGCTCTTCACCACTTTGTAGCTGCCGGATTCGCTGTCCGGATAGCGTTTACGGTATGTTTCCAAGGCCTGATTGACTTCCGATGCGGCGCCCTGCTCTGCGAGCCGAATGATCGCGGCTTCATCGCGTTTTTTCATGTCTGAGAGCGACGCCAATGTCGGCGAGTGCTCCGGAAAATGTTCGAGCAGTTTGTAGTGCACGGCGATGTAACTGTCGCGGCCGGCCTCACTGCGCGCACCGTCCGCCCGCAATGCGGCCAATTCCTGCTCCAGCGCCGATAACGACGGAGGCGCTGGCACAACCGGTTCAGGTTCAGCTTCAGCCTCAACTTCGAGCTCAGCATTCTCCTCTGTGCTTGGCTCCCTCGCCGTCAACGCTTCGACTTCTTCCTCCTGCTCTTCCACCACAGTGGTCTCAGGCTCGGTCTCAACGGGTACGGGCTCAGGCGTCACCTCCACCAAGGCGGGTTCGGTCTCAGCTTCCGGTTCCTCAGCCTCTGGTGCCGGTTTGACCGTATCCCATTGACTAGCGGCCCCTTCCTGCCAACCGGAGAGCTGCTCTTCCATCCGTTGGAAAATAGGCTCCAGCGCCGGCGGGCGGGCAATATAGATCAATGTCAAAACGGCCACGGCAATGAATGCAGAAGCAAAAAACATCGGCCAAATCGACCCCGGCGCTTTATGCTCTTCATCCACCGCTTCAAATTCGAGTGTAAATCGATCGGTCTCCGCTTCACTCGGGTCTACCTGGCTGGCCTGCCCCGGCGCAGTCGAAATAACCGTAGGCTGAGAGTTCATGGCCACATCGGCCGCTTCCACATCCACCATGTCGACACGACGTAAGTCGTTGAGCAGAGCCAAACCGTTCTGGTAGCGATGTGCCGGGTCTTTGGCGAGTAAGCCATCAATGATGGGCTGAAAGGTATTCAACTCCGGCGGCAAGGTCGGGACGGGCTCGGTAATATGCTTAATGCCAATCGCCACCGCCGTATCGGCATCGTAGGGCACGCGCCCGGTCAGGAGTAGATGAAACACAACGCCCAGACTGTACAGGTCCGAACGCTGGTCCACCTGCTGACCTTTCGCTTGTTCCGGGCTCATATAGTGTGGTGTACCAATCGCCGTGCCCGTCTGAGTCATGGTGAGATCGCTGTTCACCGCCTTGGCGATACCGAAGTCGGTTAATACCGCACTGCCATCCAAGGTGCGGAACATGATGTTCTCTGGCTTGATGTCCCGGTGGACATAGCCTTTTTCACCGGCGTAGTGCAGTGCGCGCGCCATATCTTCTATGACACGGATCTTGCCGTAGATATCGAGGGTCTTGCGCACCGTGCGCAGGTCGTGGCCGTCGATGTACTCCATCGACAGGTAATAGTAGCCTTCGTGCTGCCCCACATCGTGGATGGTGACAATATTGCGATGTGCAAGTTGACTGACAATGCGCGCCTCACGCATGAAGCGCTCGCCGAACGCAGGGTCCTCAGCGAGATGACGAGACATGACCTTGAGCGCAACCTGACGCTCAAGTACATCCTGTTTAGCAAGAAATACGGTAGCCATCCCCCCCTTGCCCAGGGCACGCATCAACGTATAGCCGGGTATTTCTATTTCCATGCAGCCGTAAAACTCACAATGATCGAAACTCGAATGATAGCCTAGAAAGCCTTGCAATTAATACTTCCGTGACGCAGTTCGCACGGCCCACACGGACGTACGGTCAACGCCCTTTGCGTGGGGATTTCCACCACAACCAAAATCCCGTCAACGTCAGGGCCAGAAAACTCAGCGCAAAAAGGTCGAGAATCCATGGCCCCAAGGGGCCGAGAAATCGCCCCGCGTGCACATCCAGCAGAAGGCGCTCCCAATGCACACCTTGACCATTGGCCGCGACACGTACCTGATCGGCTAGGCGTGTCGGCGCTTTCCCGGGCGAAATCGATACGGGTGACGTATCAGTGGGGTGGAATTCAAAAGTCAGCGTGTCCAGCGTATAGGATTGCGCCCCAACACGAAAGCAGGGCGTGCTGTCACACTCAGAGAAGTGTGACAAAGGCACAGGCAAACCAAAGCTTGATGTCAATTCGTCGAGTAAGCGGCCATCGCGCGAGAGCATGGCGACACGCTGTGCACAACCGATCAGCAGGCCCTCAGGAACGAGGGCGTAGCCTGTAAACCCAGCGTCACAACGCAGGACTGGCTCAGCATCCAGATACACTCGCTTGCCGGAACTCACACTCAGCCAACGCCCTTCAGGGAGTTCAAAGTGCGCGACGTCAAGAGAAGGGAGGCCGTACAGTGCGCGCAATCCGTCGTGCGCCAGATAGCGCTCATCCAACCGCAAGGCATCGGTGTGATTCAAAAGCAGCCCGGTCACGCACAGCAGGATGACGACGAAAGCACTGAACAGGCCGAGCCGTCGATGCCAGGTTCGTAAAGCAAGACGCAGTTTTTTAGGACTCATTGACCGAGGTGGACACTTCGCGCTGATGTAAAAAAAGCGCCACTTTAGCAACTTTTTTCATCGCTCGCACCGACAGTGTCGCCCCGGTAATGCCATCAATATTCTGCGAAAGACGGTAGCGATCACCTCGTTCTTCCAGATAGGCTTGAATGAACTGATCGGTAAAAAAAGGATATTGGATCTCGTCACCCCGACTTTCGCGGTAAACGAGCACTTCAACAGAGACAATTTTATCTGACTCGATCACAATACCGAAGGTGATCGGCTGTTCTTTACCAACCTCCTCCAGTATCCAGGCACTGCGCTGATCGGCTTGCCAATAACGCAAACGCAAGAGCGAAAGTTGATAGTCGAAACGCGACACCAACTCGTTTTTCAGCTCCGTGTTTAACCAGAGCGTCTTAATCTGCGGCGAAGCTGACGCAGCAAAGACACGACTGGCGAAGTCGCCATCGCGACCGCTCGCCGGCATCACGCCAACAAGCAGAGCCATCAAAACACCAACACGCAGTACCCGGTTTGCCACGACTTAGAACGACCAACCTACGCCCAGATTAAAGCTGTCGTTGCCGGTGTCTTCCTGGAAAGTCGAGAAGTCAGCTTTGAACACGACGTTGGGCTTGAGCCAGAAGTTCACACCGTAATCAATCACCTTACTGGCTTCACTGTTGGCCAGGCCAGCGGTGTTGTCCCACTCGCTGTAGCGCGCGAAGAAACCCCACTGGTCGTTAATTTTGTAGGAAGGCTCAACGTAGTACCCTTCCTGCTTATCTCGACCCAGCAACTCCGCTTCGGGACCATCCACGTTCCACGCGGCGTACAATGCGCGCAGGCCAAATCCGGCCACGTTATAAATCGCGTGCGCTTCAATCAGATCAGCCGATGCTTCCTCATAAGCGCCCTGCGACAGGTTGCTCTGATATTGGTAGGTTGACGCGAGTTCCAAGCCAGGCACGCCGGTGTATTTAATACGTGCGGTGTAGGCGAAGTCATTGGCAATCGCGTTGGCGGATTTCTGACGACCACTGCGAATATTCGCCGCATCGGTTTCCAGGCCGCTGTGCGCCGCCACGTTATAGCTCAGCCCCGGTGCGATTTGGCCGTGAATCATGGCGCCGGTTTCCCACCAGGTCGTGGGGATAATCGCGCTTTCAACACGATTACGCTCCGTGCCATAAAATGTTTCTGGCTCGTGCGTCTCGTTGAGAATACCGACGGGAATCAGGAACAAACCGCTGACAAGCGAGTGGTTTTCCGCAAAATCCCATTCGATGTAGGCCTGCTCCAGCTCGACTTCGCCGGGCTTGCCGTCGCCTGCCAAGCTATGCTCGAGCTCGAGCTCTGAGAAAAAGCGAACAGTGTCGCTGTACTCGTGCCCGACGAAAAGTACGAAGCGGTGTGCATCGACTTTATCGTTACCTTCGTCAAAATTGTTGTAATGCAATTCGGCGTAGCCACCAATGCGGGTCTTACTTGCCCACTCAATGGACTTGTCCTGGCTTCCACCCAACCCGTTTTCGAGCGCATCTGCGGTCGCTTCCACTTTCGCATCGGTCTCAGATTGGCCCGCCTTCAGCGCTTCAATCTGTGCTTCCTGCTGCTGGATAATCTCCCAGAGTTCTTCCAGGGTCGGTGCCTGTTCCTGAGCCACCGCACCCGCTGACAATACCGACATCGCCAATATTAACGCGCGTTTTTTCATTTCTTTCCCCAAAGATTCCTTGTTGATATTTACAGTTCTACTGTAGTGGAGGCGCGCATCTTAGTGCACCTGATAGGCATTATCAATTAGATTGATTGAGCTTGGCTATTAACAATAATTAATGCATACACATCAATGATTTAGCGACATTTAGTCAGACAAATAACGGCGTTTTCTGCGAATTTTTCACATTAATGAATACGTTGACACGCAGATTATGAGTGTCGGCGTAAGGTGCAAAGCGGAGCAAACGAGAGGAAAAACAGGCGGCAATCCGGAAGGTTTGCCGCGCGAGGTTGTCGAGGCTTATTCGGGCGCGCTGGCGTCCGCTGAGGCTTCGTCGATCAAGGTCTTGAGCTCACCGTTTTCGTGCATTTCGGTGATGATGTCACAGCCACCGACCAACTCACCTTTCACCCAAAGCTGGGGAAACGTAGGCCACTGGGCGTACTTGGGCAACTCCTGACGAATATCGGGATTGGACAATACGTCGACATAGGCGAAGCGCTGACCGCAAGACATCAGGGCCTGAGAGGCGCGCATGGAAAAACCGCACTGAGGCGCGTTCGGTGAGCCCTTCATATAAAGAAGGATGGTGTTCTCTTCGATCTGCTTTTTGATGGTATCAATTGTCGACATCTCAATCTGACCTGTGTGTATTCATGAATTTCACGCGCATTTTACTCGCTCGATTGCCAGTTGTAACGCCGGCAGCGATACGCACTGAAGAAAAAAAAGCGCAACGCGTTTGTTTTTGGGGCGATTTTGGTTATATTAAAGGGCTTCCAGGCAGCCTTTCGCTGCCTTTTTTGCTTTTAGGGGTTTGAAGAACATGTCGGAATCGGCATTAATGAATACGTACGGAACACCCGCGGTGACGATGATCAAAGGCGAAGGCGCCTTTTTGACAGATTCCGAGGGGCGGCGCTACCTCGACGCGCTGTCGGGCATCGCAGTGTGTGGTCTGGGCTATTCCCACCCTGCTGTGACCCAAGCCCTGAGCGAGCAAGCGGCCACGCTGATTCACTGCTCTAACCTCTACGGGATTGAGCCTCAGCAAAAACTCGGCGCGGCGCTGCGTGATATTTCCGGTATGGACAAAGTGTTCTTCAGCAACTCCGGTGCTGAAGCCAATGAAGCGGCGATAAAAATTGCGCGTAAATTTGGGCAGGACAAAGGCATCACTGCACCGCAGGTGATTTGCACTCAACGCAGTTTTCACGGACGCACCATGGCCACCCTGTCTGCGACGGGGAACAGTAAAATTCAGACCGGTTTTGCACCCTTGGTCAGCGGCTTTGTGCACGTGGAATACGACAGCATCGAGGCCATCGAAGCGGCCGCCAATGAGCACACCGTCGCGGTAATGGTCGAGCCGATTCAGGGTGAAGGCGGTGTACGCGTGCCATCCGACACGTATTTAAATGCGTTGCGTTCGCTGTGCGACAGCAAAGGCTGGCTGCTGATACTCGATGAAATTCAGACCGGAAACGGCAGGACGGGGCGCTATTTCGCCTACCAGCAAGCGGGCATCCTTCCGGATGTCGTCACCACCGCCAAGGGCCTTGGCAACGGTGTCCCCATCGGGGCCTGCCTAGCGAAAGGTCAAGCCGCCAACGTGCTGCAACCGGGGAATCATGGCTCCACCTTCGGTGGTAACCCTCTCGCGACGGCAACCGCCCTCGCGGTGGTCAGTGAGTTGCGCAAACCAGAGCTTCTGGAGAATGCCGCCAATCAAGGCGAGCGCATTCTCGGTTTACTGAAGCAAGAACTAGCATCGTGCGCTGGTGTCACGGACATACGCGGACGCGGCCTGATGATCGGCGTTGAGCTGGATCGCGATTGCGGTGAGCTTGTCGCCCAGGCGCGAGAAGCCGGCCTGCTGATCAACGTCACAGCAGGTAACGTCGTCCGCCTGCTGCCACCACTGACGATTACCGACGACGAGGCAACGCACATTGCCGACACAGTCACACGCCTGATCAAGGCGTTTTTGAGCTAAGCGAGGTAGGACTATGACCCGACACTTTCTCACTCTGCTGGACCTCAGTGCCGATGAACTCAAACAGGTCATCGACGACGCCATTCGTCTGAAAGCCGAGTTGCGCTCGGGCACCCTGAATGACAGCTTTAAAAATCGTGTCCTCGGCATGATTTTCGAGAAATCGTCGACGCGTACCCGCGTGTCTTTTGAAGCCGGCATGACGCAGCTGGGTGGCAGCGCCCTTTTCCTGTCGCCACGCGATACTCAACTCGGTCGTGGTGAGCCAGTCGAAGATTCGGCGCGCGTGCTGTCTCGCATGGTCGATATGATCATGATTCGTACGTTCAAACACAGCGTGGTCAAGCGCTTTGCCGAGTACTCGCGCGTGCCCGTCATTAATGCGCTGACAGACGGCTATCACCCCTGTCAATTGCTTGCAGATGTGCAAACCTTTGTCGAACATCGCGGGCAGCCCCAGGGCAAGGCCGTTGCGTGGATCGGCGATGGCAACAATATGTGCCATTCTTACATTAATGCGGCGCGTCAGTGGGATTTCGAACTGCGCGTTGCCTGCCCGCAAGGCTTTGAGCCAGACAGCGCACTAATGGAAGCGAACCGCGATCGCGTGAAGCTCTGTGCGACCCCCGCCGAGGCGGTGAGTGGGGCAGATTGGGTGGCGACAGACGTCTGGGCCAGCATGGGCCAGGAGGACGAGCAAGCGGAACGCCTGGAACACTTTAAAGCCTTCCAAGTGGACCACGAGCTGATGAGCCACGCTGCAAAAGACGCCATCTTCATGCATTGCCTGCCTGCACACCGTGGTGAGGAAGTGAGCGCGGAGCTGATCGAAGACGATCAGGTTTCGGTTGTCTGGGATGAAGCCGAGAACCGCTTGCACTCGCAAAAGGCGCTGATGCTCTTCCTCGCGAACGCTTAAACTCCTTTTGACGCATGCTCTGAGTCGCTTCCAGCGCATGCGTCGAGGGTGGCGGTAGCCTACTCTCCGCGTATGACACTTTCAGGATGATTTTGCGACGATTCGACTAAATTTTTTTGTCATAAAAACGCCCTCCAAAAATAAAGAATCCGTCTAGTTCACTGTCTGTACACCGCCCTCCTTTGCTCATGCCTGCTATCGGGTTAGTGATCACTGCACTCCCAGAAAACCCACAATTTATCCACAGGATGTCAAGCCACTTTCTGCCTTGCAATGCGCCCTCAACCGCATTATCTTGTATCCCGTAATTTCCAAAACCCAATATATGGTGTTTCTGGCACTAAACACACCACTACGGCACTAGCGCGTTAACAACGGAATTTCAACAGCAAGTCGCCCGTTGTCACATCGCATTTCGTGCTTACCAGGGACGGATATTATGCATGCGCCAGTCTTCAACACGCCCCGCTGCACGGGCGAGCGCATGACGAGAAATTCAGCACCACATTCAGGCAATCACCAGTAAACGTAAGAGTAGGATTTATGCACACTTCAGAAACCGGATCCCCCGTTTCTTCCTCCGTGCCCACGGAAAGCAACGTCAACGAGCCGGCGGGTTCTGCTATTGCCGCCACCGCACCCGGCCAACTTCGTGTTATCAAGCGCAACGGCAAAGTTGTCCCTTTCACCAGCGACAAAATTGCGGTAGCCCTGACCAAGGCCTTCCTGGCCGTAGAGGGGGGCACTGCGGCTGCATCATCACGCATTCACGAAACCGTAGCCAACCTGGCCAGCCAAATCGAAGCGACCTTCCGTCGCCGCATGCCTTCGGGCGGCACCATTCACATTGAAGAGATTCAGGATCAGGCTGAACTGGTCCTGATGCGTTCTGGTGAACACAAAATTGCACGAAGCTACGTGCTGTATCGTGAAGCGCGCGCTCAGGAGCGTAAGCAGCAGCAACAAGTCACTGAAGTGAAAGTCGACTTCCCCGACATCCAGGTGACCATGCCCGACGGCAGCCTGCAAAAGCTCGATACCGACCGTATCAAAACCGTGGTCGCGGAAGCCTGTACCGACCTGCACGACGTCGACCCCGAAGCCATTCTCAAAGAATCCATGCGCAATCTGTACGACGGCGTGTCCATGGACGACGTCAATACCTCACTGGTGATTTCTGCGCGCACACTGGTAGAAAAAGAGCCTAATTACAGCTATGCCACCGCGCGCCTGCTGCTCGACAAAATCCGCGCCGAAGCGCTGAGCTACCTCGGTGTCGCCGACGCCGCGACGCAAGCCGAAATGGCCACCTGCTACCCGAAAGCCCTGCCCGCCTATCTGAAGCGTGGTGTGGAGCTTGAATTGCTCGCGCCTGAACTGCTCGACTACGACCTCGACCTGCTCGGCAATGCCATCCTGCCCGAGCGCGATCTGCAGTTCACCTACCTCGGCCTGCAAACCCTGTACGACCGCTACTTCATTCACCATGAAGAGACCCGCATTGAACTGCCTCAGGTCTTCTTCATGCGCGTAGCGATGGGCCTGGCCGCGCGAGAAGAAAACAAAAACGAGCGCGCGATTGAATTTTATCGCTTGCTGAGTTCGTTCGATTATATGAGCTCAACGCCGACCCTGTTCAACTCCGGTACTCTGCGTCCGCAACTGTCTTCGTGCTACCTCACCTCAGTACCCGACGATCTGCACGGTATCTATGGCGCCATCCAAGACAACGCGATGCTGTCCAAATTTGCCGGCGGCCTCGGCAACGACTGGACACCCGTCCGCGCGCTCGGCTCGCGCATCAAAGGCACCAATGGTAAGTCCCAAGGTGTTGTGCCCTTCCTGAAAGTCGCAAACGACACCGCCGTGGCGGTAAACCAGGGCGGCAAGCGTAAAGGTGCGGTGTGTGCCTACCTTGAAACCTGGCACCTCGACATCGAAGAATTCCTCGAGCTGCGCAAGAACACCGGTGATGACCGTCGCCGTACGCACGACATGAACACCGCAAACTGGGTGCCCGACCTGTTTATGAAGCGCGTTTTCGACGACGCCGAATGGACCCTGTTCTCGCCCGCCGACACCGAAGACCTGCACGACCTGTTCGGTAAGCCTTTCGAAGAGCGCTACACCGAATACGAGCGTCGCGCGGCAGCCGGTGAACTGAAACTGTTCAAGAAGGTCCGTGCACTCGACCTGTGGCGTAAAATGCTGGGCATGCTGTTTGAAACGGGCCACCCCTGGATCACCTTCAAGGACGCCTGTAACCTGCGCAGCCCTCAGCAGCACGCCGGTGTCGTACACTCGTCCAACCTGTGTACCGAAATCACCTTGAACACCAAGGCCGACGATGAAATCGCGGTGTGCAACCTCGGCTCCATCAACCTGGCGCAACACATCGTTGACGGTGAGCTAGACCAGGAAAAGCTGGCGAAAACCATCAAGACAGCAGTGCGCATGCTCGATAACGTTATCGACATCAACTACTACTCCGTCGAAACCGCGCGTCGTTCCAACATGCGTCATCGCCCTGTTGGTCTCGGTTTGATGGGCTTCCAGGATGCCCTCTACAAAATGCGTATGGCCTATGGCAGCGACGACGCAGTGAAGTTTGCCGATCGCTCCATGGAACTGATCAGCTACCACGCGATTGAAGCCTCGAGTGAACTCGCGGTAGAGCGCGGTGCTTACTCCAGCTTCGAGGGCTCGCTGTGGAGTCAGGGCATCCTGCCTATCGACTCTGTGGCCCTGCTCGAAGAGCATCGTGGCACCAACTACATCGAAGTTGATCGCAGTACCACGCTGGACTGGGACAGCCTGCGCAGCAAGGTGAAAACGCAGGGCATGCGCAACTCTAACGTGATGGCAATTGCGCCAACGGCCACGATTGCCAATATCACGGGTGTGAGCCAGTCCATCGAGCCGACGTATCAGAACCTCTACGTGAAGTCGAACCTCTCCGGAGAGTTCACCGTGGTGAACCCCTACCTGATTCACGATCTGAAAGATCGCGGCCTGTGGGATTCGGTGATGGTCAACGACCTCAAATACTACGAAGGGTCACTGCAGCGCATCGACCGTGTACCGGCCGACCTCAAAGCGCTCTACGCCACCGCGTTTGAAGTGGAGCCCAAATGGATTGTCGACGCAGCCAGTCGCCGCCAGAAGTGGATTGATCAGGCGCAGAGCCTGAACCTTTACATCGCTGGTGCAAACGGTAAGAAACTGGACATCACTTACCGCATGGCCTGGTTCCGTGGCTTGAAAACCACGTACTACCTGCGTGCACTCGCGGCCACCACTACGGAGAAATCCACCATCGATACAGGCTCACTGAACGCCGTATCTTCAGGTGCAGGGGGCGGTGTCAGCGCTGCCGCAGCAGCACCTGCCGCAGCGGCTCCAGAAATGAGCGCCAGCGCACCCGCCGAAGTGCCGAAGGCCTGCTCTCTGGATGACCCGGATTGCGAAGCCTGTCAGTAAGCCGATTAAAGGGGGAGGTATCTGGTGTGGCGGGAACTGCGGTTCCCGCCCCGGATATCCGCCCTTTTACTGACAACGACACTCACTCGAACAGATATAAAGCAGGAAATTTCACATGTTAAGCTGGGATGACTACAACGAAGACAACCCCTTAGAAAGCAAGAGTGCTCCCGCGCCTGTCCGCGAACAAAGCCTCGAAAAACTGAAGCAGGAAACCGAAGCGGCACCTGTACCTCAAGCGGCTGCGCCCGCTGAAACGCAAGCGGCTCCGCAAGCACAAAGCGCAGCTCCCGAAGCTCCCAAGAGCGAGAGCACACCCGTAGCCGCGGCGAGCGATGAAGTGGCACGTGCAGAACAGGCCATCAATGACCTCGACCCGGCTCCCGGTTTGGAAGAGCTCGAAATGGGCGCCGCCCGAGTCGAAGTCGATGACAAGCGCATGATCAATTGCCGCGCCGACCTCAACCAGCTTGTGCCGTTCAAATACGAGTGGGCCTGGCAAAAATACCTCGACGGCTGCGCAAACCACTGGATGCCGCAAGAGGTCAACATGACCGCGGACGTCGCCCTGTGGAAAAGTGCTGAAGGCCTGACCGAAGACGAACGTCTGATCGTCAAGCGTTCACTGGGTTATTTCTCAACCGCGGATTCCCTCGTGGCGAATAACCTGGTACTGGCGATTTACCGCCACATCACCAACCCGGAAGCGCGACAGTACCTGCTGCGTCAGGCGTTTGAAGAAGCCATCCATACCCATGCTTATCAGTACTGCGTAGAAAGCCTCGGTATGGACGAAGCCGAAGTGTTCAACATGTACCGTGAAGTACCCTCCGTCGCGAAGAAAGCAGCATGGAGCATCGCCCACACTTCCGGCATCAGCAGCCCCACCTTCCAGACCGGTACACCAGAAACGGATCAGGAGCTGCTGCGCAACCTGATTGGTTTTTACGTCATCACCGAAGGCATTTTCTTCTACTGCGGCTTTACGCAGATTCTGTCTATGGGGCGTCGCAATAAAATGACCGGCGTTGCGGAACAGTTCCAATACATTCTGCGCGATGAGTCCATGCACCTGAACTTCGGCATCGACGTCATTAACCAGATTAAACTGGAAAACCCCCATCTCTGGACGGAAGATTTCCAGAAAGAAGTGCGTCAGATGATTCTCGAAGGCACCCAGCTCGAAATCAATTACGCACGCGACACCATGCCGCGCGGTGTGCTCGGTATGAACGCCGCCATGATGGAAGAGTACCTGCACTTCATCTCAAACCGCCGTCTGAGCCAGATTGGTCTCGCACCTGCGTTCCCGGGAGCAGAAAACCCCTTCCCATGGATGAGTGAGATCATGGACCTTCGCAAGGAGAAAAACTTCTTCGAAACCCGCGTGATCGAATACCAAACCGGTGGTGCGTTGAAGTGGGACTGATGTCCCGCCATTAAATTCACACCCACCACGATTGCCCCGGCAGTGTCGTTCACCGCTGGGGTAATCGGACTGTGACTTCACTGTGCAGGTAACACAATGAGTGAGCAGCACCCCAAGACGCCGCAAAAAAAAGCGACGCAAAAGCTCGAACTGGATGCGGAAGAATTGGAAAAACTCAGCGACAGCTTACGTGTGCTGAGCCAGTCCATCGACACCCTTCTACGAGCACTTAAGGCACAGCCCCATCACGCAGAGCCTATTCCTCATGGCGGATCATCACAGGATCGCGTCGCGGATGACAATGCACTCGACGCGGACGAAATCGCACAACTCACACCTCGTCCAACGATTCATTGATTCGAACCCTAGTTTTAGTAAAAACCCGCCCCGTATTACAATGCGGGTGTTTCATCTTCGTGATCGTTACTCGCACTATACACTCGTCAAAACACGCCCTTCAAAAGAGTTTTTATGACGGAAGAACACCAGGACACAACCAAGCAAAGCAGCCTCTTGCTGACGCACGAGTGTGAAAAACCGGATATCGAATTGTTAAAACGCATCTTCGAGCTGGATCAGGTGACGCAACATGGCCTCAACGAATTAGTGACCGAAGAACTGAACTGGACACACCGCTTTCAGCGTTGCATCGCGGTCGATCTCGGCACTCGAGTCAATGACGGCCGCTGGCAACCCATACTAGGAATGGTGAAAAACCTGTACGCAGAACAGGTGCTGTTTTTGTGGCTCGAAAACGCTGAAGCGCGCAAGGTGATGATGGAGCAGCGATTAAGAGCGCTCGGCTTTTTTAATGAACCTCGCATTGCGCTCGCCGATCAAACTTTGTGTTGCGCCAGCTATCGCCTGTCGAATTACAACCGAAAACGAAGCTGGAACAACGCCAAATTCTGGGCAAACCCAGAGAATTTTCACAAGTACCGCTGGTGACAGCGGCACTGCAAGATTCGAGTTTATTCCTCAAGCAAAGCTTGAAGTGTCGATTCAATGGCATCCGCCCAGCGCTGATAGCTGGCCGTATTCAGATGAAGCAGGTCAGGCATTACTTCGCGGCTCAGCACACCTTGATCGTCTAAAAAGGTATCGCCGATATCCAGGTACGTCACGTAGTCGCGCTGACCCAACTGGGCTAGTAAGGCGTTGGTCGCCGTGTTGTTTTGCCGTGCGGCATCGTACGGCTGCTCACCGCGTGGAAAAATGCCCAAAAGCAACACTTTAGAATCCGGACTGCGCGCGTGCACCTCATCAATCACGGCTTCGACTCCTTCCGCGATTTCGGCGGGCGGGTCCATTCGGTGGCCCGTGTTATTGGTGCCGATCATCAACACCACAACCTTTGGCCGCTGCCCGTCCATCTCACCGTTTTGCACACGCCACAACAGGTTTTCTGTGCGGTCACCCCCGTACCCCAGGTTCAGTGCCGGTAGCGAGGCGAAATGCGCATCCCATACTGATCGCCCTGCATCGGCCCAGCCCTCGGTAATGGAGTCCCCCATGAAGATCACGGGGTATTGATTGGCACGCACCAGCGCGAGCTTTTCTTCATGTCGCGGCATCCACCACGGCAGCGCCCAATACGCATTGAGCGGCTCCGCATACGTGCTCTGCGCATCGGGAGGCACGCAGTCAAAATTGCCTTGCGCGGATCGCAGGAATTGGATGTTGGCAAACTGCAGTGTCGCTTCACCCCCAGCGTTTAGAACGAAAGGCATGTTCACACTCGACAGAGACGCCGCATCGCTGACAAAACAGCTCAATGGAATCGAGAGCGTCTGCCAGCCTTTTCCGACTTGGGCTCTCGCCCACTCGTTCAGCGACACTTGCCCCTGACAGCCCTCACCACAGCGCAATTCAATGCGCAGATCCGCCGCTGGCATACTGAAAATATTCAAATCCACTCGCAATACGCCCGCCTCATGGAAGGACGACAGAGCCAAGGGGCGCCCATTTTCAAAACTGACTTCGGCACGCCAGGTGTCCTTGAACTGCAATTGCAGCGCATCTTCCTGCACCTCTTTATCGGCCGTGTTGAGCGTAATGTTGCCGCCCGGCAGCGCGGCGTAAGCCCCGCTGAGAATCTGACGCGAATCCGGCCCGTTCAAATAAAGATTCCAAGGCTCCAACGGCCGACCGCTGTATAAATCAATCTGGTTCGGATTGGCGACATACAGACCGGGAACCGACTCTGGCAGCGTTGCGGGCCCGGTTTCGCCGGATGCGTAAGTCAATCCGTAACCCAGCTCAAAAAGCGGTGCATCTTGCGCCTCATAGGGCGCGTGCAGTTCGGCTTGATCCGGCAGTGCGGGCCAGGAAAACGCGAGTGTGCCAACGAAGTCGTGACGGGGCTGGCCCTGAGCATCGCCAATCAACACATCGGCCACACCTGCACCTTCGCTGCCCGGTAACCACGCGGCAACAAAGGCATCGGAAGCATTCAGGTGGGGGTTTACCCACATCGGACGACCGGAGAGGAACACCGACACCACTGGCACGCCTTCGGCTTTCAGTGTCTGCAAAATCTCAAGGTCGCTGCGATCACCTGGCGCGTATTCCACGCTGTTGCGATCACCCTGACCTTCGGCATACGGGCTTTCGCCAAAGACGAACACCGCCACATCCGGGCGGGAGCTGAAACGACCATCTTCACTAAACTGGATTTCACCACCCGACGATGTAATTGCAGCTTCGAGCCCAGAATAAATGGACGTCGCACCTGGGAAGTGCTCATTCGCCTGCTCCATGCCTTGCCAACTGACACTCCAGCCACCGGCTTGCTGGCCCAGATCCTGAGCCGCTTTCCCGACAACCAGCACCTTGGCCTTCGGCGATATAGGCAGCACCGAGTCGCGATGCTTTAACAGCACCAGACTTTCTCGTACGGCCTGCCTCGCCAACGCACGGTGGTCAGGATGGCCGATGACAGACTGGTCTCCCGCCAACGCGGTGTCCGAAGGGCGTCGTTCGAACAGGCCCGCGCGGATTTTGACACGAAGAATACGGCGCACAGCGTCGTTCAAGCGCGCCTGGCTGATCTCTCCTGACTCAACTTGGGAGAGGGTTTCACCGTACATTTTCCGCCAGTCATAAGGCACCATAATAAGATCGACACCGGCATTGATCGACGCGGCACAATGACTGTTGTCGCAACCCGGCACCTGACCGTGGCCATTCCAGTCGCCGACAATAAAACCATCGAAGCCCAGACGGGTTTTCAGGATGTCGTTCAGCAAATACCCGTTGCTGTGCATTTTCTCACCGTTCCACGCCGAGAAGCTGGCCATAATGGTTTGCACACCGGCATCAAGCGCAGGCAGGTACGGCGTCCCATGCACCGCAACGAGTTCCGCCTCGGACATGCGCGCATCCCCCTGATCGTCACCATTGGCTGTGCCGCCATCCGCAAGGAAATGTTTGGCCGAAGCAATCGCGTGATGGTCGTCCAGGAAGGCGTCGGACCCGTGTTGCCCCTGCATGCCTTCAATCAACGCCGCGCCCAATCTCGCCACTCGATCCGGGTCTTCTGAATAACTTTCGTAGGTCCGTCCCCAACGATCATTCCGTGCCACGGCGAGGGTCGGGGCAAAAATCCAGTCGACGCCTGTGGCCCGCACTTCTCGCGCGGTTGCCGCGCCGATGGCAGACATCATCGCGGGGTTATCGGCCGCTCCCAAACCAATATTGTGTGGAAACAAGGTCGCGCCCACCACATTGCCATGCCCATGCACCGCATCCGTTCCCCAAATAATCGGGATCGCCACCTTGCCATCACTGTCGTCCATCGATGCATCGTAGAGCGCATCCGCCATACGCAACCAGTCTTCCGCCTTGGCATCCGGCAGGCGATACGGGATGGAGCCGCCGCCATTCAAGACGGAACCCAGGTGATATTTGCGCACATCTTCCGGTGTCACCATCTGAATCTCAGCTTGCAAGATCTGGCCGACTTTTTCTTCGTTGCTCATTTCGGCTATCAAGGCACTGATGCGCTGTTCCACCTCGGAATCCTGGACGGGCATGGCTCGCGTTGGCCACAACGCTGGATCATGAACAGCAAGTTCATCTTGTTTTGCGCCTTCATTACTGCAGGCCCCAAGGATGCTCGCCAGACCGAGAAAACACACACTGAACCATCGGCTACGGCGAGGCGATGTGTGGAGGCCACCAAGATTTGACGGACCGAACCTCGCGTCCAAGCGAGGGCGTAGCTGCATAGTTTCAAACATGTCGTTTGCCATTATTTTTTTAAAATTGAATGTGATTGCCAAAGAGGGTTCGGAAAAAAGCAGCCTCGAAAGGCTGCGCCAAGGAGAAATCACGTGCGTGAAGCAAGCTCACTTTGATCAAAGTCCACGACCACTTGTCGCTGTGTTCCCAGTCCATCGACACCGAGCTCGATGGTATCACCAGCCTTAAGATAGACCGGGTTCTCCATACCAAGTGCGACGCCGGGAGGCGTGCCGGTGGAAATGATGTCGCCGGGTTGCAAGCTCATAAACTGGCTTATATAGCTGACTAGGAATGCAGGCTTAAACACCATATTGCGGGTGCTGCTTTGCTGGCGCATTTCACCGTTCACACTCAACCAAAGATCAAGTGAGCACGGGTCGGGCACATCGTCTCGAGTCACCAGCCAAGGCCCAAGTGGACCAAAGGTATCGCAGCCTTTGCCCTTATCCCAGGTGCCGCCACGCTCCTTCTGAAAATGCCGCTCGCTGACATCGTTAATGACACAATATCCCGCAATGGACTCCAGAGCTTCGGCTTCATCGGCGTAGCGAGTTTCACGACCGATCACGATACCCAGCTCCACTTCCCAATCCATTTTTATCGCATTAGGGGGCTTGATCAGCGGGTCAAAAGGTCCGTTAATGGCGCTGGTCGCTTTCATAAAGATCACTGGCTCTTCGGGCACATCCGCTCCGGTTTCTTCACAGTGGTCGATATAATTCAAACCGATGCAAATAAACTTTCCGACATCGCCAACACAGGGCCCCAAACGCACATCGGCGCTGACCGCCGGTAAGCCGCTGGCGTCCAACGCGGCCAATTTTGCCAGCGCAGCTTGACTCAAAGCCTCGCCACTGACATCGGATATAACCGCACTCAGATCTCGTAGAGTGCCGCTCTCATCGACCAGTCCCGGCTTTTCTGATCCGGGTGTACCAAAACGAACGAGTTTCATGTTCTACCTCTTATTTGGATGTGTGTAACTTGCAACAGGGCTTGGACCCGTTAATTGCTCCAGGCACCATCAATGATGTGCGAAGCGCCCGTCGTGAATGCCGATTCATCGCTGCCCAAGTAAACCGCTAGGTCCGCAATTTCTCGCGCGGTCCCGACCCGCCCCATAGGCTGACGCGCAACAAAGGCCGCGCGTGCCTGTTCGTAGTCACCCGTGACCCGCAAACGTTCTTCAAGTGACGGGGTTTGGACCGTGCCGGGGCAGATGGCGTTCACACGCAGCCCGCGGGTCACATAGTCCGCCGCGAGCGCTTTTGTCATGCCGATAATCGCGGCTTTTGTGGCGCCGTAGGCAAAGCGATTCGGCGCGCCCTTGATCGAACTCGCCACAGAAGACATGTTGATAACAGAGGACTGACCGGATGCCAGCAAGGCAGGCAACAGCGCCTGAATCATATGAAACATGGAATCGACATTCAGTGCAAATGATCGTTGCCAGTCTTCGTACGCGCAGTCCTCGATGGTGCCGGCATGCACGTAGCCGACACCGTTAAATAAAATATCCAGTGTGGGGAAAGTCGCGGCAAAGGCGTCGACGGCCGCGCGGTCGCACACATCCAATACCTGCGTTTCACAGGCGCATGCCTGCTTGAGAGCGTGGAGCAGCTCTGCATTCAGATCCAGGGCATAGACTTTCGCCCCCTCCTCAACAAATCGCATGACCGTCTCGCGACCGATGCCCTGCCCCGCACCGGTCACCACCGCCACCTTATTTTTTAATCGCACAATTCTGCTCCGTTCTATCGACTTCGCACTGCCGGCAGACAGGCTGGGCCGATGGGTTCAAAGGCTTTGTAGGTAAGAATGAATTCCTGGTGCCCCAGGGCTTCAGACACCGAGGCTTGCCCTTCCGCGACGGCGCGCACGCAGTGATAGATCTCCTCTGCCACTTCGGCGAGACTCGCTTCACGCATCAAAATCCGCCCGGCATTGACGTCCATATCGTCGCTCAGCGCACGATAGGTCTTGGGGTTAGCACAGACCTTGATGACCGGTGAAATGGCCGAGCCCACTACAGAACCGCGCCCTGTGGTAAACAACGTGAGATGGGCACCACAGGCGATCATCTCGACAATCTCCGCGTTGTCTGAAATATTGGGAAAGCCGAACCGAGGCTCCCCATCGGGGACCACGTCCAGCAGATACAGGCCGCCTCGAGGAGGAATATCGCCCGGTTTCAACAGGCCAGAAATCGGCGAATCTCCCGACTTCGAATACGCGCCCATGGATTTTTCTTCCTGGGTTGTGAGGCCACCGTCGGCATTGCCCGGCGCAAAACTGCCAAAGCCCAAGGTGCGGTAATACTGCTCAGCCTTGGCGACGCTGGCTTCGATTTCGATCCCGAGCTCCGGTGTCACTGCGCGCGAGGCCATGATGCGTTCACAGCCGATGAGTTCACCGGTCTCCTCAAAGATACACGCCGCCCCCTCCGCCACAAGCCGGTCAAAGCACTGCCCCACCGCTGGATTGGCGGTGATGCCACTGGTCCCGTCTGAGCCGCCACAAATCGTGCCGACCACAAGTTCGTCCATCGACATCGCCGCGCGAGGGCAGGCATCCGCCGCGATACGTAAACGCTCGATCGCACCGAGCCCCTGCGCAAGGCTTCGGCGAGTCCCGCCCTGCTCCTGAATCACCAGCAGTTCGGCCTCGCGACCCGAAGCGCGCACGGTGTCCAACAGCGCGTCGCGATCCATACTTTCGCAACCGAGCGAAACGAGCAGCACCGCTCCGACATTGGGATGTGTGCAGCAGGCTTCCATCATGCGGGTGGCATAATCATTGGGGTAGCAACCGGGGAATCCGATTAAGTGCACATCCTCGCGCCCGCTTTGCGTGACCATCGCTCGGGCAATGTGGTGCGCGCATTCCACTAAGTACGCGACGACAACGATGTTGCGAATGCCTTTGCGGCCATCCGCGCGAAGATACCCTTGTGTTTGCCACTCAGACATGGGGCCCTCCCCCTCGACGATTACGCGTATGACTGGGAATGTAATCACTACGCATGTTGTGCAAATGCACGTGCTCTCCGCGGCTGGCTGAGTTCAACATCGAGCCAATCGGCGCACCGTACTTCACCACCTTGTCTCCCTCGTATAATGCATGACGAGCGATTTTATGGCCGACTTCAATCGCTGCCGGCAGCCTTACTGCTTGGCCATCCACGTCGACTTCCACACCTTCGGCACTGGATTCGATGCAGACCAGAACATTGTCTTCGGGGTGTAAGAGGATGAAATTCTGCTTCACGCGGTGGCCTCCAGCACATCAATCAACCCTTCGTGCTGCAGTGCGGTCCAGAGTGCTTCGGGTACGTTAACGTCCCGCCATTGATCCAGTGCTTGCACTTCCTCTGCACTGGAAAGCCCAACCAGAATACTGCTCACCGCAGGATGGCGTTGAACGAAGTGCAGCGCAGCGGCGGCCAGGGGCACATCGAAGCGCGCACAAAGTGCGTGCAGAGCTTCCGCGCGCTTGAGGATGGCCGTATCTGGCGCGGCATAGTCGTAGTGAGTGCTCGCCTGCGGCCCTTGCACCAAGATACCGGAGTTAAACACCCCCCCCAAAATGACCTGCACCCCCGCCCTCGCACACGCCGGCAAAAAAGCTTCAGCCGCGCTTTGGTCCAGGAGGCTGTATCGCCCCGCCAGTAAGAAACAATCAATATCGAGCTCGCTCAACGCCAACAAGCCCACTTCCGTCTCGTTCGCACCCAATCCGCACAGATCCACGAGGCCTTGAGACTTGAGTGAGCACATCGCGCGATAACCGCCTTCGACAAACTGACGCCAGTACAGAGCATGTTCGGCGCCATGCGTGCGCTGACCGAGATCGTGTGCCAGTAGCACCGGGATGCGATCAACGCCGAGACGCGCGAGGCTGGATTCGAAACTCCGCATGACCCCGTCGTAGCTGTAGTCAAAGCGAGGCTGAAAAGGCTCTTGAGACGCAAAGCCGTGGCGCAGGCGCCCGTCAGCGCGGCAAGGCTCGAGCACACGCCCTACTTTGCTTGAGAGTATCGGAACAGTGTCAGGCTCTTGGGCAAGGTAGGTGCCTATGCGTTTTTCGCTGAGACCGAATCCGTAGTATGGCGCGGTGTCCCAATATCCGAGCTCGATGGCCTGCGCCGCCCGCAGCGTGGCTTCCGCCTGGGTATCCGGCATTGCTTGGTAAAGGTTGCCCAATGTCGCAGTGCCAAGCCCAAATCTGGGCAATATCAGCGAGGCGCCTGGCGAGGGAGCGGCCATGTCGAGATGTGTTTTCACCTTATTATTCGTACTGACTGCCATGATAAAGCATTTTATTTATAAAAACATTATTACTAGCAAAATCATACTGATATAGAAAAGCGCCAAATACACGACTCGGCGCAAAAACCTTAACGTAAAATCAACGGCGCGTCGGAGGCCTAGCGGCCCTCCTGTTGATAGATCTGGGAAATGGTCTGAGCCGCTTCCAGCAAGCGCACCAGAGTATCGTCCTCACTGACCAGTTCCGGGAAGCAGCGCACGTAAGGTACGGTCAAAGCGGCTTCAACCCCTTCGGACCCGTATACGGGCGCACTCAAGTCAGTGATCCCCTCTACGAAATTACTGCGCTTTCGCACATAGCCCTGCTCTTGCGCCTGCTCCACGCGCCCGAGGAATTCATTGAATTCCTGCTCTGACACCTGCTGCGCGAGCTTCTTCAGCATGATGTCGCGCCGGGCCGGATGACTGAACGCCACCAGCAGGATGCCTGACGTCGATCCGATGATAGGACGGCGATAGCCTACGCGTGTCGCAAAACCCACTTCACGGGGGCTCTGCATCCGGCAGACAACGACGATTTCCTCATTGGACGCGACGGTGAGGTGACAGCTTTGCCCAACCTCTTCGGCCAGTACTTTCATCTCCGGCAGTGCGAGTTCAATCATGGTTCGGGTAGACGTTTGCGTCAGTCCGAGCATGAACATTTTGTTCGTCAGCCCGTAACCTTCGCGGCCGGATTCCTGCGAAATATAACCACGCGCCTCCAGCGTCAGCACCATGCGGAATAACTCACTGACAGAGCGCCCTAATTTGTTGGCGATCTGAGAGGTGGTCATGACCTCGCCTTCCCGTGCGAGTAACTCTAGGATATCCAGCCCTTTTTCCAGGGCGGGCGCCTTATACCGACGCTCCGAATCTTCGTTTGCCATAGCTCAAGTCTTCATTGCTTTATCGTTGTATTACTGCATTTTTTGTCCCAATTGATACACCTCTCGCGCTGTTCGATCGAACAGGCGATCCGCGCAGCGTGCCGCATCCATGCCGATACGTTGGGAACAGTAGGCCTCCAAAAGAGATGCCGAAAGCCGATGCCAGGCCTCCAGGCTCGAAACCAGATTGACCACAGGCCAGTCACTCCCCCAGAGACAGCGATCAATACCAAAGCTGTCCCACACGGCAGACACATAGGGCTGGAAGCACTCTGCTCGACCGACCTGGCCAATCTGGGCTTCGGTGAGCAATCCAGAGATCTTACAGTATACGTTGTCGCATTGCCCCAACGCATCCATCCCCCTGCGCCAATCCTCCCATTGCAAATCGCGAATAGCGGGCTTGGCCGCGTGGTCGATCACGATCCTCAGCGATTTGTGTTTACGAGCGAACTCAACTAACACAGGCAAATGTCGAGGCTGTATCAGCGCGTCAAACACGAGCTCCTGCTCAGCCATAGCCGACAGAGCCTCCGTTCGAGGCATTGTGAGCAGCCACGCAGTATCTGTGATGCCCTGCAGCATAGGCCTGAGCCCACAGAGTTTGGGGTGCGCGGCGCACAGGGCCTGGATACGTTTTGCCGCTGACGCGTCACTGAGATCGACCCAGCCCACCACCCCGAGCACTGCAGGAGTGTGAGCCGCGACGCCCAGCAAAAAATCCGTGTCGGCATCCGCTTCTTGAGACTGAACCAGAACCGACCCCGCCAACGGCAGGTGCGAGGTTTCAAGAAGGTAGTCACCGTAGTCGAAGTCTTTATAAATGGCGGCCAGATCCGATGTCGGCCACTGACACTCCGGACGCGTGATACGCCAGATATGTTGATGTGCGTCGATCATTGCACACCTCGGCGGCGCCATGCGTAGAGCGCGATGTAAACAAAACAGGCCAAGGGCACCAGCATCGCCGTGGGCATGCCAAAGGTATCAGACAATGCGCCCATGCAAAGCGTGAGCACGGCGCCCCCAATAATCGCCATGACCAGCAGCGAAGACCCCGCCTTGGTAAGCGGGCCAAGCGGTTGAATGGCGAGGGCAAAAATCGTCGGAAACATTAACGACATGAAAAAACTGGTTGCGGCAAGCGCGTACAGCCCCAATTGATCTGGCGATGCCACTGCTACTACGCACAGAAGCACATTCGCCATTGCAAATACGGTCATCAATTTGGCCGCATCAATGCGCTGCATGAGCAAGGTCGCCACGATGCGCCCAACCAAAAACGCCACGAGCGACCAATACAGGTAATCCGCCAGAATTTTTTCACCTGTACCTGGCACGGCGAATTGACCGTAGCGGATCATGTAACTCCAAATCCCAACCTGTGCACCCACATACAAAAACTGGGCAAGCACACCCGACATGAATCGAGGGTTTTTAACGAGCTGAATATAATCACTGGGCCGACCTGCAGCACTTCCACCATCCCGGTTCGCAACCGCAGGAAACCGCGTCACAAAGACCATCGCAGCAAATACTAAGACCACACAGGCAATAACCAAATAGGGCCCTTGAACGGCAAGCACTTCAGATTGGTAGTACGCCGAAAGCGCCTCTGGCGACATCGATGCGAGCGCCTCCTCACTGTGCTCCACACCCGAGAGAATATATTCCCGGCCAATATACACGCCCATAATCGTTCCCAGGGGATTGAAGGCCTGAGCAAAATTAAGCCGGCGCGCGGCCTGGGATGGGTCTCCCATCGCGACAATCAATGGGTTCGCCGAGGTTTCGAGAAAGGCGAGGCCACTGGCGATAACAAACAGCGCCATAAGAAAGAAAGGGTAGCTCTGCTGTTGTGCCGCAGGGTAGAACAGGAGTGCGCCCACAGCGTAAAGCAAGAGTCCAAACACCACCCCGGCTTTATAGCCCAAGCGCTGCATCAACAATGCGGCCGGGACGGACAGACAAAAATAACCGAAGTAAAAAGCGCTCTGAACGAGCCCGGATTGGAAGTCTGTGAGTGAAAAGGCTTTTTTGAATTGAACAATGAGGATGTCGTTGAGATTGTTTGCGACACCCCAAAGAAAAACAAACTGATGACAAGGAACAGCGGAAACACATAGCGTGTCGCGGCCTGCCTTGAGCGTGACATAGCGACATCAGCCGTCATCGTTTTATCGGTCATCTGTTACCCCTTCCCACTTTGTTATTTTTTCTAAGGACAGGTCGAATCGTTATCACGCGCGGCGTCGTAGCGCCGCGCTCGAACACCTCACTTTCGGTGTTCGGCATCCGGGAGGGTTTAGCCCTCCCGGCAACATACATGTTTTAAAATACTATTTAAGGGCGTTGCAACGTTAATTCGGCACCGCTGTAGGTCAAGGTTTGCGTAATACTCTGCTCAAAATTGCCGAGTCCTTTCTGACCAGGTACAACCCAACGAAGGTGTATCGTACGCGTTTCTGCCATCTCAGGGAATGCCCCTTCACGTGCACCGATTTTCAGAACGCCCGCCTCATCATCGTATGAAAATGGAATACGAGAGTACTCACCGTTCTCATAGTCATAACTACGGCCATCGTCCTCATACAATGAGAATGCGCCGTCCGCTCCGACAAAAACATTGATCGTGAGATCGGCATTCAAACTCTGATCCGTGTGCTGTATCGCAGGGCCAGTCGGCACAATGGCACCCGCCTTTACAAACAACGGCATACGTCCAAGCGGTGCGGATACCTCTACGTGTTGACCGCCCTCAAGACGCTCACCGCTGTCGAAATTGTACCAGTCTGCCCCTTCAGGCAAATACACTTTTCGACTGCGTGCGCCGTATTCATATACTGGACTGACCAGGAAAGCGGGACCAAACATATATTGGTCATTCAGACTTGCTGCAGCTCGATCACCAGGGAAATCCATGGCCAGACCGCGCATCAAGGTACCGTCTTTGTGATACATGTCCCCCGCGAGGGAATAAATGTAGGGCATCAACCGGTAACGCAACTTGGTGTAATGCACCATGCTGTCATAGACTTCGCTGCCCTCATCCGCGATGTTAAAAATTTCTCGATACGGGTTTTGGCCGTGAGAGCGGAACAGAGGAACGAAGGCGCCAAACTGGAACCAACGTACATTCAGCTCCTGCCATTCATCCTGCTGAGCCGGATCCATGTCCGCGTAGTGTCCGACCACTTTGCCATCGAAATAGCGGTAGCGATCTTCAGGGGTAAAGCCACCGATGTCGAATGTCCAATTGGGTACACCCGCCATCGCTGTACCGACACCTGCCGCAATCTGCTCATGCAAGTTGGACCAGCGGCTGACAATATCGCCACTCCAGATCGCCGACGCAGTGCGTTGAATACCGCCAAAGCCTGAGCGAGTCAGAATGAATACGCGCGTATCCGGGGATTCAGCACGATCCCCCTGGTACATGGTTTCTGCATGCGGCACCGCGTAAGCATTGAATACTTCTGCACCTGTACCCAGGTAGTTCGGGCTCATCAATTCCTTACGTTTTATCCAGCTCACATTGGAATGAATATCCGGTTCTACCGCATCCAGCCACCACGCATCAAAACCCAAAACATTCAGGTGTTCATGCATTTGCTGCCAGAACATCTCGCGGCCGGCTGGGTTGTAGGCATCGTAGAAGGCATTCAGGTAACCCTTGCCAATCCAGTCCAAATTCCCTTCATCGATATTTCTATTGAGCATGTAGCCCTTTTCGTTGAGGGCTTTATAGTTATCGGTTTCTGGATAGAATTTGGGCCACACTGAAATCATGATCTGTGCATTCATTTCATGCACTTTATCGACCATGGCCTGAGGGTCAGGGAAGTAGGTTTTGTCGAAGTCATGACTACCCCAAGCATCCTGAGGCCAGTATGACCAATCGAGTACGATGTTATCGATGGGAATTTGGCGGTCGCGATATTCCTGCAGTGCCGCGAGCAATTCGTCTTGAGACTTGTAACGTTCGCGACTCTGCCAGAACCCGTAGGCCCAACGAGGCAACATGACGGACTTACCGGTCAGTTGACGATAGCCCGCAATCAATTCGTCTTTATCATCACCAACGACCACGTAATAGTCCACCATTTTGGCGGTATCGGACGCAAAAGCGTGTTTACTTTCCAGCTCGGCCATCGGCGCCTGATGCAAGACCCGAATGTAGCCGCCCTGCGGCTGCCAAGTGAGTTTGAAGGGCACTTTCTCGCCGGCTTTCATCTCGACTGGTGTCGGATGGAACCACGGGTTCCAATTCATGCGCCAGCGGTTCAGCGCCTCCTCACCGGCGAGGTCCAGGCTTGCGTAACCACTGCTGTACATCAAAATTTCATGCGTACCTGCCGTCTCACTTTCAATACTGCCTTCCCACACAATACGAAGATCAGCCGCGTCTTTGACCTCTTCGGGGAAAGGCACTTCGCGCACGCTCGCATGACTCAGAAACTGATAGTTGATATGGTCTTCCACACGCTGCAGCAACAAGGTATCACCGTCGTAATAGCTGGCCGTCAGCCCGCCCGATTTACCTTCGGCATCGTACAGGGACAAAGTGGCGTTGAGGTCGACAGGCGCATTCGGATTGCCAAAACGGGAGTCTGCATTGTTGTCCCACAGAATGGCATAGTCGTTGGAGCTCAACAAATAGGGAATCGTAATGATCAGATTAAAGGTGGTCAGGTAAACATTCTCTCCAGCGAGATTAACCTGTCCATTCTGATGCTGACCGAGCCCGTAAAACGCCTCATCCGTCTCTCGGCTGAAGTACTGACGAATCGAACGTGAATCGGCATCAGGTGTTTCCGTTTCACGCAAAACGTCTGCAAACTGGGGCGCATCCGCTTGTGTCAGCAACGCGCCGGTTTCATCGAGAAAACGAATCTCACCCGACACAGCATCAATGTCAGCTTGTACTTCGGTCGTTTTCACCACGACACGCGTCCCGGCTTCATTCACGGTATAGTCCGCGCCTTTTGCGTCACCCACGATCATAATGCTTTGGACATCAGGCAGTGCCTGCGCGGGTGCAGCACTCACACGCAAAATATCGTCGTCTTCGACAAGCACTCGGATAACGGTATCAGACAAGGCGCTGGGCCGGACTTCAACACCACGATCCACTAATTTCACGGCCGATGCAGCGGCCTCAGATGTGTCCTCACTGGCCTTGTCCGAACATGCGAACAAGCCCAAGCTCAATGCACACAGAGTCAAGGCTCTGGGCATGTGCTGTTTGGCAAACATAGGTTCTCCCTCGTATTTATTGTATTCGGTCTACGTATTTCAGTAAGTCGCCATCTGTACTTTGAGCAGATGCGGCTTGCCATCAAAATTCAGGCCCCAATCGGTTTGATCACCGTTCCAGACCCGCTCCATAATCCAATTATGATCTTCGTCAAAGTACCCCTCTTCGACTCGGACCGTCATCGTGCGCTCACCCTCAATTTCTGCACTCGGTAAAAAAGTGACTCTGGAGTGGTAACCGCTCACCAGAAAGGTATTTTCAGAAAGCTGGGCAATCAAAGCGCCGCCTTTCGCTGGGAAATTGCCCTGAGGGGGCGCAACCCAAAACATGGGGCGCCCGTAAGTCACTTCGGCATCCCAACGGCCCAGATCCAGTCGTTGGGTGTAGTCCTTCGCAACGGACGCGGCGTCTTTCTCGGTGTGTTTCGCATTCCAAATCTGCTCGTCCATTTCAAAGGTATCCGCAGGTTCAGCCACGCCCCAAACCTTGCCCTCGAAACTCAGGCGAGCCCACTCCCGAGCCCAAGGCGCAATGACGCGATAGACTTCGGCGAACACTTCAAATTCCGCCTCGGTATAGCCTGGCGCGCCCAACGGGTAGTTGGTATACCCTGTGGTATCCATCCCAAACGGCGCGAAGCCAATACCTTGATGCCCCAGAGTTTCGAAGAGGTAGCGCGCATACGGCTGGTCGTTACCGATTTCAGCAACAAACAGGGGGTTGTCCTCTCGCGCATAGAGTTCAAGCACACGTTTTACCGTGCGATAATCACGAAAATAAATATCGGGCGAAATCATGTCGATATGAGGTGCTGCGATTTTCCACACAGGTATCACATTATCGGTCGCGCCACCGCTTGAATATTGCCCCGGTTTACCCGGATTGAAAGGGTTTCGTAGGGCCACATTGACATTCATCGGTAAGGGGTACGCGGCCTTCCCTGCTTCTGCTATTTCATCGCAATAGCGCGCGATGTGCCATGCGTGGAAGAACTCATCAGCATCCTCACCGAAGACCTCAGACCAAGTGCCAGGTTCGCGTTCCAAGCCGCTTACTAACGCCTCTGGTACCGCCGCATCAAACAGCGCCTGCGCCGCCTCGGAATAATCTCGCGCAGCACCATAGGTCCCCACCTCGTTCTGAACTTGAACCAGAATGACAGTGCGCTGCTTATCGACCTTCTTTAAGTGCTGCATCATTGCAACAAAGGCTTTCTTATCGGCTTCGAGCGTGGAACGATGTACTGGGCTAAGAGAATTCAGGGTACTGCCGTCCTTCAGCGTCACCCTGGGAAAACGAGCATCGTCCAGCTTTACCCACGCAGGAGCATAGTGAGGCGCGTTGTTTTTCCAAGTCGCAAACCACAACAAGATCAGGCGAACATTGTGCTTGCGTGCATCTTTTAATAGATAATCTATATAGGAAAAATCAAACTCTCCTTCTCGCGGCTCTATCTGCTCCCACGCCACATTGATTTCAACCGTGTTCGCGTGCACCTGCTCTACGACAGGCCATACCTCTTTTAGCGCTGCGGGGTAATTACTGGAGTTATTGGTTTGAGCACCCAATATCAACCAGGGCGCACCATCCACCATGAGCGCATGTCGGCCGTTTTGAGTCACGAGTTCGGGAATGGGTTTGGCTGCCTCTACATACAGAGACACGAAGGAAAGAAAAACAACACAACACAAGTTTCTAAAAGACATTTCAATATCCGAGGTCATCGTTATTAAATTTCTGAGCCTAACATTTCCTGCAAGAAAGCCTTGTGCTCTGGCGCATGAATGACGGCCGCATCAATGGCTCGCTTACACCCATCCATAGCCCTCTGCACAAGCTCTGGCGGGACGTTGACCACATCAGGAGAAAAGTTTTGAGGGAGATAACCGAAACCTGCATACATGGCATGCCAACTTGGATCACGAAACGATTCCATCTCGAAAGAAAGTATGTCGCCAGTCGACTGAAAAGCCGCAATCTTATTTTGCAACTCCGTCGGTACACTAGACACACGACGATCTCGCCAAAACAGGGAATCCGAACGCTTCGAGCTGATATAGTGTAGAATTATGAAATCGCGCACTCGCTCGAATTCCATTCTATTCAGTTCATTCGCTCTCGCTCTCGCCTCATCCAAAAGATGCAGATCCGGCAAGTGAGCAATAATCTTCGCAATGCCCGTGTGCATCAAAGAAATACTAGTCGATTCAAGCGGTTCCAAAAAGCCACTCGAAAGACCGACCGCAGCACAATTGGACACCCAAAAACGCGGCCGCATACCCGTACTAAATCGAATTAACCTCGGCTCGGTCGTTCGATTTTCCGTTACTTCTTTTTCAAACTCAACAAGCGCATCCTCTTCGCTTTGATATGCACTTGAAAAAACATAGCCGTTTCCTACCCGATTTCGTAGAGGAATTTTCCAACGCCACCCGTTTGACAGCGCTTTTGACACAGTGAAAGGAGGAATTGTCGAACCCTGTTCGGTCTGCATTACCCAGGCTCTATCGCAGGGTAGCCACTTCGACCAATCCTCAAAGGGCTCATGATATACCCCGTTCAGCAGTCTTGAAGAAAAGCCGGTACAATCAACAAAGAAATCGGCCTTAATTCGCCTTCCGTTGTCGAGCTGCAAGGATTCAATCATTCCTGATTGTGGATTTTGTGAAACGCCCTCGACAGTCGCAGAGACCCACTCAACACCCCTCTTCTGCGAATACTCACGAAGAAACTGAGCGTAAAGCGTGGCATCAAAATGGTAGGCATAGCCATACCATGCCAACGGATTTTCAGAACCATTATCGGGAATAGAAAAGCGTCCAGACTTCGCGAGCGCAGAACATAACGAAAACTCGGTCAAATCTGGAGTGGCCGCGTCTACGCCCGCTCTGAACCAACATGAAGCAAAACTTGCAGGACCAATTTTGACACCAAAATCAGAAAAAGGATGAAAGAAACTTGTACCTTTATTAGCCCATTCGTCAAACCGAATACCTAGTTTAAACGTCGCATTTGTTCTTCTGAAGAATTCGACCTCGTCTATACCCAGCTCGTTGTGAACATTTGCAATTGCCGGTACAGTCGCCTCCCCAACGCCAACGGGTGCATGCGTGGGTGATTCTATTAACGTCACGGTCACATCTTTGGCGCCATAGGTATTCGCGAGAATAGCTGCAGCGCTCCATCCTGCCGTCCCGCCACCGACAACGGCAAAGGAACGAATTTTTTTCGCATTCATATATCGATACCTCTACAACAGCCCGCCTCGATGAGGCGGGCTAAAGGCCTCATCAGTATGTTACGCGAAGACTCAAGCCATAACGCGTATCTTGGCTGTAAACAAACGCAGTATGATCACCGGCATCATTTTGTCGCATGATCCCCTTGGTTTCTGACTGAGAAATATTGTATGCCTCAAAGTTCACGGAGAAGTGCTCATTGATGTCATATCCCATTGATAGATCAAGCTGACCATATTCGTCGGCAAAGACAGGCAACTTCCAAACAACATTGTTGTCTTCTCCATTCCAGCCATTAGGCCCGATAGATTGCAAGGACTCGCTGCTGTAGTTGTACGCCAACCGTGCATAAAATCCATACTTCTCATACATTAAAGCGACGTTGTAGGTATTTTCTGAAAGCCCCTCTAATGGCAGATCAGTAATTACACTGCCATCAGTATCGACAGGCTCAGTTCCTTCATTCGCTGGCACCTCGGAAGAACTGTCTACATAAGTATAGTTCGCCGTTACGCCGAAACCGTCGAACGGACCAGGCAAGTTATCAAAGTAGTACGTCGCACCCACTTCAAACCCTGTAATGTCAGCAGTACCCGTATTCACAACAGTATTCGTCGTAACAGGAAGTTCATACACGTCAAGCTGCAAGTTCTGTGTGCGGAAGAAGTCCGACACATCCTTCTTGAAGAAAGCGCCGTACAACATGCCGCCGGCGTCGTTAAAGTACCACTCAGCAGATAAATCAAATTGATTTGCCAGCATAGGTTCAAGATAAGGGTTGGTTTCGTCTGAGTTCAAATCAAAATTAAACATATCCAGCGTCACATCTTCTGGATTTGTCGGACGCTCCTCTTCAGGAATAGAATCATCCCAACTCGTATCCAAGCTCCATACCGCTTTCATACGCCAAAACTCTGGCCGCCAAATAGCTTGAGAAGCTGAAAAACGCAACACCACATCTTCAGTTGGATAATACATCAGGTTCAGGCTGGGCAAGACATTCGTATAATCATTCTCGGCATTAAAATCCTGAGGAGGGAAATAGAAAATTGTGCCATCCCCAACCTGCAAACCGGGCGACTGGAAATGTCCTCGCGCAAGGTTTTCGGTTTCCACATATCGAACACCGATATTACCTTTGACTTGCTCCCCAAAACCAAAGTCCAAACGCACATACGCAGCCTGCGTTTTTTCTTCCTGGGTATTCGTGTTTGCGTAGTAATCCAAATTTGCATCTGTTTCAAAATTTGGCGTGCTTGTGGCCCACTCGAACCCCTCTGCTGGGGGTGTCGCAGCGATCATAGCATTGGTGGAACCAACAAAATCATTCATCGCGTCACGATTAAACATCCAAGCTTCGGTTGGGACTTTCGCGTTACCTCTTTGAAAATCGTCGTAGCTAAAAGGCTCAACCAAGTCTTCGTTATTAATCCTTGGAACATTTTCTCCCCAAGTCCAAGCGTTCCACGGCTGCACGCGCGCGGACCAACTGGACCCATCCCGGTTCGTCGCTTTCCGTTTTGAATACCGAACACCGGCTTTCACCGACTTAACAATTGATTGATCGAAATCGTATTGCACATCGAGGCGCGCCGCATTAGAGTCCGCGTCGTTGTCTGCTGGCAAGGTCATCATCTGACCATAGGAATAATTACTCAAATCAGCGAGCGTATTATCGACGTCTTCGATGGCCGGACCAGAACTAGAGTTCAAGTCCGCTACACGAACATATTGCGGAGAAACTACTGTACCCAAGGTGTAATCCTCCCTAGTCGCGGAGGATAGAACTCGCTGCACATCGCCCGACACCGTCCAAGCATCAGAGCTCCATTTAAAGCCACCCGAAAAATCGCCGGTTTTACTTTCGTTCGCTGCAATTCGAGAACTGGTTCCCAGTGCGATCCCTTCAGGCGCGGTCATTGTGCCACTGACTAGAGCATTGTTACTGTCATAAACCCAATCGTTGTCCTCGGTAGGTACAGGGAACGAACCTGCATCCAAGAAAAATGCGTTTTCATACCAATCCCGCTTAGCCTCACTTTGGAACGCAGTGAAATACAGCTCAGTGCTTTCTGTTGGCGCCCATTGCAGCGCAACATACTGTCCATCACGCTCACGGAAATAGTCGTTGCGTCGCCAGTCAGATCCCTTAGGAACCCAAACCGTTTCACCTTCGTTAATGTCATCACGGGGGAAAAACGCTCGATTGTATAGGTTATCTGCGCGACTCGATGTTTCAGAAGTTGAAAGATCGATCAGAAAACCTAAGCGGCCGATAGAAGTATCCCAGTTATTGCTATAAAGCACCGACCCTTCGTAGTTCACTTCATCGATCACATCACCGTAATTCCCCTTTACTGTGGCCGCAACAACTTGAGAATCGTCGTCGAAAGGCATACGCGTTCGTAAGTTAACAATACCGCCTAATCCCCCCTCCACCATATCTGCAGTGGGTGTTTTATAGACATCCACCCCCGCCATCAGCGTTGCTGGAACGTCGTCAAAGCTCAAGCTTCGGCCGTCACTCGCAGAAAAGATATCTCGGCCGTTAAGTTCTGCCCGCACTTGCGGTAAACCACGCACGGACACACCGGCACCCTCACCGGCAAAATGTTCTGGATCGCCCGGATCATCGAAACGCGTTACCGATACGCCGGGAACGCGTTGAAGTGCTTCTGCAATGCTTCGATCAGGCAGCTTACCAATATCTTCAGCCACAATACTGTCCACGATATTGTCGGAATACCGCTTAATATCTTGTGCGGTCGCGAGACTGGCTCGCTGTCCCGTCACCAGAAGTACTTCATCTTCTGACAACTGAGATTCGTCCTGGGCAACGGCCACTGAAGATAACACGCCCATGGCGGCCATCGTCAGCAAGGAAGCAGAGGTTTTGATACGGCAAAGTTTTCTTTGAGTTTTGAGTGGTTTAGTCACGGCTGAACTCCCATTATTTTTATTTACTGCACCTTGTGGCACTTTTTCGTTTTCATAAACCTAACTGCGAGCCTATAAAAACACGCTGTTGTGATCGGAATGCCAGCCTCGATCACGTTGACACTTTATTTACTGACGACCAGACGGTAAGTCTCGCCACCGGTAAGCGTTGCGGAAAGCCGGCGGCCCTCTCGCTGAATTTTTACTTTATTGTCACCCTGAAAAAGCGCGACGGACTGTTTCGCAGCGGATTCAGGCAGCTTCAACTGCACTGCCTGACTCTGTTCCGCCCGCAGCTCTGCTTCGCGTAAGACACCAGAATCCCAGCGCAAACTGACTTCGATATTTCCTCGAGCTTTTGCACCGCGAAGCGTACCTTCCGGCCACGCATCCGGAAGCGCTGGAAGCAGCGCCAATACGCCGTTATGACTTTGCAGGAGCATTTCAATGACCCCTGCAGTCGCGCCAAAATTGCCGTCAATCTGAAAAGGCGGGTGATTGTCCCAAAGGTTGGTGAGAGTGCTGTGTTTAAGCTGCTCGGTCAGTAATTTATAGGCTCTGTTACCGTCTTGGAGACGCGCCCACAGATTCACTTTCCATGCCTTCGACCAACCCGTTCCAGCGTCGCCGCGTGCGTTCAATGACACCCGAGCTGCACGGAGATATTCACTTTCCTTGTCAGTACTGATTTGATCACCGGGATGCAACGCGAACAAGTGACTGACGTGGCGGTGATCATTTTTTTCGTCGTCCACATCTTGCGGCCACTCCTGCAGCTGACCCCAGCTACCGACCTTCAGGCCCGGCGCCAGACGCGACTGCGCATCGACAATACGCGCGCCAAATTCATCGTCACCGAGTATTGCTGCGGCTTCGCGCGTATTTTGAAAGAGGTCAAACACGAGCTGCTGACTCATCGCCACGCCCGCCATGAAAGGCCCGTGTTCAGGGGAGTAACTCGGTGAGACCACCCATTCACCCCGTTCGTTTTTTACCAGCGCATCAAGCCAGAACAGAGCGGCGCCCTTCATCGCAGGATAGGCTCGTCGCTCCAGAAAGGTTTTGTCCTGTGAGAACAGATACGCTTCGTAATAATGCTGTGCCAGCCAGGCGCCGGCTTCCGGCTGCCAAAACGCCGTAGGCCAACGTATGACACCACTAAAACCATAAATATTGGTATTCAGAAAAAGCGTCCAGCCTCGCGCGCCTAACAGCTTTTGCGCAGCCACTTCTCCCGAAGGAATTAATGCGTCGATGAAATCAAAAAGCGGTAAAGCCGTTTCATCGAGGTTGGCAATGTGCGCAGGCCAGTAATTCATCTGCAGATTGATATTGACGTGGTAATCCGCGTTCCACGGGGGGAAGTTACTGTGATTCCATACGCCTTGCAGATTGGCCGGAAGCGAACCCGCTCGCGACGACGCGATCAGCAGATAGCGGCCGTACTGGAAATATAAATGCTCCAGTGCACGATCCTCTGCCGTGCCCTCGCCCCGGTAACGCTGCATGCGCTCCGGGAGAGAAAGAGACGGAGCCTCATCAAACAGATCCAGCGTCAGGCGACGGTAGAGGGATTGATGGTCCGCGATATGGCGCTCTAACAACGTATCACGTCCACTATCGAGCGCCTGCAGCACTCGAGTTTTCAGCGCCTCACCGTCGAGCTCACCTCGATAGTGTGGGTAAACAGGCGCATAATCCGTGGCTGCCGCCAAGGTCATGAGCACACGCTTGGCCCCTTCTACGCGCAGCGATTCTCCCTCGACACTGAACTTAGCGCCAGGCGCGTCTATACCGAGACGCGCTTCATAGCGCAGCCCGTTATCATCAAGTGCGCCCCGCATCGCGATGCTACGCGCGGTTGCGTGATAGTTTACGCTTCGCCCCTCGTCCGCACTCAGGCGCACGCGAAACGACAAGCCTTGCTTTGCGGTCGTTTCGAGCAATACCACAATGACGCCATCCGGGTAGCTCGCGAAATAACGCCGACGATATTCCGCACCACGATGATGGTAGGTAACGGACGCCACCGCCGTATCGAGGTCAAGCTCACGTCGATACTGTTCGACCTGATCATCGTGATCAAATGTGAGATCAATAAACCCAAAATTCTGATAGTGCCCATAACCGCGCACTTCCCGACCCAGCGCGTCGGCCACAGCCTCCGGGCTCATACTGCTCTTGATTAATTGCTGCTGAGTTTTAGCGAGTGCGCGCTGATACGCCTCAGGGGAAGATGGATGACCAAAGTCATAGCCTTCTTTCGAGCCCGGACCGCCTGTCCAGAGCGTTTTTTCATTAAATTGAATACGGGTATGTGCGGTGCCACCAAGAATGACCGCACCCATCGCACCATTGCCAATGGGTAGACCTTCTGTTTCCCAATCCGAAGCCGGGCTCGCAAACCACAATGTATGTTCCCGCGAGCGTACTTCGGCATCGCCACCCGCGGTCGCATTTGACGCGAGAATACACAGCGAGAGGCACGCCAGAATTGTCGGGAGGTTCGCCCAGTTCATCGTTTTATTCTAATTATGTGATTGGATTTGATGCCATGTTAGGCGAAACATTTCATATATACAACCTTTATCACCTGTAAACACTCGCGATTTTTATAGCTTTTTGTTCTTTTGACTAGAAGCCCTTAAAACCAGCGCTGTAGAATCCGCCGCGTCACTCAGGCAGCGCCCACTGAAGCAGTGCCGAAGCCGCCATGAGAAACGCCCCGCTGGCGAACGGCTCACTGTTTTCCGGATCAAAGCCATAGGGTGCTGCACCAATGGGCTGAACCTCTCGCAACTTGCCTGAGGCCGTGACGCTCTCACAGAGTGCGTGCCAACCTCGCAGCGCCGCTTCGCGCTCGTGCTCAGTCACCAACCAACCCTCTGCAACCCCGGTTGCCAAAGCAAACATGGCGAAGGCACTGCCGCTGGTCTCACGTGCGGTATGGGTTTGTGGGTCGAGTAAACCCGGCCGCCATAGCCCGTCATCCTGCTGCGCTGCCACAAAGGCCGCCGCCATCTCTTTGTACTGCTGCATAAACAGCGCGCGCTGAGGGTGATCCTCAGGGAGCCACTGAAGCACCTGCGCCAAACCCGCAAAGGACCAACCAATACCCCGCGCCCAATGAATGGTCGCGCCATTTTGTTCACGTAAATCGAGATAGCTCTCATCGCGGAAATACAGCCCCAGCGTATCGCGGTACAAACGCTCACTGGTTGCCCACCACTCCTGTGTCATAAAGTCGAGGTAGCGCTCGTCGCCTGTGATGTGCCAAGCGAGAAGCCAGGTCATCGGCCCCATGTACAGCGCATCGCTCCAGGTCCACCTATCCCGTGCACCTGGGCTGCCCCAATCCATTGACGTGCCCGCCGGGTTCGCCAGTATGTCATCCAGTCTCGCCAACGTCGGCGCCAGCATCTCTGGCTGTGGGTGCCGCAGATACAGGCGCAGATAGGCTTGCGACACGACGTAGTCGTCCGCGTCATACACCCGGTCATGAGGCTGCCATAGATTGGCAGCCGCCCGCGCCCATACGGTGTTTTCCAAGCCGCTATCCTGACTTTGTTCAGCGTACATCAGGCTGCCGATATACAACGGCGCCATGGCCCAGGCGCGCGGGTGATAATTCCAGCCGGGAGGTTGATGTGCCCATTGCCAATGCGCCACCTTTGAAGCGTACTCAACCACACTCGCCCTTGAAGGAAGCTCGATACCAGGAGGGGCCACCTTGCGTGTCGGGCTGGGGCTCATCACCTGATGGCGCTCCCAGTTTGGGCTCCATATCAGCAGGTTAATCGGTGCGGCATGACGCGGTGCGTTCTGATCCACCCCGTCCTGCTGCTGAACACTCTGCGCGAGCGCTTGCCACTGCCCCATACGCATCCATAATTGCGGGTCATAGGAAGGCTCCCAGCCCCCGAGCTCGCCAGCAGGTAAGCGTGTCCACTGCCACTGCGGCTCCTGCGCACCCAGCTCTGTCGCGGACGCAACGAGCAGGCCATGGGCGTCATCCCGATAGAGCAGATGAAACCAGCTATCGTGCCAACTGGATTCAACCAGTAAGGCCGCCCGCGAAATCGGTGGGCGCCGAGTGCCGTGGCCCTGGAGTCGAAAATGTTCATGCTGAGGGGGAACAACATACGCATTCCAGCCCCCATCGCGAAAATGCCAAACCTGCCAGGCCGGTACCGCATCCGCTTCGGCACTCCAATAGCTGGCGAGATAGGGGCGTCCGAAATGGTCTGCCGCAACAACAGGCGGATTCATCAAATTATGCTGCTGAGGGATGTCGACCACGGGCGCGAGCGAATCAGCACGCACTGGCAAGGACACGGCCTTACCGGCCTCGGTTTGCCAGCTTTGCCCACCGTCACCTGAATGCAGGTAATACAGATCATGGTTAGTCGCTACATCGGGCGACTCGCGCCAGTTCCACGCCAGGTGCAAGCCACCTCGCCGATCGACATACATGTCCCAGTAGGCGTTGCGCTGACCTTGGCCGTCGAGCACATTGTCGTGCAGCCGCTGCCAGGTCCCGTTTAGGTGGTCGAAACGGTTCAGTACCAGTCGACCATTGCCCGAACCGCCATCGCGGTATTGAAACAGCACATCACCATCGGGCAAGCGATAAAACTGAGGGTACGTCACTGAAGATTCATTCACCCCCAGCATCGGCACCTGAGACACATCCAAGCTGTCCGGCGATGCCGCAACGGCATAACGCAGAGGCGAGTTGTGATGGTCCCAGGCAACGTGCAGGCGCCCAGAGCCGTCCACAACGAGGCTGATATGATTGTGCGCATCATCGACATGCCCTGTGAAGCGTGTCCGCTGGTGCTGCCAGACGTCGTCACCGAGACGCCGCTTGGCCAGCACGAGTGTCGCATCCGCATCGTAGTAGCCCGCATATTGAGTGATGCCGTCGGTGAACAGAGTCTGACGAACGCCGCCCAGTACGTTGACCGAGCTGCCGGCCCACGCTCGCTCATCTAAGGAGACCTGTCTCAAGGTGACCGCATCATGCCAAGCGCTGGGGGGACTGGAATGCCGGCTTTGCACGCAGGCGACGCATAATAGGGAGAGCAGCAGCCAAACGGCCAAACGCGAGCTCATGGAATTCTCCTTAACCGGCTTCACTTATGCTTCATTATTTTTATTTTGCCCCAAGCTTGATCCGATGCCTGAGCTGGTTTTAAATAATAAAATACTTTCATACCCGGACGCCAGAGTCTCCGGCGACGTGAACGACGTTGTTCAGGAGGTTTCCGTACCGGGTAGAGATGCTCGCTGGGGTCGGGTGGGATATTCGGCGTCGTAGAAACCAAGCAGATAGGCTAAACTGGAAAGGTCATACAGATTTAGCCTCATACAGAATAATATGACGTGCAGCCCCCCTACTCGAAGCCTGAATATTGTCGCGCACCTGCTGCTTGCCGCCTCTTTGCTGTGGAGTGCCGCGTCTTCGGCCTGCATCAAGGTGCCGGACTCCGATATCCCTCAGCTGCTGATTCCCTTGCAGGAGCCCACCAAACTGGTTCACAACCAGTTTTTTCTAACGCTCTTGCCAGAACTTCTGCGCGTCACCGAAGCACGCTACGGGCCTTGTGAACTTAGGGCCATCGAACAGCGCCTATCCTCGTCCAGAATTGCCATCATGATCCGACAAAACAACGGACTGAGCTTGAATTGGGCATCGACATCGGTCACCAGAGAGGCCAGCCTGCGCCCTATTCGCTTTCCCCTTCTCAGAGGCTTGATGGGGCATCGCATTATGATCGTTAGCAGCGAGCACCCTGACCTTCTTAAAGAAGTAACGTCGGTAGAAGATCTGCGCGGATTTCTCTTCGGGCTGGGAACGAGCTGGCCAGACACCGATATTCTCAGAGCCAACGGTTTTACGGTCATCACCGCCAATCACTATGACCTGTTATTTAAGATGCTTTCAGCAGGACGTTTCGACGTGCTCTCTCGTGGCTTCAATGAAGCGCTGCCTGAAGCCGAGCTGCATGCGGATAAAGGTGTGGTGGTTGATCCGTATATCGTGCTGATATACCCAATGCCCGTTTACTTTTTTATCGCTCCGGATAATGATTTACTCGCAGAGCGATTGGAAACGGGTTTAGTGCAATTATTGGAATCGGGGCGCTACGAAGAGCTCTTCTACAACGACCCCGACATCCGCCGTGCGCTGGACGGCCTCAATATCGAGGGCAGGAGAAAAATTTTCATCTGCAATCCGACACTGCCTGACGATGTCCCCTTTGACAGCCCCGACCTGTGGCACTTCCCCGCTCAGTACGCGAGCTGTGGTGACGAAATCCCTCTCCAGCGAGAACCTGAAAACACCAACTGAACGGTAAAGATCTCCCTCTCTTCAAAGCCGGCTTGGCAATAGGCCAAATAAAAATCCCACATCCGAATAAAGTCGTCGTCAAACCCGAGCGAACGTACCTCAGGCAACACCCCTAAAAAACGCTCTCGCCAATCCGAGAGTGTCCGAGCGTAGTGTGCCGTCATATCTTCGAGATTCACAAGCTGCCATGCACCCGCACCACGCAAGCCATCGATGATCACTTCCGAAGAAGGCAGGCAGCCCCCTGGGAAAATGCATTTCCGAATAAAGTCGCTGCGGTTTTTTTCTTTTTCGAAGCGCGTGTGAGACAGCGTGATCGCTTGAATCAAGGCTAGGCCATCTGACTTTAAGAGCTGGGCGCATTTGCCAAAAAACTGTTTAAAATAACGATGGCCAACGGCTTCGATCATTTCAATGGAAATGAGTTTGTCGTAGCTGCCTTCCAGTTCCCGATAGTCCTTGTTCAGGACGGTTACACGCTCCTCGAGCCCTTCTTCATACACTCTTTGCGCGGCATATTCGTATTGCTCGCGAGACAGGGTCGTGGTGGTGACTCGACAGCCATAGTGACGAGCAGCGTAAAGAGCCATCCCCCCCCAGCCCGTACCAATTTCCAGGAGGTGGTCCTGCTCTGTGAGCTGAAGCTTCTCACATGCGGCACGACATTTAAGCTCAGAAGCCTCATCAAGTGTGGCATCTTGGCTGGGATAGAGCGCCGCTGAGTACATGAGATTGCTGTCGAGAAACAGAGAAAAGAACGCGTTACTGAGATCATAGTGCGCCGCAATATTGGATCTGGCTCCCGTCAAACTGTTGGGGCGCAGGCTATCTTTAAGGCTGTCAAAAAGGCGCTTTGCTGAACTCAATGCCGAGTTCATATTCTCCAGCACCGATGCGTTTTGAACGACGATGCGGATAAGGCCAACGAGGTCGCTGCACAACCATTCACCTCTCTGATAGGCCTCCCCTGCACCGGTCGCGCCACCCAACACAACACTGCGATAAAAACGCGGTTCCACAACGATAACTTCGACGGAGGCAAGGTCACTATTGCCAAAATGCCAGGCTTGGAGGCCCTGGCGAATGACTAGCCGCCCGTGCCTCAAATGCTTAAGCCGTGACAGCAAGAGCGCTCTAAAACGGAGGTCAAGCCCGGACATGTCTGTTCCGCTGGAAGGATACGCTGTCGCCTGTGCAACGTTCTCCGGAAGTATTTGTTTCATACCCAAAATCACTATCCTTTAAGCTTCGCTGGCCGGACGCTGCGCCTTACCCAGAAAAGGGATGCGCTTTGCCATCAAGCGTGCGGCCTGCCAATAAATCGCCATCACACCTCTAAGAGGATTACCCGAAAGAGAAAAGAGATATTGATTCAACGCGTGTCGACTTAAAGGCTCGGCACGCAGCGCCAGTCGCGCTTGGAACACGGTCTCACCGCGCCACTCGTTCGCAATACAAATGTTCAAGTGGTCCGCCGGGACATTGCTTTTCCAGTGGTAGGTCATGTCCAGTGGATGAAAAGGAGAGACGGTCATCCCTTTATCGAACTGGGTACAAACGCTTCCATCGGTGTTCACCCGCAACACATAGGGATGGCGCTCAAGCCAAGGCGTGTTCGTCACCTCAGCGACAATCGCAACAAGTTTTTCCCCACCCTCGTCAAAACAATAATACGTTGTAAGGGGATTAAAGTTGAAACCAAAACAGCGCCAATGCGCGAGCACCCTAACCGGACCTTTGAGAACAATATCTGCCTGATCTCTTACCGTCTTATATACGGCAGACTTAATACTCTCGGATGAATGTCCATGAAAGTCCGCGCGACGGAAACGCAATAGAGAGCACCTGTTTCGCGACGCGAAGGGATGCAGTTTGAGCACAGCATCGATCTCATCGACGTCGACGTACAATAAGGTGAGCGGGTAGCGAAACTGATGCAGCTTAGGGTGACGACGCTGATGAAAGACCTCACCCCGATAGAGTGCACTGTGCTGTGGAACCACCTAACACTCCACGCCCAGGGCTTTTGCCACTCGCAATGCACTGACAAGCCCGTCCTCATGAAAACCGTAGCCCCAATAGGCTCCGCAAAACGACAAATGCCTGCGATTATTGATCGACGCCCATCGTTGTTGAGCGTCTACCGACGCCAGCGTAAATTGCGGATGTGCATAGCGATATCGGCTATGGATTTTTTCGGGATTTACCTGCGCTTCTGCATTTAGCGATACACAATACTCTGTGTCGCTCGATAAGTTTTGCAAACGATTCATATGATAGGTCAGCACGGGAAGCGCGTCCGTCGCACCCAGGCGATAGTTCCAACTCGACCACGCTCGACGAGAACGCGGCATCATCGCCGTATCGGTGTGCAAAATCACATCGTTTTCGCAATAGGGAATCGCGCCCAACACTTCACGTTCTTCTTTGCTGGGCTCGGCAATCAGCGCAAGTGCCTGATCACTGTGACAGGCAAACACCACGTGGTCGAACTCCTCTTTACGACCCGACGCAAAGTGCAATGACGCACCGCTGTCATTGCTGCGAACGGAAAGGATATTCGCGTTCAAATGAATGCGGTGTTCAAAACGAGAAATAAGCTTCGGGATGTATGCCGCAGAGCCGCCCTTGATCACTCTCCATTTGGGCTTATCGAAGACGCTCAACAATCCGTGGTTGCTAAAAAAGCGAATAAAAAACATGAGCGGACAGTTCAACATATCCGACGACGACGTCGACCATATCGCCGCCCCCATCGGCAGCAGGTACCACTCAACAAAGGCATCCGAATAGCCGCCAATGGTCAGATACTCACCGAGAGTCATTGCATTACTGATCAAGCCGTTGTGCAGATCTCTCTCGGCTTCTTTATTAAAACGCACAATGTCAGAGAGCATGCGCCAAAACCGGGGGCTGGCAAGGTGGCGTCGCTGGGCAAACAGCGAATTGAGCGAATTACCCGCGTACTCGAAGCCACCGTCCTGCTGACTGACACTGAAACTCATGGAGCTTTCCTGAGTGTCCACACCCAACTGATCAAGCAAGCGCACAAAATTGGGATAGGTGCGCGTGTTGTATACAATAAAACCGGTATCGATCTGCAACACGCCCCGCTCATCCTCCACATCTATGGTGGCCGTGTGGCCGCCCAGCCGAGACGCTTTTTCAAAGACATGGACTTCGTGGTCGGCGCTCAGATAGTGAGCCACGCTCAATCCGGAAATCCCCGAACCAATGACGGCGATGTTCATGTATCTGTTCCTAATATCTTAAATGTGTGCCCGCCGGAAGCGGCGTACGGCAATCGCCGACCAAAGTGGCTTCACGTGCGCAAAGCTTTTAAGGAGGGTACTGAGCTGCCAAGGGAAGTCAATAACGCGACGTCGGCGCGCTAACCCTTGCAAAATACGTTCAGCGGCTTCGTCAGCACTGATGAGCCAGGGCATGGGGAAATCATTCTGGGCCGTCATCGGTGTATCCACAAAGCCGGGTTGAATCTTGATCACATCCACGCCCGAGCCTTTTAGGTCCATCTGCAATACATCTAAAAAGTATTCCAACGCGGCTTTGGATGCACCGTAGGCTTCCGCGCGGGGAAACGGCACCGTTGCGGCAAGACTACTCACCAAGGCGGCGCAACCGCCCTCTCTGCGAAGCAAAGGCAGCGCAATTTTCAGACACCGCAAGGCCCCGAAAAAATTCGCTTCGAAGGTGGTGTAGTACATATCCATATCGAGGTCTGGCCCGTCGTCGTACTCGCAGTAACCCGCGCAGTAGAGGAAGTAGTCCAGACAATCTGTTTTGGCGAGAAGCGCTTCACGTAAAGCACAGAGACTCTTTTCGTCAGAAATATCTGCTGGCAAGGACACGATCTGCCCGGGGTATTCGCTTGCGAGTGTGTCTAACGCGGTGGCATTTCGAGCGCTTACGTAAACAAAGTTGCCCTCCTGAGCAAGCTTGGCGGCGAGCGCAGCGCCAATACCGGAGCTTGCTCCAACAAGCCAGACACTCTTGTTCTGCACCCGCTTCACGGCGCCGCCCCACCAATGCGTTGCTTCATCGACGCCACCAGCGCCCCGACACAGGGGATATGCTCATAGAGCATGGCGCCCAGATCAAAATAATCGCTGTGGTACTGCACTCGGCCGCTGTCGGCGTTGTAGGTCAGAATGCTGCATCCCGCAACCACCAGCTCTTTGCCACCGCGCAGCCTGCGGTGAGAGAAGTGCATTGACCACTCCATCGCGCATTGTTGATCGGCTTCGAGCACCCGGTGGAACTCAAACTCACAGCGAAGGAGACCACTGCGGCTCTGCTCGAAATACCGTCGAATCGCATCCCGCCCCTTCACGTAATGCGCGGGATCGCGAAACACCGCGTCCTGTTCATATAGACGCTCCAAGGTGCCCATATCCGCACGGTTAAAGTCACTGTAAAAACGCTGCAGGGCTTGAGTGGTCATTGACTGTGTCCTTTGAACGAAACCTGCCTGATTTTACGCAAGCGACAGCCCAGTGGATTTCACTATTGTTCCAGTGATCCGAGCTTATTCGCACTCCGTACAAGCGGGTATGGATTCATCCCAATAACTGTTAAGCTTTCAGGACACGCCAGACAATGATTCGAGCCGCGATGAAAGACACAACGCCCGGCACCAAAGACAGCACGCGACACTGGTCGCAGCTGTTAGAAGCCGTGGGCCAGCATCAGGACGAGCAGGCTTTCGCGCGCCTTCATGCGCACTTTCGGCCCCTGATCCGCAATTTCCTGATCGCCAACGGCGGCGCGCTCTCCGTGGATACGACGGAGGAGCTCGTGCAGGAGATCATGACCAAGGTGTGGCTCAAGGCCCACAGCTATGATTCCAGCAAGGCTGCGGCGAGCACATGGATATTCACCCTGACCCGGAATGCACGCATTGATTTCTTGCGTAAGCACGCCCGGCAGGACGCGCGCACTGAAGCGCTGACCACGGAAGACATCTGGGATGAAGACGACACCCACCAACCTTTTGTCTATCTCCATCAGCACCGCGCGCAACAGCAGGTCCACAGCCTGCTTACCGACTTGCCGGCGGAGCAACGCCAGTGTCTTGCCAAGGTCTACATGGAAGGTAAGTCACACTCAGAGATAGCAGAAGAATTAAAATTACCACTCGGCACTGTGAAGTCACGAGTGAGATTGGGCATCAAGCGTTTGCAAGCCACGCTAGAGGTTCGTTGAGGTAGTAACGTGATTCACTTTCATCCAGACGACAATCTGTTAACCGAATACTCCGCCGGTGCTCTGGACCGGGGGCTGGCGATCGCCGTGAAGGCCCATCTTAGCCTCTGCCCTCAGTGCAGGACCAAACTGTCGCAGCTGAATTTAATCGGCTCCGCCATGCTGGAGTCGGAGACCACGGTGGACGACGACAACGCGGCCAGTTTTGCCGCGTTGATGAAGCGTATCCATACGTTACCGACGGCCAGCTCAGACGCGCGCAGCGACGAAGACGCTGAAGTCGACAGCGCTAAACACGTTAAGTCCAAGCGTTTTCCCCCTGTTGTGTCCAAGCTGTTAGATAACACCGGAGAGCTGCGCTGGAAGGCCATTTCGCCCTCTTTGCGACAAGCGAATCTGCAAAGTGGGCAGGATAAGTACGAAGTGTGCCTGCATAAGATTCGTAAAGGCGGACGGGTGGTCGAACACGACCATCACGGGCAAGAGGTGACACTGATTCTGGAAGGGGCGTTTTCCGACGAGCAAGGTACCTATCGCGCCGGAGACTTCCTTGTGCGAGAACCAGGCGAAGTCCATCGACCCACCGCGACTCAGGATCAGGACTGTCTCTGTTTAACGGTCGTCGCGGCTCCTGTTCGGGTTAAAGGCTTACTCGGCATGTTCGTCAATCCCTTTATCCGCTTTCAGCCCGGTTGAGCGGGCTAGTAGTCCATTCCTATATCAAAGTCGTTTTTAAGGAAAAACAACTCTAACGCCCTATGCGCCACGGGTCTTTTCGAAGCGTAAAATAAAGGCGAGTCCGCAATCGTGAGACCCGCCTATCAGACCCTGTCGAGGAGGCCCCATGTCTCAAATAAAATATCTGACCGACGATATCGACGAGTTGGATGCCGCAGAACACGACCTCGAAGCCAATGGCATTCCCCGGTCACATATTCATGTTTTAAGCCACGACACGCTCGCGCTTCGCGAACACGATCTACCAAGCGTATCCGAATGGTCTCAGCGTGAGATCATGCGCTACGGGACGAGCGGCGCCGTGCTCGGCGGCCTGTTTTTTATCGCCATCCTCGGCACGGCTTTCGCGCTGGGCTTGAATGATGCCGTGGGCTGGGTGGTCGTCACCTTTGTCGCCACTGCTGCATTTGGCTTCTGCCTTTGGGAAGGAGGTCTCATGGGCATCATCCAATACAACCGAGACTTCTCTGAATACCGCAACGCCATCGACAACGGCGAACACCTATTGGTTGTCGATGTCGACGGGCCGGCTCAAGAAAGTACGGCACGATACACCGTGGAGTCCCACCCGCATTTGAGAGCGGTGCATTAGGCCTTAGGGCCTGTTAACCCTAAGGCATCGCTTTCAAGGTATAAATATCAAAGCGTGTGCTCTTGCCTTCTAACTGATAGCTCGGTTCACGCGCGTCTAAAAAAGGCGCGCCCTTGGGCCGTTTGACCACGACGCGATGCTTCGCGCAATCCAATGCAGGAGCCAGGAGTGCATCTGCATCGCTGTCTGAACCGATAACCTGGTGGAAGGCCCGCATCTCCTTTTTTACCAATGCGCTTTTTTTACGCGGCGGAAACATCGGGTCGAGATAGACCACATCGACGCCGCTTTTGTGCTGCTCGAAAAACGGCACTGCATCGATTTGCACCAACGTCATTCGCGAGATAACGCTGGCCAGCGCTTCATCATCTCCAGCCTGTTCCCGTGCGCGCTCGAGGGCATTGGCCAAAAGCGCATGCGCGACCGCAACCCGCTCGAGTAAAGTCACCCGACACCCGAGCGAGGCAAGCACAAACGCATCGCCTCCCTGCCCCGCAGTGGCATCCACGATCGTCGGCTTGTACGCCGCACTCACCCCGCAGGCTTTGGCAATCGCCTGCCCCTTTCCGCCTCCGAATTTGCGCCGATGTGCGTTCGCACCTGCCACAAAATCCAGCGCGAGACGTAAGGTCTGCCGACCATCCCGCCACACAAGCGCGAGCCCCGCTTCACGCAACTCTAATGCGGGATCGCCATCCGTATATTCAGACCGTTGCAACTGCCAACCATAGCGTTGAACAAGCATTTGCGCATGCTGATCGAGTTCGGCTTCAGGTGCGAATAAGGTCTCCACCGTACAAAATTCGCTCAAAAGTTCCCCTTAAGAAATACATCCCGTAGAAAGTTGAATTAAATGCCAAGCCGAGGCCACTTTGTCATAAAAAAGCAACACAATCACTCTAGTTTGTGCGGCGAACTCCACGAGGCCAGGTTATGACAATTCTCAAAACTCTCACTCGCGGTTTTCGCGCCTTTGCCCTGCTGCTCACGGCTATTTCGGTTCAAGCCAGCGAAATTCTACCGCTTCAGAACTACGAAAAGGACATCATACTTTCAGTACATGGATCGAACACCCTAGGCGCCCGGTTGGTGCCTTCCTGGGCAGAACAATATCTGACTGCGCTCGGATTGGAAGGTGTGCAAATCCGCCCTACTCAAGTTGAAAACGAATACCATGTCAGTGGCAGCCGCAATGGCCGCAACTATATCATTCACATCGCGGCGCACGGCTCCAGCACCGGCTTTCGTGCACTCAACAACGGCGAGGCGGCCATTGCGATGTCTTCGCGCCCGATTAAAGACAGTGAGGTGCAAGCGCTCACTGATTTAGGCGATATGCGCAGCTTTGAAGCCGAGCACGTGGCCGCGATTGACGGCCTGGCCGTGATCGTTAACAGCGCGAACCCGGTTAAATCCCTGACCATCGACGAAGTCGCTGCGGTCTTTTCAGGACGCATACAAAACTGGTCCCAACTCGGTGGCGACAATCGACGTATTTCTGTCTATGCCCGAGATGAAAACTCAGGTACATGGGATACCTTCGACAGCCTAGTGTTGAAAAACCAGTTTAAACTCAACCCGAATGCAAAGCGCTACGAGTCCAATGACCAACTTTCCGACCTGGTCGCAAGCGACCTCGGCGGCATTGGCTTCGTCGGTCTTGCGTCGGTACGCAACGCCAAGCCCCTCGCGATCGCAGACGGCTTTACTTCGCCTCTGCGCCCGCAAAAACTGTACGTGGCAACCGAAGATTATCCGCTATCACGTCGTTTGTATTTGTACTTACCGACGGAAGCCCCGCACCCTCGAGCCGCCGATTTTATCGAATTCAGCCATCAGGCTCAGGCACAGCAAACCGTTGACCGAATCGGCTTTGTGTCACTCAACCCAGTGTCCGTGAAGCCGGGCAAGCATATCGACGGCCCCTCACTGTATGTCAATCTGGTTCAACACGGTGAGCGTTTGTCGGTCAACTTTCGCTTCAAAGAAGGCAGCGCATCGCTCGACAATCGCGCCCAACGCGATGTTCAACGTATCGCAGACTACCTGGCGCAGCCGCAGAACAAGGGCAAACATGTTCAGCTCATCGGCTTTGGTGACCTAAAGCAATCTGAACAGCGATCCGTTCTGCTCTCCAAGCTGCGCGCCTCAGCCGTGCAGTCAGCGCTGTACAAACAAGGCGTGAGTTCCCTGCCTGTCGCGGGCTTCGGTGCGTATATGCCCGTGGCATCACAGGATGGGGACAACCGGAGCAAAAACCAGCGCGTAGAAGTCTGGGTCTTTGACAGTGATAAAGAAGACATGATCAAAGAAATAAAAGAGCGCGCGCTCACAGCCGATGCTGAAGACGTCGCGCACTATAATTTCTAAACGCTGCGATACGGGCGACGCTCGGCCGTATCATTTTTGAATTTCAAACACCACTCGTCGTTTCATCCCCGGAAACCCGACCGGATCACCTCGATCATCTATCATGGGTTGATAACGCCACTTTTCTGCCGCCTTGACCGCAGCTCTCTCAAACCAGCCCTCAGGAGAAGCCGCGAGCACTTCTATATTTTCAGTACTGCCCTGTGCACTGACGTCAAAGCGCAGCTCTACCCAACCTTCGATATTTTTATTCAATGCCGGTGTCGGATACCTCGGTGCCGAGAGCACTTGCGGAATCGGCATGCGACTGTTACCAAGCTCGAGCGTGGGCTTGCCTGAGTCACCCGGGTCAACAGGCACCGTGGGGATGACGAGGGTCGGCGACCCATTATTTTTGAGGATGGGCTCAGGTATCTCCGGTGGCGTCTCCGCACGCTCAGGCGGCTCGATGGGCTCGGGGTTTTCCGTTGGCGGTGTGCGATCATCCAAAGTGACCTGAGGGAGGCTCACCGGCTCACTGTCTTCCGGCGGCGACATCGGCTTATCGATTAATTTAAACATGACAAACAGAATCAGCGCGGTGGTCACAAGCGCACAGACCAACGCCGCAATAAAACGAGAACTGCCGGCCACAAACGATATTTCAGGTTCATTGAAATGGACTAACATAGGTCTTGCCTCTTTGAGTTATTGTTCTCGAAGCCGTCACTGCGGCGGCTTCATGGATCAACGATGCGAAAGACAACGTGTTCTTTGAGCCCGGTTACACGTACGGGCATACCGTTCAATTGGCGAGGACGGAATCGGCTTTTCTGCAGCGCCTCCTCAATTGAGGAAGCAAACAGCGCTCGATGCGGATGTGCAAAAACAAGAATATTTTCCGCAAGCCCATGCTCATTCAGATCGAACTGCACAGTGAGGCTGGCTTCTATACCACGCATCAGCGCGGCTCTAGGGTAGTCGGGGCTGTGAAACAATTCTGGCAAGGTCCCGGAGACCGACACACTCGGTTGTGACAACACGGAATGTTTTTTGGCTTCGGGCTGCCAGACGTTTGACAAAGCCAGCGCGGATGCCGAATCGAGCTCTGTTACCGGCGCCGGGGCAGACAACGGCGCACGCACCAATACCGCCTCGACAGGTCGCGGCTGCGGCAGTGTCGGTATCGACACGGGAAGGGGTGTCTCGCTCTCGTCTTGGCGGCTCGACTCGCTTTGCTGAAGCTCCAAAGCAAGTGGGACCAAATCCAATTGAGCAAAACGACTCGCCAAGGGTTTTTCAGCCAAGCTCAGAGAAAACATCGGCGCCGTCACAGCAAAAAAACTCACAAGCACAAAGAGCTTGTAGGACAGCCCAACATCCTCTCGTTCACGCCCGCCTTCCAGAATCAGGCCCAAGCGCTCGATCATGGCCGTTCCCCCGACAGAGGAAAAGCCCGCGCCGCACGACTCACGTGCACTGAGCGCCAACAAATCATCGGCATATTCAGCCCGGGACGCGCCGGAACGAATCACGCGATCATCACAGGCAAACTCGGCATAAAGCGCAGCGCGACGAACCATAAACCAGAGTGGGGGCAGAAACCAAAATGCGGCGCGGACGAGATACAAAACGTTTTTCAAGCACCAGTCGCCCCGCTGTATGTGCGCGTATTCGTGCGCAATCACGCGCTCCAATCGCGCATGCGGCCAGTCTCGCCAGACGCTCGGTAAAACAATCACAGGCCGACGCCAGCCCCATACCACGGGCGAACTGAGTGAGTCAGAACAGCGCACGACCACGTGTGAGGGGAGCGCTTTAAACGCCGGGTGCGCTTGCACGGCAAGCGGGCGTGCGGTGGATACCAGATCGCGCGCATCCCACCATCGCTGTGCATGGCGCCATACGAGGCCACTCGCCACAACGCTGTACACTACCACCCAGATCAGGCCTCCAGTATGGGCATACCACGCTTGCGCGTGGGTGAACTGAGACAGGGGTGAATGCAGGACGGGCAACGTGATGTCGGGTAGAAAGAGGGACAGTGGAATGAACACTAAAGTCGCGCCGCCCAAAATGCACAGTTTCCAAAAGCACCAGGCCGGGGAGCCCGCCGGGCTGTATCGTGACAGCAACAGCAGGCCCGTCAGCACCAGGCTGGGTATCACGAACAGGCTGAGGGCTGTGTTCACCAGCGCGAGCATCCTTTCAATCCTCCGACTTACGGGCTTTTAGGCGCTGAATTTTTCGCTCGATCTCTTCTATTTCACGCTGACTGAATTGAACCTCATCCATGTCAAGCAAGGCGCTGACTGCCTTCGAACCAGAGCCTTTGAAAAAGGTTTTCACAAGGCGCTGCAGAGCGGAGCCCTGCGCCTTCGCGGGCGAGATTTTAGGGCTGTAAATATGTCGATTCCCCTCGGTACGATAGTCGACCATGCCTTTGTCCAGCAGGCGCGCAATCAAGGCGCGCACCGCAGAATAACTGGGGGGATCAGGAAGACGGTTTAACACATCCTGCGCGGAGCCTTGTTCGAGCTCGATGAGGATATCCATGATTTGACGCTCACGCCGACTGAGCTTTTGTAACTCTGGGGGGACCATAGCAACCTGCTAATTTTGTAGCACATGCTAAAAAATTAGCACCGACCTGAATCGCTGTCAACTCTGACGATAAAGTTCGATGTGAATCCGCTACAATGGCGCGAAAAAGGAAGCCCGAATATGAACAGCCCCTTGCATCTGCCCAGCGCCCTGCTTGGCGCTCTGATCCTCAGCGCCTGCAGCCGCTACAGTGTGTCCGTCAACGAACGTGTGGTCTACACGCCACCGCCGCTGTTTCAAAGCTATGTCATCGCGGACGAACACCTGCGCGCTTGCGTCAAAGCGAACATTCAGGAGGCTGCGGTCGTCGAAGCGGCGCAATTGAAAACATTGCTCTGCAGCGCCGGCAACATTAAAAGCCTGTCCGGGCTAGAGGTGTTCAGCAATCTGCGGAAACTGGGGCTGGCACACAATGCGGTGGGCAATCTCGAGACACTGGCCTCACTGCCGGAGCTCAAGCATCTCAACTTGAGCCACAATGCCGTCAACAGCGTCACTCCGCTGCTCGCACTGGAACGGCTGAGCACTGTCAATCTGGCAGAAAATCCTGAACTGGACTGCGAAACGGTGAGTACACTGCGCCACCCGGGAAGAGACATCGTCGCACCCCAGTGTGACTAGGCGCCTAGGATCTCGGCAGGAACATCAAGCCCAATGATGACTTACTCGAATGAACGATCTTCATCATCACCGGCTCTTCATTGATGTGCCCAATCATTTTTTTGAACTGCACACTCACCTGCGTCCCCGCAGGGGGCGCAATAGCGTGATCAATGGTGACGCGTGCACCACCATCTGAAATATCGGTAGCGGAACCCACAATGGTTCCAAATGAAGGGTGACGCATCTCCACCCGAATCTGGGAAGATTTGCGTTCAAAGCGTCTCCGTTCTTCCACCCGGTTCCCCTTACAACTTAAGTGCTATTTTCAACCAAGTATAGTGCGCTATGAGCGTTTTGCCGCTTTGTTACCCGCTTTGTGTAAAGATGACACAGCGATGACAGACCTGTGTCACCCATATGACAGGCTTCTTTGGGATTGGAACCAGTTATTCACAGATTCTGTGGATAACTCTGTGAGGAACATCTTTATACTCGCCCCCATCCCCCATTCCTACACCGCAGTGCACAAACTGCCCGGAAAACAACCAAATTCACATTTATCTATATATTTCAATGACTTACGAACTTTTTTAAATGTGACTATTGATCTAGCACAAAATGTAACCACGGCGTGGGAACTTCGGTTACACGTGTGGAAAACAATAGTGCATACACCTTTAATCCTGACCTTTAGTGTGATAGTGCGTGCTAACTGAGGGTAACAAATGTGCAAGCGAACTGTCACAAAAGCCGCTTTTGAGGCCCCACACTACTTTAGTATGAGGAGATAGAGGCCAAATGCTTCAATTCAGGTCCAGCCAGTCGAAACCGGCGTCCTGGCAGGCGTAATGCACGCTTGAAAGTGGTGCAGTGTGCTCGGCGAGCGCACCTTGAACCAAGGCCACAGAATTGTTTTTCTGACTGATGTGCCCCACAACGAGATGCTGTAAACGATCGAGGGTGATACTCGCGAGTAACTCGGCTGTCTGCAGATTGTTTAGGTGCCCCCACGGGCCTCTTACACGCTGCTGTAAGTGCCATGGGTAAGGCCCGTTCGCGAGCATGTCGAGGTCGTGATTCGCCTCCACCAGCAAGGCATCGCAACAGGCATAGTGCTGCGTGACCACAGGGGTCAACGAGCCTAGGTCAGTCAACACACCCAATCTTAAGCCGCCGGCACTGAGCGTGAATTGCAAGGGTTCACGCGCATCGTGGGGCACCGTCACCGCCTCGACAACAAACGAGCCGATTTGAGTGTGCTGCGCCGCGCGCATCACCTTTAAGGTGGGCAAGGTATCGAGCGACGCCGCGAGTGCGGTGCCAAGACTCATATAAGCAGGAATACCGTGACGCCGAGACAGAACACTGACACCTTTGGCGTGATCACTGTGTTCATGGGTCACGAGGATGGCATCGAGGTCGTCCGGGCTCAGCCCGAGACGGGCCAAGCGCAGGGTGGCTTCTTTCGCACTGAAACCGCAATCAATCATCAGTGCGGAGTTGCCGTTCACAACAACCGTGGCATTCCCACTGCTGCCGCTGCCCAGCGATGCAAAACGCAGCATCGACATGGGCTAGATCAGGTTTTTACGTATAAGTCGCAGGAGACGTTTGGTTTCGGCCGACGACATGGGTCGCCCGCGCTGATCACGGACAGTGACGTCAGCGTAGCCCTCGCCGTGCTTGAGCAACACAAGATACCCTTCGTCCTGGCGTCGCAGGGCGTCCTGGTAGTCGACGCCGTCGATGCCAGAAAAGGCACTGCGCACCTCTTCACTGCCGCTAAGGTGCTGCAGGACTTCATCCAGTGGGTACCGGGCTTCTTCAGGCAGCTTGCCATCATCACCGAAACTGAAAAGGCGTTTGAAGAAACCGCGTTCCTCGGTTTGCGTCTCGCTATAACCTGCGTAGACCACCCCTTTCGACTCGTCCTTACCCCAGGTCACAAAACCATCCTGGCGCGTAGCGTGGGTCAAAGTCGCCCAAGCCCTTTCTCGCGAAAGGCGCAGACGTAAAGTGGGTTCACCGCCTGCTCTCAGGAATTCGGCTTTCGCTTCACCCCCGACGTTTTGGCCAAGCAGTGACGCGCTGGCGTTGTCGATCGTCGCGGCAAGATGGTTTGCCAGTTCACGCAGCAACCACTCTTCTTTTTCACTGGAGCTCGAGATTTGCGGCCATGGCTCATTCGATGAGACCACGGTGCCCATAGGCAACTGGTGCTCGAGGACATGCACTTCCGTGGTGTCCGGGTGAATCCCCTTCTCCAGCAGAATGCGGAAACGCGCCATATTTTCTGTGTCGTCTTTATACTGCAGCCAAGCCGTCTCAATGACCCCCGCTGACGCATCTGCATGCACCACGCCGAGATCAGAGCTAGTCAGGAAGCTCTGCGTGCGGGGCCAGACCTGGCTCGTCGACGCACTTAAATAGATCCAGCGTTCGTCACCCAATTTCTGAATTTTGACACCAAAGGCCTGCTCATCTGAATTGATTGGATCGGGGCGCGGTACCTCGTATTCGTACAGCGTGTACTGATCACCAAATTCATCCGTCGCATACACTTCGGGAATCGGATACAGCGGCTCAAACGGGATACTCTGCATGTCTTCAGGCACCTCAATCGCGCCGATAGGCTCGGAACGCAGATAGTGGTCACCTTTGTTTCTGAAAACCGCTTCTTCATCTTTAAAAAGCATGCCGCAACCGCTCAGGGTGGCAACACTCAAGCAAGCCAGCAGGGCCAGCGGGATGCATTTATTCATGTATTCTTAGTCCAGCAGAGAATTTTCAATCATGGCCTGGCGCAACGCCGGTCGCAGCGACTCGCTCAACGGAGTCAAAGGCAGCCGCAGGGCCTCCGTACCGAAGCCGAGCTGGGCGACAGCCCATTTTACAGGAATGGGGTTCGCTTCGAGGAAGAGGTTCCGATGCAAGCTCAAAAGTCGGGCGTCCAGTGCACGCGCTTCTTCGACCTCGCCACGGCGCGCAAGTTCACACAGGCGAGCCATGTCCGCAGGCACCACGTTCGCGGTGACGGAAATGACGCCGTGTCCCCCGGCAAGCATAAACTCGAGCGAGCTTTCATCATCTCCGGAAAGCAACGAAAACTCAGCCGGCACGCGCGCACGGATTTCAGCGAGACGCTCCAGGCTTCCGGTCGCTTCTTTTATACCCACGATATTATCGATCGCCGCAAGTCGCGCAACGGTGTCGGGCAACATGTCGCACGCCGTTCGGCCAGGCACGTTGTACAACAGCTGGGGAAGCGCGACGCGTTCAGCGATGTATTGATGATGGAGAAACAAGCCTTCTTGCGTGGGCTTATTGTAATAAGGGGTGACAAGCAAGGCCCCATCCACACCGGCATCGGCAGCAGCCTGAGTCAACTGCAAGGCCTCCGAGGTGGAATTCGCACCCGTGCCACCGATGACAGGCACCCGCCCGTCAATGCGCTTGACGACGTGACGAATCACTTCAATGTGCTCGGCCATATCGAGTGTGGCCGATTCGCCGGTGGTGCCCATGGCCACAATGCCATCGGTACCCTTTTCTACATGCCAGTCCAGCAGCTTGTCCAAGGCAGCCCAATCCAGCGCGCCATCCGCCTTCATTGGGGTAACCAGTGCAACCATACTGCCACGAAACATGCTCTTCTCCGACTCATTTACGCAAGGGGCGTAATACTACTGACCAGCGCGCCGACTCTCAACAAAAAAGCAATGTTTCACAGCACTTTAGGGCCACTTTTGCCAATTCACATGGCAGATAAGCCCTCTTATCACAAAACTGACACATTCCTGTGGTCTCGTATACGCTCGCCGAAACCCGTACGCAGAAGACTGGAGAGAAACGCATGACTCAAAGCCCCGCCCTGACGAAATCGCTGTATCACAACCCCTGGTTTACGTGGACGCTGATTGCATCGCTCGTGTACCTGTTACTCGTGGGTGTGACAATGGTCGGCAGCGGGTTCAAGTGGGTCTCCGGTGGCAGCGAGGGCGCCGAGGCGATTTTCGCCTTCGCCAGCAACCCCCTGGCGGGCGTCATTCTCGGTATTCTGGCCACCGCACTGGTGCAGTCCTCCAGTACGGTGACCTCAGTCATCGTCGGCCTCGTCGCCGGTGGCGTGCCCGTGGAAATCGCGATCCCCATGATCATGGGTGCCAATATGGGCACCACCATCACCAATACCATCGTGAGCCTGGGCAATGTGCGTGAGAAAGCCGCCTTCGGAAAGTCCTTCCAAGCCGCGACAGTGCACGACTTCTTCAACCTCTACAGCATCCTGATCTTCCTGCCCATCGAAATCCTGTTTCACCCACTGCAAAAAAGCGCGGCGGCCCTGGCCGACCTGTTTGTCGGCGATGCCGATGCATCGATGAGCAGTTTCAACTTCATTGGCGCCATCACCAAACCCGTTGCCAAGACCTTCGCGCAAGGCGCAGAAGTCTTGCCTGGCAACCTGGGTGGGTTCGTGATCATTCTCCTCGGCATCGCGATGATCTTTGCGTCTGTTATTTATCTGGGCAAAACCTTGCGGGCCGTCATGACCCATAAGGCCAAGGACTTGTTAGAGCGCGCAGTGGGCCGCTCCAAGTTCTCAGGGATTGTGTCCGGCACCGTGGTCACGGTTTTGGTGCAGTCCTCCTCGACGACCACCAGCCTGGTTGTGCCGCTTGCCGGCGCAGGCATTCTCACTACTCGGCAGATCTTTCCCTTTACCATGGGCGCCAATATCGGAACCTGCATCACAGCCCTTCTGGCCGCGACGGCGATCAGTGGTGCTGGGGCCGAAGTCGCCTTGCAGATCGCCCTGGTGCACCTGCTTTACAACGTGTTCGGCGTCCTGCTGTTTTCTGTCACCCCCTGGCTAAAAGACCTCCCCATCCGATCTGCAGAAGCACTGGGCACGCGCGTCGCCAAAAATCGGGTATGGGCGATGGGCTACATTTTCGGTATCTTTTTCCTTTTGCCCGGCGCGGTATTCGCAGGCGAGATGGCCTTCGGCAAGCGCCCCGAACACGGCGCGCCGGCCTCTTCGTTAGAAAGCGTTGAGCGCAAGGTGGAACAAGAAAACGTGAACCTCGAATAAGCGTTCACGCCCCGATATAGATTGACGTCGCCAATAGGAAAAAAATCAGCACACTGAAAATATCGTTACAGGTTGTGATAAAGACGCCTGTCGCCACGGCGGGGTCCACCCCCACACGTTGTAAAATCAACGGCACACTGGCACCGAGCGTCGCCGCCAAGGCGGTGACTGCAACCAAGGCTAAGCCTCCTGCAAGCGCCAATTTTGCGGGGGCATGGATGTCGATCACCTGGTCGGCAACGAGCACCATGAGGGCCAGCAGAGCAGCGATCACACAGCCATTAATGGTTGCGCCCACCAGCTCTTTGCCAATCCGTTTGAGGCTGTCTCCGGCCCACAGTTCTCCGCCTGCGAGCCCCTGCACCGTGATGGTGGCGGCTTGAATGCCGGCGTTACCCGCCATCGCCATCACAATCGGGATAAAGCTCGCGAGTATCGCTGCTTTCGCAAGCTCTTCCTCGAACGAACCGACCACCATCGCCGCCAGACTGGCGCCAAACAAGCCGCCGATGAGCCACGGTAGGCGACCTTTGACCATCGCTCTGACGGAACTGTCCGCGCGACTGTCTGGCGCCACGCCGCTCATGAGTTTGATGTCTTCGTCGGCTTCGTCGCGGACAATCTCGCGTAATTCATCCAAGGTAATGCGCCCAATAACTCTTTCGGCTTGATCTAATACAGGTACGGCTTGGACACGGTACTTTTCAGCTAGGCGCACCACTTCTTCCTGATCCGCATTTGGCGTCACGCTCACGCGCACCGGCCGCATGATGTCTTTCAGTTTAACTTTCCGCTTGTGCAGCAGCAGGTCACGCAACTTGAGCCGGCCAACCAACTGGCGCGCTTCGCTCACGACGTACACTTCGTGCAAAATTTCGATGTCCGCCGCGCTGCGCCGTATGGCTCGCGTCGCCATACCGATATCCCAGTCTTCGACCACGGCAACAAAGCGGTTCGACATGATCAGGCCCGCCGTATCTTCGCCATAGGCAAAACGACGCACGAGTGACGCTCGGCGGGGTAATAGCGCAAGGACCTGCTCGCGCGTCTCGGCCGGAAAATCGGCCAAGAGCTCTGCCGCGTCATCGTCTTCCAGCTCGTCAGTGATCTCCGCGACGCGCTTCGCATCAGCATGCTGCAGGAGCAGCGCTCGCAAGCCCGGGTTCATGGCTTCCAGCACCACTACCGCCAAACCCGCAGGCAGCCAGCCATAAAGCTGCTCCGCCCGAGCCAGAGGCAGCGATACCAATAAATCGGCAATGTGAATCGGGTCCCGTGTTGAGACCTCCTCCAGCACTGCGGCCCGATCGCCGGCGCGAATAGACGCAGCAATTCGCTTGAGATCCCCGCCTTTAGCCTCTCGACCGGCGCGGCTACCCTGGTCTAGCGCGTTCTCAACCATATTTGACTCCTGAATTGCGTCCACTTGCCCACCTTCAGACACTCCGCTGAAGCTCCGCCATCATAATGCCGATTTTGTGAAACGGAAGCGTGACGAGGCCCGCTTCGAACCGGCTTCGTCAACAAGTGATTTACGACGCCTTATTCCAATCAGCCCAATCAGACACCAACTTTCATAACAAAACACTCCATAACCAGGCCTTTACAAGGTTCCATTCGAGGCATACTATGGTGTTATAGTTTTGCATAACACTACAAAACGGCAACACCAGAACACTTATTTCATTTTGACAAGGAGGCTTCACCATGAACATTCGCGCTATTTGCACCGTACTGACCTTTTCGCTGTTCGGACTTCACGCCTTTGCTGGTCCCATTGTGGGCCCTCACGCTGAGGCGAATGAAAATCAGGCATCGATGAGTGCCAAGCAAAAACCTGCACAGATCCAGCCTGCAACTCGCATTCAGCTGGGTTATGATCAACGGCAATTTGACGACACGCTTGAGCAACACATCGAACAGCACATCGCGCTTACCGCGCAACGCGCTGCCGGTGTCGCCAATGCGCCAACACTGAAACTGAAAACCCGGGCCACCCCCATCGAGGCAGATAAGCTCCACGATACGGACGTCCCCAAGCAGTACGTAACACACCTCTAAGCGGAGCGGCACCATGCCCCAAGAGTGGAATGACACTATTCCCATCTACAAGCAGCTGGAAATGCGCATTGTGTCGTGGATCCTCAACGGCACTTACCCCGAGGGTGAAGCCTTGCCCTCGGTGCGTAAACTCAGCATCGAGATGCAGATTAACCACCTCACTGTCGCCAAGGCCTTTCAGGAGCTGGTCGACAATGCCATCATCGAAAAACGCCGAGGCTTAGGCATGTTTGTCGCTGTCGGCGCGGTGGAAAAATTAGGGCAAATGGAAAAGCAGAAATTTTTTGAACAGGAGTTGCCCGCTCTGGTTTCTCGCATGCAAGCACTGGGCATCAGCAGCGAAGAACTCACCAAGGCAATCCATCAATTTGGAGAAAAGGAATGACCGGCTTGATTCATGCTCGCGGACTGCATAAACAGTTCGGGCGCCACGAGGTCCTCAAGGACATCCATCTCGACATCCAGGGCGGAGAAATTGTGGGATTGATCGGCCCAAATGGGGCGGGCAAGACCACGCTGCTGAAGTCGATACTCGGCCTCGCACCCGTCGATGGCAACTTAGAAGTGCTCGGGCTCAACCCGGTCGCGCGACGCGCTGAGCTGATGCAAAAAGTCAGCTTTATTGCCGACACGGCCACACTGCCGAGCTGGATGAAGGTCGGAGAGGCCATCGACTTCATGAACAGTTTACATCCCCGTTTCTCCGAGCAAAAAGCCCGCGACTACCTCGTGAACACGAATATCCCGATGGACAAAAAAATCAGCCAGCTCTCGAAAGGGATGATTACCAAGACCCACCTGTCGTTGGTCATGGCGATTGATTCTGAATTGCTCGTACTGGATGAGCCAACCCTCGGCCTGGACATCGTCAAACGAAAGGAGTTCTATCAACAGCTACTCGGTGACTACTTCGATGACGAAAAAACCATTTTAATTACGACGCATCAGGTAGAAGAGGTGGAACACATCCTCACGCGTGCCGTGTTCATCGACGATGGACAAATTGTGCTTGATGAAAGTATCGAGGACATCAACACTCGATATTGCGAACTTCACGTCGATAAGGCTCGTCGCCACGAGGCTGAGGCACTCGGCCCCATTTTCCATTCTGAAACCATTCAAGCGACGCATTACCTCTATTACGATGCGGACGTCGAAGCCTTACAGGCACTCGGCAAAGTGCACACCCCTTCGCTGGCCGATTTATTTGTGGCGAAAGTCAGTCGCCAGGGAGCACGCTAGGATGAATATCAAACTCTACCCTACCTTAATTCGCCGCGAGCTCGCTGAACACCGTGGCTTTCTAATCCGCACCCCGCTGGTGATCAGCCTTATCTTGGTGGCACTCAGTTGCGTTGGCACGATAAAGCTGGTGTTCCTCGCTTACGAGACCGGCGTAAACACCAACCTCGAATCCGGCTTTGGTCAATTTTTGGAGAAAAACGAAATCGAGATTCCAGAGGGGGAATCGCAATTCGACGTGGGAGATATAAAGCCTCAGATCGCCGCGATTTTTTCACAAGTGGCACTTATGTGTGCGATGGGTTTGTCTGTATTTTATTTAACTCAGTGCCTTTACTCGGATAGAAAGGATCGCAGCATTCTCTTTTGGCGCTCACTGCCCTTTTCGGAAACCGACGCTGTTTTATCCAAGCTCGCAACGGGAATCTGGGTTTTTCCTGCAATATTTACGGCATTTGCGCTGGCGGGTTTAATTCTGTCACTGGTCATATTGTTCATCGGAGCCAAGGTCCTTGGCGTCGACAAACTGATGAGCGCGCTGTTATTTGAAACGGCCAGTTATTCCTTGCTCGGCGCGATCAAGAGCCTCTACCTGATGTTTCTTGTCGCCACCTTGACCGCGCCCGTTTACTGCTGGTTTCTTTTTTCCTCTGCATTCGCACGAAAAAGCCCCATGCTCATTGCTTTCGGTATTCCTATAGCGATCGCTGTTGCCGAATTCGTGGTATTCGGCGGCCGCCTCTTTGCACAGAGCATTTTCTCCTTCACGGAGACTCAGGTACAAAATGCCGTGGCGTTAAGCGAATTTCAATTCTCTGGCGTCGATTGGGGCACGATGTTGCTGGCCGTACTCATCGCCACAGGCTTCGTCAGCGCTGCCATTTGGTTACGGAACAATCGGTATGAGATTTAGCGTATTCAGACGAACAGGCGCCGCTCTCGGGCTCAGAATCATGCTTTCAGGAAATTACCCCGCACCTGAAGCTTCGCACTCAACCTGAGGCCTGACGCGCGGTAAAGGTTTGGCGGGGCTTCACCCGCAGGGATGCGGGTGGGGAGCCTACAGGGATGTACTTGCCGCGTCCCCGCCAAAACTTTACCGCGTGGCAGGCCCCCTCGACTGACTCTTTTAAAAATTGCACCGTTCTCAATCGACTCCTAAGTAGCTTTTTCGAATTGTTACTGGCGCTACGGATTGAGCAGCCGTATTCGAGGGGGCCTGCTCCACCGTATTGTCCTGCCTGGGACGCGTGAATACATCCCTGTAAGCTCTCCATTCGCGTCCCTGCGAATGAGAGCCCAGTCAGAACAATACGGTGCATCAGGCCTTGAGAGGGGGGAGTAAGCCCTTTGCTAAGCGCTATTTGCTTGGGTAACTAAGTTCGTTTTCTTCGAGCT
>NOXC01000010.1 GCA_003265435.1 Cellvibrionaceae bacterium AOL6
CTGACGCCAGACGCTCGAATTCATGTCTCGATACGGGGTGAAGCACTTGGTGAAATGCGGTGTTAGAATGAGCCACGGCCTGGTTCCTTTGATTTGACTGAAGCTTCGCAACTCCATCTTATCAATTGAACCAGGCTTTTTTGTTTCTGCCCGTCAAACTGTGGGACAGCAGTGGGTCTGACCCCATTGCATACGTTAGGTGGCGGCGGCTTCTTTGTGTTTTTCGTCGAGGTGTTTTTCGGCGCTTTGGGTGAGGGCTTTTTCCAGATAGTGTTGCAGCACTTCTGGTGGCTCCTGCAGGAAGACGTCGACGTCTCGAGAGGCCGGGCTGCGGGTGCGTTCGATGGAGCAGAACGCTTCAGCGGCGAGTTCGAGTTGCTGGCTCAGGTTGAGACCGTCCTCAAAGCGCACGTTGGGGTATTTTTCGCAGAACTGGGTGTAGGCGCGCAGGACTTCCACGATGGCGCTCTTGTAGTAAGGCGGATGCAATTGCTGGATGGAGTCATCGATCAGCTTCGCGAAAATTTCTTCGCCTGGTGTCATGGAGCTGCGGACGAGATCGCAGTCGACGACACATTCCTGACTGCCCGCATCGCCAAACACCAGCTTCGATGCGTGTGCCATACTCTGCCAGATCGCTTCTAAAAATTCGCGATTTAAATTGACGATCAAGCCTCGCTCAACACGCCATTCAAACCAATCCATGTCCATCGCGTCGGTGTCCAAGGATTTGGACGATGCCGAAATGGAGAAGTAGTTTTTCAGGCCTTTCGTGTACAGCGAACGATGGGATTCGAGTATCGCTTCAATTTTCTGAAGCAGCTCGCCTGGGCTTAACTGCCCAATTTCCATAACCCCGTCTTTGCTCCAGTCTTTCGAACTGGTGTCGAGGCAGAGTTTTAGCAGGTTGTGAAGGTGGATCGAACGCAGCCCCTCGAACAGTCGAGGTCGAGTGCGTTGCAGGGCGCCGATGGTGGCCAGTACTTCTTGCAATAGGCAGTGCTCAATCGGGCCATTCGCAACATCGTTTAAGGTGCTCACAATATCCACATTGCTCATCGCGGGATCGAGCGAAAACTCCTGTGACTTTTCGGCACCGACGATCACCGAGAAATGTCGTGCTGACAGTACGGAAAGGTAGTCGGCAAGGTCGGTGTGGGCGCGACCTAAAAGCGAAAAGCACAGGCGTGCGAGGAGCCAGTGCGCTCGGACCTGGGCAATGTCATAGATATGTTCGAGCCAGTATTGTTTTTCAGTGTCGCTCAGGCTCTCATCGGTGTCGATGAATTTTTTCAGCGTCTCGCAAGCACGCACCTGCGAGCCGCCATCAAACGCGAGCACGGCATAAATTTCCTGAGGCCCGGTAAGCACTTCGGGCACGACTGGAGCCGGTGGGCGAATTGGCGTCAGGCAGATTTTCGGCGCATGCAGGCGGTTTTCTCGAGATGCGCGATAAGCAAGGCTCGCCGAGGCATAGCCGACGTTGGCATCAGTACTGCGCAGTTGCAGGTTCTTCAGTGTTTGAAACAGCGTGCTGGCAGTAGGGGCATCACAGAGTTCAGCCGTCATCATAAACGTGAATACCGGTGCTTCAGTATTGAGCCAGTGCTTGCGAATATGGGTGATCTCTTTTTTCAACTTCGCGCTGACCAGTTCCGCATCGCGCATGCGGTAGTCGTCTTCCTCACTCTGAATCCATGACAGGCACAAGCATTTTTGATTATTGATGTCATAGGTTTGTGAGGTTGCAAGGCTTTGCAAGCGACGTCGTGGTCGGCCGCTAAGTCCTAACGCTTCGTTCGCGCCGACCTGTGCGTAGGCTTCTACCAGATGAGGTGCTGAGATGACTTTGATCGGCGCGATGTCGTCGATGGATTCGGCGATCACGCCTTGATCGGAGAGGCGTTTCTTCACCTCTTCATTTTCGGCCAGCACGACCAGGGCCACTTGAGAATAATTAAATCGGGTCGTAGTGCCGCGCAAACGCACGCCGTCGAGATCGTCAGCGTCGAGCAAGTGCTCATCAATCAGCACGCCGGTGTAGTAAATACTTTGCGCCCACACCAGCGGGATGTTTTCGTTCGGCACGCGATCTTGCGAGTTGGGTTCCTGCTTCTCCGCCGCGATATTTTCTTCGGGTAGGTAGTACAGTTCCGGAATCAATTTACGCCCATCGACTTCAACCATCACCGATTCAATTTTGTGGCGGTAGTACGTCGCGGTTGCGTGGTTGCCGCGGAACAGGGCGCTGACATACAAATACGTGAAAAACAGCGGCCACTCCGATTCGATGTGCTCGAAATTCGCCAGCTCCGAGTGCTCGTAGTACAGGCGGTTCGCGTCTTCCAAAGCGGTTTGATGGCCATCCCACAAGAAACGCTTACAGCCGTATTTACCGCCGAGTTTTTTCAGAATTTCATCACGCGTTTTGGTGACGAGTTCTTCGTCGCCGATCGCAAAAGCAGGGAAGCCGATCACGCTGAGCAGGGCACTGTCGACTTCTTTCGACAGGGATTCACGAGGCAGCAGTGATGCAAGGCTGTTGCGCGCGAGCGAGATGGAGTCCGCCACGGTGTGCACCACCGCGCGCGGCGGCCCGTTGCGGCCGAACAGGTTGAGGCCGTCCAGGGCCTGCAATGCGGCCTTGGCCATGCCCACCGAGCTGGCATTGATTTCGGTCTTACCGTTGTTAATTTTGTTGCCGCGCTCCCAAATACCATAGTCAGGGCAGCGATAGGCGCTGCTGACGTAGTAGATGAGGTTCTGCATAAAATCGACTTCGTCGTAGGTGCGCACAATGCGCAACCCTGAACAGGTCATCTGGGCGACCATCAAAAGGAATATGGATGTCGCGTCGATTTGCAGGTGCCCCCAAGCATCGTCCGCCACGACAGGCAGGCCGGTTGAGGTGTCGTATTTGGCATGCAGCGAGTCGAGTGGGTTCAGCGTGTGCTTGAAGGTTTCCACTTTATCGGCCTGACGCATCATACTTTGCATCAGGCCTCGCATCAGTTTGATCGTCGCCTGTTCGAGGATATCCTGTTTCTCTCGCTCGCCCTGTTTACGAAACGCGAGCGCGAGCGCCCAAGGCGCAATAATGGAATAGACATTGTCACGCACCCACGCATCGGTGTAATTCCCGTGGGTATTGATCGAGGTGCTGGCAGGCAGCAGTCCGGTGACCGGATTCTGTCGGGACAGAATAACGGCATGAATTTCATCGTATAGTTGATTCAGTCGGTCGAGTGCTCTCATACAACCTTAAACACCTTGTGGCCGGAAAATATTGATTTTGGCGTAAATTTCAACGTGGGGCCGGCTCCGTTAGAAAATCCACAGGAACACGCTATGATGTGCGCCGTATTGGCGCAGAGAAGGCGCGAAATTCCCATAATGACAACGTGCAGTAGTTACCTTAGCAAGGAATAGACCCATGAGCCGGATTTCACAATATTTCGTCGCGTTTTTCCACTGGGCTAACAACAACAGGCGTACATTCTTGTACGGCTTTATTGCAGTTTGCCTATTGATGGGGCTCATTCTCCTCATAGGCAAGACCTACCAGCATCTCGACAAGGATGAACACCGGGGCGGCTTCGCCTTGGAAAACGGCGCCTTCGGGGAATCCTACAGCACACCCATCTATCTTGATCAGGGCTGGAGCCGGTCCGATTCCATGTGGTTTTACAATACCACACAAGGTTCCAACCTGTTGCCCTACGATTTTTTCCTGGTGCTTGAGGAGGCCGAGTCAGAGGCGCTGTTGCGCTCGGCTGAAAACATCGACCGTTTTCGCTACCTCCCACAAAAGCCCACCTTTTTTAATCCAGATGGCCTGCCTCTCGGCTTCGTCAAAGACGAATATCAGGGTATGGACTATGTCGGGTTTACCTGTGCCGCGTGTCATACCGGGCAACTAAATTACAAGGGCAAGGCCGTGCGTATCGATGGTGCCCCGGCCATGGCGGACATGAGTGGGTTTATGGCCGCGCTGGATGACAGCCTGACCGCAACGCTCAACAACGACGATAAACGCGCGCGCTTCGTCGATGCCGTGCTGGCGCTCGACAGCCACTATCGCAAAGTCGAAGAGGTTGAAAAGGACCTGCTGCGATGGCAGAAAATCCGCCAGCAGTACAACATCGTCAACCACAGCGAGGTCGAATACGGCTACGCCCGGCTGGATGCCTTTGGTCGCATTTTTAATCGCGTGCTGCAATATGTGATCAACAAGCAGCAGGTCCAGCGCCACTTACTGACCGCGCGCTTGGAAAGCGGCGACCGCATGCTCACGCGCGAAGAAGTCGAGCTTGTGCTCGAGAATATCGACGAGGCGGTCATTGGGCGAGAGCAATTTATCATCATTGTTGAGCGCCTGATGTCGGACGCGCCCGGTTACCCCAATCTGTCCCTCGATGATGTGTTGATTCTGCGCGACAGCATTTTCAATGAACCCAATGCGCCCGTCAGTTATCCTTTCCTCTGGGACACCGCCCACTCCGATTTTGTGCAATGGAATGGCATCGCGGCCAACGCAGGCGCAGGGGCGCTGGGTCGAAATGTGGGTGAGGTGATGGGCGTTTTTGCCACACTGGACTGGACTGCCGAACGCCCCTGGTGGGCCAAGGTCAGTATCTCCGCGCGTTTGAGTGGGCAGGAAAACAAAAAGCATGTGATCGATTTTAAGTCTTCAGTGGACCTTGTGAATCTGCAAAGGCTGGAGTCGCAGGTGGGGCGCCTGAAATCGCCCTTGTGGCCGACGGAGGTGTTCGGCGATATTGATATTGAGCTTGCCGAAAGAGGGCAGCGCTTGTACGCCGAGTATTGCGTGTCCTGCCATGAAGTGATTGATCGCAACGATTGGAATCGCAAAATCATCGCGAAAATGTCGGGCGTCGATCGAGTGAACACCGACCCGGCAATGGCCGAAAACAGTGTGCTCTATAAAGGCAGTTCCGGTAATTTTCGCTATACCTATCAAGCTCGAGATGTCGGTGACATTATTGTTGAAGATAAGGCGCCTGCAGCGGTGATTTTATCCGCCGCTGCCCGTGGTGTGATTGGCACCCCGGATGCCGACAAACACTTTATCCGCCGCCGCCTCGACTGGTTGTATTTAATGGCGATGAACTGGTTCACCAACGACATTGAGCCGAGTATCCGCAGTGGAGATTATTCACCAGACACCACCGCACGGCCCTTCGACTCGCTTTTAGCCTACAAAGCGCGCCCCTTAAATGGCATCTGGGCGACGGCGCCGTATTTGCACAACGGTTCGGTACCCACGCTGTATGATCTGCTGCTCCCGGCCTATCGCGAAGGGGACCCAGAAGACGGCGAATACCGTCCCGCTTCGTTTATGGTCGGCAGTCGCGAGTTTGACCCTGAAAAAGTGGGCTTCAAAAGCGAGGGTTACGAGGGCTTTTTGTTTGATACGCGCATGCGTGGCAACGACAACAGCGGCCATGAATACGCCGCAGGACTCACACCTCAAATCGATGGACGAGTGTTGCCTGCGTTGGATCGTGATGCGCGGCTTGCGCTGCTGGAATACTTGAAAACTTTGTAAGGAAGGCGGTCAGAGCATGAGATGCTCTGACCTTTTGTCTTGCCGAAGCAAGCTTAGTTTTTCGCGGCTTGCTTGGCTTTTTCGATATCGGCCTTGCGTGTTTCTTCGGCCAGATCCATCGCTGCAAAGGCGGCTTGGCGATCTTCAAATTCAAAAATGTCCTGCAGTGGGCAGCGGCCTTCACGTGTGATGATATTCGCTGTGCCTCCGCCACACACTTCCGAGAAACGATCTTCAAAGAGCGCTCGTGGCGCCATATCCAGACCTACGCAACGGTACAGTGTGGTCGCAATGTAATACTTCCTGCCAGCATCGATATTCACGCTGCTGTCGGAAGCACCGTAACCACGAATGTCGCGCGTCTGAATACAGGCGCGACCATTCTGGCCCGTCTGTTCTTTCAGATAGGCGCTTAACTTGGGGGTGTTAGAGGTATCAGTGGTGCTGCACCCGGCAAGGCCGAGTGTCAGCAGGGCAATACTGCTCGCAGCAGCTTTAAACATGGCAGATCCCTCGCAATGTTGTGGCGTATCAGAGGTTCGTCAGGTTCGATGCGTCTTTGTACACCGGTGAGTTCTGGTCCAACCACGCGTTCAGCTGAACCAGATCGTCTGCGGTGAGGATACCGGCGACGTCCTTGAGGCGCAAGGTGCTCATGATGTACGCATATAACGCCGCGTCGTAGTCGCGCTTGGCCTGATACAGCGAGCGCTGTGCATTCAGTACGTCGACGAGGTTTCGCGTACCCACGCTGTACCCAGCCTTGGTGGCTTCAAGTGCACTCTCTGTCGAAATGATCGCCTGGGCCCGGGCCTTCACGGTTGCGACGCTCGTGGTGACCGTCAGATACTCGGAACGCGCGGCCTGAACCACGTTGCGCTTGGACTGCAAATACAATTCGCGTGCCTGAATGGCAAGTTGTTGCGCCTGTCTGCGCGAGGCCGAGACACCGCCGCCGTTGTAGATCGGCACGCTCAGCGTGACCCCGATCATTTGTGTGTCGTTGTCGATATCGGAGTATCTGAACTCGGAGATGTCGGTGTCGTCGTTGTAGCTCGAGTAGCTGCCATTGAACGTGAGGCGAGGGTAGTGACCCGCTTTGGCCGACTTGGCACTGTAGCGAGCGGATTCCGAATTCGCATCGGCTGCGGCCAGGTTATGGTTGTTTTCCTGGGCAAGGGCCACCCACTCTTCACGTTCTGCCGGTTGTGGAGGCTCAACCACAAACTCGTCTTTCAGTGGTGCGAGTACGGAATAATTTTCGCCAGTGAGCACCTCAAGCGCTTCAAAGTTGACGGCGAGCAGGCCTTGGTTGATCAGGCGGTCAGCGTGAGCTGAGTCATAACTGGCCTGCGCTTCATGCACTTCTGTAATCGCACTCAAACCCACTTCAAAACGCTGTTGAATCTGCTCAAGCTGGTGTGACAGCGCTTCTTCTTCAGAGAGGCTGGTTTCGAGATTGGATGCGGCCTGCAATACATCGAAGTAGGCCTGCGCGGTGCGCAGAATGAGCGCCTGCTGTTCAGCGCGAAATTGGGCTTCCGCCACGGTGGCGGACGCAGCGCCAGCTTTGAAGCTGTTCCAGGCACCGAGATCGAAAAGCGGTTGTTCCAGTGACAGGGCCCAACCACTGTTAGTGGAGTCTGCCTCGTAAGGCAAACCTTGTGCGGGCACGGCCTCACCGGAGGCGTCAGTGGAGCTGTCGGTCCATTCGGCGACGCCGTTAAAACGTGGCAGGATGCCTGCTCGACCAAGGCCTTTTGCTTCCAGGCCCGCTTCATACGCGGCTTCCGCTGCGCGGAATTGGTGATCGTTTTCTGCCGCTTTGTTGTAGATGTGAATCAAATCTTCGGCTTGGGTGCTTGCCGCCATCAATACCGCAGCCGCTAACACGCCGCCCCGTGCGAATCTGTTGAACAGTCTCATTGTCATTCCTAGTGTTGGTCGGTCCTGAAATGGGTCGCCCCTAATCTCGCTATGATAACGCGACTGCCTGCAAAAGGTTACCTGACAAATGTCATGAAGACGCGGCTTAAGCGCGCACGTCGATCAGTGCGGGTTCGACCTCGAAATCGCGCACGCGAGAAAAGGTATGAACGGCCTGCATACCTCGTGTGCTCGCCGCGTCGTGTTGCAGAGGGTCAAGCGGTTGAGGCGTGGCAACACGCAAGAGAAGCGGGCGATCGAACAGAGAAGGCTGTGGGTTGGGCTGCGTGGGCTCGGTATGGTTGTCAGCTCGCGGTTCAGCTTGTGTGGCGCGCGGGCGTTGCGGTGCCGGCGCCTGTTCCAGAGGGGCGCTGCGCGGCGGTGCAGATGTCGGGTAGGTGGCAGAGTAGAGATGAATGTCCATCGGTACTTATTTCTCCGAGCATCCGCAAAGTATAGTTCAGCAGCAGCGTCGGGGTATATCGCCTATAACTAGATACACGCCAGAAATTTGGGGCTGAGGCGCGACGGTTTACAGCGTCTGGTCGAATACCTACACTGAGCCGCTTGGCTTCACAGGCAGGTACATCACCGATGGTGCTTAAAACGTCCCCCTTTACACGCAGCGATGTTGAGATTGAGACGGAAGAGACCGCCTTCCAGGGCTTTTTCCGCATGCTCACGTTTCGCTTGCGGCACAAGCTGTTTGCCGGTGGATGGAGCCGCAGCATCTCGCGAGAATTGTTTTGCCGTGGAGAAGCGGCAGCGGCGGTGGTGTATGACCCGCGCCGCGATTGCATTGGCCTTGTCGATCAGTTTCGCGTCGGGGCGATGGGCTCCGAGTACGGTCCCTGGTGTCTGGAAGTGGTTGCGGGCATGATTGAAGGCGACGAGGATCCGGAAACACTGATCCTCAAGGAATTGTCCGAAGAAGCTGGCGTAACAGAAGCGGAGTTGATCCGCATCACCGATTACTATTCGACCCCCGGAGGCTGCAGCGAAAAGATTCATCTTTTCTGTGCCGTCTGCGCACTGCCTGATGAAGGCGGGCTCTACGGTCTCGAAGAGGAAGGCGAGGATATTCGCTTCCACGTTGTGCCCGCTGACGAAGTGTTTGAACACATGTACGCGTCGCGCGTAAACAATGCGGCGACCCTGATTGGCCTGCAGTGGCTACAGATGCACCGAAGTGAACTGCGCGCCGCACATTCCCTGTGACAAAGTTGTAAAGTTATGAAGCACCAGGCCGATAACGCATTGAATTCGACGAAGCGAAGCTACTCGGTAGACCTCGCGGCGCACTTGCGTGCCTGTGAAATGAACTACCATCGCCTGATCAGCATACTCCCCGGTCTGCGTGATGGCTCTGATGAGTGGTGCTTCGAAGCGGGTGACAAGGCGCGTATTCAGATTCGTATTACGCTGAAGGAATCCGCGCCCTATACCTCAGTGGTGGAAGTGACACAGTCGCGCGAAGGGCTGGAGTTACCCGGTATTGTGCTGAGGTTGTGTCACGATGCGGATGTCGCGGAAGTCATTGCCTTTGCCGGGCATCGGCACTGGCAGGGGCGCTATGACTACCCCAATCCCCGCATGTATCAACCAGATGAGAAGGCTGCGCTCAACCGTTTCCTCGCCGAATGGCTGGTATTTTGTCGCAAACATGGCGTAGTGCCCCCGGATAATTGTGAATCAGCTCTCGTTTCGCGGCGTTGCTAGATTCACAAATTCAGTGGAGTCGCCAAACTGTACTTGATGACCCGCGAGAACGCGGTGTGTAACCTGAGTTTGGCAACGAGGTATGGCGATGGACCAACATATCAGCCACATATTTGGTAGGGACAAAAAGAAAACCATGGGCACGTTTAAGCTGCTCCAGATCTCCGATTGTCATCTCGGCAGTACGCCGAATGACACATTGCTGGGTATGGATACCGATCAGAGCCTGATCGACGTGCTGGAGCAGGCACAACGCACAGAGTCGCCTGATATGGTGCTTTGTACCGGTGACGTATCGAACGATGGCGGCCCGGTTTCGTACGCCCGTTTTCTCTGCCTGATTGACGAGTTTTTCCCTTCTGTTCCCTTGGCGTGGTTGCCGGGCAATCACGACGACCCCGACAACATGTTGAAAGTCGGTCAGCATCCGCTGGAGCTGGCGCACCATGTGAACGGGTGGCATTTAATCTTTTTGAATTCCCGCATCCCCGGTGAAGAGGGTGGCCGCCTTGGCCGAGCCGAGCTGCAGCGTCTCGATCGCGAGCTCAGCGCGCACCCTGCCTCGCCGACCGCTGTATTTTTGCATCATCAACCCGTCCCGGTCGGGTCGGCGTGGGTGGACCAGTACGTTGTTGAAGACGCGGATGCGTTCTTCGATGTGGTGGATCGGCACTCCCAGGTGCGTTTGATTTCCTGGGGGCATGTGCATCAGGAATTCCATCAGCGTCGCAACGGGGTGAGCCTGATTGCGTCGCCGTCGACCTCGGTGCAGTTCCTACCCAATTCTGATGAGTTCAAGCTGGATCCGGCCATGCCGGGCTACCGCACCTACACCTTGCATGCCGATGGGCATTTTGAAATGCAGGTAGTGAGAGCGGAAAAGAAGATGTACAGCGTGGATATGACGGCAACGGGGTACTGACCCCGTTCGCTGTAGCGCATTTACTTACGACGACGAAAGCCTTTCGTCGTCATCTCTCAACCTCAGGCCCTAGAAGGACCAGGTCACCCCAGCCGTGAGCTGCTGCTGCAGCCAGAGGGAGCCTGAAATTTCTACGGCACAGACATTGTCCTGACAGAAAATCTCACTCGAACTGTCCATCACCGTACCAAAGGCGCGGGCTTCCAGGCGCAGGGCGAACGAATCACTGACCCAGAAGCGCCCACCCAGACCCAGTGAGCCGGAGAAGAAGCTCTCTTCGCTGTTGTATTCCGGGCTGTAATGGCTCAAACCAAGCGTGGCAGCAAGATAGGGGCGAAACAGCGAGCCGGGCGTCCACTCGTATACGCCACCCACTTGAAGGTGGTAGGCATCCACAGACGTTTCGTAGAGTTGCTCCGGTGCGGGCGAGATTTCAGCGTTCAGCGTGTTGCTGCCGAGAAAGAATTCGTAATACAGGTTGGCGCCGTCTTCGTTTTGTCGATCGTAAATGTTCGCGACGATCTGGAAGGTCTGCTTGGCATCAATATCAATGTTGGCGTCGCCCGAGGAAGGGTCTCCCGCGAATCCGGCACCACCGGCCAGCGTCAATGCGACTTTGTTGGCTGGCTTGTCGGCTATTGCGCTGAGGGGAACTAACAGGGCAAGCACTGCAAGCAGTCTGGCTTTCATTGAGCGACATCCTTTGTTGATTCAATGCAGTCTGAAGCGCATTGCTCGGCGGGGTGCGCCGTACCCTGTGTGCCCTCTGGTTGTGCCAGAGGTTCTAAGCCGGTATGCATGGCTCCAGACATAATAGCGTCAAATTGTCCGCTTTGTTTCAACGAGAGTAAAGCCCTTGAGAAGTCTCTTTCGAGTTTGCGACCCAATTCTGTGCGGTGAAACGCATAATAGACGTCCTGGCGCGAGACCGGTTGGCTCGGGTCATAATGCACTTTGTGCTCAATGCCCGCCTTGCGAAAGGCCTGCAATCCGGATGATTCCTCCACGATAAAGGCATCAATACGATTGCGATCCAGCATCATCGCATTTTGTTCATCCGTGTTGACGTAGAGGATGTGAATGTCAGGATTTTGTGTGATCGCCTTAGCGTAGGGATAGCTGCGCGTGAGGCCCAACGTCAGCCCGGAAAGGGCATCCACACGGGTTAATAAGGGGCGGCTTCTCAGCGTGAAAACAAAGTCCTGCTTGATGTACAGCAGCTCTTTACTGGCGAGGTAGTCCTCAGGGTATTCGAACAGCGCATCGAGACCGGGAAACAATACATCGAAATCGCCTTCCTGGAATTTTTTGATTGCGCGTGGTGTGGGCCAGACTTCGATATCGATTTTGACGCCTGCTTCTTTACCAATGGCGCGCGCCAGCTCAATAAACAGCCCTTCCTGCTGGTTTTCGACCATCAGGGGAATGGGAAAGGTCACCAGTTTGACCGTATCGTCTGCCGAGTCAGATGCATTCAATGCAGCGCTCAAAAGCAGAGCGAATAAAAAGTAAACACAGTGTAACAAGGTTGATCCCAAAAATTTGACGCGTTGCGGTGGCTGTCGTTCAGCTTCTTATCGAAAGCACCCTAAGCTACCACAGATTAGCCTCGGGCAAAATTGTGTTTATTGTTCGCTGGGTGCCCAGCGAACAAGTTGATCAATTATTGCGTGAGTACAGGTGTCTTCATCGTCGTGCTCGACGTTTTGGCGCAGATTGGCATAGCGTTCGTACAGTGCTCGGCGCTCTTCAAAGAGGTCCTCGAGGCTTTGGTCCGGGTGGCGGGCCAAACCACGGCTCGCAAAGTTATGAATCCGTGAAGCGATGGTGTCGAGGCCCGCAGAGAGGTACACAATCACGCCGATCTGAGCGAGGTGCTGCATGCCCTCGGGGGAGTACACCACACTGCCACCGGTGGCGATGATGTCGGCGCCCGCAGACAGGCTGGTGATCATTTGCGCTTCCCGCTCGCGCATGCCGAGGTAGCCGAAATCGTCGACCAGAGCCTGCAAGGGCCGCTCAAAGTGTTGCTCGAGAAGCCGATCCGTATCGACCAAATCCCGGCCGAGTTCGGTCGCCAGTTTCGCGCCGAGCGTGCTTTTTCCAGAGCCCGGCATGCCGATTAATACAATGTGTTTGTCTGTTAACGCGTCGGGCAGTGGCGTGGTCATAGGGATCATGGCTTCGCTGTGTGAGCGGGCTTGGGTTTGGGCTTGGCGCTCAGTGTGATGGCAATGCCGGTGAGGACAAGGCTGGAACAGAGCACAAAGTATAGCGTGACCGTTTCCCCAAGCAAAAGCACGCCGCCGAGCGTCGCGAGCACGGGTACGCTCAGTTGCAAGAGGGCAGAGTGCTGCGTTTGCAGATAAGGCACCACGGCGTACCACAGCGCATACCCGCCCGCAGAAGACAGCGCGCCGGACACACAGGCCAGCACGATGCCTTCCATCGACAACGACATCTCAGGGCGCATCCACCACCACAGCACCAATGCAGGCGGAACACTTAACACAAAATTGTTCCTGGTGTTCAGCGTGGCGTTCGTCGCGCGCTTGCCGGCGAGTGTGTACGCGCCCCAGGCCAAGCCGCTTAACATCATCAGGACGGCAGGCTGCCACTCGCTGCCGCGCAGGTCAGGCGCGTAGAGCACGCTAAATGCGCCGACGGCCACGACAATGCCGAGCCATTCTCGCGCACTGAAGCGTTGCCCTTGCACCGCACTGTGACCAAACATCGTGAACTGCACCGCGCCGAACAGCAGCAGCGCGCCGGCGCCGGTGTCCAGATGTAAGTAGGCGAAAGAGAAACACGCAGCGTACGCAAATAAATACAACGCGGGGAGCAGGTTGGCGGTTATAGGTGCTGGGGCATGCTCACGTGTTCGCTGGCCAAAATACACGAGCGCAACCAGAAAGAGTGCGCCACTGACCAGGCGCAGCGCCGTGAACGATGCGGCGTCCGCATGCGCCCCCGCGAGCGCCAGTCGGCCCAGAACAGAATTCGCCGCAAAGAGTAAGAGGGTGAGGGCAGTAAGAAAAATCAGTTTACGGCTAGACATGTGAAAAGGGCTGTTAGGTCTCGTTACGGGTGGAATCTCAGCGTGGGCGCGATCATAGTGGACGCCGCTCGCTCAAGTCGATGCCTTTGGGATAGAATGCGTCGCTTAGGATGCATGCTTGGGGTGCTGTGCAAAGGGCACTTAAGGCGGGCAAAAAATCTGGAGCCGCCGAGCCGCTTCGGTGTTATCCCACAACTGTTTTGTCATCGATGCGGAACCGTCACTGCTTGCGGCAGATTCTCAGCTTACCATATATCTTGCTCTGCGCTCTGGCTGCGAACAACGCCGTCGCGCAAACGCCCGAACTCCCTCCCGTACTTGGCATTACGCTGGCGGATATTCGTCAGGCCACCATCGCCTTCGTAAATGGCAATACGATACCCGGTGTGCAGGGCGCTGACCTGCATATTCAGACGGACGATCGGCAGGGCACCCACCTTCGCTCCAGCCTCGGTTTTGGCGCGGATGTGACCTTGCCAAACAGCACCGTGGGCCTGTTCTGGGGTGGGGCCTTGATCAGCGGCACCCTAGAGGAAAGTCACTGGTTCACTGATGACAGCGTGCCCATTGCGCGCTTGGATGTCGACCGGGAAATTTCGGGCCTGCGTGCCGCGGCGGGCGTTTTCGCACCGTGGAACCGTTGGTCGCGCTTTCGCTTGTATTATTCGGCCGTGTACAGCGAGCTCAATACCCAGAGCGGCCTGCTTATGTACGAGTCCTTGCCTCAGGAGGTCATTAACGACCTCGACGCGATCTTTTTCACATCGGATGTGACCTCACTCTCCAGCAGCCTGACCGCACAGTTGGAATGGTTTCATTATTGGGGCGAGGCGAAGTGGGAAGTGGATGCCAAATACAGCTCCATTTACACCGACACGCGAAGCGAGACCTCGCAGCATTTGGATACCTGGGCTTGGAGTGATGTCGCCCAAGCCGAACTCAGTGTGACGGTACCGAGCCGCTTTCGCCCCTTCTCTCAGGCACTGCAAGTGCAGATGTACACCCAGTACAGTGATTTTCTGGGTTTGCCGAAGGCGGCACTGGGCTACACCTACTACTTCGAAACGGGACTCATCGCCGAGTGGGAAGTGAACCTCAAGCCGCTCGACCTGTTCGGGTTGCGGATGGTGGGCCTTAAAGCGGGGTATATTGCCGGGGATGATGTGACGGGCTATAGCGTAGGGTTGGTACTCAAATGACGTGGCGCGTATTCACCGTGAGCCTCACTGTGTTGCTCAGCCTCACAGCCTGTGTGAGTCAGACACCCATGCCGCCGGGGCAGGGCATGCTGCACTCGTCGTACCCGATACGTCAACTGAACGGCGAACCTGCCTCCCCCACGATCCGTCGTGGCGCTTTTCGCGTGTGGATACCGGAAGGGCCGCAGCAGTTTACCGTGCGTTACCCAACCTTGAGCGGAGACTACGATTGTCGCTTCGAACTCGACGTGGTCGCAGGCCAGCGTTACGACATACTGCATCGAACGCTGCCCGAGCCCTTGGTGGTGTTTCAATGGCATGAGCAGACCGACCTCTGGGCACGACGCAGCGATCCTGTATTGCCATACGAGTGCGAATGGCTGAGCCGCTAGGGCCTGTTATTGTCATGCTCGTAGTATATGATGAGGTATTCATTACTAACGGACGAGTCCCGAGACCATGCTGGTTCGCACACTGACTGCATCTTCCCTTTTTCTTTCGCTCGCCTGTTCCGCGAATTCTCAATTTTTTGATCCGCTGGACGGACGCTTCGACATGTCCAATTTTCTCGCCGAAAATGCCTACGGGTTTTTGCCGGTGCCGATCATTATTACGGACCCGGCAGTGGATGGCGGGCTCGGAATGGTGGGCCTGTTCTTCCATGAATCGGAAGAAGAAAAAGAACAGCGTATGAAGGCGATGCAGAGCATGGAGCGCGGGGCCGATCGCTACCTGATGCCGCCGAGCGTGTCTGCGTTGGCGCTCGCAGGCACCGGCAATGAAAGCTGGTTTGCCGGCGGAGGGCATATGGGCTTTTTTCGTAACGGCGATCTGCGTTACACCGGCGGCGGTGGCTACGGCGATGTGAATATGGATTTCTTTGGTTTTGGCGATGTGGAATTTCGCAAGCCCATCGAAATCAATACGAAAGCCTTTGCCATCGTGCAAAACCTGAAAACCCGCGTAAAAAAATCACCGTGGTTTGTCGGAGTGGAGCAACGCTATATTCAGGCGGAGCTGTCCCCGACCTCGCTCGGTGATCTAGGCAGTAATTTACCGCCAGAATGGCAAGATGAATTAACAGACCTGCTGACCAAGGATGTGACGACCTCAGGAGTCGGTGGGGTAGTGGAATTTGATACGCGCGACAATATTTTTTCACCGCAGGAAGGTTATCAGTACCAGCTCAAGTACACGGTCTACAGTGATGCGATTGGCTCTGATATCGATTTTACGAACACCTATTTTCAGGGTCTGAATTTCTGGGACCTCTCCGACACATTTAATCTCGGCCTGCGCATTGGCGGGGAATACGCGAACAGCGACGAGAACCTGCCGCCGTTTCAAATACCGTCGATGAACCTGCGCGGCATCCCCGCGTATCGCTACCAGGGCAACGTAGTGGGGGTGGCCGAAGCGCAGTTGGGTTGGCGAGTGGATAATCGCTGGACCTTGGTCGGCTTCACCGGTGCCGGTAAAGCGAGTAACGACACGGAAGACTTTTGGGATGCAACCACGCGTTCCACCGTGGGTACGGGTTTCCGCTATCAGATTGCACGGCGCTACGGCTTTAACATGGGGCTCGATTTCGCATGGGGCCCGGAAGGCATGGTCTGGTACATCACCGCGGGTTCCGCGTGGGGCAGTATTTAACGCATGCCGGTATTGATGTACATCCACGGTTTTTTAAGCGCACCGGCGTCGACGAAAGCGCAATTAACCGCACGTTGGCTCGAGGCCGAAAGGCCGGATATACAATTTGTTTGCCCCGCACTGTCGTCGTATCCAGCGCAGGCGCAGGCGACCTTGCGCGAGCAGTGTGAGGCGCTCGACGGAGCCCCGCTGTGGTTAATTGGCAGTTCGCTCGGCGGGTTCTGGGCCTCGTGGATGATTGAGGCGGGCTTGGCTGAACGTGCGGTGTTGGTGAACCCGGCGGTGTCGCCACATCAGCGTTTTCGAAGTTACTTGGGCCGTGAACTACGCAGCTACTACACCGAGGAAAGTTTTACGCTGACCGAGGCGGACATGCGCACGCTGGCGGAAAGTGAAAGTGAGACCCTGACCGAGCCAGAACGCTATTGGTTACTGGCTCAGAAGGGGGATGAGGTATTGGATTACCGCGACGCCGAGCTCCGATATACGAACTGCCGTCAAACCCTGCTCGAAGGTGGATCACACGCTTTCGAGGATTACCTCAACTGGATGCCGGAGATTATCCGGTTTCTTGAAGGCGCTCCTGTTCCACCAGAGCACTGAGCTCGGGCAGGCAGGACCCACAATTCGTACCACACTTAAGCTGCGCGCCGAGGGCTTCGGCGCTGTCGCAACCCTCGCGGATCGCCGCGCGAATCTGATTTTCGCCAACCTGAAAACACGAGCAAATAATCGCCCCGGGTGACAGACTGTCGTCGCCGGATTGCGCCGCCAATACAGTAAAACGTTCCTCGACGGGGAGTACCTGGCCCAACTGAGTGGCCAGCCATTGGTCGGCGGGCACATCGGCAAAGGTCTGCGCGACGATAAACACACAACGCAGTGCACCGTCTTCTGAAAAACCGGCAAAGCGCGCCGCTAGCCCTTCGCTGTCTTGAAAACTGATCCAGTCTTTAATGTCACTGAATTGCGACTCGAGCCAGTCCGCCCAGTTTTCCGGTTGCTGAGTATCGGCAAGGCGGTAGGCAAAGCCTTCGGCCAAGGTCGTTTTCGCCCAGTAGTCGCTGGCGGGCGTCACTTCTGTAGAGCACACCAGCAAGCCCTGCCACGCCGCTTGGTACGCGCGTGTTTTTACGGGGCTGTGTTTGAATTCGGGCTGGCCGCAAATCGGGTCGGTAATGGCGTTGACCAAGGCATCGGCGCGCCCGCGTGAGGCATAGACGCGGTTCCAGTGCATCGGCACAAACACCTCGCCCCGGCGCTGGTCTTCACTGAGTTTGGCGCGGCCAATGTAGCGCGTTTGCTGATTCTCCAGTTGCACCAGGCCGCCCTGTTGAATGCGAAAACGGCGTGCATCGTCGGGATGAATCTGCACATAGGGCTCGTCAATATGGCTGAGCAGGCGCGGCGCCTTACCGGTGCGCGTCATCGTATGCCACTGGTCGCGAATACGCCCGGTATTCATGATCAGCTCATCGGCTGCAGGTGGCTTCATCGGCAAGCGCGCTTGAATCGGAATCAGTTTCGCGCGGCGGTTGGGGGTGAAAAAATGCCCGTCTTCGAACAGGCGCTTGGTTCCCTTGGGATTGGCATCATTTACCGGCCAACGCACGGGTTCGAACTGTTCGTAGTCGTCCAGAGAAATATCGGAAAATGCGGAAATATCGAAGGCGCGGTCACGCTGGTTATCGAGCCCACTGAGTGCAGCATGCTCGCGGAAAATTTCGACAGGGTGGGTATAATTAAACGCATCGCCATAGCCCAGGCGTCGTGCAAAGTCGGAAATAATATCCCAGTCATTGCGCGCTTCACCCGGTGCGGCAATAAAGCCTTTTTGCAGTGAAATACAGCGCTCGCTGTTGGTCACGGTGCCGTGCTTTTCACTCCAGCCCGTCGCGGGCAGCAGCACGTTGGCGGTGGCGGCGGTGTCGGTATTGGCCATGCAATCGCTGACCACCACAAGGTCACAGGCTTCCAGCGCTTCTTTTACGCGGTTGGCCTCGGGCATGCTCACCACCGGGTTGGTCGCCATAATCCAGATGGCTTTAATGCGGCCTTCGCGAACAGCATTAAACATGTCGACGGCTTTCAGGCCTTCTTTTTTCGCAATGTTTTTCGCTTGCCAAAAATCGGATACGCGCTCAATCGCGTCGGGGGTGAAGCCCATGTGCGCGGCAAACTGATTCGCAAGGCCACCGACTTCGCGCCCGCCCATGGCATTGGGCTGGCCCGTAATCGAAAACGGCGCGGAACCGGGGCGACCGATTTTGCCTGTGGCGAGGTGGCAATTAATAATCGCGTTGCCTTTATCGACCCCGGAAGAGCTTTGATTCACGCCCTGAGAAAACAGCGTGATCACACGCTCGTGCTCGGCAAACCACGCGTAGGCCTGCTTTAATTGTTGTTCATCGACATCACAATACGCCGCTGCCGAAGGGAGGTCGGGCACCTGCACTTTGGCCTGGTCGAGCGCTTCATCAAAACCGTCGCAGTGGCGATGCAAATAATCAAAGTCGATGGCATTGTGGTCGGCAAGGTAGCTCAGCAAGCCATTAAAAAAGAAGGCATCACTGCCGGGGCGCAGTGCAATGTGCAGATCGGCAATGTCGCAGGTGGCGGTGCGGCGCGGATCGAGCACAATCACTTTCATGCCGCGTTCTTTTTTCGCCTGCACGATGCGCTGATACACAATCGGGTGGGCGTAGGCCGTATTCGAACCGACCAGAATCAGCACATCGGTATTTTCAAGATCTTCGTAGCACGCGGGCACCGCATCGCTGCCAAAGGCGCGCTTGTGCGCGACCACGGCCGAGGCCATACACAGGCGGGAGTTAGTATCGATATTCGAGGTACCGACGAAGCCCTTCATTAATTTATTGGCGACGTAGTAGTCTTCCGTCAGCAACTGGCCGGACAGATAAAAGGCGACCGAGTCCGGGCCGTGTTCATCGACGATGGCTTTCCAGCGCTCGGCGACATGATCCAGGGCCTCGTCCCAACTGGTGGTTTTGCCCTCGACTTGTGGGTGCAGTAAGCGGTTTTGTGCATCGAGGGTCTCGTGCAGGGCCGAGCCTTTAACGCACAAGCGGCCCTGATTGGCCGGATGGTCTTCGCGACCTTTTACACTGGCCTTACCCTGTTCATCGACTTCCGCCGTCACACCGCAACCCACGCCGCAGTACGGGCAGGTGGTTTGGTGGCTTTCTTTGGCTATCAGCATAGTCATGGAGTTCGTTCGCTTACCGGTCAGGCTGCCTCAGGGCAGTATTCCTGGCCGTAAATCAATGTCGGCAACAGTGGGCCGACATCGACCTGCTGTTGCATGAGTTCGAAATACCAATTGCCCGAGCGCACATCGCCAAAGAGCACAATGCCGACGATGCGCTGATCTTCGAGCAGCAATTTACGGTAAATATGGGCCGCATCATCGCGCAGACACAACTCGCGCAGGCCCTCGCGGGTTTGCACTTCGCCGGCAGAAAACACCTGCACGCCGGAAACTTTTAATTTGGTGGCAATGGCCTGATTGCGAAACGGCAGGCGTTCGGCTTTCACAAGGCGGGCGGCCAGCGTTTCGGCCTGGCGCCACAGCGGGTCGACGAGCCCGAAGGTTTGACCGTCGTGTTCAATACATTCGCCGATGGCGCTGATGCGTGGGTCGCTGGTTTGCATAAAGTCATCCACGGCAATCGCGCGCTGACCCAGCAGGCCCGCATCAATGCCCAGCTCGGCGTTCGGCTTGATGCCGGTGGCGATCACGGCCATGTCGATGGCAAGGGTGTCGCCGGATTTCAGCGTTACGCCTTCCACCTTGGATTCACCGTGAAAGTGATCGACTTCATCGCTCAATTTAAATTCGATGCCCATGCCACTCATCACATTCTGCAGCATCGCTGCCGCATCGCGGTCGAGTTGGCGATTTAACAACCAGGGGCTGCGGTGCACCAATGTGACTTTCGCGCCGAACTTGGCGAGGCCATAAGCCGCCTCCAACCCAAGCAGGCCACCGCCCACCACCAGCACCGACGAAGCGCTCGCGGCGGCGTCCATCATGCCGTGCGTGTCAGCAATGGTTCGGAAGAGGAAGATATGCTGCAGATCCAGATTGCGTGCCGGAATGCGTGCGGCGCGTGAACCGGTGGCCAGCACCAGCTCATCATAATAGATGCGTTGACCACAGGCGGTTTCGACTTCCTGCTTTTGACGGTCAATGGCGACCACGGCGCTGCCGCTCACAAATTCGATGCCGTGTTCGGCGTACCAGGCGTGGTCTTTCTGTACAATTGCCGGCACGGTGGTGTCTTTCGCCAGCACCGAGCTGAGCATAATGCGGTTGTAGCTGCCGTGGGGCTCGGCACCAATCACAGTGATACGATATGGCTGCCCATCACGCGCCCGCACTTCATCCAGGAAGCGGCCAGCCACCATGCCGTTACCTACAATGACGAGAGACGGTTGAGCTTCATTCATGCGTGATTCCACGTTTGCCATTCAGTTCGATTAGTGATTTGTGCGCCAAATGAGGACACGGTGCGCATATCGTCTACGGAGTGTGCGGACGCGGTGCCCCGTAACTGGTTTGCAGGAAGCGCACCAACTTTGAGGGAAGGGGCTTTTACCAATTTTTGTTGATAATGACGCCAAAAGTGCGCTTATATGGTGCTGTTTTACGTGATGCGGGTTAATAATTGGCCTATTTCGCCAAAGATGAGCTTGGCACCGTGGTGCAGGCTGAGGCTTTCGTGACCCATAATGGTGCTATAAGCACCTAAAAGGCGCCTGCTTTACTTCGATAGCGTTATCGTTATGCTATGCGTTTTCCGGCTTTCGGCCGCAGCGCTACAGTACAACGGACACCTCAGCAGTTATGGCGAATTACTCCGCAGAAGATATCGAAGTCCTCTCTGGCCTCGACCCGGTGCGCAAGCGCCCCGGTATGTATACCGACACCACGCGCCCGAACCACCTCGCACAGGAAGTGATCGACAACAGCGTCGATGAAGCCCTGGCCGGACACGCCAAGCGCGTGGACGTGGTGGTCTATAAAGATGGCTCCATCAGCGTGGCCGACGACGGACGCGGCATGCCTGTTGACCTGCACCCAGAAAAAGGGGTGCCGGGGGTAGAAGTGATTCTGTCCACGCTGCACGCTGGGGGTAAGTTCTCAAATAAGAACTACCAGTTCTCGGGCGGTTTGCACGGGGTGGGCATCTCAGTGGTGAATGCCCTGTCCCAAGTATTGGAAGTCAGCATTCGTCGCGATGGCCAGGTGTACCGCATAGGCTATAAAGGAGGCGACAAGGCCAGCGATCTGGAAGTGATCGACACCTGCGGCAAGCGCAATACCGGCACCACCGTGCGCTTTCTGCCCGACCCGCAATATTTTGATTCACCCAAATTCTCACTGTCGCGCCTGCGCCACCTGCTGCGCGCCAAAGCCGTACTGTGCCCCGGCCTCACGGTCACCCTGCACGATGAAGCCAGCGGCGAAAAAGACAACTGGTTCTACGAAGACGGCCTCAAAGACTATCTGCTCGGCGCCACCGACGGCTGGGAGCGCCTGCCCGACTCGCCCTTTATCGGCACCTTTGCCGGCAACACCGAAGCGGCCGACTGGGCCGTGCAATGGCTGCCAGAAGGCGGCGATCTGATTCAGGAAAGCTACGTCAACCTCATCCCGACTGCACAGGGCGGCACCCATGTGAATGGACTGCGCACCGGCTTGATGGATGCAATGCGCGAATACTGTGAAATCCGCAACCTCATCCCGCGCGGCGTAAAACTCGCACCTGATGATATCTGGACGAACTGTTGTTATGTGCTGTCATCCAAAATGGGCGACCCCCAGTTTTCCGGGCAAACCAAAGAGCGCCTGTCATCACGCGAAGCGGCAGCCTTTGTTTCCGGCGTTGCCAAAGACGCATTCAGCCTGTGGCTGAACCAGCACACTGACGAGGGCGACAAGCTCGCCGACTTCTGCATCAGCAATGCACAAAAGCGCGTGCGCAGCAGTAAAAAAGTTGCCCGTAAAAAAGTCACCGCTGGGCCCGCCTTACCCGGCAAACTCGCAGACTGCTCCTCGGCCGATCCCGAACGCGGCGAAATCTTCTTAGTAGAAGGGGACTCTGCAGGCGGCTCCGCCAAACAAGCGCGCGATCGCGAATTCCAGGCCATCATGCCGCTGCGCGGAAAAATCCTAAATACCTGGGAAGTCGACAGCGCCGAAGTGCTCGCCTCAAAAGAAGTGCACGACATCAGTGTGGCACTCGGCATCGACCCCGGCATCGACGACCTCGAAAAATTACGCTATCACAAAGTCTGCATCCTCGCCGATGCGGATTCCGACGGCCTGCACATCGCGACCTTGATCTGCGCCTTATTCGTTCGCCACTTCCCGTCACTGGTAAAAGCCGGCCACGTCTACGTTGCGATGCCACCACTGTTCCGCATCGATATCGGCAACGACGTGTACTACGCGCTCGACGAAAGCGAAAAGCAGGGCATACTCGACCGCATCCAGGCGGAAAAGAAAAAGGGCAAAGTGAACGTGCAGCGCTTTAAAGGGCTGGGTGAAATGAACCCCATGCAACTGCGCGAAACCACCATGGCGCCCGACACGCGTCGGCTTGTGCAACTGACGATGGATTCTGGGGACGATACGTTGCAAGTGATGGATATGTTGCTGGCGAAGAAGCGTTCTTCGGATAGGAAGAGTTGGTTGGAGTCGAAAGGGGATTTGGCGGAAGTGCTTTAGGGGTTTGGTTTAGCTAAATCTCTAACTTTGAAGTATCGCTCGGCGGCTGTGTCGAGCGAATCCGCCACTGCTATCAGTACCCGCCTTCCTTTGCATATCGATATTGTCGATATGTCCCTCTTGTAAAACTCCCCCACTTGTCGTAAACGCCCCCTGGTTTCTCAGCTTTTTGAGTGGGGCTATCCACGCCTTCTGCTGCTGCAGACGAGGCAGCGGAAACGTCTTGCTATCCATCTCATAAATTGGCTGGCAGAAAACGCTATTAATTGGCGCGGATTTGTTGAACTTATACGTGAAGCGATGTATAAATAGGTCTTTAGTACTAGGAATGATTCAGGCGCCAGCCTGAATGGCAAAGTAATTGCGATAAAGCGACATGAGTCGCGCTCTCAGGGTAACCGTCCTTAGGTTATCGCCGCACGCCTGCGGGGGGAGACGGAAAGGAAAAGCGAGCAGCCTTTGTGCGCTTGCGAGGGGATAGGGATGAGGGTTTCATTTCTTTATTTGATCATTTGGGTTTTGGGTTGCTCGAACTGGGTGGATTGTTTTGTGCCTAGGGTTAGGTAGATTTTTTTGTGCAAGGGGGCAATCTAACCCGGTTAACCGAGAAGGGATCGGCCTAATATATTTTCGAATGCCATAGGGGTTTCGATGATCGAATCTGAAATCGAATATAAACAATATCTAAGAAACGTTCGTGGTTTGGTCGAAGGTACATGCAATAGCTACCCAACATATTTGACCGCAATTTGCAATCACTTAAAAATCGACATCAGCCCTCAGATAATTACGAGCGAAGAAGACGTTAATACCATTCTCGTTAAATTAAAGGGGACTGGAATAAATACGAATTACTGGGGTAATTGCCAGTCAGCTTTACGAGCATATTTGGCGTTCATGCAATACGCACATAGCTCATCAACTGTAATGCCTGACGAGGACGTGACTTACGTTGAGGGGGCTTATGTTGAAGTCAAGGTAAACCGATTTGAGCGAGACCCAACAGCAAGGGCGGAATGTATTAAACACTATAAGCCAGTGTGTAGCGTTTGTAGCTTAGATTTTTTAGAAATGTATGGTGAAATAGGTAGGGGATTTATTCATGTTCATCATATTACACCAATTTCAGAAATAGGTGTTTCGTATGAATTAGATCCAGTTAGAGATTTAGTTCCAGTATGCCCCAATTGTCATGCTATGTTACATACTAAAAAGCCGCCTTACAGTGTCCGCGAACTCAAGAATATAATTCGGGCCTAGGCTGTAATTAACAAGAACATGTTGCCGGCCTAGTTTTTCACTTCGCTCTAAATCAACCGATAATGCGAGCTTTACACATCGTTGTATAAAACGCCTAGATCATAAATCAACAAATTTATGGATTAAATATGGAAAATGGACCATTTGGCTCAAGGAATATAATTGAATCGAAGATATCAGAAAGCAAACTTAAGAGCTTTCTAGTTGGTTTTGATTTAGATGATGATGGAGTTAGCAAATACAGGTGGTCTCAACTTGTAACTAAAATCACAAATGTAATCCATGAATTTTCATTTGGCCTTCATGAAGGTGCAAGCACTGAAAATACGCAAACTCTTGAGAAAATTATTGAGGCTGCAAATTCAATTTATAAAATTGATGAATTTCAAAGAGTAAGAGATATTTATGAAAGTAGTGGTCATGTTGACGATGAGCTTGATGACAAGTATCTCAGAAGAGGTGAGTTTGGAGAGCTTATACTTCATTTGATACTAAGAGACCACTTCAACACAATACCACTTCTCTCCAAGATATATTTTAAAGATTCACTTGGTCATACCGTTCATGGTTTTGACTGCGTGCACATAGAGCCAGAAACGAAAACGCTCTGGCTAGGAGAGTCCAAGCTCTACCTTGATCCAAGACGTGGATTGAGCGAGCTGATAAAAGATATAGAAGAACACTTTAAGGTTGATTACTTGGACTCAGAGTTCGGGCTGATTGCAAAGAGGATAAAGCACTTTGACAATATACCAGATTCTGATCATTGGAAAAGAATATTCTCATCTTCAACAAAGCTGAAAGATAAATTAAACGAAATCTGCATACCATTGTTATGCACATACAGTTGCGAATTGTTTTCAAAATATGATGATGAGGAAAATCCTAGCTTTATCGAAGAGTATGAGGATAAGATCAGGAAATTACAAAAGTATTTTGATGATAGAAACAATCATCCGCTAAAATCAAAATTAAGAATAATAGTAATACTATTCCCTGTTCAGTGTAAGAAAACACTTGTAAAAAAACTTCACCATAAGCTCTCTTTGTTGCAATCTATTGGGGAGTAGATATGACCGAAATATTAGAGAAGATTCAAAAAGTAGATAAATTCAATAGTTCAGAGACATTTGATATATATCGCCATTGTGCAGAAGTTTTGGTTAATGAAGAAGAAAAGGGCATTAACCTTTTGATTCATATTTTGAATTCAAGGGAGAAATTTGAAAATTCACTAGATGAAATGCTGGCTGACTTGGTGGAATCTATCGGCTTCTACCCATACCTAAAAAAGGAAAATTTAAACCTTTCATCTACCGGTTCTAAAATTAGGCAAATAGCCAGTTTGTCTCCAAATATGCAAGATAAGTATTTTCACGAAGAGCAAAAATATGTTTTGGATTTGCTTAGCTCGGATAAGAATGTAATTATAAGTGCTCCTACAAGTTTTGGGAAAAGCCTTCTTATTGAAGAGATTGTTGCATCATATAAATATAATAACCTCGTCATAATACAACCAACATTAGCGTTACTAGATGAGACTAGAAAGAAGCTGTCAAAATATGAAGGCAGCTATAAAATCATAGTTCGGACATCGCAAGAACCATCTACTAAGAAAAGAAATTTGTTTCTTTTAACCTCGGAGAGGGTTAACGAATACCGGAACTTGCCAGATGTTGATTTTCTAATTATTGACGAGTTTTATAAATTAAGTTCAAAAAGAGACGATGAAAGATCTGATTCCTTAAATAATGCGTTCAGATATGTTTTAGAGCGGTTTAAACCTAAGTTTTATCTACTGGGCCCGAATATCGAGGGGATATCTAGAGGGTTTTCAGAAAAGTACAATGCGATTTTTTACAAGACAAGTTATAGTCTTGTTGGGTGTGATGAAGTTGATATATACCAAGAGCATAAAGGTAGGTTCGGTACGCAAGGAGAAAAGAAAAGGTATAAAGAAAGAGTATTATTTGACTTGCTATATAGGCTCAAAGAGCAAAATACAATAATTTATTGTTCGTCCCCAGCTAGGGCTAGATATCTATCAGCTGAATTTTTAAAATACTTGATCGAAAAAAATGAGCCTCCTCATAACCGAGACCTCTCAATCGTAGACTGGATAGAAACTTACGTCTCTAAAGAGTGGACACTTGTTGATTGCTTGAAATATAGAATTGGAGTCCATGATGGGGCTTTACAGAAACACTTAACATCATCAATTATTGATTATTTCAATAGTGGGATTCTGAAGGCCCTATTTTGTACGGCAACAATAATCGAAGGTGTCAACACAACTGCGAAAAATGTAATATTTTTTGACCATAAGAAAGGAAGAAGTACTCCAATAGACTATTTCGATTACTCCAATATTAAAGGCCGGGCTGGGCGGCTGATGGAGCATTATGTTGGTAGAATATTCAATTTCAATCCAGTACCAAAGCATGATCAAACATATATTGATATTCCTTTTTTTGAGCAAAATCCTATTTCAGATGAAGTGCTTATAAATATCGACAATGAAAATATTATAGATAAGGAAAGTGAGCAATATCAGTTTTTGTCAAAAATCCCAGAAAGCGAGAAGAAAATTTTTTCTAGAAATTCTCTCTACATTCGAGGGCAAAACTCGCTGCTCTCTAAGATTAGGCAAGACATAAGGGAAAACTATGAGCTCATATGTTGGGATTCTACGCCAAAATATAGGCAGCTTGAGTATTGCTTAGGTCTTGCTTGGGATTATCTTATAAAGCCAGGCGAAAAAGTTAATCCAATGACTAAGAGTAAAATTGTCAAAGTTACCTTTGACTATGGAGTCAATAAAAGCATCATTGGGCTAGTAAATAATGATTTTGTTTATAAGAGAAATCTTGAGCGATATGATGGCTGGAGTGATAAAGAAATAATTGATGAGTCAATACGGGATAGTTTCCAAATTTTGCGTCACTGGTTTCAATACAAAATCCCAAAATGGCTGCTTGTTATAAATGAGCTTCAAAGATTTGTTTGCGGTGAGTTTGGTGTGAGGCCTGGCAATTATACATTCTATGCAAGTTCAATCGAAAGTGACTTTGTTCGAGAAAACCTTGCCATTCTTTCTGAGTATGGTGTTCCAAGATCAGCAATAGTTAAAATTGAGAAATATATTAGCAAGGATATCGATCAGGATATGGTAATAAATGAAATTATCAACAAAAAAATACATGAGAGGTCAGAGTTTTTAAGCTATGAGCGTGAAAAATTAATATCCAACTTTACAGAAAGAGGTGTTTAATAATTGATTCTAGGTTACGCCTACAGTTCACCTGAATCAGGGGTTAGATATCGGAGCGCGAAATGATCGACTATCTCAAATACATTGCCATTTTAAGTAGGTTAAAGAAAGAGAGTCTAAGGCTTTCTAAAGAGTATGATAACGTAGAAAATAGCTATGGGGGAGAAGAAGATCACGGTCATTTATCATTTCTTGCTCAAAAACAGCAAGAATTGGACTGTTGGATTGAATATCACAAAACCGCATATTTGAAAGCCAAAGCGGACAAGTTGCTTGTTCCTATGCCTGATATAAAAGATCATGAAATGTATTTCTCTTATGATTTTGGAGGTGAAGAAGGCTCTCTAGATATACTAACCGAAAAAGGAATATACAGCCTACGTAATTTAATTAGAGAGGAGTGTAAGGCCAGAAGAGAGGTTGCCGCTTTTTGGTTTACAATCACAACTGGTTTGATTGGGGCAGCTATAGGTTTAGTTTCTGTTGTTAAAGCTTAATCTAACAAGTTCTCAAGTGCTCTCCGACAGCTAAAACCCGCTCTGCAGGGCTGTCCAGGCTGCGCTTGACCAGTCTCTTAGTGGGATATCAGGAAAAAAATGAAGCATGAAAGATATCGTTGAAGAAATCGACTCTAGAATAAAGGCTCCTTTATTTGGCTACTACTTGTTTTCGGTAGTAGCTATAAACTGGGAGGCTTTGTTTTATTTGACCGTGGATGACGGGAAGGTTGTAGATCGGATTTATAAATTTAATGAACTTACTAGCTTCTTGTCCTTAATAGTCTATCCGGTTATTTTGGCTGCGGTCTACTCTATAGTATATCCTTGGATTAATTTACTGTTCATGTTTTTCTCAGTAAAGCCTACCGAATATAAAAACGCCATGCATGCAGAGTCTGAGAGTAAGCTTCTCATGAAGCGCCAGCAGCTCGAGGAAGTTAGATCTAAGATATTGAAAAGCACCGAAACTGAATTGATTGAAAGAGCAAAAAGAGATGTTGAGCTTGAAAGTATTGAGGATGAATCGGTCAGAGAGAAGCTTCAGGATGAAATAGGTGAGCTGCGTAAAAGAAGGGATAATGATAGGTTGTCCGGAGTAGTAGAGGCGAAATACAAGCTATCTAAAGAACATGAAGAGATGATTCAGATGATTGCATCAGCCGGAGGTAGTATGTACACGTCAGAGCTGATAGAAAAGTCACAGTACGATAAAGTGAAAACCGAATTTTATATTGAAGACCTAGAGGATAAGGGTTATGTGACCAATAGTTATGATGTGGATCGAGGAGATGAATATTATGAGCTTACGACAAAAAGCAAGAAAATCATGGTTGAGAAAGGGGTGGTTCAGTAGATAATGCCTAACAAAAAGCTCCCCTTGGAAAGTATTGCGGAGAGCTAGGAGTCTGCATATTTGTGGTGAATAGCCTAGTCGTTTTCTCATAGGGTAATATCCTCTTTCTCAAGTATTATACCATTCGTTAAGCTCGGTGCGGTTCACATTGATATATGATCGCTTGTCAGCGAAATGTGTTTTTGCCAATCACCTGGTATTAATTTCTGCTGTTCGATACAAAAGGGGACAGCCCAGATGATCAAATCATCAGAGTAGTAAAAGGCGGGTAATGGTTGGGAAAATTCCTGATGTTTCGGGTATATCAGCATCATGTGACCCTTCCCGCCCTGATATTTATGGGCGTAAGCAAATAGTTGGTATAAATCAGCCTGAGAAATCCTGTATTTGGTGTCTGATTGCCAGGCATCTTGATCTAATAGCTTCCATTTAACATCAAGAACGTGGCGACCTGTATTTGCTTCAAGTAAAAGGTCTGGTTTGAGCTGAAACATGGTATTCTCAATATCACTACCAGCGGGCGTATGGCGTAGCAGGTATTCAGAACTTGCCTGACCTTTTAAATGGAAGCCAGAGGGTAATTGATGACGTAATGTCGCTTCTACATACTTCTCAAATAGTTGTTCCATCGGGAAGAGTAAAGCTATCCCTCGATGGCTTCCCTGTTGGAAGTTAGGGTTCAGCTTTTCTAAAATTAATTCACACCAAGGGCGTACCGCATCGTAGGACTGCATTAGCTTGGAGCTTTTCCAGTGTTCCATGTTGCGGGATGGGTTTTGTGCTAGTGGAATTGTGGCCATGAGATGGCTTAGTTCATTCGCAAGACGAAAATTCTCGCTGCATTTACATGCAGATAAAATATAGCTTAGAGCAGTCCTGAGAAGTCGGTTTTCCAAGCGATCAGCTGAGAATATGTCATGGTTGATTTGAAAGAGGTGCTGACGGTCGGGCGGCTGACGCTGCTGTTGTGCTACTCGTAGTTGTCCACGCAGAAACCGACTTTCTTCTTCTATGCGTTGGTAATCAAACCGAAGTCCTTTTTTTAGTAGAAGTTGTAATTCTTCCAGGAACTGACCAAAAACCCATTCATGTATAGGCTGGTTCATGCGCATAAGGTCAGCCGGATCTGCTGTACGGGGCTTTATACCAAGTGTTGCTTTAAGCATGCGCTGTAACACCCTGCGAGCGGTTTCGGGTTGCTCTACACCAAAGCCCGTTTTGGGAAAAATCTCAATTCCCTCACCGGCTGGACTCTGTAAGTAACCTACATAACTACCAAGTGTTAATGAACGATGATCGTTAATGAGGGCAATTGGCGTTGAGCCTTTCCAGCTGGATGTTATTTTCTGAAGCCATTCGAATGTGGCTTCAGAAACGACACCACAATCCAGAAATGAGTTCTCACTTTGGTCTGTGGTGATGCGAGCATATTCGCGAATCTGCACGCTTATAACTCGGTGCTAACCAGAATTCCCTGATAAGACTCAGGGGTTACAAAAGCATTACTATTAATTTGGTATCTTCGATCTTGTAGATCTCCGGAGACCTTCTTACTAAATAGGGCTCCTAGCTGACTTTGCTCATGCTTCAGTTGAATAAAACGGTGTTCCCACACCTTGTCAATATCATTTAATATCCAGCCGATTTTTTCCCAATCAGAAAAGAAGTATTCCTGTAAGAGAGGGATGATTTTGTTCTTAAATATAGATGCAAGGACAGATGCATGGTCAATTCTGTTTGATTTCAGCGGTAAAAAATAGCTATGACCAATAACGTGGTCACGGTCTAAAAGTACCTCAACACGGCTATTGATGGTTTCTAGAAGATTGCTGATAGCCACCCCGTGAACCTCAATGCCATTCAGTAATGAGTAGTCAGGCATAACTTCCGTGAATTCAAATCGACGTCGAAGAGCCAAATCTAGCTGAGCCAAAGATTTGTCAGCGGTATTCATCGTGCCGATGACATAGAGATTGGATGGTACTGAGAATGGATCTTTTGAATAAGGTAAAATAGCCGATCGTTGATCGCTTCCACCTTTGCGCTTATCTGGTTCTAGCAGGGTAATGAGTTCTCCGAAGATACGGGCGATATTGCCACGGTTGATCTCATCAATAATCAAAACATAATTCGGCTTGGTTGTTTCACTTCGCGTAGAATAGGATATAGTAGGCAGGGAAACCCCCTGCCTCTCAAGTTCAACAGCCAAATCATTCCAGCTGATACGACTCAGTGGATATAGGGTCTGTTGAACCATTTTTTTCTGATTGTTTACAGGCAAAATATTGAATGCAATGTCAGTAAATAGCCAGTTCACCTTTCTTACATGGGCGTAACCACGCTCTTCTCCAGCGCCTACTTTTTCATCAAAGCTATAGTCGGATGTTACTATTCCTATAGCTTGGATGGTTTCTGAATCTTTCAGGCACAGCAATACGTCACCTATCTTCATATCCTGAGAAAAGCCTGTGAGGGCACTATGGTTTTTGGGGGATAGAGAATCCCAATAGTGTTGTTCGTCGGTACTCCGATCATCATAATCCTGTGAGAGATCACCTGTTGCGTTCCAACCAACTCTTACTTCGCCGGCATCGATATAGCGCTGCCGCATCTCTTTGTCATGTTTTCGCCCGATTGATATTTTCCAAATAGTAGGTGTTGCCGCCAGACCTAATCCCTGTTCGCCGCTGACTGTTTTATCTGCGCGATTAGCAATTTCTTTGAAAACCCCATCCTCGACAGTGTAAACTAAACCACCATCATCGCTAGCCGGTTTTGCTCGAATTCCTTCGATAAAGTCTTCGTAGGAAAAGCTTTGATGAAATGTTGTGAACGCAACACGTTTATCTGATACAAGCTTGTCGTAAAGAGCTTTCATGGCAGCGCGACGCTCAGTGCCACTAAGATTAGAGTAGATTGCATCAAATTCTGTAGGCTCGGCTATTTTTACGGCCAGCTCCGATGTGGCAAAAGTTTTTCCGGTTCCGGGAGGGCCAAATAGAATGGTGTTTAATGCTTGCTGTGTTTGTGAGCTGGAGCTTTCCATAAAAGTTACGTCTGAATTATTCTTGGGTTTATTCGAGATTAATGCGTCTGCATAGAGGTCACATACTTGAGACAGCTCATCCATGGTGCTCACAGTTACAGCCACCATGGGGTTTCCTAATTTGAGATTGGGCGCATTGGCAGCAAGATTACTATTTCTGCTTTGACTGGCCTCATAATGTTTAATGCCTGTAATTGAATTCGGCAGTAGATCTAACCATTGACCAGGGCTGACGTAAAGCACTGGCTTTTTGCTCTTTAAAGACAACGCTATCTGTTTGCCTGTTTCTGACTCGTATCCTGCTATTTTATCAGTAGGCTCTTTAAGTAATCGGTATGATGCAGAAGCGTCCAAGTAGGCTTGGGCTTTTAGCGGGTTAGCTTGTTCGTGAAGTGCCTGCTGCACTTTACCCCACAGAATATCTCCGTATTTTAATAGCGGGAGATCTGAACGCTCAGCCATTAATCTACGATGTACTGTAGATAGGTTAGATTCCGGCGTATCGAGGAGTAAATTAAGGTATTCCCCTTTAAATATTGGTAATACACTAGGAGTTGAACGATTTTGATATAGGAAGGCGATTTTCCAGCGTAGCGCTTCCCCTAGGTTAGCTGAATCTATAATTGGCAGGTCGTCATGGGCGGCAGCATTGGCAACTTTGCTGATTTCGGATCGTACAGCTTCAAATGCAGATTCAGGAGTTTCTCCATACTTTTCCATCCAGGCAAAATAATCCGTGAAACGTCTCCCGCGACCATCTTCTTTGTTTGAAGTGTCTTTTCGGGCATACACGCCAAACTTGAAAGATGAGCCGCCCCAGATAGAGCCAATATCTTCTGTGTGCTTTTCTAACCAATTGCAGAAGCTACCACCGGTATCTACCGAGGTGTAGTCTGCCAATGTCATGCTATCTAGTTTTTCCAGAGGCCAACGACGCAAAAAATTCTGCCAAATGGCTTCGCGTTCTTCTACCGTTTTATCCATAATTTATATAGTCTTCCATTCTGTATCTTCCGTCAAAGATTACCATGGTACATTTCTAGTCCTTTTCCCCTTTAGTGCTTACAGGGGATAACTGAGCATACAAGTATATTCCAATGTGTCTCGACAACGGAACCTGAGTTACGCAATGGGTTAAAGCACAAACGCCTCCAGTCGACTCCCCTTCAACCGCTCAATATCCCGCCTAGGCGGCATCCCAAAAAGCCGAGTATATTCCCGGCTAAACTGCGCAGGCTCCGCATAGCCCACCGCAAACCCCGCTTTAGCCGCCTCCATCCCTTCCCCTAACATCAGCCTTCTCGCTTCAATCAATCTCAGCCGCATACGAAAGCGCAGCGGGGTGGTGCCGGTGAGCTGTTTAAACTGAGCGTGAAAGGCCGACCCGCTCATATTGGCCATAAGGGCGAGGTCTTCGATGGCGACGGGGGAGGCGTAGTGCGTTTCAAGCCATTCGATGGTTTTGATCAAGCCTCGGTGTTTTCCGCGAGGGAGCAGGTTTTTTAGGGCGTCTCGTACGCCGGGTGTTTGCTGAATGCGCCAGAGGATTTCCTGAGTGATTAAGCTGCCGAGATGGCGCGCTTGTTCCGGATCGCTGGCGATCTCGGCGGTGCGGACGACGGCATCGCAGAGGGGAGCGTCTACGCTGTGTTGGCAGAGGCCCTGGCGGGGTGTTTTTGTGTCTGGCGTTGACGGTGCTGCCTCAAGCGTGGGGAGCAGTTGGCGCGCATCGAGATCCATGCGAAGGCATAGGTAGGGGTTGTCTGCGGTCGCATCGACGATGGCGCCGTGACCTTCCCCCCAAGTTAGTACCATTGTCTCGAAGAGAGCTTCATTCAAAGCAGCTCTTTTCGCAAACGCCACTAGCGTCTTATATTTCAGCGTGGTGTGCGGCCGTATATGATTGTAACGGTGCCTTCATGTATTAACCGCTGCCTCAATGGCGAATCATCGTTGGGGACAATCTGGTCGCGGTCGGCTATTAGGCTTATGCCTGCCAGCTTACAGGCGCTCGGCTCACTATGAAGCGTCCAAATCATCCACAGCTGGTAGGCTCAGAGGCGTCTGATGCGAGCGCTCCGGTGGTGATGGCTGTCAACAAACCGGCAAGATATGAGCCGACCGCGACGGAGCCTGTGCTACGCCCGTCTGGGTCTAGGTATTCTTGTAGAATATTAAGGTCTCGGGTGGGCTCCGAGCTTGGGTCGGTGATTCCTCTCTGTACGTCTTCAATCGGTGGTAACGGTAGGCCGATCGCTCGGCTCACATCTTGGGCGATCATCTCGGCGACCATAGATGTCACAGTGTGACCGTCTAATGGAATGTTCTCTAAAGGTTCGCCCAACCTGTCAGCGAGAAGTCGGGTACGAAAGGTACGGATTTCAGGAGAAATACTGTCCTCTACAATATCATCGACGACGCCAACCATTGTAGATGCATCAAAGGTAAGGCCTCGACGGGTAATATCTGTTGAACCAACGAAGCAAACAACGTCATCAATAATCACCGTAGTGGATGCGATGCCAAGTGGTCGCCTGCCAGACCCAAGAGGGCTGAAAAGCACAAGCCGTTCATTTTGAGTCGCGGGTAAAATGGGTCGATTTGCTCGACGGTGCAAGCTACCCGGATCATGCAATTCGCTAGCAATTCTAGCCTGTAGTGCTGTTCGATAGCGTCGCAGGTGAGCGAATGGATTGAGGCAGCGTTGAGGCACGCAAATCAATGCATTCATATCTGGTTTGCGGTTGAGTCTATCTCTGAGCAAGGCCAGGATGTCCAGATCGGTACCAGCGCCTCCCAGAGCCCCTGCCGTGAAGGATGGTGCTTCGATGTACACGAAGCGCTCTGCTGTGTCTATGGCAGCGCGTAGCGCCGGAAGCGCCTCTGCTAGCCCCTCAGCTGCGGCCCTTACCCTTCGGGCAGCAGCTCTATCGAACGCTGCTTGGCCTGCAGTACCTGTTGCTGTCGGTATCATCGAGCCGGGTAATGCCGCAGTTAGCCATGCTTGCCGTTCTGGGTCGGAACCAGAAACCGGGTAATCAGTCACTGCCTGGGCAATGTCAATGGTCCTTTCACCCTCGATATTGGCTCGAGTCGTTCTGAGCACAGAAGCCCAGCGCGTTGGCGTAGTGGGTGAAGCAGGATTTGGTGGCATAGCTACCGCCGCGCCAAGTAAATCCGATGTGGCCGCAAGCCCACTTGCTAATGCCGCTTCATGAAGCAGGCGCCCAGCAGGCCCGGATAGCCTAACACCTGCCACATGCGTTTCCGCTTCAGCGGGCTCTCCCGCTAGCCCGCCTGGCGGCCCTAGAATTTGATGAGTGCCCGCCCTTAGGTCACCACCGGAGAGGATCGCCGCTCCATTTACGCCGGTGGCAGTCGAAAGAATAACCGTTCGATCATCGTGTCCAGGGAGCGTGCCACTGGGTTCGATTAATTGGGTTGCGTCGCCACGGCGTCGTTGAGAAAGGATTGGGGGCGTGGCTCCCAAGCAGAGCTTGGGAATCCCATCCCCGGCGTCCTGCCCGGTCCATGGTGGCGTGGTGAGCACTACTCTGTCGGTAGCGCGAAACGATGAGGCTAAGGAACCCAAGTAGGCACTTCCTGGTGTTGCAGACTCATCAACAGCAATGAAAGTGCCGCCGCCCCTTTCTATAAGTGCATTATATCCACTGATTAGTTGGTTTCCGGCTGTTTCACAGACGAATAAGCCAGGGGCCGTCCCTGATGGCCCGAGTATTACAGGAGCTGTATCTGGAATATCGGAAGGCTGCGGTCGGGGTGGACGGTCGAGAGAAAATGCTGAGACTACGTGTCGCCCTCGAGCCGTAAGAATCTCGATGTCGAACGTCACTTTCACCTGGCGGTCTGAAGGTCCCGGTGGAAGGGTGATGACAACTAATGCTCGAGGCCCACTGGTGCTATTGGCCACGATACCGGATCCGCCAACCATTCGAACTCGTTCAGCTTGGTTCCGGTCAAAGCCGAGCGGCATGACTCTAACCCACGCGCCGATAAGTTCCGCGGGAAATCGAAAAATCAACACAGATTTCATCGCTGGAGACCAGTCCCCTTCCTCTATCCCGGCGCCCCCATGTAGTGGAGCGATGTCTGCCGAGTCGAAACTCGCTGGATCGATGTCGGGCAGCGTAGGGGGGGCAGGAAACGCTCCGATCGCACCGTCGAACGCTCCAAGGCTGGCGATGGCATCACTGCGGCCTGCGGCTCCAAGCGCGCTGCCCATGGCAAGGAGTATTTCGTCTGCGGAAGCGAGGAGGGTGGGCCCATTGGCGGTGGGTGCGATATTAACTCGGGTTGACGCTCTCTGTTGATCCGTTGATGTCCGATCTGTTCCCGTTAAGAGGTCTGCGTAGTCCATCACACCAATGCGAACACAATCTCTAGCCATCATTGCGCTATCAGCAAGTGCCAGTGTTGCGGATCGACTCCCGTTGGGTAGGGTTGAAATTCGTAGATGGGGCCGGGTCTTAGAATTCTCTACCGTAATGGTTTGGTCCCCTGAGCCTAAAGTGACTATCGAACTGGATGGAGCGGAGCCTCCGATGGTAAGCGCGCTGAGGTTGTCTGAGTCCACAGCCCCTCCATATGGCCCAACCAAGTGTATACGCCGGCCGGGGGCCGGCGCCAGGTGGAGGTTCGATTCTCCTAGGTTATCGTATTCTGTAATGAGCTCATTGAACATCGCAGCTACCATTCCGGGATCTACAGGCAGACCCAGCTCATCGAAACAATAAAGGTGGGCGTCGGTGCTGGGCGGAATGGCAATGAGCGTTTCCCGTTCACCTACAGTGGTGCGCCTACCGGCTGTCATGGGGCGTGGAAGAGGGCGGAGATCGTCGCCGAATCCGAGATCCTCCAGCTCCGCAGCACTGTCATTGATGAGTGTGCGAAATTCTGAGAGGTCAGATGGGAATGGTAGGCGTAAAACCCACCGGTTGGGAACGGGGCGGGAAAGACTCGCAAGCCGCCCAGGGGGCATGGCCTTCACAAGTTGCTGGATGCGTTGATGTACCAAAGGGAACAGCGTGAATATTGCAATTAATTGATCCGGTGATGGGCCAAAAGCGTGGTCTCCAACGGCATTACGCAAGCCAACTAGGTGGCGATGGGGTGTCCCCGCACCATCGATGTCTGTCCTTGCCAACATAAGGGTACCATTGGCCGGAGGAAGCCAGTTCTGTCCGGCGGGTGCTTGGACACTCAAATCGCTTGGGTCAGGATCACCAATGTTAAAATCAGTATCGCTACTAAACCATCGTTCGAGCCGAAGCGAACTGAAACCAAGAGCTAACGGGTCGGGAGATATATCTGTCATGACTCCGCCTCCACGATTGCGGGCTCTGAAAGTGTGCGTCGGCCAACTGGGTCGATCGTCTCTACAAAAACTTCCAACCGAGGCAAGGTCGCCAAATCAGAATCCTCCTTAAAGATATGAGCGAAAAGGTCGAGGGCGCTCACAACCCCTGACTCTTCTGCTACCGAGTTGCCTTCTTGACGCACTAGGATACGAAAACGAAAGTCGCCTACGGCGGTTCGGCGAGCGGGTAGCTCGCAGCGCCAGCCAACTTCTACCCCTATCGCACTGCGTGTGGCGCTCACAATGGCTACTGGTGGATGCGCTTCAGGGATGACCACTGTACTTACGGGAATACTGAGGTCGCTCCAAACGCCGGGTGGTCCTCCGGGCTCAGGTTCACCCTGTATCTGTGCTCGATATATGTATGATCGCCATGGGCGGAGCCCGGCATCTGGCCCGTATTTTGTCGGACCAGTATCGTGGTATTCGAGCATCGCGAGCGGCGCCTTAAAGTCTTCAGCAGTTTCTGCTGGCACCTCTGGAGGAGCTTCTGAAGGAGGAAGGTTTATCGCTTCGGTCATCACCTCAGACATGCTGTCTGCCACCGCGAGGTCGGGTCTCGTAGTGCGGAATAACCGCCATGCGACTGCTCTTTGCCCCCTCCGCAGCGTTGCGATAACGTGAGCAGACGGCATCGGATGTGTTTCGCCTCTCACGACAAGCTCTGGAGCTTGAATCTTGATGGTAGGGGGAGCGGCGACAAAGAAAAGCCCTGGAGGACCGGACCAGTCTTCGTCAACGTTGTTGGGGCCGACCGCTGAAATACGTACCACGTACAGCAGCCGGGAGCGCCCGGGTATAACAAGCTCATAACTCGCCCCGGAAGGATCGGCATCAATCATTCGAGAGGTGACTAACTCGAAAGCACTTCGGGGTAAATTGTTCGTGTGAGGTGCTATCGCCGCAACCACATCGCGCATCGCTGCGGTAGGAGAGGATAGGGATGCCAATGCAGCTTCTCCAGAAGCACCGAGTGAGGTGAAGTGGTCGATCAGTGTACGGCTTGTAGCGACGTAAACACGGTAGCCTTGATGCTCGTGGCGTGTCCCCCACTTTAAGACGGTTCTACTCGAGTCTCGAGCATCCGCTCTTGTCGTCCAACGTAGACTCGGTTCGATAGTGAGCCCTATAGGAGGGCGGGAATCCGCCGCAGTCACACGTGCTACACCGTCACTGCTAAGTAGCCCTCCTGCCTCGAATTGAGCAGCTACACGAACCTCCCTTATTTCCGATCGCGCAAGCGCTGGACCGGGAATAAGCACCGAAATTGAGTCGCGAGAGCCTATTGGCTCGACGAGAGAAGATATCAGCGCACCGCTTAAGCTCTCTAGGCGAATATGAACCCGGTTGATGTAGGGACATCCCGGAGGGAGCTCTCCTGGTACGGGAATCGTTATTTGAACTGAACCCGCCCGAGGGAGGCTATCCACAGGCGAAACCGGTGCGACAAGGTATTGCGCCTCGAGTACCGGAGGAGGAGGCCGCACCAGTGGTCCCGGATCTGCTGTTTTGGTCGTCCAGGGGCTCCAACGGCCAAAAGCATCCATCGCTGCGACCCCATAATTGAGCGCGATTGGTGGCCCGTTAAGGTCTGTGAGGACCCAACGATCGCTGCTGTCAGCACGTCGGCTACCAGGATCAAGAACCCGGTAATCCGTTGGGTCGCGATTGGCATTCATTGGTTCGAAGGGTGAACCGACTTGACGAAACCAAGCATAGGCAACGGCACCTACGGGGGGGGTAAACTCTACATCAATTAAGCGCCGCAACGCCGGCGACGCGGATAACCACCGGACGTGTTGCGTCATCATTGACCCCGGAGCGGGCAGTGGCGGTTGTGCAGGTGGTATCACCGCGACAAAGGCTTCCAAGACCAACCCCGGGTTAGATATATTTAAATCGTGGCTGCGAATCCTGTGGAGCTCCAAAGCCGCCAGAATTGCGGCTGTTTCATTCGCTTCACGAAACACCCTAGCGGGATCGAAGGAGGCGCGTATGCGATACACGCCTCCGTGACCGGACTCCAAAAGGTCTGGGTTCACTAAGTCGACCACAGAATATCCGGCCCAACGAGCCACACTGGCATCTCTCGTCGCCGCCATAAGCAGCGCGTAACTAGGGGTGTTCAGAGTGGCTACTTCCTCACTCGAACCGCGGGATAGTGCCTCAGGCTGTCGGTGAGACAGCGGTGAGCCGGGGGTATCGAGCATCTTCGCATAGCGATCTTTTAATGCGCCGTCAACAAATCGAAGTACGCGGTCCCATTCCCGATCATCGTTATTTGGTCCGGGAGAGAGGCTCGTTGCATGCATTGCATCAACTAAAGAAGTATTGACGGGCGCGCCTTCACGAACTCGGCGCTCGGCCTCTCCTTCTGGATCATCGACGGGTGCGGATTGATAGCCTTGAAGCCCATCGAAAGGCGGACCTACCATGTCAAGGCGCTGAAATTTCAGTTTTCGAGCACAGTCGAGGCTTATTGCTGAAGCGGATAGAATGCGGCCCGGCCCAGTGATCCGGATAGCATTTGCTCCAGCCGCAGTCACCCAGATTTCTGTTGGGTCGAGGGCCGCACCGTATTGGACAGGTACAAAGCCTTTAAGGCCTAGAAATCCGCCAACGACTTGTTCAGGACGAATGCCAGCCACATTTAGCTGAGTTGCGAGTGTTCCCGCGGATCCAACCATCGGCCGACACCAGACCACTTGGCCTGATGGGATCGAGTAGGGGAGCGGAGCACTTGTCCCGCCACCGAGCTCAGAAATGTGCAATGGCAGCCGAGGACACTTGTCTTTATCTAGGGCGGCACGGCTGATCTCTACGGGACCGTTTGGAAAACCAAGCAAAGGGTGATTCGTCCAACGGAGGTGCACCCCTGAGTGCAGGCTATCGCTTGTAGAAATCGAAGGCAGTGCCGAAATTGATAGAATGCTGGGGGACAGTGCCATTTCCTAAACCTCCCAATCAATGGACTGAGGTGTTCTGCCGACCATATGTTCCACATTGACGGTCGTCGTAATTCGATTTGGGTGGCCATCGGTTACCCCTGACACCTTCGTCTGTGCATATCTGAGTTGAAGCCGAACGTGAGAGTTGGGCAGCATTTCTACAGGAGTATCTGCCATAAATAAAAGTCGAGACCCGGCGGTATTCGATCGTCTCAAGGTGAGCTCGGTTTCACTACTGCCAACCCGTACTGACTCGATGTGCAATCTTCCTTCTCGTTCAATAGGCTCTAATGATTGCAGCATTACCCCGGCCACTCGCCACCCTTGGACACGAGGCAGTGGTGGACGACGAAATATTTCCTGAACGAGCTCTGCGAGAATGGACACCGCTCGCTCCAAACCTCCGAGCGTCGAGGTGCGGAAAGCTTTAGTCATCCGGGTACCAAGTGCCATTACGACATCACCCTCTTCGTCTAGATTTTCTGCGACTAAGAGATCATGGAACCAATCTAGACCATAGCGTTCTCCAAACCCTCGACGAAACGGCGGGCGTGGCTGCAGCGGTGGCAGAGTCACCCTGATTGGGATGCCTGCAGCGCTGCGCGCTCTACGGACCAGTAGATCAACGAGAGCAGGCACATCAACCCGGCTATTTCGGATCGCACCGAGCGTCCTCAAACCGGTGGTCAAAGATGGTGGTGCGGGCTTAGGTGTTGGTAGTGGTGGCTTCCAAAGCAAAGTAGTGCTTGGCTTTTCGGGCTGTTCTATATCAAGGCTCAGGCTTGTCAGACCAAGTTCAAAATCCACATCAGCTGCCGGCATAGCAGGGATCGAAGTGTCTAAACTCGAATCGAGAATAATATCAGCAGGCCGGTATGCGAGAGGTGCGCTAAGTGTTGCCCATCCCAAGGCGGCGAATAACCCCGAAGGATCTGCATATCGAGATGTTTGGAACGGCGCCCGGCGGATTAAATGCTGTTCCAACTCTTCAGTCGAACCCACCATAGGCCCAGTGACTAACAAATCATAGCGCGCATTGGGTTCGAGTTGTGCGGCGAGAAGCTCTCCCCCCCCGCGTGCAGGCGGGGAGCCTTCAATACATGGGCTGGAAGCGAGTGCATTTAGCAGGAGTTTTTCCCAATAATCCGGAATTCCTGCAAGCTGTAGCCGGGTCGGATTTGGATTTGCGCCCGTAGGGGTGTCAGTGCGAATGACCTCCAAGCTGAGTGTACGATTATATCGATCCAGCAAATCGTTGATGTGATCAACGTGATATTCGATGTGAATTAAGTCGTCGGTAAACATGGGAGGTGCATCGAACGACGGAACATGCTTTAAATACTCGTTAAGGTCCCTCACATCAAAGGTTGAGTAATTAATATCACTGTTGCCGGCTTGGGGAGGTGCGGGCAACGCATTTGGGGCTAGCGCTGGTAAAGAGCTCGGATCGAATGCGGGCGCAGTTTGAAATTCGAATGCTTGGTTGATGGATCCTGTAGCAGGGACTGCGTTACAAGAGATTCTATCGTTTTCTTCATCCGCGACAGGGTCCGCTACGCGGCGCCCGGTCCATCTCCATCGAGCCGTGACCCGGTGTCGAGTATCTGCTTGGAGAACGAAGCGTGATACATCCGTATCTGTTCTAATCCGCTCGTTGATCCCATTGAATGCATTTTCTCGGTCTCGATTGCGATTCTCCATAGCTTCTCTCGTTTTAGTATCTGAGCCACATGCCTGCAGGAGAATGGTCTCGCTCGTGGTGGAAGGAACATGCCACGAGTTAAAGTCTCCATCACCTAGGTCGGAGTTTATCGTTTCGAATAACCAGAGGCTGTAGGGCTCAACATTGACGGCCTCGCCGAGTCTGAATGTACCGATCCGAGTGCCCTGGACAATGTGTTCTGCCGCGTTCGTATCGGTAACGACTACAAATGCTTCTTTCGTTGTAATCTTCCCATCATGGGGGCCGGGAATAAGTGCCTCTTCATCGATGTTGAACTTAAAGTCCGCTTCATTCACTAGCAGCAGCAATGATCCGCGATACTGTGTCCGTATAAGGTCGAGGCGTGTACTGAAAGTAGAGCGACATACTAGACCATCACTTTTGCGTTGCTGGAATTGCGGAGAGCGTAGTCCTGCATCGAAATTTCCTGCCGGTGTGGACAAGCTGAAGGGGAATGTTAAGGGCGTCATCGGCAAGAATTCGAGATCCAGGCTTTCCTCGATCTCAAGTATCTTCCGATCTAAGTTCGGATCAGTACTGTCCTTTTTGGCGACCAAATCTGCCCACCCCGCCTCTCCTCGCACGTTCCAATTCCCAGCAACACCGGCTGGGGTGGCGGCTCCGAGTCGAGCACAATCGCGAAGTTCGGACTCTGAAGCCTCGCACAAGTTATCTACGGCTTCCTCTATATCGGCCTCGACCGCTGGATGTTCACCCGGTACTAAAGCTCGAGCCCACGGGATTGGATCCCAAGTTAACAAACCGATACTTCGTGCCTCGGTGCCGTGACCAACCCGATCCGGTGGTTCTGTTAAAGCATCATTTTGGAAGGCCGGTCGGCCAGTAGGGAACCACATAGCGGCGTCCAGTTTATCTGCGACGGTTACCCAACTGTTGCCTTCACGCTGTTCAAGGCGTAGATCTTCTAGAACAAACTCATAGTCAAATTCACCTACTCGTAGTGATCTGTGATCGGTGGAGGTCAAAGTTTCCGAAAAGGGCGACTCTGGTGCTAGAGAAAGATCAGGCTCGGCCAGTACATTGAGTACCACCGTAGTGTCTGGCCAAACTACGGGCACACTTGTGGGTTCTCCCGTTTCGTTATCAAGCTCTACTCGCGCCATTTCGAATCCACGTCTGTCCACAAACCCGACGCTTGGAATGAGCGGAGGCGGCGCCGGAGCAACGCATGGATCGCCCGAGCCAAGTTCAAACGAAAAGCATTCTTTTATTGAGAAAAATAAGAGGTTGATTTCTGCGCAGAACTTGCCTTTAAAGGTGGTTTCCGGCTCCGAAATTTCGCTGCCATCTCTCTGGTCAGGTGGTAGGGCAGGGCCCGGTTGGCGATGGAGAAAATCTAGCATCGCTGTCACCCCAAATCCGACCCAAAGGATCGACAGCGTTCCTTTCGCCTGAATAAAGCCACCAATGACGATGGGGGATGTTCCCATTCCCGCTATGGCAAGCAGCTCGACCTCGAGGTAAGTGCCAATTTCCCTGACTCCCAAAAATAAGCTGATACCCATTCCGAACCCGATACTGAAGCCTTGCAACTCGGGAAACCCTGCGCTCCCGGGGCCGAGAAACTTGCGACCCAAATCTACAATTCCCCGCTCCTCAATCATCAGGAAAAGCCAAGCCTCTACTCCGATAAAGTCGGAAAGCTTGAGCTCTACCATAACCGGGTCACCAGTGCGACCGCCGGAGCCATCGGTCCCTATCCTTAAGTAACCGCTGGGTCTGTCTGCCGCAGAAAGCTGCGTAGGAAACAATGCATCAACGGGTATTTTTACCCTCAGGATGTCCCCTAGGGACAAGTCAACGCGGATCCCTATGATGAATGCGTCAGGAGTGATGCCAATTAAGCCACGTATGGCTGAACTCAGGTCATTTCCACCTTCCGTACCCCGTCGCTTAGAAATAAACTGAACATCAACGCCAAAGATTACCGTTGGCCCGGGTAGCTCTAGAGCTAGGGCGCCTTTCGCGTGAAATGACGAACCGGCATCAGGCAATGTGCCTACTACTGCACCCACTCCAAAGGTCCAAGAGTCACGGTTCGGTGTAAAAGCACTGTTGGCAGATACGGGGTTCAGGAGTTTGCCAACCCATTGCAATTCGTTTTCGACGAGATTGCCTGAATCCGCTACTGCTCGTTTCATATTTGCGCCAAACGCGCCAAGCAAGCCGTAAATGGCCAGACCGCTGCCGCCTAACGGCAGACCTACTGGAAATTGAGCGAGAAGTCCGACACCTACTGCGGTCCAGTCGCCCATCTCCTGGAACTCTAAGGATCCCGCTGCGTAGAGCTTGGCCGGCACGACTTCTAGCGCGAGCGTCGCGCGAAACCCATTATCACGGAATATTAGCGATCCTTCGCCAACAAGTGTGTTCGGAATCTCGATCTTAACGCCCAGCCCGCGTAATTCGACCTTAAAGCCATCGTCACTAAATATTAGTCGGATCGTGGTCTGTTTGATTTCAAGTAGACCAATATCTATAACAAAACGAAGGTCAAGTTCGATAAAGACCGATCCCCGACCCAAGCGAGCACCGACTACCTGAATCAAACTCGCTAATGCGCCTCTTGTGCCCGGTGACTGTCGGAATGTACCGGCATCCTCAATCGAAAAATCTCCTTCTGCTTCTTCGTCATAGAGGATTCGAATATCCCCGGTTTGATGATGATAGGCAAAGCCCACGTTGCGAAAACGCAAGCGGACGGGATGATCTGGATGAGTTTCGATTCCAAGCAGCACCGGTTCACGCACCTGGAACTCGATTGAATAGTCCAATTTAAGATAAAGTGCCTCAACGTCGGAGAATGGCCCTCCACGAGTATCTAGGTCGACTGAAATTCCGTTGGCGATGAGTTTTACATTGTCGATTATTCCCGCTGCTTCGGCCGCAATCGATGCACCAGCAAGCACTCCAAGAGTTATCCATCCTGCTTCATTAACTTCAGCATCGCCGTCAGATGCTTCTGCCTGCGCCATTCGGGCGAAAAGGGGACCAAATACGAAGAGCGTTCCCAATAAAGGAGGTAAATTCACTGAGAATAGCCCATCTTGGTCCCCGGCCGCATCAAAGGTCAACGACCAACGACTAAGCCCAGACTGCGCGTCTGTCACCAATGACAGTACAAGGCGCCAAAGATCTTCTTCAGATTGAATGTCGGTGCGGTCGATTGCTTGAGGCCCGGTTTCGCCGGCATCAACTTCGATGGAAGATGTTCGAAGAATTGCCATTATTTCCATCTTGGTAGGGAACGGGTTCCGATCCCATTTTGCCGACAATCTAAGGCGTTTCAGGCTTGACGTGCTGATTTGGTACTCTATAGGTTCAGGTGCGACTACTGGTTCAATGGGTAGCAGAACTCTTCTTGCACCAGTGATGCCTACTTCATCGCTGGATGACTGCCACGCGGGGCCTTCGGGGACGCTTGCCGAATTGGTGATGAAGACATCTGCTCTTTGATAAATATTATGGGACGGATCAATTTCATCGTGTTGCAGCACACTTCCGGGACGAGACTGTTCGTTCTGAAGATTGAGGTGCTCCGTGGAATTCGCTTCGGTATTTACGTCCTCCTCCCCCCTAGGAGTATTAATATGCACCGCTCCAGTCAGTCCAGCCTGCTCTAAGGTGCGTTGCATAATGGCGCTCGCGGTTTGAGCCCGTTCTCTTCCAAGCCGTTGGTTGCCTGCCACGCGTCGAGCCTCGTTGTCGTCGGACCACTTGGTAGAAGACCTTCCAACAATCTCTAGTACTCCGCTTTGTAAGCCGTCGAATAAGTTCACGAGTTGGTCATTTGGTAGGGGGTAACTCGTATTGGACGAAATGGTACGGGACTGACTTTCTATTAAGATTGCCGCACCGATAATGTCTGATTCAGTTGATTTCCCCGAGCGAAAGAAGAAAGAAATTTGGGTTGGTCTCGGTGTCGGGCGTTGGATTGTAAGCGGTGGAGTACCCGGGATAAGCTCGTAGACATAACCGGGGCGAAACTCATTGCGAATAGTCCCGACTTCCAATGTACGAGGAGATGCTCGGGATCCATCACTACTTGAAGCACGATCTAATATGGGTTCAGGCCCTTGGGCTAAAGTCTTTAATCTACCTAGCGCTATAGCCGAGCCAAAATGAAACTTTTGTTGGTCTCCAGGCTCTCTCACCATTAGCGGCCCATCGACGCCAATTTCAACGGCAGTCCAGTGGTCGGCCCAAACATCTCTATCCAAAGGTCTGTGCACAACAATCGGCGGAATATGACTCATCCGCGCATCACCGATCACATCAAGCACAACGCTACGACGAAATCCCTCGGCGGATAACGAAATTCGCAGTGTCGATTTCGCGACGGTCACTGCCTGCTGCTGGCTAGGATCAGCAGGCAGTGGAGATTCAGTTGTATCAATATGTTCCGCTAAGTTGAGCCTAGTTGTCGATCCGCTCCCGGACGCAACCGGCCTATCGTTAATTAACCAGGTTGAGTCGATAGTCTCTTCGAGAGAATCTCCACGCTCATTGAGGGCAACCAATTTCATGGATAGATCGCTAGCTGAACCATCTCCAGCTACGAAAGCTGAAACGTGCGCGTTTATATGGGTGACATCGAAGAAATGTTGAATAGAGCTAGTATCAGCACCACGTTGTACCTCGAGTCCAATGCGAGCTATCGTGCCTCTTGGATAAACGCCTCCCTCAACCTCAAAAGTGTAAGACTGTTCGGTGGGAGGCTCGTAGGAATCGGCAGCTGCTGGCGCATAGCTATACTTGAGTATGTCCCCGGGGCGCACTTCGAGTTGCTCAGTACGTGACCCGGTGAAGGTTTCCGCGTCTGGAAGCACCCAACGTGCTTGGTCTCGTCTTGAGCCCCAAGGGTCTCTAGCATCCGCTACAGCAATAACGTGCAGCCTAGAGTCGATCACTCCTCCTGGAGAGAAGAGTTGTAATCGCACGATATTGTTGCTGTCTGGGGTGATTTCCCGGCCATTGTGATCAATAAAAGTAGGTATCGGTGCCGGATCCCTCGCCGCTGCAAACTCAACGACTCCTTCGCCAGCGAAATTCGTACCAATGAGCGCCTCACGCAAGGTAATAGATTTAGGCGCTATGAAGGGCGAATTTTGAGGGAAGTAAATACCGATCTCTTCCAAATACGCGCCCCGGAACCCGGGGCCGAAGCCGGCTTTTTCGGCCTCTGGCGGCGAGACCAACTCTGAGAGGTCGAGTATCACCTCTCCCACTCGCATACCCACTGACTCCTCATAAATAAAGAATTGTGTAGGTTCAACTCGGAAACGAATCAGTGCTCCGTGATAAGGATCAGGACTCATTGAGAGATTTGGTCGAACTAATATATTGCCCTCCGACGAGATCTCCAGCACCCCAGTATCGATTGATAAGCGGGTTTCTTTATCTCTGCCCTGTTCTCGAGCCACCAGATAAGCGGGTCTTGTAGCGGACTCCGGTATGAAGTCGGCGGCATCAAACGGTAGCCGAACCGAAATTCCCTGTGTCGAAAACTGCAGTAGCCAGCGGTCCGCGGCGCCTTCAATTTGTTCGCCTCCTGCCGTATCACTTCTTTCCCGAGCTTGGAATAAACGGAAAGGTAGGCCCGTCTCTAGTAGTCCTGGTATGCGTAGTGGCCAGTCCTCGGCATCTTCGCCGAAGCTTTGAAATATGCTGGTTTGAATGATTCCATTGTAGACAACCCATCTTTCAGAAAGTGCTGAGTCATAGCTGAGAATGCTTAGTGTTTTAAGGAAGCGGCCAACTGCAGGTGGAAGCGATAACGGCCCAAGGGAAGTGGTTGTTGCTGACACTGGTACGTTTAATAGAGTGAGTAAGTCCACCCCGAAGCGAGCACTCATATGTCACCTTCCTCGTTTTCTAAGGTGGACGACTTTTCAATCTTCGGCTCTGGTTTGCAGGACAATAAAGTTTGATTTATTTTGATCTTTGATAGAAAGCCGCGAGCCAAATTTATAGCGTATCTTTTCTCAGTGAAAACGGCGCCAGACTTTTTGAAAAGTCTCAGTTCAAAATGAATTCCGAGCGTAGACACATGGTGTATTAGGCGCATCTTGTTCATGGTCACCTTCAAAACTTGAAAAGCTAGATGAAAAAATGAAGAAAATTATTTTTTAAGTGGCTGGGTTGGCGCCTATTCTCGCCTTATATTATTCGGAATCAATATCCGTGTATGGGCAAGCTAGCACAGAAATACGTGTAAACGTAGCTGGATTTGGCGACGCATTGTTGTGTGGTGTTTGTCGGGTTTCTAAATGTACATTAAATCAATGAGCTAGAGATTAAAGTTAATAATAAAAAATTTTAACGGGTGTCGTTAAAATTTCTTTTTGGTTGGCGTGGCGAGATTTTAGTGAGTGTAGGTACGACATAGGTCGAGCGATTTTGTCTCAGCGTTCTGATGATTTCCCGATAAAAAATGAATGTTGGTATGTGGTGGGGCAATAGCGCTGATTGATTATTTTTGGTGTTGCTTTGCTTGGTCGGGGTGTTTTTATGGTTATTCTTGGCGGTGATGAGATATGCGCTAAACAGAGTGCATGCGCGCCATCTATTTGATGCTTATTGTTAGTAGTCGAGCGTGCCGGGTTCCCCCAGCACGCTGGAACTACCCTCAACCAATATCCACCACAACCTTCCCCATCCCCTTCCCACTATTCAGTCGGTCGTGCGCTTTCCCCACGTCGGCCAAGTCATAAGTCTCCGTATCCAAAACTGGCTTCAAAGCACCGTCATCCACAATCTTCGCCAGCGCCCTCAAAATCTCACCATGCGCTTCCCGCCCTGTGTTGTGTAGCATCGGAATCAACATAAAGACCACGTGCAGAGACAGCCCCCGAAAATGTGCTTCACTTAGGTCGAGTTCGACGAGGGAGACGGTGGAGACGACATGCCCATTGAGCTTGGTCGCTTTAAACGAGTTCAGCATATTGGCGCCGCCAACGGAATCAAACACGATATCGTAGCCCTCACCGCCGGTGTCGCTCGCCACATAGGCGTCGACGGATTGGGTTTTGTAGTGAATGGGTGTTGCGCCCAGGGATTGGATCAGTGCCAACTGTGCGTCGCCACCGCCGGTCGATGAGACCTTTGCGCCGAAGTATTTGGCCAACTGCAAGGCAACATGCCCCACGCCGCCAGAGCCCCCGTGCACCAGTACGTTTTGGCCCTCACGAATGCCTGCGCGTTGCAGTCCTTCATATGCGGTGATGCCAACCAAAGGTAAGGCGGCGGCTTCGCGCATCGACAACGTGCGTGGTTTATGGGCAATTAACTTTGCATCGGCACACATATATTCGGCGAGGGCGCCGGGTAAATGCGCGAGGCCGCCTGCGCAGCCGTAGACTTCATCCCCCACGTTAAAGCCTTCCACATCGTCCGCAACGGCATCGATGGTGCCGGCGAAATCCATACCGAGTATCGCGGGTAAGGGTGGGGCCAGTGGCAGGTCGTCGCCCATTTGGCGAATCATGGTGTCGACGGTATTGACGCTGCTGGCGTGCACCCGCACGCGCACCTGGCCGGCCGAGGGGGCGGGCATGGGCACGTCTTGGATGTTAAACACGCTGCTATCGCCGAAGCGCTCAATGATTGCTGCTTTCATAGTGAAACCTCCCAGTTGAGTAGGCGCTCAGTGTAATTTTGGGTTGTGGGGCTGATAAGATGGCGTTGGCTGAAATCACTTTATGGATTCTGTTGATAATCGGCGGGAGTCGAGATGAATATTGAACACCTCAAGTTGTTCGTGCGTGTGGCGGCGCTTAAAAACATCAGTAAGGCTGGGCGCGAGTTGGGTTTGTCTGCAGCGGTCTCCAGTGCGCATATGACTCAGCTTGAAGAGAGTCTGGGCGTGCGCCTGGTGCACAGAACAACACGCAAGGTTTCGCTCACAGAAGAGGGGCAAGCCTTCCTCCCACATGCCCGCGACTTGCTTGAGCAGGTGGAGCTGGCGCGCGCCTCGGTGGGCGTGGGCAGTGTTAAGCCATCTGGGCGCTTGCGTGTGACGGCACCGGCGTCATTCGGGCGCATGCATTTAATCCCTGCGTTGGACGCCTTTATGACCCAGTACCCTGATTTACGGGTCGACCTGCATCTTAGCGATACGATTGTGGATATGGTCGAAGGGGGCTTCGATGTGTCGATACGCGATGCCTCGCTGCAGGATTCATCGCTGGTCGCAAAAAAGCTGGCACCTGTGCATCGCGTGGTTTGCGCGTCACCCGCGTACTTGAAGCGCGCGGGTACGCCTGAAAAGCCCGAGGATCTGCTGTCGCACCAATGTGTGACCTTGATGGGCCTGGAGACCTGGACCTTTCGAACCCCTGAGGGGCTGAACAGCATTCGTACTTCCAATCGGCTGCGGGCCGATAACGGCGAGGCGGTTCGCGACGCCGCCGTGTGTGGTTTGGGCATCACCATCAGTTCTCTGTGGTGCTGCTACCAGCAACTGATCAGCGGGGAATTGGTGCCGATTCTTGAAGACTACCCGCTGGATTCACAGACGGATATCTGGGCGCTGTTTCCCAGTTCGCGGTTGCTTGCCCCAAAAATTCGCGTGTTTCTGGATTATCTGGCCGACTATTTTGGTGAAACGCCCTATTGGCAGCGCGCACTGGATGAGGCGGCTCTGTCGATAGCGCAGCCGAAATCGCGTGGGCGCTGAAGGTCATTATCAATAAAACCGAGAAACTGATTCCCGCTTTCCGCGCATACTCCTCTTCAGGCTGAGTCGATACGATAGTGAGCACGATTGATTGTGCGTCACGCTATCGTGACGGCTTGATGCTTGAGGCAGGATACCATGCAGTCCCACCCTTCATTTCCGCGCTTGAACCGCGCGTATAACACCACGTTTCGCTTTGGCCGTATGAGCCTGGGTTTAGTGGCGCCACTGGAGGCCTACCCCTCAAGCCCGGTGCCTTCGATGCAGTCTCACGTGGAGCGCGTCCGCTTGGCTGAGCAACTTGGGTTTGCGGCGGTATGGTTGCGCGATGTGCCGTTTAATGTGCCGAGCTTCGGGGATGCGGGTCAGGTTTATGACCCTTATGCCTACCTCGGCTTTCTCGCGGCGCACACCCACCGCATTGCATTGGGTGTGGCCAGCGTGGTCTTGCCGTTGCGTCACCCTGCGCATGTGGCCAAAGCAGCGGCGAGCGTCGACGCACTGTCCTCCGGTCGCCTGTTGCTTGGCGTCGCATCGGGTGATAGACCCGATGAATACCCAGCGATGGCGCTGAATTACGACAGCCGGGGAGCACGCTTTCGCGAAAGCTTCGACTACATACGTGCCGCACACAGTGCGGAGCCAAATATCACCAATGGCTTTGGGAGCCTGACCGCAGCCAGCGAATTATTACCCCGGCGGCGTGTACCGATGCTGGTCACCGGAGGGAGTCAGCAAAGCCCCCAATGGATCGCACAACACGCGGATGGGTGGTTGGTGTACCCAAGAGAGACGCAAGCCCAGCGTGTGATCGTAGAGGGCTGGCGCGCTCGCGTTGCGCACGAAGCTCGCGAACCGCAGCCCATTGTGCAGCCCCTGTATTTCGACTTGCGCCCGCAGCGACATGCGCCAAAACGCGATATTCATTTAGGCTTCAGCAGTGGCGTGGACGCATTGCTCGCCCACTTGGAAACGCTGGAGGCCATTGGCGTAAACCACGTGGCACTGAACCTGAGGTTTAATCAACTGCCCATCGAAGACACGTTGGAAGTGCTTGCGAAGTCCATATTGCCACGATTTTATTTTGACGATGACACGTCGATTCAGGTTCACGAGGAGGTGACGGAATGAAGACGATTTTAATCACGGGCTCCACCGACGGTATTGGCCTTGCCAGCGCGAAAGCCTTATTGACCCTGGGCCATACGGTGTGGATTCACGGCCGCGATGAACGCAAGCTTGCGCATGTGAGCACCGACCTGTCGCAGCGGTTTGGCGAGCAAAAGCTTCAGGCCTTTTGTGCCGATTTGGGTGTGCTCGATGAAGTGACACGACTCGCCGAGAGGGTTTCGGCGGCGGGGCCCTTAGATGTGCTGATTAACAATGCAGGCGTGTTTAACGCACCCGACACACTAACAGAAGACGGTTGGGATGTTCGCTTCGCCGTGAACACCATCGCACCCTACCTGCTCACACGCCGACTGATGCCGTTCATGCCTTCAGGCGGACGGGTTATTAATCTTTCATCCGCTGCGCAAGCGGCATTTGATCTCGACGAACTCAAGCAGTACACAGGTCTGAGTGCCAATGCGGCCTACGCCAAGAGTAAGCTTGCATTGACGATGTGGACAGCCGCGCTCGCTCAGCAAGCGGGTAGCACCCAGCACGCGATGTTTTCCGTCAACCCAGGCTCGCTATTGGGAACAAAAATGGTGAAGGAAGCCTTCGGGCGCGCAGGCGGCGATATTCAAATTGGGGCAAAGATACTCGTTCAAGCCGCATTGTCAGACACCTTCAGTGAGGCCTCTGGGGCGTATTTTGATAATGACGTAGGCCGCTTTGCGCCAGCCCATCCCGATGTGGCAGACACACAAAAATGCGTGGCACTTTTGGATGTACTAAACACCCTTGTGGGAGAGAAAATATGAAAATGCGATGGTATTTAAGTTTCGGTGTATGGCTTTGTGTCGCCTCGTCTTTCACTCAAGCAGAAATTGCATTGACGGTGCGGTCCATGGACACATTGGAGTGGGGGGCGTTGAATCCGGCACGAGGAGACAGCAGCCCGCGCGCGGCCAATGTGTGGGGCGATCGATCAACAGAGGGGCCGGCAGGATTTTTAGTGCAGTTTGCACAGGATTTCGCGTCGCCACCGCACATCCATAATGTGAGCTATCGCGGAGTCGTCCTTGAAGGCGAAGTGCACAACGATGACCCCGGCGCCGCCGCGCTGCGCTTACCGCCCGGCGCGTACTGGACGCAACCACGAGGCGAGTCTCATATTACGTCCGCGTATGCGGAGGTGAATCTGGCCTATATCGAAATTGATCAAGGCCCCTATTTAGTCCACCCGGCGTCGGCGGCGTTCGACTCAGGTGAGCAACCTTTAAATATGCATCCCCGTAATATCACGTGGTTGAATACCCACAGCAGCCGCTGGGTGGATACCAGCAATGCATACCTCGCTTTTTTGTGGGGGGATACCACGGGTGGGGAAGGGTTTGGAAGCCTACTGAAGCTGGAGGCGAGAAGTAACGTTCGATTGACTACAGAGGGCTCTCTGTTTCATGCGGTGGTGGTGCAAGGTGAGCTTGAGATAGGAGAAGCGCAAAGTGTGCGCGTGGGGGCCTATGTGGGCGCGACCAAGCCCCAATCACTATCGATAAACGTGATCGGTGAAGGGGAGGCGTTATTATATATTCGTACTGAAAAGCCTTTTCTTATAAGCGGAACATAAAGTCAGTGAGAGGCCCCCTATGCCGAGTTAGAGGCCTCCCCATCGGTTGGTCGAAATCGGTCAAAATTAAGGCTGATTTATTGAACTTCTACGTGAGGCAAGGTATAAAGAGGCCTTTAGTTTTAGAAATGATTCAGGCGCCAGCCTGAATGGCAACGTTATTGCAATAAAGCGACACGAGTCGCGCTCCCAGATAACCGTCCTGAGGTTATCGCCGCATGCCTGCGGGGGGAGACGGAAGGGAAAAGCGAGCAGCCTTTGTGCGCTTGCGAAGGGATAGGGATGTGGGTTTCCATTTCTTTTTTGATCATTGTTTTTTAGGGTTGCTTGAATTGGGCGGGTGCTTGTGTGCCTGGGGTTCAATGTTACTGGATTAATCTAACTCGGCTCACCGAGATGGAATCGAGTTAATAGGCTGTTAGGCAATTATGAGCGATATTATCGCCTTAGAAAATAAGAGGCTAATCGGAATCCGAACTGGAAGAACTCATGATGCAGTTCATCCGGCTTGGAAAGATAAAACGAATGACGAATTTCTTATTTGTTTTGCGGTTGAATTGGTATTTGATGATGAGCCTACGCTCACGATACTGCCCTGTGAAGTAGAGATTTCAGGCCGCTATCCTGGTCTGGGGCTGGAAGTAAGCGAAGGTAAAATTCAAGAGCACTCTTTTCCTTATGAAACGGACGACCTTCATTCAAAAATACTTAATATACGTCAAGCGGATTACCTTGGTGAAGGAGTAGAAAACCAAATGGAATTTACTTTCGAAAATGGCAATGTATTGGTGATAAGACATGTTTTTCCACCCATGACGCTGGGTATAAAAATAGAGATATGTGAAGCTTAACACGAGCGTTCAGGTATACAATAAGGGCCATCGAATTTGAAGAGAGCGCAGCGCCTGCTGCAAAAGCGAACTGTCCATTTTGTGGATAACACTAGTATCGCGTCAATTTTGCACGCATAGTTTGGAGTCTTTCGATGGAAGCCAATGAATTTGTAGTAGTATCCCAGATGCTTATCCAGCGTTCTGTTACCGAATGTTTTAACGCGTTCATAGATCCAGAAGTGACTACAAAGTTTTGGTTCACTAAGAGCAGCGGCCGACTCGAGCTGGGGAAGAAAATACGCTGGGATTGGGAGATGTTTGGTGTTGGTGATTCGCTCACTGTGAAAGCACTGGAGGAGAATCGTCGCATACTGGTTGAGTGGGACTCAGACCCTACCACCGTTGAGTGGCGTTTCGAGACCATCGGAGAGGGTGCCACTTTAGTCACAATATCTACCTGGGGATTTCCCGGAGTGTGCGACATTGTATTGCCGCAAGCGGTTGATGCCAAAGGCGGTTATACAATGGTGCTCGCGGGCCTCAAAGCGTGGCTTGAGCATGGGATCGAACTCAATTTGGTTCGAGACCAATTCCCAAAAGGGTGCCCAGCATGAATTATACGCACAACACTGAGGGCAGTCTGAGGCCTCTTCGTTTTTGTTTTGCCGATTCGCGCTGCGCTACAGTGAAAATATCAACGCTGGTACAGCGCAATTAACGCGGTGTTAGCTGGCTTGTGATGTTGCTCACTAGACGTGAGTTTCTGACGGCAACAGAGGCAGGGATTTGTTTTTGTTCAGATCGTATGTGGCCCTCATATTGGAGAATCTACAATGTATGGATTGATCGGTAAGATGAAAGCGGTACCCGGACAGCGCGACGCTTTGGCCTCCATCCTATTGGAGGGCGCCTCTGAAATGCCAGGCTGCTTGAGCTATGTCGTTGCTCAAGACCCGGCAGAAGCAGACGCACTATGGATCACAGAGGTCTGGGATAGCCAAGCCAGCCACAAAGCCTCGCTGTCGTTACCGTCGGTCAGTGACGCTATCTCGCGCGGTAAGCCGTTGATTGCCAGCTTCGATCAGTACATCGAAACGTTACCAATGGGCGGACACGGCATTGGGCCTGCCGCTTAGTTTGTTATCCGAGCCGATGCCTCAGGAGAATTTGATTAATGCTCTGAGAAGTATCAGAAGCACACTTGATGGTGCTGTAGCTTGACCCTTAGACCGGGTTGATTAAACAGTATAAATTTTCAGTAAAAGCATTCGAGACGGCAGTTAGCCAGTTTAAACACGGGCTCGAACAAACATTTCTAGAGTTTAAGTAGTTAAATTGCATAACAAACAAATATAGCCAAGGTTTTGTCGGCTTAAGCTTTCGAGAAGGCCTCGTCTGATGGCACGCTAAGATACCAACAAAAGTCTACACCTTTAATGGTTTTCCCAGCCTATAGGCAGGCGTCAAAATGGAACGTAAATACATCAAGGGATTTCGGAAAGAAGCTGCAGAATGAGCCGAGCGGGCGTCCTCTCTCTGCTGTTCACCAATTTGTCGTAAGTGTTACACCGCTACCCACTATACCTTCCCGCTGTTCTTGTAACCCCCTTTGATAATCCATAGTATATAAAAAATCGGTGGACGCTGGCTGCTCCCGATACCGTTCTGGATAAGAGTCAAGGGATTGGGTATGAGAAAAATTTCTAGGTTCATTTTCATTGTGATCGCTCTCATCGGATCGCCATGGGCTTGCTTTGTTAATGCTGACCAAAGTAAGCCTGGCGATAATCAAGTTGTTGCTTCTACAGCTCTGCTTGCAGAGGCGGAGCTCGAGGAGCTCAAGCATCGGGTCGCTAGGCTAGAAGGAGAAGCCAGCTTGAAGCATTCCGTTAATGAGCTAAGCAAGAAAATCGCGCTCTTGGAGCAGCAAGCGAAAGGAACAAACAAGGATTTTGAGTCACTAATAAACAAACGTGAGAATGTGTATCTCTGGTTCGTTGTTGTCACGCTTCTTGGCGCCCCAGTGCTCTTGTTTTTTGCTGGGGTAAATTATAAGAGAAATTTATTACACGCCTTTGATCAGGATCTAGAGCCATATCAAGAAAGTGTTAAAAGGCTCGAAACGAAGTCTAAAAAGGTTAGCGCCGACTTTAGCTCTCGGTTAGAGTCCATACATAACGAACTTGAGCAAGCCGAGATTAGGCTAAGGAGCTTCTCCGAGTCGGAAGCCTACGGCGCGAGCTCAAAAATTTACGGCTACTTGACAGAGGTCTTGTGGGCGGCGCTGGACGACAATGAGGAGATTAAGGAAGCCGATGACGCAGATAAATCGCTGCTGCTACCTGTCCAAGTGGAATTGACCGCGAAAAAAATTCTATACAAGCTTTCTTGGGAATTCCTTAAGAAGGGCTATGATGAGCTTACGAACCCCTTGAATAAAGCTCAAATCGTTGCGAATCTCTTGTTCTATCTGGTGTACAGCAAGCCTCAAGAAAAATTTGGTACGGAGCAGCTAGTGGCCATAGAGCGACATTGTGCGACGGTCGAGCAGCAGATCAAAAAGATCAAAGCTAGAGAGGGGCTTGAAAGGGCGGATGTGGAGCACATAGAAACGCGCAAGATGTTGGTACCCCAGATCGAGCTCTCTATTCTTTACGTGAAGTATCACTTGAAACTGCTTAACCCAACGAGTGTTAGGGAGGAAGTGACTCGATTGGCAGAGTTTGCTTCGCCTGAAGACATCGAAGATATAGAGAGAGATTTTAAGGGGATAAATTGGCGCCACTTACGTGGGGAGTAAAAATGGGCTTTTAAAGCCCATCTGTGCTAGGCCTAGTCATGTAACACCTTCGTGTTCAAGTAAATGAGAAAGGTAGTTAGGCGCAGATAGCGTCACCACGCGCTGAGTATAGCAAACCCGCATGTTTCGTCAAAAGGCTTTGGGCTTTAAATGCGTATCAAATCTGCTTGAAAGAGGATTTATATGTCATTTTGTTATATGTAAGTCATGCGGCGCAGGAGAGTATTACTAATCTGGTTGCAAGTGGGTCGACACGTTAATGCCTCCATCGAGAAGGATATGCGCAAGGCTTACGGAAAGGGAATTTGCCGCGTCGTGTTTGCCTAAGCGTTTAGACAACGAAGTCTTCCAATCGACTCCCCTTCAACCGCTCAATGTCCCGCTTAGGCGGCATCCCAAAAAGCCGAGTGTATTCCCGACTAAACTGCGCCGGCTCCGCATAGCCCACTGCAAACCCTGCTTTAGCCGCCTCCATCCCTTCCCCCAACATCAGTCTTCGCGCTTCAATCAATCTCAGCCGCATACGAAAGCGCAGCGGGGTGGTACCGGTGAGTTGTTTGAACTGAGCGTGAAAGGCCGACCCGCTCATATTGGCCATAAGGGCGAGTTCTTCGATGGCGACGGGTGAGGCGTAGTGCGCTTCAAGCCATTCGATGGTTTTGATCAAGCCTCGGTGTTTTCCACGCGGGAGCAGGTATGTTAGGGCGTCTCGTACGCCGGGTGTTTGCTGAATACGCCAGAGGATTTCTTGAGTGATTAAGCTGCCGAGATGGCGCGCTTGTTCCGGATCGCTGGCGATCTCGGCGGCGCGGACGACGGCATCGCAGAGGGGAGCGTCTACGCTGTGTTGGCAGAGGGCTTGGCGGGGTGTTTTTGTGTCTGGCGTTGATGGTGGTGCTGTCTCTAGTATGGGGAGTAGGTCGCGCGCATCGAGATCCATGCGAAGGCATAGGTAGGGATTGTCTGCGGTGGCATCGACGATGGCGCCGGTCACGGGGAGTCTTACGGAGCCCAGCAGGTATTCCCCCGCGCCATAGCGATAGTGAAGGGTATCGATGCGCGTTTCTTTTATGCCGTTGGCGATAAAGCATAGGGTCGGTTCATAGACCACCAGCTCGGGTACGGTTGGGCGGTTTAAACGCAGCACAGATACACCCGGCATAAGGGTGTCGAATATGCCCTCCGTGGGGGCCATCTGCATCAAGGTGGTTTTGAACTCGTGGATTCCGCGCATGCTAGGCCCTTTTTAAGTCGCGCTTTAAGAGTATCGTACAAGAACTCGATAGCTTGGCATTATCGCCTGTGCTCTCGGTCTGTCTACCATTTACTGATCTTTTTGTTTATCGATCTGGAGGCAGTAATGGGAAAGCGTTGGTTTATTACGGGGGCAACCCGAGGGCTGGGAAAGAGTATTGCACAAGCCGCGCTGAGGGCTGGGGATGAGGTGGTGGCCACAGGTCGCAGCCGGGAGGGCCTAGAGTCTGCGTATCTCGAAGCGGATCAAAAACCGTATCTTGTGGAAATGGACGTTGGGGAGGTTGTGCAAATTGAACACGCCGTTGATGACGTGTTGGATTATTTGGGTGGGATCGACATCCTGGTCAATAACGCCGGTTTTGGGCAACTGGGCCTATTTGAGACGATCAGCGACGAGGCCATCGCCCAGCAGTTTGCGACGAACGTCTTCGGACTTATGGCGGTGACGCGCAAGGTCTTACCAGCCATGCGGGAGGCGGGCAGTGGGCACATTTTTAATCTGTCTTCGATTGGTGGCACCTTGGGTTTTGACGGCGCGTCGGTTTATTGCGCGTCGAAATTTGCGGTGGAAGGGTTTTCAGAGAGCCTCGCGCTGGAGTTGGCGCGCTTCAATATTGGGGTGACCATTGTCGAGCCGGGCTTTTTCCGAACCGATTTTCTGGATGGGGCGTCTGTGCGTTACGGCGATATCGCGCTGGACGACTATGCCCGCGTCAGCGATGAGCAGCAGAACACCTATGCGCAATACAACCATGCCCAGCCTGGCGACCCGGAAAAACTCGCAGCGCATTTGGTGGCCTGTGCACACAGCCCGCAACCGCCGCTGCGCTTTGTTGCGGGTGCCGATGCCTTAGAGATGTCTCGCAATGTGCTGCGTGCCCGCAGTGAGGAATTGGAGCTGGGGGCGGCCGTGGCCGCGTCGATGCAATTTGATTCGTAGCCCCGCAGGGGGCAAGCGGATGAGGTTTAGCCTCGCGCTGGAATGCATTTCAGCAGCGTGGCTTCCCACTCAGGGTCAAGTGTGTCGGTAATGATTTCAACGCGGCTTTCGAGCGCGTCGTCTAGCTCGATTTCTGTCAGCGTATCGCGGTTTAAATTGAAGGCGAAAACCCCCGTCGTGGTAATAAACACGCCTTTCATACGCTCCACGTTTAAGCCACAGAAAAAAGAGAACAGAGCGTCGCGGTCAAACCACAGCGTTGGGCAAAAACGCCAGCCTATGCTGTGAAAGCCCTCGCCTTGGTTTTGTGCGCTCAACCATTGGCCTTCTGGAATGGTCTGCTCGGAGATGGGCACGCCAGCGGCGGGGTGGCTATGGTGATGAGAGGGGGCGGGCACATGGGCTTGTGTTTCTCCATCGAGTAACGCGAGGGGAATTTTGCCATAGCTAACGTGGACGACCTTCTTGTCTGAATGCTTCAGGTAGTCGTGCAGGCGCACGCGGTCTTCTTCTGAGTACAGGTCACTTTTATTGGCGACGACAATATCGGCGATGTCGATTTGCTGATTAAAGGTGTCGTGTTCGGTGTAACGCGTATCACTGAAATGGCGCGCGTCGACGAGGGTCAAAATGTGTTGTAGCTGCAGCACGTCTTTGTAGTGCGCTGAGCTCAGCACCTGCAACACTTCTTTCGGGTGGCCAAGCCCGGTGGGCTCGATCAGGAGCCGGTCGGGTCGGGCTTGTTGCAGTAATTGATTGAGTGCGATCTGCATGGGCAGCCCTGCAGCGCAACACATGCAGCCTCCCGGTACTTCTCGGATAAACACGCCTTGATGCGCGCTTTTATTCCCGCTAAGCATGCTGCCATCGACACCGATTTCCCCAAACTCATTGACGAGAATGGCCCAGCGTTCGCCTGCGGGCTTTTCTTCTAACAGATTGAGAATGCTGGTGGTCTTACCGACACCGAGGAAGCCGGTCACGATGTTGGTGGGTACGGCAGAAATAGGGTTTTTCTCGCTGGTCATGCTGTGCTCAACGCGCCACGCCGCAACATTTCTTTACTTTTTTGCCGCTGTTGCACGGGCAGGGATCGTTGCGACCCAGCTTGGGGGCGCTGCGTTTAACCGGAGGAGGGGGCGCACAGCAGGCGTTGTTAGCGCAGCAGGAATCGGCAGTATTGGTGTTTGACGGTGATTGGTCACGCATGGTTGTGGCCCTGTGGTTCAGTTAAAGGTCGTGCCGTGGTATCGGGCGTGGTCGTTTTCCTTCATCTTAAAGCAGGCGAGTAGTAGACGAGCTGGCAGTTTGAGTGCTTAAAACGCGAGGAGGAAACGCCGTCGGCGCACATGAATGATACAGGGTATCATTCATGATTAAAAGCGCCTTTTCTTCAAACGGCCTGCCCAAGAAACCCACTCAGGGGCGCGTTGGCTGAGTGTATTGCCGGTGTGAACACTGCAAAAAATGCTCGCGCTCCTGCTGCGCCATCCAGCGGTTCACTTCCCATAAATCGGCGACCGGTTCCTGTGTGAACGGCGCCTGTTGAAGGTAGCCGTCGGGGCCGAACTCCGGTGTCAGGGTGCTGTGTTCGCGCCCCTGTCGGGCCTGAGTCTGCCAGATACGTTCCCACCACGATTGATGCGCGTGCAGGGCGTCGGCGTATTCCGGTGCGGCCGGGTGGGGCACTTGCGGGCCTTGGTCGTAGCCGACGCGGGCGTGAATGTGGAAGGCGTTGGGGGCGAGGGCGTCGAGGGTATCGCGTTCGCTGTCCATCAGGCGTTCGCAGACCACGCACCAGTGGCTGAAATCGCAGGTGAGTTTTATCTCCGGCAATTCGCGCACAATACGTTGCGTCACCCAGGGGTTGAAAAAGGCGCGGCCGCGATGGGTTTCAAAACTGACGGTGGCGTTTTTTTGTTCGGCCAGGTTCATCGCCGAATCAAAAAACGCGAGGTTCTGCGCTTCCGGCCACGCATCGCAGCCGCCCAGGCAGCTGATAAATTCAGGTTCGAGTTCCAGGCTGCGTTCAAGCTTGCGTGCAAAACTTCGCAGGTGTTCGTCAAGGCTGGCGTGGCGGTCGGGCACATAGCTGCCTGCGGTGGTAATTTCCGCAATGTAGCGCAGTGAATAGTTTTCCAAAGTCTCCCGCCAGTGCCGACGTGCCTCCGCGCTTTCCGGGGCGGGGCCTTCGATACCGTCGAAGTGCGCGGCCTGGGCCTGTTCGGCGGCTTCTTCGATGCTGCCCTCATGCCCCCCACAGGGTTTTATAGATCTGCAATTTCATTTGCGTTCTTCCCCTTAGTCGTTCGCTTCGCGCAGTGCCTGATGGCCGAATGACGAAAGGCCTCGTGCGCTGTCGGGCAATTGCAGTTCGTTGCGCTCAATGCGCCGCTGTAAATATTGAAAGGTCTGGATGGTTTGCGCGAGCAGATGCTCGCCGCAGACGATGGCGTCGTATTGTGCGGCTTGGCTTTGGCAAAACGCCGGATGAGGCGCGACGACACTGTCGTAATTCAGTGAGCAAAACAACGGAAAAGAATAGCGCTCTTCACGCAATCGGCGCACACGGTGAGAGGTCGCCACGTATTGACCGTTGGTGAAAATTTCCATCATGTCGCCAATGTTCACGACAAATGCGCCGGGCAGTACCGGGACTTCGATCCACTCGCCTGCGCCATTGAGTACCTGCAAGCCTGGGGAGGTAGGCAGCAGGATCGTGAAAAATTCGTAGTCGGTGTGCGCGCCGATGCCCTGTTGATCCTCTGGGGCGTCGGAGCTGTCAAAGTAGTGGATTAACCGCAGTTGGCTGGCGGGAGCATCGAGCTGCTGCGCGAAGCTGTCTTCGGGCAGGCCGAGCCCGAGCGCGAAGCCTCGAAACAGCGTGTTCCCCAGTGCGAGCGCCTGCGTGAAATAATCCTGCACCCCAGTTTGGAAGCCGGTCAGCTCGGGCCAGCGAATGTCGCCTTGGATGGGGTTCTCTGCGCCGGGCACTTCAAACACCACGTCGAATGCCTCTTTCGCATCGACGCTGCTCTGGCCGTAAAAGCGCTCTTCACCCATCGGCACATAGCCGCTGTGGCTGTCTGAGTGGCCAATGTAGTGTTGTTGCTTGAGGTCTTCGGGCTGAGCGAAAAACGAGGTGGCACAGCGCTTTAGCGTGTCGATGGTGTCGGGGCTGATGGGGTGCCCGGTGATGTACAAAAAGCCCGCGTCTCTGGCGGCACGGTCGAGTTCGCGCGCGACGGCCAAGCGGCGTTCGAGCTCATCGGAGTAAAGGTCGGCAATATCGACGACGGGTAGCGAGGTGAAGGCGGTGTGGCTGTGTGTGCTCATGGAAAATTCCTGTATTTAATACGTTGCAGAAATCTTCCTGGCCGTCCAGGGGTGTGCGACAGAAGTCGTCCGAGCCGTCTCGGGTGTATTCGATTAGTGTTAACAGGCCCTAGCTTAAGCGATTACAGGGTGCTTCATTTAAGTTGTTGATTTTGAATGGAAAAGAAGGCTGAAACGTCCGTGTTGTTCTCGTGATACCGTTCTCGCCCGGCGTTTAGGACTCCGGTTCGCCTTTGCCGACGTGCTTGATCAGGCGCGACTTCAAGGCGTTGGGGATGGACTTGATAATCAAGCTGTCTGAATCGGGATCGTAGACGATGGACTCGCCTAAACAGCTCGACGCAAAGCTCATACTGATCTGCTCATTGCGCCCGCTGATGCGCACAAAGTTTTTGAGTTGCTGCTTGTCGGGAATCAGTTCGGGCTTGTTGTCCGGACGCTGTTTTTGCCAGTGTTCGCTTAGCCTCTGTTTCGGTGCGCTGTTGTCGTCGTTGTGCTGAGCGTGGATGACGTCATCGAGTTCCTTAATGACGACGGGGCGGCCTGCTTTTTCCTGCTCCAAACAATAATCGACCACGTGCGCGCGCGTTTCGCTCGCTTTTTCTTCGGGCAGGGTGTCGGTGTAGCTTTGCACCGCGCCCAAAAAGGCTTCGGTTTCGGCGCTGATGTCGCGTTTGTCGGTAAAGCCCAACCAGCTTAAAAACAGGTCGGTCAGCTCTTTTTCGCCTCGCCATTTTAAAACGGTGAGGGCATTGCGTACTCGATAGTCATCGTCGCTTTGCAGGTCAGCCAAATTAACGCGCGCGGCCAAGCGCAGGCCTTGGGTGTCGAGGTAGAGAGAATCACTCAATTGCATGTCTGCGTCGATGTATTGGCCCTGTGCGTGATGCAGAAAATAGATATGCACTAAGTCGCCGGTTTCGAGTTTTTCAAACGCGAACACAACAAAGCCCTCTAACGCAAGTTCACTGCTTTCCAGCACTTGCTTGAGGTGGGTCATAGCTTGTTCCGAAAAGCGTGCGAAGGGCATTTTCTGTTCTGTAAATTCTTTGAGCCATGCGTACAGCGGATATTCACCGATGTCGGATGAAAAGGCCCCGTATTCTTTGCCGCTGCGCCCAAGCATGGACTTTTTCATTTCGCGGAAGGCTTCGTCGACCCGACCGTTGAGTGGCCAGGCGCCGGGAGACAGTTGCGTGGTGGCGGCGCCGCTGGTTTGTGGGCGCTGAATGCGATGGGCAAGAATGGTATCGAGAGGCATAGGTTACGGTCTTGGTAATGATAAGGTGATCAAGTTGTCAATCAGTTCGGAGCGACCAGTTCCCACTCACCTTTGCTATTTTGGCACAAAGAGAAATCGTAGGCGGGTCGGTTCATGTGATCGACGGTCATTGAAAAATTATTGCAGGGCCGGTCATTTTTATTGTCGCTGCTTAAGAAAGTGATGGTGCCGGCGTGGCCGGTGGTGTGGTTTTTCCATCGTCGTGTTTCGCCGATCTCCTCATGCGACACCATCTCGTCGATGTGTTCCACGATCACTTTGCGATCGCTGCTGACAAGCCCGCTGTTTTTAAACACGGCGGTGCCAAGGTCTTGAGCGAGCTTGAAAGGGGTTTTAATAATCCCCGTGAAAAACCCTTGCACAGCCGCCTCGCTCGCGTTTTTTCCGACCTGATCGGCATCGCTAACAATGTTTTCGACACGCGTGAGCGTATCCGGCACCATGGTGCGAACGGCTTTGGATTCGTCGAGTACTTTGGGAATTTCAGCGCGGTAGGCTTCGGCTTCGTGCAATATGGGGGCAATGGTATCGCGAATGGACTCGCTCTCCTCCAGTATGGGCGGGATGGCGGTGCGAACCGCGGCCACTTCAGTCAGGATGGGAGGGACGCTGGCGCGGATGGCTGAGGTTTCCTGAAGTATGGGGGGGATGTGGGCATTGATGTCATCGACACGTTTGAGCACTTCGGGCACCTGCGCATTGACGGCATCCACACGCTGCAAAATCTCGGGAATCTGTGTGTTGACATGACTCACCTCACTGACCACCTGATCGACTGTTTTCGCGACACTTTCCACTTCAGTCAGCACGGAGGGAATGGAATCGACCACGTGCTTGGCCACCCAGGCAAACCAGGCCAGGGAGGCCGCGAGCGCCAACAGGGCGATGGAAAACACAATGCGCGCAACAATGGACCAGGCTGAAAGATTCACGGCTGTGCTCCTCGCATCGCTTAATGATTCTGTAGCCGATTGAAATCATACCAACCAAATTCGACGGGGTCGGCCTGTTTTTGATTGCTGTGCAGCATGTCGCTGAACTGCCAGAAGTGTTCAGAGGTTCTGCGCACGCCATAACGGTTGACCACATCCGCAAAGCTCACCGTGTTAGACATGTTGCGCACGCGCTGAACGAAGTCCGGCAACTCGTCCACCGAGACGCGGAAGAAGGCATTCGGATAGGCGCCGATCAGGCCGTGGGCAACGGTGACCGTATTCGCTTCGGGCAGGTGTTGGCTGGCTTCACGCAGCATATTGGTCATGCTCGAGCGCGCCTGATTGACGAGCAGGCTGGCGTACCAGCGTTCGCCACTGGACGCATCGTAAATTTCAATAAAGTTGGTTTCCGGTAGCAGCGTGGTCGCGCTACCGCTGAAGGTGGATAGCTCGATTAAGGGCTCGGCGACGGGCGCGGGCAAGGTGTCCAGCGCATGCTGTCGGTCGATCGCGGAGTCCAGGTGCGCCTCCAGCATGTGGTAAAGCTCCAGCTTGGGGTTGTCAGTCTGGTATTCGATGTCCGGTTCCATGTTGTCTTCAAAGCCGATATTCGTCATGTACTCCAGCACATCGTCCGAGGCACCCTCGTACCACTCCGTACGCTCGGCATCGCGGGTTTCGCTGGGGAGCAGGAACAGAAAGTCCGACTCGCCTTCCATGCGCAGAAAATCCATAAACAGGCGCGACAGCAGCTGGTGGCCGACATTGCCGTAGACGTCATAACCTGCCACCAAGAGGTAGTGAATGCGCTCGAGCAGCGTGTAGTCGATGACCCAGGCCGTGCGCGGGTAGGGGCCAATCAGGCCCTTTTCCACCGTGGCCGTATCAAAATGGCGGAATACCGTGAGCGCAGCATTCGGGTTGTGCCCATCGCCGTCCCAGATGAGGTGCAGATCGAGCTGGACTTCACCGGCAGCATGGTTCATCAGATATTCGTCACGCGCTTCGAGAAATTCGCGCTGTTTGGAGGCGTATTTTCTCCAGGTTGTGTAGGGCGTATAGACATTGCCTTTTGCGCTCGGCAGTTCCAGGTCGTCCTGTTGGTCTTTGAGCAGTGTGGCGAGGTCGAGTTTGAGCGTCACGTCGGGGTCGACAAAGAACACCCAGAACTGATCGCGAATCACATTCAGAGCGACCTGGCCTCGGCAGACCGGGCCCTTAATAAAATTCATGATCGTAAATTGGGCTTCGTCGAGCATAAAGCGGTAGCGCGATTCGACCGGTAGATCGCTAAAACTCTTAAAGGGGTTGGATGCCACTTTCGCAGCGTAGCTAGGTAGGGTCTCGACCTTGAAGTCGACATTGAAAAACCACTCCCGCCAGCGTTGCCAGCGCGCATCGTCAAGCAAATAGGGCATGTGGGTTTTTTTCACGATGCTTTCGTATTCCGGCACCAGCCGGTAGTACACCCTGCCTATGCCGGGGTCGTCGTAGGGGCGGCGAGTACTGATGCGCACGAGGGGGGTGCCGGGTGGGGTGCTGGAGCGGACCATTTTGAAAAAAGTCGGCTCGTCGCTGCTGTTAAAGTACAGGTGCGCGAGGAACAGGTGCTCAAAAATATAGCGTGCACTCAATTGGTCTTTAAGGCTGTCGCCATTCAGGCGCTTCTCCCAGCGTGTAACCTCGGCCTTTAGCGCGTCGCTCAGCGGCGCGCGGGCCGTGTACAGCGCACCCTCTTCGAGCCAGCTCAGCAGGGTGTTCTGTTCCTCGTCATTGAGCCCAGGCAGCGCATAGGGCATGCCCCATAGTGGATTCTTTTCTGCAAATTTTTCGTATTCTTCGGCGGTGGGGCAGTGGTTTTTGCGCGCCGTGCCGAGGGTGAAGTCGGCGGGTAAGACGTTTGTATCCGGCAGGGGGTGCATGCTTTTCTGAATCAGTGAACGATGCATCAGGCCGGCCTGGCGGTTGGCCTCGGGCGTTTGTTCACGTTCATTCAGCACGGGGAAAAACCCTTTTTCACGCCAGGCTTCGGTGCTGTGTGCGTCTTCGAACAGGCGTGTCATCGACGCGGGTTTAATGCGCGACGTTTCATAGACGTTGGCCTTGCTGGCACCGCGATCAATGCCTTCGATGGCCGTGAGTTTGAGCTGGCAGGGCGCGTCGTAGCAGCCGTGGCAGACGATGCAGCGCTGGTCCAGCACGGGTTTGACGTCGAGCCAATAATCGGTGTGCCCTTCGGGCAGCTGGCTGAATTCCCGCTGTTGTACTTGCTCGGGACCAAACAGGGTGTCCCACTTGCTGGCGCCGAAACTGACACAGCCTGCGAGAAAGAGCACGAAAACCAGAGAGGGGGTGAGACGAAAACGGCGCAACAACATCTGAACAGGTCCTTCTTTCAGGAAAGCGTGAGGTCAGCGCGAATGATGCCCGAAAATGGGGTGTAATTGAATCTGCGATTGGTGACGAGGCACGTCCTTGTGCCTCGAGTGAGCCGGGCCGCCTTATTTTAGGCCGACCAGGGTATCCTGCAGTTTGTTAATCCAGCTTGTGATTTCAAGGCGCAGGTAACGCGTATTGTTGACGCGGTCGTTGCGCTCGAGGTCAATGCGCTCGCCGACTTCGCGATTGTCGTCGAGGTAGGCGATAAGCAGACCGGTTTGCGCATCGGTGATTTTGGCATTGAGCTTCAGCCCGCCGATCCCGCGCGTAAACACATCATCGCGCACGCCGCGGTTCACTCCGTCATCTTTTGACGCGCTTGGGGAGAATTCAACAAACTCGAAGCTCACCAGCAGCACACCGGGGCCAGGTTGCTCAGCGACTCTGAATTGCCCGGCGCTTTCGGTGGCACGTTGTGCACGCTCGGCAAAGTCTTCGATGATGCGCGTCTTTTCTTTTTCTGTCAGGGTCCAATCGCGGTCGCGGATGTCGAGGCGACGATCATTGATTTCCAATTCATCGAGCTCGAGCGGCGCGAACATCAGCGCGTCGTAGTCTTCGAGTGAGGCGTCTTCACGCACATAAAAATTGTCGAAGGGTGTGCCTGATACCACATTGAGCCCTTTTGAGTCCGGCGCCTGGCTGGTCAGTGGCTCGACCACTGGCTTCGTTGAGCAGGCGGCCAGGGTGATCAAGGCCAGGGCGATCAGTATGTTTTTCATTGCGAGTCTCCTTATGGGGTTTCTTTTTTGAATCACTGGGGACGACCCTGTCCGGGCGCCCTCTCGCAGAGGCGTCAGCCTGGCTGAGCGATCCTGTTGCGGGCCGTGTTTGGCGGATGACTTTTGTCAGTCTATCGCGTAGCATGCCTCGCGACACAGGCGAGCGGGTGCGGTGCAACTTTGACCGCCAATGCGGTGTCGAAGTTCCTGCCGGCGGCACCTAATCCGCCCTCGCGCAGCATATCGAATCCAGTGAAAGAAGGATATTCCCAGTGCCAGCCAAGCCGATAGCTTTGTCTTTTGCCTTATCCGCCGCCGTGGTGTTTGGTGCGGCAGCGAGTGTGTTCAGTTCGAGTGTGCAGGCCGCGCGTTACGATTATTTGAGTAAGTCTGTTCTGGGTGAATTTAATCCCGAGGATGTGGTGTCTTTCCGCGCACGCGTTGCGTACATGTTGGAAAATGAAGCCGAGCACGAGACGGTGATGTGGGCGGGGCCTTCCGGGCTTAAAGGCAAGATGCGCATTGAGGTGGGTTACGAGGCGGACGGAATCCCCTGCAAGCGTTTGCGCTTTGCGTTTTTAAACCGTCACGAAAACAAAGAATTCTACAAAGTGGATGTCTGCAAGCAGGCGGGCAACTGGCAGATCATGGAGACACCGTTTGCGTCTTTTTCAGAAGAGGAAGTCGAGTTGCTGCATCAGCAAGTCAGCCTCGCGCTGGAAGAAGGTGAGACCGACCACCCCATTAGCTGGAGCTTCCCGCCGAAGCAGTCCGGTGGTGTGGTGGTACCGTTTGACGCGATGACGATCAATGGCAAAGGCTGCCGACGCGCCGCCATCAGTATTTATGACAAGAGCGGGCGCAGTTCCGGCGGCACCTATTTATTTTGCCAAACGGACGAAAAAGAATGGCAAAGAGAAGTGGAGCAGTAAGCATGACCAAAGTTTTTAAAAACGCGTGGGTAGTGGGTGGTGCGGCATGGGTGCTCATCCTGGCATCCTGTGCGCAGAGTCCGAGCCCCGAGCCCGATCAGGCGGCCACCACACCCACGGAGTATTCCGCTGTTTCAATGACCAACCCTGACTTCACCCCGGCTGTGGGAGCCACAGTGCGTTGGTATGATGATGTGTTCATCATTGACGGGGAATCTGCGCTGAAGATTAATGATGAGCAGAAAGCTTGGCTCAAACACACGGTGCAGGCGCACGTTGAAGCGCGTGGCTACCGTTTTGTCGACGGCGATAACGCGGACTATGAACTCGCCTCAGCCCTAATTCTGGACAATAGCCCCGCCGCCCAGCGCATCCAATCCATTGCTCATGTGTTCCCGCACCTCGGTACGACCGTCGGGCAGCACGAGGAAGGCACGATGATTGTGGCCTTGAAAAGCCCCTGGAGCCCGAGTTTTTCCAGCGCGCTTTGGCGCAGTGCGATTCAGGCCTATGTTGTGGATGGCCAAACGCCCGAAGCACAGCGAGCCCGAACGGAAGCGCTGATCGTGCGCTTGATGGACAGCTTGCCCGTCGCCGGTAAAGACTGAGACAATAACGCGTTGTTAATCGACTGAACTGCAAGGAATCAGGCAATCATGACTACTTACCTGCGGGCTGCGCTCGCTCTTGTTCTTACCAGCGCCTTGCTGGCCTGCTCTAATAATCCCACAGTAGTCAGCACTGACTTCGTCGCGCTGGATTATTCCAAGCACACGCGCTTCGCCTGGTTTGAAGGCGATATGACGCGGCACAGTGGCGTGACGGACATCGGCCATCAGCGTATTCAGGAAAACATCGTTGCGGACCTGCAAGGCAAGGGCTTCACCTTGGTTGAACCGGCAGAAGCCGACCTGATCGTAAACTACAGCGTTGTCGCGCGAGAGAAGGTCGATATCAATACCTACCAGGTCTACGACGGCTATGCACCGGGCTTTACCTGGAATCGCGACCACGGCGCCATCGTCAACAAAACGCGTGAAGAGTACACCGAGACGCAAGTGGAAGAGTATTACGAAGGCACCTTGATTGTGGACATCCTCGATGCGGGCAACAACCAAATCGTGTGGCGTGGCGTGGGTCGCAAGCGCCTGTCCGAAGAGATGGACAAGGAAGCCCGTGACCGCTTGATTAAAGAAGTGGTCAGCTCTGTGATGAAAAATTTCCCACCCGAATCGTGATGTCTCGCGCGATCGGGTCATCCGGTCGCGCTGCCCTCGCGGCACCCCTCCTACGCAGGCTCGCTCTCCATGCAGGCTAAATTTACCGAAGGCTCCATCCTCCGTCATATCTGTACGATGACGGCGGCGTCGACGGTGGGCTTGCTGTCGCTGTTCTTTGTTGACCTTATGGACATGTACTGGCTGAGCCTGCTCGGTGAGATCGAGCTCGCTGCGGCCATAGGGTATGCGGGGTCGATCCTATTCTTCACTTTGAGCCTGTGTATCGGTTTGTCGATCGGCTGTAGCGCGGTGGTGTCGCATGCGATTGGGCGCAGTGATCGCGCGCGGGCCCAGGCACTGGTCGGCAATGTGCTGCTCGTGATTCTGGTGATTACCACCCCGGTGATGGCCCTGGTGTTTTTCTCGCTTGAGCTCTGCCTGAGCTGGCTGGGGGCGGATGGGCGCGCGTTCGAGCTGGCGTACAGCTACATTCGCATCGTGTTGCCGAGCATGCCGCTGATGGCCCTGGCGATGGCCGCGAGTGGCGTATTGCGTGCGCTCGGCAATGCCAAAGAGGCCATGTACCTGACCCTGATTGGCGGCATCGTCAACGCAGTGCTCGACCCGATCTTTATCTTCGGCCTGGATTGGGGCATCGAGGGCGCGGCGGTGGCGACGGTGTTGGCGCGCTTCGCGATGCTGGGGTACGGCGCGGTCTTACTGCTGCGACACGATGTGATTTCGGCGCCTGCCTGGACTGCGCTGTGGTCGGATTTTCGCGTGTATTGCCAGGTGGCGGTGCCGGCGGTGTTGACCAACCTTGCGACGCCCATCGGGGTGGCCTACGTCACCGCCGTGATGGCGCGCTTCGGTGACAGCGCCGTGGCCGGCAATGCCATCGTCGGCAAGATACAGCCGCTGGCCTTTGCAGGCTTGTTTGCACTGAGCGGTTCGGTGGGCCCGATTGTGGGGCAAAATCTCGGCGCGGGGCGGATCGACCGCATCATGGAAACTCTGACCAAGAGTGTGCAGTTTGTGCTGGTGTACTGTGCGGTGGCGTGTGCGCTGCTGCTCTTGCTGACTCAGCCACTGATCGCGGCATTTCGTGTGGAGGGCGATGCGGCGCTGCTGATTCGCAGTTTCTGCTTTGGTCTGAGCACGATGTTTGTGTTTCAGGGCTTTACGTTTTGCAGCAATGCTTTTTTCAATAACTTGAAGGTCGCCCACTGGGCAACGGGCATGAACTTCGCCAAAGCGACCCTGTTTACGATCCCTTTTGCGTATTTTGGTGGGGAACTCGGTGGTCCGGTGGGGGTGTGGGCCGGTGTGTATGTCGGCACCGCGCTGATTGGGCTGGCGGGGCTGTGGCTGGCCCGGTATCGGATACGCCACCTCGCGGTCGAGGCGGCGGCTACGTAAGGTCCGCTTAGAACTGGCGCTCGTCGTTCGACTTGAACTTGGCTTCGTCTTTTTTGCGTGTTTTATCGAGCGCTTCTTCCTGAGTTTCTTCATCGGTGGTCTTGGTCGGCTCATAGTCGCCTTCCCAGCTCGCGAGGCTGTCGCCCTCAAAAAAGACCGTGAAGTGGTATTCACGCAGCTCTTTCTCGCCGTGACGCACGTTGAAGTAGTAGTCCCAGCGGTCCGGGTTGAAGGTGTCTTTCACCAGGGGGGTACCCATGACGTAGCGCACTTGGCGGCGTGTCATGCCGACTTCCAGCTGGTCGACCATCTCCTGTTCCAGATAATTCCCCTGCATGATCTTCAGTCGGTAGACGCCCGGGAATCGCAAGCTTGAACAGGCGGTCATCGCACCAATTAAGGTCACGATTAGACTGAGAGTGAGTATTTTTTTCATTTTGGGGTTTCCGAAATCCAACTGGCCGACGATAATACTGATCTTTATGTTAAGTGAGAACCCCACGGAGGTAGCTGATGCCCGCAGAAAGCCAGGAACTACGAAAAGCAGGGCTAAAAGTGACCTTACCCCGCGTCAAGATTCTGCAGATCCTAGAAGGAAACGAGAATCGCCATATGAGCGCGGAGGATGTCTACAAAGCACTGCTTGAAGCCGGCGAAGACGTCGGTCTGGCAACGGTGTATCGCGTTTTGACCCAATTTGAGTCAGCAGGCCTAGTAGAGCGTCACAATTTCGACGGAGGCCACTCCGTTTTTGAGCTCGACCGTGGGGATCATCATGATCACATGGTCTGTATAGAAAGCGGAAATGTCATAGAGTTCCACAATGAGGACATCGAGCGTCTTCAGCACGAAATTGCTGAAGAGCATGGCTACGAAATTACCGGCCATAGCCTGGTGCTGTACGTTAAGCCCAAAGCTTAATTACACGGCATTTGCTCGCCGATAGCGCTGTGTGGCCCCAAGTGTGTTGGGGGCCGCGCTTATGGAAAGAGCTTCAATGTCGGCTCATCGAGCGCAAAGAGCTGTTCTTTGAGCTCCTGAATGTGCTGCGCCCAGTAGCGCTCGGTCTGGAACCACGGAAAGGCCAGTGGGAAGGCCGGGTCGTTCCAGCGCTGTGCGAGCCAGCCTGCGTAGTGCATCAAACGCAGCGTGCGCAAGGGCTCGATCAATTGCAGTTCAGCCAGATCGAAGTCGAAAAACTCCTGATAGCCCTCAATCAACTCCTGCGCCTGTCGTTGGCGCTGATCATTCTCCCCTGAAATCAACATCCAGAGATCTTGTATGGCGGGCCCGCTTCGGCTGTCGTCGAGGTCGACGATGTACAGGGAGTCAGGCCGCGCGAGGATGTTGCCGGGGTGACAATCGCCGTGCAGGCGTATACGTCGGTAGTCGCACTGTTCCAGCTTGGGCTGCAGCTTTGCAATCAACTGCCCGCTGATCGCGTCGTAACTGGGTTCAAGGCTGCGCGGCAGCATGCCGCTGCTCAGCAGAAACTCTCGGCTCGCCACCGCATAGCTTTCGAGCGTGACTTCCGGCCGGTGGGCAAAGCTCTGCGTCGCGCCAACGGCGTGCAGGCGGCCGAGGTGTTGGCCGAGCGTGAACAGCGTGTCGAGCTGATCGAGTTCCGGCGCATGGCCACCTCTGCGTGGTGACAGGGAAAAGCGGAAGCTTTGATACTCGAACAGCGTGCGGCCGTCGCGCGCAAGCGGGGGGATAACGGGGATCTCTTGCTCGGCCAGGGCCAGGGCAAAATCGTGCTCTTCCTGAATTTGCGCGTCCGCCCAGCGACCGGGGCGGTAAAACTTCGCTATCACCGGCTCCGCGTCTTCAATGCCCACCTGATACACCCGGTTTTCATAACTATTGAGCGGGAAGACGCGCAAGTCGCTCAGATAGCCGAGGCTTTCCACCGCATCGATGACCGTATCAATACTCAGATTTTCAAAGGGGGGAGAACTCATAGTGCGCCGTTAGCTGAACAAAACGCGAGTATCGCACAGCCCGGCCCCAACCAAAATAATGGGACGCGAAACCCGCCGCACTGGCGGGCAGGGCTGCAACGGGGCTTACACGGTACTGAGCATTTCGCGCGCGTGCGCCAGGCTTTGTTCCGAATCGATCGCACCGCCCATCATGCGGGCAATCTCGAGGACTTTGTCTTCCTGATCGAGGACCTGCAGGCTCGACAGAACGGACTTTTTGCTGATGGTTTTCTCTACGCGCAGATGGTGGTGAGCCTTGCTGGCCACTTGCGCCAGGTGCGTGACGCACAACACCTGCCCCTGCTCACTGAGCTCCCGCAGCAGCAGGCCGACGACATCCCCGGTCGTGCCACCAATGCCGACATCGACCTCATCGAAAATCAGCGTGGGGATGGTGGATGTCTGAGCCGTGACAACTTGGATGGCGAGGCTGATTCGAGACAGTTCGCCGCCGGAAGCAATCTTCGCGAGCGGTTTTGCGGGCTGGCCGGGGGTGGTGGAAATCAGAAATTGCACCTGCTCATTGCCGCTTGCGGAGGGCTCGCCGGACAGCGGCGCCAAGGCCACTTCGAAACGCGCATGCTGCATCGCGAGCTGCCCGAGTTTTTCATTGATGTGCTTGCTGAGCTTTTTGGCGGTCTTGGCGCGCGCCGTGCTGAGTGCATCGGCATCGCGCCGGAAGGCGGTCTCGTGTTCGTGTAAGGCCTGTTCCAGGGTTTCGATCTGCGCGTCGCCGCTCTGTAGTTGTTCCAGCTCTGCGCTGAGCTGTTGCTGCAGTTTATGCAGCGCTTCCGGCGCGACGCGATGTTTACGCGCGATGTCATACACGGCGCTCAAGCGTTCTTCGATTTCGGGCAGGCGGGAGGGATCGAGACTGTCGTCATCAAGGCTGCGCTCAAGGTCACTCTGCGCTTCCTGAACATTGATCAGCGCCTGTTCAAACAGGTTGCCGACGTTATCGAGTGCGGGGTTACCGTGATCGCAGGCGTGCAGAAGTCGCAGCGCACTGTTCAATTGATGCACCAGGCCCTGATCGTCGTCATTACAAAGGTCGACGAGTTGCTGGCTGTTCTGTTGTACCTGTTCCAGGTTGGCGAGCTGCTTCTGTTCTTGCTCCAGCGCTTCGACTTCGCCTTCCTGTAGCTCAAGCAGGGCGAGTTCTTCAACCTGGTAGCTCAGTAACTGAAACCGCGCGTTGAGTTCTTCGCTCTGGTTCTGAAGGTACTGCAGCTTTTCGCGTGTGCTGTGCCAGTGGTAGTAGTGGCGTTTGACTTCGCGGGCGAGGGGGCGCAGTTGACCGAAGGCATCGAGCAGGCGTTGATGCGTGGCGGTTTTGAGCAGGCTTTGGTGTTCGTGCTGCCCGTGGATGTCGACCAGCATGTCGCCAATCGCCTTGAGCTGTTGGAGCGTGACCGCCTGGCCGTTGACGAAGGCACGAGAGCGGCCTTCGCGCGTCACCACGCGACGCAGAAGACATTCTCCTTCTTCATCGAGTGCATGTTCTTCAAGCCATTTGCTGACATAGGGCAGTTTGCTGATATTGAAGCCCGCCTGAATGTCCGCGCGTTCGGCACCGGCCCGCACTTTATCGGCATCGGCGCGGTCACCGAGGACCAGCCCCAGCGCGTCGAGCAATATGGATTTGCCCGCGCCGGTTTCCCCGGTCAATACCGTCAGCCCGCCAGCGAGCTCGAGATCAAGTTGATCGACAAGGGTGAAATTCGAAATTTGCAGATGCGTCAGCATGGGGTGCTCCGCCAGATGAACATCTGTCTATTTATACAGTAGTCCGTATGGAATTGCCACTGTCTTGATAGGGATCTTCATCCTGTTACTTGAATCCCTGTCAGGTGGCCCCATATACGGCGCACACCTTTGCAATATCTCAATTAACAGCGGAGTGAGACGTGAGCGACGAGCAGAAAGAGGCGCAGATTGACGAAGCCCTTGAAGACGATCAGGTGAGTCTGGATAGCCAGGATGCCAGTGAGGCCGACGCAGGCGAGCAGAACGATCTGAGTGCACGAGTGGCCGAGCTTGAAGAGGCCCTGACAACGGCGAAGGAGCAGGCCCTGCGCGCTGCTGCGGAAGCCCAGAATGTGCGCCGTCGCGCAGAGCAGGATGTGGAGAAAGCGCACAAGTTTGGTCTTGAGCGATTTGTAAACGACCTGCTGCCCATCGTCGACAATCTCGAGCGCGCGCTCGAAGCCGGCAATGCGGAAGGGGCCGACCCGAAAGCACTGAATGAAGGCGTTGAGCTCACGCTGAAAACCTTTATTGATGCCTTGAAATCGAACAAAGTGGAGGTGGTTCCTGCGGAAGGTTCGCCCTTTGATCCACAGGTGCATCAGGCCATTTCGGCGATTGAGAATGCCGATGTTGAGCCCAACACCGTGCTGAATGTTGTACAGAAGGGCTACACCCTGCACGGTCGCCTGGTGCGACCCGCGATGGTGGTGGTCTCTAAAGCGGCAGGCTAAGCCACTTGAAATGCCGCAAGGCGTTCACATATTAGAAGCAACAGCGGCCACCGGGCCGGAACAAGATTAACGCGGAGAGCACGTAGCTTTCCGACAGAAAACTGGAGATCCTTTTCATGGGTAAAATTATCGGAATCGACTTGGGTACGACCAACTCCTGCGTATCCATTCTCGAAGGCGAAAAAGCCAAAGTTATCGAAAATGCGGAAGGCGACCGCACCACGCCTTCCATCGTCGCCTTCACCGAAGACGGTGAAGTTCTGGTGGGTCAAAGCGCCAAGCGTCAGGCTGTAACGAACCCGACGAACACCTTGTTCGCGGTTAAGCGTCTGATCGGCCGTAAGTTCAAAGACGATGTTGTGCAAAAAGACATCTCCATGGTGCCTTACAAAATCGTCAGCGCCGACAACGGCGACGCCTGGGTAGAAGTGAAAGGCGACCGCAAAGCGCCCCCGCAGATTTCGGCGGAAGTGTTGAAGAAAATGAAGAAAACCGCAGAAGACTACCTCGGTGAAAAAGTCACTGAGGCGGTGATCACTGTCCCTGCGTACTTCAACGATTCCCAGCGTCAGGCGACGAAAGACGCCGGTAAAATCGCGGGTCTCGAAGTAAAGCGTATTATCAACGAGCCGACGGCAGCAGCACTGGCCTACGGTATGGACAAAGCCAAAGGCGATCGCACCATTGCGGTGTATGACCTCGGTGGTGGTACCTTCGATATTTCGATTATCGAAATTGCTGACGTGGACGGCGAGCACCAGTTTGAAGTGCTGTCGACCAACGGTGACACCTTCCTCGGTGGTGAAGACTTTGATTTGCGCCTGATCGAATACTTGGCGAACGAGTTCAAACAGTCCAACGGCATCGATCTGCATAACGATCCTCTGGCCCTGCAGCGTCTGAAAGAAGCCGCAGAAAAAGCCAAGATCGAGCTGTCTTCGAGCCAGCAGACCGAAGTGAACCTGCCGTACATCACAGCCGACGCGACCGGGCCCAAGCACTTGGTGGTGAAATTGACCCGTGCGAAGCTCGAATCGCTGGTGGAAGATCTGGTTAAGCGTTCGCTCGACCCATTGAAGATTGCATTGCAGGATGCCGACCTGTCCGTCAGCGAAATTGATGACGTGATTCTGGTGGGTGGTCAGACGCGTATGCCATTGGTTCAGCAAAAAGTGGCTGAGTTCTTTGGTAAAGAGCCCCGTAAAGACGTCAACCCGGACGAAGCTGTCGCGATGGGTGCGGCGATTCAAGGTGCGGTACTGTCGGGCGACGTGAAAGACGTATTGCTGCTGGACGTGACTCCGCTGACCCTGGGTATCGAAACCATGGGTGGCGTGGCCACACCACTGATCGAGAAAAACACCACGATTCCTACTAAGAAGTCACAGGTGTTCTCAACAGCGGACGACAACCAAACGGCGGTGACCATTCACGTGGTTCAGGGTGAGCGTAAGCAGGCTGCCGGGAATAAATCTCTGGGTCGCTTCGACCTGGCGGACATTCCTCCCGCACCGCGTGGCATGCCACAAATTGAAGTGACTTTCGATATCGACGCAAACGGTATTCTGAATGTGTCGGCGAAAGACAAAGCAACAGGAAAAGAGCAGAGCATTGTCATCAAGGCGTCCTCTGGTCTGAGTGATGATGAAATCGACAACATGGTGAAGGATGCCGAAGCGAACGCGGAAGCGGATCGCAAGTTCGAAGAAATCGTCACAGCGCGCAACACGCTCGAAGGACTGATTCATGCAACGAAGAAAACTCTTGAAGAAGCGGGTGATAAAGCTTCAGCAGAGGAGAAATCCGCCATTGAGGCAGCCCTCAAGCAAGCTGAGGAAGCCGTCAAAGGAGATGATAAGGAAGCGATTGAGGCGGCGACTAAAGCACTGACGGATGCCTCTGGCAGCCTGGCTCAGAAGATGTACGCCGAGCAGGCCAATGCAGCGGGCGGCGACGCGGCGGATCAAGCTGAGAGCGCGGGTGCCAAAGCCGATGATGACGGTGTTGTTGACGCTGAATTTGAAGAAGTGAAAGAAGACAAGTAATGTCCGCTCCGCCGCCGGAATACGTTTCCGGCGGCAGATTATCTGGCGATGACATCGCCTGTTGATACGAACGCGGGGCTTGCTCCGCGTTTGTTGTGTTTAGCCACCGTGTAAAAAATGTAACGACTATGTCCAAACGCGACTACTACGAAATCCTTGGCGTAAGCAAAGACGTCTCCGAAAAAGAGTTGAAAAAAGCCTATCGCCGCGTGGCGATGAAGTATCACCCTGACCGTAACCCCGGTGATAAAGAGGCCGAAGACAAATTTAAAGAGGCGAGCGAAGCCTACGAAGTGCTTGCGGATGCGCAGAAACGTGCAGCCTACGATCAGTACGGTCATGCCGGAGTTGAAGGTGCCGGTGGCATGGGCGGTGGCGGCTTTGGTGGCGGCGGCTTCTCCGATATCTTTGGCGATGTGTTCGGCGATATATTTGGTGGCGGCGGTGGTGGTCGCGGTGGCCCCGCTCGCGGAGCCGATCTCCGTTACAACCTGGATCTGAGCCTCGAAGAGGCGGTGAAAGGCAAGACCGTGAAAATCAAAGTGCCGACGCTGGTGGCCTGTAGCCCCTGCGGTGGCAGCGGTGCAAAACCCGGCAGCAGCCCGACCACGTGTACGACCTGTGGTGGTCACGGTCAGGTGCGCATGCAGCAGGGCTTTTTCTCGGTGCAGCAGACCTGTCCGACCTGTCGCGGCAAGGGCAAAATGATTTCCGACCCGTGCAGCAGTTGTCACGGGCAGGGTCGTGTCGAAGAAACGAAAACGCTCAGCGTGAAGGTGCCACCCGGTGTGGATACCGGAGACCGTATTCGCCTCTCTGGTGAAGGTGAAGCCGGTGCCGATGGTGGTCCTGCGGGTGACCTCTATGTGCAGGTGCACGTGCGCGAGCATGAGTTCTTCCAGCGCGACGGTAAAAATCTCTACTGCGAAGTGCCGATCAGTATTTTTGAAGCCTGCCTCGGTGGCGAAATCGAAGTGCCGACTCTGGATGGTCGCGTCAAATTGCGCGTGCCGCCAGAAACGCAAACCGGCAAGCTGTTCCGTCTGCGTGGTAAGGGCGTCAGCTCCGTTCGCGGTGGCGCTCCGGGTGACCTGATGTGCCGCGTGGTGCTCGAAACACCAGTGAACCTGAACAAAGAGCAGAAAGACCTGCTGGAGAAACTGCGTGACAGCATGAAAGGGAAGCAGCACTCCCCGCGCCAGGAAAGCTGGTTTGAGGGCATGAAAAACTTTTTCGGTGACATGAAGCTCTGAGGCAGACAATGACAGTAAAAATAGGCATTGCCGGCGCAGCAGGGCGCATGGGAAAAATTTTGATTGAAGCGACCGGCCTGAATCAGGATGCGACGCTGGGTGCAGCGACGGTGCGCCCCGGCAGCTCGCTGACGAATGCGGATGCCGGTGAGCTGGCCGGAGTGGGGCGCGTGGGCGTTGCACTCGTGGATAAGCTCGAGTCCTGCATTGATCAATTTGATGTGTTGATCGATTTCAGTCTGCCGAATGCCACCGTCGACAATGCGGCCATTTGTGCAGCGCATGGTAAGCCGATGGTGATTGGTACTACTGGCTTCAGTGACGAGCAGCTCGCCGCACTGCATGCACACACAGAGCAACTGCCAGTGGTGCGGGCGTCGAACTACAGCACGGGTGTTAACCTGTGCTTTAAGTTGTTGGCAATGGCGGCCGAAGTGCTTGGTAATGATTCGGACATCGAGGTATACGAAGCCCATCATCGTCACAAGCTCGATGCGCCATCCGGTACGGCCTTGTCGATGGGTGAGGTGATTGCGGATACATTGGGGCGTGATTTAAATAAAGTTGCGGTCTACGGTCGTGAGGGGCAGACCGGTGCGCGTGAGCGCGACACCATCGGCTTCGCCACAGTACGCGGTGGTGATGTGGTCGGCGATCACACGGTCTCTTTCCTTGCCGACGGTGAGCGCGTCGAGATCACGCACAAGGCCACCAGCCGTATGGCCTTTGCTCGAGGCGCCGTGCGCGCGGCGGTGTGGCTGGCCGAACAGGCGCCCGGTCGCTACGACATGCAGGACGTGCTCGGCCTGAAAGCGTAAACCTGTCGTTCACGGCCACGAAGTCGTGGACAAGCTAGGGCGAACTCGCATACAATTCGCCCCCAGCCAAGGCGCACGCAGCCTTCGTCTTTTCGCAGTCTGAAACCGAGTTTCAATTGCGGGAGACACCCCAGGAATTCAAAGCGAGGTGGAGTTGTCTTCATCTCGCTTTTTTGCAACTGTCGAACGTCATCTGCACCTGCTTATGCAGCTACTATTGCGCAGAACGTGCTTGAACCGGAGAGATGAGTCCCCTTCAGGGTCTCTTTGAATCCCGTCACTTAAGCGCGGCTCTTTCGTTCGGCCTGAAGCTTGTGCCCGGCTCATTGGCAATCAAATTCAGATATAGCGCGGAGGATGCATACTTGACTCAAGAGCAAGTAGAACCAAGTTACTTTAACCGTGCGAAAACACGCCCAGCCCTGTTGGTTCTCGCCGATGGCAGCGTGTTTCGTGGCTCAGCCATTGGTGCCGATGGGCACGCAGTCGGAGAGGTGGTGTTTAATACCGCCATGACCGGCTATCAGGAAATACTCACCGACCCCTCCTATGCGCGTCAGATCGTGACGCTGACCTATCCGCACATTGGCAACACCGGTGTGAATAAGGAAGACGAGGAGTGCGACCAGATCTGGGCTTCCGGCCTGGTGATTCGCGATTACCCGCTGCTGGCCAGCAATTTCCGTTGTGAGCAAACCCTCGAGGCCTACCTGCGCGAGCACAATATTCTCGGCATCGCTGACATCGACACCCGTCGCCTGACCCGCATTCTGCGCGACAAGGGTGCGCAAAACGGCTGCATCATCACCGGTGACGACGAAGCTAAAGCGCTGGAGCTGGCGAAAGGTTTCGCCGGGTTGCAGGGCATGGATCTCGCGAAAGAAGTCAGCTGTAAAGCCGCTTACAAGTGGGATGCCGGTACCTGGACTCTGGGTGAAGGCTTCAAAGCGCTGCCCGAAGGCAAGCGCTACAAAGTCGTCGCCTATGACTATGGCGTCAAGCGCAACATTCTGCGCATGCTGGTGGATCGCGGTTGTGAACTGACCGTGGTGCCCGCGCAAACGCCTGCGAGTGAAGTGCTGGCGATGGAGCCGGACGGTGTATTCCTCGCCAACGGCCCCGGCGACCCGGAGCCTTGCGACTACGCGATCGCCGCAATTAAAGAAGTGCTCGACGCGGGCCTGCCGATCTTCGGTATCTGCCTGGGGCACCAGTTACTGGCTCTGGCGGCGGGCGCGAAAACCGTCAAGATGAAAGCCGGCCACCACGGTGCCAACCACCCAGTGCAGGATCTGCGCACTGGCAAGGTCATGATCACCAGTCAGAACCACGGTTTTGCGGCAGACGAAGCGAGCTTGCCGGCGAACGTTGAAGTCACGCATAAATCCCTGTTTGACGGTACCTTGCAGGGCATCCACCTGAAAGACAAACCGGCCTTCAGCTTCCAGGGGCACCCTGAGGCGAGCCCCGGCCCGCACGATGCTGACAGCCTGTTTGACCACTTCATTGAGTTGATGGACCAGAGAGCGTAAAGATAGAGCCATGCCAAAACGTACAGATATCAACAGCATTCTTATTATCGGCGCAGGTCCCATCGTTATCGGTCAGGCCTGTGAATTCGACTACTCCGGCGCACAGGCCTGTAAGGCGCTGCGCGAGGAAGGCTTCCGCGTCATCCTGGTGAACTCGAACCCCGCGACGATCATGACCGATCCGGCCATGGCAGACGCGACTTACATCGAGCCCATCACCTGGGAAGCGGTGACAAAAATCATTGAAAAAGAGCGCCCGGACGCGATTCTGCCCACCATGGGTGGCCAGACGGCGCTGAACTGCGCGCTTGCCCTGCACGACAAGGGTGTGCTGGAAAAATATGGCGTCGAGCTGATTGGTGCGACGCAAGATGCCATCGACAAGGCTGAAGACCGTCAGCGCTTCGATCAGGCGATGAAGGCCATCGGCCTCGAAACCGCACGTGCGCACATTGTGCACACGATGGAAGAAGCGCTGGAAGTACCGAAAGAGTTCGGCTTCCCGTGCATTATCCGTCCTTCCTTTACGATGGGCGGCTCCGGTGGCGGTATCGCCTATAACTGGGAAGAGTTCGAAGAAATCTGCGCCCGTGGTCTCGACTTGTCGCCGACAAATGAGTTGCTGATCGACGAGAGCCTGCTCGGTTGGAAAGAATATGAGATGGAAGTCGTGCGTGACCGCAACGACAACTGCATCATCGTCTGCTCCATCGAAAACTTCGATCCGATGGGTGTGCACACTGGGGATTCAATCACCGTGGCCCCAGCTCAGACGCTGACCGACAAAGAATATCAAATCATGCGTAACGCCTCGTTGGCGGTACTGCGAGAAATCGGTGTAGAGACCGGTGGTTCTAACGTGCAGTTCGCGGTGAACCCGGACAACGGCCGCATGGTCGTGATCGAAATGAACCCGCGTGTATCGCGTTCGTCAGCGCTTGCGTCTAAGGCCACCGGCTTCCCGATTGCGAAAGTCGCAGCCAAACTGGCCGTGGGCTATACGCTGGATGAGCTGCAAAACGACATCACCGGCGGTGCGACCCCGGCCTCCTTCGAGCCGAGCATCGACTACGTCGTCACCAAAGTGCCCCGCTTTACCTTCGAAAAATTCGGCGATGCGGATGCGCGCCTGACCACACAGATGAAGTCGGTCGGCGAAGTGATGGCGATTGGCCGTAACTTTCAGGAAAGTCTGCAGAAAGCCTTGCGTGGCCTTGAAGTCGGCTCGGCCGGTTTTGAGTCACGTGTTGATCTCGATGAAAACGACAGCATGGCGAAAATTCGCCGTGACCTGAGCACGCCGGGCGCCGAGCGCATCTGGTTTGTGGCCGATGCGTTCCGCGCTGGCATGAGCCTTGATGAGGTCTTTGAGCAGAGCAAGATCGACCGCTGGTTCCTGGTGCAAATTGAAGATCTGGTGAAGGCCGAACAAGCTCTGGCCTCCATGCCGTTGTCGGAAGTGAACGCCGACATCATGCGTCAGCTCAAGCGCAAAGGTTTCTCCGATAAGCGTCTCGCGAGCCTGCTGGGTGTCAGCGAGAAAAACCTGCGTGAGAAGCGCCATAAGCTCGGCGTGTACCCTGTCTACAAGCGCGTGGATACCTGTGCGGCTGAGTTTTCTACATCGACCGCTTACATGTACTCGACCTATGACGAAGAGTGCGAGTCCGAGCCGAGTGATCGCGACAAGATCATGGTGATCGGCGGCGGCCCGAACCGAATCGGTCAGGGCATCGAGTTCGATTACTGCTGTGTGCACGCGGCCCTGGCGGCGCGCGAAGACGGTTTCGAGACCATCATGGTCAACTGTAACCCCGAAACCGTATCGACCGATTACGACACGTCTGACCGCCTCTATTTCGAGCCGGTCACCCTTGAAGACGTGCTGGAAATCGTCCACAAAGAAAAGCCGAAAGGCGTGATTGTGCAATTTGGTGGGCAGACGCCGCTGAAACTCGCGAACGCACTGAAGGCCGAAGGCGTGCCCATTATCGGCACCAGCCCCGAAGCGATTGATCGCGCGGAAGACCGTGAGCTGTTCCAGCAAATGATCGACCGCCTCGGCCTGCTGCAGCCGTCCAATGCGATTGTGCGCTCGACGGAAGAGGCCATTCATCAGGCTGAAAAAGTGGGCTACCCACTGGTCGTGCGCCCCTCCTACGTGTTGGGTGGACGTGCGATGGAGATCGTCTACAACGAAAAAGAACTGCGTCGCTACATGACCGAAGCGGTGAAGGTGTCCGAAGACGCGCCCGTGCTGCTTGATCACTTCCTCAACAATGCGATTGAGGTGGATATTGATGCGGTATCGGATGGTGAGAGCGTTGTTATTGGTGCGATCATGCAGCACATTGAGCAGTGTGGCGTACACAGTGGTGACTCTGCATGTTCTCTGCCGCCTTACTCTCTGCCGGAAGACGTGCAGGATCAAATGCGCGAGCAGGTCCGCAAAATGGCGGTCGAGCTCGGCGTGATCGGTCTGATGAACACGCAGCTGGCGTATCAGGACGGCAAGATCTATGTGATCGAAGTGAACCCACGTGCTTCGCGCACGGTGCCGTTTGTGTCTAAGTGCATCGGCGTGAGCCTGGCGAAAGTGGCCGCGCGCTGTCAGACGGGCAAGTCTCTCGCCGAGCAGGGCTTCACGTCGGAAATCGTGCCGAGCTATATGAGCGTGAAAGAAGCGGTGTTCCCGTTCAACAAATTCCCGTCGGTGGACCCCATTCTGGGGCCAGAAATGAAATCGACCGGGGAGGTTATGGGTACCGGTTCCACCTTCGCCGAGGCCTTTGCCAAGGCGCAGACAGGAAGCGGTTCGGCCATTCCCCGCAAGGGTGCCGCCTTCCTCAGTGTGCGTGATTTCGATAAAGACGGTATTGTGGTCATTGCGAAAGAGCTCGACAGCCTCGGTTTCGAACTGGTGGCGACGCGCGGTACCGCACGTGTGATCTCCGATGCAGGCCTGAACGTGAAGGTAGTGAACAAGGTGGCCGAAGGCCGTCCGCACACCGTCGACATGATCAAAAACGGCGATATTCAGATCATTATTAACACGACGGAAGGCAAGCAGGCGATCAAGGATTCCGCGTCGATTCGTCGCAGTGCTGAAAGCAATCATGTTTACTACACGACCACGCTGGCTGCCGGCACGGCGTTGTGCATGGCACTGCGTTTTGGTCAGGAGCAGGAGGTTCGCCCCCTGCAAGAGTTACACAAACTGGTCGGTGCTGAGCACCAGGGCAATTAAGGAGTCAAGCCAGTATGCAAAAATATCCCATGACCCTGGAGGGCGAAAAAGCCCTTCGGGAAGAGCTGGAGCACCTTAAAAAGGTGGATCGTCCGCGCATTGTGCAGGCCATTGCCGAGGCACGCGAGCACGGCGACTTGAAAGAAAATGCCGAATACCATGCCGCGCGTGAGCAACAAGGCTTTTGTGAAGGCCGCATTCAGGAAATCGAAGGGAAGCTGGGCAATGCTCAGGTGATCGATGTGAAATCCATGCCTGCGACCGGCAAAGTGATATTCGGTGTGACCGTCGATTTGATTAATTGCGAAACCGACGAAGAGATTACCTACAAAATCGTCGGTGAAGACGAGGCCAATATTAAGGCCAATAAGATCTCCGTGACTTCGCCCATCGCGCGCGCGCTGATCGGCAAGGAAGAAGGGGAGGTGATTTTGGTACGCGCCCCTGGCGGTGATATCGAGTATGAAATCGCCGAAGTAAAACATTTGTAGTCTCGTATCGATCTTGCCGGTAGCCTTTTCTGGGTTACCGGCACATTCCCGCCACCTCTGCCGTTTTTTGTCGAGTCCTTTGACAAAATTTTCAAACCCTTTTCCAAAGTTCAGCCTGTATTCAGTAAAAATGCGGCTAAATGTCACCTAAAGCCTCTGAATGTGGGGGTTTCATGCACTTGGCCCGCGATTTGCTCGTTATTTAACCAGTGGGTTCAGAAATTGGGTTAGTGACAATTTGGTGACGAAAATGCTTTCCTATTGCAGTTCTGACAATTTTGAATTGAATACAACAGAGGGCTCGCCGGACCTTGGCGAACTGTCGTTGTTTGGTGGCTTATCCCCGGAGCAGCAACGCGAATTGCTGGGTTACACACAGCGCATCAGCGTGACGCCGGGCGCGAAAGTGTTCAAGCAGGGGGATCTCCCGGAAGCGCTTTATATCGTGTTATCGGGTCGCGTTGAGCTCATTGTGGAGCGCGATGGTGTGGCCACCCTTGAGGTGAGTTATCACGCGGGCGATACCTTCGGCGAAACGGCGTATATCGGTATTCAGGTACAGCCGGGCACGGCGATGGTGGCGGGAGAGCAGGCGGCAGATTTGCTGGTGTTGGATCGCGACGCGCTTTTGCAAATGCAGAATGAGTCGCTGTTTCTCTTCGCGTTTTTAATGATGAATATTGGTCGGGAAGCCAGTCGCAAATATCATCAGAGTTTGCAGTAGTGCGTTGACGGATGAAGCCTTGAGGGCTCCATCTCGTCAACGATGAACGACTATTCGTCAAACGCTTCGTCGTGCATGCGATCGTGTTTGTGTTTCTTCATTTTTTGCTTCGCGTGCTTCTGCATTTTTTCCAGCTCTTCCATCTCCTCTGCACTGAGTATCGTCGCGAGTTGCACGTTTTGTTGGTCTCGCAGCGCTTGCATTTGCGTGCGGTGCGTTTCCATCAACTGTTTGGCTTCGGCGTGGCCGGCTTCCATAATGGTGCGGACTTCCGCTGCTCGGCTGTCATCTAATTCGAGTTTGCTGATGACTTTATCGATGTAGCGTTCGCTGTAATCGGGTTTGGCGATCGCCAGGGCACTGATGCCGATCAGTCCGGCGAAGAATAAAGGTTTAAGCATGGTAGTCTCCTTGCTATTCATAACGTTGGCGCAATGTGTTGTCGTCTGTCTTCGGTAATCTCAGAAGACAGGCTCAGTGTGCGCTACAACCTAGCAAGAAATACGTAGGAAATAAGGAAGCGTGTCTACCAGTTCTGGATGGTGTCAGGGAAACGTTCCCTGTCTTGTTCTGTCGCGATCTCGTGGCATTCTCCGCGTAGGCGGGGAGAGCGGTTCATTTCAAAATTCAGCACCCAGAATCCGGTTCGGCAATAGCGGTTTTCTTCGATCATCCTCTCTGCTTGTGCCGTCATTTGCTTGCGGGTGTTTTCGTACATTTTGGCGGGGTTGCTCTGCCGTCCGGAACGGCCATCGCGGCTGCGCCCCTGATTGGGTCGCTCGGCTCCGGGTTCTCGCGCCATTTGATAACGCAGCTCGAAGTGCTTCAGCCCGGAGGGCGAGATTCGGGTTTGAAACACCGGCATGGCGTTGGAGGGGATGGGATTGCTCGAACAGGCATGCAACACCAAGGTGGAAACCACTACTGCTAAACGTTTAAACATCTTGATACTCGAACTTGTAGCCTGCGCCGTAAATGGAGTGAATTAAATCGAGGTCGGGAGCGGCCTCGTGTAATTTCTTTCGCAACTTTTTCACATGACTGTCAACAGTACGGTCGCTGACGACACGATAGTCGGTGTAGATGTGGTCCATAATATACTGTCGCGAAAATATTTTCCCAGGCTCTCGGTAAAGCAGTTCGAACAGGCGCATTTCAACGGCCGTAAATTCGACGTGCTTGCCTTGCAGGATGACCTGGAGTTTTTCAGTGTCGACGACGATGGGTTTGTTTTCCTCGGGCCAATGAACCCGCCGCAGCACCGCTTTGATGCGGGCAACGACTTCACGTGGGCTGTAGGGTTTGCAAATATAATCGTCCGCGCCGATTTCCAAGCCGAGCAGGCGATCAATCTCTTCCACTTTTGCGGTGGCCATGATGACGGGTATGCGGCTGTGCTGCCGCAGTTCGCGACAAATCGTTAGACCGTCCTTCCCGGGCAGCATTAGGTCGAGCACGACGAGATCCGTCTGGTGCTGGCTCAGCCATTGGCTGGCGGTGTCGCCGTGGGCAATGCACTCGCTTTCGAAGCCTGCGTTCGCGAGATATTCGGCCAGTAGGCTGGACAGCTCAGGTTCGTCTTCGACGATCAGGATGTGCATATCAATTTCCTTCAGAAAGGGGCAGTTCAATCAGGATGCTCAGGCCGCCAAGTTCGCTGTTGGCAGCGCGCATCTGGCCACCGTGTGCTTCGATAAAGTTCTGGCAGAGCGCGAGCCCGAGCCCGGCGCCTCCTGTGCTTCGATTGCGTGATTTCTCGACGCGAAACAGGCGGTCAAAAATGTGAGCTTGCGCCTCGGTCGGCACACCGGGTGCACTGTCTTCCACGGTGACTATGGCGATGTCACGCTGCTTGCTCAAACGCCAGCGAAGTTGGCCTGGGCTGTCGGTGTAGCGGAGGGAGTTTTCAAGCACGTTGTTCAGTACCTGTGTCAGGCGCCGTTCATCGGCGTTCACCCAAAGCGGTGTTTTGGGGCATTGCAGCTCGAGAGTGTGACCAAACTCCGCGACACGGCTGCGATTAAGCTCGACATAGCGCGTTAGCAGGCCGACAAGATCAATGCGCTGTAAATGCAGGTGCAGTTCGCCGACATCGGAGAGGGCGAGTTCAAACAGGTCATCAATGAGGTGGCGTAACGATTCCACCTTGTCGCTGAGCACGCGAATATTCTCTGGGGTGGCGGGGCGAATACCGTCTTGAATGGCCTCTATCTGGCCCTTCAGTACGGCGACCGGTGTGCGCATTTCGTGGGAGATGTCGGCTATCCACTGTCGCTGGGCTTTCTGGTTCGCCTCCAGTCGAGCGGTCATGCTGTTGAAGTTTTGACAGAGTTGCCCTAATTCATCGCGCGATTGATAGTGCACGCGCGCGCTGAAGTCCCCGTCGCTGACCTTGCGCGCGCCCTCACTTAACCTGCGTACAGGTGCGATGAGCCAGCGTGAGATGAAGGCCGCCAGAAACAGCGCGGCGATCACCATCGCGCCCGATAGCAACAGAAAAAATTTGAATTGCTGCTGGAGGAAGATTGCCTCGCTGCGTTTCAGCACATAGTGCGGCTTTTCGTAGACAACATAGGCGATGACCTTGCCCTTGTACTCCACCGGGTGCCAGAGGCGCTTGGTGTGCAGTTCTTCGCGTCCTGCAACGAGCTTGCGCTCCGCGTCGTACAGCGCCAGTGAGCGCACGAAACGCTTTTGCGCGTTTTTCAGTTCCTGATGTTTTTTCCAGTGTTTGGGCGGTGGTGCGGGTCCTTCATCCGTTTGCGTAAACGGCAGGCTGCGGTAGACCACAAGGTACCAGAGCTTCTTGTTTCGCTCGAACGGTTCGAGGCTACCACCGGGGGTATAGACCTCGACAATTTTGTCGCTCAGAGGCGGCAGGTGCTCCTCGATGGCGCGCAGGCTGAAAGTGACAAAGCGCTTGTGCAGGCTGTAGTGCGTTAAGCCCAGCAGTGCGCCGAGGCTGAACACCAGAGCCAGCGCGATGGTCAGCCAGAGTTTGAAAGTGATAGAACGAAACATGAAAGCCTGTACCTCTGTCCGTCGAAGTATGGCGGCTGTGAAGCCATGCGTACATGTGACGCGCGCGGCTTGCGCGCTTTTTCACAATCTGCGGACGTTAGAGGTCTTGGGGTTGGGTTTGGCCGCTTCGCGGAATAACAGAGCGACTTTGCCTATTTCCTGTACGTTTTCGGCCCGGCACTGCTCGATCACCGCTTCAATGAGTTGCTTGCGAGCCTCGCGGTCGTTCACATTGATCTTCACTTTGATCAACTCGTGGTCGTCGAACGCGCGGTTCAGTTCGTTGATCACGCCCTCGCTGACGCCTTTGTCTGAAATGATGACAACAGGCTTGAGGTTGTGACCGATGGCTCGATATTGTTTGATGGTGTCGCGGGACAATGGCACGGCAAGTTCCAGGGTAATTATCTTGAAATTTGTGCTATTTTATTCGGTTCCCAGGTTCATAGATACTCTTCTTTCCCCATGGCCAAATCCAAGAGCAGCAATCGCTGGTTGCAGGAACACTTCTCCGACCAGTTCGTTAAACAGTCGCAGAAAGATGGCTATCGCTCGCGCGCGAGCTACAAGCTGCTCGAGCTCGACAAGAAAGATCGCCTGTTTCGCCGCGGGATGTCCGTGATTGACCTGGGCGCAGCACCCGGGGGCTGGACTCAGGTCGCGGCGGAGCGCATGGGGGGAACGGGCACAATCATCGCCTCGGACATCCTGCCCATGGACCCACTGCCCGACGTCGAGTTCATTCAGGGTGATTTCACAGAAGAGTCGGTGTACGAGCAAATTGTCGCTTCGCTCGACGGCGGTCAGGCGGACCTTGTAATTTCCGACATGGCCCCAAACATGAGTGGCGTGGCCGCGATTGATCAGCCGGCGTCCATGTATCTGGTTGAGCTCGCCTTGGATCTCGCGTGTAACACCCTGGTGAAAGATGGGGTGTTTGTCGCAAAAGTCTTTCATGGGGAAGGCTTCGATGACTATCTGCGTGAATGCCGCGCGGCCTTTGGCAGTGTGGCAATGCGCAAGCCCGAAGCGTCGCGTGCACGCTCCAGTGAAACCTATCTGGTGGCGAAGCGCTTCAAAGGCTGAGGGTTGGCGCGTAAGTCTTTTTTCGCTGGCGAGGTGGGTGAATTCCTGCGCGTTTTGTCGCTCAATCGCATAAATTGGTCGAATTTATTGGGCGCTCTCGGGTCTCGAGCGTATACTAAAAAGTCGCGGATAGTGTTGAAAGTGTATTTCCGCAGTTCAGTGTATTGAGCGTGTTTAGATTACGCGCTGTATAGGTCAGATATTATGACGAAAAATGTAGTCCTCTGGTTGGTCATCGCCACCGTCCTTTTCATGGTGTTCCAGAACTTTCAGGAACCCACCGCTAAAGTCGATGTGAGTTATTCCGAATTCGTGCGGCAGGTGGAAGAGGGGCGTGTGCGCAGTGTTGAGATTGACGATTACCGCATTCGCGTCCATAGCCAGGACAGCGGCGAATACAGTGTGGTGCGTCCCCAGGTTTTCGACCCCGATCTGATGCCGATGTTGCTCGACAACGGCGTGAACGTGGTCGGCAAGGAGCGAGAGCAGCACAGCCTCTGGGAGCAGTTGCTGGTTGCCAGCTTCCCGATTTTATTGTTTATCGCGGTATTCATCTTCTTCATGCGTCAGATGCAGGGCGGCGCGGGCGGCCGAGGCGGTCCGATGAGCTTTGCCAAGAGCAAGGCACGCATGCTGGGAGAAGATCAGGTTAAAACGACCTTCGCCGATGTGGCGGGCGTCGACGAGGCGAAAGAAGAGGTGCAGGAGCTCGTTGAGTACCTGAAAGACCCTTCGCGCTTTCAGCGTCTTGGTGGGCAGATCCCCCGCGGCGTGCTGATGGCGGGCCCTCCCGGTACAGGTAAAACGCTGCTGGCCAAGGCCATTGCGGGCGAAGCCAAAGTGCCGTTCTTCTCGATTTCCGGTTCTGACTTCGTCGAAATGTTCGTGGGGGTGGGTGCGTCCCGTGTGCGCGACATGTTCGATCAGGCGAAAAAGCACAGCCCTTGCATCATCTTCATCGATGAGATTGATGCGGTGGGACGTCATCGTGGCGGTGGCCATGGTGGTGGTCACGATGAGCGTGAGCAAACGCTGAACCAGCTGCTTGTTGAAATGGACGGTTTTGAAGGCAATGAAGGCGTGATCGTGATTGCCGCGACCAACCGCCCGGACGTGCTCGACAAAGCCCTGCTGCGCCCAGGTCGTTTTGACCGGCAGGTGTTTGTAGGCTTGCCCGATATCCGCGGCCGAGAGCAGATTCTGAAAGTGCATATGCGCAAAGTGCCACTGGACGACAGTGTTCAGGCCGGCATCATCGCGCGCGGTACACCCGGTTTCTCCGGGGCGGACTTGGCGAACCTGGTGAACGAGGCGGCTCTGTTCGCGGCGCGTGCCAATAAGCGTCTGGTCACGATGGAAGAGTTTGAGCGCGCACGGGATAAGATCCTGATGGGTGCTGAGCGCAAGTCCATGGTGATGAGCGAGAAAGAAAAAGAAAACACGGCCTACCACGAAGCCGGTCACGCCATTGTCGGCTATCTGGTGCCGGAGCATGACCCCGTGCACAAGGTGTCGATTATTCCTCGTGGTCGTGCCTTGGGTGTTACCCAGTACCTGCCGGAAGAGGACAGCTACAGCTCGAGCAAGCGCGCGCTTGAGAGCCGAATCTGCTCACTGTTTGGTGGCCGTATCGCCGAGGAAATGACGCTGGGCTTTGATGGTGTCACGACTGGCGCGTCGAATGACATTGAGCGTGCGACGGATCTCGCTCGAAGCATGGTCACGAAGTGGGGCCTCTCCGAGAAATTGGGGCCGATTCACTACGGTGAAGAAGAGGGCGCCTACCCGGGTACGGGCAAGTCTCAGTATTCCGAAGAAACATCGAAGCTGATTGATGTTGAGGCGCGCCGCATTATTGATGAGGCCTACAAAAAAGCCGAGTCAATACTGCACGAAAATCGCGATATCCTCGAGAAAATGAAAGATGCGCTGATGGAATTTGAGACCATTGATTCGGATCAGGTTGAAGATCTGATGAACCGCCGTAAAGTGCGTCCCCCGCGTGATTGGGGTGATGGCCACTGGGGTGGCAAGGGTGGCGGTGAAACCGCTGCCAGCCCGGGCTCGGAAGCGCCGGTTGAAGAGCCCCCCGTGGGCGGTCCGGCCAGAGAGCAATAAGACAGGGCGCTTCGGCGCCCTTTTATTTTGATACCCGCATGAAATTCGCCTCACGTTCCCTATCTCTAAGTACGCCTCGTGTTATGGGGGTGCTAAACGTCACGCCCGATTCTTTCTACGATGGCGGTGCCCTGTTTTCCGGGGCGCAACTTAATCTCGATCTCGCCATTCAGAAAGCGGCCCAGCTTGTTGAAGAGGGGGCCGACTTTATTGACGTTGGCGGAGAGTCGACCCGCCCCGGGGCGGCACCAGTGGGTGCGTCTGAGGAGTGCGATCGCGTACTGCCGGTCGTTGAGGCGATCGTGCGTCGCTTCGATGTGGTGGTGTCCGTTGATACCAGCACGCCGCAGCTTATGCGAGAAGCCGCGGGTGCGGGTGCGGGCTTAATCAATGACGTACGCGCACTGGAAAGGCCGGGTGCACTGGAGGCTGCCGCGGCGTCCGGGATGGCCGTGTGCCTGATGCATCGGCAGGGTGAGCCGGGGACCATGCAGGATAACCCGGAATATCACGATGTGTGCGCAGAGGTGGAATCCTATCTGGTTTCGCAGGTCTCACGTTGTGAAGCGGCGGGTTTGACGAAGCACAGACTGATCGTCGATCCCGGCATCGGCTTCGGTAAAACCGATGCGCATAATTTTACCTTGCTGCAAAATACCTCGCGCTTGAGGGCGCTGGGCATGCCGGTATTGATCGGGGTGTCGCGCAAGTCTCTGCTTGGTCGATTGTTACAGCGTGAGCCGGCGTTTCGGCTCGCAGGCAGTCTCGCACTGGCTTATGATGCGCTCATGCGTGGTGCCAGCATTTTAAGAGTACACGATGTGGCGGAAACCCGGGATGTGGTGACCGTCTATCAAAGAATGATGCAGAACAAAGATGTTACTGAGAGAACATGACTAGAAAATATTTTGGAACGGATGGCATTCGCGGGCGTGTTGGGGATCACACCATCACGCCTCAGTTTTTTCTCAAGCTGGGCTGGGCTGTGGGCAAGGTGCTTGCCGATCACGGGGCCAGCAAGTCTGCTGGCTTAGTGCTGATTGGCAAAGACACGCGAATTTCCGGCTATATGTTTGAATCCGCGCTTGAGGCGGGTTTGATCAGCGCGGGCGTGGATGTGGGTTTGCTCGGGCCGATGCCGACACCGGCGATCGCCTATCTGACGCGCACCTTCCAGGCCAAGGCCGGTGTCGTGATCAGTGCCTCTCACAACCCTTATACCGACAATGGCGTGAAGCTGTTTAACACCCAGGGCACCAAGTTGGCCGATGAGCTCGAATTGGCGATTGAGTCCCAGCTGGATCAGCCGATGGTGATGGCCGAGAAGCTGGGCAAGGCGCGCCGTATTCATGATGCGGAAGGTCGCTACGTTGAATTTTGTAAGGGCTCTCTGCCCTGGGGCTTCACCCTCGCAGGTATGAATATCGTGCTGGATTGCGCGAATGGCGCGACTTATAGCATCGCTCCGAAAGTCTTCAGCGAGCTGGGTGCGACGGTGGACGTGATAGCCGCGGCGCCGGATGGCCTGAACATCAACCGTGAGTGCGGCTCCACCCACTTGGATGCGCTGTCGAGACGAGTGGTGGAAACGGGCGCGGACATGGGGATTGCCTTCGATGGTGATGGTGATCGTGTGATGTTTGTCGACCATCGAGGTAACGCGGTGGACGGTGACCAGCTGCTTTTCATTATTGCAGCGCATCGCGGTAATTCCGAGTTGGGGTGCAGTGGTGTGGTTGGCACCTTGATGACAAACTATGGTTTTGAGCTCGCAATGAAGGAGCGCAAGATCGGATTTTCCCGCGCAAAAGTCGGGGATCGCTATGTGCTTGAGCAGATGGCTGAGTTTGGCTGGCAGCTCGGGGGTGAGTCGTCCGGTCATATCGTCTGCAAAGATGCCACTACGACAGGCGACGGCATCATTTCCGCATTACAGGTTCTGCGTGCCCTGCGTGATCAGGACTTGAGCCTTGCCGATGCCTGCGCACCGCTGAAGATGATGCCGCAAGTCATGATCAATGTGCCGGTAACGCCGCCGGTCAACCTCGACGGCAACGCTGCACTCGATGCTGCCGTAGCGGCGACGGAAGATCGTCTCCAGGGTCGTGGCCGCGTGTTGTTGCGTCCCTCGGGGACCGAGCCTGTGGTGCGCGTGATGGTCGAGGGTGACGACGAGCAATTGGTTGCAAACGCCTGTCAATCACTGGCGGATCAGGTCTCCGAGTTGTTGGGTTGAGTATTTTCTCCACGATTTGAAAAACATGTGTTGTATCTGCACTTGTGTTCCGCTACCATTTGCGCCCGCTTGAAACTGGGCGTTGCCAACCAATTGTTGAGTAAGGAGCTGCCATGCGTCGGCCTACAGTAGTAGGAAACTGGAAGATGAACGCGAGCCTCGAAGACACCGCTGCACTTGTGAGTGGCTTGACTTCCGGCTGGACTGGAGTTCACCAGGCTGAAGTGGCTGTATGCCCTCCTTACGTTTATCTGGCTAAGGTGGCGGAACTCCTAGAGGAGTCCAACATCGCTTTCGGTGCTCAGGACGTGTCCGAGCATGAGTCCGGTGCGTACACCGGTCAGATTTCAGCGGATATGTTGCTCGACCTCGGTTGTAAGTACGCGATTGTGGGGCATTCGGAGCGTCGTGAATATCAGGGTGAGAGCTCTGAACTGGTCGCGGCGAAATTCGAAGCGGCGATTAAGAAAGGTCTGGTTCCCATCCTTTGTGTGGGCGAGACTTTGGAAGAGCGTGAGCAGGAGCGCACGTTCGACGTGGTAGGTCAGCAGCTTCGTGCCGTGATCGACCGCGTTGGCCTGGAAGGTGTAGCCAAAGGTGTTATTGCCTATGAGCCTGTTTGGGCGATTGGCACTGGCCGATCCGCAACACCTGAAATGGCACAGGAAGTTCATGCCTACATTCGTGAGGTCATGGGTCCTGAAGGCGAGCACACAGCGATTCTTTACGGTGGCAGTGTGAAGCCAGACAGCGCAGCAGCACTGTTTGCGCAACAAGATATTGATGGTGCACTGGTAGGTGGTGCATCACTGAAAGCTGAAGATTTTCTTGCTATCTGCCGCGCGGCGGAATAGCACGACTTGGTGAGACTTAGATGGAAAACATCGTTTTATTGGTGCATCTGATCATCGCGCTCGTAATTATCGGGCTGATCATGTTGCAGCAGGGAAAAGGTGCCGAAATGGGTGCGTCGTTCGGCGCAGGTGCATCTCAAACCCTGTTCGGAGCGACCGGCTCCGGTAACTTCTTTGCCAAGCTGACTGCATTTTGTGCGGCGGCGTTCTTTGCAACCAGCCTGACATTGGCGGTTATCGCGAAGAAGCAGAGCTCTGTCGGATCGGATGTGCTTGTTCCCGCGTTGGAAGAAGTGCCGGCGCTTGAGGAAGAAGCGGCGATTCCCGAATTGGACGCCACAGTTGAGGTCAGCGAAGACTCGCTGCCTGAACTGTCAGAACCCGTCGTTGAAGAATAAGGTCGGGTTCTCGCAAGTGAATTGTTATGACGTTTTAGCCCAAGTGGTGGAATTGGTAGACACGCTATCTTGAGGGGGTAGTGGCGCAAGCCGTGCCGGTTCAAGTCCGGCCTTGGGCACCATTTAAAAAAGCATCCTGTTGTCAGGGTGCTTTTTTTTGTCTGATTGGGTAGGGTCGTTACATACAGGCCGGACTTACGTCCGGGTGGACTCGCCTCATCCCTGAGGCTCGGGGCTGCGCCCCGCCGGCAGAGCCGGCGCCCAAAATCGCTCCTGGCGATTTTGTGGGCACCATTTTAAAAAAGCATCCTGTTGTCAGGGTCTTTTTTTGGCTGACCGGGCGGTGGCGTTATGCGCAGGTTGGAATTACGGGCGGGGACAAAGAATGCATTGGGGTCAGACCCCGTACGGGGTCTGACCCCAATGCATTCTTTGTAAGGTGGCACGTACTTCGGGGAATCCGCTAAAATTCATTCAGAAGTCATCACTCATTGCTTTTAGTGCGTACCAAGGCCAGTAGACTGGAGACAAGGTTATGCAAGAATCCCCAAAAATTCCTATTGGTATCAGCGCCTGCCTGCTGGGTGAGGAGGTGCGCTTCAATGGTGGGCACAAGCGTTCGCGAATCTGTCTGAATGCGCTGGCGCAGGTGTTTGAGTATCGGAGCTATTGTCCGGAGGTTGCGATTGGGATGGGCGTGCCGCGGGAGACGATCAGGCTTGAGGGAGAGCTTGAGGCGCCGCGAGTGGTCGGCTCTAAGACACCAGGCCTGGATGTGACTGACGAGCTGTATGAATACGGCCGTAGGGTCGCGGCGGAGAGTGAGGATCTCAGCGGCTATATTCTGATGAAGGATTCTCCATCCTGTGGGCTTTACAGCACCAAGGTGTATCGCAATGGGCATCCGCTTCCCGGCAAACATCAGGGCATGTTTGTCCGAGGCTTTCGAGCAGAGAATCCTCTGTTGCCAATGGAGGAGGAGGGGCGTCTGAATGATCCTGTTCTCAAAGAAAATTTCGTGGCGCTGGTGCATGTCTATGATGACTGGCGCCGACACTTCAAGCCTGACCCCAGCCCGCGCGCGCTGGTGGCCTTTCATTCGCGTTACAAGTTTTTGGTCATGGCGCACAGTCAGAAGGCGTATCGAGAGCTGGGCCAGATTGTCGCTGAGGCGGGCGCGCCCGGCTTTGAGGCGCGCGTCGAGGCGTATTTCGAAGCGTTGATGGGGGTGCTGCAGAAGCCGGCAAATCGGAAGGGGCATGTGAATGCCTTGTACCACATCCTGGGGTATCTGAAAGAGTCCGTGGATGGGGATGCCCGGCAGGACATCAGTCGAATGATTGACTCCTATCGCGAGGGCCACGTTAACCTGTCCGTCCCGGCAACCTTGCTGAATCATTATATTCAGCGCGTCGGCTCGGATTACATTAATGAGCAGGCCTATTTGCGACCCTACAGCGAGGCGCTCGGCTTGCGAAATGCGATTTAAATCGCGTTCGGCCTTGACCTCTGTAAATGACCTCCCTATAATGCGCCACCTCGATTGGGGGACAACCTCAGTTGGCATCGGCTTCTTCGAAGGGTCGATGAGATGGCGACTTTCCATCAAAGGTTCATGCAATCAGGCGCATGAATTGGAAGTTGTCTGCTGGTGCGGGGTGGAGCAGCCTGGTAGCTCGTCGGGCTCATAACCCGAAGGTCGTTGGTTCAAATCCAGCCCCCGCTACCAATTTTTACTATGGGTATTCTTTGGTAGATGCCCGAGGGTCGAGCTCAACTCTTGTTGGGCGCAGCCGCTGAAGGTCGTTGGTTCAATCAACCCCCGCTGCCAATTATTTGTAGTTGAATGACAGAGACGTCGTTCAAGCTCTTTGCCGAAGTCGCCTTTGGCACTTCAGGTTCCAAAACAGGCGTTCTCGTGTAGAATAGCCTCAGATCAGGGAAGAGGGGTCGTAAGACTCGGCACGGTTGGAATGGATCGCTGCGAGAAGAATGCGCATTGGCGCGGCGAAGAGGCCCCTTTATGGGGTTTTTTTGTATCTGCGCGAAATGTGATTGCGGATTGAATTGGTTTAAAATATCGCCAGCTCACCCGCCATCGCGAGAATCAGTAATGGGCGTTAGGCCCATTTTTTGTTTGTAGAATCTGCCTATGAGTTCGAAACAAGCTCAGCTTGAAGCATTGATCGCGCCCGTTGTTGAATCACTGGGCTGTGTGTTTTGGGGTCTCGAATACCAGACGCAAGCCAATTCGATATTGCTGCGCATCTACATCGACAAAGACAGCGGTATTGGCGTGGAAGATTGCGAGAACGTCAGTCGCCAAGTCAGCGCGGTGATGGATGTGGAAGACCCGATCAGCGGCGAGTACACGCTGGAGGTGTCCTCTCCGGGCATGGACAGGCCGCTGTACACGCTCGAGCAGTATCAGGCCTATGTTGGCTCGCGCGTCAAAGTGAAATTGCGCATCGCCTTTGAAGGGCGCAAAAATTTTAATGGCTTGCTCACCGGTGTTGAAGACGATGAGCTGGTCATACAGATCGACAAGGAAGAGTATTTACTTCCTTTTGAGTTGGTTGATAAAGGTAACGTTGTCCCTACGTTTTGAGGAGTTAGAGGAAACTCGATGAAAAAAGAAATTCTGTTGGTCGCGGATGCGGTTTCCAACGAGAAAGGTGTGGATCGAGAGGTGATTTTCCAGGCAATCGAGCTGGCCCTCGCGACTGCGACCAAAAAGCGCTATGACGAAGATAGCACGATCGAGGTGACCATCGACCGCAAGACGGGCGACTATGAAACGGTTCGCAGTTGGGAAGTTGTCGACGACGATACGCTGGCTGAGCTGGGGACACAGTTCACGCTTGAAGAAGCGCACGAAAAAGACCCTGAGCTGAAAGCCGGTGACGTCTATCGTGAAGTGGTTGAGAACGTAGAGTTCGGTCGAATCGCGGCACAAACAGCGAAGCAAGTTATCGTGCAGAAGGTGCGCGAAGCGGAGCGTGCTCAGGTTGTGGATGAATACCGCGATCGCGTTGGCGAGATTCTTTCTGGCACCGTCAAGAAGGTGACTCGCGACAATATTATTATCGATCTGGGTGGCAATGCCGAGGGTTTGTTGCCTCGGGATCAGCTGGTCGGTCGTGAAGTGTTCCGTCTCAATGATCGCGCTCGTGCGGTTCTGGCGGAAGTGCGCCCTGAAGCGCGTGGCCCTCAGCTCTTTATGAGCCGTGCCTGCCCTGAGATGTTGATTGAATTGTTCAAAATCGAAGTGCCTGAAATCTCAGAAGAAGTGATTTCTCTGAAAGGCGCGGCGCGCGATCCCGGTTCACGAGCCAAAATCGCGGTGACCACGAACGACGGTCGCATCGATCCTGTGGGCGCTTGTGTGGGTATGCGTGGTGCACGTGTGCAGGCTGTCTCGAATGAATTGGGCAATGAGCGTATCGATATCGTCCTGTGGGATGATAACCCGGCGCAATTTGTCATCAACGCGATGGCGCCAGCGGAAATTGAAAGCATCGTGATGGATGAAGAAACCGGCTCAATGGACATCGCGGTCAACCAGGACAACCTGGCGCAGGCCATTGGCCGTGGCGGTCAGAATGTTCGCCTGGCTTCGGAGCTGACCGGCTGGGACATTAACGTGATGAGCGTTGAGGACTGGCAGGAGAAACAGCAGGCCGAAACGGGCAGCATGATCACCACCTTCATGGAAGCGCTCGACGTCGACGAAGATGTGGCCGAAGTGCTGGTTGACGAAGGTTTTGCCTCTCTCGAAGAAGTTGCCTACGTACCCATCGAAGAATTTTTGGCCATTGACGGTTTCGATGAAGATATCGCCAATGAGCTGCGTAACCGCGCGAAGGACGCCCTGTTAACGCAGGCGCTGGCGGACGAAGAAAAAGCCGAGGGCGGAGAGCCGCAGGAAGATCTGCTGACAATGGAAGGCATGGATCAGACTCTGGCGTTTGCCTTGGCTGCGAAAGGCATTTGCAGCATGGAAGACCTGGCAGAACAGTCAGTTGATGAGTTGATGGAACTGGATGGAATGGATGAAGAGCGCGCATCCGCATTGATCATGAAAGCGCGAGAGCCTTGGTTCGCATAAATCGTATTTGCGAGCAGCAGGGGCGGCGCAATCGCGCAGAGTGAAATAGTTTAACGTACAGCAGGTAATGAAAATTCTATGGCAGAAGTAACCGTAAGTGAACTCGCCAAGTCAGTCGGAACATCGGTAGATCGTATTCTCACGCAAATGAAGCAGGCGGGGTTGTCGCACACGTCCGAGAACGACATCGTTTCCGACGAAGAAAAGCAGACCCTGCTGGGGTTTCTGAAGGCGAGCCACGGCCAAAGCGTCAGCGCGCCGAAGAAAATTACCCTGAAGCGTAAAACCACGACCACGCTGAAAACCGGGTCCGGCGGCGCGCGTAAAACCGTCAACGTTGAGGTGCGTAAAAAGCGCACTTACGTGAAGCGCAATCCTGAAGATCTGGCTCAAGAGATGGAAGCTGAATCGGCGGTATTGGCCGAGGCGGCAGAGGCCGAGAATGTCGAGGCCCTTGAAGAGGCGCCCGTAGCCGAGCCTGTACAGGACGAGACGCCCGAAGTCACCAGTGACGCCGTGGAAGACGTATCTGCAGAGGCTGAGCCTGAAGTCGAAGCTGAGGCAGCGGCCGAGAGCGAAGCCGAAGCATCAGACGAGGGCGCCGAAGCGTCTGAAGAAGAGGCGCCTGCACCGGTGCCTTCTCAGGAAAGCAGTTACTCGTTCATCGATGATGCTGAAATTCTTCGCCAGAAAGCGCAGGCACGTAAGAAGGCTGAAGAAGAAGCCGCTGCAGCAGCGCGTAAAAAAGCAGACGAAGAGAAGAAGCAAGCCGAGAAAGACGGCAAAGGTGCGAAGCCTGCTGCGAAAAAAGGTGCTGCGGCTGAAAAAGAAGCGTCGCGCGCGCCCGACAAGAAAACCAAGCACCGCGAACGCGACGACAGTGATGATACTGACGAGGAAAACGTCAAGCATCACAAGAAGGCCGGTAAAGCCGTTAAGAAAGTCGCTGCGCCGAAGAAAATTAAGTCCGCACTCGACTATGCCGAAGATGAAGAGGAAATCGCAGAAGTTCTTCACATCGACAGCAAGCCGAAGAAAATTACGTCTCCTGGCCTGAAAGGTCAGATCAAGCTGACGAATAATCGACATGGCTTTAAGAAGCCCACAGGAAAAATTATCTACGACGTTGATATCCCCGAAGAAATCACCGTGAGCGATCTCGCTCAGCGCATGAGCGTTAAAGGTGGCGAGGTGGTGAAGACCCTGATGAAACTGGGTACGATGGCCACGATTAACCAGCCTATTGACCAGGAAACAGCACAGCTGGTGGTCGAAGAATTGGGTCACCGTCCTAAGCTGGTCAGCTCGAACGAGATGGAAGAAGCGCTCAAGGAAAAAGTCCTTGAGGTGGAAGGTGAAGTGGTACCGCGCGCGCCGATCGTGACGGTTATGGGCCACGTCGACCACGGTAAAACGTCACTGCTCGACTACATTCGTGAAGCCAAAGTGGCTTCAGGCGAAGCCGGTGGTATTACTCAGCACATTGGTGCTTACCGCGTAAAAACGGGCCACGGCGAGTTGGCTTTCCTGGATACCCCTGGCCACGCCGCGTTTACCGCGATGCGTGCACGTGGTGCCCAGTGTACCGACGTCGTTATTCTGGTTGTTGCAGCCGATGATGGCGTGATGCCACAAACAGAAGAAGCCATTCAGCACGCCCGCGCGGCGGGTGTTCCGATTGTGGTGGCGATCAACAAAATTGATAAAGAAACCGCCGACCCGGATCGCGTCAAGAACGACCTGGCCGCGAAAGATGTGATTCCAGAAGACTGGGGCGGCGATACGCAATTTATTCCGGTGTCTGCGCATACTGGGCAAGGTATCGACGAGTTGCTTGAAGCGGTCGCGCTGCAAGCGGAACTGCTCGAGCTGACCGCGCCGATTGATGTACCGGCGCGTGGTATTGTGATTGAGTCCCGCATGGATAAAGGCCGTGGTGCTGTGGCGACTGTGCTGGTACAGGGCGGTAACCTCAAGCGCGGTGATATTTTGCTGGCCGGCCAGAGCTTCGGTCGCGTGCGTGCGATGACCAACGAACTCGGGCAGAAAGTGAACGAAGCAGGGCCTTCCACACCGGTCGAGCTGCTTGGTCTGGATTCGCCCCCGCTCGCGGGTGATGAATTCCTCGTCGTCGCTGATGAGCGCAAAGCGCGAGAAGTGGCGGAGTTCCGCGCCGATAAAGAGCGTCAGGATAAGCTGCAACGTCAGCAGGCCGCGAAGCTCGAAAATATGTTTGCGAATTTCGACGCGAACGAGAAGAAGATTCTCCCTGTCGTATTGAAAGCCGATGTACGCGGTTCTCTCGAGGCCATTTCTGCGGCCTTGATTGACCTTGGCAATGACGAAGTGCAAGTGAATATTGTCGGCGATGGCGTTGGCGGTATCACCGAAAACGACATCAACCTCGCACTGACCTCGGGCGCGATCGTACTGGGCTTTAATGTCCGTGCTGATGGCTCGGCGAAAAAAGTGGCAGAAAGCGAGTCGATTGAAGTGCGTTACTACAGCATCATCTATCAGTTGATCGACGAAGTGAAAGGCGCGCTGTCTGGCATGCTCGAGCCTGAGCGTGTTGAAGAGATCGTTGGTATTGCTGAAGTGCGCGACGTGTTCCGTTCGCCGAAGTTCGGCCAGGTGGCGGGCTGTATGGTGCTCGAGGGCACCGTGTACCGCAACAAACCCATCCGTGTACTGCGTGACAACGTGGTGATCTTTGAAGGTGAGCTCGAATCGCTGCGCCGTTTCAAAGATGACGTTAACGACGTTCGCAACGGCATGGAGTGTGGTATCGGCGTGAAGAACTACGATGTGAAAGTCGGCGATCAAATCGAAGTCTTTGATGTCAAAGAAGTGGCGAGAGAACTGAGCTAAGGCCAGGACTGACAGATGCCAAGAGATTTTAAGCGCGCAGACCGTGTCTCGGATGCCCTGCAACGGGCCATTGCGGACATTCTGCGCAAAGAAATTCGTGACCCTCGCGTGGGCATGCCCAATATCAACGCGGTGCATGTTCCGAGTGATCTGAGCTCGGCCAAAGTCTTCGTCACGTTTATTGGTTTGAATGACCAGGACGAAATAGACGAAGCCGTGGCGGTTCTGAACGAGGCTTCAGGTTACATTCGTACACTGGTCGCGAAGGAAGTGACGATGCGTATCACGCCGCGTATTTTCTTCGTGTACGACAAAGTGGCCGTCGAAGGTCAGAAGCTGTCGAGCCTGATCGATAAGGCCGTGGCCTCGGATCAAGCCAAAAAAGACGAGGGCTGAGCGGCGTGGGTCGCAAACGGAAATTCGGTCGTCGTGTCGACGGCGTCCTGCTCGTGAACAAGCCGAAAGGCCAGAGTTCAAATGCCGTGCTGCAGCAGGCCAAGCGCCTGATGTTTGCCGCGAAGGCCGGCCATACAGGGGCCTTAGACCCCTTGGCCACCGGTGTGCTCCCGCTGTGTTTTGGTGAGGCCACGAAGTTTTCTCAGTACCTGCTCGACGCAGATAAGGTCTACATCAGCACCTTTGAGCTGGGTGTCACCAGCGATACCGCTGATGCGGACGGTACGATACTGCAAGAGAAAGACGCCTCTGCGATTACCGCGGATGCGGTGGAAGCAGCGATGGCGGACTTCCGAGGTGAGATCGATCAGGTGCCGCCGATGTACTCGGCACTGAAGAAAGACGGTCAGCCCTTATATAAGCTTGCTCGACAGGGGATTGAAGTCGAGCGCAAAGCCCGCCGCGTGACGCTGTTTGACTATACTCTGCTGAACTTCGAAGCGGGCGAGCGTGCACTGGCGGAAGTGCGTATTCATTGCACCAAGGGCACCTATGTACGCAGTTTGGCTGCGGACCTGGGCGAGCAACTGGGATGCGGTGCAAGAGTTTTGCATCTGCATCGCGCGAAGGCGGGGCCGTTCTCGGATGAGCAGGCGCTCGACCTGAATGACCTGGAGTATGAACGCGGCGAAGGCCGGGCCGAAGTGCTCGATCATCACCTGCTGCCGATGGATGCACCGGTGTCGACACTGCCCAAAATGGAGGTAAGCGACGACAGCGGCTTCTATTTCAGTCGCGGACAGTCGGTAATGGACATTCAGGTCTATCAAATTGGGAATGAAGGTGATACCGTTCGCGTTTTCAACGAATCGGGACGTTTTCTTGGCCTGGCCGAGATCTCGGACGATGGCTGTCTGGCGCCAAAGCGCCTGGTAGTCTACTGATCAGCGCCCTGCGCAGATCGATCGACCTACCTGTAAATATGCACGGGCAGGCCGAATAGTACGTCAGCGAAGCTGGCATTGGCATATTCACATGATGAAAGGTAATACACATGGCTTTAAGCAAGCAAGAGAAAGAAGCAATTATCAACGAGCACAAAAGTGCTGACGGTGATACCGGATCAACTGAAGTTCAGGTCGCTCTGCTGACTGCGAACATCAACAAGTTGCAAGGTCACTTCGCAGACCATAAGAAAGACAATCACGGTCGTCGTGGTCTGATTCGTATGGTGAACCAGCGTCGTAAATTGCTCGACTACCTGAAAAGCAAAGACCTCAACCGCTACGCCGCTCTGATTCAGAAGCTCGGCCTGCGTCGTTAAGGAGCTTCAAGTGCCCGCCTCGTGCGGGCACTTTTGTGTTGCCTGAAAAGAATTATTGGAATTTGAAAGTAAAAGTTGAAGTAAATATAGGAAAGGGCTGAATAGTGAATCCCGTAAAAAAGCAATTTCAATACGGTGAACATACCGTAACTCTGGAAACCGGGCGGGTTGCCCGTCAGGCAAGTGGCGCAGTTGTCGCCAGCATTGGCGAAACCGTCGTGTTGTGTACTGTTGTCGCAGCAAAAGAAGCATCTGAAGGACAGGGTTTTTTCCCTCTGTCCGTGCATTATCAGGAAAAATACTACGCTGCCGGTAAGATCCCTGGTGGCTTCCTCAAGCGCGAAGCGCGCCCCTCTGAGAAAGAGACGCTGACTTCCCGTTTGATCGACCGTCCCATCCGTCCACTGTTCCCGAACGGCTTCCTGAACGAAGTTCAGGTACTGTGTACTGTGGTCTCTTCGGAAAAAGATTTCGATCCCGACATCGTCGCGATGATTGGTACTTCTGCGGCGCTGGCGATTTCCGGCGTGCCTTTCGCAGGTCCTATTGGTGCGGCGCGCGTTGGCTACACTCAAGAGCAGGGTTACCTGCTGAACCCAACTTACTCGACCCTGAAAACGTCTGAGCTGGACATGGTGGTTGCGGGCACGAAAGATGCGGTCCTGATGGTCGAATCTGAAGCGAACGAGCTGCCAGAAGACATCATGTTGGGTGCCGTGCTGTACGCACACCAAGAATTACAAGCCGTGGTTCAGGCCATTAACGAGTTCACTGCAGAAGCAGGCAAGCCCAAGTGGGAATGGTCTGCACCTGCGATCAATGAGACGCTGAAAGCGGCGATTGAAAGTGAGTTTGGTGCCGCGATTGCGGAAGGTTACCGCATCACCGACAAAATGGCGCGTTATGCCAAACTCAGTGAGCTGCGCAACGAATGTGTTGCCAAGCTCGCACCGGAAGATGGCGATGTAGATGCGGACGAAGTGAAGGCCTTGTTCGCGAAAGTCGAGAAGCAAACCGTGCGTCGCGCTGTGATCAATGGTGAGCCTCGTATCGACGGTCGCGACAATAAAACCGTCCGTCCTATTGCGGTTGAAGTGGGTGTACTGCCTAAAGTACACGGTTCGGCACTGTTCACCCGTGGTGAAACGCAGGCGCTGGTCGTGGCCACTCTGGGTTCCGCTCGCGATGCACAGATCATCGACGCGATTGAAGGCGAGCGTAAAGATCCCTTCATGCTGCACTACAACTTCCCTCCTTACTCTGTCGGTGAGTGTGGTCGTATCGGTGCAACCGGTCGTCGCGAAATCGGTCATGGCCGTTTGGCGCGTCGCGGTATTGCTGCAACGCTGCCTTCTCAGGACGATTTCCCATACACCATGCGTGTGGTCAGTGAGATCACCGAATCCAACGGTTCCAGCTCCATGGCTTCCGTGTGTGGTTCTAGCCTGGCATTGATGGATGCCGGCGTGCCGGTGAAAACGCCTGTTGCGGGTATTGCGATGGGTCTCGTTAAAGAAGACGATGGCTTTGCCGTATTGACCGACATTCTCGGTGATGAAGATCACCTCGGCGACATGGACTTTAAAGTGGCTGGTAGCGCGAACGGCGTAACCGCACTGCAAATGGACATCAAGATCGAAGGCATTACCGAAGAAATTATGGAAATCGCCCTCGAGCAAGCGTTGCATGCGCGTCTGCACATTCTGGCTGAGATGAACAAGGTGATTGATGCTCCGCGTCAGGTATTGTCTGAAAACGCGCCGCAGTTCTATCAGACCAAGATTGATCCAGACAAGATCCGCGATGTGATCGGAAAAGGCGGTGCAACCATTCGCGCCATCACCGAAGAGAGCCAGTGCTCTATCGACATCGAAGACGACGGCACTCTGAAGATCTATGCTCCAGACGGCGATGCGCTGAAAGTGGCCATCGACAAGGTAGAAGAGATCACGGCAGAAGCGGAAATCGGTGCGGTCTATACCGGTAAAGTCGCTCGCATCGTTGACTTTGGTGCCTTCGTGACTTTCTTGCCTGGTAAAGACGGTCTCGTCCACATCAGTCAGATCGCGCACGAGCGTGTCAAAAACGTCAGTGACTACTTGAGCGAAGGCCAGGAAGTCCAGGTGAAGTGTCTCGACGTAGACAACCGCGGTCGTATCAAGCTCTCGATCAAAGAGCTGCTTGATCCACCGGCGGAAGTCGAAGACACTGCGGCTGACGGCGAAGCCAATGGCAACGTCGCGGAGCCAGAAGTGGCTGCGGAGTCAGACGACAAGCCTCAAGGCTAATCGCGCTTGAGTGACGAAAAAGGGGGGCTTTGCCCCCTTTTTATTGCCTATCGAAAAATCTCGAATGAAACGACTTTTACTTCCTCTTCTGCTGGCGGCCGTTCCGGCCACCGCAACCACCATGCCTTCGCCCGATACACCCGCTCTGCCGAAACTGGAGCTTGGGGTGGCGCTGGGCGGTCAGTATCTCGCGGATTATCGCGGCTCCACCGACTACAACAGCAAGGTATTGCCGGTCCCCTTTATGATTTACCGAGGTGAGCGCTTTAAGGTGGATCGCAGCGGGGTGCGGGGCGATCTGGTGCGCGCACTCTGGTGGGAATTCAATGTCAGTGGCGAAGTGTCACTGAGCGGAGGCAACGACAATCGCTTGCGTGAAGGCATGCCGGAGTTGGACAGCACCTTCGAAATTGGCCCTTCGCTAAACATCGCACTGGATGGCAATGCGGCGGATGACGGCTGGTTGTTGCGCGTTCCGGTTCGGGCGGTGCTGGGTGTCAGTACCAGCGGCATTGATTACGTGGGATGGCTGATGAATCCCAAGCTGACCTACGTGAAAGAAAATATAGGCTTACAGTGGCGCTTCGCCGCCAATCTCGGGGCGACCTACGCCAACGAGCAATACCACGATTACTACTACGAAGTGGCTCCAGAGTACGTTACCGATACCCGGCCCGGCTATAACGCTGATTCAGGCTACAGTGGTGCCTATTTCAAAACGAGTTTAGTGCGGCATGTTGGAGAGTGGCGATACGGCGTCAGCGTACGCTATGACAATCTGAGCGGGACGGATTTTGCGGCATCAAGCCCTCTGGTTGAAACAGAGGACTATTTCGCCGTGAGCTTCCTGCTCGCCAAAACCTTTTACGCGCTGGACTTTTAAACCAATGCGGTAATGAGTGCTGCAACGAGTAACACACTTGCGGCAAGCCCGTTGGCGGTGATCATGGTCGCTGGTACCAAGGTGTATACGGAGACGGCGCCGAGACTCAGCACGCAACCTAAGCTCAAACGGCGCAAGCGACGGTAGCGCTGCTCGCGTCGATAACTTTGGCTGAAGGCACGCAGCTCCGGCGCAGACTCTGCAAGGCGTTTGGATTCCGCAATGGTGTCGAAAATCATTCCCGGTACGAGTGGGAACTTCTCGATCCATTCGGGGGCATGGTATTTGAGATCCTGCCACAGTGCTTTCGGGTGATAGCGCTCTTTCAACCAGCGCTCCAGGAAGGGGTGTGCCGTTTGCCACAGGTCGAGTTCGGGATAGAGCTGGCGGCCCAATCCTTCAATGTTCAACAGCGTTTTCTGCAGCAGCACCAGCTGGGGTTGCACGGGCATATTGAAGCGCTGGGCCGTTCGAAACAGCGTGATCAATGCTTCACCGAAGGAGATATCCTTAAGCGGCTTTTGAAAAATCGGTTCACACACCGCGCGAATGGCCGATTCGAACGCGGCAATGGACGTGTTCTCCGGGACCCAGCCACTCAGTACGTGCAGTTCCGCCACTTGCCGGTAGTCGCGGCGAAACATCGCGATCAGGTTGCGCGCGAGGTAGTACTGATCTTCGCGACTGAGGGAGCCGACGATGGCCATATCGATCGCGATGTAACTCGGTGACTCTGGCGTTTTGTGTGAGACGAACACATTGCCCGGGTGCATGTCGGCATGGAAGAAGTTGTGCTCGAAGACCTGTTTAAAAAAGATCTCCACGCCGCGCTCTGCGAGTAGTTTCAGGTTGGTGTTTTGCGCTTTCAGCGCTTTGATGTCGTTAACCGGTATTCCTTTAATGCGCTCCATTACCAGCACATTGCGGCGTGTGTACTCCCAGTGCACTTCGGGAATGTACAGCTTCGATGAGCCTTCGAAATTGCGACGCAGTTGTGCGGCGTTGGCCCCTTCCTTAATCAGGTCCAGCTCGTCGACGATGGTATTGCGATAGTCCTCGACGACCTCCACCGGCCGCAAGCGTCGCCCTTCGCGAATCAGGGCTTCGACCCAGCGCGCGAGTAACGCAAGCAGGCGTGTATCCTGTTCGATAATGCGGTCAATACCTGGGCGCACCACCTTAATCACCACGCGACTGCCGTCTTTTAGCGTGGCGCCGTGAACCTGAGCAATCGACGCCGACGCCAATGGGCGGTGTTCGTAGTCGGCAAATAGACTGTCGATGGACGCACCGAGACTGCGTTCGACGATGGAAGTGAAGTGCTCGGCATCAAACGGCGACACCCGGTCCTGCAACAAGGTGAGTTCGCTGATCAAGTCATCAGGCAGCAGGTCCGGGCGGGTCGACAGCAATTGCCCAAACTTGATGAATATTGGGCCAAGCTCCTCGAGGGCCAAACGCAGTCGCTCGCCACGTGACTGTTTGCGTTTGGGGTACAGATACATGGGGAACAGCAAGGCGCGGTAGCGGAAGACGCCGTGTTTGGGGGCGAGATCAAGCAGCCGATACTTGCCAATGCAATGGAAAATTCGAATCAGTCTGAAAACACTGCTCACTGGCGCATCCCGTCGGCCGCTTGCGCCTCCAGTTGTGCGAGCTTGGCTTGCAGGCGGTCTGTGCGTTCGCGCAGAGAATGGATGGCGTCTTTGCGCGCGCGCAGTTCGGCGCCGATGGGCAGCAGTTGCAGTTCATCGATCAGGAAGTGTTGCCCCTGCTGTTCCAATTGGCGCAGGGCGCCGTGAGCGCCTTTAACGGCGGTGCGCACGCCGCTGCCCAGCGCCTGTGCGAGCACGGGGCCGGTATGCTTGGCGACAGCGGTTTCCCAGTCAATATCCAACTGCTGGAACACGTGAAGCAGCGACTCCAGTAAGCTGAGGTCACCGCTCGCTTTAACACCGGAGTCGGCCAGGCTTTTGCGCGAGCGCAGAAGCAGACTCATCAATTGAGGGCTTCTTCCTTCGAGGCGCACGTCGGCCGGGTCTTCGCTAGTGTCTTCCTGGGCTTCCTGTTGCAGGGTCAGGGCTACACGGCCATCTTCGAGCAACAATACGGTGGTCAGCAGACGAAAATCTTCGGCGTAGACCGCAACGCGGCGACCACTGAAGGCGACGAGTTGTGCCTGACTGCCAGGGTCATAGCGTAGAGCGGTATTGATCGCCTGTTCAAGGGCCTGCGTTGGCAGGCTAAATACACTTGGGTCCATGTCAGTCTCAGGCTTTCAAAGCCTTGTGCAGCGCGACGATACCGCCGGTCATGTTGTAGTAATCACAGCGCTCAAAGCCGGCGTCGAGCACCATCTGCTTTAAAGTCTCCTGATCGGGGTGCATGCGAATGCTTTCCGCAAGATAGCGATAACTGTCGGCATCGTTGGCGACGAGCTTGCCCATAAAAGGCAGCAGGCGGAAGGAGTAGGTGTCGTAGATTTTCTCGAGTGCCTGTGACTTGGGCTTGGAAAACTCCAGCACCAGCAGGCGACCGCCGGGTTTCAGCACGCGATGCATCGAGCGCAGGGCTTCGTCTTTGTCGGTGACGTTGCGCAAACCAAAGGCAATCGTGATGCAATCGAAATGATTGTCGGGGAACGGCAATTTCTGCGCATCGGCCTGCACGAAGTCGATGTTGCCCGCGAGGCCTCGGTCGAGCAACTTGTCGCGACCGACTGAGAGCATGGAGCTGTTGATGTCGGCGAGCACCACGCGACCCTGCTTGCCAACAAGGCGAGAGAATTGCGCAGTTAAATCACCGGTGCCGCCAGCAATATCGAGCACCCGGTGGCCGGGGCGCACCGCAGCATTTTCGATGGTGACGCGTTTCCAGAGTCGATGCACGCCGCCGGACATCAAGTCGTTCATGACGTCGTACTTGGCGGCGACGGAGTGGAATACACCGGCGACACGCTGGGATTTGTCTTCTACTTTGACCTTTTCGTAACCGAAATGGGTGTGTTCCTGGTCGCTCATCGTCGGGTTTCCCGCGCGTGTCATAAAAGAATGAGGGCTGATTTTAAAGGCAGGCGCGGGTGAGGTACAGGGCTGAGGCGGGAATCCGCACTCAGACCCACTTCACGGGGGAGGCGCCTGCTTGGCGCGTGCGTGCTTCTTCGGCTTCTTCCAGATAGCGTTGCCACAAGGTGGCTTGTTGTTCGGCAAACTGGCGCAGCAGGGGCCAGGTGTAAATGCCGCTGTCGTGACCGTCGTCGAAGATCAGCTTGATGGCATAGTGGCCTTGAGCTTCGATACCGGTGATCGCGACATCCTGTTTGTCGAGAGGGAGCTGTTTTTGACCGGGGCCGTGACCCTGTACCTCGGCCGACGGAGAATGAACGCGTAAAAATTCAGCGGGCAGCCGGAAGTGGCCGTCGTCGTAGACGAGTTCCAGCTCCCGGCTTTGTGTGTGCAGTTGAATTTTTTTTGGCGTCACAGGATGAAGCGGCTCAAGTCTTCGTCTTTGGCGAGGGTATCGAGCTGCGTATCCACGAAGGCGGCGTCCACGACGACCTTGCTGTCGCTGCGGTTAGTGTTGAAGGAGACTTCTTCAAGCAGTTTTTCCATCACTGTGTGCAGGCGCCGCGCGCCGATGTTTTCCGTGCTTTCGTTCACTTGATAGGCCGTTTCGGCTATGCGTCGAATCCCGTCGGGCGTAAATTCGAGTTCGAGGCCTTCGGTGGCGAGCAGGGCCTGCTGCTGACGGGTCAGCGAGGCGTTGGGCTCGGTCAGTATGCGCTCAAAGTCGTCCGCGCTCAGCGCGCTTAACTCGACACGAATCGGCAGGCGGCCTTGTAACTCCGGAATCAAATCCGAGGGCTTGGCCAGGTGAAACGCACCGGAGGCGACAAACAGGATGTGATCGGTTTTGATCATGCCGTGTTTGGTGGACACGGTGCAGCCTTCGATTAGGGGCAGCAGGTCGCGCTGCACACCTTCGCGCGAGACATCCGCGCCGCTGGTGTTTTCGCGCTTGCAGACCTTGTCGATCTCATCGATAAACACGATGCCGTTTTGTTCGGCGGCCTCAATCGCGCGTGCTTTAATTTCTTCGTCGTTGATCAGGCGCGCGGCTTCTTCCTGAGTCAGTTTTTTGAAAGCCTTGGCCACCGGCATGCGCGTTTTCTTCGTCTTACCTGAAGACATATTGGAGAACATGTTTTGCAATTGGTTGGTCATGTCCTCCATGCCGGGAGGCGCCATGATTTCAACACCGACATTGGCTGCACTGACTTCGATATCAACTTCTTTGTCATCGAGCTCGCCCTCGCGGAATTTCTTGCGGAAAAGTTGGCGAGTGCTGTTCTCCTTGTCCTCCGCATCGACTGAGCGGGACGGCGGCAGCAACGCATCGAGAATGCGCTCTTCCGCGGCTTCCTGCGCGCGGAACTCGACTTTGGCCATTTCCTGTTCGCGCAGCAGTTTGATGGAGCGGTCGACGAGGTCGCGAATAATGGATTCGACATCGCGACCGACATAGCCGACTTCGGTGAACTTGGTCGCTTCCACTTTTATGAAAGGGGCATTGGCGAGCTTGGCCAATCGGCGAGCAATTTCCGTTTTACCGACACCGGTCGGGCCAATCATCAGAATGTTCTTGGGGGTGACTTCGGCGCGCAGGTCTTCATCAAGCTGCATGCGGCGCCAGCGGTTTCGCAGTGCAACGGCAACGGCTTTTTTCGCTGCCGCCTGACCGATAATAAACTGGTCGAGTTCGTGAACGATTTCACTGGGAGTCATCATACTCATGCAAAAGGGTCCTATAGCGAAAGCTGCCGTTTAAATTTGCAGCTCTTCGATGGTGAAGTTGTGGTTCGTGTAGACGCAAACATCGCCGGCAATGGTCAGGCCTTTTTCAACAATGTCGCGGGCAGAAAGATCGGTGTTTTCGTAGAGTGCGCGTGCGGCACTTTGCGCAAAGGCACCGCCCGAGCCGATGGCGATCAAGTCGTTTTCCGGTTGGATGACATCACCGTTGCCGCTGATAATGAGCGAGGCTTCTTCGTTGGCCACGGCCAGCAAGGCTTCGAGCCGACGCAGGGCGCGGTCGGTACGCCAGTCTTTGGCGAGTTCCACGGCCGCGCGTGTCAATTGGCCGCCGTGCATTTCCAGCTTGGCCTCAAAGCGTTCAAACAGGGTGAAGGCGTCTGCGGTGCCTCCGGCAAAGCCGGCAATGACTTTGTCGCGATACAGGCGACGCACCTTGCGGGCGTTGCCTTTCATAATGGTGTTGCCGAGAGAAACCTGGCCGTCGCCGCCGATGACGACACGATCGCCGCGGCGAACAGAGAGGATCGTCGTGCCTCGATATTGTTCCACGTTGTCTGGCCTTAATAATCAATGAATTCAGAAAGGCTAGATTGGGGGGCGGGCGCGTATTTCAAGGCGAGCTTGGCTCGCCTTTTACGCCATTTTGCGGTTAGGGAGTGCGGGGGCGTTTCAATGTCAGGTAGTCGAAGCGGTTTTGCACCAGGGTCTGTCGCGCTTTGGCCAGTTTGGATTTGCTGTGATAGGGCCCCACTATGACGCGGTAGCGGATGTCGCCCGACTGTAGCTTTGAGGTCTCAATGTTCGCGTCCATATTCAGCAGAATCAGCTGAGCACGCACTTTGTCGGCGTCTTCCTGACGGCGGAAGGAGGCTACCTGCAGGAAAAACTCGTGGTCCATTTCCTCTGCGGTCGGTTCGCGGGGGGGCTCGTAGTCGGGGATTTCAACCTGGTCAGATTTCAGGCGATCATAGAACTCAAACACGGGGAGAGTGGGCTTCTCTTCGACCGCCTCTTTTTTCGCAGGCTTTTCTTCTTTGGACGCTGGCGCGCTGCTTCCTTGTTGCCCTTTCAGGTCGGCCAAATGGATCAGAAACATCACAAACGCGCCGACGATCATGCCGGTCAATAACCACAACCAGCCGGGGATACTGCGTTCTGCTCCAACGCGACTGGCGTGGGCGGCGGGTTTACGTTTTCTCTTTTGGCTCATGGTTTCTCGCAATCAGGGTAATAAGTAGCTCGACCGGCAGGCGCGACTGTGAACCTGTCACGCTTTTACAATTTTTCCAGTGTTTATATTGGCTTACGTAAATATTCTAAGCTATTATCGAGCTTTAGTGGCAGGTCTTTTTCAGCTTTCGCTGTTCAGTGTGTGAAGTAGAGAACAAATTCAGCCTGAATTACCTGCTATCTTTGTTTGAGTGCGGGCCCACAGCCGGGCCAAACCCTAACGCCCCAACTAAATACAATGAGTGGAAGTGTCATGATTCAAGGCGTAGTGAGCTGTTTACGAATGTCGGCCCTGGTGCTGCTGGTTTTTGGTCTGTTTGCCTGCGGTGGTGCGCCTGATTATAACAACGCCGGCGGCAATAATAGTGGTTCCAGCACCACGTTGATTCGATTTGTTTCTGTGGAGCCTGATCAGCTCGCCTTGATCAATCGAGGTGGGGACGATATCGCCATGGTGACGTTCCAGGTCACGAACGCAACGGGCGACACGCTGTCAGGTGTGCGTGTAAATTTCGAGCTAAGCACGGATATAGGTGGCTTAGCGTTGACGGGCGATTCTTCTGTAGAGACGGGCAACGACGGCACCGCGGTGGCGTTTGTGCAAAGTGGTAACATTCCGGTTTCAGTGGTGGTCACCGCGACAATCGATCAAACCAGTACTAGAGCGGTCTCCGATGCGATCGATATTTCAACCTCAACCTTTATTGCGGGTCGCTTTGGTATCGGGCCCAATGCCAGCGATGTCACTGGAAACAATGGGGTAGAAGATGGTGCGGCACTGTTTAACAAAACAGTGGGGTTTGGCGTTATTGCTTCTGACCAGTTCGGTCACAGTATTTTAGATGGCGAGCGAGTAACGTTTGTCGCGCCCATGTATGGTCGCTTCGAGCCTGCGACCTGTCAGTTCAGTTCGGGCACCTGTGAAACCACCTTTTACACGGGGACGAACCCTGATGTCGCCGCCAATGTGCCCTATACAGAGCGTGTTATCGCTTACACCACAGGCGCAGAGGAATTCGTTGATTTGAATGGTAATAATATCTATGACGTCAACGAAGAGTTTGTTGACCTCGGTGAGGCCTGGTTGGATGAAAATGGAAACGGCGTCTATGACGCTGGTGAGTTCTGGGTGGATGCCGGGGATAAAAACGGTGTGTATGACCCGGTCGGAAACGGCGTATGGGATGGCCCCTGCATTGAAATTCCTGGCGAGGACGAAGCGGATGAATCTGAGCGCTGCCAGGGCAATGAAAATGGTGTGACGATTTGGTCGACAAACTATTTGAACATGCTCGCTGCCGAAGCCGAGTAGCGTGACTCGCGCCCCTCTCGGTCGAGCCGGGCGCATGAAGTATTAGACCTCCACCGGATCCACATCCAAAGACCAGCGCACGCGCTTTGCCAGTGCGCTGGCTTCTATCTCCTCCAAGGCATGCTGCAACAGCGGACGCAGTGCCTTTCTCTGATCTGAACGCACAAACAACTGATATCGAAACCGATCCTGTACGCGTTCCATTGTCGCGGGCAGTGGGCCGAGCAGCGCGTAATGGCTACTCGGCGGGAAGCGCGCTTCGATGCGCTCACGTGCAAAACGCAGCAGCGCCTCGGCATTTTCGGCGCGCTTTGACTCCGCGCGAAACAGCGCGCAATGCCACTGGGGTGGTAATCCCGCGTACTGACGCTCTTCCAACAGATGGCGAGCAAAGCGGGTATAGCCTTTTTCGAGCAGCACATTGAGCAAGGGGTGATCGGGGCGATGCGTTTGCAGCAGTACCTCTCCCGGCTGCTCGCCCCGTCCTGCGCGGCCGGCGACCTGCATCAACAATTGCCCCATTTTCTCTAAGGCGCGAAAGTCGGGGTTGTGGAAGCCCTGGTCGGCGTCGACCACAATGACCAACGTCAAATTCGCGAAGTGGTGGCCTTTCGCCAGCATCTGTGTGCCCACCAGCAGCGCAGGCTCGCCACTGTGTACGGCGTTGAGCGCCTCCGTCAGTGCTTGCTTGCTACGGGTGCTGTCGCGATCAATACGCAGGGTGGTGATGCCTTCGAATTTCTGACTGAGTCGCTGTTCCAGCTGCTCGGTACCGAGCCCTTTTGCTTGAAGGTCGTGATGCCCGCACTGAGGGCAATTTGTTGCTATGCGACTGCGTCGGTCACAGTGGTGGCAGTGGAGTCGGGGCGGCTTGCTGTGGAGTGTCATCGAGGCCGAGCAACTGGGGCAGGTCGACACCCAGCCGCAGGCATGGCACATTTGCACCGGTGCGTATCCGCGGCGATTCAAAAAGACCAGTGCCTGCTCCTTGCGGGAGAGGCAGTGTTGCAAGGCCTGCATCGCCTCGGGGCAGAGTCCGGCCTCAAGCGGCTGATTGCGTAAATCGACGCTGCGGATACGTGGTGCCGTGGCACCACCGGCCCGCGTTTTCAGCACGAGGTGCGCATAGCGGCCCTCGAGTGCGTGTCGTAACGTTTCAAGTGAGGGTGTGGCGCTGCCTAGTACGATTGGAACGTTGAGTGCGTTGGCGCGGTAGATGCTCAGATCTCGCGCGGAGTAGCGCACACTGTCTTGCTGCTTGTAGGCCGTGTCATGCTCTTCGTCGACCAGTATGAGGCCGAGTTCTGGCGCGGGTGCGAGGGCAGCGAGCCGAGTGCCAATAATGATGCGTGCGCGGCCGTCGCGCGCATCGAGCCAGTTCTGAGCGCGCTGCGCGTCGCTGATATCCGAATGTAATTCCACCAGCGGGGCGGCGAAGCGCTGGCGAAAGCGTTGTACCGTTTGAGGTGAAAGCCCGATTTCGGGAATCAATACCAGCACTTGTTTGCCCATGCGCAAAACACGTTCGGCAAGGTGCAGGTACACCTCTGTTTTCCCGCTGCCGGTGATGCCGTGCAGTAAGTGACAGGCGTAGCGATGAAAGGCCACGCGCTCTACGGCTTGAGCCTGCTCCTCGTTCAGCGTCAGCATGGGGGCATTGAGGAGGGTGCTGAATTCGGGTGCGTCTGTGGTGTCAGCCCTCTCCACCAAGCCCTTTTCTTCCAAGGCTTTGAACGCGCTCGGCGACAGATTGAGCGCGCGGGCCTGTTCCGTGCTGCAGTGTGCGTGATCCAGTAAGTAGCGCAGGACCTCCTGCTGCCTTGGTGAGCGCTTGAGGGCCTCGTGTGATAGGCCTTTGCCTTCGGTGCTGAGTTGCCAGTGCCAGGGTTGCGGGGGAAGTTGCTCTTGACGTAAATAGGGCGGCGTTGCGGTGGCCAGGACTTCTCCGAGAGGGTGGAGATAGTAGTCGGCCAGCCATTGGCACAGTGCGAGCAAGTGTGCGGGGAGGCTTGCGCGCGGATCGAGACGCTCGAGTACAGGTTTGGCGCGCGTGTCCATGTGCCCGTCATGGTGTACCGACACGACAATGCCAACGAGCTCTCGAGGCCCGAAGGGCACGCGCACGCGATCACCGGGGTACAAGGCCACACCGGGCTGCGGAGGCAGATAATCGAATGTTTGGCGAAGGGGGACCGGCAGTGCCACCCGGCAATAGTGCGTACTGTCTGGCATGGGGCGCACTATACCAGCAACTTGCTTGCCTATCTGTATATTTCTGGTACTATCCGCGATCCTTTTAACCCGAAACCAATTGGTGCGCGGTGCTCAGCAAAAGACTGGGTGGCGGCGTACATCACAGGGGCTCGATATGCAAAACGATATTCAACCAAAATATGGTGAGATGACGGCAACCTGCAGTTGCGGCAACACCATTGTTACACGTTCTACCATGGCAAAAGACATTCACATCGAAGTGTGTTCTCAGTGCCACCCGTTCTACACGGGCAAGCAGAAAGTAGTCGACAGCGGCGGCCGCATCGACAAGTTCAACAAGCGTTTTGGACGCCTTTCTGCCAAGAAGTAAGCTTATTCAGTCCTCCGGGCTCTCCGGAGGACTTCCCTGTCCTTCCTCTACTCGCCCATCCCTGTTTTAAAACAAACCATCCGAGAATATTTCGGAGGGATTGTCGTGGATAGTTTCTTCGTTGCTGGGTTCCAGTTCGGGTGTGTTGTCAGCTCGGAAGTATTCGAACACCGCGTCTGGATCGTCAATGCGTGCTCGCTGCCCGGTTTCCGGGTTGATTTTGACCGTCACGATGCCCGGCGGTTGCCGCTTGTGCTGTTCGCGCGTGCCCTCTAGGGCGACGCTCATGAAATCGATCCAGATGGGGAGCGCGGCTGTGCCGCCGTATTCCCGATTCCCCAACTCCAGGTTCTGGTCATAGCCCACCCAGGTGGTGGTCACGATACTGTTGCTGTAGCCACTGAACCAAGCGTCCATCGGGCCGTTGGTGGTGCCGGTTTTGCCTGCGAGGTCGCTGCGCTTCAGTACTTTAGCGCGCGTCCCTGTACCCCGTTGAATCACGTCTTTGAGTATCGAGTCCATGATGAATACGACCTGGTCATCTAGAACCTTGGGGGCGCGAGGGTAGTCGCCGGGTTCAAGTATGGCGAGTTCGCGCTTTAATATTACGGGTACGCTAAACAATTTTGGATCGAAGGCAGGATCAACAGCTGCCTCCGTCAGATCCTGGTTGACCTCGGTCGGGCTGCTTTTCGCTTCATCGCATTCGATGCAGACCGTATCCGGGAAGGATTCGTAAATGATGTTCCCGTCTACGTCTTCCACTCGGTCAATCAAATAAGGGCTGACCTTGTAGCCGCCGTTTGCAAAGGCCGCCCAGGCCGTGGCCAGATCAACCGGGGTAGCGCTGGAGCTGCCGAGTGCCAGGGTCAGGTCACGGGGCAGGGTTTCAGCATTGAAGCCAAAGCGTTGCAAGGTCTCCCGCGCGTGTTCGATGCCGATCTGTTGCAGGATCCGTATCGACACCAGGTTGCGTGAGAGGTACAGCGCACGCCGGAGTCGCATCGGCCCATAGAATCTTCCTCCGTCGTTTTCGGGCCGCCAGGTGGCTTCGAGCGCGGCGTCCTCAAACACGATCGGGGCATCGTTGATCAGGGTGGCGGCGGTCATGCCTTTTTCCAGCGCGGCGGCATAAATAAACGGCTTAAGGTTGGAGCCGGGTTGCCGATAGGCTTGAGTAGCGCGGTTGAAGTGGCTTTCAAAGAAGTCGAAGCCGCCCACTAAGGACAAGATGGCGCCATTGTTTGGGGCGAGAGCGACCAGCGCAGCCTGCGCTTCGGGAAGTTGCGTCAGTACCCACTGTCCCTCTTGATTTAAGCGGACGCGAATCACATCGAACAGCCCGGCGATATCGCTGGCGGATTCTGGCGATGGGCCGCGGGCATTTTGATTGATGTAGGCCCTGGCGCTCGAAAGCCCCTGTTCCCAGCCAAGCGTCACTTGCTCGCCTTGCTTGGTTATAGCGGTAAGTGACTGCTCGCCAACTTTAGTCACGACAGCGGGAAGCAAGCCTGCGTAGTCGGGGATGTCCTGCAGGAGTTCGAGCAAGCGAGCGGTGGTCTGCTCGTCGAAAGCGGCCGGGTTTTCGGGGGCTGTGTCTTCACTGTTCTCCGTGTCTGTCGCGGGGGTGAGCTGGCCCAGTTGGCCGGCGAGGTTTTGTTCGGGACCGCGATACCCTTTGCGCGCGTCGTAAGTCAGTAAGCCGTCCACGACGGCCTGTTGTGCAGCAAGCTGCATTTTACTGTTCACGGTGGTGTAGACCCGATATCCCTCGGTATAGGCTTCGAGGCCAAAGGAGCGAATCGTTTTTTCGCGGGCCAGTTCTGCGACATAAGGCGCACTGATGTCGAGTTGGCTGCCATGATAGCTTGCGGTGACCGGTTCCAAAATTGCGAGCTGGTACGCATTTTTATCAATTAAAGACAGGTCGTACATGCGACCCAGTATCCAATTTCGGCGTTCAATGGCTCGAGTTGGGTTAATTATCGGGTTTTGTGTCGAAGGTCCCTGAAACAGCCCTGCAATCATTGCAAGCTGGGCTAGACTTAGTTCGTTGAGATCTTTGCCGTAGTACACGCGTGATGCGGCCTGTATGCCGTACGCGCGCTTGCCAAGGAACATGTAGTTCACGTACAGCTCCAGGATCTCGTCTTTGGTGAGCTCACGTTCGAGCTTCAGCGATAGCAGGATCTCATTGAATTTGCGCACGAACTTCTGGTCGAGGGTCAGAAACACGTTGCGCGTGAGCTGCATGGTCAGGGTGCTGCCGCCGCTGCCTTTTTCGCCTGTTGTAATCAGTTCTGTAACGGCGCGAGCAAGACCGCGGATGCTCACGCCCCGGTGGGAATAGAACTCCGCATCTTCCGCAGCGAGGAGTGCGTCAATAAATGCTTGCGGAACTTCGTCTAAAGTAACGGGGTGTCGGCGTTTTTCTCCAAACTCCCCGATCAGTTTGTTATCGGAGGAGTAAATGCGCAGCGGGGTCTGCAGTCGCACATCACGGATAGATTCCACCGAAGGCAGGTTGGGACTCAGGTAGAGATAGGCCGCTGCAAGCCCGAAAATGGCGGCAGAGGTTCCGATGAGAAAGAGTAGGATCAGGGTCGAGAGGGTCTTTTTGAGTACGGGTTTCATGTGCCTTAGGGGCCAAATTGGGATCAGCTGCTCATTATAAGACCTTTTTCACACTTTATTTAACACTGGCGTTATTGCAGCTTCGAGTTAAAGTGCTATAACATAAACGTAAGCTAAGTATCCGATATAGATAGAAAAATGGGCGCTCTCGACTTTATCAGGAAAAAGCACAAGCCGATTATCGGGCTGGACATCAGCTCGACGACGGTCAAATTATTGGAATTCAGTAAGCAGGGTAGCGGCTATCGAGTCGAGAACTACGCGGTGAAGCCCCTGCCTGCCAACGCGGTCGTTGAGAAGAATATCAACGAGCCCGAGGCAGTTGCGCAGGTCTTGCGCGCGCTGGTGCAGGGTTCCAGAACCAAAACGAAGGATGCGGCGGTGGCCGTATCCGGCTCATCGGTGATCACCAAGGTCGTCGAGATGCCCGGCGACCTCTCTGAGGAGCAGATGGAGGCCTACATCTCCACTGAAGCCGATCAATACATCCCGTATCCGCTTGAGGAGGTCGCGTTGGACTTCGATGTTCAAGGGCCTTCAGCGAAAAACCCCGATCAGGTTGAAGTCCTGCTTGCCGCATGCCGCAGCGAAAACGTCGAAACACGTGTGACAGTGCTGCAGGTGGCGGGTTTGAACCCCAAGGTGGTGGATGTTGAAGCGTATACGATGGAGCGCGCATTCGAATTGATCCGAGAGCAGCTCGAAGATCAGGACGAACAGGTTGTCGCGATTCTGGATATCGGCGCGACGATGACCACCCTCAGCGTACTGGTCGATGGCCGTACTATCTACACTCGCGAACAATTGTTCGGCGGTAAGCAGCTTACCGAAGAAATTCAGCGCCGTTATGGCCTGTCCGCAGAAGAAGCGGGTTTGGCCAAAAAGCAGGGCGGCCTGCCTGATGATTATGACTCGGAAGTGCTCGAGCCCTTTAAGGACGCCGTGGTGCAGCAAGTGACGCGTTCACTTCAGTTTTTCTTTTCGTCCAGTCAGTACAACGATGTCGATCACATCGTGCTCGCCGGCGGTGTGGCCTCTCTGGAAGGTCTCAGTAGTCTGATTGAAGAGAAGCTGGGGACGCCTGCGACGGTGGCCGATCCCTTTGCGAACATGTCCATCGCATCTCGCGTGAATTCTGCCGCGCTGGCCAACGATGCGCCTTCACTGATGATTGCGGCTGGGCTCGCGTTAAGAGGATTTGAATAGCTATGGCTCGCATAAACCTGCTCCCCTGGCGTGAGGAACTGCGCCAGGAGAAAAAGAAAGAGTTTCTCGTTCAGCTTGCGGGCTTCTGTCTGATTGTGTTGCTGGGCTGTTTTATGTGGGTCCGCTCGATGGACTCGGCCATTGATTCCCAGCGTTATCGCAACAACCTCTTGCAGTCGGAAATCAACGATTTGAAGAAAAAGGTCGCTGAGATCCAAGAGCTGAAGAAGAAAAAGAAAGAGCTGGAACGCCGTATGAAGGTGATTCAGGATCTCGAAGGTAAGCGCTCTATCATTGTTCACTACTTTGACGAGCTCGCGAAAGCCGTGCCCGACGGCGTGTATTTCACCACCATTGAACGCAAGGGCAGTATGTTTACTATCCAGGGTGTCAGTGAATCCAACCAGCGGATTGCTGATCTGATGCGTAATCTCGATGCTTCTGACTGGTTCTCGAATCCAAATCTGAAATCCGTCGTTGCCGATCAGGCGCTCGGTGCAAACGCAGGCGTGTTCGAGATGGACTTGAATGCGGTGCTACCGGAAGGGCAGGGGGAGAAAGATAACAATGGCTGATCTGAGTAAGTTTATTGAGCAGCTGCAGGATTTCGATGTTAATGACATCGATTTCAATCGTGTGGGCGTATGGCCCGCCCCTGGTAAGATTTTCCTGTGCCTGGTGGCTGCAGGCGCGATCATTGCAGGCTGCTATTTCATGTTTATCAAGGATCGTCAGTTGACCCTTGAGAGCGAAAAAACCAAAGAAGTGTCCCTGCGTAAGGACTTCGAGACGAAAGCCTATGAGGCTGCCAACCTTGAAACCTACCGTGAGCAGATGGTCAAGATGGAAGAGTCTTTTGGTGCGCTGGTGTCTCGCTTGCCCTCCGATACTGAAGTGCCGGGCCTGTTGGAGGACATCTCCGACAAGGGCGAGGAAAGTCGTCTCGAGATTGAAAGCATAGACCTGAAGAAAGAAGTGGTGTCAGAAATCCATGTCGAACTCCCTATCAGTATCGACGTGGCGGGTGGTTATCATGAGTTCGGAGCCTTCGTCAGCGGTATTGCTGGCATGCCCCGTATTGTCACTCTGCATGACTTTAAAATTGAGCGAGATCAGAAAGAAAACGGTTTGCTGAAAATGAATATGCTCGCTAAAACCTACCGCTACAAGCCGGAGGCTGAGTAATGTTGCTTAGAATCTTCGTTTTGTGCGTTTTTGCGCTGAGCCTGTCTGCATGCGGGGGAGGGGATCATTCTGATCTTCGCCAGTTTATTCAGCAGGTGAAAGACAAGCCTGCAGGTCGAATCGAACCGATTCCGACGTATCCGCCCTACGAGAGCTACATTTATTCTTCGGCGTCCAACCGGAGTCCTTTTGATAAGCCCGTCGATATTCAGCGTCGCATCCATGCGAAAGCCGATTCGAATGTACGACCTGACTTTAACCGAACAAAAGAGTTTCTTGAGAGTTTCGATATTGCCGGCTTGGCTATGGTGGGAACGCTCAGAAAAGGCGGCGCGTTGTGGGCGCTCGTTCGCGACCCCAGTGGTGGCATCCACCGTGTAGCACCGGGGAACTATGTAGGCAAGAATCACGGCAAAGTGATGATGGTCGACAATACCAAAATTGAATTAATTGAAATCGTATCCGATGGTCTTGATGGCTGGCTTGAACGTCCCCGGGTACTGGCTCTAGTGGAGAAGGATTAGCGGCATGGTTAGATTCATAGTAAAAGCGTGTTCTCTATGGGCGATTGCTGGTGTTCTTTTCGCAAGCGAGCTCACAGATATGCAATTTGCGGAGCTTCCTGGGGAGAAGGCTGAAATTACCCTGAGCTTCGACAGTGCACCTGCACTGCCAAAAGGCTTCACTATCAACAAGCCCGCTCGTATCGTGCTTGATTTCCCAGATGTTGAGAACGGCCTGGAGCAGAAAAAGTTCCCCGTTGACGTGGGCGGCGTCAGTAGTGCCATTGTGGTTGCAGGCGGCGGTCGTACACGATTGATCGTGAACTTGGATGAGCTGGCGCCATACACCACACGGGTTCAGGGTAACAAACTGTTTCTTGAAGTGGGCACTGAGGCGGTAGCGTCGAGTCAGGTCGGAAACTCTCAGACGACTGTTGCAGGCTCTTCGCAGGCCCAGAAGCCGACGGCTCGGGGCGCTAAAGAAATTCGCAACATCGACTTCCGTCGCGGTGAAAGCGGTGAAGGTAAAGTTATTATTTCTCTGTCCGACGCGAATGTGCCGGTGGATATTGAAGAAGTGGCCAGTGGTGTTGAAGTCCGATTTGTCGGTATGAGTGTGCCTGCCGAGCTGCGTCGTAAGCTCGATGTGATCGATTTCGCCACGCCGGTATCAATGTTGGCCTCAGCTCAAGATGGCGGGGATGCGGTAATCCGCTTGGATGCGAAAGGGGAATATGACTACCTCGCCTATCAAGCTGACAACGAGTATGTCATCAGTGTGAAGCCGTTGACGCGACAGCAAATCGAAGAAAAGAAACAGGCCTTTGCCTACACGGGTGAGCGGCTGTCTCTGAACTTCCAGGATATTCAGGTGCGCTCTGTACTGCAGTTGATTGCGGATTTCACGGAGCTGAACCTGGTTGCCTCCGACACCGTAAGCGGCAGTATCACTTTGCGTTTGGAAAATGTGCCCTGGGATCAGGCTTTGGATATCGTCTTGAAGACGAAAGGGCTTGATAAGCGACTTATTGGCAATGTGTTGATGGTGGCGCCTGCGGCCGAGATCGCGGAGCGTGAGCGCCAGGAGATCGAGACCAAGAAGCAGCTTGAGGAATTGGCACCGCTGCGTACCGAATACATTCGAATTCGCTATGCTAGCGCGAAAGAATTGTTCCAGCTCTTTGTGAACCGTGGAAATGAGGGTGGCGGATCTGGTGGGTCCGGTGGTGTATCTGATGATCGTAATTCAACGGGCAGTATTCTTTCCGAGCGCGGGCAGGCGATCGTCGATGAGCGTACCAATAGCATCATCTTGACCGATACCGAAGAGAAAATTAACGAGTTCAAACAGCTCATCGAGCGTGTAGACATCCCCATTCAACAGGTCATGATTGAAGCGCGCATTGTGATCGCGAATACGGACTTCCGTCGTGAGTTGGGTGTGCGTATCTCGGGCGACGCCGTAGAGACCAGCAGCTCAGGCAACCATAAGTACGAATTTACCGGACGGATGGAAGGTCTTGTGAACGCGGACGGCTGTGGACCTGAGTGTAACTTCATCGACAGCGATGGCGATGGCATTACCGATGATGAGCGTAATCTCCCGGCCTCCAACCTGGTTGACCTCGGTGTCTTCAACCCGGCGGGCGCATTTACGGCGAACGTGATCAGCTCAAACTTCCTGCTCGGCCTTGAGCTGACAGCGCTGCAGGACAGCGGCTTTGCCGAAATCGTGTCGCAGCCAAAAGTGATTACCGGTGATAAGCAGCAGGCGACGATTGAGTCTGGTACCGAAGTACCGTATCAGGAAGAGTCTGCCAGTGGTGGTACCACCACGGCGTTTAAAGAAGCGGTACTGAAGCTGGATGTGACCCCGCAAGTCACGCCTGATGACCGAATCATTATGGACCTGGTCATCAATCAGGACAGCGTGAGTCAAATCGACTCCGCGAGTGGTGTACCGGTTATCGACATCACTCAGTTGGAAACACAGGTTTTAGTTGCTGACGGTGAAACGGTTGTACTGGGCGGGATTTACACGACGGAATCCATCGAAGGTCAAACTAAGGTTCCCCTGCTTGGTGATATCCCGGTTCTGGGCCAGTTGTTCCGCAACGACGTTCGCCAGGAATCCAAGCGTGAAATTCTGATCTTCATCACTCCGAAGATCCTCTCCAGCGGTCCGCTTTTGCAGTGATCCGCCCCACCACTATCGTACTTGTCGGCCCGATGGGGGCCGGCAAATCGACCATTGGCCGCCTTCTCGCGGCCAAATCCGGTTTTCACTTTCTCGATACGGACCATGTGATAGAGGCGCGTACCGGCGCGGATATCGCGTGGATTTTCGATGTGGAGGGTGAGAGCGGCTTTCGTGATCGCGAGCATCAGGTCCTGAACGAGCTTTCCCAAGAACCGCAGACCGTGGTCGCGACGGGAGGCGGTATCGTCGTTCGCGAAGAAAATCGTGCGATTCTGCAGGCGATGGACTCGGTGGTATACCTGAAAGCCAGCATCGAGCAATTGATCGCTCGCACAGCGAAAGATAAAAAACGCCCCCTTCTTCAAGTCGCAGACCCAAAGGCACGCATCCAGCAGTTGCTTGAGGAGCGTGACCCCCTCTACCAATCTGTGGCAGACTACGTGGTTGAGACTGATGGCCAGAGTCCCAAGGCCACCGTACACAATATCCTCAAGCTGTTAAATATTTAAGAATTGCCTATGAGCCTGCTCAACGTAGACCTGGGGGAACGCAGTTACCCGATTATTATTCGCGATAAGCTACTGCAGGAGCCTAGCGCTTGGCATTCGTATTTAAGCTCTCAGGTACTCGTCGTCACCAATGAGACGCTCGCGCCCATGTATGGGCAATCTTTGCAGGAAGACTTGAGGGCCGCCGGCTTGGAGCAGGTCGAACTCATCGCCTTGCCTGATGGGGAAGCCTACAAGACGCTGGAGACCGTCAATCGGATTTTTGATGTGCTGCTCGAAAAGCGTTTTAATCGCAAGGCGACGCTTGTGGCGCTGGGTGGCGGTGTTGTGGGGGATATGACGGGGTTTGCTGCGGCCTGTTATCAGCGTGGGGTCAATTTTGTGCAGGTTCCGACGACGCTGTTGGCGCAGGTGGACTCTTCCGTTGGCGGGAAAACCGGCGTAAACCACCCGTTGGGCAAGAATATGATCGGCGCGTTTTATCAGCCGCAATGTGTGGTGATTGATCTGTGTGTGCTCGACTCTTTACCGGAGCGGGAGCTCTCTGCGGGTATCGCCGAGGTCATCAAGTACGGCTTAATTTATGACGCCACATTTTTTGATTGGCTTGAGCTGAATATGGACAAGTTGGTCGCCCGCGATCACGATGCGCTTGCCTACGCGATCGAAAAGAGTTGCCATACCAAGGCATTGGTCGTCGCAGAAGATGAAAAAGAGTCCGGACTTCGGGCCATTCTGAATTTGGGTCACACCTTTGGCCATGCTATTGAAGCGCATATGGGCTATGGCGAATGGCTGCATGGTGAGGCGGTCGGAGCCGGGATGTCGCTGGCCTGCGATTTGAGTGTACGCCTCGGATGGTTGGACGAAAGCGTAAAAACGCGTGCAGACGTATTGCTGAAGCGCGCCGGGCTGCCAGTGCATTCGCCCGAAGGTATGCAGCCCGCAGATTATCTGAAATACATGGCTGTAGATAAAAAGGTATTGGATAAAAAGTTGCGACTGGTATTGCTCAAGGCATTGGGTGAGGCCGTCGTGACAGAAGACTTTGATCATGCAGCTTTGGATGAGACCTTAAAGACCTATTGTCAGCCGTAAACGGCAGGAGCGAGGGACGTGCAATCAGGGGCCGGAACCTATTACACCACGCCCAGCTTGGGGGGCTTGATTCAGCAACTCAAGCACTTGAGCCTATTCGGAGCGGATGCGCTCGTCATTGAGGGGGAGTCCGGCAGCGGACGCAGTGCGTTGGCCCAGGTCATGCTCAATGAATTGAAGGCAGGCCAATCCGCGGAGGTGCCTGTCGCGGTGAATGCGTTCAGCATAAATGACGCCATGGACGACTTCGGCGTGATCTCTGGTTTTACCCAGGCCCTCGGTGTGCCCTCTACCGCGATGACCATTGGTGAGCGCCTTACGTTGCTGCGCAATTTCTCGCAAAACCTGATGCGTGAGAAAAAATTGGCGATTCTGCTCGTTGACCACGCGGAATTGATGAGCGATGAAACGCTCGGTGCAGCACTGAGCTTGCTGCAGGGTGAAGCGGACACGGGCTTTGGTCTGCGCTATCTGTTTTTTGCCAATCCGGGCTTCGCGACTCGCATCGATCAGCTGGGTCTGCTTGAGCTTTCTGTATACGATTTTCAAATGCCTGAATTCAGTGCGTCGGAACTGGAGCAGGTGCTACTGGCGCATTTCCCGGATCTCGCGAAGTTGGAAGAAGAGGGACGGCTCCCGTCTACGACCGCGATATGGAATCGATCTGGAGGCAATCCAGGGCGAGCCATAGAGTTTGTTCAGCACCAATTGGAGGCGCAACGCCATGGCGGCCTGAGTGCGGACATCCGCCGTATGCCGCTTCTGCATATCGGCTTGCTTGCGGTGCTTGTGATTGTGCTCGCACTGTTGGCGTTATTGAAAGCGTTTAGCGGCGGCGACGAGCCCGAGCGCAAACAGGTGGTGCTGGAGTCGCCGCCATTACTCGAAAAGCGGCCTGAAACGCCTAAACCAGATTCACCAGAAGATGATTCTGTGCGAGCAGGCTTTGATGCGGTTGATGCTGACAGGCTGTCGGGTCCCGGTAAGCAAGATGGCGCTGCCGCGGATGGGTTTGCTGTGATAAGCGATACGCCCGCACCGGAAGCGACCTTGGTGCCAGAGCCCACCGCCACGCCCAGTCCTGTGCCGACCCCGGCGCCCACCCCTGTAGCAACCCCCACTCCGGCCCCGACGCCAGAACCGGTGCTTGAGTCAGAACTGTCGACGGCTGAACCCACTCGTCCTACGCGCCCAGCCGCGACGGAGTTATCTGGGGAAGAGCAGTTCCTGCTCAATCAACCGAGCTCGGCCTATGTGCTTCAACTTGTGGCGGCGAGCCAGCGGGAGTCCCTCGAAAGCTATATTCAGGCGCAGAGTAATCGGGAAATGCTGCACATTTATCGACGCTTGCGCGACAGCGGGGGGCACTGGTACATTGTGGTGCTCGGGCCCTACGCAAACAAAGCAGAGGCCGAACGAGCCATTCCTGGGCTCCCCGCAGCACAGAAAAAAGCGGGTCCCTGGCCTAAGAGTATGCAGGCGGTCAAGCGGGAAATCGAAGCGTTTCGTGACAATTAGCCACATATGGCTGGATTTTAAAGGTATCTGGCTGACCCTAAGTAGTGCACATCTTGCGTATTTCACGCGCTGCGGTTAACATTCAGCGCCATTTTTCACCAAAGCCCCTACAGATCAGGGGCTTTTTTGTCTCAATGGGCAGGTGGCTTTAGCCGCCACAAACAGGTTTAGCAGTGGTCTCTGGTACGTTGTATGCAGCGTGTCTGAGGTCCTGTGTCCAAAGTAGTGCACATTCCCTATGAAAAAAGCGACTGAAAATACGAACGCTGGCTTGTACAAGCTGGACGAATTCAAAGACAACTGCGGTTTTGGCCTCATTGCGCACCTGAAAGGTAAGCCGAGCCATGAGCTGTTGGAAAAGGGCATTGAGTCTCTGACCTGCATGACCCACCGCGGTGGTATTGCCGCTGACGGCAAGACCGGAGACGGCTGTGGCCTGCTGATCAAAAAGCCGGATAGCTTTTTGCGCACCGTGGCGAAAGAGGAGCTGGGTCTTGAATTGAGCGAGCATTACGGCATTGGCGCTCTGATGCTGAGCAAAGACGAAAGCAAGGCCAAAGCGGCGCGCCGAGTGGTTGAGGAAGAACTCGAGCGAGGCGGCTTCGACGATGTGACCTGGAGATTGGTGCCGACGGACGATGCCTGCCTGGGGCCAATTGCCCTGGCGTCGCTGCCCGATTTTTATCACGTCTTTATTAATGCGCAAGGTGTCGAATTACAGGCTCTGAATGCCAAGTTATTCGTTGTGCGCCGCAAGATCGAAATTCGTCTCGCGCAGGACGAAGATTTTTACATCGCCAGCCTGAGTGCGACCGTACTGTCTTATAAGGGCCTGATGATGCCCGTGGACCTGCCCGGTTTTTACCTCGACCTGGCCGACCCGCGCATGGAAACGGCTATTTGCGTTTTCCACCAGCGTTTTTCGACCAACACCTTACCTCGTTGGCCGCTTGCTCAGCCGTTCCGACTGATTGCCCACAATGGTGAAATCAATACGATTACCGGCAACCGAAACTGGTCTGTGGCGCGGACGAAAAAATTCCAGACCGAATTGCTCCCCAAGCTGGATGAAATTGTGCCGTTGGTTAACCGTACCGGTTCGGACTCTTCCAGCCTCGACAACATGCTTGAGCTGTTGATGATTGGCGGCATGGATTTACATCGTGCGATACGCATGTTGGTCCCGCCCGCCTGGCAAAACGTGGAGCACATGGACGCAGACCTGAAAGCGTTCTACGAGTACAACTCGATGCACGTCGAGCCATGGGATGGTCCAGCGGGATTGGTAATGACCGATGGTCGTTATGCTGTTTGTACCCTTGATCGAAACGGTCTGCGACCCTCGCGTTGGGTGATTACTAAAGACGACATCATTACCGTGGCGTCTGAAATCGGTGTGTATGACTACGCGCCGGAAGATGTGGTTGCGAAAGGCCGACTCGGCCCCGGTCAGATCCTCTCTGTGGATACAGAGAGCGGCGAACTGCACCATACACGAGACATCGATCAGCAACTGAAAACCAGTAAGCCTTATCGTAAATGGCTGGCTGAACGTGCGCTGCGTCTCGAAAGTCAGCTTGTGCGGGATGCCTCTGAAAATGGCCTCGACCCCGATCAGGTCAATTCTGCGATGAAGCTCTATCAGATCACCTTTGAAGAGTGTGATCAGGTGCTGCGACCACTGGCGGAAGCGGGCCAGGAAGCGGTCGGTTCCATGGGGGATGACACGCCGATGGCTGTGCTGTCTGCCAAGCAGCGTCCTTTATACGACTATTTTCGCCAGCAGTTCGCCCAGGTAACGAACCCGCCGATCGATCCTTTGCGGGAAGCGATCGTGATGTCACTGGAAACCTGTTTGGGACGCGAATTGTCGGTGTTTGATGAAACACCAGAGCACGCGGACCGTGTGATTCTCACCAGCCCGGTGCTGACCCCTGCGAAATTCCGTGCGCTTGCGACACTCGATCGCCCGGGTTTCACCATGCAGAGTTTCAGCCTGCATTACGATCACAGCAAAATAAAGCTGCAGCACGCGATTGAGCTTCTGCTCGAAGACGTGGTGGCCGCAGTCAAAAAAGGTGTGAGCCTTATTGTGTTGAGCGATGCGGACCCGAGCTCGGACACGCTGCCCATTCATGCCTTGCTCGCCACGGGCGCAGTGCACCATCGCCTGACGCGTGAAGGCTTGCGTTGCGATGCGAACATTATTGTAGAAACCGGTACGGCGCGGGATTCGCATCACTTCGCGACCCTCATCGGTTACGGAGCGACCGCGGTATATCCTTATCTCAGCTACTACGTGATGAATCGCATGATCGATTCTGGCGAGCTACTGGTTGAGCATAGCGACGCGTACCACAACTTCAAAAAAGGCATCGACAAAGGCTTGCTTAAGATCCTGTCGAAAATGGGTATCTCCACGATCGCGAGTTATCGCGGTGCGCAACTGTTTGAAGCGGTCGGGCTCGATGAAGAAGTGGTCGACACCTGTTTCGCCGGTACCGCAAGCCGCCTTAAAGGCGCGGGTTTTGAACTGCTTGAAGCGGATCAGAAAGTGCTTGCGGCAGATGCCTGGAAGCAACGTAAAAAAATCGCGCCCGGCGGTTTACTGAAATACATCCATGGTCAGGAGTATCACGCGTTCAACCCGGATGTGGTGCAAACGCTGCAGAAAGCCGTGAAGACCGGCGACTATTCGGTATGGCGTGACTACGCCGGGCTGGTCAATGATCGGCCGGTCGCCACCTTGCGAGATTTGTTGAAATTTCGTGAAGATACGACGCCTGTGCCACTGGACGAAGTTGAACCGATGGAAGCCATCGTGCGTCGCTTTGATTCCGCCGCAATGTCGTTGGGGGCGCTGAGCCCCGAAGCCCACGAGGCCCTGGCGGAAGCCATGAACACTTTGGGCGGTCGCTCGAACAGTGGTGAGGGTGGTGAAGACCCTGTGCGTTTTGGCACCAATAAAGTGTCCAAAATTAAGCAGATTGCCTCCGGCCGTTTTGGGGTTACCCCGCATTATCTGGTTAATGCTGACGTGCTTCAGATTAAAGTCGCTCAAGGTGCGAAGCCGGGCGAAGGTGGACAGCTGCCCGGTAAGAAGGTGAATGCCTTAATTGCAAGGCTGCGTTATTCCGTGCCCGGAGTGACCCTGATTTCGCCTCCACCGCACCACGATATTTATTCGATTGAAGATCTCGCGCAGCTGATCTACGACTTGAAACAGGTGAACCCGGATGCACTGGTATCCGTGAAGCTGGTTTCGCGCCCGGGTGTGGGCACGATTGCAGCCGGTGTGGCGAAAGCCTACGCCGACTTGATCACCATTTCCGGTTATGACGGCGGCACGGCGGCCAGCCCGTTGACCTCCATTCGCTACGCAGGCTCTCCGTGGGAGCTTGGCCTGTCTGAAACGCATCAGACACTGCGCGCGAACGACCTGCGCGATAAAGTGCGTGTACAAACCGATGGCGGACTCAAAACGGGTTACGATGTGGTGAAAGCCGCAATGCTCGGTGCGGAGAGCTTCGGCTTTGGTACGGCACCGATGGTGGCGCTGGGTTGTAAATATCTGCGAATTTGCCACCTGAACAACTGTGCTACGGGTGTTGCGACTCAGGACGATACCCTGCGTCGTGACCACTACAAGGGCACCGTTGAAATGGCGATGAACTTCTTCCGCTTTGTCGCGGAAGAGGCGCGTGAATGGATGGCGCGTATGGGTGTGCGCAGTCTCGATGAGTTGGTGGGTCGAGTGGACCTGCTTGAGCAAATTGAAGGCACGACTCAGAAGCATGCACGCTTGGACTTGAGCCCTATTTTGCACACCGATGCGCTTTTGGACAGCAAACCGCAAATCTGTACCACGCCGAAAAACAAGCCTTATGACGAAGGTCTGACGGCGGAATCCATGGTGGCGGCCATGTTGCCGAGCATTGAGTCGAAGAGTGGCGGCGAATTTGAATTCAAAGTCACCAACTGTGATCGCTCTATCGGTGCTCGCATCAGCGGCGAAATTGCGAAACGTCATGGTAACCAGGGCATGGCGGATGCCCCGGTTAAGCTCAAACTGACCGGCGTAGCCGGGCAGAGCCTGGGTGTTTGGAACGCGGGCGGCCTCGAGATCTACCTCGAAGGCGATGCCAACGATTACGTCGGGAAAGGCATGGCGGGCGGTAAGATTGTATTGCGTCCACCTCGTGTCTCGACCTTTGCGTCGAACGAAACCAGTATCATGGGGAACACCTGCCTGTACGGTGCAACCGGTGGTAAATTGTTCGCGTCCGGTTTAGCGGGTGAACGCTGCGGTGTGCGCAACTCGGGAGCACATGTTGTTGTTGAGGGCGCTGGCGATCACTGTTGTGAATATATGACTGGCGGTATGGTCACCGTGCTTGGTCCAACTGGTGTGAACTTCGGTGCCGGCATGACGGGTGGTTTTGCCTACGTGCTCGACGAAGCGAACGTCTTCGTCGATCGCTACAACCATGAGCTGGTAGAAATCACTCGCGTCAATACCGAAGCGCTCGAAGCGCATCGCAATCACTTGCGCAGCGTGATCGAGGAATTTGTGGCTGAAACGGAAAGTGCACACGGCCAGAATATTCTCGATAACTTCGATAATTACATCGGCAAGTTCTGGTTGGTTAAGCCCAAGGCCTCCAACCTCAAGACTTTGCTCGACAGCGTGAAGCAGCGCGGCGAATAAGTCGCGCTTTCCGTTGGCACCGAATAGATTGCAGATTAAAAGGTACTTTTTATGGCTGAACGTTTGAATAATAACTTTCAGTTTATCGATGTCGGACGTAAAGATCCGGACAAGAAAGCCATCGACGTGCGTAAAAAAGAGTTCGTAGAAATTTACGAACCCTTTGATGCTGAGCAGGCGTCTGAGCAAAGTCATCGTTGCCTCGAATGCGGCAACCCCTACTGTGAGTGGAAATGTCCCGTACACAATTACATTCCGAACTGGCTGAAGCTGGTTTCCGAAGGGAATGTGATTGAAGCGGTTGAGCTGTGCCACGAAACAAACTCTTTGCCCGAAGTCTGCGGTCGTGTGTGTCCACAAGACCGCCTTTGTGAAGGCGCTTGTACGCTGAACGACGGTTTTGGCGCAGTGACCATCGGCAACGCAGAGAAGTACATTACCGATACGGCCTTTGCGATGGGCTGGAAACCTGACATGTCTCGGGTTGTGAAGACGGACAAGCGAGTTGCCGTGATTGGCGCAGGCCCCGCAGGTTTGGGGTGCGCGGATATTCTGGTGCGCAATGGCGTGACGCCGGTGGTCTTTGATCGCTATCCCGAAATTGGTGGTCTGCTGACCTTCGGTATCCCCGAGTTTAAACTCGAGAAGAGCGTCATGGTACGCCGTCGTGAAGTATTGACCGACATGGGGGTTGAATTCCGCCTCAATACGGAAATTGGCAAAGACGTGCAAATGGACGAACTGCTCAAGGACTTTGATGCGGTGTTCATGGGCATGGGAACCTACACCTATATGAAAGGCGGTTTCCCGGGTGAAGAATTGGAAGGCGTGCACGACGCGTTGCCGTTCCTGATTTCTAACGTCAATCGCAATCTCGGTTTCGAAAAAGACCCGTCCGAATTCATCAGCGTCAAGGGCAAGCGCGTGGTTGTTCTGGGCGGGGGTGATACCGCAATGGACTGTAACCGTACGTCCATCCGCCAGGGGGCCGATACGGTCACCTGTGCCTATCGTCGCGATGAAGAGAACATGCCGGGCTCTCGCCGTGAAGTGCAGAACGCCAAAGAAGAGGGTGTTCAATTCCTGTTTAATCGCCAGCCTATTGCCATTGTGGGTGACGACAAAGTGGAAGGCGTTAAAGTGGTCACCACACAATTGGGTGAGCCCGATGAGAATGGCCGTCGACGCCCTGAGCCCATCCCAGGCTCCGAAGAGGTGCTGCCGGCCGACGTTGTCTTGATCGCGTTCGGCTTCCGCCCGAACCCGGCACCTTGGATGAAAGACCATGACATCGAAGTGAATAACTGGGGTGGTGTGGTTGCACAAGAGGAGCAGGAGTTCCCCTTCCAGACCAGTAACCCCAAAGTGTTTGCCGGTGGCGACATGGTGCGTGGTTCCGACCTGGTGGTGACCGCGATTTGGGAAGGCCGAGAGGCCGCGAAAGGCATTTTGGATTATCTCGACGTATAATCGGTCTGAGATGCGAAAAAACGCTCCTCTAAGGAGCGTTTTTTGTTTTGGGTTCGCAATCGTTCTGGCGAGATCCAACAAAATAGTCAATAACGAGGTGTTGCCGACATGGCCGAGTTGAAAAATGACCGTTTCCTGCGCGCGCTTCTGCGCCAGCCGGTGGACCGCACTCCTGTCTGGATGATGCGACAAGCAGGCAGGTATCTACCAGAGTACCGTGAAACTCGCGCCAAAGCGGGCGACTTCATGTCTCTGTGTAAAAATACCGAGCTGGCTTGTGAGGTGACACTGCAGCCACTGCGTCGCTACCCGATTGATGCCGCCATCCTGTTTTCAGACATCTTGACCATTCCGGATGCGATGGGTCTCGGCCTGTATTTCGAGACCGGTGAGGGCCCCAAGTTCAAGCGCCCCTTGCGCAGTGCCGCCGACATTGATGCGCTGGAAGTGCTCAACACGGCCGAGCAGCTCAGTTACGTGACCGATGCGGTCAGCATGATTCGTCGCGAGCTGAACGGCTCGGTGCCGCTGATCGGATTCTCTGGCAGTCCCTGGACCTTAGCGACCTACATGATTGAAGGCGGTTCGAGCAAGGATTTTCGCCGTGCCAAAGCCTTGTTGTATGATGATCCCGATTTGGCGGAGGTGCTGCTCGATAAGTTGGCGGACTCCGTAGCGGACTACCTGAACGCACAAATTGCAGCGGGCGCACAAGCGGTGCAGATCTTTGACAGCTGGGGTGGTGCACTTGCCCATGATGCGTATTTGCGCTTCTCCTTGCGCCCTATGAAGAAGATTATCAGTAAGCTCACACGCGAAGCCGATGGCCGACGCGTCCCCGTGGTGATGTTTACCAAAGGTGGGGGCCAGTGGCTCGAAACCATGGCCGAGAGCGGTGCCGATGCACTGGGCTTGGATTGGACCACGGATATTTCGCTGGCGCGTGATCGCGTTGGGGATAAAGTGGCCTTGCAGGGCAACATGGACCCTGCGGTGCTGTACGCGAGCCCGGAAGCCATTCGCTCTGAAGTCGCTCGAATCCTGGCGGCCTACGGCGACGGTACTGGGCATGTGTTCAATCTGGGGCATGGTATTACCCCGGATGTCGACCCGGAGCACGCAGGCGCGTTCTTCAATGCCGTTGCCGAGCTGTCCTCCGCTTACCATAGAGTGTGAAGGAGCGCCCAGGCTGGCGCGTAATAGCTCGACAACGCAAGACGCTCGTTTATAATCGAGGGGCGTCTCGAACTGAGGGCGTGAAGCAAACGGATTGAGGAAGCGTCTTGGGCGTTAAGCAAGTCAAAGTTGATGTCAATGAGCTCACGGTAGGCATGTTTGTCTCCGGGCTTGATCGCCCGTGGACGCAAACGCCGTTCCCCTTGCAAGGGTTCTACATCCGTGACCTGTCCGAGATCAAAGAGCTTAAGGTACATTGCAATCACGTCTATATCGATGTGATCAAAGGCTCCCCGCCGGTTAAAACCAATCTCAAACGCCTCAGCCAAAAAGCCGCCAGCCGAGAGAAGGCCGCTCGAGCCGCGCGCGGTAACAAAGTCACCGATGTGGCGCCATTACGCATTCGGCGTGATGTGTATACCGAAATTCAGCCAATCGAGAAGGAAATCGGTCAGGCGAAGGCCCTGCACCAGCAGGTGTACAGTGCGGTTGGCACAGTGCTCAGCCAGATCAATGTTGATCATCAGCAGGTACCGATCAAGGAAACCAAGCGCGCCGCGAGCGCCATGGTCGATAGCGTCCTGCGTAGCCCCGACGCCTTTACCTGGTTGAGCCGGGTTCGGGAAAAAGATGAATACACCTACAGTCACGCCGTGCGCTCCGCGGTATGGGCGATTTTGTTCGGTCGACACATAGGCTTGCCGAAGCCCGAGTTGGACGTGCTCGCGATGGGCGTGCTGCTGAAAGACATCGGTAAGACTAAACTGCCTCGTCAACTCATCGAAAAATCCGAGCGCACGCAAGTGGAGCAGGAAGCCTACGAGAAGTTTGTTGAGTACGGCATAGAAATTTTACGGAAGTTGCCCGATGTGAAGCCTCGCGTGACTTCCGTTATTAAGACCCATTGCGAGCGGGTCAATGGCAGTGGCTTCCCCAGCCACTTGCGCGGCGATAAGATCCCTTTACTGGGTAAAATTGCCGGTATCGTCACATACTATGACGAGACCACCAATCCACGGAACGAAAACCCACTGTCGCCTTCGAAGGCGGTGTCTCATTTGTATGAGGCGCGAGGGATTGAGTTTCAAGAAGATCTGGTCGTTGAATTTATTCGCGCGATTGGCTTGTATCCGACAGGCACGCTGGTCGAACTGAATACCGGTGAAGTGGGTGTGGTCGTCGAGCAGAATTTTGAGCGCCGTCTCAAGCCCAAGGTCATGGTGGTGCTCGACGCCGTAAAAGAGCATCTTGATGAACCGGTACTCGTTGATTTAGCAAAGCTGGATAAAGAGCGTCAGACAAAACTCGACTCAGGCAAGTACCTGCCGAGTGAAGTCGACAGCATTGAAATTGCTCAGGACCTTCAGCCCGGGTCCTATGAAATCGATATCGCGTATATTCGAGACCATTATATCGATTCGAAGGGCAGCTCCGGTTTACTGTCTAAGCTCAAGAATAAATTCTTCTGATCGCCTCGCTATTGTGTGAGGTGGCCCGCAAGTCTCAGCGCAAGCCCGCCAAGTGAACGCACTGGATTTGCGGCCGTGCTGATGGGCATCACAGACATGTCACAGGCATAAATTCCCTCGCTACCGTGTATTTTCAAATTCTCGTCGACCACGGCGTCGTGATTGAAAGACGCGAGCCTGTGGCTCTTCCACGGCATACGGAGTGTGCCACATGCATGATGTACCGTCCCCCAACCGAAGGGCCATTGCTGACCATGGCCGCCACCGTAGTCACCATTTAATCGCTCAACTGCATTAAACTCCGAAAACACGCGGTCTCGTGTGGTATTGAGTAAATCAAAAAACGCGCCTTGCGTTTTTTGCCACCCGGCAACGGCGGGGAAGCGGGCATTCAGCAAATCGTCGAGGTAGGCAAAGCGCTTGAATTGAATGGCGGGCCGGTATGCGTCGAAGGCGTGTGAGTGGATGCCATTACTGTCATCGAGACAATTTGCGAAACTGAATTTTATATCGATGCGTGATTTGCTTGTCGTATCTGGCGAGGGGTGTTCGCTGGGGTCATTGTCTCGTAAATGCCAGTATTCATGATTTACATTCATTTCGATATTGAAAGGGAAGCGGGTATTGCCGTGAGCGTCCTGATGGCCGCGGGAATAAAAAATAATTTTGGCGTGGTCACGTCGAGTGATGGGTATGCTGCCTAGCGATGATGCGAGTATTTGAGACTCGCCCGTGACGGGATGGTCGGTCAGACCGAATCCAACCTGCTGACGGATAGGCTCCGGCAACTCATGGAAAATATCAGAGCGATGAATTAATTTCGAGCTCTCTGTCGCGCCTGCAGCGATCACCACTTTCAGCGCATAAAATCGGCTTGGCTGACCAGTAACGGTGTGAGTCGTACGCACCTCATACCAGTTGTGAGGCACATGATGTATGCCCTCAACAAAGCTGTTTAATTTTAAAAAAAGACCATTGCCGTTTTGATCTGCACCCGGCGTCAGGCCCATTTGATTGACGAGAAGCTCAGCGGTATTAAATACGCCTGTGGGTTCAAACTGATAGTGTTCACTCGGGCTAGTGTCACTGTTTAAGTATGGCTGATGTAGTGCGCGCGGTGTTTCTTGAATAATAAAATCATCGTTCAGAGAGCTCGCCTGAAAATGCGAGACCAATGCCTGAGCTTTGTTGCCCATCGTCACAGATTCGTTCATTCGTTGCCCGGCAAGCGAGAGAAAGCGGCTCTCAAGTTCCGCGCGCACGCTGTCAGGAAAAAAAGCCATTTCCCAATCTTGAGCCTGGGGAATCAAGCCAGACCAGAAGAGTGATCGCCCTCCAAACGCCATTTGTGGTTTGCCACCGATATAGTGATGACCGGTTTCATATTGAAGGAAGTTATCGACGTTGAAATGTTGAGCGAGTGCGCCGTTCGGGATTCGGCTTAAGTTGTACACGTGCGTGGGGTAGATAAATGCGCCAATATCCAAGACGAGAATGCGTTTATGCGCACCGACCCTGTCGGCAAGCTCATCGGCAAGCATACCGCCGCCCATACCTGAGCCTATGACAATATAGTCGAAATCCGGATTGGCACCATCGTAATCGCGAATAAGCCGCGTGTGCGCCTGTGTGGTTTCGCTGACGAGGTTGGGGTAGTGGTGATGAAATGGCATCGAAACCTCCCTGGCTCTATGGAGCCTGCTTCGAATTAGCGAGACTTTATTTAGAACCCCTCGCGTTCATAAATCAAGCGCTTAAATTCTTGCCATCAACTCACGCTTTTTACTCTCGAACTCATCCTGAGTGAGTACGCCCGCGTCTTTCAGTCGACCGAGTTGTGAGAGTAGGTCGATGATATCTTGGTTTGTTGCGTCAGGCGCTGAGGTGGGTTGAGCGACAGGTGTCGTAGAATTATCGCTGCTTTGTGTCTGTGTATGAGTCACAAGTGGAAGGGAGGAGACGTCAAAATTGCCGTATTGGCTGCTAAAGCTCAGGTTCTCATTTCCGCCCTGTTGTTGGCTGACGCCACCAATTTGATGATCCAGAGTGTCGTAGAGTGTGACCTGACCCTGCCTTTCGGTGGCGAGCCGATGGGGAAATATGGCATAGCGAGTTTGATTTTGTGCGCCACTGCTGAAAGGTTGCCCCAGCTCGGAGGGCCACCATTGTTCAGAGCCCGGTGTACCCGCGGGGATGACTGGAAACATTTGATTGTTTGCCAGCGCGGCAGACAATTCATTGCAGAGGTTGTCGACCGTCATTTTTAACCCGTGGTTAAACATGTCACCGACCATCGTCATCCCACCGCGCATCCACTGCCCGGACCCGCCGAGTTCGGGACAATTAAATTGTGCCATGCTGCCCGCGCCATTGTTCACGGCGATCAGCATATGGAGTACGGCATCGTAGGAAAGCTGGTAGCGCGTCGCGAGGTCGTTCACGATGGAGTTCCCGACCGGTGTCAGATTCTGCATGAGGTCTTCTCTTTTTGATGAGCCAGAAAGAGAAGACTAACAGTGAAATGTGTCCGTCCTCTTGCACACGACAATCAGGCGCCAGCCAAGCGATCTCAGTCGACGAAGCGCACCTTGCGCATATGGCTAAGAAATAATTTTTTCGCCGCCTTGCTATCGACCGTATCAGCGTAGCGGTTGAGTTTGACATCTTTCCACGCTCCCCGTGTATTTTGTGGCGGCAGCGCGGCGATCGTTTGTCCGATCGCAATACCTTCACTCGCAACGCGAATAGCGGCTTCGCGTGTGGAAAACAGCTCAGGCGCAACGACATACATTAACGCAGCCGGGTCATGCACATAGAAGCCTTCTTCAACGCCCACCGAGCGATAAAAGGCCAGATAAAATTGGCTGAAGTCACGGATGAAGCCACCGGGGACAGGATTGTCTTTCTCGAGTTTCTGAAGATCCTTGTCGCTGACAATCACTTTCGTGGTGACATCCAAGCCGATAGCGACCACATCCCAGTCGGCCTGAAAGACGACATCGGCCGCATGGGGGTCGCCAATGATATTGGCTTCCGCGACGGGTGTGACATTGCCCGGGTGCTCGAAGGCGCCACCCATAATGACGACCTGCTTTATACGTGAGGGCAGGGTGGGATCCAACTTCAGTGCCAGGGCGATATTGGTCATTCTGCCAACGGGTACTAAGGTGATTTCGCCAGGATACAGCTTGCTTTGTTGAATGATGAATTCAGCCGCAGACAGCTCGTGCGGCGCCGCATTCAGGGTATCAGGAACGGGGATATCACCCAGGCCATTACCGCCGTGCACGAAATCGGTTGGAGGCTCGGGAGGGATTGCGAGAGGGGTATGCGCGCCTTGGGCGACCGGAATATTCAAACCTGTTCGCTGCATCAGATAGAGCGCGTTTTTGGTGCTGTTTTCTATGCTGGCGTTACCGAAGACGGTGGTAATGCCAAGTAATTCGAGTTCTGGAGAAGCGGTAGCAAACAGAATGGCCATGGCGTCATCGATACCCACGTCGGCATCTATGATAATTTTTTCTTTTGCGAGAATGGCGTGACTGCTCGTCAACAAAATAAAAAGAAGCAGTGCACTGAAAGCATTTAAGGTGTTGCCACGCATGTGTAGGGTTTCCCAGTTTTGTCTAAGTTATCGAGCTTGATAAGCAAATTCCCCGCCAGCGTTGTTAGCGTGTATTGGTTGTTTAACCGTGGTGAATTGATATTTCTTCTTAAATTTGAATTCACTGTTTGGTGTACTTTCCTATGGTCAAAGTGACCTTTTTCTATGTCCGAATGAATCAAGCTCATTGCCTTAACGTCGCTGACGGAATAACAGTGTGCTCGAATTTTTAAGCAGCGTGCACCAGATATTGGCGAGCGCGCCCTGTTTGGCACCAAGATTTCGCACGTTTGTGCACCATAAAAAAAAGAGTCTGGTGCCAGCGACGCTTGCTCTAAGCGGGTTTAGTTCTAAATTAGCGGTACTATAGTATTAATAAAATCCGAGCAAGTGTGAGATTTAAACACTTGTTCACATTTTTTTAACGTTTTTATGGGTCAGACAAAAATATGGTGCATGTTTTGCGAATCGCCTCACTGAGCGGATTGGATGAAAGTGAAATGGAAGTGTTCTGGCATGCTCAGTGTCTTACGGTGAAAAAACGACGTTACCTGTTCAAAAATAAAGATAGGTGTTAGCGAAGCCGCTTCGTATCGAATTCTCTATTCGAAGCGCGCGTTCCGCTTTTTCATACGGCCACTCCCAACTTGCTACAGCCACCGTCCTGCTTTTTGACATAGAAAAATTTGGGTTGAAGCACAGATTCAAACTATTTGGAGAAATGTATGAGAAAGCAAGTCCTTAAAAGTGGCCTTAGGGTAATGATCGCGTGGGCATGTTTGTCCTCGGTAGTCACAAAGGCTGATGAGACGACAGGTGCAATTAAAGGTACGTTAGCCACGGGGAGCGCGAGTGAAGCCGTGTTAGTCGACCTCAATCGAGGTCTGGAGAAAACCACTTCCATAGCCGATGATGGCAACTTCCGGTTTTCGAACCTGCAGCCGGGTGAATATATGCTGAAGGTGACAACCGCCGACGGCGTACTTGAAGAAGAGGTATCGGTTGGCATTGGCGGCACCGTGTCGGTGGTGTTAAGCAACAATATGACCGAAGAGTTGACCGTACTTGGAACGAAACGATCTGTAGTGGATATGAGCGTTGCCGAATCCGGCTTGGTAATCTCCGCAGATCAACTCGCTGAAATTCCCGTACCTCGTGACTTGAATTCAGTCGCTCTGCTGGCTCCGGGTGTGACATTGGGGGATCAATCCTTCGATGACTATGAGAGTTACGCATCCTTTTCTGGGTCATCCGTTGCAGAAAATGCGTTTTATATCAACGGATTGAATACCACGAACTTCCGTAATGGTCTTGGGTTTTCTCAGGTGCCCTTTGAGTTTTATGAAAGTATTCAAGTAAAAACGGGGGGTTATTCGGCAAAGTTTGGGCGCTCTACCGGTGGTGTGGTAAATGCCGTGTCTCGCAGTGGTAGTAATAACTTTAAAGCAGGTGCGAATGTTTACTACTCAGCCAATACTAGCACCTCCCCTGATACGAAATGGGATGAGAATTCAAAAGATGAAAGGGTAGATAAAGATTTCGATCTTTGGGTGTCTGGGGCATTGGTGCCCGATCGTGTATTTTTCTATGGTCTATATAGTCGTACCACGGAAGAGCTAGAGTACTACAAGCCGACCGAGCAAACTGCAAATTTTGACGGTTTCTCCACCGACTTCTGGGGCGTGAAGCTCGATGGCTATATCACTAGCGATCACCTGCTGAGCTTAACCGCGTTCTCGGACGAGCGTTCGGTAGAAGGTGACCAGTACAGTTATGTAGATGGCGAGACGGGCGGCCTGAGTGGAAATAGTTTTGATGAGCGAGGCGGAATTAACTGGGTTGCGACGTATGAAGGAACCTTGACGGATTGGTTGACTCTTTCTGTTTCACACGGTGAAAACGAAGCCAATCGTACGGTACAGGGCACGACCGACGCGCTTCCAGTAGTGTACTGGTATGAAGGGGGGTTTCAGACACGTGGTGACTGGGTGAACTTCCTCGTCGAAGTAGGTGAAGATAAGCGTGAAATGAATCGGATTGATTTCTCCATCAATCTGGAAAACCACTACATTGAGTTTGGTTTCGATCAGGAGATTAATACATCGGATGCGGCGACGATCAATTCAGGTGGCGCATATTGGCTCTTGGATCCACTGAATGAATATAACGGGTGTACCCCTACTGAGTGCCCGAGCGGAGCAAACGTGCGGTTGCGCACCTATTCCAATGGTGGTTCGTTCGAAGTGAACTCCACAGCATTTTATATCCAGGATCAATGGGATGTAACGGATCGCGTGATGTTGGAATTGGGTATACGAAATGAAAGCTTCAAGAACCTGAACGGTGAAGGTGAGAGCTTCATTGAAATTGATAACCAGTGGGCTCCAAGAGCGTCGGTTTCCTGGGACGTAACAGGAGATGGAACACACAAACTTTTCGCGAATTATGGTCTCTATTACCTTCCCATTGCGGCAAACACCAATATCAGAATGGCCGGCTCTGAAACCTATATCCATGATTTCTACGACTGGGATGGAGACTGCCTGAACGATGACTACACGCCCTGTAACCTCGGCGCCACGCCTTATCAAACGGACGTCTTAGGTGACGGGTCTGTACCCGATACACGAAGCTTGGTTGATCAGAACGTCGAGCCGATGTATCAGTCAGAGTTCATTCTGGGTTATGTCTTTGAAACAGATTTCGACTGGACCTTTGGTATTAAAGGTACCTATCGTGAAATGGAAAGCGCGATCGAAGATGTGGCGATTGATGCAGCGGTTATCGATTACTACAACACCGAAGGCAATTGGACTGTAGAGGGCGCGACGGTGGAAGAAGTGTTCTCAGGTTTCCATCAGTACGTACTGACGAACCCCGGTGCTGATATGGACGTCTATATTCCAGAAACCGACGAATTTATTTCGCTCTCTGCCGACAGTCTTGGCTATCCCGAAGCCACACGTAAATACACTGCACTTGAATTTAGCTTTACGCGTGTCTTTGCAGACAGGTGGACCCTGGATGGTTCCTACGTTTGGTCTCATAACTGGGGTAACCACGAGGGCTATGTGAAGTCGGACAACGGACAAACGGACGCGGGTATTACGACCAGTTTTGACCAGCCCGGCTTGACTGATGGCTCGTATGGCAATTTGCCTAACGATCGACGTCACACTTTGAAGGCTCGTGGCTTTTATGAGTTTGCGTCAGGCCTCAGATTAGGAACGGACTTTACATACCAAACAGGCCGGCCGATCAATTGTATCGGTGTGCACCCTACCGATGAGTTTGCTCAGCAATATGGGGCAGAGTCTTTTTACTGTGACGGCGAGCTTGTACCACGTGGAACAAAAGGTACAACAGACGATATTTTCGTGTTTAACGCGAACATCCAGTACACCTTCGAATTTGAACGCAGCGAGCTGTTGTTGTCCTTCGATGTGTTCAACTTGTTTGACAATGATGGTGTGACGGAAGTGCGTGAACTCGGAGAAACGGACGGTGGCGAGCCAGACCCCGATTATGGAGCGGCTACACGCTTTCAGGCACCGCAGGGCATCCGCTTAGGCGCGCGGTATATCTTTGATTAATATCTTGTTAGCGTGAGACTCGAATGGCCGATCTTGATCGGCCATTTTTTTGAGCTCACCCACTGTTTTCTCGTGCTTTTTATGGACCCAAATTAAAAAAATAATGCTAATTTCTGAAAACTTCCCAGTCGAGATGTGGGTCACACTTCCTATGATTCATAGGGGCAAAGGGCCGGGTTCGGGGCTGTGGCGCCTTATCTACATATTGAGTTCCCCTTAAAAGTCGGTAAGCTGCGTCCGGGAAGCAGGGATATTTTTACCCGCTCGTTAAACATAGTATGTATATAAAGATATGTATTGTTGTTCATTGGGGGCGAGACTCGTTCTGTACGAACAACAGTGAGATTAAATGAGTTGCATTGGGCTCGCTTAGGAGGGGAATTGTGAAATATAAGGTTGCTTTGATTGCGGGGTTGGTATTTGCCATTCCGCTTTGTGTTTGGTCGCAAGGAATTCGACCGGAGGGCGCAGTAGCGGGCGAAATACGCTGGCAGGAGCTGGGAAATCGAACCGATACCTTTGATGGTAATAGCTTGGATGCCGCGAGGTGGATTAATAACCCAAGTGACCTGGTTATCGGAGCCTGGACGTTCGATGAAAACAACGCGTTTGTGGCTGACGGAGTACTCAATATTACTGCAACGCAGGAGAACCACACTCGTACATTTCAAGATAGCTGTTGGGATGGCGTTGCGGGTGGTTCTTCTCGGCCCGTCGAGCGCGAGCTTTTTTACAAAAGTGGTGCGGTGAAATCGGTACACGATGGCGTGTATGGGTATTACGAGGCGTCGATAAAGGGTGTAAAAATGTTTCCGGGGCTGAGTCCGGCTTTTTGGCTGTACAGTGATGGCCACCCCTATAGCGATCGAGGTACACCGGGTTCAGTGGATTACAGTGAAATTGACATCGTCGAGCTACAACAAGCCGACTGGCACGGGCCTGGGCCTGATGATGCAGATCCGGTAAATGTGAGTGATCACAATCTGCATGCGCGTGTATTTAATGACGCCGGGCAAGCCGTTTGGTATCGCCCAAAGCCTAACCCCGATACCCAGCTTCTGCAGCATGAAGCGGCCTACGATCCTTCAGCTGATTTCCATACCTATGCTGTGGAAAATCGGGCGGATCGCATTTTTTGGTATGTTGATGGTGAGCTAATTGGCTCGCAAAAAAATACGTGGTGGCATAGGCCAATGCATGTGATTTTTTCGATGGGCTTACGCCGCCAATTTATACATTACAACCCCGACTGTCAGAGAGCTGACCCAAATCCCGAGACTGTTACAGCAAAAGGTTTTCCAGAAGACGCCACTATGCAGGTTGAGTATGTGAAAACCTGGGAGGTGTTGCCTTCTATATGGGTCGATAACCGAAGTAAGTACACCGATGTTACCTTTAGCGGAAACACTCTCGAAGTCACTGTCAATTATCATGGGGGATCAAACTCTTACGTGGCGGACGGGCGTTACAATGGATTAACAGTAAACCTTGTCGAGAAAAATACACAGGGTTTCGTGGGGGTTGTCTCAAGCGTACACGACGACTCGGTGCTGACTCGCCAAAATCGGTACGGAGGTGCAGTGACACTCGCGTTGGATATTCGTAATGTTCGCCCTTCCTCCGAGCTTCCAGATGGGCACTATTACGCGTTGGCGCCGGTGTTCACTGCATCAACAGGTCAGGATGTTTTCTTACAGCAGGCACTAGAACCCGTGAACATAACTCGCTCGGGGGCTGGTATGCCGACCCCCGGCCCTGAACCCACACCCGTCGCGACCCCAACCCCAAGTCCCGCACCGACTCCGGCACCGACACCCAGTCCAGAGGTGACTCCGTCACCAACGCCAAGTTCTCAACCGGGTAACGGCGCTCGGGACACCTTGACTATAAATGGTGACTTCGAGAGTGGTGTACTCGCGCCTTGGGAGTCTAGAGAGAGTATTGTGAGAATAGAGAGCGGAGCATCCGCTATAACCGGTCACTCTTTGCATTTGTTTGGGGCGGATACGATCACCCAAGAAATTGCAGTCTTACCTAATTCGCAATATACCCTATTGGCTGATGCTTACGTTTTACAGTCTGGGCAGAACGTTGCCGTGGGGGTCCGTGGCATCGCGAGCGGTCAACACAGTATGCAGTTCAAAAATACGCAACCTCGGTCAGGTGAATTGGTTTTTGAAACGGGACCAAATGACCACCGGGCTGTTGTGTATGTCCATAATTCTCACAGTGATCATGCCGCTTGGATAGATAATATTAAGGTATTGGGGCCTGCGCCTTCTGACGAGACTATTCTAGTGGAGAGTGTGCATGTCATGTCGGAAAAAACGAACTTGGACTTGGGAGAGTCAGTACAGTTGTCGTACATAGTGTCTCCCCACACTGCGACGAACAAGAACGTGATGTGGCAGTCATCCAATCCGCAGGTGATTGCTATTGATGAAATGGGTATTGCTAGGGCGGTTTCTGGCATCGGAACCGCGATTATTTCGGTGACGAGCGAAGATGGAATGTTTACAGACTCCATTCAGTTGTTTGTTTCTACTTCCGTCGACCCAACGCCGACACCGACTCCGGTAGCGACACCCACACCGGTGGCGACACCCACACCGGTGGCGACACCCACACCGGTGGCGACACCCACACCGGTGGCGACACCCACACCGGTGGCGACACCCACACCGGTAGCGACACCCACACCGGTAGCGACACCCACACCGGTCGCGACACCCACACCGGTCGCGACACCCACACCGGTAGCGACACCCACACCGGTAGCGACACCCACGCCGGTAGCGACACCCACGCCAATAGCGCTACCTACGCCAGTCGTAACGCCCATGCCGATCGTGACGCCCACGCCGGTCGCAACGCCCATGCCGATCGTGACGCCCACGCCAGTCGCAACGCCCATGCCGAATGTGACGCCTACGCCGGTCGCAACACCCACGCCGACAGTGACATCCTCACCGTCCCTAGCGCCGGCGCCGGCTTCTAGTAGCGGAGGTGGTTCGGCGAATTGGTGGTTGCTGATTTTAGGCGTGCTGTTGGTGTATCGTCCTAAACACAAAAGGCACTAACCACTTCATGCGCATTTGACCATTAGCGCTTAGAGTTGTTCTGAGGGTGACTGTTGCCCTCAGAACCTATCTCATATTCAATTTTATCTATTTCCACACTAGAATTTTCCCCTTGATGCTTCAATTAATGTCACACGTGTTAAAGTGGCGGTTTAGGAAAATTTTAGAAGTAGAGTGCGTTTATGGAGGGGCTTTTTTTATCAGAGGGTGACATTCATTATGTCATTTTCTTATTTGCCGCGTTTCAAATTTCATTATTTACTGTTTTATTAATCAAAGTTTTGCGAGGTGTTTTCGGCAGCGCTTCTGATTCCTTATTTCTTTTTCAGATTATTTTCACACTATATTTATTTTCTTGTATTTCGCTGGCAGTTTTCAAAAATGGTGATGTCACTTATTTATACGAATTGTCTTCTTTTTTGTTCTGTTCAATTGGACTAGCAGCTCTAGTGATTGCGGTAGCCAGATTGTATGACTCCTATCTCCGTCTCTGGGGGGTAGTGCTATTGTTCTTATTCGGCGCGGTCGCTTCTTGTCTGGATGCGTATATGAAATTCGCTGCAGGGAATTTGTTGGAATCAGAAGCGTATGCAATCTGCAAGGGTGTAGTGATCCTTAGCTTAGTGTGCCCGATCATGTTGTATGTTTTGCTGTCGGGAAGGGGGTCGGGGAAGGTAACCAGTGTTTCACTGATTCTGTTCCTGGGGGGCGTGCTCGTATCTGATAGCCTGGTAAAAAATTGGAAATGGTATTCGCTAGGAGTAAGTGCGTTTGCGTATTTTTGGTTTGGAAACCTCCTTAGCTTTGTGTTTAAGCGATGCTATGGACGAACGCAAAGGACGAAAGCTGCTGAGACCGATACAAATAACGCCGCTGTTCTTTCACTATCATATGATGCTGGTCGTGCCGATTACATCGAGAGTACGAATGATCTAGAGAAATTGCTCCCTGCTGCAATTGACAAACCCGCCCCAGCTGCTCCTTCGCAAGAAGTCTTTTGTTTAGATGAGCAAGCATTGAGCATCGAGCGATGGTCGAGTGAGGAGGAGGCACAAAGCAAGGAGGCTAAGTCTAAAGAAAAAGCAGACCCTCTTGTAGACCGCATAGTGACGTATGTCGAGCGCAATATTCATAGTACGACACTGAATATAAACACACTCTCAGAAGCTTTGGGTGTTAGCCGCTCACACGCGCTAAAGCGGTTTAAGAAGCAGCGGGGCCTTACGCTCAACGAATATATTGTTCGACTTAGAGTTGAGCACGCGAAAAAAATTCTGCTGACCAAGTCGGTCACGGAAACGGCTTTTGATTTGGGGTTCAAGAGTTCAAGTCATTTCTCGACCTTTTTTAAAAAACAGGTGGGTATGAGCCCCAGTCAGTACAAATCTCATTCAAATGAATTGAATTCTGAGTCTAGAACAGCCAGCAACCATTAGTGATGCGCGTCGAATTACATATTCGACGCGCATTGGCGTCAAATACTAAAAAAAATGCCCGCAAAAATGAAAGCGTAAAGTGGCGCGTATTGGCACACTTTCGCTTGCTGCTTGCGGACTACTACTTTTGTATGTGTTTTTGGACTTCGTATAGGAAGGCCATCACGTAGTCTCATTCAACGCGTCCCGCGTTATCGAAAGCACAAACTTTAATGCTGCGACCTCTGTGTCGGCAGTAGACCCGATCCGGTAAAAGATACCTTAGGCCCAGCGTCATGGATTGCTCTGAACTATTTGACGATAGCCCGACCCAATGTTACCGGCTGACATCGTCACAGCAAAAACTACCCAGTCATGAGCTTCCTGTTGATGCTGAGGTGAGTACGGATGACTTAGGGCTCGTACTTGGGTGCACCGCGATGCTCGATTCGCCCGAGATCCGGCAGGAGGCCTTCTTGAGTATACTCGAGCAGCTTGGCGAAAAAGGCGTGCTGGAGTTCATCAAGTGGGTGCAGGGCTGTTCCATTGAAGAAGTAGAGAAGTACCACTTACTTACCCGCGCGTTCAAGAAGCTTCAGAGCTTTATTCCAGACCTTGTTCTGGCGTATTGCGATGAGTGCGATCTGCCAGATGGCTTACGCTTCAGTGTGATTGACATATTGCTTGAAAGCTGGGCTGAGACGGATGTGCTGCTCGCAATCAATTGGCTGTCCATGCGCACAGATTACTATGTCACTTACGAGGTGGCTTCCAAATTCGCCGAAAAATTGCTCGATATAGGTCCTTTATCCGGTTGGTTTCGCTTGCTCCACCTTGCTGAAGGAAAGAACAAGCGATTGATGGTTCATGCCTATCTTGAGTTATTGCCAACGACTAAGCTGGTTGAAGTGCTTGGAAGGTTCGAGCCCTTGAGGCCTGAGTTCTACTTCGGTGAAATAAAGTGCTACGCGGTACGAAGAGCGGTAAAGGAGGTATTAAAGGATAATGATGGCTTGGATGTCATACTGTCCGAGAAAGAGCTGAGATTGCAATTTCTGCTGCTCGAAGAGTGCGTAGCGCTTTTGAAGCCGCGCCAATACGCCTACTTATTTGAACACATTAGCCGTTTTGCGCTAGGAAACCGGCAGCAGGTGATCGATTTGTTGGGTGAGAATTGGATAAAAAAAGATTATTCTGGTGTGTTTATTTGGTTAGAGTCGCTTCCCGTTGGCCTGACACGAGATGTCGTAGCCACGTTTCTAATCAGGCACCATATTAAAATCAATATCGATACTGCATGGTCAACCTTGAGTAAAGTCTCTGATCGAGCTTTGCGCTGTAAGCTCATGAAAGAGCTGATTGACGCGCTTATTTGGCAGGATCAAGGGAGCGAAGGCGATGTGATTGACCGACTAATGAGAGGCAGAAAGAACGTGCGGAACGTTGTGAGAATTTCTGAGAAGCAGAACAGAAAAACGTGAGCCAGGTACGGTTACTCGGGAAAGTCGCGCCGGCTGCCTGTGCGAACCGGCGCGATCGAGTTTATTTATCGAGTTTCAAAAAGTAATCAAATATTTCTGGCACGTTGCCGTTACCCATGCCAGCATCGAATGCCGCTTGCAAGTTGGCTGACGTTCCTTCCGCAATCTGAGCGCGTGTTCCCAGATCTTCAACCATCTGCAGGAAGTAGCCGAGATCCTTGTTCGCGTTAGCGATGGAGAAACCCAGATCACTCACCCCGTCTACTGCGTAGTTTTTGCAGAAGTGCATAAATGGAGAGTTTGATGGGCCGGTGGACATGATGTCGAAAAGTTGCTGACGATCCACTCCGGCGCGGTCTGCAACGGCAAAGGCTTGGGACATCGCGCAAACGGTTGTCATGCCCATGAAGTTGTTTATCAACTTAGTTGTGTGACCGGCACCTAGGGCACCGAGATAAAACACGTTCTCGCCCTGTAGCTCGAGAATGGGTTTCACTTTGGCAAAGGTGGCTTCGTCACCTGACGCCATGATATTCAGCAGACCATCTTTCGCATGAGCCGGGGTACGTCCCAGAGGCGCGTCAATCATGCCTGCACCTTTTTTCGCGAGATCGGCACCAATTTTTCGAGTGGATGCCGGGATGGACGTACCAAAGTCGATCAATACGGCGCCTTCTTTGATACCTTCAAGAATGCCGTTTTCCCCGTAAACCAGCTTTTCGACCACATTGGATGTTGTCAGACACAGCATGATGATGTCACTGGCAGCAGCCAGTTCAGCGGCAGAGGACGCTTCAGTGGCGCCTCGAGCGACTACGGCGGCGACGGCGTCTTTGTTGAGATCCATGACAATGGGCTCAAAGCCTTTCTTTTGCAGGTTTTCAACCATGTTGCCGCCCATAAGACCTAGGCCGATGAAACCGATGACGGGTTTTGACATAACTAACTCCAAGAGAATCCGGGGGCTCCGCCTTCGGAAGAAGCGTGAGCACGTGTTCTTATTTAAGACGGCTGGGGACTGCGCTCAGCCATTTCTTCTGGTATTGGGCTGTCCAATAATGGCGATATATCTTCATTGTGGATAGCCCGAAGAGGCTGCATTGTACTTCCAAACGGCTGGAGACGCCAAAACTCTGTTTATAATTTCTGAGAATATCGCCATTTGGACGGGTAAGGGGGCCGTGCGTGAGGCGGAGCCTTGACCAGTGCACACGTACCTGGGGTAATTGGGTTGTCCAATGTTGTGTTTGAGTACGTGTGGCGCAACTTAGCGTGCTAGGGGCCAGCCAAGCAAGAGCACGGCGAGGGTGGCGAGGCCAATGAAAAGGTTCATAGGCACACCCACTTTGAGGAAGTCGTGGAAGCGGTAGCCACCGGGACCATAGACCATGAGGTTGGTTTGATACCCGAGAGGGGTCGCAAAGCTTGCGGAGGCGGCCATCATGATGGCGAACACGAAAGGTTCGTTGTTCAGCTGGGCGGTTTCTGTCACCTCTAACACGATTGGGAGCATCAAAATGGCGGCGGCATTGTTGGTGATGGTCTCGGTGAGAAGAGACACGGCAAGGTAAGTGAGGATTAGCATTAACCATGCGTGACCGTGGCTCAGTTCAACGATGTTCTGCGCCAAGATGCTAGCTACGCCTGTTTGGAGCAGGGCGTTACCAAGCGCGAAAGACGCGCCTATGGTGATGATAACGGTGAGGTCCAGGCTTTTTTCAGCCTGACTTGCTGAACAGCATCCAGTCAAGATCATTAATCCTGCGCCGATGAGTGAGGCGTTCAGCATACTGATCCAGCCAATACCGGCGGCCAGTACCAAGCTGATCAGAATCCCCCACGACAGGTAGGCCTTGTCGTGCCGCGGGGTTTCCTCGTCGAGATCATTGATCAATAGAAAATCTTTGTTGTAACGCTGACGGCTGACAAAGGCTGGGCGCGCTTCTAATAAGAGCGTGTCACCGGGCTTTAATTCAATGGTGCCCAAGTTACCCTTCAGGCGCTCTCCGCCTCTCGCTACGGCGAGTACTGCGGCGCCGTAGCGATCTCGAAAACGCGCGTCGCGAATCGCAAGTCCTACCGCCGAACAATGTGGCGAAACCACCGCTTCGACAAGACAGCGCTCTGGGCGATTTTTCGTTAGTGCCTCTGAGTGACCGTTCTCGACCGAGGGCACGATACCGTTAATACGTAGCAAATCGGAAATGGCTTGAGTGTCCCCGGCGAACACCAGGCGATCGTGGCCCCGTAAGATTTCTTCCGATGACACGGCGGTGACAATGCTGTCCTGCCTCTCAATTTCAACCAGGTAGATCCGCTTAAGGTGTCGTAACCCAGCTTCTGCGACGGTCTTACCGACGAGGGGGCCATCCGGAGCAACGGTCACCTCGAGCGTAAATTCTCTCATATTCGCAAAGGCTTGCTTTTCACTGCGATCAGGAAGCCAGGAAGGGAAAAATATCCAAATAAATGCAATCCCCAGTAGCGCGACAGGCAAACCCACCGCGGTGATGGCAAACAAAGAAAAGCCCGCCTCTCCGGTCAGATCCTGGTATTGCCCATTGATGACAAGGTTGGTGCTCGTACCGATAAGGGTCAAGGTGCCGCCGAGAATGGCCGTGTAGCTGAGTGGAATCATCAATTTTGAAGCGGGCACATTGATTTTACGCGCCCAGGCGTTGACGGCGGGGATCATCGTTGCCACGACTGGCGTGTTGTTTAAAAAGGCACTGAAGAGCGTCACGGGCAATACGATACGGCTGAGAGCACCGCGCACGGATCGAGGATGTCCAAGCGCTTTATTGACGAGAAGGTCCACTCCGCCGCTTTGGTGCACGCCGGCGGCCACGACGAACATGGCGGCAACGGTGAGCAGCCCTGGGTTGCTAAAACCTGCTAGGGCCTCGCCGGGGCTGATGATACCAAAGGTACTCAATACGGTGAGAACGGCCATCATGACCAGGTGAGGCCCGATGCGGGTACTCGCGAGAATCAAGAGTGCGCTTACTGTCAGAAATAAGGTGAGCCAGCCTTGCCAATCCACGATATCAATCCAAGTGTTGTTGCGTTCCGCGAATAGTAGAGAAGGCACTAAATTCAGAAAAGAACTATTTGATTCTATTTATATAACTGGGTGTGAGTCTCAGATTTGAACTCATCCTGCAGGTCTTGGGTCTCGTTCGCGTTTTGCTCGTCCAACAGCAAGGGGTCTACGCTCAACAATACGCGGGGGGCGGCGCGACCGTTAGGATGGACAAAAATGTAGGGCTCGAGATACCACGGCGCCTCGCCCAAGGTGGACGCCTGAGTGTCACTGTTTGAATCGTCTTTGGGGATGTGTCGGATCGTTGAGTCGCCGGCGCGGTGGGGCGTTTCGGTGGAATACACTTTCGTATCGTGGTCTGCACTGCGCGTGATATTGATCTGTGGAGCAGGCTCGATATCTGCGGTATGAGCATAGGAGCCCAGAAGCAGGCTTGCTAAAAGGCTCTGAGCTGTGTGCTTCATACCGCGCTCCGCTAGGTATGACACGAGAGCTTCAATTGTTTCGGATCGACCTCGTGTCTAAGTTGAATCGATTGGTAGCCTACAGGGCTCTGTCGATCATTGAAAGCGCATCGCGATTATAGGCGATACGGTTTTCGATGCTTTCGTCCTTTGGGCGAATTCCCAGCTTTACACCGAGTACGTCTAGCGAGCCCGCGTCAGCAGCGCGTGCGCAGCGAACGATTTCGCTCTCAGTCATCAGTGAGCCGTCCGCACCGGTTGAGGCGCGCTCCGAATGGGCGTGTGGCATGTGGGTGTCGGCCCATTGGCCATAGGGGCCTTCGATATCTGAGACGCCGGAAAACATTAGGCCAGCCAGAACACCAGCCTCTTTCGCTTGCAGAATATGCTCAAGTGCACCGTCGCAATGCCGGGTTTCGATGACCGATCGCCCCCAGTTGATGATCATGCCGAGCGGGTGGCTTAAACCTGGGTTCAGCGCATTTATCGTGTGGATTTCGTCTTCGAGGCTAAGAAAACCTTTGGCGGGAGTCTGGCCTTCGACATAGGTGTCGCAATGCTCGATTAGAATGCGAGCGCCTTGCCAGTCCCAAGTCAACATCGTTTCCAATGAGGCTTGCAAAGCGTCGGCGGAAGCCTTTGTTCGCGCTTGATTTGGGGCGGTGTGGATTGCAATCGCGTCCACCGCTTTGCGGCCACTGTGCTCGTTCAGTTTGGCAATGGCATCTCTTGCGCGGGCAAAAAAATTGCAATGCTTGTTCTCGCCCGTCTTGGTCTTCTGATGCAATGCCGAATGTCGGATTTTCGCCAATCGCTGCCATGGTTCCGGGGATACAGGTTATTAAAAACTGCCAGGCTGGGTCGATATTGTCCAAAAACCAGCCGTCATCGTGCCCATGCAAATGTTGGCCAAGGAAGGGGTGTTCGAGCCCCTTTAATTTGGGCAGTGTTTTGAGTTGAGCGTAGTACTCTGATTCGAGCGCTGAATCCCATCCGGATGTGCAAGGCGAGGACGCATAGGCGCCGATAAAGTAAGACATATTGGGTTTCCTTAAATTTTTGAGTGAGGCTATGTGGGTAGTGAGCCTATAGTGTTTTTGAGTGTAGTGAGAATGGAGGGCGCTGTCTTCAATGGGCGAGGGATTTAGAAAAGAGGTTAAGAACAATTACCCCGCTGACGATGAGTGCGATACCCAATATCGCAGGGACATCCAGCTTCTGATTGAAGAGAAAGTAGCCTACGACGGAAACGAGCACAATACCCATCCCAGACCAAATCGCGTAAACAATGCCGAGCGGCATGGTCTTTACGATCAGCGATAGACAGTAAAACGCAATGCCAAAACCAACGATTGCCAAGCTACTGGGCAGAACTTTGGTGAAGCCGTCGGAAGCCTTTAACGCACTGGTCGCAATGACTTCTGCAATGATGGCGATAGCGAGGTAAAGATAGTGCATGCTGAGATTCCTAATTTGGGAAAGGCGGGGTCGGGGATATGTGCCTTCTCGTTGGGCGAGCCTTTGATGATACGCGGCATTGTACTGCTGCTTTGTAGTCTCGGCTATGCTGGTTTCAGGAAAACAGTGCGCTTGGTCACTTCGAGCGCTTGGCCAGATTTTTTCTTATCGATAGCCGCCAGACCAATAGCCGTTGCACTTTTTTCCATGCGAAGAGGCAGGCGCCAATAAAGGTGGAGACGAACACGCCTATCAAGACATCGATCTGAGTGCTCTGATGTAAATGGCCAGAAGCAAAAAGGAGCGCCCCCGAAGGCGACCGATGGAATAAATCCGATTCGAGTATAGCGATAGAGAAAACCGAAAAAAAGCCAGTAAATACAGTGTATCAACGAAGACTACTGCGAGTACTCTATCAGAGGACTCTTTGCGGAAGAGTGAGTGGCGCTTAGAATCACCTCCAATAGGGGTAAAAGGCATACTCGAACAGAAGGTGGTACGCTAATCGCCTTGTGATGCTTAGGTTCTTCGTGGTGTTTAAGTATCTATCAGGGGGCAGGTCGACGAGACTGAAAATGAAAAATTGCAAGCCTTTTTAAGCGAACAAGGGCCTTGAATGGTCCAAGGCTCTTGTTCGCTTACCGTTGGCGTTCCGTGAGAGACCTCTTATGGCGTTTTCCAGGTGAACGTCAAGCCATAGTTAGCGCCGGTGGCAGGAATGTGAATCGCTCCGAAAGGCGGCGCCTGATAGTTGTGAAGGTAATATTCTTCATCGAAGATATTCTTGCCCCACAAGGCCAGCTCCCAGCTTTCTCCCGGACTGGTATAGGCTAAACGAGCGTCATAGAAACGGTATTCGGGAATTGCAGAATACTCATAGTTTGACGTGTCCTGGTAGGCCTTTTCTTTGTGAACGTACTCCAGGCGCGCTTTCATCGAGCCTCCAAAGCTGAGGTCGGTCATATAATTCACTGCAGCGTTGAAAGTATTGCGTGGCGCATTGCGGAGAAAATTACCTACATCCTGCGCTAGTACGCCTTCGAGTTCAGTGTAGCGTGCGTCGAGATAGGCATAGCTACCAGTGAAGGTGAGGTGGTCCCCGAGTAAGTAGGTCAGTTCCAACTCAACACCTTCAGAAAGTGCCTCTCCCGCGTTTTTTGTAACCAGTGGTGCAATCGTACAATCGTCGCATAGAAACTGCTGAAGGACTTGCAGGTCAGTGTATTCTGTGTGGAAGATCGCCGCATTTGCTCGCAGTGTGCTGTCGAACCAGGTGCTTTTTAATCCCAGCTCGTAGTTCACGGCATTCTCTTCATTGAAGGGCTCTCCCACTGAGGGGCTCAATGTCGAAGAATAGTTGTAGCCACCGCTCTTGAAACCCGATGCCGCGCTCAAATACACCATGGCCTCATCGGCAAAATGGTAGTTTGTGACCAGTTTATAGGTGGGGGCACTCCAGGTGTTTTCACCACTGAAACTATCGATAAGTTCCGGCTGAGTTGAATCCTCGAGCGGTGTCATGATGCTGGTATTACTGTAGTCTTTAGTTTCTTCCGTATAGCGCAGCCCTGCGGTGATGTCCCATGCATCGGTAATTCTGAACGTGGCTTGGCCAAATGCGGCGTAGCTGGTTGTGGTATTGGCTTGAATTGCGCGATCAAAACTGGGTGAATAGGCGAGCGCAAGCTCGGGACCGAGGCTGGCCATCAGGAATGCCGGCGCATTCAGTAAGCTGCCTTCTGTACGATCAACCTCTTCGGATGCGAAGTACAGGCCTGTTTGCCAGGTCCAGCGGTCGCTCTCACCTGAAAAGCGGATTTCCTGAGTTAACATGGACGATTCTTCGTCGATCACGTTTAGGAATTCCAAGCCTGCGTATGGACCCAAAACGCCTTGTGAAAATGGTCCATACTCATAAAAGATGTCCGACGAAATACCAAGGAGACCTTGAAAGATATCGGTTTGCAGCTCGGAGTAGCTGGTTAACGATGTTATTGAAAAATAATCAAGCTCCCAATCAATCTGTAACGATGTGCCTTGGCTCTGCAGTTCTGTATCACCTTGCACGTCGGCATAGTTTTCATGAAAGTCTGCTACCGGCAACCCTTCTGCGATTGCAGCAGAGAGGACTGCTCCGCTAATGCCTTCATTTTCGTCTGCTATCGAGGCCGCACCATCTCGGCTATCCTCGTTGTAATTCACTGTCCAAAGAAATTCTAAACGGTCAGTGGGTAAAAACTGTAATTGTGCTCGGGCGCCTTTACTGTCAATACTGCCTTGCTCGATTTCTGGATCGTAGACGCTGGTGACATAGGCATCGCGTTGTTTGGCATTGATACTGAGTTTGCCGTTAATCGCGTCAGCGATAGGCCCACTGATATAGCTTCTCAAATTTTTGAGACCTAGATTGCCAGCGGTCACTTCAACAGCCGCGTCGAGCTCATCACTAGGCTTCTTCGTCGTGACGTTGATGGCTCCAGCAATCGCGTTTTTCCCCCACAGAGTACCTTGGGGCCCGCGCAATACTTCAATGGTTTCGATGTCGAAGAGCTCAAGACCTGCGCCTGCACTGCGATTGACATACACTCCGTCAATAAACATCGCGACAGATTGTTCGCCACTTGCCGCGCCGTCACCGTTAGAGCCTATTCCTCGAATATAAATTTGAGGTTGTGCGGGATTAAATTCACCCATGCTCAAATTCGGCGTACGGTAGGCAACGCCGGTGACATTCGTGATGCCGGCGTCCTCGAGCATTTCAGCGTTCATCGCCGTCACGGCGATAGGCACTTCCTGATTGTTTTCAGCACGTTTTTGTGCGGTGACAATCAGTTCTTCGAGCTTATTCGCGTTCGCATTGGATGACAGTGCAACAGCCGTTGCTATGGACAATGTCAGGGGCTTTTTTACTCTGGCCAAATTCATATCTCGTCTCTCACGTAACATTAAACTTCAGTCACCACGCGCGCAGGTCTCTTTCGGTGGCGTCCCTTGCTTTTTATCAAGCTAACGCAAGCCCTTCGTTAGCCATAGAACCAGAAACCGCAAAAGCACGGACCAGTGAAAAACCATCCCGCTGGTGGGATGGCGAGGGGATGGCCATTTTTCATGGCGCTATCGCAGTGCAGAGCTATGCAAGAATTGGTGCCTCTGAAGCTGAGAACATGCATGGGGCTCAGAAAGAGAGCTTGATTTTTTGTGGGGGGGCGCGGCTTTTAGTCTGGTCTTGTGGTCTTTATGCAGTGGTCGAGGTGACCATATCGCGGCGCACGGTAGTGCATAAACATCTATTGTTTTTTTACGGGCACCATGAAAGTGCGTTGAATGCATCCTTTTTATTTGCGCGCACTATGGAGGGGCAAAAAGAGGAATTTGACGACGTGCCCGACCTTGCCTTTAATCGCGAGTGAGTGACTAAAGAATGCCTTTAAGTTGGGCTAAACGGGGTTCAAGCGTACTTGAAGCGTGGGAGTGAAAGGCGAGCAGGGGGTTGGCCCGTAGGTTGCTAATCACTAGAGTGTAGTGATCCCTCTTAACCCCAAGGCTGTATTGGGAAATGTTGACATGTCTGAACAACTCATTCATATCGAATTTGACCCTGAACGCACATTGCGCGATCAGGTCCATGAACATCTAGTGTCGATGATCCTAGCAGGAAAATTCCCATCGGATAGCGCATTGCCGTCGTCACGTAACATGGCAAAGATGCTAGGTGTTTCACGCAATACGGTGATGCAGACTTACGACGACCTCGTTGATCTAGATTATTTGATTTCCAAGCCCCGTTTGGGCTATTTCGTCAATACGAGTCGTCAGGAACAGGACCTCGTTAATCAGATTGCTGCGGACCTAGATCATCAGTGTGTCGATTGGGATGCGCGGTTTAAAACGCAGCCGGGTAATAGAAGGAACATTGTGAAGCCCAGCAATTGGGCGCAGTTTGAGTTTCCGTTCCTCTATGGACAAACCGAGACTCGCTTGTTTCCTGAGCGCAGTTGGCGCGAGTGCGGAATGAAAGCGAATAGCAGTTACACCGACAAATACTGGGCTCATGATTGGGTAGATGGCGATGACCCCATGCTGATCGAGCAGCTCAGAGGAAAAATACTTCCGCGGCGCGGTATCTACGCGTCTGACAACGATATATTGGTGACGATAGGTACCCAGAATTCGCTATATTTGATAGCCAATTTGTTGATGAGCGCGGAGACGAAGGTTGGGCTTGAAGACCCGGGTTTTCCTGATGCGAAGAATATATTCTCCACGTTTAATGCTGACCTTCACTATTTTCAGGTAGATGATGAAGGCTTAGTGTTAAATGAGGACACCATCCCACGCCTGGCGCAGCTTGACTACCTCTACTTAACGCCAAGTCATCAGGTGCCGACCGGCGCAGTGATGTCGCCAACACGCCGAAAACACCTGCTAGAGCTGGCTGAAAAATACGACATCGTATTGATAGAAGACGACTACGATGTAGAAATAAACCTGCAGAATGAAGCGCAGCCTGCGTTGAGTGCCCTGGATTCCCAAAATCGTGTGATCTATATCGGCAGTATGTCAAAAGCGATCGCGCCGGGTATCCGTCTAGGCTTTATGGTCGCGAATGAGGAACTCATCACAGAAGCACGCGCTCTACGAAGGCTGATGTACCGGCATGCGCCCATTCACAATCAGCGCCAACTCGCTTTGTTCTTTCGTCAGGGGTACTACGATACCTATCTGCGTAAGATCCGCGAACACTATGCGGATAAGCAACGTATGATGATTGCGGCGATAGCCGAGTATCTACCCAGTATGGCAATGCTGACAAATAGCGTTGGGGCGACATCGATTTGGTTGCGCGCGCCTGAATCAATAAATACCGAGAAGCTCGCGTGGCGAGCTGCAAAACACGGGATTCTCATTGAGCCAGGAGCGATACATTTTTCTGATCCCCAAAGCGCGCCTAAGCATTATATGAGGTTGGGGTTCGGCGCGATACCTATTGAAAAAATTGAGCCTGGTATCGCAGCGCTTGGCCAGTTGATAGAGCAGTGAGCTTGCGTCACCCGGTCTTTCGGTCTCCCCTGAGTGTTTCTTCGCGTCAAGCACATCATTTACCTAGACAAGTTCCCGCCGCTGGCACCCCGCCTCGACACGATCTGGACTCTAACGAATTCCGCAAAAGCCACTACCATGGTGCGCATTAAGAATTGAAAAGGTAGTGCACAGCGTGCCAGTTATCGAGCTCAGCGAGGGCGTACTCGCGCTCCTCGCCACCGCAGTGTTGGTGACGTCTTTCATTACATCGCTTACCGGTATGGGCGGTGGTGTATTGATGTACGCGGCGATGAGTACAGTGATACCTGTCAGGGCACTGGTACCCGTTCACGGGATTGTGCAGGTGTTTAATAATGCTGCGCGCAGTTATTACTTAATTCGATATCTGCGTCCAAGTATGCTGATGCCTTTTGCGCTGGGGGGGGTATTGGGCGCAGCCCTGACGACCTTCTTTATTGCACGATTTATCGGCGAAACCCTACCGCTGATGCTTGTGTTGGGTCTTATTGTCTATACCTTGTTTCGGCCAGTAACGCTCCCGCCCATCGTTTTGCCTGACCGGCGCTATTTTTGGGTGGGCCTGATCACAGGTTCGGTGGGGATCATTG